>CBDBDB010000001.1:0-9683 GCA_965203495.1 Candidatus Multivorans sp.
GAGACGCAGCGGACGCCCGGTCCAGCCCACTGTAGACAACCAGGATCCGGCTCGGAGTTGACCACGTTCCCCCGGGTCACCGCTTCATGCGCTTGGGGCCGGCGTAGACGACGTAGACCGGCTTGCCGGCCTGGATCGGCCAGGAGAAATGGACGCGGAGGGTCTGATGGCGCTCCTTGCCGTGCCACGGACAGAACAGGGACTTCGCCGGTTCCTCGGGGTGCGGGAAGGTCAGCTCGCGGCGGAACCTGCTCTTCTCGGTATCCGAGGAGTCGGAGAACCAGGCGCGGTCGCCTTCGAAGCAGTCGCGGTGCATGCGGTGACCCTCCGCATTCCGCTTGCCATCGGCGTCGAAGGCCCGGGCGAGGCGGTCCCGAACGCCGAAGAGCCTCGTCATCGGGTCGGCGGAGCTTCTGCGTCAGGCCGAAGCCGGTGTGGACGGGCCGATGGAAGTCCGTTCCGCTGGAGACCCGGATGCCGAGGGTTCAGCATCTCGTCCAGGGGGTAGTCGTCCCAAGAGGCGCCTCCCGTCTCCAGACCTTCCGGTTCCTCGATGTCCGGCGACTGCTCCGTGTCCAGAGACTGCTCCGCCGGGTCCGCGTTCACTCCGCCGCCTTCGTCGTCCTCGCGCACCGACATGTCATCTTCCTTTCGGTTCGGTCAGCAGACAGCGCAGCGCCGCCAGCACCCGGCGCGGGGCGCCGCGGTGCATCGCCATGCCCAGCCAGTACGCCGCTTCCTCGCGGTCCATCGCCTCGATGCCCGCGGCGACGCTGCGCATGCGCTCGCGGCTGCGCATCGGCGCCAGGGTGCGGAACAGGAGTCCCAGCGTCAGCGCGAGGTCCTCGCTCAGGACATGGGCCCGCGCGCTTGCCCGCGTCGTCCCCCGCCTCGTCTCTTCGGCGGCGCGGGCCGGGCGGATTCCGGCCGCCGCCAGCCGTCTCAGCACGCGGTGCTCCACGAGATCCAGGTTCCGGCCCCGCAGCCCGGCGACCCGCCGCGGGCGGACGACGTGCGGCGAGGCGGCGGACGGCAACTGCCAGACTTCGTAGGCCGAGTCCGTCGGCCCATGGCGCAGCACGCGCAGCTCGTAACGCGGCGCCGCCGCGGCCGACCCGATCCGGGAGACGCACTGCATCCCGGCCATCTCAGGCCTTCGGCTTCGCGGCGGCGGCAACGTAGGCGGCGCCGCTGGCGAACCGGCTGAGCCGCTCCGTCAGCTTCTCCGCCGCGTCGCCGTTCATCGGCAGCCCGTCCTTGAAAATCAGCTCGAAGCTGGCCTCCAGGTCCGTGGAGGCGGCATCCCGGAGCTGCGGCGCCAGAAACTCCCGAACCGGCTGCGCATCCGACACCGGACCCCGGAACTCCAGCGCGAACGTGCCGCCGGCGCGGGTCTCGTAGCCTCCCGTCAGGGCGACGATCCGTTCGGCGCCGGACTCCGCGCCGACCACGCCGAGAAGTCGGAACGCATCGCCTGCCTCGAACAGGCGGATGGTCAACGCGCCGGTGGCCTCGACGTTCCGCGCGCGGGCCTGTTCCCATAGCTGCAGGAGAGCTTCGCGGAGAATCGCCTCGGCGGTGAACTCGTCCGGCGCCTCCGCTTCGGCCGGGCGTCGATCGGTCAGTGCCTCCGACGCGCCTGGCCGCGGGAGCGTCGACCGGCCCTCCGCGAGCTCCGTCCCGAGCGGCGCCGCCGGTTGCGGCGCGGGCGGCTGTCGCGGCCAGATCCCCGCGCTCTTCGCGTGGGCCATCGTGAAGATCATCGACTGCTCGTCGATCTCGATCGAGGCCGGCGGATCGCCCGGCCCGAACAGCAAGTCTCCGCGCTGGTAGACGTACTCGCCCTGCTCGATGCCTCTTCTCAGGCCGCGCACGAAGACGTCGTCGCCCACCAGGATCGGCAGAGCGGGATCGCGCCGAAACTCGTTCCGCAAGGACAGCGTCGATATCCGACCCTTCCTGAGCGGCGTCCGGTCGCGCACCCAGGCGGGCGAGTCCGGCTCGTCTTCGGACAGACGCAGCTTGTTCAGGTCGCGCAACGCCCGCACGATCTGCCGCTGGCCTTCGCCCGGTCGGTCCGAAGCCGAGTGCGTGTCGATCGCCGTGTGCGCCAGGTCGACGTCGCCCGTGCCGATGCGATGGCGTGACGGGTAGAGCACGTGTCGGTAGCACTGCTGGACGGCAAGCGCGAGTTCCTGCTCCGACCGAGCCTCCCACTCCCGCACCTGCTCCTGCTGGTGCTCCGCGAGTTCCGCGAGGCGTTCCGGCCTCTTCATCTCCCGCAACGCCAGCCGCCGGCGTGCCCTTCGGCGCATGTCGTCCGTGCGCGCCTCGTCGGCGGCGACGAAGACCAGGTTGTTGCGGAGCGCCCGCAGGGCGGAACCTTCCGCGCCTTTTCGTTCGTGGATGCGCCGAATCAGCTCCGGCACGACGTCAAGCGACGCACCGATGGCCAGTGCCTCCCAGGCGAGAACGACCAGCTTCGGGCAGCCGTCCGCGATGTCGTCCGCCACGTCGAACGGTCCGGCCGGAAACGGGACCGCGTCCAGCGTCGGCCCTTCGAAGATCGTGCGGATCCGGTCGTTCAGCTCCGCCCGCGCGTCTCCGGCATCGACATGCTCTTCCGTCCGCCGAACGATCTGCGTCAGATTCGCCTCGGCCAAGAAGCGCATCGGCGCTCCGGGGCGATCGTCGAGATAGGCGGACTCGGCAAGGAACCTCTTGCGCGCGTCCTCGACGAAACTGATGTCCATCGCGGGGCCGAGCACCGCGTACCGCAGCCGCTCCGGGGAAACCCCCTTCAGCGGATCGTTGAACGCCAGGGTGTGGATGAAGATGGCGCGGGCGACGGAGGAGGCGTAGGGCGGCAGCCCGCCGTGATGGGCGGCGTCGATTTCCTGGGCCAGCGCCGGCTTGCCGGCCGGCCCGGCGGAGATGTCGTTGGAGATGGCCGGCGCAAACGCCGACTGACCCAGGCGCGTGACGATCTCCTGCCGGATCGGCTCGTGGCCCGGGTCGATGTGGTGCAGATGGACCGCCGTCGCGTCGGCGGGTCGCTCGTCCCACAGGTGGGCCACCGTGCGCGCCAGCAGCCGCAGCATGCCTCGCACCCGCTGGAAGTTGCCGAGCGTGGCGGTCTTGGCCGTCAGGGTCTCCAGAACCTCGGGGTGCAGGGGATAGCTCGACAGGAAGTCCGCTCTGGCCTCCGGCCGGTTGGCGGCCTCCGGCAAGGCGGCCGCGTGGGTCTTCCACTGCGCCAGGTACGCGTCGGCGGCCGAGCCCGCCGACCTCTCGTCGATCGACTCGAACAGGCGGCGGCGCAGCACCTGGATCGTCTCGTCTTCCTCCGTAGGGTTCAGCAGCGTCGCCTTGCGCGCCGACACGCTCTCGGCCTCGGCCATGCCGTCGGCGATGAACTGGTTCTCCGCGCTGTAGGCGTCCGTCGCCCGCCCGTCCTTGCCGATGGCCAACGTGTAGACGAGGGCGGCGTTCGGCGCACTCTCCACGGCCTTGAACAGGGCGGTCAGGAAGGCCGTCAACTGTGCACCCGCCTTCCCCGCATCCCGGACCTTGCGCAGGTAGACCGACAGCTCGTCGAGCAGGATCAGAGCCGGCTCGCCGCCGAACAGCTCGCGCAGGGTCTCGGCGCCGGGAGCGATTCCGCTCTCGTCGCTGCCGCGCACCCGCTCGTACCCTTCCTGTCCGGCCAGCGCCGACGCGATCTCGCCCCAGGGCGTGAAGGCCAGAACGCCTCCCTCCATCCGGCGGCCGTTGGCCGGGTCGGCGTTCTCCCCGTCGAACGCCGCGACGCGCACCCTTGCCGCCGGCAGCAGGGCCGGGTCGACGAACTCGCCGATGCCGGGGACGGCCGAGGCTCCGCGGGCGGCGTGGCAGAGCGCGATCAACCCGTGCGACTTGCCGCCGCCATAGGACGTGTCGAGGCGAAAGATCGCCGTCACCGCGCCGCCGGCGCCGCTCAACCGCCCGCAGACGTTGGTCAGCAGGTTCCTGAGGCCCCGCGTCGGGTAGCTGTTGGCGAAGAACCGCTCCGGTTCCACGTAGTCGGCGGCGCCGCGGCCGAGAACGACCTGCGCGAGATCCGCCGCGTAGTCGGCCTCCGTCACCGCCCCCGCCAGCACGTCGGGACGCGGGCGGCAGGACTCGAATATCGTCGGGACCTTCATCGTCGATCCGGCCTCCCATCCGGGCGTCGAAGGCGTGCGCGGAAGACGCGAAAGTACGCCAGAATCAGCAGGTTGTCCAACAGCCCGCGAGGTGTCAGGCAACGCCGCGAACCGGGGCGGCGCGGCGGACCCGCGGGATCCGACGGCCAAACGCGGAACCGCCGGCGGCCTTGCGGCGCGCCGGCGGTTCGGTCGGACGGACGGGCCGTCGAGGTCTACGGACCGCCGGCGGCGGGAGCGGTCTCGGCGTCCTCCTGGTCGGCCATCCGGGCGAGGAAGTCGTTGGCGGCCTTCGCCTCTTCCATGTCGACGGCACCGTCCTTGTTCCGGTCCATCATCTCGAAGTACTGCTTGATCCCGCCGGGAGCCTCTTCAAGCTGCATCTTGCCGTCGCGGCTCTCGTCGGAAAAGGCCACGACCGCCGTGAGGTCGATGCCGCCGTCGTCGCCGGTGAAGGCGACATGGCCCTCGTTCGTGTCGTTGACGTAGGCCATGAAGCCGAAGCTCATCTCGTCCGTGGTCGGTTCGCCCCAGCGCACGGTCTGGGTGGGATCGGGATTCGACCGGTTCTCCGCCGAGTTGTCGAACACGGTGGTCAGGAGAACGCGGGTGCCGGCCGGGACCTTCTTGCGCTCCCTGTAGAGGTAGGAGGTCTGCCAGTTGAAGTCGTAGTTCGGCACGTCGAGCAGGACTTCATGGCTGCCGTCCGGGTAGAAGGCCTCGTACTTCGCCGCCTTGCCGCGCAGGTGCATGTGCGGCAGGTAGCTGACGATCTCGGAGTCGGTCGGGAAGGTCCACTCGGTCTGGAGGGTGTAGTCGGACGCTCCCGGCGGCACGGCGAAGTCGTACTTGCCCATGTCCGCGTTGAACACCTTGTGCCGGACGTTCTCCTCGCTGTCGTAGAACTTCAGCGCGACGGAGGACTGGTCCCAGACGCCGGTGCCGGGACCCGGCTCCTTGTGGTAGTGCATCTGCCACTGCAGGTCGCGGCCCGCCTTCAGCACGTCGGCCAGGCCGTCGGCGTGGATCGTCGGATCGTTGCCGGGAGCGATGCCGCCCAGACCGGGAACGATGATGTGGTGGACGACGGAACTGCCGGGACGGAACTCGATCGCCTTGACGAAGCGGTCCTCCGGAACCATCTCCTCGGTGATCGTCGTCTTGAGGTAGACGTAGAGATCCTCGACGTCGTCCTCGACGAAGAAGGGCTCGTCGAACTGGAGGACGAGGTCGGGTTCGCCGATCAGCCAGCCGTCGTCGCTTGGCCATTCGAGCGGCTCGGGAGCGTCCGCGGGATCGCCGGCGGGAGCGCCCGCCCGGGCCCAGGCGACGAGCAGGTCGATCTCTTCCTGGGTCAGCGTCCGCTCGTTGGCGAACAGACCGTGCTGCTCCGGCGACGCATCCCAGGGCGGCATCTCCCGCGACGCGGCGACGCGGGCGATCGAGCGGGCCCAGGGGCGAGCCTCCTCGTAGGTCGTGAGCGCCATCGGCGCGACCATGCCTCCCAGGTTGGCGCCGTTCGGACGATGGCAGACCTGGCATTCCTGCTGCAGCACGGGCGCCACGTCGCGGTAGAACGTGATCGGCTCGGGGTCGGCCGCCGCCGACGCGGCGCCGGCAAGCGCCAGCGAAGCAAGGGCGGCGAACGCGAGCAGTCGCGGCGCCGACGGCATCCGGGAAGACGACATCCGGGAAGACGAGATCCGGGAACGAGTCATGTGTACGGTCTCCATGAGGCGTGGTGTCAAGCGTTCCTGACGGGGCGAGCTTCCGCCCCGCGCGACGTAGTATACGAACACTCGGTCTACGCTGGCGAACCGGATCCGGTTTCATTGACGACGACGACGCCGGCAGCGCAGGCACGAAGCGACGGCACGCACGGCGACCGCCGACGCGCACGAGCAGGATCCGGACCCCGACAGAACCAGGCCACGCCGACCACCGTATACGCAGCGAGGAGGAGAGCTATCGTGAGCGCGACTGTCGACGCGCGGGGTCTGCGACACGTCTACAAGGGGGGCACGGTCGCCCTGGACGGGGTCGACCTGTCGATCGGGGCGGGACTGTTCGGTCTGCTGGGCCCGAACGGCGCCGGCAAGAGCACGCTGATGCGGATTCTCTGCACCCTGCTCCAGCCGAGCGAAGGCCGGGCGAGCGTGTTCGGCCACGACGTGGTCGGCGAGCGCCGCGCGGTCCGCTCCCGCCTCGGCTACCTGCCGCAGGAGTTCGGGGCCTGGCGGCTGCACCGCGTGGAGGAGGCGCTCGACACGCTGGCGGACCTGTCCGGCCTGCGGGGTCGGGCCGAACGGCGCGCGCGGGTCGACGCGGTTCTCGACAGCGTCGGGCTGGGCGAAGTCGCCCACCGCAAGGTCAAGAAACTCTCCGGCGGCATGACCCGCCGGCTCGGGATCGCCCAGGCCCTGATTCACGAGCCGCAACTGCTGGTCGTCGACGAGCCGACCGTCGGGCTAGATCCCGAGGAACGCATCCGGTTCCGCCGGTTGATGACCACCCTGGGCCGTGAACGGACGATCATCCTGTCCACCCACATCGTCGCCGACCTCGGCGCCGGCTGCAAGGACCTTGCCCTGCTCGACGGCGGCAAGGTCGTTTTCCGCGGATCGCCGGACCAACTGCTCGAACGGGCGCGGGGCCAGGTGTTCGAACTCGCCCTGCCGAGCTCCGCGCCGCCGCCCGAGGGAGACTTCGAGATCGTCTCGCGGACGGTCGCCGAGCGGGAGACGGTCTACCGCGGCGTCGTCGCGCCGGAGCGGCTGCCCGAAGGCGGCCGACCCGCGTCCGACCCGACCCTGGAGGAGGGCTACCTGGCCTTCATGCTGGCCCGCGGCCGCGCCGACGAGCTGCTGCGGGACGGACGCTTCGGCGAGAACGACGATGAGACCGCGGACGCGCGGGAGACCGAACGCACCGCGGAGGGAGGCCGCGCCGGAGACGGCGGGAGCGCCGCCGGGGAGGACGCAACGTGATGTCGTTCGCCGCCGTCCGAACGCTGGCCCGCGCCGAGATGCGCACGATCCGGCGCCTGTTCCGATTCTGGTTCTTCTCCGGCGCCGCGATCCTGCTCGGTCTCGTGCTGTACGGCTACTACTGGGTCATCCACGGTCTCTTCTCCTCGACCTCGGCCACGGTCGGAGCCATGAGCCCGAAGTACCTGATCACGCAGACGGCGGTGTGGCAGACCGCGGTGCTCGCGGTCGGCGTCGTGTTCCTCGCCTTCGACTTGCGCGCCCGGGACCGCAGGGACCGGGTGATCGAAGTCCTAGACAGCCGTTCCTACACCAACGCGGAACTCGTGATCGGCCGATTCGCCGGCGCGCTGACGATGGTCATGGGCGTCGCCTTCCTCGGCCTGCTGCTGATCCAGGCGATCGGTCACCTGGCGGTCGCGCTGAACTGGTACGTGGGCGAGCCGGCGCTCTGGAGTTCCGTCTGGGCGTACCTGCTGCTCGACGCGCTGCCCGCTCTGGCCCTCCACGTCGCCCTCGTGCAGGTCGTCGCCCTGGTCTCGGGCAACCGACTGGTCGCGGCGCTGGCGGGACTCGGCTTCGCGGTCGGCGCGGTCTGGGTGACCATGCGGCTGCCCGTCCACCTCCTGCCGATGCTGGCGATCAACGGCGGCTTCAACGGCAACATCTCGGAGGTGGCGCCCCAGATGTGGAGCGCAGGAATCATCGTCAACCGGATGAGCGCCGCCGCGATCGCCGCCGGTCTGCTGGGAGTGGCGATCGCCGTCCATCCGCGGCTGGACGACTCTCGCCGCCGCAACTGGGGCATCGGCGGCGGCGGGCTGGTCGCGGCCGGCGCGGCGATCCTCGCCGCCGCGGTCGCCGGCAGCTTCGCCCGGCTCGAACAGGTCGACGCGTGGCGCGAGGCCCACCAGACCCGACAGGGAGAACCGGTCGTCGACGTCGAGCGCATCCGGGGCGTCGTCGACATCCGGTCCGGAGGACGGCTCGCCCTGGACCTCGAGCTCGGTTTCTCCGCGAACGGCGGCCGCCAGACGCTGTTCAGCCTGAATCCGGGCCTCGAGATCGACGCCGTCGAGAACGGCGGCCGTGCGCTCGCCTTCACTCACCAGGACGGTCTGCTGGACATCGACCTCGGACGCTCGCCGGCGGCCGGAGAGACCGTCGAACTGCGCCTGCGGGCGCGGGGCCGACCCGACATCCGCTTCGCCTACCTCGATTCCTCCATCGACTTCGAACGAGTCGGCTACCAGGACGCCCAACTGATCCTTCTCGGCGCGAACAACGCCATGCTGGAGCGGCGCTTCGTCGCCTTGATGCCGGGCATCGCCTGGCTGCCCCGACCCGGCGGCATGGTCGGCGTCGACGACCCGCGGCTGCGCCCCCGGGACTGGTTCGAACTCGACCTGGAGGTCGGCGCGCCCGCCGGCTGGACGGTTGCCGGGCCCGGCAAAGGCGAACCCTCCCGGCGATCGCACGCGCTTCAGACCGAGCGCGGCGGTACCGGAGGTCGCCCTCGTCGCCGGCGTCTACGAGCGCCGCGCCACGGTGGTCGAAGGCGTCGAGATCGAACTCCTGTTCGACCGCCGGCACCTGCGGAACCTGAACTACTTCGCCGATGCCCGGGAGGAGATCGAGGCGCGGGGCGGCCGAGCATTTCGCAACGGCCCGAAACGTCGGACTCCCGTTTCCCCTGGCGTCAGTTTTCGCTGGTCGAGGCGCCGTGGACCCTGCGCGGGTACGCGGGAGGATGGCGGATGGACACCGCGCGGGCGCCGCCCGGAATGCTGCTGATGTCAGAGTCCAGCCTGCCGACGTCCCGTTTCGAGTTCGCGTTCCGCAACCCGGAGCGGTTCGAGGACCAGGAAGGCGGGCTGGCGCGCGCCAAGGCGCGGCGTCTCGAGAGCTTCTTCGCCAACGACTTCCTCGGCGGCAACGTTCTGGTCGGCGGCGTCCGCAACCTTTTCCGCTATCGCACCGGCGCCCGCGGCCCGGAGGCTCTGGCGCTGGAGGCGCTGTGCCACCATCTCGTCAATCGCCTGATCGCCGACGGCGAGTCCTACTTCTCGGCCCATCTGTTCGACCGCGAGATGGGCTGGACCGTCGCCAGCGTCATGCAGGACGTGGCCCTGGGCCAGGCGGCGGGCGGTTCGATCGCACGGAGCATCGTCGACAGCGTCACCGACCGGCCCGAGGTCTGGGACTACGCGCTGGACAGTTCGCTCGTCGACATGAGCGTCGAGGACGACCCCAAGAAGGCGGTGAACGCCCTCTACCTCAAGACGTCCGCCCTCGCCGAGGCGATTCTCGACGGCGCCGGTCGCGAGCGGACCGGCGCGATGATCGCCAACCTGGTGCGCGACCACGCAGGTTCGACCTTCGACGCCGACGACCTGAAGCGGGCCGCCCGGGAGGCCGGCATCGACCTCGACGCTCTGGTCGGCGACTTCCTGTACGACCGGAATCTGCCCGGGTTCGCCGTGTCGTCCGCGGATCTGGTCCGTCTGCCCGA
>CBDBDB010000002.1:0-122057 GCA_965203495.1 Candidatus Multivorans sp.
GTACGCGCCTGAGCCGACCCGACCGCGCCGCCGGCGATACGCTTCCTCCGGTGAACCTGCCCACGGCGTCGCTCCTCGCCTTCCTTCTCTCGCCGCTCGCCATGGCGGCCGCAGCGGTCCAGACCGAACTGCCGGTCCGCGTCGAGGCGTTCCTGCAGCAGGTCGCGGAGTACGAGCCGCCGCGCGCCTCCGCCGACCCTCAGCCCACGTTCGCGCCGTCCCGCTCCAGTGCCCTCGACGCCCCCGGCGAGGTGCGCGAGGTCGTCACGGACGCCGCGATCCGGGCAGCGGCCGCCACGTCCACCGGCGTCTACCTGCGCACGGGCGCCGACACCTCCTGGCGCCGCCTGCTGCCGCGAGACGGCGACCGGAGCTGGGCGCCGGTCGACGTGCGGGCGGTGGAGTTCGACTACGGCGGCAGGCTGTGGTTCGCCTCGCCTCAGGGCCTGGGCTCTCTCGACGAAGTCACCGGCGCATGGCGCCTCTACGACCGCCACGACGGCTTGCCCTGGAACGACTTCACGGACCTCGCCGCGGCCCCGGACGGCTCGATCTGGGCCGGCACGACGCGCGGGCTGGTCCATCTGATCCCCGGCGCCGACCCGGGCGACCCGCCTCGCTGGCAGTACCGGCAAGGGCGACGCTGGCTGCCCCACGATCACGTCCTGTCGGTCCGGATCGACCGGAACGGAACCGTGCGAGTCGAGACCGTCGCTGGTCCCGGCAGCATCCACGCGCGGCCGATGACCCTCCGGCGGAAGGCGGAGAGCTTTCGCCAGGCGATCGACCGCTTCCATCGGCGCACTCCCTACGGCTACGTCCTGGGCGTGGCGCTCGATCGGCCCGGCGACACGTCGGAATTCCGCCAGTCCGACAGCGACAACGACGGCCTGTGGACCTCGATGTACGGCGCCGCCGAGTGCTTCCGGTGGGCAGTCACCGGCGAGCCGGAAGCGCGAGAAAACGCGCGCCAGGCATTCGAGGCGCTGCGCTTCCTGCAACTCGTGACCCAGGGCGGCACGCCTCCCGCCCGGCCCGGCTTCGTCGCCCGCACCATCCTGCCGACCGACGGGCCGAACCCGAACGCCGGCCGCGTCGAGATCGACCGTCGGCTCCGCGAAGAGCGGGACGGCCTGTGGAAGACGATCGCCCCCCGCTGGCCCACGAGCGCCGACGGCAAGTGGCACTGGAAGAGCGACACGAGTTCCGACGAACTGGACGGTCACTTCTTCTTCTATGGCCTGTACCACGACTTGGTCGCGGACACCGAAACGGAACGCGCCGAGGTCCGCGAGACGACGCTCGCGATCGTGGACCACCTGATCGACCATGGCGGCGCTCTCGTCGACCATGACGGAGAGCCCACCCGCTGGGCCGTCTTCGGCCCGGAGCAACTGAACCACGACCGGAACTGGTGGGAGGAACGGGGGCTCAACTCGCTCTCCTACCTGACCTACCTGCGGATCGCCGAGCACATGAGCCGCGCGGCGTTTGCCGCCGGCGACTCCCGCGGACAGCGCTACGCCGACGCCGCCCGACGCCTCCTGGAGGATCACGCCTACCTGGCGAATCTGCGCAACCCGAAAGTCCAGAGCGGCCCGGGCACCGGCAACCAGTCGGACGACGAGATGGCGTTCATGAACTTCTACCATCTCCTGAGATACGAGCGGGACGAGGCCGTCCGAAGCGTGGTCGCCCACTCGCTGCGCCAGTACTGGAAGGTTCTCGCGGCCGAACGGAATCCACTGTTCGACTTCATCCACGCCGCGGCCATCGACGGCACGAGCTACCGCGACGCCTTCGAAGACGAGACCTACAGCCGCGGCGACTACCCGCTCCACGATGCGGTCGAGAGCCTGATCCTCTACCCGCTCGACCGCGTCGACTGGGCGCTGTCGAACAGTCACCGACTCGACGTGGCGCCGCTGCGCGAACCGGCGCGGAGCGAGCTCGAGCCGCGAGCGGCCCGGTCCGAGCGCACGTCGTCGGGCGGCCCGATGGACGGGGAAGAGCCCCGCGACGTTCGCGGCCACCTGCTGGACGGCCGCGTGCTGCCGATCGACGAGCGCTTCGTCAACCACTGGAACCACGATCCCTGGCGTCTCGATCACCCCGGCGAGGGCCGCTACCTGGCCGACGGCGTCAGTTTCCTGTTGCCGTACTACCTCGGCCTCTACCACGAGCTGATCGAAGAGGCCGGCGACACGGGAAGCGCGGAGGCCGCGGAGTGACGACGGGCGAGGCCGTCGCGCCTCGCGTTGCGCTCCAGCTCTACACGCTGCGCCGGGAGGCGCGGAAAGACCTTGAAACGGCTTTCGACCGGATCGCCGGCGCCGGATACCGAGAGATCGAGTGGTTCGGCGGCCTCCGGGACCGCACGACCGCCGAACTCAGGCGCCTCCTCGCCGACCGCGGCCTTTCCATCGCCGCTGCCCACGTACCCCTGGCGGAACTCGAAGCGAACCCCGTTTCGGCGATGGAGACCTTCCGCGAACTCGAATGCGACGTCCTGGTCTGTCCCTGGCTCGACGAAGACGAGCGCGGAGACGGCAGCCCGGGCCGTTACCTGGAACTCGGCGAACGGCTCGATCTGCTGAGTTACCGACTCCGGGCCGGCGGCTTCCGCTTCGCGTACCACAACCACGAATTCGAGCTGCTCCCGTTCGACGACGACCTACCGGAGAGTCGCGGCCGGGACGGCTTGCATGCGCTGCTCTCCCGCCGTTCCCATGACGGCTGGGGACTGGAACTGGACACCTACTGGGCCGCCTTCGCCGGCTCGGACCCCGTGGCTCTGATCCGGGAACTTGGCGATCGGGTGCAACTCCTCCACCTGAAGGACGGCCTGCTCCCGGGACCGCCTGAGCAACGGGTCGCCGAGCGGGCAACTTCGGAGCGATGGTTCCGGCCCCTGGGCGCGGGCGACATCGACATCGCGGGCTGCGTCGATGCCGCCCTCGAGGCGGGCGTACGGCTGTTCGTCGTCGAGCAGGACGAGACCGCGGAAGCCGACGGAGCGCCCGAGCGGGACGCGGAGGCGAGTCTCAGGCGCCTCGAGACCGAGACCGCACTCGGCGTCGCCGCGGGAAGGGCGGCGCCGTCGTGACCTGGGGCCTCTCCGGGCTCGACACCGCGATCGTCCTCGTCTACCTGGCGGGGGTACTGGTCATCGGCGCCGGCTTCAGCCGCTACGTCAGGACCAGCGGCGACTACCTGCTCGCCGGCCGCGCCCTGCCCTTCTGGGCGATCGGGATGTCGATCGTGGTCAGCGATATCGGCGCGACGGACTTCATCGCCGTCGCCGGCGGCACGTACCGCTACGGCCTCGCCCAGGCCAACTTCGACTGGCTCGGCTCGATGCCGGCCCTGTTGATCGCCGCCTTCCTCATCGTCCCGTTCTACTGGCGCAGCGGCGTGTACACCGTGCCGGAGTTTCTGGGCCGCCGCTATGGCGACGGCGTGCGCAGCTTCCTGGCTCTTGCCTGGGGCGTCATCCTGGCGCTGAACCTCGGGATCATGATCCACGCCACCGCGCTCCTGATGCGCACGGTGCTCGGCTGGGATCCGCGGTTCTCCATCTGGGTCACCACGGCGATCGTCGGCATTTACACGATCAGCGGCGGCCTGGCGGCGGTCGTGATGACCGACGTCCTGCAGCTCATCGTCATGTTCGTTGGGGGCGCCGCCCTGGTCGCGCGCGCTCTCCACGAGGTCGGCGGCCTGGGGGCGCTGCGGGACGGCATCCTCAACCAGGGCGCCCAGTACGCCGACCACTTCTCGCTCTACCTGCCCCACGACACGACGACTCCCTTCCCCTGGACCGGCATCGTGCTGGGGCTCGGCATCGTGCTCTCCGTCGCCTACTACACGGGCAACCAGACGATGGTGCAGCGGGCCCTCGGAGCGCGCAGCGAGTGGGACGCGAAGGCCGGCGTGCTGTTGGCGGGCTTCCTGAAGCTCTTCATCCCGCTGCTCGTCGCCCTGCCGGGACTCGCCGCGATCCTGATCGTACCCGACCTTGCAAGCGCCGACGAAGCCGTGCCGAGCCTGATCGCCCGGTTGCTGCCGTCCGGCCTGCGCGGCCTCATGTTCGCCGCCTTCCTGGCGGCTCTGATGTCGAGCGTCGACTCGAACCTGAACTCGGCAACGACCCTCTGGAGCCGCGATCTGCTCGGTCGATTGCGCCGACGCCTGGGCGGAGCGGAGTTCGGGACCGCGGCGGAACTCCGTTTCGGCCGCATCCTATCGGCCATTCTGTTGCTGACGGCCGCGTTCATCGCGCCCGAGATCGAACAGCGCTTCAGCAACATCTACAACGCGATCCAGACCGTCTTCTCGCTGATCCAGGGGCCGACTCTCGCCGTGCTCCTGCTCGGCATCCTCTGGAGGCGAGCGAACCGTTACGGCGGCGCGACCGGTCTCGTCGCCGGCGTGGGCCTCTGTCTGCTGCTCAACAGTCCCGCCATGGACGGGTTGTTCCCGTCCGAGGAGCCGTTCCTGTTCGTCGCCTGGTGGTCCTTCGTGTTCACTCTGGGCGTGACCTGGCTCGTCAGCCGGTTGACGCCGGCCGAGCCGCCGGAACGGCTGCGCGGCCTGGTCTGGGGCGAAGTGCGGAACGACGAAGCGCTTCAGACCGCACTGCGCAGCCGGGTAGCCGGCCTCCGGCGCGACGGCGGCTCGCGATGAGAACGATCCTCGAGTTCGTCCTCGGACCGATCAACGACGCAATGGGCGCCTTGCCGCCGTGGAGCGCCCGCGTCGCCGTGGCCTTGCTCCTCGTCCTGCCCGCGGCCGCCGTGTGGCGGCTCAGCCGCGACTGGGTGTTCAGCGGCGCGGCCGACCGCGCGAAATGGCGCGACCTCAGGCTCTGGGCGGCGCTGTTCGTCGTGCCCTACCTCGTGATCTACCTGCTGCTGGCCTGACCAACCGCCCCCGCGACGCAATGACCTCCGACCACGCCAGCCGAGACCGCTCCACGGCCCGCATTCTGGGCATCTTCCTGGCGGCGCTGGCGATCCCGGTTCTCGTGGGAGGTTTCTCGGCGGCGGAGACGATCGACCTCGCGCTCGGCGTGGCTGCCGGCGCCGCGCTGCTGCTGGCGGCAGCCATACTCATGCTCTACGGCCGCCGCGGCCGCCCCGAACGGACGGAGAGACGCTGAATCCGCCGCCGCGGCCGGCGCCGGCGATCACGCCAAGGATCGCCGGCGACGAAGCACGTCGACGCCTGGCGGGAGGCCGTCTGCGCCGACTCCGAGGCGGGCGGCCCGTCGCCTTCGAACTCCTGTACCTGCCGCACTGGCTCGCCGTCTACGAAACGCTGGAGACTGCCGCGGGACCACCCACGCCCGGCAGCGGCGCCAGGCCCGGCGACCGGCTCGCCGTACTCGTCTGCCGGCTCAGCGGGCAGGCCGCGCACATCCGACTGGACAGCCTCGACGTCGCGCCTGGATCAACAGCCCTTCCGCCCGCGCTCCAACCCGCCGAAGCCGAAGAGCGGGCCGCCGACTTCGCCGATCGCGTGTTGCTGATGGCGGCGCGCGGCAAGCGCCTCCGTGAACGCGGCAGGTTGCTTCGTTCCGAGCCGTGCGGTTACCCGTACTGGGTCGAGTACGTGGAGCGCGGCCGAAACGTCGACTTCCGCGCCCTCGACGCCGTCTCCGGCAAGCGCGCCGGCGCCGCCGTCCGCGCAGCGGTCGCCCGGGGAATCGCGGGCTAGCTAGACTTCGACCTGCACATGGGAAAGCACCCGCCAACTCCCGGCCACCAGCCGGTCCACGGCGAGATGACCTGGGACGAGTCGGTCGCCTGGCTGACGGCCCCGGGCGCCGACTGGGAACTGGCGACGGAGACGGTCCGAGGCGTTGCCTACAGGGTCTTCAGGAACTTGCCGCCGACGCTCCGCCGGGTCTACGACCAGGCGCGCGAGGACCACCGCGAGAAGGACTTTCTCGTGTTCCAGGACGCGCGCCTGACCTACAACGAAGCGGTCGAACGAGCAGCGGCGCTCGCTCACCAGTTGGTCCACCGCTACGGAGTCAAGAAGGGCGACCGGGTCGCCATCGGCATGCGGAACTGCCCCGAGTGGGTCATCGCCTTCATGGCAGTCACGTCGTCCGGCGCCATCTCGGTTTCGCTGAACGGCTGGTGGTCGGGCGAAGAGCTGGAGTACGGCCTCAAGGACTCCGGCGCCAGGCTCGCCTTCTTCGACCAGGAGCGCTACGAGCGGGTCGCCGCCAGGCTGCCGGGCCTGGTCGTCAAGAGCATCGGCGTGCGCTGGAAGGAGGAGACGCCCGAGGGCGTGGACGATTTCGAGGACATCTGGCGCGAAGCCGTCGGTCAACCGATGCCCGACGTCGACCTGAACCCTGACGACGACGTGACGATCCTCTTCACGTCGGGTACCACCGGGTTCCCGAAGGGCGCCGTCTCCACCCACCGAGGCGTCCTCAGCGGCATCGGCAGCTGGGGCTTCTACAGCGCCCAGCGGATCGCCATGGGGCTGCTCGAGGAACCGGAGGAAAACCCGGAGTTCCAGCCGTCGATCCTGATGCCCCTGCCGCTGTTCCACGTCAGCGGCAGTCACGCCGGCCTTCTCGCCTCCTTCGGCGTCGGCCGCAAGATCGTGATGATGTACAAGTGGGACCCGGAACTCGCCCTGGAGCTGATCGAGCGCGAACGGATCACCTCGTTCAACGGCGTCCCGACCATGACCTGGGAGATGCTGCAGTCGCCGTCGCTCGAGACCCGCGACCTGCGGAGTCTCATCGCCGTCTCCGGCGGCGGCGCGCCGATTCCCGGCGGCATGGTCGACCGCCTGCAGACCATGATGCCGGACAAGCACTGGTCCTTCGGCTGGGGAATGACGGAGACGAACGCCGGCGGCGCCGGCAACACGGATGAAGGCCTGGTCGAGAAGCCGGACAGTTGCGGCAGGCCCTGCCCGATCGTCGAGTTGAAGATCATCGATGACGACGGCGCCGAGCTGCCGCCGGGGGGGCGGGGCGAACTGGTCATGAAGTCCTCGATGAACATCCGCGGCTACTGGAACCGGCCCGAGGTGACCGCCGAGACGATCCAGGACGGCTGGCTGCGCACCGGCGACATCGCCGAGATCGACGAGGACGGCTTTCTCTACATCCGCGACCGCAAGAAGGACATGGTGCTGCGCGGCGGCGAGAACATCTACTGCGCCGAGGTCGAGCGCGTCGTCTACCAGCATCCCGCCGTCTACGAGGCCGCCGCCTTCGGCGTCCCGGACGACCGGCTGGGCGAGGAACTCGCCGTCGTCGTGGTGCCCAGGGAGGGCGCCGAGCTCGACGCGGCCGGCGTCCGCGCCCACGTCGCCGAGCGCCTGGCCCGATTCAAGACGCCGCGCTACGTGTGGCTCCAGGACGAGCAGTTGCCACGCGGCGCCACCGAGAAGATCGACAAGCGCGCGCTGCGGGACCGGATGCTCAGGGAAGCCCCGGAATTCCGCCGACGCCGACCTGATCGGACGACCGAGGCGACCGGCAGATGACCGACGACGAGGTCCGGATCGAACCCGGCGACCCCGCCGACGCCGCCTTCGCGCGCCTCCACGAAGCGCTCGACCGCGAACTCGGCGCGCTCTATCCCGCAGACAGCATCCACGGCGTCGCGCCGGACAAGCTGGACGCCCCCGGCTGCTGCCTGCTCATTGGACGCAACGCCGGCGGCGAAGCCGTCGCCTGCGGCGCGCTGCGCCGCCTGAGCGCCGAACAGGCCGAGATCAAGCGGATGTACGTGGTCCCGGCGTACCGCGGGCGGGCCCTCGGACGACGCATCCTGGAGGAACTCGAGGCCCGCGCGGCGGCGTTCGGCTACCAGTCGCTGCGGCTCGAGACCGGCGAACACCAGCCAGCGGCGATCGGTCTCTACCGCTCTTGCGGGTACGTCCGGATCCCCTGCTACAACGAGTACGCCTATGACCCGCACAGCCTCTGCTTCGAGAAGAAGCTGGCGAACGCACTGCCGCCGCGAGAATCCGTCTGAGTCCGTAGACGCCCGAAGACTGGCCCGAGCCCGGATTGGTCCGTCGCCCACGGAGACCCAGACGATGCAGAGCACTGTAGTAAAGTCGCCTTCGCTCAGGACGAAGCGCAAGCGCGAGGACACCGGACTCGATGAACGGCAAGCGAAGGCGGCAACGGAAGTGACCGAGGTCGAGCAACCGCCCACCTCGCTTGAGCGGGATGTCGACGACCTGAAACGGGATGTGGCCGCCCTGAAGCGGACGGTGGTCACGAACGAGCGCTTCGAGAGCTTTCGGGCCGAACTGACGGCTCGGCTCGAAGCCACCGAGGAGCGCGTGAAGGCGGAGATCGTCGAGCTTCGAGCGGAGACTTGCGGCGAGTTCAAGGCCGTCCGGCACGAGATGTCCGAGCTGCACACGGAGACGCACGGCGAATTCAAGGCCATCCGGCACGAGATGTCCGAGCTGCGCACGGAGACCCGCGGCGAGTTCAAGGCCGTCCGGCACGAGATGTCCGAGCTGCGCACGGAGACCCGCGGCGAGTTCAAGGCCGTCCGGCACGAGATGTCCGAGCTGCGCACGGAGACCCGCGGCGAGTTCAAGGCTGTCCGGCACGAGATGTCCGAGCTGCGCACGGAACTCGGCGGCAACATGGAAGGTCTGAGACGCGAAACCGCGGCGAGGTTCGAAAGCCTGGACAGCCGGCTGAAGCTCGTCGTCGGCCTCCTCTGCGCCGGCCTGACTCTCTACACCGGCACGACCGTCTCGCTGATGATCCTCCTGTTCCGCAACACGATAAGCTGACGGGCTTCCACCGTTCCCGCTACCACGGCGGCCGCTTGACTCGGATACGCATCCGCGACCGCAACGGGACATCGATGAAACATGCGGGCTAGTATCCGGCACGGTGACCGGCCACCCGACCGATTCCATGCAACGCCCGCCGACCCATCGTAGCGGCCGCGTGGGAACGTCCGGGCCGGATGGGAACGGAGGGGCCAGCCATCGACCCGCGACGATCGGCCGGCGCCGCGCTCTTCAGGCGCTCGGCGGGGCCGCCGGACTGCCGTTCCTGCCGACGGAACTGTTCGCCGATCCACGCGTCGCGCATCCGCGCCTGCACCGGCGGCAGGCAATCGGCGACGAACGCGACGCACTTGCCGTGCTCACGGAACATCAGGCGCGCGCTCTCGACGCCATCGCCGAACGCATCCTGCCGCCGACCGACACTCCCGGCGCCGGAGACGCCGGGATCCCGGCCTTTGTCGACCGCCTGCTGGAAAGCTGGTTGCCGGAAGCGGCGCGGGATCGGCTGCTCGCCGAACTCGACCGGTTCGATGCCCGTGCCCGCGAGCGCCACCCCGAGGCCGCCGGATTCGTCGACCTCGAAGGTCCGGTTCAGGACGACCTCCTGACCGAGGCGCAGGAGGAGGCTCTGGCCGAACGCGGCGACCGCGCCTTCTCGCGCAACCCGAACCGGCTCCACGAGCAGCCCTTCTTCGACCTGGTCAAGTGGCTTGTCCTGTTCGGCTACTACACCTCCGAAGCGGGCATGAAGTCCGAACTCGGCTACCGCATCGTTCCCGGACGCTGGGATCCCTGCGTCGATATCGAGGGCGCCTGAAACGGCGACGCCCATCGTGCAGATCATCGAGCGCAAGATCTGGGACGCGATCGTCGTCGGTTCCGGCATCACCGGCGGCTGGGCGGCGAAGGAACTGACCGAGAGGGGCCTGGAGACGCTGGTGCTCGAAGCCGGACCGCCGGTCGTTCCCGAGCGAGACTACAGCGAACACGTTCCGCCCTGGCAGATGCCGTACCGGGGCCTGCGGGACCGCCGGCGCCAGGCCGAGCGCCAGCCGATCCAGAGCCGCGCCGCCGCCTGCGACGAGTGGTCGGGGAAGTTCTTCGTCGACGACATCGACAACCCCTACTCGATCGGCGAGGGCGGCCAGGAGTTCCTGTGGATCCGCGCCCGTCTGCTCGGCGGACGGTCCCTGCTGTGGGGACGCCAGAGCTACCGGTGGAGCGACCTGGACTTCGGCGCCAACGCCCGCGACGGTCACGGCACGGACTGGCCGATCCGCTACCGGGATCTCGCGCCGTGGTACGACCACGTGGAGTCCTTCGTCGGCATCGCCGGCCAGCCGGAGAACATGCCGCAGCTCCCGGACGGGAAGTTCCTGCCGCCGATCGCCCAGAACTGCATGGAGGAGAGGGTCCGCGCGGGTCTCGACCGCGCCTTCGGCGGCACGCGCCGGTTCACGCCGGCCCGGGTCGCCGTGCTCACCAGACACCACCTCGGCCGCCGCGCTTGCCATTACTGCGGCATCTGCCGTCGCGGCTGCATCAGCCGGTCCTACTTTTCCAGCCTGAACGCGACGCTGCCGGCGGCCGAGGCGACCGGTCGGCTGACCGTGCGTCCGAACAGCGTCGTCCGCAGCCTGGTCTACGACGAGCGAACGGACCGGGCAAGCGGCGTCCGCCTGATCGACGCCGACACGATGGAGTCGATCGAGGAGCGCGGCCGTATCGTCTTCCTCTGCGCGTCGGCGATCGAGTCGGCGCGCATCCTGCTGAACTCCGCCACGCCACGCTTCGCGGAGGGACTCGCGAACTCGAGCGGACAGGTCGGCCGCAACCTGATGGACCACATCTTCCAGGTCGGCGCGAACGGGAACCTGGACGGCCTGGAAGACAAGACGACCTTCGGCAGGCGACCCAACTCCTGCTACCTGCCCCGCTTCGTCAACCTGGACGGCGACGGCGCCGAGGCCACCCGCGAGAAGGACTTCCTGCGCGGCTTCGGCTACCAGTGCGGCGCAGGCCGCGGCGCCTCGTGGCAGCGCGGCATCGGCCAGCCCGGCTTCGGCGCCGACTACAAGGCGAGCCTGCGCGGGCTCGGGCCCTGGCGGCTCAACTTCAGCGGCTTCGGCGAGAACCTGCCGAACCCGGACAACCGCGTGACGATCGATCCGGAGCTCGAGGACCGCTGGGGCATCCCCGCGGCCCGGATCACGATGCGCTTCGGCGAGAACGAGGAGGCGATGCGCGCCGGCATCCAGACCCGCGCCGCCGAGATGCTGGAAGCGCTCGGCGCGAAGAACATCCGCACCTTCAACCGGAACTCCCCGCCAGGGTTCGCGATCCACGAGATGGGCACGGCGCGGATGGGCAGGGATCCCGCGACATCCGTCCTCAACGGCTGGTGCCAGTCCTGGGACGTGCCGAACCTGTTCATCACGGACGGCGCCGCGATGGCGTCCTCCGCCTGCCAGAACCCGAGCCTGACCTACATGGCGCTCACGGCGCGCGCCTGCGACCACGCCGTACGTCAGATGCGGCGGCTGGAGCTGTGATCTCCGTTCGCGGAAAGGGCCGACGCATCCGGCGGCGCAGGCTCTATGATTCCGGACAACCGTAACGGAGAGGAGCAACTCCCATGCGCCCGACCCACCGACTCGCAACGACCTGCCTCGCCGTTGCCGCCCTGCCCTTTGGCCTCGCCGCCTGCGAAGGAGGCGCCGACGGCGGCGGCGACCTCGAAGCGGCGGACGGCGCCGTCATCGATACCGGCGCCCACACCTTCGAGGAAGTCGCGCCCGGCGTCTACTTCATCGTCGGTACGGGTTCCATCTTCGTGCAGAGCAACGCGATGCTGGTGGTTACGGACGAGGACGCGCTGGTCGTCGACTCCCACGTCACGCCGGCCGCGGCGCGGGCCCTGCTCGCCTCGATCGCCGACATCACGGACAAGCCGGTCACGCACCTTGTCAACACGCACTACCACTTCGACCACGCCCATGGGAACCAGGCGTTCCCCGACGAGGTCGCGATCGTCGGCCACGAGTTCACTCGCACGATGCTGATGACGGACGTGATGAGCCAGCCGACCGCCGCGATCTTCACCGGGAACATCCCGAACCAGATCGCCGCGATGAAGGAGACGGCGGACACGATGGAGGACGGCGAAGACAAGGAAACGCTGATGGAGCAGATCGCGGTCCAGGAGGCGCACTACGTTGCGGTCGACGAGACGGCGCCGACGCCGCCCGACGTCACCCTGACGAGCCGCATGACGATCCACCGCACCTTCGAGGGCCAGCACCGGCCGATCGAGCTCCTCCACCTCGGCCGCGGCCATACCGGCGGCGACGTCGTCGTCCTGCTGCCGAACGAACGGGTCGTCTTCACCGGCGACCTGGTCCTGGCCGGCGCCGCCTACATCGGCGATGCCTACGTCGACGAGTGGCTCGACACCCTGGACCGCTTCGAGGAGCTCGAGTTCGACCTCATCCTTCCCGGCCACGGCCCGACCTTCAGCGACATGGCCCAGGTCGACGCCCTCAGACAGTTCCTGTCCGACTTCTGGAATCAGGCGTCCGCCGCCCGGGAACAGGGTCTGAGCCCCGAGGAAGCGATCGCCGAGATCGAGTGGCAGGGGTTCCTGGCCGCCGCGCCGGACGCCCTGAAGATTCACTGCGTCCAGACGGCGTACAGCAGGATGGACGGCGACGGAACACCCGAAGACACCGGTTCGGCATGAGGCAAGGGGACTCGGAGAAGACGTGCCGATTTCGCCAAGTGCCTCATTCTGTGGTATTTAAAACGAAACCTAGTTAGCATCCCGGCATGGAACAGCAGCAAGTTGCTCCCCTCCCCGCAGGCGTCTCGGCGCTTGATCGCGCGGTGGAACGCGCCAGCGGCTGGCTGCTGGAACGCTACGGCGAGGAGGTCGAATGGGCAATCGAGGACCAGTTCCTGATCGGCCTCGACGACCAGGAACGGATCGACCTGGAAGAGCAGCTTCAGGCTCGGAGCAGCCGCGACCAGTCCACCTTCTTCGCCAACGCGATGAGCTGCATCCTCGCCCAGGGACGCTTCGAACCCGACGCCGACAACGGCAACTGCCGCTCTTTCAGCTTCGCCGAGAAGCTGCTCGGACAGGGCGGCCTGCTGCTGGAGGTGACGGAGCGCCAATGGCTCGAGGCGCTGGTCGGATGCACGTTGCAGCTCTACCGGATCGGACGCCTGGAGGGGGCCTTGATCCCCCTCGACGAGGTGACCAGTCGCGAGCGCTTCGTGGTCGACGCCCATCCCGCGATGGATCCCCTGGACGAGGGGGATCTGGTCGGCGCGCGCGTCGTCACCCTGGAGAGCGAGAAGACCGGGCGTCTGTGCGGGGTCTTCGGCTTCCCGACCGGAGACGCCGAGCGCGATCTCATCGACCTGGTGGAGACCGCGGCGGCGCACGCTCGGGGCGGCCGCGGCGAGATTCTGGGTATCGCCGAGGTCGTGGCCACGGCCTGGCTGCGTTCCTTCCTGCCGGATGCCTCCGTACGCGGGCCTCAGGCCCTTGCGGACGGCGGCGGCACATCCAGCGCCCGCCGCATCCTGAAGTGGCCGGCCTCGCGGGACTGAGCCGCCGGAGGCAGACCACGCCGGTCCTCCGCCGTCGCTTCGTAAAGCAGGTCGACGCCTCCGTCCTCGTCCTGCTGACGGCGGCGACCGGCTTGGCGGCCGGTCCGGACGGCACTGGCCAGGCCGTCACCCCGGCAGTGGGGATTCGTACGCCGCCGCTCCTGTCGCCGGCGGAGATGGCGAGCGCCGGCATGGATCCCGAAGTCGAACTGAAGATCGACATCGACGAAGCCGGCGTCGTCAGCCGCGTCCAGGTCCTGGCGATCGAGCCGTCAACCCGGTTCGACGACCTGCTGCGCTCCGCGGTAACGGAAGGCCTGAAGCGATGGCGCTACGGCCCCGCCCGCGACGCCGAGGACAACCCCGTGCCTTCCAGCATGTCGTGGCGCATGAAATTCCTGAGCGCGGACAGCCGATCCCGAACCGGACTTGGCGCCCTTGACGTCAAGTTCGACCAGGAACGGCGGACACTGGCTGACTTCGACAGCCCGTCGCTGACGGACGCCGGAGGCACGAGCCTGAACCCCTTCACCGACCTGCGAGCACTGGCGGGGGCCGACAGCCTGCCGCCGAACTACCGACCGCTGACGCGGCAGGAGCGCGCCGAGAGGCTCAGTGAAGTCGTCGAGAGCGCGGAGAAGTACATCGACCGGAACCATCGGCGACGAAGCGAGACGCAGCGGTTCATCGTGATCAGCGACGCCGAAGAGGCGTCTACGGCGGACACCCTCGCCGGAAACATGGAGTCCGTCTTCGGCGTCTTCCACTCGATCTTCGACGAGCACATCCAGCCGATGCCCCAGAACTGGAAGCTCGTGGTCTACCTGTACCGCCGGCAGGATTCCCTGAAGCAGCTGAATCAGGACGTCGGCGGCCGAGCCTTCTCCAACGGCTTCTACCGCTCGCCCGGGCTGCTCGCCTTCCACCAGGAGGTCCAGTACTACGATCAGCTCCTGAGCACGATGCTGCACGAGGCGTTCCATGCCTTCAGCGACAGTCACCTGACGGCGCCCGGAAAGCAGCTCCCCAGGTGGGCGGAAGAGGGGTTGGCCGAGTACTTCGGCCACTCGAGAATCGAGGACGGACGGCTGGTCACGGGCGAGCGGAACCGCGGGCGCTACGTCGTCCCGCACGGCCGCAGCGGCCCGGTACGCCTTCAGAGCGGGTCGGTCTGGAGCGTACGCGAGGCCCGCCTGGCCCTCAGGCAGGGCGAGGCGCCGTCCATCGTCGAACTGATCGACGCTTCGGCGGACACGTTCTACGGCGAGCGTTACCAGGTCTTCTACGGCTTCTCGTGGCTGTTCACCCACTTTCTCCGCCACGGCAGGGAAGCCTGGGAAAGCGACGGAACGTTCGTCCGGCTGCTGCTCTACCTGACGGAGGAGTACGCCAGCCGGGACGCCTTGCAGACCGCCTACGGTCTTCAGCCCGAAGAGCTGCAGAACGAATTCGAGCGCTACGTCAAGCGGTTCTGAACCGCCGCCACGGCAGCCGGCTAGCGGGATGCGTCGTACGCGGCGCGATGAGTCGCCGCATCGGCCTCCCGGCCCAGAATCTTGTAGCAGACCCAGAGGTTGTAGTGGGCGAGGCGGCGCGCCGGGTCGAGATCCAGGGTGCGCAGGAAGCGCGGGATCGCCTGCTCCCAGCGCTGCAGCTCGACCAGCGCCAGTCCGCTGAAGAAAACGTTCTCCACTCTCTGGGGGTTCAACCCGGCCGCTCGGTCGAGCGCCTCCGCGGCTTCCTCCCAGCGCTCCGCCCGATAGGCCGCGAAGCCCAGGTTGTACCAGACCGCCTCCAGGTGGCCGAGTTCCTCGCTCGCTCGCCTGAAGAGATCCAGTGCCTTGACCGGGTCGCCGGCGCTCAACAGCCTTGCGGCCTCGTTGAGCAGGGTCGTCCCGTCCGCCTCCTGACCGAACCGCCGCCACGAGTTCTTCAGCAGAGCCGCCCGCTCTTCCTTCGACCCGTAGAGATGCACCAGCGCCCCGTCCGCTTCGGCAGCGGCCCAGGATTCCGGCGGCGCGAACTCGGAGGCGCGCCTGAACAGGGACTCCGCCTCCTCGACGTGACCTGCGTCCCGGAGGTCCCAGGCCGACGACAGCACGATCGCGGAAAAGACGAGTCGGGCCTGCTCGCCCTCGTCGTTCCGCTCCTGGCCAAGCAGCTCGAGCTGCCGCTGCGCTTCCTCCAGACGTCCGGCGCGGGCGAGCCCCCGCACGAAGCGGGAACGCGCGTAAGGTCCACCGGAAGGGGTCAACTCGTCCAGCAGGTCGGCTGCCTCGCTCCATCGGCCCCCGACCTCCAGCGAACGCAGCAGGAGATGACCGACGATTTCGCTTTGCGGCTCCAGGATGCGCAGCTCGCGCAGCAAAGCCAACGCCTCCTCGAACCGTCCCAGACGCTCGTTGAGTACGGCCGCCAGCCTCAGGAAACGTGCCCGATCCTCCGCGTCGCCGGCCGCCAGACGGCGCTCGACGAACCGGAGCGCGGCCAGCAGAACGGGTTCTTCCGCGTCCGCGGCGCGGGCGACATGACTCAGCACCGCCGGCGTCGCCCCCGCCGGATCGTCGAGCGCGCCGACGAGCACGCGGCGAACGTCCCGGACTTCGGACTCGGGCAGGCCGACGCGCTGATGGAACGTGAGCAGGGCAACCAGGGGCGTGACCGGTTCGTTGCACTCCTCGCGGGCCTTCCTGAGCCAGGCCAGCTCTTCCGTGGGTCGAGACGCGAGCTCCGCGATCCGGGCCTTCCGCATCAGCCGAAGGCACTCGACGTCCGGCAGCCGCGCGGCGGCGCCGCCCTCGGTCTGCGCGGCCAGCGGCCCCGCAAGCAGACACGACAGCCACCAGGCCCTCGCGCGACGCCAACGAGGATTGCCCATCTTCGGCGGTCCCGACGTCACGCGGTCTCTACCGCGGTCGCCATCCGCTCCACGATCTCCTCGAGAATGGGCCGCGAGGTGGCGAAGTTGAGCCGCGTGCAGCGCGCGAGCCCGAGCGGCGAGTCCGGCGGGCCGAACTCCGCCCCGTCGTTGAGCGCGACCTTCGCCCGCTTCAGGAAGAACCGGGAGGCCGGCATCGGCAGGTCGAGCCCGCGGCAGTCCAGCCAGTAGAGATAGGTCGCTTCCTGGGGTCCGTGCACGACTCCCGGCAGGCGGCGGTTGACGAAGTCCGTGAGGAAGGCGCGGTTCGCGTCCAGGTAGGCGACCGTCTCTTCCAGCCAGGGGTCGCCGCGGCTCCAGGCTGCCCGCGCCGCCTCGACGCCCAGGATGCCCGGATGCGCGAGAACGAAGCGCGGCAGTTCGTCGAACCGCTTCTTGAGCTTCTCGCTGCCGAAGACGAGCAACGCGAGTTCCAGTCCGGCGAGGTTGAACGACTTGGTCGCCGACGTGATCGTGACCGTCCGTTCCTTCACCTCGGGGCCGAGGGTCTCGAACACGGTGTGCCGGTGGCCCGGGAACACGAGTTCGTTGTGGATCTCGTCGGCCAGCACGATCAGGTCGTGCTCGATCGCCAGTTCGGCCACCGCCTCCAGTTCGCTCCGCATCCACGAGCGGCCGCTGGGGTTGTGCGGGTTGCAGAGCATGAACACGCGGGTCTCCCCGTCGATCGCGGTTCGCAACTGGTCAAGGTCCATCTCGAACCGTTCCGGCCCCCGGCGAAGCGGCGATTCGACCAGGCGTCGGCCGGCGCCGGAGACCGCCTCCAGGAAGGGCGGGTAGATCGGAGTCTGGATCACGACCCCCTCGCCCTTCCCGGCGCCCAGCATGACGGCGAGATCGAGGCCCTGGAGCGCGTTGACCAGAAAGCGGATCCGCCCCGGCTCGACGATCCAGCCAAGCTGTTCCTCCATTCGCCGGCAGAAGATCTCCGGCAGATCGCCGACCTCCGGCGGCTCGCAGTAGCCGAGATCGGAGCGCTCGACGAGTCCACCTACCACTGCCCGAATCGGCTCGGCCACGGGAAAGTCCATGTCCGCGACCCATGCCGGCAGGATGCCGTTGCCGTTCGCCGCGTAACGGCTCCACTTGAACCCGGTGCGGGCCTCCAGGTCCTCTAGCCGGAGGGCGTCGAACTGGTCCTTCAGCGACACGGACGCAAGCTATCAGGGGCTGTCGCTTCGAGTCCCTTCGACGCGCTTGGAGGCGCCCAGGTCACGACCCAACACACATCGGGCCGTTGCGCTAGCGTGACGTTCCGAACTCGGCCATCTCGGGCGCGCGTCCGGCGTCGGCCGCCGGTGGCTTCCGATAGGGTCCGGCCTCATGGCACTCAAGCTCGGACTTCAACTCGGCTACTGGGGCGCGGGGCCGCGTCCCGATTTCCTCGACATCGCCATCGAAGCGGAGGCGCTCGGCTACGACTGCGTGTTCACCGCGGAGGCGTGGGGCTCCGATGTCTTCACGCCCCTGGCCTGGATCGGGGCGCACACCTCGAATATCCGTCTCGGCACGGGCATCGCCCAGATCTCGGCGCGGACGCCAGCCTCGACGGCAATGCACGCGATGACCCTCGACCACCTGTCGAAGGGCCGGGTCATCCTCGGTCTCGGCGTCTCCGGGCCTCAGGTCGTCGAGGGCTGGTACGGCCAGCCCTTCGCCAAGCCGCTGTCGCGCACCCGGGCCTACGTCGAGATCATCCAGAAGATCCTCGCCCGCGACCAACCCGTGACCCAGCACGGCGAGCACTACCCGCTTCCCTACACGGGCGAAGGCGCCTGGGGCCTGGGCAAGCCGCTGCGCTCGATCGTCCACCCGCTGCGTTCCGAGCTGCCCATCTTCCTCGGCGCCGAAGGGCCCAGGAACGTCGCCCTGGCCGCCGAACTCTGCAGCGGCTGGCTGCCGCTCTACTACTCGCCCTATCGACCGGAGGTGTACGCCGAGTCCCTTGCCGGCCGCGGCGCCGGCTTCGAGATCGCCTACGGCGCCCGACTCCGCGTCCACGACGACGTCTCCCGGGCCCTCCTGCCGATCAAGCAGTCCCTGGCCCTCTACGTCGGCGGCATGGGCGCCAGGAACCGCAACTTCCACCGCGAGCTGATGGCCCGCATGGGCTGGGAGGAAGAGTCCCTGCGCATTCAGGAGCTCTTCATGACCGGCAACCGCGAGGAAGCCGTTGCCGCCGTCCCCGACGACTTCGCCGACGAGATCTCCCTCGTCGGCTCGGCCGAACGGATCAAGGACCGTCTCCAGGCCTTCGAGGACAGCGACGTGACAACCCTCCTCGTCGCCGCCGCCAGCAAGCAGGAGTTACGGCAAGCGGCGGAGATCGTGCTCGGCTGAGCGTCGCCCGTCCAGGGCTAGTAGCCCCGCAGTTCTTCCGCGAGCGCGCGCAAGCCGATTCCCTCCGCAGTCGCCGAGACCGGAAAGCGGTCTTCCCCCGCATGGACGACAAAGGCACGACTGGCGCCGATGTCGGCGCAGGCCATGTGGAATCCCCTTCTGGCTCTGGCGCTCAGGCTGCGCTTGATCTCGATCGCCCATCGCTCGCCGTCGCCGCGGGTTCTCGTTACGCCCGCGCGAACCGACGGCTGTTTCCGCGGCGCGGTCGGCCCCGAAGACCGACACCGGCGGTCCGGTTGAGCGGTACGCGGCGGCGGCGGAGGCGAGCCTGGCGCTTGACGCGCCGACGGGCGGTGGCGAACGACTGGTTCACCGCCACCGGGATGGAGGCCGCGGCCGAACGATGGACCACGACGTCCGGGCCCGGAAGGGCGATCTTGACGACGACGTCGAACGTCAGGCCGCCCCGATGACGGCGGGCCGGCCCGGCGACGGTCACTTCGCAGTCCACGATCCGGGAGTTGAAGCGTTTCAGCGCCGCCGCCTCGGACTCGATCGACTGCTTCAGGTCGTCGGTCAGTCGGACGTTCCGGGTGCGTATCCTGATCGGGAAGCTAGCTCGCATGTTTCACCGAGGTCCGTAGCGAGGGTTCGTAGCCGCCGCTGGCGCGGGGCCCTCGGACCGAGATGCGGCGCAGGCGTAGCCGGCACGTCGTCGAGCCGACGCGAGGGAGAAGGTCCCGCTACGGCGAGCGGAGCCGCAGCCGCAACAGGGGATCGGTCCGGGCCTGGTTCTCAACGCTTGGGTCCCCCTCCGTTCCCGTGTCAGATCGTACAACGCACCGGGAGACGGGCCTGATTCCTCAGGCATTCAGCGACGTGCCGACCGCGCCCCGCAGATAGACGTCGATCAGCCGCGGCAACGCGGCCAGGTCGTAGCCGCCTTCGAGCACGGACACCAGCCGACCGTCGCTTGCCTCCTCCGCCAACCCGGCCAGTTCGACGCCGAACCGGTGGAAGCTCTCCTCGGTCAGCGCCATGCCGCCGATCGGGTCGTTGCGCCAGGCGTCGAAGCCGGCCGACACCAGCAGCACGTCCGGATCGAACGAACGGACCGCCGGCGACAGCAACTCGGTCATGACCTCGGCGTAGACGTCGCCGCCGCTGCCGGCCGGCAGCGGCGCGTTCACCGTCGTGCCTTCGCCTTCCCCAATCCCCCGCTCGCTGGCGGCCCCGGTGCCGGGGTAGAAGGGGTACTGGTGGACGCTCAGGTAGGCGACGTCTGCCCGGTGGTCGAACAGGTGCTGGGTCCCGTTGCCGTGGTGAACGTCAAAGTCCAGGATGGCCACCCGTTCCACGCCGTGCACCTCGATCAGGCCCTGGGCGAGGATCGCGATCTGGTTCAAGTAGCAGAAGCCCATCGCCCGGTCCCGCTCGCAGTGGTGCCCGGGCGGGCGGGTCACGCTCATCGCTCGGCGGCCCGCGCCCAGCATGACGTGGTCGCCCGCCGCAAGCGCGGCGCCGGCCGCGGCCCAGGCCGCGTCCGCCGTCCCGGGCGACAGCGGATTGTCGTTCGTGTCGAGCGTCGGCGACGGTCGTCGCGGGAAATCGCCTTCAGCCGCCAACTCCGCGACGTCGGCGACCGCCGCCTCCATCCTCTCGATGTACCCGGGATCGTGGACAAGACCTGCCAGACGACGACTCTGCCCGACCATTCCGCCGGCCGGCCCGTCCGAGCCCGTTTCGACCAGGTCCCAGCCCCGCTCTCGCAGGTGCGGCAGAACGGACTGCAGGCGTTCCGGCCGCTCAGGGAATCCCCTCGGTACAGTGTGCACCTCACAACGTGGGTCCCAGAAGACGCTCATCGGTGAACTCATGCGCTACTCCAAACCTCCCGTTCCAGCTCGACGGAGCCTCAGCCAATGATCCAAGATACTCCAGCGATGAAGACGTCAACCAACGGTCTCCCGATTCGACGCCTCCTCGCCCTGGTCGTTCTCGCCGCGGCGCCGCGCGACGTCCACGTCATCGAACCGGGCGCCGAACTGAACGAGATCGCGGTCAACGAACTGGGCGAGACCCTGATGGCGCCCCCCGCCATCTAGGACGGGGTCATCCACTTCCGGGCGCGCCGACATCTGGTCGCGGTCGGCGACGGACCCGCGGCCTCGGCCAGCGGCCACGGCTGATGGCTGATCAGGTCCTGCGTTTCGGACGTTGAGGAAACGGCGTGACGGACCGGGACATTCTCTGGCGGCCTTCGCCGCAACGGGTCGAAGCCAGCAACCTGACCGGCCATCTGCGCTGGCTGGAGTCCACCCGCGGCCTGCGGTTCGCCGACTACGACGATCTGTGGCGCTGGTCGGTCGACGATCTCGAGGCATTCCGGGGCTCGATCGCCGACCATTTCGAGATCCGCTTCCGCACCGCCGGAGCGCGTGCTGGCCAACCGCGCAATGCCCGGCGCGAAGGTCGAGGCGTTCGACGAGAGACGAGATCCGGGCGATTCCCGAGGTCCCGACGACGCTCTCCGGCAAGAAGCTCGAGGCGCCGATCAAGCGAATCCTCGCCGGCGAGCCCGTGGAGAACGCCGTCAACGTCGGGACACTGAAGAACCCGGAGTCGATCAAGGCGCTCGTCGCCGCACTGTAGCCGTCCACGCGGTGCGCCGGCCTTCCGGCCGGCGCACCGACGACGCAGCGTTACCGGTTCAGCTTGTTCGCGAAATCCCCGCCGCGGAAGATCGAGATGTCGTCGGCCGCGACGTACTTGCGCAGCGCCTCGTTGACCTCTTCCAGCGTCAGCTCGGCGACCGCCTGCTCCTGGGCCGCAGTGAACGCCATCGTCCTGCCGACGAACAGGTTGCCGTTGAGCATCGAGGCGACCGCCCCGTCCTGCGACCGCCGATTCCGCTGGGCGTCCAGCCAGCCGCGCCGCGCGGTCTCGAACTCCTCCTCCGTGAAGCCGTCCTCCCGGGCCTTTCGGAGTTCGTCGCGGAAGGCGGCAACTACCCTCGTCGGCGTTCTCGGGCGCGAAGATCGCGTAGGTGACGAACACCGCGCTGTCGTCGATCGGCGGCGCCGCGACCTGCGACCCCACACCGTAGGACAGGCCCTCCTCCTGGCGAATTCTCGTCGCCAGCCGCGAGCTCAGGAAGCCGCCGCCCAGCATGTAGTTCGCCATGGCCAGCGCCGGGTAGTCCTCGTCGTCGTCCCGCATCGAGAAGTTCGTCGCCGCAAGCATCATCGCGTTTGTCTTGTCCGGCGTCTCGAGATCCACGCTCACCGCCTCGACCTCGCGATGCGGATCGGCGATCCGCGTGTACGGCTCCGTCGCCCGCCAGTCCCCGAACAGTTCCTCCAGCGCGGCCGCTATCTCGTCCGGGTCGAAGTCGCCAACGATGGCGATCGTGCCGCCCTCGCCGCCGTAGAAGGACGACCAGAACTCGCTCGCCTCCTCGACCGTGGCCGCCTCGAGACGCTCGATCTGCTCGTCGAAGGTCGGCGAGTAACGGGGATGGTCGGCCGGCCAGCGCCCGAAGTGTCGGCTCATCGCCATCGGCACCTGCGCCATCGGCTCGGAGCGCTGCGACTCGATCGCCGCGAGCCGCTCCTCGCGCAGCAGGTCGAACTCCTTCGGATCGAAGGCCGGCTCGCGCAGGACCTCGGCGGCGAGGCTCAGCACCGGCACGAGGTTCTCCCGCACCGTGGTGAACGAGCCGCTGGCCTGAAGCGCGCCGCCGCCGATGCGACCCTGCGCCTTCAACCGGTCCAGCTCGTCGCTGATCTCCTGACGCGAGCGCTTCTTCGTGCCGCGCATCAGCATGGAACCCGCCAGGTCGCCCGCCGTCGCGCGGCCCATCAGCGCCTCCTCCGTGCCATGCCGGAAGCCGAACTCGACGCTGACCGATTCGCCGCGGGTCTGCTTCGGCAGCAGCGCGACCCTGACGCCGTTCGACAGCTCGAACACACGCGTGCGCCGGTCGATGTTCGCGGGCGTCGGATCGAAGGCCTCGCCCTCGGCGACCGCCTCGCGGCCGCTGTAGTCGGCCACCAGCGCGGCGACGTCCGGCGGCTCGGGGATCTCGGCCCGCTCCGGCGTCTCGTCGGTCGGACGGAAGTAGCCGACGGTCCGGTTCGAGTTCCGAAGATAGGTCTGGGCGACCTCGTGAACGCCTTCCGCCGTCACCTGCTCCAGCCGGTCGCGATGGAGGAAGAAGAGTCGCCAGTCGCCCATCGAAGCCCACTCGCTCAGATCGAGCGCGATCCGTTGCGGGTTGTTGAAGGCAAGTTCGATCCGCGAAAGGTACTCCCGCTTCGCCCGCTCGATCTCCTCCTCCGTCGGCGGCGCCGCCGCGAGTTCCTCGAACGTAGAGAACAGGGCGTCGGCGGCGGTCTCGAGCGAATCCTCCTCGCGGACCTCCACGGCGGCCCACAGCACGCCGGGTTCGTTCAACTGGAAGCTGGACGCGCCGACCGAGGCCGCAAGCCCCGGCTCGACCAGGTTCCGGTAGAGACGGCCGGCCGGCTCGACGCCCAGGATGTGGGCCAGCACGTCGACCGCAGCGTACTGCTCGTGGGCTCCCGGCGGCACGTGGTAGACGGCCATCACGTACTGGGTGTCGCCGACCCGTTCCAGCGTCACCGTCCGTTCGCCGTCCTGGGCCGGTTCGGCCGTGTAGGTCTCGAACAGCGTGTTCGCGCCGCCGCGGTCCGGACGCGGGATGGCGCCGAACTTCTCGGCCACGAGTTCCAGGGCCCGGTCGACGTCGAACCGGCCGGCGACCACCAGGACCGCGTTGTCCGGCTGGTAGTACTTCCGGTAGAACGCCTGCAGCCGCTCGATCGGCACGTTCTCCAGGTCGGAGCGGGCGCCGATCGTCGAGTTGCCGTAGTTGTGCCAGTCGAAGGCGGCGGACATGACCCGCTTGCGCAGCACGCCCATCGGCCGGTTCTCGCCGCTCTCCCACTCGTTGCGAACGACCGTCATCTCGGATTCCAGGTCCTCCGCCGAGATGAACGAATTGACCATCCGGTCCGCCTCCAGGTCCAGCGCCCACTCCAGGTTCTCGTCGCTCGCCGGGAAGGTCTCGAAGTAGTTCGTCCGGTCGAACCAGGTCGTGCCGTTGGGAAAGGCGCCGCGCTCGGTCAGCTCAGTCGGGGATGTTCGGGTGGTTCGGGCGTTCCCTTGAAGACCAGGTGCTCGAGCAGATGCGCCATCCCGGTCTCGCCATATCCCTCGTGCCGGGATCCGACCATGTAGGTGACGTTGACCGTGATCTGCTGCTTGCTCTGATCCGGGAAGAGCAGGAACCGCAGACCGTTCTCCAGCCGATACTCCGTGATCCCTCGACCGAGGCGACCTCCTCGACCCCGTCCGGCAGCTTCTGCGCCGCCAACGGCGCCGCCAGCAGGAAGATCGCTGCCAGAGCGACCACCCGCCGGTGCAACGGGGCATCGTTCCAAGAACAACTTCTTCATTCGATGTCCTCTTCCTTCCTGGGGCGGCTTCAGTCTAGTCTAGTGCCTGAAACGGCGCGGTCAAGCGCCGATGCCGCGGCGCCCGTCACCGGCCCGGCCCGCCAGTCCCCGCGTCCCGTGACCTCTTCCCAGGAACCTGCCGTCACTGCGTGAACCCCCGGCCGATCAGGTCGCCAGCCTGACGACCTCATTGCGGGCGATTCTGGACTTCACGGCCGATCCCCGCCAGCAAGCGCGGCATCACCGACAGTTCGGACCTTCGCCACCTTGTGGCATGCGTCTACCACCGCGTTCATGGCTTCGTTACGCGAGACGGCGGGATTCTTCGGCATGCCGAAGCGCTGCGGGGGGGCGTTCAGCCTCCGCGTTGCGGCGGAGCCGGAGGTGCTTCGGCACGTGATCCGGGTGGTACAGCCACAGGTAGCGACTCGAAACCAGGCTGTCGTCGCTCGCCGCTTGCAGCAGCCGGTGCTCCTGCCGGCGTACCTTGTCCACGGCGCTGCCGAGGTGCGCCGCCACGTGGAACTTGTCGAACGCGATCTTCCGGCGGCCATCCGGGAGGCCCGAAGCCGTTGCCGAGATGTACGCCGGCCACATGTCCATCGCCACCGTCTCGATCCGCGACCGCGCGGACCACGACAACGACGAGTAATACGAAGCCAGCGCCTCCTTGCCCCCGACCGTCCGCCACGTGGTGCACCCGAGGAGCCTCGCCTTCGATGTCCGCCACCACCGTCAAGTACTCGTGGCGCTTCTGAAACGACGTCTCGTCCACGCCGAGAACCCGAGACGCCGGAACCGCACCGCGACGAGCAAGACCACGCTGCACCGCACGCTCCCGCACGCCCGACACCTGGTCCCAGCTCAGGTCCAGCAACCTCGCCACGGCCGAGATCGACGCCTCCTTCAACCAGTCGATCACCAGTGCCTCGAACAACGCCGTGAAACGAGAACCACGATCCGACCACGGCACCGAGATTGTCCGCACTCCGTGCTCCGGGCAGCGCACCCGAGGAACGTCCGCCGTCAGGATCGTCCGGTACTGACACGTCGGAAGGTGACGCCAGCGGCGACGACGAGTGTCATGACGGCTCGCCGCATGCCCGCACTCAGGACAGCACAGCGACTCCCCGCCGCCAAGAACCGCGAGCACCTCCACCTCGCCTGCGTCGAGCCGAAGCTGAACGTCCGTCACCTCCCAAGGAGAGCTGATTCCGAGAATCTGACCGTACAAGTCTGTGTCACGCATGGCACCAGACTACCCCGAAATCCACCATCAACCCTGAAGAGCCTGGGAGGCTTGGTCCAGCAGGCCCGCCGCCTGGGCGGCCATCTGGACCACGCGATGCGCGCGGCGCGCCTGTGCTCCAACGACCCGATCTGCGCCGGTCACGTGCCGAACGAAAGCCGTGAAGACCGCCTGCTCCACGGGGCCGCCTGCCACGCCTGCACGCTGATTGCCGAGACGTCTTGCGAGATGCGGAACGACTTGCCTCGACCGCGCCCTCGCGGCGCCCACGCTGAGCTCCGCGCCCGGCACGGCCTTCTTCGGTCCGGCGGACTGACCGGCGCCCGGCGAAGCGGCGACGGGGAGAGAGAGCGCCGGGGATCTCACTGGTCCACTTGACACAACCTTTCCCGCAGGGACTCGGGAAAGCGCGCCAGTATCAGTTGTGCCTCTTCTTCGGAGCGGGAATCCAGCATCTCGGAGAACCACTCCAGTTGCCCTTCGGGGAAAGCAGTCGCTCTGTAGCACAACAGACCGAGCGCCTCGGCGAGCTTCAGGTCAAAACCACTTGAGAAGTTCGCGACAATCATCTCCATCAGCAGTCTATTGAGGTCCTCGGATTCGAAGAATCCATTAATCGATCCACAAGACGAGAGCTCGGACTCATCCACTCCCATCTCCAGCGCCACCCTCCGTGTCAGGCTGCAGGTGAGCCTGCTGTCGAAATAGGCACGCTCAAGCGTCTCGAGTCGTTTCGCGATCTCCTCCTTGAATCGCTCGATCAACTCCTCCTTGCGAGGCTTGGCCGACACGAAAGAATCAAAAAAGTATTGATTTGACGAAACGGCGACTTGAACATACAGATCTTTGAGACACGTCCGAATCTTGTAACTGTGTTCAAACATTCCGTAGGTAGTATCCGCGTTCGGCGGCCACTCGCGATTCAACTCCGCACACTCCCGCGCGGCGGGCAAAGAGCGCTTCTCGCCGCTCATCCTCTTCGCTTGCGGCATCAAGCGGCAGCGATGACGGAGCCGCCGCGCAACCAAGGAGACAGGACACCATCAGGAATCTGCCTGACCTGCGGACCCCGCTGCCGGAGACCGACCTGAGCGACGTGACGGAAGACGCTTCGTGCCGACCACGAACCGAACGCCGCGTCATCGAGAACGGACGACGCAACAACGCGCCGACAAGAGACCCGCGAGACCCACCTGCCGCATGAACCATCAAGACTCCTCTTCGAAGAACGCCGGAGACCTCCATTGACCGCCAGTGCGTGTAGGCGGCAACAAACGCACCGGCAAGTCGATTCCCGGGCGGCCATGACGAACTCGCGGATCAGGTCAAGCCGGCCAGGCGGTCCTTGGCCTTCAGGTCGTCCTTCACGTACTTCGCCGCCAGCATGAACAGCGCCAGGGCCAGCAGCTTTGCCATCCCGACCCAGAGCAGCGACCAGCGGATGGCCTCGATGCCGTAGCGCGGCGCCAGGATGTCGTTCAGGGCGCCGACCATCTGCGGTCCCAAGCCCATGCCGATCAGATTCAGGACGAACAGCAGGACGGACGAAGCGAGCGCCCGCATGCGCACGGTGACCAAGGCGTGGGTCATGGCGATCGCCGGGCCGAGGTAGACGGTGCTCAAAGCGAGGACGACAAAGTAGGAGAGGATCGCCGGGATCGGCCGGTCGAGGAGCAGGAACACGACCATGAACGGAAAGTAGAACGGCGATCGTGAGGGCGCCGATCCAGACGTACCAACGCGGATCGCGCTTCGCGAGCCGGTCGGCGACAAGGCCGGTGATTATCATCCCCAGTGCGCCGCCAACGCCGGTTTCGATCCCCATCCACGTGCCGATCTCGCCGCTGCCCATGCCGTGGACGCGGCCCAGGAAAGCCGGCACCCAGGCGCCGAAACCGTAGGCCGTCAGCGAAGCGATGCCCGAAGCGACCGCCAGCAGCATGAAGGAGCGGAGCGACCTGAGAAACCTGACCACCTCGCCCAGCGAATACGACTTCGTGTCGGCGCCGGCCGCCTCGGACATGCCGCGCGGCGGCTCGCGCACGGTGAGCCGCATGACGACCGCCAGCAGAACGCCGGGAATGCCGACGACGAAGAAGGCGGCGCGCCAATCGAAGAACTCGACCATCCAGCCGCCGGCCAGGTAACCGAGCGCCACGCCCACCGGAATGCCGATGCTGTAGACCGAGAGCGCGGCCGCCCGCCGCTCCGGCAGGAAGTAGTCCGAGATGAGGGAGTGGGCCGGCGGGCTGCCCGCCGCTTCGCCGATGCCGACGCCGACGCGCGCCAAGGCGAGTTGGACGAAGTTCTGAGCGAGTCCGCAGAGCGCGGTCATCACGCTCCACACGGTCAACCCGACCGCGATGATCGATCGCCGCACGCCGCGGTCCGCCCAGCGCGCGATCGGGATGCCGAATCCGGTGTAGAAGACGGCGAAGGCGAAGCCGGTCAGGAACCCCATCTGGGTGTCCGAGACGCCGAGGTCCTCCTTGATCGGATCGAGAAGAATCGAGAGGATCTGCCGGTCGACGAAGTTGAAGACGTAGACGAGGAACAGAATTCCCAGCACGTAGCGGGAGTACGCCGGACTGAACCGTTCCGTGTGCTGCGCCTGCTGAGCGGACAAGTCCGAGACCGTAGCAGATCGCGGAGGCCTCAGAGCGCTCGGAACCCGTCGGGCCCGGCCGAACCGGCGGTCCGCGCGACCCGGACGGACCGGGCGGCGCGCGTGTCGAGACTGACGCTCTTGAGCAGGGCGAATACCGGCGAACCGACCGCCAGGCCCAATTCGGCCGCCGACGCCCGCGTGATCCGCGCCCGCAGCCGGTGCGACCCGAGATCGACGATCGCCTCGGCGAAGGCGGTCGACTCGTCCTGCCGAAGCGCCGCGAGAACGCCGGACAACACGTTGCGGATGCTGGTCGGCGACGGCCGTTCCGCGGCCAGCGAGACATCCCGGGATCGCACCAGCAGTCGGGCCGCCTCGCCAACCGCGAGATGCTCGATCCGCGGCACGCTGAGCCGCTGGCCGTCCAGGTCAAGCCACGTCAGCCGGAAGTCGTCGTCGTGAGCGACAACCCGTCCCTCCAGCACGGACGCCGCCCGAAAGCGCTCGGTGAGCGGCGCGAGATCGAGCCGCTCGAGCACCTCGACCGTGCCGCCGAATGCCTGGACCCGGCCCTCCGCCAGCACCAGGACGCGATCCGCCAGCAACGCGACCTCATCGACGGCGTGACTCACGTAGAGGGTCGGGATGCCGAAGCGCCCCTGCAAGGCCTGGAGCACGGGCAGGACCTCCGCCTTGCGGCGGCGGTCGAGAGCGGACAGGGGTTCGTCGAGCAGCAGCAGGCGCGGACGGCCGAGCAGGGCCCTTCCCAGCGCCGCCCGCTGGCGCTCGCCGCCCGACAGCGTCTGCGGGCGGCGCCGGAGCAGCGGCCCCAGGTCCAGTGCGTCGACGACATCGTCGAGGGCGATCGACGACAGCGCGTCCGGCCCCGACCGGCTCCGCCGATCGGCGTAGCGGAGGTTGCCGGCCACGTCGAGATGCGGAAACAGCCGCCCGTCCTGGAACGTGCAGCCCACGGAGCGCCGATGCGGCGGCGCCAGCACGCCGCGCTCGCTGTCGAGCCAGGTGCGGCCGCAAAACGCGATCCGGCCGCGGACGCCGCTCTCGAAGCCGAGGACGGCCCGCAGCAGGGTCGTCTTGCCGCCGCCCGAAGGGCCGAAGACCGCGGTAACGCCGGACGCCGGGATCGTCTGCGCGACCTCCAGATCGAAGCCGGGGAAGTCGACCCGCAGATCGAGTTCCAGGGCGGCGTCGATGCCCTGCGCGCCGCCCGCCCGGTCGACGTCGTTCGCGCGAGTCGTGTCCTTCGGGCGGCCCGGAGCGCCGGCGTTGTCGACGGGCGCCGCGCCGCTTCCGCCGTCAGGCGACATGGACCGGCAGCCTTCGGTTGAAGACGTACACGAACACGAGCGTCACGAACGAGAACAGCAGCAGCCCCGCCGCCAGCGCATGCGCCTCCTCATAACGCAGGGTCTCGACGTGCTCGTAGATGGCGATGGAGATGACCCTCGTCTTGCCCGGGATGTTGCCGCCGACCATCAGCACGACGCCGAACTCGCCGATCGTGTGGGCGAAGGTCAGGACGGACGCGGTCAGAAAACCGCGCAGCGAGAGCGGCGCCGCCACCGTCAGAAAGGCGTCGAGAGGCGAGGCGCGGAGCGCGGCCGCGGCCTCCAGAGGACCCCGGCCCAGCGACTCGAAGGCGGCCTGGAGCGGCTGCACCATGAACGGCAGCGAGTAGACGACGGAAGCGATCAGAAGGCCCGCGAACGAGAACGTCAGGGTGGTGTCCGTGACCTCCACCCAGAGCCCGCCCAGCCACGATCTGGGACTCATCAGCAGCAGCAGGTAGAAGCCCAGCACCGTCGGCGGCAGCACCAGAGGCAGGGCCGTCACCGCCTCGATCACCGGCTTCAGCCGCGATCGGGCGCCCGAAAGCCACCAGGCCAGCGGCGTGCCGAGCGCCAGAAGCACCGCCGTCGCCGACGCCGCGAGGCGCAGGCTGAGCCACAGCGGGCCGAGTTCGGGCAGATCCACCGGACGCGTTCCTCAGCGGGCGTGCGCGTGGCGGCGTGGCGGACGGCCGCCCGGGGTGGAACCGGAGGCGCCGGCCTCGGGCTGACCGGCGTCGAGCGGCCCAACTGCCCCGTCGACGACGAAGCCGGACGACTCGATGACGTTCCGGGCCTCCGGACTGGCCAGAAAGCCGTGGAAGTCGCGAGCGGCCGGCTTCGCTTCCGCGCGCTCCAGCAGCACCGCGTCCTGACGGATCGGCCCGACCATGTCCGGAGGCACTTCCCAGTAGCCTCCGCCCTGGTTCAGGGCGGACGACAAGGCAACGAAACCGAGTTCCGCGTTGCCGGAGGCAACCATGGCGAAGCTCTGGCCCACGTTCTCTCCCACGACGATCCTCGAACGGAGACTCTCCCACAAGCCCAGCCTGCGCAGGACGTCCCGGGCCGCGGCGCCGTAGGGCGCGAGATCCGGATTCGCGATCGCGAGCCGCCGGAACGTCCCCGCGCGGAGCGTTTCGGCGGAGGCCTGGAGCGTCCGGTCGGGGCTCCACAGCACCAACCGTCCGATCGCATAGGTCCGCCGGGATCCCTCGACAGCCAACCCCTGTTCCACCAGCAGCCGCGGACGTTCCTGGTCAGCGGCAAGGAACACGTCGAAGGGCGCGCCGTGGAGGATCTGCGCGTAGAGCCTGCCCGTCGAACCGACGGTGATCGTGACCCGATGACCGGTGCGCCGCTCGAAGTCGGCCGCGAGCGCCTCGACCGCTCCGGCGGCGTTCGCCGCCGCGGCGACCGTGACCTCTCCGGTAGAGGCCCCCGCCGCAACCAGGAACAGCGCCGGCGCGAACCGAAGAGCCTCCCTCAAACGGCGACCGCCTGCGCCGTCCGCCTCGGGTCGCCGCAGGCGACGGCGCCGTCCTCCTCGATCAGGACGCCTTCGAAGGAGCCGCAGAGCCAGTTCCAGGGATTGACCACTTCGACGGTGGCGCCCGCCTCCTCGAGCCGCCGGACCGGCTCGCCGGCGAGGTCGACTTCGACGATCAACGCCCCGGGCACGCTCATCGACGAGCCGCCGAACCGCGGCTTGTGGACCGAGGTCTCCAGGTCGAGGCCGAAGTCGAGCAGGTTCGTCGTGTTCTGGACGATGTTCTCGGTCAAGGAGACGCTTGGCGAGCCGGAGGCGAGTACCGGGCGGCCGTTCCTGGTGAAGATGTTCGGGCAGATCCGGGCGTGAGCGCGGCCGCCCGGTTCGACCGGGCCGGAGCCGAGGTGAACGCCGGAAGCGCAGGCGTAGACGCCGTCGACGTAGATGCCGGTTCGGAACGGCATCGACATGACCGAGTGCAGCACGGTGGCGACGTTGCCCGCGGCGTCGACCACGGTGACGTGGTTCGAGCCCGGCGGAGGGGGCGCCGCCGCTCCCAACGCCTCGTAGCGGTCGTTGGGACTGGCCGGTTTGCCCTCGAGCGCGGCGAAGCGCTCCGCCGCGTACTCCTTCGAGATCGCCCGCTCCACGCCGGGCAACGTGCCGTCGAAGCGGCCGCCGACCGCATCGGCGTAGACCCGCCCGATGATCTGCATCATCTTCAGCGTCGTCTCGCCGGACTCGAACGCGGGGCCCGCCCCCTGGAGGTCCAGCAGTTCGACCATGTTCATGATTTCGACCAGGGCCTGGCCGCCGAAGTCCGGCGCCGGCGAACCGACGACACCGTACCCGCGGTACGTGCCCTGCACCGGGTCGTCCCAGAACGCCTCGTAGGCCGCCATGTCGTCCGCGGTGATCAGGCCGCCGCGCGCCTGGACCGTCTCCGCGTAACGGCGGCCGAACTCGCCGCGATAGAAGTGGTCGCCGCCTTCTTCGGCGAGCCGCTCCAGAGTGTCCGCCAGCTCGCTTTGCACCAGCATCTCGCCGATGTCGCGCAAGGCGCCGCCCTTGAAGTAGATCTCCCGGCTGAACGGCTCCCGCCCCAGGACCGCCGCCTCCACGAACATCTCGCCCCACAGGAAGGGGTGGATCTCGAATCCGCGGCGAGCGTAGTGGATGGCCGGCGCCATCACGGCGGCCCGCGGCAGCAGCCCGTGGCGGTCGTGCGCCGCCTCGAAGCCGCCCCAGAAGCCGGGCACGAAACAGAGGGTTCCGTCCGTCTTCGTCATCAGCGCGCCGAAGGCGGCCGCGTCCATGTTCCGCACGTCCGGAACCGCCTGGGGCGCCGCCATCATGCCGTTGACGTAGGTGTACTCGCCGGAGGCGGCGTCGTGGTAGAGCATCGACAGGCAACCCGACAGGGTCGTCATGTGCGGCTCGACGACCGCCTGCGCGATGCTCGCAGCCAGCACTCCGTCGCAGGCGTTGCCGCCGTTGGCGAGCATGTCGGCGGCGGCGGCGGAGGCCAGCGGATGAGTGCAGATCGCGATCCCGGAAGCGCCCCGGACCGCCTGCTTCGGTCCGAAGCGCGCTGCCGCCACGAGTTCCCTACGCTCCCCGTCGTCCGGCGGCGTCCAGCCGTCGAGGGGCGCCGGCGCCGAACGAGCGTCCTCCGAGCCGGGGCCGCAGCCCATCGCCATCGCCGCGCCGCCGGCCGCCGCCGTCAGCAGGGTTCGGCGATCCAGCATGAGGCCCGGATTCGCGTCGAGATCTCTTCCCATGGCTTCCTTCCTCCGTGCGTGTGGCGAAGGAGGTTACCCCGCGTCGGCACCGCGACCGAAGCCGCGCCTGTGCCGCGGCGTACTTGGCCCTGCCGTCAGATGCTCGACTCGAAAGCACGACAGGAGTCCGCAAGTCATGACCGACCCCGGTCGAATCGTCCGTGCCTGCGTGTCCACGCCCTACTCAGGATCTTCAGGCAAGCGCTGTACGGTAGCCTTGCAGCGCCTCGCAGAACAAGCGCCCCTGGAATCAGGATCTCCGTCATCGGCACATCTGTCTTCAGCGCGCCGGACCCGCGTCGTTCAGGGTCCGCGTGGAGCTGTCTTCTGGGCGCGGTTGCCCTTTCGTCCTCCGTCATGCCGCCTCCGGTCGCGGCGCAGTCGGCGGCTGACCACGAAGACCACGCGTGGTGCCGCGTCATCGCCGAGCGCCGCGAGGACGCAGAGCCCCACGGCGGCGACTTCGCCGACGCGAGCCTCACGGCGGCCCATCGTTCGGCGCAGACCGCGGGCAGCGGCGACGCAACCCGCGAGATCACGATCTACTTCTTCTACACCCAGCGCTTCGTCGACAAGAGCTTCGCCGACACCGGCAACAGCGCGGCAGCCAGACTGGCGGCCCTTGAACGAGAGGTCGAACGATCCGTCCAGCTCACGAACGAGGCCTTTCGCAACAGCAAGGTAAACGCGAAACTGGTAAACGGCGGGATCGAGAAGAGTGCCGACCTGCCCGACAGCGTCTGGAAGGCGCGGGACTGGATACGCGACAGCGCCTACGCGAAGTCGGTCCGCAGCGCCCGGGCCGCCGATCTGGTCTACGCGCTGATCGACGACGACGACCGCAGCTACGGAGCCTACGCGTGCGCGCCGTACCGAGTCCGCGGCGGCTGGGAGGTCGACTTCAATCGCGAAGAGTGCTTCATGGGAATGATCAACTCCCTGAGAGACAACCAGAGCCGCAGGATGCCGAATTGGCGATCGATCCTGCGCCATGAGGTGGGTCACAGCCTGGGCCTCCAGCACAGCCCCGAGGAAGGCGCGATCCCGTGGCGCGGCTACCCCGGTGGAGTCGGCTACCGAAGCCCGCCGTCCCATCCCGGACGCAGCTACGGCACGGCGATGTCCCTGCGGAACACGTTGCCGCGCTACTCCACGTCGGCGGAGCGTTGGCAAGGGCTGGTCGTCGGGGAGAAGAACGTTCATGAAGCGTCGACCGTCCTGAGGGAGACCGTCGGGTACGTGAGCGAGTATCGCTTCGACAAGCTGTCGATGCCGAGTCTCGTCTGGGTGAACGAGGCGAACAGCGCGGTGATCAGAGTGTCGACAAGCAAGGCTCTCGGCCACTCCGTCACCTTCAACGTGACGTACGGCGGCAGCGCGAGCGGGGCGGCCGATCCGGCTGACGGCGACTACGACAACGACGCCGTGAGCTCGATCACGTTCTCGCCGTCCGACACGCTGAAGACCTTCGAGATTCCGATCAACGATGACAAGGAAGACGAGAACGTCGAGACGATCACGGTCACGCTCACGCCGAACGCCCCGCTGCCGGAAGGCGTGGAACTCGGCGCCCTGACCGCGACGGTGAGGATCGCGGACGACGACTCCTCGCCGGTGCTGAAGGACATCGGCGCCGTCAGGGTCAAACCGGGAGAGACGGTCAACGTCAGGGCTCGCGCGAGCGACCACGACGGCGACGCCATCGCCTACTCCTGGACCCGGAAGGCCGGCGAGCACACGCCCGCCCTGCCCAGGGGCACGAGGCTGAAACGGGCAAGGCTGACCTTCAAGCCGCCCGGCCCCGGCGTCTACACGATGACCGTGCGCGCCTCCGACCGATACGGCAACTCCGACAGCCAGGTCGTGGAGATCACGGTCGGAACGCCCGCCGTCCGTACGACGGCCACGGTTTCGGTACCGCGCGGCGTCTCGGTCAACGAGGGGACGGCCGCCGAGGTCGCGATCACCGCGGCAAGGGCGTTTGGCCAGGAGGTCGCGTTCGATATCGGCTACGGCGGCAGCGCGACCGGAGCGGCCGATCCGGCCGACGGCGACTACGACAACGACGCCGCGACCTCGATCACCTTCTCGTCTTCGGATACGTCGAGGATTCTCACGATCTCGATCGCCGACGACGGCGAGCACGAAGGCGCCGAGACGATCGCGGTGACCATCGTTCCGTCCGCGGGGCTGCCGGACGGCTTCGTTCTGGGCAACGCCACGACGATCGTGACGATCGAGGACGACGACCACTCGCCGGTGCTGGCGCCGATCAACGACGTTGCCTACACGGTCGGCGATGCGGTGAGCGTCACGGCGCAGGCCTCGGACGCGGACAACGACACGGTGAGCTACGTCTGGTCGCGCAAGAGAGGCGAGACGACGCCGGCGATCCCGGACGGCACGGTTCTGAACCAGGCGCGACTTGCCTTCACGCCGCCCGCCGCCGGCGTGTACACGATGACGGTGGCGGCTTCGGACAGCGCCGGCAACGAGGATGCGGAAGACGTGGTCATCACGGTTTCAGCGGCGAATCCGGGCGACGACAGTTCCGACGAAAGCGACGACGGTTCGGACGGGGGCGCCGGCGACGGGCAGGGCGACGACGCCGATGGTGCCGGCGGACCGCCTCCGGGCGGCGACGGCACTGGCGGCGGTGGCGGCGGACTGCCTCCGGGCGGTGGCGGATCGGGTGGCGGACCAGGCGGCGACGCGGGCAACAGTGGCAGCGATGATGACGGCGGCCCGGGTGGCGACGGCGCTGGCCCGGGTGGCGGCCCGGGGCTTGGCGGCGGCGCCCTGCACGCATCCTTCACCCTGGATGCAGCCTGCGCCGACGGTCTCTGCCGCGCGCGGACCGGCGTCGCCGTGTCGTTCGACGACACGAGCGGCGGCCCCGTCTCGTCGCGGAGATGGGACTTCGGCGACGGCGGGACGTCCCGCGACGTTTCGCCGGAGCACGCCTGGTCCGTGCCCGGCTTCTACACGGTGTCCCTGACCGTCGGCAGCCAGGGGAGAGCGGACACCGAGTCGCGGAAGGTGCTGGTCACGTCGAACACGCCGGCCGGGACCTGCGTGTCGGACGCCGAGACGCTGTGTCTCCAGGACTCCCGCTTCTCGGTGGCGCTGGAGTGGTGGACGGCCGACGACCAGCGCGGCGTGGGCAGCGTGGTCCACGAGGGGACGAACGACTCGGGCCTGTTCTGGTTCTTCGGCGCGGCGAACTGGGAGCTGCTGGTCAAGGTGCTGGACGGCTGTTCGGTGAACGGACACGTATGGGTGTACGGCGCCTCGGCAACGACGCTGGGCTACTCCCTGAAGGTGACCGATACGGTGACGCGGGCGGTGCGGGTGTTCCGCAACGAACCGGGCGAGCAGGCGCCGGCGTTCACCGACAGCAAGGCGTTCCCGGTCGCCTGCGCTGGCGGCGCTTCGGTCGCCTCGTCCTCTTCGCCGGGCGACTTCGGCAAGGCCGGCTCTGCGCCCGGCGGCCCGGATCCCGCCGCGAGCGGTGCGCCGCCGGCCAAGGCTCCGGCGGAACGGACACCGGCGGCGCGCCCGGGCCGCCGGCACGCCGGCCCGGGCGCTGGTCGACCTGTCGACGTTTCCGTGAGCGTGCCGGCTCTGAGTGCGGCGGTATCGTCCGCACGGTAAGCGGTCGTATCGCCCGCACGGTCGTCTGGACCGGACCAGAGCCACCATCTGGGGCCGGCACTCTGCCGGATACTTGCGCCTTGACCTCGGCATTGCGGCCGCCTCCTCCTGCAAGGAGCAAGGGAGGCAGCGCGGACTGTCCGCCAAACCGGATGAAGCGGTTCACTCCCGGGCGTCCGTTGCGATGCGCGACCCGCACTGAGAAGATCCTGACGTGTATTGGCCAGCGGTTTCGAGAGGCGCCCTCGCCTTCGCGCTGCTTCTGTCTCAGGCGTCGACAGCCGACGCCGACGCGACCGACGACACCGCGACCTTGACGCACGACGCTCCGAGCGGCGGCGGCGACTCGCCGAACATCGACGATACCGGCGTCAAGGCAACCCAGGCCACGACCGCCGCCGCTCCCGGCCCCCCGCCATTGATCTCCCCTCGGCTGGCGGGCGACGGCAGGGTCACTCTCAAATGGTGGTCACCGCGGAATGAGGACATCCCCATCACCCACTGGCAGTTCCGGCAGAAGGCGGATGGGGGAACCTGGTCGGGTTGGACGAACATCAGCGGCTCGAACGCGGACACGAGGAGGCACAGGATCACGGGCCTGAAGAACGGCACGCAGTACACGTCCCAGGTCCGCGCGGTGAACGACGCGGGACCCGGCGCGCCGTCGTCCGAGGTGACGATGACGCCAATGGCCCGTTCCTTCACGCTGACGCCTGACAACTCCAGCGTGACGGAAGGAGATTCCGGGATCGCCAGCGTCGCGTTCACCGTGACGCTCAGCGAAGACGCGCCGTCGGGGGGAGTCGTCGTCTGGATGACGGGTGAGAGTCAGACACGGGCTGGCATAGCCACCATGTTCGAAGCGACCAGTTGCCCCCACGCCTCCCAGCCCGAGGACACGGACGTGTGCTACCCGTCGGGAGACCAGATTGTCATCCCCGAAGGCAGTCGGACCGGAACCCTGACGCTTGGAGTTCAGGGCGACAACCGGGACGAGCCGGAAGAGAGCGCGGTCGTCCTGGTCAGTACGCGCAGCTGGGGCGGCGATGCGATCCTTCTCGCCATCGTCGACGATGACGACGCTCCGCCTGACGCACCGACCGGTCTGGAGGCCGAGGCGGGAGACGGCCGGGTGACACTCCGCTGGAACGACCCGAAGGACGCCAGCATCACCGGCTACGAGTTGCAACGCAAGGGGAAGGAGAAGTGGAGCGAGTGGGACAACATCGACGGTTCCGACGCCTCCACGACGCAGTTCACGGCAACAGGCCTGAACAACGGCGCCGAGTACCGCTTCCGGATCCGCGCCAGGAACGGCGCAGGCGCGGGTGACCGGTCGGACGCGGTGACGGCAACGCCGGCGCCGGGCTTGTCCCAGGTCGCGCTCACGTTCAGCAGGAACGACGTTGCGGTAGCGCCGGACGAAACCGCGACCTACACGGTGCGCCTGACGCGGGCCTTCGCGGGCACGGTCCGCATCGCCAGCGCCGCCACCGACACGGCGACCGTGACGCCCGCCACTCTGGACTTCACCACCGCCGACTACGCTTCGCCGCAGACGGTGACAGTGACCGGGAAGGCGGTCGGCGGAACGACCATCGGCCACGCTCTCCGGCGAGCGGGAGCTTCGGTTGACACGATTTCGAACGCCGGCACGGTGACCGTCACGGTCAGCGCGGCCGGCCCTCCCGCGCCGACGGGGTTCACCACGGCGGCGGGCAACCGGCAGGTGAGGCTCCACTGGAAGAATCCCGGGAACGCCAGCATCTCCGGGTGGCAGTTCCAGCAGAGGGAGGGCGGCGGCAACTACGGGGCCTGGATGGACATTCGCGGCTCAGGCGCCACGACCACCAGCCACACGGTGACGAGCCTGAGCAACGGCACGCTTTTCTTCTTCAGGATCCGCGCCGTGAACGCGGATGGCGCCGGCGCGGCGTCGGGCGAGGTGTGGTCGATTCCGGCGGCGCCAGGACCCGTGACGTTGACCGCGACGCCGGGAGACAGAGAGGTGACGCTGTCCTGGGTCCTCGACTCGCAAGAGGCCGACGTGACGAGCTTGTGGCGTTACCAGATGAAGTCCGACGGAGGCAACTTCGCCGGGTTTCAGCATCTCTATGTCGCCGGCCGGGCCGGGAACACCAGGGTGACAGGGCTGATCAACGACACTCCCTACACCTTCCACATGTTGAACAACGGTCCCGAGGAAGGAGTTACCAATCCAACGAGGTGACGGTGACGCCGATGGCGCCGGCATCGGGCGTGACGGTGACGCCGACGGCGCTGACGATAGAGGAAGGCTCGAGCGGCATGTACACGGTGAAGCTGGACGCCGAGCCAGCGGGGAACGTGACGGTGACGGTGGCCGGCGCCGCGGGCGACGTGACGGTGAATCCGGACAGTCTGACGTTCACGGACCAGAACTACGGCACGGCGCAGACGGTGACGGTGAGCGCGGCGGAGGACGAGGACGCGACGAACGACGCGGCGACCCTGACGCACTCCGCTTCGGGCGGCGGCTACAACGGCGTGACGATCCCCGATGTCGATGTCACCGTGACGGACACGACGCCGGTGCTGCAGTTGACGACGGATCCTTCAGCCGTGACGGAGGGGACGCCGATCAGCCTGACGGTGACCTCGGACAAGGCGCTCACGGGCACGCTGGAGGTGAGCCTGACTCTGGCGGACCGGGGGTCGAGCGGCTTCGGCGCGGCCGACATTCCGGGCGGGCTGGGCCCGCGGACCTTCAACGCCGACTTCGGCGCAGCGCCGAGCCGGACGGGCACGGTGTCGATCCCGACCAGCTCGGATTCGTCGGCGGAGAGCGCGGAGACCTACCGGATCACGCTGAACGACGCGGCTACCTACGAACCGGGCACGGACAGGAGTGCGGACGGCACGCTGAACGACGGGAACGGCGGCGACAACTCGGGCAACGACAACGACGGTGGCAACGGCGGTTCGCCTCCAGGAGGCGGCGGTGGCGGTGGACCGCCTCCAGGCGGCGGCGGTGGCGGCGGACTGCCTCCAGGAGGCGGCGACGCGGGCGACAGCGGCGGCGATGACGACGACGACGATGATGGCGACAGCGGTGGTGATGGCGGTGGCGGCAGCGGCCCGGGGCCCGGCGGCGCCCTGAGCGCTTCCTTCACCCTGGACGCGCCCTGCGCCGACGGTCTCTGCCGCGCGCGAACCGGCGTCGCCGTGGCGTTCGACGACACAAGCAGCGGGCCCGTCTCGTCGCGGAGATGGAACTTCGGCGACGGCGGGACCTCCCGCGGCAGGTCGCCGGAGCACGCGTGGTCCGTGCCCGGCTTCTACACCGTGTCCCTGACCGTCGGCGGCCAGGGGAGTTCGGACACGGCGTCGCGGAAGGTGCTGGTCGAGTCCAACGCGCCGGCCGGAACCTGCGTGTCGAACGCCGAGACGCTGTGTCTTCAGGACTCCCGCTTCTCGGTGGCGCTGGAGTGGTGGACGGCCGACGGCCAGCGCGGCGTGGGCAGGGTGGTCCACGAGGGGACGAACGATTCGGGCCTGTTCTGGTTCTTCGGCACGACGAATTGGGAGCTGCTGGTCAAGGTGCTGGACGGCTGCTCGGTGAACGGTCACGTGTGGGTGTTCGGCGCTTCGGCGACGACGCTGGGCTACTCGCTGACGGTGACCGACACGGCGACGGGCACGGTACGGGAAGTCCGCAACAAGCCGGGCGAGCAGGCGCCGGCGTTCATCGACAGCAGGGCGTTCCCGGACGCCTGCGCTGGCGGCGCTTCGGTCGCCTCGTCGTCCTCGCCGGGGGACCTCGGCGACGTCGGCGCTTCGCCCGGCGGCACGGAAACGACCGCGAGAGGTTCGCCGGCGGCCGAGCCGCCATCGGCCGAGCCGCCATCGACCGGGGCGCCATCGACCGGGGCGCCGGCGGCACGCGAGCTGACCGCCGGCCCGGGCGCTGGTCGACGTGTCGGCGTTCCGAGGGCGTACCAGCCCTGAGCGGCTGCTGTAGGGTCCGTACGCGGCGGGATTCTCGCAACTGGCGGCTGGACCAGCGGCGGACAGGACGAACGACGGTGCACACCCCGACCCTCGTGGGCATTTCCAAGGCGCCGCCGCCCGTCGACGATCCGGCGGAGGCGCGGCCGCCGCTGTGCGAACGGGAGTTCCTCGGCCGACTTGTCCGGATCGGCGGCGCCGGCGGCGCCGTTTGCCAGTGACCGCTCGGCTCGGCGTCGGCGTTCTCGCCGCCCCGCTGCTGACGGGCTGCCTGGGCCATCCCGCCGGCCCGGCCCGGAGCGCGATGTTCGACTACGACCCGGCCACGGATCCGATCTCCAACCCCGATTCGCTGTTCGCGCCGTTCGACTTGGAGCGGGCCGACACCGAGGCCACGATCAACCGTTACTCGCTCGACCAGCCGACATCGCTCAACCCGCTCTTCATCCGCGCCTGGACCGATGGCTTCCTCTACCGCCTGCTGTTCGACCCGATCGCCCACCGCGTCTCGGACCTCACCGCCGAATGGAACCCGGCGATGGTGGCCGAGGTCGAGGAGATGGAAGACGGCCGCGTCCACCGCATCAGGCTCCATGCCGGCATGCGCTGGCACGACGGCGCGCCGGTCACCTCCGAGGATGTCCGCTTCACCTGGGAAGCGATCGCCGACGACAACGTGCCGGCGGTGGACTACAAGTACAAGGCCGCCGAGATCGAGGACATCCGCATCATCGACGACATCACCTTCGACGTCGTCCACCGCCAGGTCTCCGCGCTCAGGATCGACAACCTGTACTTCCCCATCGTCCCGGCGCACATCCTGAATCATCCCGAGGAGCGCGCGGCCGATCCGACGCTGCGCACGAGCGCCTACTACAACCGCTATCTGCGGGAACTCGGCATTGGCAACGGGCCCTTCCGCTTCGTCGAGTGGATCCACGCCGACCGCGTGGTCGTCGAACGCTGGGAGGACTACCACCACGACAAGCCGCCCATCCGCCGCCAGGCGATCACCACCCACAGCGACCGCAACGCCGCCCTGCTCCAGTTCCGCAAGGGACAGCTCGACGACATCTGGCTCACCGTCCAGCAGCACGGCAGCCAGACCAACGACGAGGAGTTCCACGCCGCCGGCGTCAAGGCGTGGGGGCCGCGCTGGATGCAGGCCTACATCGGCTGGCAGCAGGGCGGCAACAACCACTTCTTCGGCGACGTCCGGGTGCGGCGCGCGATGGCCCACGCCTACGACGCCGAGCGCGTGCTGCGGCAGGTCAGCTGGAACGTCTACACCCGCTCCAACGGCATGTTCCCGCCCAGCCACTGGAGCCACAACCCGAACGTCGAGCCGCTCGAGTACGACCTCGAGAAGGCCGCCGCGCTGCTCGACGAGGCCGGCTGGCTGACCAGCCCCGACGACGGCTGGCGGTACAAGGAGGTCGACGGCGAGCGGATCCGCTTCCACTTCCTGATGAACCTGCCCCAGTCCTTCGTCGACGCACGCCGCATGGTCGACCTCTACCGCGAGGACCTGCGCCGCATCGGCGTCTCCTTCGAGACGGAGATTCAGGAGAACGCGAGCCGCTCGCCGCTCCTGATCCAGCACGAGATGATCGCCCACGTCGACACGTACCAGGTTTTCTCCGACCCCGACATCTGGCGCAACTTCTTCCACAGCGAGGCGATCGACAACGGCCGCAACTACGACAGCTACGGCAACCCCGAGGTCGACGAACTGTTCGACCGCTCCCGCATGGAACTCGACCGCGACCGCCGCGCCGAACTGCTGCGCGAACTGCAGGCCCGCGTGCAGGCCGACCAGCCGGCCCTGTTCCTTTGGAACTACAGCACCACCTGGGGTTTCAGCAAGCGGATGCGAGGCGTCGAGCTCGGCCCGTCGGGCGTCACCGCGTTCGTCCCCGGGACGCGGGGCTGGTGGGTTGAGCGGGCGGATCAGGCACACAGCCCCTGAGGAGAACCGAAGCACGGAGTGCGCTCGAAGCCGAGCCCTGGCTCCCGGACGAATTCCCGACCCTCGTGGCCGACCGAGCCGGGCAAGTCGCACCGATCTCGGCCATCGCCGACCGGCTGCGAACGCGCCGGAGACGACCGGGCGGCGCGGCGCCTTGCAGGCCGCGCTAGTTGAACTGTTCCCGCAGCAACCGCTTCAGGATCTTCCCCGACGGATTGCGGGGCAACTGGTCGATGAAGTGAACGGCGACCGGTTGCTTGAAGCGGGCCAGCTTGTCCTGGCAGAACTCCAGAATCTCCTCGCCTTCGAGGCTCTCGTCGGAGCGGACGACGATCGCGACCGGGGACTCGCCCCACGTCTCGCTCTCGCGGCCGATGACGCCGACCTCGAGCACCTTGGGGTGGCGGCCGATGACCTCTTCGAGCTCCGCGGGATAGACGTTCTCGCCGCCGGAGATGATCATGTCCTTCAGCCGGTCCTGGATGTAGACGAAACCGTCCTCATCCATCACCGCGCCGTCGCCGGTGCGGAGCCAGCCGTCGACGACCGTCTCGGCCGTGGCCTCCGGCCGGTTCCAGTACTCCTTCATCAGGTGGCGGCCAGCGACCAGGACCTCGCCCGCCTCGCCGGGAGCGCAGTCTGCGCCGTCGTTGTCGACGACCCGCACGGAGGTATGAAAGAAGGCCTTGCCGGTCGAACCGGCCTTTCTGATCGCGTCTTCCGGCGAGATCACGCAGGCCGGGCCGCAAGTCTCGGTCAGGCCGTAGACCTGGTGGACCTCGATGCCCAGGTTGTCGTAAGCCTCGATCAGGCTGACCGGCACCGGCGCCGCGCCGCTCATGCACCAGCGGAGCCGCTCGTGCCCGCAACGCTCCGGGTCGTGGACCTGGAGCATGAAGTTGAGCATCGCCGGGACCTTCAGCATGATGTCGATCTTCTCTTCGCTGACCAGCTGCCAGACCCGGACGGGATCGAAGGAGCGCATCACGACGCTGGTGCAGCCGGCGTGCACGTTGCAGGTCGCAGGGGTCAAGGCGCCGACGTGGAAGAGCGGCAGGGAGACCAGAAAACGGTCGCCGTAGCGGAAATCCGTGGTCGCCATGATCGTCAGGGACGCCCACAGCGCGGACTCGTGCGTGTGGACCGCGCCCTTGGGAAGACCGGTCGTTCCCGAGGTGTACATGATGTAGAGCAGGTCGCTGTTCGCGGCCGCGATCTCGGGCTCGCCGGCGCTCGCCGCCGTCGTCGCGTCGAGGTACGACAGGCAACCGTCGGGCCGCTGCTCGTCCGGGCCGACGTGGAGCCAGCGCTTGACGTTCGTGCCGTTCTCGCCGCCGCCGCGCGCGATCAGGTCCAGCGCCTGGGGCCGAAACTCGTCGCCGAAGATCAGCGTCCCGGCGCCGGCGTCGCGGATGATGAAGGAGAGTTCCTCGGGCGTCAGCCGCCAGTTGAGCGGCACGCAGACGGCGCCGATCTTGGCGACCGCGAAGAAGGTCTCCATGTACTCGACGCTGTTCATCAGCAGCAGCGCCACGCAGTCGCCCTTGCCCACGCCGAGTGCCCGGAGCGCGTTGGCGGTCCGGTTCGAGCGGAGGTTCCACTCCGCGAACGTGAAGCGGCGGTCGCCATCGACGTCGACGAAGCCCTCCATGTCCGGCGACAGGGAGGCGCGCTTGGTCAGGATGAGTCCGACGTTGTCTTGCATGGGCTTCTTCTCCTCAGGCGCTCAGCGACTTGCTGCCAGCCAAGCTAGCAGGTGCGCCGCCGTCGGGCTGCGCCGTCGCGCAGGGAACACACCCCTGAAGGCCGACGAGGGCGTCGGCGCACCCAGGGCGAGGCTGTTCGTTCCTTGCAACCCTCGGCGTGACGGACCGGGCGCCCGACGTTCGCCACGGGCTGCTAGACCGAGCGCTCGGCCAGCCATTCCTCGAGGCGCGGCTACAGGCGGCGCACCGCGTTCGCCCCGGCGACCAGACTGACGTGGCCGCCCTTCAGCACGAGTTCCCGCTTGTCCTCGGCGCCGACCATTTCGACCAGGTCGCGGGCCGCCTCGTACGGCACGATGTGGTCGTGCTCCGCGACGACGTGAATGAAGGGAACCCGGATGTTCGAGAGGTCGACGAGCCTGCCGTCCAGCCGGAATTCGCCCTTCATCAGCAGGTTCCGCTGTTGGAGCTCCTTCGTCGTCTGACGGAAGCACTCGCCCGGAAAGGGGATCTGGTCGGCTGCCCAGCGCTGGAGCCTGCGGTACGACGTGACGAACTCGTCGTTCCACATGTTGTCCCAGAGCCGCACCCGGCCCGCGACCTGTGACGCCGGACGCAGGGCGTTGAAGGAGGCGTAGAGCATCTGCGGCGGAACGTTGCCCAGTCGGTCGACGATCCGGTCGACGTCGAAGTGGGCCGGATCGGTCCAGGTCCTGAACAGGCCCATCCCGTCGTAGTTGACGGGCGTCGTGAAGCAGGCCAGATTGCGCAACCGCCCGCCGGACGACACGTCGGGATGAAGCGCCGCGTAGAGCGCGGCGAGAAGACCGCCCATGCAGTAGCCGACGATCGAGACGTCCGGCTCGCCGCTCCGCTCGTGAACGACCTCGACGCACTCGGGAATGAAGTCGAGCACGTAGTCCTCGAGACGCAGGCGGCTGTCCTCGGACCGGGGCGTGCCCCAGTCGATCATGTAGACGTCAAAACCGCGGTCGAGCAGAAACTCGATCAGGCTGTGGCCCGGGGCCAGGTCGAGAATGTAGGGCTTGCTGATCAGGGACATGACCAGCAGGATCGGTGTCCGATACACGTCGTCCACCCGCGCCCGATAGTGGTACAGGCGGAGGACGCCCCGGCTGTGGACCGCGTCCTTCGTCGTCAGGCCTACTCCCGGATCGCCTGTCGAGATGTACTCGAGACCATTGAAGCGTCGACGGACGGCGCGCTCGACCTCGCGCCGGACGCTCCGCGCCACGTCCTGGGCGGCGTCGACGGCCCCATCCAGGACCGGCGTCTCTCCTCGGCCCGACGCGCCGCCCGGCGGACTGGTCATTCCGAGGCCGTCTCGCCCGCGGAAGCCGCCGGAATCTCGGTCACCCGCTGCTCCCCGGGACCCTGGGACGCCGCCTCCGCCGGCCGCCGGGGCGGCGGACGGCGGGTGCGAGCCGGCTGCCGCGGCGTCGGCTTCGCGTCGCCCTTCCGGCCGATGGCCTCGGCCAGCAGCCCCTCGATCCGCAGCAGCCTCTCCTCCACCGCCGTCAGCCGCTCCGCCAGTTCGCCGAGATCGTTGCGCGTCGGGAGGTTCACCGCCTGGAAGTAGCGTTGCGCGCCCTCGTTCACTGTCTGCTGGAACATGGCCATCGCCTCGACCCAGCCGCCCGAGGCGCGGGCGAACTGCTCGGTGCTCATCATGTCGTTGAACACCTTGTTCATCTGGTGTTCGGACTGGGTGACCCACTCGCGCCAGGCGGCGAACGGGTCGGGCGGCGGCTTCGAAGGCGGGCGGTCGTCGGCCATGACGTCGCCTCTAGTAGGACGACTCCTCCGTCTGCGCGGTGAGCGAATCGAGGTAGCTGTTCGCTAGGCCGAAGCTGGCGTCGACCGCGGAGCGGTAGGAGCTGCGGCCGTCCTGGAACAGCCGAATCCACTCCTGGACCAGTCCCTTGGCCTCCGCCGGAAGCCGCTCGGAGTTCTCGGTCCACCTGGCGACCGCCTCTTCGCTACGCTCCTGCATGGAAGCCACCATATCGAAGCTCGTGTCGAAGGCGCGCTTCTGGAAGTCGAGCGCTCGTCGGTTGGCGTCGATCATCGCTCCGCGCAGAGGCCGGCTCGGGCTGGTTGTCGTGGTCGTGCTGGTCGTCATCCGTAATCTCCTGAGTGGTACGATCCGTTGCTCGGACGACCCACGCGCCCCGGCCCCTCAAGGGACCTCCGGCGCGCAGGCCGACTTCGAAGATTGCACGGCAACGGCCGCCTTGGTTGACGGCACCCTCTTTGTGCAGTGCAGCAAGAACTCTGCACATTATGCTGCGCTGTGTCAACCCCCCCTCCGCATGACCGACCCGATCGTCATCAAGAAGTACGAGAACCGCCGGCTCTACGACACCCACAGCAGCCGCTACGTGAATCTCGACGGCGTCGCCGAACTCGTCCGCGGCGGCCGGGACATCCAGGTCCTCGACTCGAGGACGGGAGAGGACGTCACCCGTCACGTCCTGACCCAGATCATCGTCGACGGCGCGAAGGATCCCGAGCAAGGACCGCCGCTCGAGTTCCTCCGCGACCTGGTGCGGACGCGGGACCAGGCGGGCCGGGACTTCTTCCAGTGGTACCTGAAGAGCGCCGGCGAGGTCTACGAACGGATGCGGGAGACGATGCGGCGCAGCCCGTTCGCGCCGGATCCGTCCTGGATGCGGCTCTGGGACCCTCGCGCCATGGCGGAGGAGATGCACGCGAAGATGACGCGGCAGATGGAAGCGGTGTTCGGCGGAACCGGCGGCGGAAAGACGCGGGAACGCCCGGTCCCCGCGCTCCCGACGGCCGTGCGGAAGGACGACGGCGACGCCGCCCGCGCCGAACTCGATGAGCTGAAGAGGCGGCTCCAGGACCTCGAGCGGCGCCTCGCGGACAGCTAGCCCGCACATCTCGCCGATCTCCTGTTGCGGCTGCGGATCGGCTCGCCGTAGCGGCACCGTCTCCCTCGCGGGCGACGTGTCGGCGTTCCCGGAGGCCTGCGGCCCGTAGCGCGTCCGGAGCCCGGCGCTTCGCGCCGGATGCCGGCGGGGACGCCCGGGGCGCCCAGTCTGTTCTGCCGCGGGTTCTGCATGGAGCAAACACGGCGCACCGTGTGCGCCGACGCCCTCGTCGGCCTTCCGGGGTGTATTCCCCGCACGACAGCGCGGCTCCGCGGCTGCGAACGCTGCCAGGACTGAGCCGCCCGCCACTCGCTGCGGCGCGATGCCCGAGGACGGCGGTCGTCGAGGCGCCGGCGTCGCGTAGAGTACCGGCCGTCGACAACCACTGAACCCACACACGGAGACAGGCAGAGATGGGAATCCTCGACGGCAGGTCTGCGATCGTCACCGGCGCCGGCCGCGGCATCGGCAAGGGAATCGCGCTCAAGTTCGCGGAAGAGGGCGCCAACGTCGTGGTCAACGACCTGGGCAGCGCAACCGACGGCACCGGCGGATCGCGGATCGCCGACGAAGTGGTCGACGAGATTCGCGGCGCCGGCGGTTCGGCGGTTCCGAACCACGATTCCGTGGCCACGGTCGAGGGCGGTCGAAACATCTTCCAGACGGCGGTCGACGCGTTCGGCGGCCTGGACATCCTGGTCAACAACGCGGGCATCCTGCGCGACCGGACGATCTTCAAGCTGGACGAGGCGGACTGGGACGCGGTGCTCGACGTCCACCTGAAGGGCCACTACTGCTGCATCCGGCCGTTCGCCCGCTACATCCGGGAAACGAACCGCACCGGCTGCCGGATCATCAACTTCTCGTCCGTGTCGGGCCTCTACGGCAACTTCGGCCAGTCGAACTACGGGGCCGCCAAGGCGGGAATCGCCGGACTGTCGCGCGTGCTGGCGCTGGAACTCGCCAAGTACGGCTGCACCGTCAACACGATCTCGCCCGGGGCCACGACCCGCATGACGGCGGACCTCCGGGCCTCGCGCGGCATGGAGGTCGACGAGGACGCGCCGGAGCAGAGCCCGAATCAGATCGCGCCGGTCTGCGCCTGGCTGGCATCCGACGCCGGCAGGGACATGACCGCCCAGATCATCGACGTCATGCGGGGCTGGATCGGCATCATGCAGCAGCCCAAGGTGATCCGGAAGTTCAGCAAGGACGGCATGTGGGACAACCGCGACATCGACCTGATCATGCCGCAGCTCCTCAAGGCGAAGCAGGACCACGACGCCGCGGTCGACGCGGGGGCGGAACCGACGCCGGTAGGCTGACCCCCAATCGGGCGATCAAGTCAACCAGCGGACGTACCAGGGCGCTCCGTCGACCTTGAGCTGTTCCTTGTGGCGCTGGCGCTCCAGCTTCCGCAGAAACGCCTCGCCCTTGTCGAAGCAGCAGTCCTTGTACTTCCTGCCGCTGCCGCACGGGCAGGGTTCGTTGCGCTGCACCTTGTTGAAGCGCCGCGGCGCCGTGACCACCGACCTGCGGGTCGAGATCGCGTTGCTCAGCCGTCGTCCGCCCTTCATTGACTCACCGTCGCCCTTCGTGTGTCCTCGATCCCGCGCCGCCTCCCGACCCCGGAAGGGGCGACCCGCTCCAGCCGCTGTTATATAACAGCCGACCGTGAGAATCTGCGTCGTCGGCGCCGGCTACGTCGGCTTGGTCACGGGCGCCTGCCTCGCCGACTTCGGCATGGAGGTCGTCTGCGTCGACCAGGACGAGTCGAAGATCGCGCAGCTTCAGGCCGGCGACATCCCGATATACGAACCCGGCCTCAAGACCCTGGTCGCCAAGAACGAGGAAGCCGGACGGCTCGGCTTCACCACGGAACTGGCGCCGGCGCTCGAGTCCGCGGTCGCCGTGTTCATCGCGGTCGGCACTCCGCCCCGCGAGGACGGCTCGTCCGATCTCCGCTACGTGCGGGACGTGGCCCGGGCGATTGCGGGCCAGCTCAGCGGCTACAAGGCGATCGTCACCAAGAGCACGGTGCCGGTGGGGACGGGCCGGATGATCGAGGAGATCATCGGCTCGGGCCGCTGCCGCAGCTTCTCCGTCGTCAGCAACCCCGAGTTCCTGCGCGAGGGTTCGGCCATCGAGGACTTCATGCGCCCCGACCGACTCGTCATCGGCAGCCGCGATCAGCGCGCGACGAACATCATGCTGGAGATCTACTCTCCGCTCCGCGCCCGCGGCGTCCCGATCGTCGTCACGGACATAGAAACCGCGGAGATGATCAAGTACGCCTCGAACAGCTTTCTGGCCACCCGCATCTCCTTCATCAACGAAGTGGCGGAACTGTGCGAACGAACCGGCGCCGACGTGCAGGTGGTCGCCCACGGCATGGGACTGGACCGGCGGATCGGGCCGTTGTTCCTGCGACCGGGACCGGGGTTCGGCGGTTCCTGCTTCCCCAAGGACACGCGCGCCATGGCGTCGATGGCCCGGGACGCGGGCGCCCGGGTCCAGATCGTCGAGGCGACCCTCGAGGTCAATCGCAGGGTTCAGAAGCGGATGCTGACCAGGATCGAGGCCGCGCTCGGCGACCCCAGGGGGCGAACCGTCGCCATGCTCGGCCTGGCGTTCAAGCCCGATACGGACGACATCCGCGAGTCTCCGGCTCTGTTCGTGCTGGATCGCCTCCTGTCCGGAGGCGCCGCCGTGCGCGCGTACGATCCGGCCGCAATGGACAACGCCCGCCGCCTGCGGCCCGAGGCGATCTACTGCGGCGATCCCTACGAGGCCGCCGAGGGCGCCGACCTTCTGGCCATCCTCACCGAGTGGAACCAGTTCCGCGCACTCGAGTTCGACCGTCTCCGCCGCCTGCTGCGCGAGCCGTCGATCGTCGATCTCCGCAACCTCTACGAGCCGGAACGAGTGGCCGCCGCCGGCTTCCGGTACGCCTCGCTCGGCAGAGCCGACGGAATTCCCGGATGAGCCAGCCGCTCTCCGTCGTCACCGGCGGAGCCGGGTTCATCGGCTCCCACCTCTGCGAACGGCTGCTCGCCGAGGGGCACCGCGTCTACTGCGTCGACAACTTCATCACGGGCAACCCGGCGAACATCAAGCACCTGCGCGACGACGAGCGCTTCACCCTGATCGAGCACGACGTCAGCAAGCCGGTCTACGTCGGGCCCCACGTGGACAACGTCCTCCACTTCGCCTCCCCCGCCAGCCCGGTCGACTACCTGGAGCTCCCGATCCAGACGCTCAAGGTCGGATCGCTCGGCACCCACAACTCGCTCGGCCTGGCTAGGCGCCACGACGCCCGCTACCTGCTTGCCTCGACCTCGGAGGTCTACGGCGATCCCCTCGTCCACCCGCAGCCGGAGTCCTACTGGGGCAACGCGAACCCCGTCGGTCCGCGCGGCGTCTACGACGAAGCGAAGCGCTTCGCGGAGGCGATGGTCATGGCCTACCACCGGATTCACCGCCTGGACACGCGGATCGTCCGCATCTTCAACACCTACGGGCCGAGAATGCGGCTCCGCGACGGCCGCGTCGTGCCCAACTTCATCCGCCAGGCCCTCTCCGGCAAGCCCCTGACGGTCTACGGCGACGGCGCCCAGACCCGCTCCTTCTGCTACATCGACGACCTCGTGGAGGGAGTCTGGAGGCTCCTCGACTCCTCGGAGACCGATCCGGTCAACCTGGGCAATCCGCGCGAGATGACCGTGCTCGAGTTCGCCCGGGTGATCCAGGACCTGACCGGACGCCGGAGCGAAATCGAGTACCGGCCCCTGCCCGTCGACGATCCGAAGACGCGCCAGCCCGACATCGGCCGAGCCACGAGTCTGCTCGGCTGGTCGCCCCGGATCGACCTGGAGACCGGCCTCGACAAGACGATCCGCCACTTCGCGGCGCTGCTTGACGGACAGGGCCAGCAGCCCGAGCGGTAGGGTCGGACCGAAGGAACGGCAAGGATGCGCACGGCAATCGGCATCGGGAGCGCCTACGCCTCCGGAACGAACTGGGATGCCCTGGCGGAGTACGTCGTCGAGGCGGACCGCATGGGCATCGACGATGTCTGGTCGGCCGAAGCCTGGGGCACGGACGCAGTCACTCCGCTCGCCTTTCTCGCCGGGCGCACCGAGCGCGTTCGCCTGGGCACCGGGATCATGCAGATCTCGGCGCGGGCGCCGTCGATGACCGCCATGACCGCGATGTCGCTGGCCTCGATTTCGAAGGACCGCTTCGTGCTCGGCCTCGGCGTCAGCGGTCCTCAGGTGGTCGAGGGGCTCCACGGCGTGCCCTTCGCCATGCCGCTGGGCCGTTTGCGCGAGTACATCGACATCCTGAAGATCGCCCTGTCGGGCGAGAAGATCGTCTACGACGGCAGGCACTACGTCCTGCCCCGTCCGGGAGGCGAGGGGAAGGCGATCCGCATGTCGCAACCTCCGCGACCCGAACTGCCGATCTATCTCGCGACCCTCGGACCGAAGTCCCTGGAGTACACCGGCGAAGTCGCCGACGGCTGGCTGGGCACGTCCTTCATCCCGGAGCACACCGAGGCCTTCTTCCCGTCCATGCGAGCGGGCGCCGAGCGAGTCGGCAGATCGTTCGGGGACATCGACATCCAGGTCGGCGGCGACGTCGAGTTCGGCGACGACCTGGAGCGGATGGCGGCCCGCCGCAAGCCGGTGATGGCCTTCACGCTCGGCGCCATGGGCTCGGCGCGGGTTCCGGACGAAATGGTGCTCGGCGCCGCTCTGATCGGCGACGAGGCCCGCCTGCGCGAGCGCATTCGCGCCTACCGCAACGCCGGCGTCACCACGCTGCGCCTCAACCCCGCCGGAGACGCCGTCCGCGAGCGGCTCGACACCCTGGGCAGATTCCTGGAGCTGGTCCGCGAGGAAACGTCCCCGGCCGCATGAGCTTTCCGGCGCGGCACGGCTCGAAACTCCTCGCGCACGCCGAGCGGAACCTGGGGCGTTTCGAGCGGCGAGCGCTCGACCCAGAAGCCGCGGCGGCCCGGGCCGCGGAGGCTTCTGGCCACACCGGCGCGGCGCCGGCCAACGCGCACGCCGCGGTCGCCGTGACGCTGCTGCCGGACAAGGGCGGCCGCGGTTGCTTCCTGCTCACGCGGCGGTCGCTACGGCTGCGGCGGCACCGCGGCCAGTGGGCTCTGCCGGGCGGCCGGATCGACGAGACGGAGACACCCGAGCAGGCGGCGCTTCGCGAACTCCACGAAGAGGTCGGTCTGGACCTCGACTCCTCCGCCGTCCTCGGCCGACTCGACGACTTCGGCGCCAGGTCCGGGTTCATCATCACGCCGGTCGTCCTCTGGTGCCGCGACTACCGCGAACTGGCGCCGAATCCGGCCGAGGTCCACCGGGCCTACCGCATTCCCCTGATCGACCTGGACCGGCCGGACGTGCCGGTGCTTCGCGAGATCCCGGAGAGCAAGAACCCCGTGCTCTCCATGCCGATTCGCGGCGGCCTCGTCCATTCGCCGACCGCGGCGATCGTCTACCAGATGCTCGAGGTCGTGCTCCGCGGCAACGACGTCCGCGTGGCCCACTACGAGCAACCGGTCTTCGCCTGGCGCTGACCGGCCGGCCGCGGGCCGACCTCTGGACCTGCGTCCCGGCAGCGGCCGTCAAGCAGGCGCGGCGTGGAAGCGGCGTGGGGGCCGACGGTTGACACCTGATGCGTGATGCGTGATGCTCACGGCATGCGCACTACCGTGAACCTGGACGACGACGTCCTCCGGGCCGCCAGGGAGCTCGCCGCGCTGCGGAGGGTCTCCATGGGCCAGGTCCTCTCGGAACTGGCCAGGAAGGGGCTGAAGCCAAGGGCCAACCGAATCGCGACGAGAAACGGCGTACCGCTCCTGCCGCCGCGCGACCATGCCCGGCCGGTCTCGCTCGCCGCGGTCAACGCCCTTCGAGACGACGAACCCTGACCGCGCTACTCGACGTCAACGTGCTGATCGCGCTCTTCGACAGAGAGCACATCCACCACGAGACAGCCCATGACTGGTTCGGGAGCGCCGCACGCGGCCCTTGGGCGACTTGTCCGCTGACCGAGAACGGTTTCGTTCGGATCGTCGCGAACCCCAGGTATCCCGGACGCCGGACCACCGTGGCCGACGCCGCCGAACGCCTGCGGCGCTTCTGCACGTCCGACGATCACGTCTTCTGGTTTGACTCGCTGTCGCTGCGCAAACGGGAGCACCTCATCGCCGCTTCGCTTCGCGGCTTCCGCCAGATCACGGACGCCCACCTCCTGGCTCTGGCCGTCCACAACGACGGCGTCCTGACCACGTTCGACGACTCGATTCCCATCTCGGCGGCGCCGGGAGCGGACGACAACCGAATCGTCCGACTCGCATAGAGCCGCCAGGTCCGGCCCCGGCGAAGCATGAGGGCCGACCCCGGCTACAGCGTGGCGTGGCCCGCCACCAGCGTGGTCCAGATCAAGGGCAGCACGACCAGCGAACCCAGAAAGAGGATCCGCGCGCGTACGGGGCCGCGGTCGAGGACGAAGCGAACGGCGAGCAGAGAGAAGGCGCCGCCGAGACACGCCGAGGCGATGGCGAAGGCCGGAGGAGTCAGGCCGACCGCCGACGCGGGAAGACACAGGACGGCGAGCAGGAGAGACCAGAGAAGAGAGTGCGTTGCCGTCCGTCCGCCGTCCGGATCCGTTGCGGCCAACACCTTGAACCCCGCCCTGGCGTAGTCGTCGCGGTGGAGCCAGGCCAAGGAGTGGAAGTGCGGAATCTGCCAGGCGAAGACGATGCCGAAGAGAAGCCACGCCTCGACCGTCACGGCCCCGGTCGCGGCGGCCCAGCCGATGACCGGCGGCAGGGCGCCCGGAACCGCGCCAACGAGGACGGCCGCCGATGTTCGGCGCTTGAGCGGCGTGTAGATCCAGGCGTAGCTGACGAGGGTCGCCAGGGCCACGACCGCGGAGAGCGGGTTGGCGCCAAGAGCAAGGACGACGAGGCCCGTGACGCTCAAGACGGCGGCAAAGAGGGAACCTGCCGCCGGCGACACGTCTCCCAGGGGCATTGGCCGGGACCGGGTACGGGCCATCAGGGCGTCGAGGTCGCGCTCCGCGACCTGGTTGAACGCGGCGCCCCCCGCGGCGACGAGACCGGCGCCGACCAGCACGGAGAGCAGGACTCCCAGGTCGAGCGCGCCGGCGCCGAGGTAGTAGCCGATGCCCACCGTGCCAACGGCCAGGGCATTGAGCCGCGGCTTGGCCAGTGCCAGCCACGGGGCCGTGCGGCTGGGCCGGGCCGCTTCGGAGGCAATCAGCGTCACGCCGGGACCCGTCCGGGGCCGCCGCTGACGCTCGGGGCGAAGCGGGCCGAACGGATCGCCGAAGCGTCGCCGAACCAGGCGCGGTGCACCCGCAGCGCGAGCGCCACCGAAACGACCCACAGCAGACCGCCGGTCGCCACGTGCGCCGTGTTGACGTGCGGCTGCAGGCCGCTCCAGACGGTCCAGGCGCCGAGACCGATCTGAGTCAGCAGCACGGCGCCCAGAAGCAGCGCCGGGCGGACGAGTTCCGGCCGGTGGCGATGAAGCCGGAGAACCCGCGCGATCAGGGCCGCGGCCGCGACGGCCACCGCGAGAGCGCCCAGTCGATGCGCGAAGTGAAGCGAGATGCCCGGATTCCACTCGGGCGGGAACAGCCGACCGAAGGCCAGCGGGAAGTCCGGGATGGCGAGCCCGGCGTCGTTGTGACGCATCGTCGCGCCGAAGAGAATCTGGACGTACACGAGAACCGGAACGGCCAGCGCCAGTCGGGCCAGCAGCGGGTCGGCCAGCGGTACCGAGCGTCCGAAGCCGGCGCGCCAGCCCGGCGACGTGAAGACGCCCAGGCTCACGACGAGGGCGAAGAAGAGCTGGGCCAGACCGGCATGGCTGATCGAGATCGGTTTCGGCAGCAGGTAGATCACCGTGATGCCGCCGAGCAGTCCCTGCGCAACGACCGCGGCGAGCGCCGACCAGGCCAGCCGACGCACCCAGGCGCGGGTCTCGACGCGCGCGGCCCACACGGCCAGACCGATCGTCATCAGACCGACGACGCTCGCGATCAGACGGTGACCGTGCTCGTAGAGGATGCCGCCCACCATCTTCGAGAACGGGAAGGAGAACATGAAGTAGCCGTACGTGTTCGGCCAGTCGGGAACCGCGAGTCCCGAGTCGGTGCTCGTGACCAGACCGCCGGCCGCGATCAGCAGCAGGGACGCCGCGGCCAGCAGCCGGAGGTAGTAGTGCAGCCAGCGCACAACCAACCCACTCTATCCCCGCCGGTCGGACCCTTCCAGGCCCTTCCGGCCGGCCGCGAAGCCTCGGGCCGGGCCGCCTCGGCCGACGATCTTGACAGCCCGTGGCGAAAGTCGCGCTGCATTCGAGCGGCCATGCATCCCGCCCGGCATCGTTGCTCCTCGGTCGAAGTTGGCCCGAACTGCTCCCTCGTCGCGCCTTGCCGGGCGGGCGCCTGACCACTCTCGGCGCCACGCGCACTTCCACCACGGACTGTCAAGGCGGCGCGGGTCATCGATCTCGGCGGCGGTCCCGCAGCCGCCGCCGCTCGTTCATCCCGGCATCGCCCGCTACGGCAGCGTCATCACCAGAGGCTTCCCGCGCGTGACGACGATCGTGTGCTCGAACTGGATCGTCGTCGTTCCGGGCTTGTTGAGCAGCGTCCAGCCGTCCCTGGCGGTCTTCGCCTGTTCGCGGCCATCCGTCAGAAAGGGCTCGATCGTCAGCGCCATGCCGTCATGCAGGAACCGGTCGTCAGCCGGATCGTCGAACCCGGGCACGAACTTGGGATCCTCGTGAAGCGAGCGGCCGATGCCGTGCGAGCCCAGGTTGCGAATCAGGCCGAAGCCGGCCCGGCTTGCCGTCTCCTCGATCGCGCGGCCGATGCCGCGCAGGCGGCGGCCGTGGCGAGCCTGTCGCATCGCGGAGCGCAGCGCGCGCCGGGTGGCCGAGATCATGCGCCGCCGCACTTCGTTCACCGGCGGCACCGCGTACGCCGCGCCGGTGTCGCTGAAGTAGCCGTCGAGTTCGAGGGACACGTCGATGTGGACCAGGTCGCCAGCTTCGATCCGCCGCCCGCCCGCGATGCCGTGTGCGACTTCCTCGTTGACGCTGATGCAGGTGGCCGCTGGGAAGTCGTAGCACAACTCGGGCGCCGAACGCGCGCCGCGAGCTTCCATGTACTCGCGGCCGATCAGGTCGAGCTCGGCGGTAGTCATGCCCGGCACGAGAGCCGCGCCCATCCGCGCCAGACACCGGGCCGCCACCCGACCCGCCCGACGCAGCCCGTCCAGGTCCTCGCGGCCATCGATCGTCATGGTCCGTCAGGCAGCACGAGGATGCGCAGGTTGCGGAACCGGATCTCGTCGCCGTGGTCCTGAAGCGCGATGTGACCGGTCTCCATCATCCCGTAGTCGGGCATGGAGGCGAACTTGCTGGCCGCGACGAGTTCCTTCCACTCGTCGTCCTGGAGCGTGTACTCCAGTGCCTTCTCGCCGTTCAGCCAGTGCGTGACCGCGGCGCCATCGACGCGCAGCGCACTCGCGTTGAACTCGCCCACGGGCGCCAGTTCGCCGCCCCGCCGAGCGTGAAGGGCATAGTTCGAGGCCGCCGAGGTTTCCATCCGCTGACCGTCCCGGTGCCCGCCATCGTCCAGGATCTGGTACTCGGGGCCCGTCGCCCAGGAGGCCGGGGCGTCCTCGGAGACGTGGAACATCACGCCGCTGTTTCCCCCCGGCGTCACCGCCCACTCGAAACGGAACTCGAAGTTCCGGTACTGCTCCCGAGTCAGCAGGTCGGCTCGCGGACCGGCGTCGTCGTCGGTGGGCGGCAGAAAGCGGACTGCGCCGTCGGCCGCCGACCAGCCCGCCGGAACCTGATCCAGTCTGAAGCCGCGCCAGCGGTCCAGCGACTCGCCGTCGAAGAGCGACTGGAATCCCGCCTCCGCCTCCTCGGCGTCGAGCCCGGCCGCGGCCGGGGCGACCGCGACCTCTTCGGTTTCGGCCTCATCCGGGGCGCCTACCCGAATCTCGACGCAGGCAAGCGCTCCGCTCGCCAGCAGCACTGCAACGACAACCGTCAACACCGTCTTCATCCGTTCATCCTCCTACTGTCCATAGCGAATCCCTATTCTTGCGGACGGTTCGGGGCCCGGGAAGCCAACCTGCGTCTCGTACGACTCATCGAGAACATTGTCGGCGCGCAGGCTGATCCGCCACCGGTCCGCGGCTCGCCAGGCGACCGACAGGCCGACCAGATTCCGGGCGGCGACCGACGTCCGGTACGGCACGGGTATCTGCTCGTCGAGATAGGCGCCGGCGTGCCGCGCCTCGATGCCGAGCCGGACCGACTCGCTCAGGTCGAGCCGCAAGCCGACGCCGCCGTGGAGGTTCGGCCGGCGGCGGAGCGTCCGTCCGGTAGCCAGATCCTCGGTGTCCTGCGAGGTGAGGCGAAGATCGATCCCGACGCGCTCCGAGGGATTCCAGACGAGAAACGCCTCCACGCCTTCGGCCTCCACGTTGCTCCGGTTCACGATCCGGAAGGCGTCGAAGTCGAAGTCGATCAGGTTCTCGAACCGGTTCGAGAACAGGGTGACGCCGCCCCTGATCGAACCGCCTCGTTCCGACGCCGACCGCGTCCGGAACTCGACCCCCAGATCCGCCCCGGCGCTCGTCTCCGGCCGCAGGTCCGGGTTGCCGCCGATCGCTCGAGGAGTCGCCAGCGCGTGGAGACTCGGCAGCTTGAACGCCTCGCCCGCGGACGCCCGCACGGACCAGGCGCCGCCCTCGGCCGTGTAGCGGACGCCAACGCGTGGGCTCACCTCCTCGGTCCCTCCCCCGAGCGCCCCCGGGCCGTCGAAGACGTCGGCCCGCGCGCCGAGTTCGGCGACGAAACCGCCGCGGCGCCAACGCCATTCGGCGAACGCTCCGGCACGCTCCCGCCTGATCAGATAGTCGCCGGCGAGCGGGCCGCCGAGCCCGGGAGGCAGCAGAAGAAGACTCCGGTTGCGGCCCTCCTCCGCGAGACCTTCGACGCCTAGGCTGATGTCGCGCGGCGCGCCGCCGACCGGAGCGAAGGCGCCGGTCCAGGCGACCCGCAGGTCGTTGAACTCCGTGGACTCGGTGGTCGGCGGCACGACGGGAACGATCGGAGGACTGGTCCTGTCGAGGGTGTGTTCGTAGAACGTGGACCGCAACGTGTGGCGCCATGCCTCCCCGGCGCCGACGTCGAACGTTGCGGCGAGGCCGAGATCGCCGTGGTCGGACTTCCGCAGCTCTCCACTCCCGAAGACCGGGCCGCCGCCGCCGTCCGCGTAGTCGTCCGTCCGCCAATCGACGAGGCGGCCGGAGAAGCGGAACGCGGAGGCCGCGCCCAGGTTCCGGCCCCAACGCGCGCCGAGCGTCCGCTGCTCCAGCGCGTCCTCGCCCACCCGGCCCTGCTCCTCGCGAACCGCGGCGCTGATCGAACCGTGCGACGACTCGCCGGCGCGTCCCCAGGACAGGCGGCTGCTCAGATGGTCATGCTCTCCGACGTGCGCGCTCCAGCCCAGAAAGGGCGCCTCGTTGCGCGGCGCCGCGGTGATCAGCTGGACGGCTCCAGCCAGGGAACTCGACCCGTAGAACGAGGACAGCGGGCCGCGGACCACCTCGACGCGCTCGATCTCGTCCGCTCCGACGCTGCCGAGCGGGAAGGCGCCGCCGTACTGATCGGTGCTGTCCGCCATCGGCACGCCGTCGATCAGGACGAGGGAGAAGTTCGCGTCGCCGCCGCGCAACGAGACGCCCGAGGGAGCGGCGCCGGAGTCGTTCCCGAGCACCCAGGCGCCGGGCGCCAGCCGCAACGCCTCGGCCGCATCGCGCAACGCAAGGCGCCGCAGATCGTCCGTGTCGACGATCTGGACCGAGGCGGTCGCGCCCTCCAGCGTCCGAGCCCGTACGGTGGCCGTCTCGTAGAACACCGCCTCCGGCGCCGAGCCGTCCCGATCCCCCGCGTCCGCCGGGTCCGGCCCCTCATCCTGCGCGGCGAGAGCCGACGCGGCCAGCATCGCGAGCGCCACGCGGGCGACCGCGCGCCGCGCACTCGGGACGGCCGGAACACTCGACGAGCCGGTCCTGAACACCACGGGCGAGGAGCTTAGCCGAGGCGTCCCCGAAGGCCTCGATCTCGCCGTCCTCCAGCAGGCGCCGGCGGCGCTCGACCTCTACCGACTGGGCACGCGAGGCGTCAGCTCCGACAACCTCGACTCCGGCTTCCCGACCGAGGTCGACGCGGCGGCCCAAGGCAGCAACAACCCGGATCGAGCTGTTGCCCGCTCCCAAGGACCAGCGGCGTTCGCAGCCGCGGCGTCGGGCGCTACACTGGCAACCGCCCCCACGAACCAAGAGGAGTCTCACATGCATGCAGCCGACCTGAACTGGCTTGCGGTCGTCGTGTCCGCCGTCGCCTTTTTCGCCTTGGGCGCCGTCTGGTACTCCTTCCTCTTCGGCAAGGCCTGGGCCGCCGAGATGGGCATCGACGTGGAGAACCCGCCGGAATCCAGCATGGTCAGAACGATGGGCGGCGCGTTCGTTCTGGAGTTGATCGCGGCGATCGCCGTCGGCATGGTCATGACGGACATGGGCGGGGGCTACCTGGTCGGAATCCACGTCGGTCTCCTTCTCGGTCTCGGCATCGCCTCGGTCCTGATGGGGGTCAATTACCTGTTCGAACAGCGATCGCTCAAGCTGTGGCTGATCAACGCCGGGCACATGACGATCGGCCTCGCCGTCGTCGGCGCGATCCAGGGGGCCTGGCAGTAGCGGCCACCGGCACGCGGGCCGTTCGTTGAGGCGGTCAATGACCCGCTGATTGTCGGTCTGCCGCCGACGAGAGGCGTCGTCGGGCCGAAGCAGCGCCGGGACTTCACTCATGGAACTGGTTTGCGGCGCGCACACGCTCGCGCTTGGCGATCGCCCCCTGGTCATGGGCGTCCTCAACGTGACGCCCGACAGCTTCTCCGATGGCGGTCTCTTCGACCGCCCGCACAGGGCGATCGAACAGGCGCGACGCATGGCCGGGGAGGGCGCCGACCTGATCGATGTCGGCGCCGAAAGCACCCGGCCGGGAGCGACGCCGGTCGACCTCGAGGACGAGCTCGAGCGCCTGCTGCCGGTGATCGAGGGGATCGCCCGGCTGGACCTCGGCGCGCCGCTGAGCGTCGACACGGCCAAGCCGGAAGCCGCCGACAGGGCGCTGGGCGCCGGCGCGGGAATGATCAACGACGTCTCGGGCGCCGGCGAGGCGATGCTGAAGGTCGCGGCTCGTCACGGCGCGCCGGTCGTCGCGATGCACATGCGCGGCGAACCCCGGACGATGCAGCGCGCGCCACGCTACGACGACGTCGCGGGAGAGATTCGCGGCTACCTGGCCGGGCGCGTCGCGGCCGGCCGCGGGTTCGGCGTCAAGGTGCTCGTGGACCCGGGCATCGGCTTCGGGAAGACCCTGGAGCACAACCTCGACCTGCTGGCGAACCTGCACGAACTGCGCGAACTCGGGGCGCCGATCGTACTCGGCGTGTCCCGCAAGTCCTTCCTCGACCGCCTGCTCGACGGCGTGCCGGTCGGGGAGCGGTTGGCCGGAACCCTGGCGGTCAACGGCTGGGCGGCGGCCACGGACGCCGTCGACATCCTGCGGGTCCACGACGTGCGGGAGCACCGGCAACTGGCGGAGAGCATCGCCGCTCTGCGCCGTCGTCGCCGGGCGGCGCCGCGGCGACGGGTGCTCGCACGCGGCATTCCCTGCCGATGCCGCATCGGCGTTACGGCGACGGAACGCTCGACGCCCCAGGACCTGGTGGTGGACGTGGAGGTGAACATGGCGGCCGCGGCCCTGGGAGCGCCGGACGGTCTCGGCGAAACCGCGGACTACGCCCGGATCGCGGAACTCGCCCGGACCGTGGCGGCCGGAGACGAGTATCGACTCGTGGAAACGCTCGCGGAGCGGATCGCGGTCGCCGTGGCCGACGCCGGCGCAACGCCGGCGGACATCCCGGCGGTTCGCCGACGGATCGAATCGCTGCGAGTCCGCGTCGTCAAGCCGGGGGCGGCCCGCGAACTCGGCGTCGGCGAAGCCGGGGCGGAGATCGACTGGCGGCCGTGACCCGCACCCGCGCGTTCATCGCCCTGGGGTCCAACCGGCGGCCGCGGAGCGCGAATCTGCGCGCGGCGCTTGCCCGCCTGCGCCGGGTCGCGGACGTGAGCGCGGTCTCGCGGTTCCTCCGCACGGATGCCGTGCCCGAGCGCGGCGTCGCCGCCGGCGATCCCGATTTCCTGAACGCCGCCGCCTCGCTCGAGACCGATCTCGACGCCCACGGTCTGCTGGCCGCCCTGCTCGACATCGAAGCCGCTCTCGGCCGCGACCGGACCGCCGGCGGCGCCGGTCCCCGGACGATCGATCTCGACCTGCTCCTCTTCGGTTGCCGCATCATCGACGCGGCCGGTCTGGTCGTGCCGCATCCCCGGTTGCACCGACGCCGCTTCGTCCTCGAACCGCTGATCGAGATCGCCCCGAGCGCGTGGCATCCGGGCCTCCGGAAGACGGCGGCAGAGCTGCTGGCGGCGTTGCGCCCGGGTCAGTAGCTCTTCGGCAAGCCCAGCACCTTCTCCGCGATGTGGCAGAGAATGAGCTGCGGACTCACCGGAGCGAGCCGCGGGATCATCGCTTCCCGCATCAGCCGCTCGACGTGGAACTCCTTCGCGTAGCCCATGCCGCCGTGCGTCATGACCGCCTGCGTGCAGGCCTTGAAGCCGGCTTCGGCGCCGAGATACTTCGCTGCGTTGGCGTAGTGACCGCAAGGTTCGCCGCGGTCATACAGGGACGCGGCCTTCATCGCCATGAGGAACGCGGCCTCCAGTTCCATCCAGCACTCCGCCAGCGGATGCTGAATCGACTGGTTCCGGCCGATCGGCCGACCGAAGACCCGGCGCTCGCGGGCGTAACCCGTAGCCCGCTCCAGCGCATTGCGGCCGACCCCCACGGCCTCGATGCCAATCAGGATCCGCTCCGGGTTCAGGCTGTGCAGGACGTACTCGAAGCCCCGACCCTCCTCGCCGATCAGGTCCTCGGCCGGCGCCTCGAGTCCGTCGATGAACAGTTCGTTCGAGTCCACGGCGGCCCGGCCCATCTTCGGAATCCGCCGGACCTCGACTCGGGACCGATCGAGCGTCGTGTAGAACAGGGAAAGTCCCCTGGTCGCCTTCCCCGTATCGGCCCGCGGCGTCGTCCGCGCAAGCAGCATGACGCGGTCCGCCTCCTGGGCGGTCGTGGTCCAGATCTTGCGGCCATGGACGACGTAGCCGCCGTCCGGCCGCCGCTCGGCGCGGGTCGTGATCGCCGTGGTCTCCAGCCCCGCGTCGGGCTCGGTGACCGCGAAGCAGGTCTTCGCCCGACCCTCGATCAGTTCCGGCAGGAACCGCTGTCGCTGCTCCTCCGTCCCGAAGACGACGATCGGGTGCGGACCGAAGATGTTGATGTGGATCGCCGACGCCGCGCTCATGCCGCCGCCCGCGCGGGCCACCTCGTGCATCGCCAGAGCGGCCTCGGTGACGCCCAGGCCGGAACCGCCGTACGCCTCCGGGATGGCGATGCCGAGCGCGCCGCACTCGGCCATGGCGCGGTGGAACTCGTTCGGGAATCGCGCCTCCCTGTCCACCGCGAGCCAGTACTCGTCGTCGAAGCCCGCGCAGGTGCGCGCGATTCCCTCGCAGAGGGCCCGCTGCCGTCCGGTGAGGGCAAAGTCCATCGCTACGCCGCGCTCGCTTGCGCCTCGCTCATCAGTCGATCGCCTCGCTCGCCCGTCAGCCGGGCGCGGAAGGCAGGAGGACATACCGCGCCAGCGCGGCGAAACCGCCGATCAGGATCAGCGCCGCGGTCCAGATCAGCGTCAACCGCTGCCACCGTTCCAGGTGGTCCAGCGCCCGGACCCGCCGCAGGAGGCCGCGCAGCAGGAACGGCATGGACGCGCCCCAGACCAGGAGCAGACCCAGGAGCAGCCACGAGGTCGGCGAGAAGCCCTGCAACACGGCCAGCGCACCGATCGCGAAGAGGAGCGCGATTCGCACCACGACGCGCACGAAGCGCAGGCTCCCGGCCTGCTGCCGACTGAGCCGATCCCGCCGGTCGCTGAAGTCGATGGCCACCTCCCGGCCCCTCAGACGCCCGCCGTCCGCGCGCGCAGCGCGTCGACGTTCGCCTCCCAGTTCACGCCGTCGAAGGGAAAGACATCGATCGCCTCGACCGTCTCCCGATCAAGGCAGCGCGCATTGACGCTGTAGCCGTCCGGGTGGGAGCGCGGAACGTAGAACGACTTGATCCCGCACACCGAGCAGAACAGATGGTTCGCCGCGCCGGTACCGAACCGGTAACTGGTCAGGGCGGCCTCGCCGCCGAGCAGCCGGAAACCCGCCTTCTCGACCAGCAGGTGCAGGAACCCGCCGCGGCTGCAGACCGAGCAGTTGCACTCGGCGACCCGAAGTCGAGCCGGCGCCTCGACCTCGAAACGCACCCGGCCGCAGTGGCAGCCGCCTCTGTGCGTGACCTGCCCAGCCGTCACGACGGTCTCGATCAGGAGTCGCCGAGACCGGCCAGATCGAGCAGGAAGGCATAGACCAGGGCCGTCTCGCGGTAACGGTCGTAGCGCCCGGACGCGCCGCCGTGGCCGGCGCCCATGTTCGTCTCGAGCAGCAGCAGGTTGTCGTCCGTCTTCCTGGCCCGCAGCCGCGCCACCCACTTCGCCGGTTCCCAGTACTGGACCTGGGAGTCGTGCAGACCCGTTGTCACCAGCAGGTTGGGATAATCCCGCGCCTCCACGTTGTCGTACGGCGAGTAGGAGAGCATGTAGTCGTAGTACTCGCGAACCCTCGGGTCGCCCCATTCGTCCCACTCGAAGGTGGTGAGCGGGATGCTCGCGTCCAGCATCGTGGTCACGACGTCGACGAAGGGAACTCTGGCCACGACGCCGTCCCAGAGGTCGGGCCGCATCGTGAACACCGCGCCCGCCAGCAGGCCCCCGGCGCTGCCTCCCATCGCGTAGATCCGGTCCGGATCCGCGTAGCCTTCGGCCACGAGGCGCTCGGCGACGGCGATGAAGTCGGTGAACGTGTTCTTCTTGTGAAGCAGCTTGCCGTTCTCGTACCAGGATCGGCCCATCTCCTCGCCGCCGCGGACGTGGGCTATCGCGTAGACGAAGCCGCGGTCGATCAGGCTGAGAAGAGACGAACTGAACGACGCATCCATGCTCGCGCCATAGGAACCGTAGCCGTAGAGCAACAGCGGAGCCGTGCCCTCCCCGGTGCGCAGGTCGGGCCGGTAGACGAGCGACACCGGCACCTGGACGCCGTCCTCGGCCGTCGCCCACAACCGTTCGCTCCGGTAGTTCGCGGCGTCGAAACCGCCAAGCACCCGGTCCTGCTTGCGCAGGGTCTTCTCCCGGGTCGCCGGGTCGTAGTCGAACACGGAACGCGGCGTGGTCAGCGACTGGTAGACGTAGCGGAGCGTGCCGGACGACGGGTCCGGGTTGACGCCGATGCCGGCCGACCAGGTCGGTTCGCCGAAGTCCAGGTCGTGGCCCGTGACGGCGCCGTCCCCGGCGCCGGGCTCTCCGCCTCGCGGCTCGACGCGGAGGCGTTCCAGACCCTCGCGCCTCTCCGCCAGCACCAAGAAGCGATCGAACAGCTCGAAGCCCTCGAACAACACGTCGTCTCGGTGCGGCAGTTCCTCGCGCCAGGCCGCGCGGTCGGTGTCTCCCTCGGCGGTCGACATCAGCCGGAAGTTCGGCGCCCCGTCGTTCGTCCGCACCCAGAAGCGGTCGCCCAGGTGATCGACGCCGTACTCGTGGCGCTCTCCACGCGGCTCGAAGACGACGAAGTCTCCGTCCGGATCGTCGGCCCGCAGGATGCGCACCTCCGTGCGCAGCGTGTGAACCGAAGTCGCCAGCAGGTACTTCCGCGACTGCGTTCGCCCCAGGAACACGCTGAACGTCTCGTCCGGTTCCTCGTAGACGAGTTCGTCCGGCGCGGTGGAACCCAGGCGGTGGCGGTACACCTGGTATGCGCGCAGCGTGTCGGGATCCTGGCGAACGTAGAACAGGGTCGCGCTGTCGGCGGCCCAGACGAGATTCGCCGTCACGTCCGGGATCTCGTCCGCGAGGATCTCGCCGCTTGTCAGGTCCTTGAACCGAACGGTGTAGAACCGGCGCCCCACGTCGTCCACGGCCCAGGCCAGGATCCGGTGGTCCGGACTGACGGATGGACGGACCGCCGTGTACTCCTTGCCGGCGGCGACCTCATTCACGTCGATCAGCACCTCCTCGGCGTCGGGATCCTGATCGCCGCCGAAGACGTCGCCGGCGGCCGCCCTGCGGCCGTGGATCGGGTACTGCTTCCCCTCCTCGTAGCGGGTGTAGTACCAGTAGTCCCCGTCACGGTAGGGAACGGACGAATCGTCCTCGACGATCCGACCGCGGATCTCCGCGAACAGGCTCTCCTGGAGCGCCTCGGTGTGCGCCATGGCGGCGTCGACCCAGGCGTTCTCCGCTTCGAGGTGCGCGATCACCTCCGGGTTCTCTCGTTCCCGGAGCCAGTAGTACTCGTCGACCCGCACGTCGCCGTGGGTCTCCAGCTCGTGGGGGCGCGGCTCGGCGAGCGGCGGGTCGCCCGGGCCCGCCGCGGGGGCGGCGCAGGACGTCACGGCGGCGACGGCCAGAAGAAGGAAGGCGGCAGATGTCCTTGACATGGGTGCGAGAGTGTAGCCCGCCGATCGGCCATCAGCTGCGCTCCCACAGCAGAATGGCGGCAAACAGGTCCTCCAGTGCGGCGCCGACCGACTTGAACAGCGTGATCTCGGACGCGTCACGGCGGCCGTCGTGCCGACCGCTGCACAGCTCGTGGAGATCGCCGGCCACGTCGTCGGCCTTCAGCGCGCCCGACTCGATCGGTTGAACGAGGTCGCCGGCCTCGACCAGCGCACCGTCCCGCGTGTCGACGAACACGCTGGAACGACGCACCGCCTCGTCGTCCGCCTCGCGCATCGCCGGCGTGAAGCCGCCGACCAGGTCGACATGCATGCCGGCGCGCAGCCAGTCGCCCGGAATCAGGGGTTCCGTGGCCAGGGTCGCGACGCTCACGATGTCGGCCCCGCGAACCGCCGCCTCGAGCTCGCTGGCCGTCCTCGTCGAGAGCCCTTCGAGCAGCGGCGACCGAGACGCGGCGAGCGCGCGCTCGGGCCGGCGACCCCAGAACTCGACCTCGAGTTCGGGGCGCACGGCGGCGTGCGCCCCGGCCAGATGAGGCGCCAGATTGCCCGTGCCGACCACGAGCAGGCGGCGGGCGTCCGCACGGGCGAGGAACCGCGCCGCGAGCGCCGACGCCGCCGCGGTGCGCCGGAGCGTCAGTTCGAGACCGTCGATCAGGGCCAGCGGCTCGCCGGTCTCTCCCGACGCCAGGATGTAGCTGGCCTGAACGGCGCCGAGGCCGCGCGAGGCGTTGCCCGGGAACACGGACGCCACCTTGACCCCAAGGTAGCCGCCAACGGTCCAGGCCGGCATCAGGAGCAGCGTCGCTTCGGGGTCGCCGGCCGGCGCCTCGACCCCATGGTGGTGGCGCACCGGCATCTCGCAACCCTGGCGGAAACCCGCTGCGAGGGCGTCCACCACGGCGGCCCAGGGGAGCAGCTCGGCGGTCCGGGCGGCATCGAATACCTTCATGACGCTGGCGGAGGATAGTCTCACTCGCGATGACTCACCACAAGGAACTCGAAGAGAACGCCCACGGCATCCACTCCCGGTTCACGGGACACGCCGACGAACGCCGTCCGTCGCGGACGCTCCGGAACATGAACAGGCGCCGGTTGTGGCCGGCGCTGGCCGCGGCGCCGCTCGCCCTGGCCTGCGCCGCCTTGGCCTGCAGCGTTCCGGCCGACGCCCCGGGTACCGAAGCGGCCGGCGGAGGCGCCGCCGTCGGCGCAGTCCCCGAAGGCGCGCCCCGGCTCGTTCTCCTGATCGTCGTCGACCAGATGCGCGGCGATTACCTGGAGCGCTTCGGCCCGCTGCTGAACCACGGGCTGGCCCGGCTGCTCCGCGAGGGCGTCGTGTTCACGGATGCCCACCACTTCCACGCCGCCACCGAGACCGCACCCGGACACGCGACCCTGGCAACGGGCGTGTTTCCGAAGCGGCACGGGATCGTCGGCAATACCTGGTTCGACCGCGAGCGCGGGGAAGACGTCTACTGCTGCGCCGACCCGGACCACGGCGTCTCGCCGCGCAACCTGCTGACCCCGACTCTCGGCGACCTGTTGAAGTCCGCATATCCGGAGGCCAAGGTGTACGCCGCCAGCGCCAAGGACCGCGCGGCGATCCTCATGGGCGGCCGCCGCGCGGACGGCGCCTGGTGGTACAGCCGCTCCACCGGCAGCTTCGTCACCTCGACCTGGTACGGCGACGAGGAGTCCGGACCAGGCTGGGTCGAGGCCTTCAACGAGGAGGACCGGCTAGCCGTCCACTTCGCCAACGCCTGGAACCCGCTCCTTCCGCTCGACCACACGTCGGCCTACGACATCGAACCGCTCGACCGCGGCCCCGTCATCGACACCTTCCCTCACGCGGTGGGCGGCTTCGACGTGGAGAGGGAGAGCTTCTACGGGGCCATCTACCGTTCGCCCTTCGTCGACGGCTACCTCGAGAGCTTCGCCGAGACGCTGATCGAGGCCGAGAACCTGGGCGCCGACGAGACGCCCGACCTGCTGGCCGTCAGCTTCTCCGCCCTCGACACGGTGGGCCACGGCTACGGCCCGAACGCTCCCGAGACCCTGGATGTCATCCTCCGACTCGACCGGGCGATCGGCGAACTGCTCGAATTCGTCGACGAGCGGATCGGCATGGAGAACGTGGTGGTGGCGCTCTCCTCCGACCACGGAGTCGGCGAAGTCCCCGAGCGCGTCGTGCGCGACGGCGGCGAGGGCGGTCGCTTCGGCGCCGAGCAGACCCTCTGCCTGCAACGCCTGCAGACCCGCATGGAGAAGCGGTTCGGCCACGCGGAGTTCCTGACGTCGACGTTCTACCTGGACCGGGAAGCGATCGAGGCCGCCGGAGAAGACAGGACGGCGGTCGAGGACGTGGTCATCGAGGCCATGTCCGGCTGCCCCCTGATCGCGGAGGTCGTCCGGGCCGCCGACCTCGACCCCGCCGACGCGCTCCACGAGCTCTACCTGAACGGGTACCGCGACGACCGCGGCCCTGACCTGATCGCGATCCCGGCGCCCAACGTCCTGCCCGTGCCGGCGTCGGTCGTCGTCGCCAGCCACGGCTCTCCATACGCCTACGACACCCACGTGCCGCTGATCGTCCGCCTCCAGGACGGCGCGGGCCGCGTGGTCGAAGCGAGGGCGAACACCATCGACTTGGCGCCCAGCCTGGCCCCGATTCTCGGCATCGACGTCGCCGGCGTCGCCGGCTTCGAGGGCTTCGACGGCACGGACCGACTGGCCGATCCCTGAATTCGGGGAGGAAGGAAGACCGTCATGCGCAACGCGTTCTCGACCGCCGCCGTTCTCGTCACGCTCTGCCTTGCCTCCGGCCTCGTCACGGGCGGCCAGGCCGAAGCGCAGACCTACGCGGAGAAACTCGGCTTCCCCGCCGGCGCACGCGCCGTCATCCTGCACGTCGACGACGCCGGCATGTCGCACGATTCGAACGTCGGCGCCTTCCGTTCCATCCTGGAGGGCGCCGCCAACTCGATGAGCGTCATGATGCCGTGCCCCTGGGTCCCGGGACTCGTGCGGGGCCTGAAGGAGAATCCGGGCATCGACGCCGGCCTCCACCTGACGCTGACCGCCGAGTGGGATGACTACCGCTGGGGACCGCTGGTCGGACGCGAAGCGGCGCCCGGTCTGGTCGATCCGGAGGGCGCCCTCTGGTCGAGCGTCGCCGAGGTGGTCGCCCACGCCTCCCCGGACGAGGTGGAAGCGGAGGTCCGCGAACAGATCCGCCGCGCCCGGACGATGGGCTTCGAACCGACTCATCTCGACTCGCACATGGGCACGTTGTTCGCCACGATGGATTTCCTCGAGCGCTACATCGAGGTCGGCATCGACGAGGGCATTCCGCTGATGTTCCCCGGCGGCCACAACACGATCCTCGAGGCCCAGTACGAAGCCGAGAGACGGGACACGCCGCCGGGACTCGGCCGCGCCGCCGAACTCGGCAAGCGAATCTGGGACGGCGGCCTGCCCGTCCTCGACGACCTCCACAACCTGAGCTACGGCTGGGTCCCCGAGAGCGGCGCCGACGCCACGGACGAAGAGCTGACGGAGGTCAAGGTCGAGCGCTACGTCCAGGCCCTGCGCGACCTGCGCCCCGGCGTCACGATGGTGATCATGCACTCGACCGACCCGAGCGAGAACTTCAAGTACATCTCGAGCTCCGGCCCCAGCCGCAAGGGCGACATGCTGGCCATGCTGGACCCCCGCGTGCAACAGGCGATCGAGGACGAAGGCCTGACGCTGACGACCTTCCGCGAGCTCAAGGAAAGGCGGAACCGGGTCGACTAGTCGACGGAGGATCCGCGGCGCCGGCGACGGCGCCGCCGAAGCGGCGGCCGAGGTCTGGTTGACTCAGGCGCGACGGTTGCTGGCGGTCATGGACCGGCCGGCCGAGTCGGCGACGATCGAAACGACACCGAACGGACCGACCGCCGTCGTCGACAGCGGCCGCGGAGGGCAGCCCGAGAGCTCCGACGCGATTCTGGAGTGGGCCTTCGAGGCCGGTCAACGGGTGCTGCGAGGCGATCCGCAGCCGTCGGACGCGGAGGTCTACAAGGCGGCTCGCCTGATCGCCGGCCAGACGAGCTAGCTGGCGATGCGCTGGAACTTCGGCGGACGGCGTTCGACGAAGGAGGCAACGCCTTCCTTGAAGTCGTCGCGCTGGAGGCTCTCGGCCATCAACTGGTTCGACTCGCGGAGCGCGTCGCCCGTGCCCATCATCAGGTGACGGTAGACCTGCTGCTTGATCACCTTGAGGGACATCGGCGCGGAGCGCTCGGCGAGCGACCGGACGTAGTTCTCCGCCTCGGGCACGACCTGGTCGTGCGGCACGGAGCGGTTGACGACGCCCATCCGGGCCGCTTCCGGGCCGTAGAACTTGCGGCCCGTCCAGAGAATGTCCAGCGCGTTGGAGGGGCCAGCCACGCGGGGCAGGATCCAGCTCAGCCCGTGCTCGGCGATCAGTCCGCGGTTGACGAACGCGGACGTGAAGACCGCCCGGTCCGACGCGAGGCGGATGTCGCAGAGCATCGCGATGGCGAAACCCAGACCGGCGCAGGGACCGTTGATCGCGGCGACGATCGGCTTTCGCACCGCCATCAGGTAGTTGTAGGTCACGCCGAAGTTCTCGGCGCCCATCTCATCGATGGCGCCCGCCTGCGCGTCTTCCAGGGGGTTCGCGCCGCCGCCGCGCTCGCCGCGACTGGCGGCCTGAAGGCCCTGCATGTCCGCTCCGGCGCAGAAGCCGCGGCCCGCGCCGGTCAGGACGATGCCGACGACGCGCTGATCGCTCTCCGCGGCCGCCATCGCGTGCTTCAACTCGGCCATCATGCCGCCGGTGATCGCGTTCAGCTGCTCCGGGCGGTTCAGGGTGATCGTGGCGATCGGATCGTCCACGTCGTACTTGATGAACTCGTACTCGGTCATTCGTCGGGCCTCCAGTCGCCGTTGGGAGTGAGCGGCCAAGCGTAGCAGCGGCGCCAGCGAGCTGGGGGCGCATCGCAGCGGCCCGAGGGAGCGCGCCCCGGTTACCGAACCCGCGAACGGACGTCTGCGAAACGCGCGGGCTAACATGCTGTCCATGCGGCTGCTCCGAACACGGCACGGCATCGGAAGCGCCGGCGCGACGCTCGCCCTCGCCGCCGCTTCGTTCTCTGGCTGCGCCGATGCGGAGCCGGCGTCCGAGCCCCGGTCGACCGCGCCGCCGGGCACGTCGGATCGGCTGGAGATCGTCGATCGCGCAATCGAGCGCCACGGCGGCGACCTGTTCGAGCACTCCCGAGTCAGGCTGACGGTCGCTTCTCGTTCCGGGAGCTTCGAGGTCGACTCCACGACGGACGGCGATCGCTTCGAGTACGTCATCCGCACCTCGGACGATGGCGACGAGCGCGAGTATCGCCGCGACAACAGAGTCCTCGCAGCGACCGAGGCCGGCGAGCCGATGGAGATGGACGAAGCGGAGCGCGCCCGCGCCGAGAGCTACGTCAACCAGCGCATGTACTTCCTCTTCCTGCCCTACAAGCTGAACGACCCGGGCGTCTACAAGGAAGACCAGGGTCTCGAGGAGTGGAACGGACGACAGTTGAACCGGGTCCGCGTGACCTTCGAACACGGTTCGAGCGCCGGCGCCGACAGCGCGTACGTCTACTGGTTCGACCCGGAGACCGCCCGGCTCGAGCAGTTCGCCTACGACTACGGCAATGGCGCCGGACTCCGCTTCCGCATCCTCCGGAACTACCGCCGCATCGGCGGCCTGCTGTTCTACGACGCGGACAACTACGGCCTGAACGTTCCGGACGGAGGACTGACCGTCGACGACATCACGCCCGCGTACGTCGCGGAGGAACTGCCCCTCGTCTCGCGGGTCGAGCTCCGCGACATCGACGTGGAGCGCCTCGCGAAGTGACGATCGACAACCAGCGGCGCCGGCGCCGACCTCCGCCGACGGCCGTCCGCGCCGGCCCGAGCCGCTCCGCGTCGACGGGCGGCGGGCGGGTTGGACGACCCGCGCACCAGGTCGCGGCCGCCGCCCTCGCCGGAATCGCGGTCTGCCTGCTGTCGGCATCCTGTGAACCGCCCGAGATCGAAGAGCAGGCGCCGGCGTTCGACCCGCAGACGGTCGCGGCGGCGGTGCTCGACGTGCTCGACGCACAGGTGGAGGCCTGGAACGAGGGCGACATCGAGGGCTTCATGGAAGGGTACCTGCGGAGCGCGGAACTGCGCTTCGCCTCCGGAGACGAGGTTCGCCGCGGCTGGAGGCAGACCCTGCAGAGCTACCGCCGGAACTACCCCGACCGCGCCGCGATGGGACAGCTGGCCTTCGAGGAACTGGACGTCCGCGTTCTCTCCGAGCACGCCGCCATGGTCTTCGGCCGCTTCCGGCTGACGCGGAGATCCGACGAACCGACCGGTCTGTTCACGCTGCTTGTGGAACGGCACGGAGAACGGTGGTTGATCGTCGCCGATCACACCTCGAGCGGGCCGAGCGGCGCGCCGCCGCAGCCTTCGGGCCCTCGCCGCGGATCCCGGTGAACCAATGCGGGCTGGCGTCATCCTGATGGGCGCGGCCTTCCTGCTGGTGCTGGGCGCCGTCTGTTTTGCCCTGGAACTCCCGAGCATCGAGGCGGCGATCGAAACGCGAACCGCCGCGACGCTCGCGGACGTGGGCGTTCGCGATCTCCGCATCGAGGCGGACGGCCGCAACGTCACGCTCCACGGCACGATCGCTTTCGCGGAGATCGGAATCGAGGCGGCGCGCCGCGCGGCAGGCGAGCCGGGAGTGCGAAGCGTCGACAACCGCCTGGTGATGGCGGGCGAGCCGAGCTTCGAGTTCGGCCCTGACGGCGACATCTGGCTGTTGGCTGGACGCCTTCCGACCCCCGAGAGCCGCCAGGAGCTGTTCGACGCGGCGGCCGCGATCGTGGGCCAGGGCAACGTGATCGACGAAACGGAAGTCGACGCGGCCGCAACCGAACCTCCCTGGATCCCGACTCTCCCCAGGCTGATCCAACTCCTCAGGCAGGTGGATGGCGGACCCGGCCTGCGGCTGAGGGACGGGACGCTGACCGTGACCGGCCACGCCTCGAGCGAGGCCATGCGCGACCGCCTGGAGTTCGACGTGACCGCGATTGCCGAGGCGGCCGGCGCCGGCTGGACGATCGCCAACGAGATGGCGATCGCTCCCGTCGCCGTGGACAGGGCCGCCCAGAACCGGATCCGCCGCCTGCTGCGGGAGCGGCCGATCGCGTTCCAGGGTCCCACGGACGCGCTCACCGACGACGCCCGCACCGCCATCGCCGGCATCGGCGAACTGCTGGACGCGTTCCCGAACATCCGGGTCGAGATTCTCGTCCGGACGGACGACGGCGGCGATCCCGAGGGCGACCGGCTGCTCAGCATCGCACGGGCCGAGTCCATCCGCGAGGTCCTGTCCGCGAGCGTTCATCCCGACCGCCTGCTGGCCTTCGGCTACGGCAGCGACGGGCCGGCGGCCGCCGAAGACGACGCCGGCGGTCAGGGGATCGAATTCCGGGTTCTTCACCGCCCCTGAAGCAGGATCCGCGTGCTCTACGTCCTGTTCGAGATCTGGATCTGGGTGGTCGCGGCGGGACTGGTCGGCGCCGTCTTCGGCTGGTGGCTCCGCGGCATGCAGGCCCGCCGTCAGGTTGCCCGGGAAGCAATGCTCTGGCAGCGCCGCCTGGAGGGACGGCAAACGGCCGAGGCCAGCGACGGGGCGGCCGTTCTCGCAGGCAACGGCAGGGACGGCGAGAACGCCGGCACGTAACGAGCAGAAAGCCGAATCAATCGTCGCCGAATCGCGGATCGAACTGCGACGGCGCCACGGCGACGCCGGCGAGGTGCCGCTCCGCCCGCGCCGTGACCTCCGCTAGCGCCTCCGGCTGCTCGGCCGCGACGTCCCACTGCTCTCCCGCGTCGACGGAGAGATCGTAGAGCAGGGGCGGATCGTGCTCCAGCCGACCGCCGGCGAGGCCGTACTCGCCCTCGGTGACGAAGTGCGCCTTGTACTTGCCGACGCGATAGGCGTAGAGCTCGCTGCCCCGGTAGAAGGGCACTTCCTCGCGCGGGCCTTCGCCCCTTCCGCGAAGCGCCGGCGCCAGGTCCAGGCTGTCCATCGGCCGGTCGTCCGGCACGGCGCCTCCCGCCAGACCGAGGAAGGTCGCGAACAGGTCGCTTGTCGACCCGATCTCGTTCGTGACCACCTCGGGGGCGATCGTCCCGGGCCACCAGAACAGAGCCGGCACCCGCATTCCTCCGTCCCAGGTCATCCCCTTGCCTTCGCGCAGCGGGCCGGCCAACCCTCCCTGCGTACGGAACGCGGTCCACGGGCCGTTGTCGCTGCTGAAGAACACCACCGTGTTCCGGGCGATCCCCTCTTCCTCGAGCGTGTCGAGGATCCGGCCCACGCTCCAGTCGATCTCCTCGATCACGTCGCCGTAGAGACCGGCGCCGCTGCGGCCCTCGAACTCGGGCGCCCGAAACAGCGGGACGTGCGGCATGCTGTGCGGCAGATAGACGAAGAAGGGCTCGTCCCGGTGCGCGCGGATGAACTCGGCAGCCTCCTCGGCGTACCGCCTGGTGATCGTCGTCTGGTCCGCGGGTTGTTCCAGCGTCTCCGTGACGATCTCGCCGGCTTCGTTGTGCTCCGAGCGGATGAGCGGCACGTCCCAGTGCTCGATCCTCGGGTCCAGGAAAGCGGCGCGCCGCTCTTCGCGAGGAAGCGTCGCCATCATGTCGTTCGAGTAGGGGATCCCGAACCAGTAGTCGAACCCGTGGCGAGTCGGCAGGTACTCGGGCCGATCGCCCAGGTGCCACTTGCCGAACATGCCCGTGGCGTAGCCGAGGTCACGGAGCGCCTCGGCAAGCGTGATCTCCTCGTCCTGGATCCCGCCCACGAAGTCCGGGAACAGGACCCGCACCTGGTCGCCGTAGAGTCCGTTGCGCACGGGCAACCGCCCGGTCAGCAAGCCCGCCCGGCTCGGCGAGCAGACCGAGGCGGTGACGTAGAAGTTCGTCCAGCGCTGGCCTTCGGCCGCCATCCGGTCGAGCCGCGGCGTCCGGATGACCGGCGCACCGTAGCTCCCCAGATCTCCCCAGCCCAGGTCGTCGGCAAGGACGACGACGACGTTCGGGGGCCGGCTGATCGGCGCCGACACGTCCACCTCCCGCGGAGCGCACGCCGGGAGTGACGCACCCGCAAGCACCACACCCACGGCAACACGCCGGCGTGTACCGGGAATCACGACGACCTGGCTTCCTTCCAGAGACGGACGGTAAAGCGGTGCTCCTCTTCGACCAGATCAGGCTCCGTGCCGTTGTGGGCGCGCATGCCCGGTATGACCTTGTTCCGCACTCCCATGCCCCGGGCGTCCACGTAGCCGTAATCCCGCATGACGTTGACCAGCGTCTGGTTCCGGGAGTAGCGAACGCCGGCCTTCATCCCTTCGACCGTCACGGTGTTCGGCAGCCTGCCCGGGCTCTGCACCTCGAGACGATCCGAGTAGATCGTCAGCGTGACGTCCGTCCCGGCAATGCTGTAGTCGCGATGGACCAGCGCGTTGGCCACGACTTCCCTGACGACGTCCTCCGGATACTCCCACCGGTCGACCCGCCGCATGCCCTCGATGCGCACGGTCGGCGTGGTGTTCCGCCGGACGAAGTCCCAGGCTGCGTCGACCAGACCGAGTCCGATCAAAGGACCATCGGCGCCGGCCAGCGGCGCCATCGGTCCCCGCAGGTCCTCGTCGGCGCGTGTGGCGTAGTCCGGTTCCGTACCCGGATAGCAGATAGCCCGAACGCCGGCCTGCGGCACGTGACGTTTCGGCTGCTTGCCGAACAGGAGAACGCCGTCGACGGTCGCCACGCACGTTCCGGCCGAGTCGGTCATCAGGTCGACGTTGCGCAAGAGCTTCTCCCAACCCTCTCGGTCTTCGTGTTGCGGCGCGGAGCCGCCGAGAACACGCCCGAAGTAGTCACGCAGGCGCCGCGAGTCGAGAGCGTCGAATCGCGCACCGAGCGCGGGCTTCAAGCCGTAGTGCAAGCGGCCGGAGGCCTGGAACATCCGCTCGATCTCCTCCCGACTGGCCTCGCGGTTCGTGCTGCCGACGCGAACGTAGTAGATGCGTCGGCCGTGATGAACGCGCCCGTAGGGCTTGTCCGGCCCCCGGGTCACCCGGACGACGAGCACGTCCCGGCCAGGCGCCGCATCCCGCAGCCACGAAAGCAACGGCACGACCGGCGGCTCGATCTTGCTCCGGCACAGCTCGCTCACCCACTCCTCGAGCCGCCTCCGCGCCACTCCGGCGACCGTCCCATCGTCCTCGACGCCGAGCAGCACCGTGCCGCCCTCGAGATTGAGGAACGCCACCAGCGTTCTGGCCAGGTCATGCTTCGAGACCTCGTCACGCTTGAACTCGACGAGCGAGTTCTCGCCGTTTCGGATCAGTTCGAAGACATCGGCCCTGTTCATGGGTACTGCGCCGTACTCTTCAGAAAGGCGGCCGAAAGCCGTCCTTGCCCTCGCCCAGTTGGGGAAATTGACGACGAAGAACGTCCCGGACGTCGTGGTAGTGCTCCAGATACCGCTCCATCACGTCCCTGGCGCCGCAGGAGAGCTTTTCCGCCACGATGGCCAACGCCGCGTCTCGGGTTCCGGCCACGAACTTTCCCCGCTGAAAGTGAAACGGCTGAGCGATGAACTGTTCGACTCCCGATTGCCGCAGCCGATCCGCGAAGCGCTCCGGATCCTGCACCGGAAGCAAGGGCGTCATCGTCACGCAGGTGTCGACACCGCCGCGCACCAGCGCCGTCGCCGCTTCGAGGCGCCGGTCGTTGCCGGGGCAGGACGGCTCAAAGGCGCGACGGATGGCTTCGTCGTCGGTAGTCACCGTCACGTTCACCCGAACGCTGCCGTCGCGGTCGACGATGGCGCGGAACAGGTCGATGTCGCGTTGCACGTCCGGACTTCTGGTCTGCACCACCAGCTTCGGCCGGTGGCCTTCCGCCAGTATCTCAAGAAGCTGTCGCGTCAGCCGCAGTTCGCGTTCCACCGGCTGATACGGATCGGTCACGCTGCTCATGTAGATCCGCTTTCCGTGCAGGCTCCCCCTCCGTCGCCGCCCGAGCAGGTCGACCGCGTTCTCCTTCACGCGAACCCACTCTCCCCAGCGATCGCGCTCGTCGGAGCCCCGGGAAAAGAAGGCGGCGTAGCAATAGGTGCATCCGAAGGCGCAGCCGGCGTAGGGATTCAGCGTGTAGTCGTAGGCATTGCTGTCCCACTAACTTCGTGGTATGGCGAGTTGAAGTTGAGCGTTTTCTGGTCCCGGCGGTTCTCGTTGGGGCTGTAACAGGTCATTGAGTGTCCGTCGTTCAAACAGATTGAGGTGAAGCAGGCGCAGGATCTCGCTGAGGCTCCACTTGAGACGATTGGCGAACTTCAGGTAGGCAAGCATCAGGTGAACGCACATGGCGATCCAGATCTGCGTCAGCACGGCGTTGCGGGACGTGCCGAGAAAGCTCTTGATGCGCAGGTTCTGCTTGATCCACTTGAAGAAGAGCTCGACCTCCCAACGCGCCTTGTAGATGTCCGCGATGGTCCTTGGCGCGAGCTGAAAGTTGTTGGTGAGGAACACGTAGTGTTTGCCGGTCTCGGCGTCCCGGTAGCCGACCCGCCGCAGGGGAATCGGACAGTCCTTCTGGCCCTTCCTGGTCGTCAGTTCAATCGTCTGGTCCGAAGTCACGCCGCGACCGGAAGCGTACGCACGACGCTCACGGACCGCGTACTTCACCCTCCGCTTGAGCCGGGTGACCAGAAAAACCCCTTGTGCATCAAGGGATTTCAGCCAGCTGAAGTTCTGGTACAACCGGTCTGCGGCGACGATGCTCCCCGGCTGCAGCCGCAGAGTCCGGGCGATCGCAATGTCCGACGTCTTCCCCTTCCCCTTCCCGTCCGTCACCCTCACGAACGACGGCAGATGGCCGGCATGGTCGAGACCGACGTGGACCTTGATCGCCCCCTTGCTCTTGCTGAACTTGGCCCACGAGAACAGCCCGAGGCACAGGTCGATGTGCGTCGCGTCCAGAGACACGAGCCGGTTCCTGAAGCGAAACCTGTGGCCGGGCGCCATGCCGCGGCAGCGACCCAGAAGGCGCTCGAACTGCAACTCGAAGAGCTTGGGAGACCGGTTCTGGTTGACGCGGGCAAGCGAGCTTCGAGCGACTCGTCCGATTCCGAGATGGTAGAGCTTGCGTCTCTGGGCATCCAGATTCGACACCACGTCCCGCAAACTGCACCGCCCCGACAACTGAACCATCGCCATCGCCGCGAACTGACTCCACCGGCTCATGGATCGGAGCTTTCTCCCCGTGTCAAGTGTCCGTGCGTCTCTCTCGAACTCATGTCTCGACACCATCCTGAGCAGCTGTCCGAACACCGTGCTACGATACGCCATGGGCCTGAATCCTCCTTGTAGTCATTGGGGTTTCCGACGACAACCAATGATACAGCAAGAGACGGATTCAGGCCCGTTTCTCAACTCGGTCAACGGGACAGCAATGAGTCGTAGGCATCCATGAAGCCCGTCGCCCGAGTGAGGATCTCGCGCGCCGGCGCGTAGTCGATGTCGGCGCCGCCAAGCCGAGTCGGTCGTTCGGCCAGTGCCGGCCCGTCCGGCGGGGACAGGAGGGAACGCTGTTGCGGAGCAGTCATCGACGCTGACGCCGGACTCTAACGGCATCCTCCTGGATGGGATTGCCGGGATCGTTCCACTTCACTTCTCTATTGAGGTACCATGCCAACGGGAACTGGCAACCAAGTTGAGGTTCAGGGCCATAAAGCGACTCAAGGCGTCCATACAGCGACTTCCTCCAGTCCGTCGTGCACCCAGCCTCATCATTCCATTCGGGGACGATTGACAGAAGTTCTTAAGTTCGCGGACTGACCCTGCGTAGGCTGCGTAGGGGAGCGGAGATCGTCGTCGCCGTGCCCTTCTACACCACCAACCGCCAGACCGTCCAGCGCCTTTCCCATCTCGGCTCTTCAGGGTTGATGGTGGATTTCGGGGTAGTCTGGTGCCATGCGTGACACAGACTTGTACGGTCAGATTCTCGGAATCAGCTCTCCTTGGGAGGTGACGGACGTTCAGCTTCGGCTCGACGCAGGCGAGGTGGAGGTGCTCGCGGTTCTTGGCGGCGGGGAGTCGCTGTGCTGTCCTGAGTGCGGGCATGCGGCGAGCCGTCATGACACTCGTCGTCGCCGCTGGCGTCACCTTCCGACGTGTCAGTACCGGACGATCCTGACGGCGGACGTTCCTCGGGTGCGCTGCCCGGAGCACGGAGTGCGGACAATCTCGGTGCCGTGGTCGGATCGTGGTTCTCGTTTCACGGCGTTGTTCGAGGCACTGGTGATCGACTGGTTGAAGGAGGCGTCGATCTCGGCCGTGGCGAGGTTGCTGGACCTGAGCTGGGACCAGGTGTCGGGCGTGCGGGAGCGTGCGGTGCAGCGTGGTCTTGCTCGTCGCGGTGCGGTTCCGGCGTCTCGGGTTCTCGGCGTGGACGAGACGTCGTTTCAGAAGCGCCACGAGTACTTGACGGTGGTGGCGGACATCGAAGGCGAGGCTCCTCGGGTGCACCACGTGGCGGACGGTCGGGGCAAGGAGGCGCTGGCTTCGTATTACTCGTCGTTGTCGTGGTCCGCGCGGTCGCGGATCGAGACGGTGGCGATGGACATGTGGCCGGCGTACATCTCGGCAACGGCTTCGGGCCTCCCGGATGGCCGCCGGAAGATCGCGTTCGACAAGTTCCACGTGGCGGCGCACCTCGGCAGCGCCGTGGACAAGGTACGCCGGCAGGAGCACCGGCTGCTGCAAGCGGCGAGCGACGACAGCCTGGTTTCGAGTCGCTACCTGTGGCTGTACCACCCGGATCACGTGCCGAAGCACCTCCGGCTCCGCTTCGAGGAGTTGATCTCCGGCACGTCGAAGACGGCTCGCTGCTGGCACCTCAAGGAAGTGGCGATGATGATGTGGGAGACCAGGAACCGGGAAGAGGCGCGCGCGATCTTCAACGGCTGGTACTCGTGGGCGATCCGCAGCCGCCTCGAGCCGATGAAACGCGTGGCGCGGATGGTGAAGACTCACCTCGAGGGAGTGCTGAACGCCATCGAGCGAGGAGTCACCAACGCCAGACTCGAAGGCATCAACTCCGTCATCCAGTCGATCAAGAAGACCGCACGCGGCTATCAAAATCGAGACCGGTACCGGACAGCCATCTATTTCCATCTCGGCGGCCTCAACCTCTACCCCGATTCACTCGCGTTCCACACCAAACCCTGAAGAGCCCCCATCTCATCTACGTGCGTCTTCTTACTGTCATCGCTCGTGAAAACAACGCACGCCACGCCGCAAGAACCCTCATCAAGGCACTTGAGGACCCGGCGACAGAGACACGTGATGTTCTCCCGTCCTTCCTTGTACACGGCATGCACGGCCGTCAACCACCACCGAGAGTCAGCGAACCTCCTCGCCGGACGGTCGCGGGCCGAACATGCCCAAGTCCCATCCGAGTCGAACGTCTCGCAGGAAGAGCTCATGGCGTCCAATGCGGCGGCGAGCCTTTCCAAGCTGCTGCAATCGTCGGCAAGCTGCCACCACTCGATCCACAACTCCTCGCCCAGGCGGCGCATCGCCCGACCCGGTTCGATGCCGTCAACAGCGATATCGCAATCGGACAAGTCGCGAAGGCTCTCTGCCGCCATCAGCGCGGCCGCCATCTGCACGGCCCCGGCTCCGCATCCGACATCGACGACACGAAGGCCATGGACGCTCTTGCCCTTGTGAAGCTCCCTGAGGATGGCGTAAGCGAGATGCACCTGCCGCGGCTGATACCAGGAAATGTAGAAGAGCGAGTCCCACTCGTCGTAGTCCGGCTGCCTGTCGGACCGGAGCCGACTCATGGAACAGAGCGCATCGTGGATCTTGCAGGCGACCGCTGGTGTTTCCAGACCATCGCGTAGGCGATCGAACTCCGCCTTCGCCACCCGAGCAATCGCCTTGTCCAGCGCCTCGAGCGCGCTCTGCATGAACTGGTCGTCGGCCACGGAAGCGATCCTTCCACAACCGCCGCCCGGCGCGGATCCGCGGGGGCGTCGCCCGCGGCGGCTCTCGCCGTGCGCGCGTCGCATCCGCGATCGCGGCCCCTCGTCACCCGACGCGGTAGGATGGCGAGCTTACGCCCCCCGAACCGACCCGAGACCGCCCATGACTTCACCCCGGATCGACGAGAACCGCGCCCTTGACCACCTGATGGACCTGCTGGCGATCGAGGGCCTGAGCGGCCGCGAGGGGAAGGTGGCGGCCGCGGTCCGGGAGAAGCTCCTCGCCGCCGGCTGCGAGGCTTCGTGGATCGGCCACGACGACGCGAACGAGCGCATCCCCGGCGACTACGAGGTCGGCAACCTGATCGTCGACCTGCCGGGCACGGCGGCCGGGCCGCGGAAGCTGCTGATGGGCCACATGGACACGGTGCCGCTTTGCCGGGGCGCTCTGCCGGTGCGCCGGAACGGACGGATCGAAGCCAACGGGGACACGGCGCTTGGCGGGGACAACCGGACTTCGATCGGCGCCCTGGTGACGGCGGTCGAGACCCTGCTGGCTCAGGACGTGCCCCGGCCGCCGATCACGGTCCTGATGACGGTCGGCGAGGAAGTGGGCCTGTGGGGCGCGCGGACCGTGGACCTCGGACGACTCGGCCATCCCGAGCTCGGCTTCAACATCGACTCCGGCGAACCGCGCGTCCTCATCGTCGGCGCCACCGGCGCCGACCGTTGGCAGGTCGACATCCATGGCAAGTCCTCGCACGCGGGGGTTCATCCCGAACACGGGATTTCGGCGGCGCTGATCGCTTCGCGCGCGGTGACCGACGTGGCGGAACGGGGTTTCTTCGGCAAGATCGAGCTTCCGGCGGGAAGCGGCGCCTCGAACATCGGCCGAATGGCGGGCGGCGAGGCGAGCAACCAGGTGACGGACCACGTCTTCGTGTCCGGCGAATCGCGCAGCCACGACAAGGCGTTCCTCGGCCGGATAACGGCCGCCTGGCGCGACGCCTTCGAAGAGGCGGCAAGGAGCGTCACGAGTTCGGAAGGCCAATGCGGCCGCGTCGACTTCCGCGCGGACACCGACTACGAGGCGTTCGAGCTGCCCCAGGACTCCCCGCCCGTGCGACTCGCCGCGGAACGGGTCCGCTCGGTTCTCGGCGTGGAAGCCGAGTACCTCGTCGCCAACGGCGGCCTCGACGCGAACTACCTGAACGCCAAGGGGCTGCCCACGGTGACCCTGGGCGCGGGACAGCACAACCCCCACACCGTGGACGAGTACGTCGACGTCCGGGAGTATCTAGACGGTTGCCGTCTGATCGCCGCCATCGCCGCGGCGTGAGACTGGAGGCCCCTGCAGTGAACACGCGCATGTTGCACGAGAAAACGATCGTCGTTACCGGTGCCGGCCGCGGCATCGGCCGCGACATCGCCCTGCTCGCCGCCGCCCACGGCGCCGCGGTGATCGTCAACGACCTGGGCGGGTCGGAACGCGGCGACGGCGCCGACCGGACGCCCGCGCAGAGCGTCGTCGACGAGATCGCGGCGCCGGGAGGACGCGCCGCCGCGAACTACGAGAGCGTCGCCGACTTCGATGGCGCGAAGCGGATGATCGAGCAGGCGCTCGACGAGTACGGCCAGATCGACGGCGTCGTCAACAACGCCGGCATCCTGCGCGACGTCATCTTCCACAAGATGGACGAGAACGACTGGGACGCAGTCATCGCCGTGCACCTCAAGGGCAGCTTCAACGTGGCCCGGGCCGCCGCGCCGCACTACCGCAAGCAGATCGGCGGCGCGTTCGTCCACATGACCTCGACGTCCGGGCTGATCGGCAACTTCGGCCAGGCGAACTACGCCGCCGCCAAGCTCGGGATCGTCGGCCTCTCCAAGTCCCTCGCCCTCGACATGCAGCGCTTCGAGGTGCGCTCGAACTGCATCGCCCCGTTCGCATGGTCGCGGCTCATCGGCACGATCCCGACCGCCGACCCGGCGGAGGCCGCGCGCGTCGCGAAGATGAAGGAGATGACGCCCGCCCTGGTCGCGCCGCTCGCCGTCTACCTGCTGAGCGACGCGGCGAAGGAGGTCAGCGGCCAGATCTTCGCTGTCCGCAAGAACGAGATCTTCCTGATGAGCCAGCCGAGACCCATCCGCTCCGTCCACGACAGCGACGGTTGGACCCCGGAGGCCATCGCGGAACGCGCCATGCCGGCCCTCGCCGGATCGTTCTTCCACCTTGATCGGACGACCGACGTCTTCACCTGGGCGCCGACGTAGCCGCGGAGACCACGTCCGCGGGGGACCACGCCTGCAACCGCTCGCGGGGGCCTACAACTGCCAGACCAGCAGCAACTGGACGGCGCTCTCGTTTTCCTTCGTGCCGAGCTTGTTGCTCCAGTACTGGGCCTCGATGCCCGCGAACAGCTTCCCGGCGTCGCCGCCGAAGGCCTTGCCCGCGTCCCAGCGGAACTGCGGCTGGGCCAGGATCGTGCCGCCGTACCTGACGCCCCTCTCGTTCGTCACGGCGCCGATGTACTCGGCGTGGCCGGTGATCTGGAAGCTCTGCCCGCCGACGTCGAACAGGTACAGCCAGTTCACGTCGAAACAGTAGCTGTCATCGGTCTTCGGCGCGCCGCCGGCGCCGACGCCGCTGCTGTCGTCGAGATACAGCATCAGATCCGTGTTCAGGAAAACGAACCCGGGCGCCTTCCAGGCCAGACGCAGCCCGGGCAGGTACTTGACCACCTTTGCATCGACGGAGGCGTTCAGGCCGGCGATGACGCCGACGTCGGCCAGCGGTCCGCCCCCTACCGTCCTTCCGGTCACCTTGCCGAGGCTCAGCGTCGGGTACCACTCGCCGTAGGCGTCCCGCTCGTTGAAGCCATCCCGTCCCTTGTCGTCGAGGTAGTCGATGAAGAAGAAGCTGTCGCCGTACTTCCACTGCGTCGCCTGCTGCAGCGTGAGGACGAAGCTCTCTTCCTTCTGAGCCGAAAAGGGATTCAGCAGCTCGCCGAACTGAAAGTGGAACTCGGTCTGCGCGGCGGCCGGAGCACAAACCGCAACCAGGGCAGTCAGGGCCGCCGCGGCGAGACACCGCCGCCGCCCGACGTCGTCGCCGAGCCTCATGCCACCTCGAACAGACCCGCGGCGCCCATGCCGCCGCCGATGCACATGGTGACGACGACGTTCCTCGCGCCCCGGCGCCTGCCCTCGATCAGGGCATGGCCAACCATACGGGCGCCGCTCATGCCGTACGGGTGGCCGATCGAGATGGCGCCGCCGTTGACGTTCAACTTGTCGTTCGGAATGCCCAGGCGGTCGCGGCAGTAGATGACCTGAACCGCGAACGCCTCGTTGAGCTCCCACAGGTCGATGTCGTCCATCGTCAGGCCCTGCCGCTCGAGCAGCTTGGGGACGGCGAACACGGGACCGATGCCCATCTCGTCCGGCTCGCATCCGGCCACGGCCATCCCCTTGTAGATGCCAAGCGGCTCAAGGCCGCGCTGCTCCGCCAGCTTCGAGTCCATGACCACGCAGGCCGACGCGCCGTCGGAGAGCTGGCTCGCGTTGCCGGCCGTGATCGTGCCGTTTTCGCGGACCGGCTTCAGCCCGGCCAGGCCTTCGATCGTCGTGTTCGGCCGGTTGCCCTCGTCCTGGCTCAACTCGACCTCGCCGAAGCTGATGTCGCCGGTCGCCTTGTCGAGGATCATCCTGGTCGCCTTCACCCGGATGATCTCGTCGTCGAAGGCGCCCGCTTGCTGGCCGGCCGCGGTCCGCTGCTGGCTCTGCAGACCGTACTCGTCCTGCCGTTCACGGGTGACGCCGTAGCGCTTCGCCACGACCTCGGCGGTGTCGATCATCGGCATGTGGAGAGCCGGCTTGTGGTCGCGGATCCACGGGTCTGGCGTGCGATAGCCGTTCATCTTGTCGTTCTGCACCAGACTGACCGAGTCGATGCCGCCGGCGACGACGACCGGCGCCCCGTCGATCACGACCTGCTTGGCGGCGGTAGCGATCGCCATCAGGCCCGACGAGCATTGCCGGTCCAGCGTCATCCCCGACACCTCGACCGGCAGGCCGGCCCTGATCGCACACTGGCGGGCGACGTTGAAGCCCTGGGTGCCCTGCTGCATGGCGCAGCCCATGACGACGTCGTCGATCTCGCCCTTCTCGACTCCGGCGCGTTCGACCGCAGCTTCCACGGCCGCGGCGCCCATGGTCGGCGACTCAAGGTTGTTGAAGGCGCCCCGATAGGCCTTGCCGATCGGCGTGCGGGCAGTGGAAACGATGACGGCGTCACTCATGGAGAAGGCTCCCCGGCTTGGATGGTGGCTGTGCAGTCGGTTCTTCGGAACAGCAAGACTAACACCTACCGTCCGGTCGGTCGGTCACTCCTCAAGCCAGGCGTTGAAGCTCGGCTTCCGCTTCTCGCGAAACGCGGCGACGCCCTCGCGGGAGTCCGGATGATGGTCGCCCATCGGTGTCCGGGCCGCGATGTCTTCGAGCGACTGCTCCCAGGTCTGGTCGGCGGCGTTGTAGAGGCTGCGCTTGAGCAGCCGCATCGCCACCTGCGGCCCGTTCGCCAGTTCGCGAGCCAGGTCCATGGCCCGCGGCATCAGTTCGTCCGGCGCCACGACTTCGTGAACGAGACCGAGTTCCAGCGCCTCCGCGGCCTCCACGAACCTGCTGCGCATCAGGAAGTCCATCGTCCTGGGCAAGCCCATCATCTGCAGCAGCAGATAGTGGCCGCCTTCGTCTGGAAGCAGCCCGAACCTCAGCGTGCCGCTCCCCATGCGCGCCGCGCTCGAGGCGATGCGGAAGTCGCAACTGAGCGCCAGCGAGAAGCCGGTCTGAACCGCGACGCCGTTCATCGCCGCGATCGTCAGCTTGTCCATGCCGCGAATCGCCGTGTTCACGGGCTGGGAGATCCTGCGCAGACCGTTGATCGTGCCGAGCACGTTGTCGTGGCCGCGGTGAATCTCCGGCATCAGCGCCTCGCCGCGACGCCCCTTGTCCTGGCCGCTGATGTCGTCGCCGGCCGAAAACGCCCTGCCGCTGCCGGCAAAGAGCACGACCCGAACCGAGTCCTCCATCGCGGCTTGGGTGAGCGTCTCCAGCAGGTCGCGCTTCATCGGCGCGTCCATGCCGTTGAGCCGGTCCGGCCGGTTGAACGTGACGACCAGAATTCCCGGATCCTCGATGGCCGCCTCGAAACCCCTGAACTCGCCCGTCCGGATCATGCCTGCCGCTCCTTTCGCTGCTGCTCCGTCCGCGTCAGCGCTGGAGATTCTGACACGGAAGACCCGCCGCCGCTTGTCGGACCAACTTCGTCGGTTCGACAGCTGCTCAGGGCCGAGAAATCCTCCCGGCCCTGAGCCTCCGTTCGCTCGCGGACGTGCGCGCCATAGGTCCCTCGGCTCCGCTCGTGGATCGCCCGCACCCGTTCCGCGAGAGCGCGGTCCGCCTTCTCGAGCAGTTCCTGGCGTCAGCAAACGACGCTGACGCTGTAGCCATCTACACGGACCTTGTCGTCTCCGCGGACGTAGTCCCCCGAGCGGCTCGACGGCGCCGTCGGGACGCTCTTCATCCGCCTATTCGCTTGCGGCGGAAGACGCCTCGGCGACGAACACCTTTCGCTGGCATCTCAGCCACGACTCGACGCGTGCCGCCACGCCATCGACCCGGTCCCTGGGGTGCATCGCACACTCCCAGACGACGCCGACGCGCCAGCCGGCTTCAAGCAGCGCCGCGCGGTGATTCCGGTCGCGGCGAACATTCGCGGCGAACTTCCGCTCCCAGTACTCCTGGTTGGCCGCTGGCGTCGTCGCCCGCGCGCAGCCGTCGTGACGATGCCAGAAGCACCCATGCACGAAACAGACGGCCCGGTACCGGGGGAAGACCAGATCCGGCCGGCCCGGAAGGGCGGAGTCGTGGAGCCTGTAGCGCAGGCCGCGCGCATGGAGCGCACGGCGCAGAATCAACTCCGGCCCGGTGTCTCGGCTCCGGACTCTTGCCATGATGCGCGAACGGGTCGCGCGGTCGAACGGTTCCGGCACATCCTCCTCGCCCGCGACGGGGCAACGGCGTTCAACGGACTGGCGGTAGCCTAATCTAGGCCACTCCAGCCCGCTCGGCGCCGACCGCCTACGGCTCGTTCAGGCGCCAGTCGTACTCGTAGTCGATCAAACCCTCGAAGCCGCGCAGACGCGAGGCGAGGTCCGCGTCCGCGTAGTTGATCAGGTGCGCGAGGAGGGACTCTTCCGCGGCGCCGAAATCCTCCGCGTACCAGTCGTAGATGCTCGAAAGGACGATGAGATCGTCGTTCACGAAATCGACGCCGCGCGGGCTGTTCACGTAGTCCCGCGCGCCCTTCTCCAGCAGGTCCTCCGTGTTGGCGGCGGTAAACGCCGTCGCCAGCAGGTGGGGACAACCCCAGGCGGCGCAGTTCACCGCGTAGTGAATTCGATTGTCGCGCCAGAGTGGACGGAGGATGCCGTGCTCGATGTCGTCCAGGCTCAGATCCCGGCCATTCACCCGCACCCGCGGGTCCCGCCACGGACCGGCGTTCGGAATGACGCCCCGGTGGATCTCCCTGATGGAATCGACCGGGTACTCGGAGAGCACGACATGAACCGTCAGGGCGTTGTAGAGATTGATCCAGTACGCCATCTGTTCGGCGCGCGAATAGCTCAGCGGATCGAGTCCCTGCAAGCGCTCCAGATAGTCGGCCAGCTTCGTCCGGGCGCCGGCGCTGGCCAAGAGCGCCGCGTAGTCGAACAGGTTGACGGCCGAGTCGTCGGCGCGCACGTAACCGTCCAGGATCTCCTGCCAGGCGCCGTGATCGATCCGGGCGGCGTTCGTTTCGTCGCTCGTGTCCCAGCCGGCGATCTCGCTCGGTTCCGGAGCGCCGCAGCCGACGGCGAGGACCATCGCCGCGGTCAGGGCCATCCACCTGCGGCTCGTCATTCCCCCGCCCCCCTGCATCCCTCTCCGTCGCGGCACGGTCAGGTCCCGGCCGGCCGAGGCTGTCAAGCGGAGTGCGATCGATTCCGGCATGAGCGGGACCGGCAGCCTACCGTCTTTCGAGCAGCAGAACCGCCGCCGCCGGCAGCACCGTCACCGACGCCAGCAGGCAAGCCGGCAGGCCGATCAGCATGACCGCCGCCATCGTCTCCAGACCCGGGTGGTCGGTGAACAGCAGGATGGAGAAACTCGCCGTCGTGGTCAGCGTGGTCATCGCGATCGCCCGCCCCACCGACAGCGCGGCCCCGCGTATCGGCTGAGCTGAATCGTCCAGGAACCGGTGGACGACGTGGATGCCGTCGTCGATGCCGAGGCCGAAGATCAACGGCAGCACGAGCCAGGTCATCACGTTGAAGGGAATGCCCAACCAGCACAGCGCGCCCAGGGTGAACGGCGCCGCGGCCAGCACCGGCAGCACCGCGAGCAGGACCGCGGCGGGCCGCCGGAAGTCGACGCAAAGAACGACCAGAACGAAGCCCAGGATCGACAGGGCAATCCACGGGATCCACGGGCGGTCGCCGATCATCATCCCTTCCACCACCGCCAGCAGGCCGCTTGCGGCCGGGTCGATCGCCTGCACCGCTTGGCGCTGACGCCGGGCCAGGGCGCCGTCCGCCTTCGAGTCCGCGGCGTAGGCGTAGACCAGAAACTCGCCGGTGGGCGCGATGAACTTCTCGCGCAAGCCGGCCGGCAACGAGCCGATGTCGGGCGGGCCAGCCGCCGCGGCGCGACGGAGAGCCGCCACCGCCAGAACCCGGGGGTCGCCAGGTCCCGGGGCGGCCGCCGCCGTTCGGCTCTCGGGGCCGAACACGCGGCGCAGCGCCGCGGCCCGCTCCGCCAGATCGGCCGGCAGGATGGCGCCAAGGCTGATCGCCTCGCTGAACAGCGGATGGCCGTCGAGCCGACGCGCAAACTCCCGCGCTTGGTCGAGACTCTCGGCCGCCAGGATCCAGGGTGCCCCATTGGTCCCGAGAACCTCCTGAATCCGGTCGACCATCGCGATGGCCGGCACGCCGCGGTTCATGATCCGCTCCAGCCGCGTCTCGACCTGCAGCCGCGGCAAACCCGAGAGCGCCGCCGTCACCAGGACACCGCCCACGACGAGGCAGCGCCCCGGCCGCTCCGTCGCCCACCGCACCACGGACGGGAGGCCGGGAACGCGGACCGGCATCGCGCGTTCGGCCCGGGCCGCGGCCGCGGCTTCCAGCCGCCGGCGCAACAGCACCCACACGGAAGGCAGAATGAGCAGCGTCAACGGCAGACAGAACAGGAGACCAAGACCGCCCGACAGACCGAGATGCAGCGCCACCGGATCCGGCGCGCTCGCCGCGATGAGGAACGCCCCCGCCGTCGTGACGCCCCCGGCGACGACACCGCGGCCGGCGCCGGTCAGAGTCCGCCTCAGCGCTTCTTCGAACGAACGACCATCAGCCAGTTCCTCTCTCTGGCGCACGAACAGGTGGACGGCGAAGTCGATGCCGAGTCCGAAGACGGTGACGCCGAAGAACGTCTCCATGACCGTCAGCTTCCCTGTCAGGACGCCGACGACGCCCAGGGCGGCGCCGATCGAGAGCATCAGAACCAGTGCCACGGACAACATGCCGCCCAATCGCTTCTCGACGATTCGGAACAGAAGCAAGACGAGCGCGAGGCTGATCGGCGTCAGGCGCCTGATCGCGCCGAGCGTCTGCTCCTGGTCGCCCGCCGACAACGCCGGCAGACCCGAGAAGCCCGCCGCCACTCCGGATCCGGCAAGGGCGCTCAAGGTTGCGGCCTCGATCTCGAAGAACGCGCTCTCGCCCACCTCTTCCGTCAACGGGTCCTTCGCCATCCTGATCTCTACCAGTCGGGCGCCGGAGACCCTGGCCACGGAAGCGCGCAGCGCCAACGCGGAAGCGAGGAACTCCGCCGTATTCCTCACGTCGCCCGGCTGCTCGGCCAAGGCGAGCCAACGGTCGAACAGAGGCCGCTCCACCAGCCACGGAGCCTGCTCGGCGAGCCACTCGAACGGCAACGGGCGGCGGGCGGCGGCGACCGACGGCAGCGCCAACGCGGCCTCGATCGTGCGGTCGACGGCCTCGTCGAGTCGCTCCTCCTCGCCCTCGAGCAGCACCAGAAGCAGGCCGCCGAGCTCGTAGCGCTGCGACATCTCGAAGTAGCGGCCGACGTGCTCGTTGCCGCGGTTCATCACCCCCGTGAACGTGAGGTCCACCGTTGTCGTCGGCAGCAACGCGGCCAAGGCGAGAGCCGGCGCGACGGCCCAGGCGATCGCGTGTCGCGGAGAGCGAATCGTCCAGCGCGCGAGCGCGGCGAGCGCCTGCCGCAGGCTCACCGAACGAGCCTCGGTCGACATGGCGAACGGCGCCGCTCGCGGCTGCTACAGTGCCGCGCTCCAACGCCCGGGGAACCCCCGACACGCGGAAGGCGAGGAAAAGAGATGAAGTTCGGCATCATGTTCGCCAACACCGGCCCGTTCGTCGACGGTCCCCCGGCCGCGGCCCTGGCTCAGGCAGCCGAAGCCGCCGGCTTCGACTCGCTATGGACCGTGGAGCACGTCGTCGTCCCGCGCGGCTACGCCTCCCTCTATCCCTACGACGAAAGCGGCAAGATGCCCGGCGGACGCGAGGATTTCGACATCCCCGACCCGCTCGTCTGGCTATCCTACGTGGCTGCGGCGACCAGCAGCATCCGGCTCGCGACCGGCATCCTGATCGTCCCGCAGCGCAATCCCCTGGTCACGGCCAAAGCCGTCGCCACGCTCGACAAGCTCTCCGGCGGCCGGGCCATTCTGGGCGTCGGCGTTGGCTGGCTGGAGGAGGAGTTCAACGCTCTCGGCGTTCCCTTCGCCCGCCGCGGCCGCCGTCTCGACGACTACATCCGCGCCTTCCGGGCGCTGTGGACCGAAACCTGCCCGAGTCACGACGGCGAGTTCGTCTCGTTCTCCGACTGCTACAGCCGGCCGCAGCCGGTCCAGGGGTCCGTGCCGATCGTGGTCGGCGGGCACTCCGAACGCGCCGCCCGCCGCGCCGGCGAACTGGGAGACGGCTTCTTCCCCGCTCTCGGCGACGTCGACAAGCTGAAACGCCTGCTGGGGATCATGCGCGAGAGCGCCGAGACGGCGGGCCGCGACCCGGACGCAGTCGAGATCACCGCCAACGGCGGACCGCCCGACCACGTCGCGCGCATGGCCGAACTTGGCGTCTCCCGCGTCATCGTGCCGCCGATGCCGCCCGACCGCCTGGCCCGGTTCGGCGAAGAGGTCATCGCCAAGTTCAGCTAGCGGCGTTCGCTGTCGCGCAGAGAACCCGCACGGAAGGCCGACGAGGGCGTCAGCATCGGGGCGCGAGGCCGCGCGGTGGTAGCTTCTCGCGCATGATCCAGGCTCGAAGCCGCATTCGCCCCCTGCTGCTCGCCCTCGCGTTTCTCCTCGCGGCCACCCCCACCCTCGCCTCCGAAGCCGACGACCCGGTCCGAGTCCTCTTCGTCAGCAAGTCCTCCGGCTTCCAGCACTCGGCCATCACGCGGCAGGACGCGCGGCCCAGCCACGTCGACGCCGTCCTGGCCCGGATCGCCGCGGAGCGCGGCTTCGAAGTCACGTCGACCAAGGACGCGGGTCTCGTCAACGCGACCCAGCTCGCCAACTTCGACGTCGTCATCTTCTACACGACCGGCGACCTGACCCAACGCGGCGGCGCCGGCGAGGGCATCTTCCGCGGCGACGGCAATCCCCCGATGAGCGCCGACGGCGTCTCCGACCTGATCGCCTGGATCGAAGCCGGCGGCGGTTTCGTCGGCTTCCATCCGGCGACCGACACTTTCCACGGCGAGAACGACGAGGCGACCCCCTACATCGGCATGATCGGCGGCGAGTTCACTCACCACGGAGCCCAGTTCCCCGGCATCGTCCGCGTCGTCGACGCCGACCACCCGACGATGAAGTCCGTCGAAGACGGCTGGAAGATCATGGACGAGTGGTACCTGTTCAAGAACGTCGCCCGGGACCGACTCCACGTCCTGGCGCTGATGGACCCGGGCGAAGAACGGACCAGGCAGGAGATCTACGACATCGCTCCGTACCCCATCGCCTGGTGCCGCGAGCTCGGCGCCGGCCGTGTCCTCTACAACGCGATGGGCCACCGCGAGGATGTCTGGGACCACGAGATGTTCCAGGCCTGGGTCGGCGACACGATCGAGTGGGCGGCGGGCGAAGGCGAAGCCGCGGCCGCGCCGAACTGGGGGGACGTGGTGCCGTAGAGGGAACTGCCGGAAACCGCAAGCTTCCCTCGCGTGCTCGATCATCGAGATCGGATCCGGCGCCTCGACGGGCCAAGGCCCGGTTCGTAGGCTTCGACAAGCGTGACAGCGGGCGCGGACCGCGGGCGGCGAGATCACGCGCGAACCGACGACCCAGGACTACGGACCCAGGACTACGGTGAGGGGTACTGGGGCGACCGGAGCTACGGAGCCCTGGACCTGGAGGGCGCCACTGGTGGTTCCTCCAGCGGCTGCGCTGAACGCTCCCGTCACTCGTCCTCAACGCCTTCATTCAGGATCTTCAGGTAGCCGCCGTACACGTAGACCCGATTTCGCGCAAAGCCGGTGATCTCCCGAACCAGTCCTGCTCGTTCCAGTAACCGAATCGCGGCGGAGGCCGTCGGGAAGGAAAGGCCGGTGCGCCTGCACGCCTCGGGAATGGAGAGAACGGGACGCTCCTGGAAGACCTCATGGACGCGAAGCGCCGAGCCGGCTCGCCTGCCTTCCTCGGCGATGCGTTCCCGGTCAGCCGCGAATCGCTCCGAGAGCCGCCGCGCAGTCGCGGCGGCGTTTTCAGCCGTCTCTTGCACGCCCCGCAGGAAGAACGCCAGCCACGCCTCCCAGTCGCCGGTCCGGCGGACTCGACCGAGCAACTCGTAGTACAGGTCCCGGTGCTTCTTGAGGTAGACGCTGAGGTAGAGAAGCGGCTGGCTCAGTGCGCCGGCCTCGCAAAGCAGCAGGGTGACGAGCAGTCGGCCGACGCGGCCGTTGCCATCCAGGAAGGGGTGGATCGTTTCGAACTGAACGTGCGCCAGACCGGCTCGAACCAAGGTCGGCAAACCGTCGTCTTCGGCGGCGTGCAGGAAGAGTTCGAGTTCAGCCATGCAGTCGGGTACGGAGAGGTGCGGCGGCGGTACGAAGACGGCGTTCCCAGGTCGGGCGCCGCCAATCCAGTTCTGGGAACGGCGAAACTCGCCGGGATCCTTGCTTGCGCCACGACCGGCGGACAACAGGATGCCGTGCAGCTCGCGAATCAGCCGGTTCGAGAGCGGGAAGCCCTCGCCAAGCCGTCTCAGGCCATGTTCCAGGGCCGAGACGTAGCGCGAGACTTCAGCCGCATCGTCTCGCGGCACGCCTGGAGCCTGGTCGAGTTCAAACAGCAGGAGATCGGAGAGCGACGACTGGGCGCCCTCGATCCGGGAAGACAGCACTGCCTCTTTCCGGACGTAGGAATAGACGAAGATCGTCGGCTCCAGGAGTTGATTCGCTGCCTCCAATCGCCCAAGGGCGAGACTGGCGGCCTCCAGGGATTGCAGGAGGGGGCCTTCGAGGTTCAGCGGCGGCTGCGGCGGCAGTGGCGATGGAGTGAAGGCGCGCACTTGCTCGCCTCCCACGGCGGTGACTTCGTAGCGACCCGGCACTGGACGTTCCATGGAGCAACCCGCCTCCGACTTCAACTCAGTTGAACAAGCTCCACATCGGCCACAGCCCATGAAGAGTCAGGGCGCAAGTCTTACCACGTAGCCAGGAGCTGGCATGTCAGGGTCTCCTGCAGGAGCCTTGAACTCCTGCAGGAACCTTGAACAAGCGATCGCGCTATTCAAGGTTCGGCCAGATATCTTGGTACTGCCCGTAGCGCCTTGCTGCCCGGACCAACCTTGCGACGGCGACCAGACAACAAGCCAGCTTCAACTTACGCCTTGGTTGCGCTATTATGGTCTCTTTCCGCTTCTTCGACTTCTCTCGTTCCGCTCCACGGCGCCGTGACTTCCCTGCCCGCAGCCCTCACCGACCCGCGGTGGCCGCGATCGCTGGCGCGTCAGATCCGGCGCGGGCGGGATCTGGCGAGCGCCGACGATCAGGCCGGACGTCAGGGGATGGAAGCCGACGCGTTCGCCACGCGGCTTGCGGGCGTCGACCGGCTGCTCGGCGGCGGCATCCGCCGCGGGCAGACGATCGAGCTGGTCGGTCCCCGGAGCAGCGGGCGCTTTTCCCTGGTGCTGGAACTGCTGGCCGGCGCCACCGAGAGCGGTGAATCGGCGGCGCTGGTCGATCTGGGAGACCACTTCGATCCGCAGACGGCGGCACGCGCCGGCGTCGTCCTCGAACGGTTGCTCTGGGCAAGGCCCAGGCGGCTCAAGCAGGCGCTGGGCAGCGCCGAGGCGCTGATCGGCGGCGGTTTCCCCCTGGTCGTGCTCGATCTCGGTCTGCCGCCGATCCCCGGCGGCCGCGGCAAGGAATCGGCGTGGCTGCGACTGCGGCGCGCGGCGGACGACCATCAGGCGGCCCTGCTGATCGCGACGCCGTACCGCGCCGGCGGCACGGCGCCGCAGAAGGTTCTCGATCTCGGGTCGCGAACATCGCCGGTCCGTGTCCTCTGGGCGCAGGCCGCGCCGAGAAGCCCGCGCTTGCTCGACGGGCTCGGAACCCGGCTTGAACTCGCCAGGTCGCGCGGCGAACGGCCGGGCGCGGCAACCGAAGTCGAGCTGCGCGTACTTGCCGACAGTCTGCGACGCCCCCTGCCCGGCGCGCCGCCCCGTCGGACGGAGAACCGCAACGCCGCCGGCACGCCGGTCGAGGTCCTGCGCCGTGCCGGGTAAGCGGAAGGCGCGCATCGCCTGCTTGAGGGCCGCTCTGTTTCCCCTCGCCGCCTGGCTGCGAGGATCTCCCGAACTCGCCCGCGAGGCGGTCGTGGTCCACGAAGGTCCATCGGCGCGGATCGTCGCCGCCTCCCGGCTGGCGCGGCGAGCCGGAGTGCGGCCGGGGCTGACCGTGGCTCAGGCCCGCAACATCGAGTCCGGTCTGGTCCCTCGCCCCCGCGATCCCGAGCGCGAGCACACCGCACAGGAGGTGTTGCTCGAAATCGCCGACGCCTTCTCGCCCCGGGTCGAGGACGGCGGCGAGGGCATGGTCTACCTGGATCTGACCGGCATCCGCCCGGCAGCCGCCGGGAACGCCGCCAGGAGACGGAACGGGACCGCCGCCGACCTGTTGCCGCCCCCCGGCGCCGACAACGACGAGCACGGTCTCGGCCAGTCGATCCTGCGGGCCATGGACGCCGCCGGCCTCCCCGGCCGGGTCGGCATCGCCGGCGGCAAGCTGGCGGCGCAGACCGCGGCCGCCCTGCCGCGGTCGCCGAACGTCGTGGCGCCCCGCGGCGAGGCCCGGTTTCTGGCGCCGTTGCCGCTCAAGGCCCTGTTCGAGTGCGGCAGCCGCAGCCCCGGCTCGGCGCCGGACGGCGGCGACCAGGAGATCCTCCACACGCTGAAGCTCTGGGGACTGCGCACGGTCGGCGACCTGGCCGGTCTGCCGGCAGCCGAGGTCCACAGCCGCCTCGGCGAGCGCGGCACGGCGCTCCATTCCGTCGCCCGCGGCTTCGACCCGGAAACGCTCACTCCGCGTCCGCCGCCGCGCACCTTCCGCGAGTCGCAGACCTTCGAATGGCCGATCGACAACCTGGCGCCGTTCCTGTTCGCCGCCCGCGACGCCGTCTCCCGACTGACCACCCGGCTCGATGCCCGGAGCATGGGCTGCAAGCGGCTCGAGCTGACACTCAGGGTCGAGCCCGAGGGGTTCCACGAACTGACCATCGAACTGCCGGCCCCCACCCGCGAGGCGCGGACGCTGCTGTCGCTGATCCGTCTGCACCTGGAGGCCGAGCCGCCTCGGGCGCCGATCACGTCCATGCAACTGCTCGCCCATCCCGACGTTCCGCGTCAGGCGCAGCTCAGCCTGCTCGGGCCGGCCGCCCTGTCGCCCGACCGTCTGGCCACCGTAACCGCGCGGCTGCTCGCTCTGCTCGGGCCGAACCGCGTCGGCTCGCCGCGCACCCGGAACGGCCACCTGCCGGAGCGTTTCCGCCTGGTCGACTACGACCCGCCCCCGCCGCCCCGGATCCGGCTCGAACCCCGGCCCGGCCGCGGCATGCTGGCGGTCCGCACCCTGCGGCCGCCGGTCGAGGTCGAAGTGTTGACCGCGGAGAACGAGGAGACGGACCGCGCCGCACCCTGTCCGGCGCCGCTGCGGATCCATCCCCTGCCAACCGAGGAACGCCGCGTCCGCATCGAGGGCGCCGTCCGCACCGCCGCCGGTCCCTGGGAAATCGAGGAAGGCTGGTGGCGGGACGTCCCGGCGCTGCGGGACTACTGGGACGTGGAACTTGGAAACGGCGCGGTGTGCCGGATCTACCGGGACCGGCTGTCGGAACGCTGGTTCGCGGACGGGGTATACGACTGAGCCAGTACAGCAGCCGGGGCAACCGGTCGCCACGGGTAGAATCGGCCTGCCACGGCTCGCCGGTCGGCGCAGCCCCCAAGGCACGCGGACCATGCTCACCCTCCACCCCGAAGAACGCGCCTGGCTCGACGAATACCGTGAAGCGCTGAAACGCAAGCACGCCGACGCCGTGCAGCGCCTGGCCCTGTACGGCTCCAAGGCGCACGGCGACGCGCACGACGAAAGCGATATCGATCTCCTGCTCATCGTGCGCGACGACGCGGCCGATCTGATGCGGCCCCTCCGCCGGCTGGGCTACGCCATGGCCGCCGCCTCCGCCATGGCGCCCTCGATCCAGGCTTGCACGGAAAGCGAGTGGGAATCGCTGAGAGACCTCCGTTCTCCCTACCGTGCCGCAGTCGAGCGGGAAGGAGTGACTGTTCCTTGAACCGAAAGCTCATCGGCGCGGAGTGGCGGCGCGCACTGTCGTCCCTGAGCGCATCCCGAATGACCACTACCGAAGAGTCGCCCACGAGATCAGGGCAAGTCCATGCTACGGTGCGCCATGCGCCTGAGTCCTCGTTGTAGTCATTGGCGTTTCTTGACCAGCCAGTGATATAGCAAGATACGGATTCAGGCCCGCTTTTCAACTCTCAGTCACTGGGACAGCAATTATGTCATCAACACCAGTTCCGCAACGCGGATCGCACGAACTCCGGCGACTTTCGAACGCGCTGGAGATCTACAACCGGTCCTTCCGAGACTATCTCAGTGCCGTTCTGAGAACGAAGCTCGGACCCAACTGGTGGCGAGATGGCGTCGTCCGGAGGATCTCCACGATTCAGGAGGACATCGAGAAGCACGGTTTCGAGATCCGGACGGATGACGAGGCCGTATCCGTATTGGAGCCGAAGCACTATCACCAGATCGTCAGGGTTCACCGAGAGTATTTCCCCAAGCTGTCCCGCTTCTACGCCTCGCACATTGCCAAGACGGGAGGGAATCCGAGGACCCTCATGCACGAAGTAGCCGACTGGCGGAACGTGAACGCTCACCCGCCTCGGAACCTTAACCGCATGGCAGTCGACCGGGCGGTCGAGGCGATGGTCCGGCTCGTGTGCCTTTTCGATTCAGCAGCCCACGATGAGCTCTCGAAACTCGCAGGAAGGAGGGAGATCGACACAGAAGAACAACAAGGCCCCGATCTCGTCGCTGACGCACAGCGCGAAGCGGAGCGCATTGTCGCGGAGGCCAAGCAAGAAGCGCGTGCTATCCGAAGCCAAGCCCAGAATCAAGACAAGAAAATCCTATCAGACACCGGAGAGTTTTTAGCAAAAGAACGACGAGAGACGCTGCCACGTTCAGGAAAGAACCAAGATACACCGGGTGAGAAGAAAGCTGCACAGTCTGAACTAAGATCGGTGCGCAACAACATCATGATTCTTTCAAAGCGAGTCCGCGAGCTGAAGGTCCAGGAAGAGGAGAAAGCCAAGGACATCCGCGAGGCCGAGAAGTCTGCGAATGCGATCAGGATGCGCGCCCGCGAGCAACGGGACCGGATTATCGCCGAAGGTGAGCGTGCTGCCAAGAAGGCAAGGATGAAGGCCGACTCGTTGGTCGAGAAGGCTCATCGAGATGCAAAGGAGGCGGAGAAACAGCTCCTGGAGGCTCGTAGGAGAGCCGACGAGACCCGAGCGGCCACCACGTTGGCGGCAGTCAGGACCCAGAAGAAGACCGAACGGGGCGCATCGAGGAGCGGAGACAAGCAGGTAGGGAGAGAATCGTCGGCGCCAGAGGTATCGCGCACTCAAGAACCAAGCAACTCCTTCCGTGAGCGCTTCAAGCCGGCGCGGTCGGGCAACGGCCACCTGCGTTCACTCCGTGTCGACGGCTGGTGGCTCAACTGCTGGGTCGGCATAACGAACGGCCTACCTCGCGCCAGCGTCTTCGCTCCAACCAAGACCATCAACGGGAGGCGAGTTGAGGCCCAGGACACACCCTTGATGGGCTCTTCCGGGTTGATGGTGGATCCGGTGTAGTCTCATGGCATGCGTGACACAGACTTGTATGGTCAGATTCTCGGAATCAGCAGTCCTTGGGAGGTGACGGGCGTCGAGCTTCGGCTCGACGTGGGCGAGGTGGAGGTGCTCGCGGTTCTTGGCGTCGGGGAATCTCTGTGCTGTCCTGAGTGCGGGCATGCGGCGAGTCGCTACGACACCCGTCGTCGCAGCTGGCGTCATCTTCCGACGTGCCAGTACCGGACGATTCTGACGGCGGAGGTTCCTCGGGTGCGTTGCCCTGAGCACGGGGTGCGGACGATTTCGGTGCCGTGGTCGGACCGTGGTTCTCGTTTCACGGCGTTGTTCGAGGCGTTGGTGATCGACTGGTTGAAGGAGGCTTCGATCTCGGCCGTGGCGAGGTTGCTGGACCTGAGCTGGGACCAGGTGTCGGGGGTTCAGGATCGTGCCGTGCAGCGCGGTCTCTCACGTCGCGGTCCGGTTCCGGCCTCTCGGGTTCTCGGGGTGGACGAGACGTCGTTTCAGAAGCGCCACGAGTACGTGACGGTGGTGGCGGACATCGAGGGCGAGGTTCGGGTGCACCACGTGGCGGACGGTCGCGGCAAGGAGGCGCTGGCTTCGTACTACTCGTCGTTGTCGGAGGCCGCGCGGTCGAGAATCGAGACGGTGGCGATGGACATGTGGCCGGCGTACATCTCGGCGACGGTGTCGAGTCTCCCGGATGGCGGTCGGAAGATCGCGTTCGACAAGTTCCACGTGGCGGCCCACCTAGGCGACGCCGTGAACAAGGTCCGCAGTCAGGAGCACCGGCAGCTGCAGAAGGCAGGCGACGACAGCCTGGCCTCGACGCGCCATCTGTGGCTGTACCACCCGGATCGGGTGCCGGCGGGCCACAGACTCCGCTTCGAGGAGTTGATCTCCGGCACGTCGAAGACGGCTCGCTGCTGGCACCTGAAAGAGGTGGCGATGATGATGTGGGAGACCCGTGACCGGGCGGAGGCGCGCGCGATCTTCAATGGCTGGTACTCCTGGGCCATTCGCAGCCGCCTGGCGCCGATGAAGAACGTGGCGCGGATGCTGAAGGCTCACCTCGAGGGAGTGCTGAACGCCATCGAACGAGGAGTCACCAACGCACGACTCGAAGGCATCAACTCGGTCATCCAGTCGCTCAAGAAAACCGCCCGCGGCTATCGAAATCGAGACCGATACCGCACCGCCATCTACTTCAAACTCGGAGGACTCGACCTCTACCCCGATTCTCTTACATTCCACACGAAACCCTGAAGAGCCCCTTGATGGAGAGCGTGTGCGACAACGAAGAAGCGGCTTTCGAATGGCTCCGCGCGAGAGAGGAGAGTGGGCGCATTCTCGACATGGCTCGTCGCGCGATCGGGCTCTTCGAGGGAGCGGAGATTGACGAAGATCCTGCGCCTGAGAGCGATGCGCTCGACGACGACATTCCGTTCTGAGAGTCGGCGTCCGATCGGTCGCGGCTTGCGGGGCTTCGGTTTCCTGCTGGCGACGGCCGCCATTCAGCCCTCGGCCGCTCAGGATTTCGGCGAGCTTCTGGAGATCCGCCGCGTGCGGGAGACGCTGGTGCTCAGCCAGGTGCCGGAGCCGGACCTCGAGAAGGTGCCGGCAGCCGAGGCGCGGCGTCTGCGGGACTACCGGGCCCTTGCCGCCGGCAGCATCCGCCACGCGGCGGACGCGCACCAGATGCAACTGGCGGTCAACACCTACAGCGACCTGTGCGTCCGTTATCTGCACTACGAGCTGCACGACGCGGCGGCTGTCTGCCTGGACCAGGTCCGGGAGCTGGCGCCCGCGGATTTCCCATCGGCCTACTTCAGGCTGCTGCTGCACATAGAGACCGGTGACCTGGAGGCCGCCCGAGCGAGCGCCGAAGAGGCGCTGACCATCCGGCCGGACGACCCGTCGACCCTGATCCGGCTGGCCGAACTCCATGTGGCCGCCGGCGACGTCGACGCCGCGGAAGCCGCCTACCGGGCGGCGGTCAAGGTTTACCCGGAAAGCGCGACCGCCCGCGTCGGGCTCGGCTACATCGCCCTCGAGCGCGGCGACCCGGCGAAGGCGCTTCGGATGTTCCAGGAGGTCGCCGCGTCCCAGCCGGAAGGCAGCGAGGCCCACCACCACGTCGGCCTCGCCTGGCGCGCCCTTGGAGACGCCGACCGGGCCGCCGAGGCGTGGCGGTTGAACCGGGACGTCCTGATCCCGATGATCGACCCGCTGCTCGCACGGCTGAAGCCGCTCGAGGAGGACGTGACGCTGCCGCTCGACCGCGCCGTCTCCGCCGCCGCGGCCGGCAACCACAAGCGGGCGGTCGCGCTGTACGAGGAGATCCTCGCAGCGAACGAGACAGACGAAGAGGCTCACTTCCGGCTGGCCGGCTCACTGCTGGCTCTGGGCGACGCCGATCGCGGCGAACGGCATCTGCGCCGGGCCATCGCCCTCAACCCCGAGCACCCCGGCGCTCACTTCGCCCTGGCGATGTTCCTCGCGCGCGAGAGCCGCCGCGGCGAAGCCGCCCGGCACCTCGAGCGGGCGGCCGACCTCGCGCCCGAGAACCTTTCCTGGCGCCTGCAACGGGCGCAAGCGCGGGCCTCCTCCGGCAACGCCGCCGGCGCTGTCGACGAACTCGAACGGATCGTCGCCCAGGACCCCGGCCTGGTCGAGGCGCGACGGGCGCTCGCCGCCATGCTGGTCGACACGGGCAGAAAGGAGGAAGCCGCCGTTCAGTTGCAGGCCCTGGTCGCGCTGACGCCGGACGACCCGCGAGCGCGCTTCCATCTCGGACTCGTGCTGTTCGAGACGGGCCGCTACGCGGAGGCCCGCCGCGCCCTCGACGACGCCCTGGCACGCTTCCCCGGCGACCTCGCCACCCGTCACCTGCTCGCGCGGCTCCTCGCGGTGAGCCCCGAAGAGGCGGTGCGCAACGGCGACCGCGCGGTCGAACTGGCGCAATCCGTCGTCGACGAACAGCCGGCGCTCGACCACCTGGAAACGCTGGCGATGGCCCTGGCCGAGGCCGGACGGTTCGACGACGCCGTGCTCTGGCAGCAGCGGGCGCTCGAGCAGGAGCGCCAGGCTGCCGGCGGCAACTCGCCGCAACGGCTGGATCGGCTGGCGCTTTACCGGGCCCGTCAACCGCTGCGGGCGCCGCGGCGACGGAACTGAAGGCTTCCGCCTGACCGGCGTTCGCGCCGGATGCCGGCCGGAAGGCCGGCGTCCGGCAGGCGCGCCAACGCCTGACCTGGGGCCGACCAGGACGCCAACCCTTGCACATGATTACCGCCTGATTTACGCTTCACGGGTGGCCCGCGACAGTTCCCCCGAACCCAAGGTCCCCAGACCCGAGGTCGATGTGCCGACCCGCAACATGGGGCTCTCCGGCGCCGCGCGCAAGGGCAGCGGCTACGGCGACCGCGGCGGCGGCGCCCTGCTCGACGTCCGGGGGGAACCCAACCCCGGCTACGCCGCGCCGGGCGCGATCAAGGAGCAACTGCGGCGGCGACGATTCCGGACTCCGCCGAAAGGCCGGCTTCGGTCCCCGCCCTACGCCGAACTCCACGCCGCGTCGTCGTTCTCCTTCCTGCGCGCCTCGTCCCAGCCCGAGGATCTGGTGGCGCGGGCGGCGGCGCTGGGGCTGTCGGCGGTCGCTCTGCTCGACCGGAACGGCGTCTCCGGCGCGCCTCGCTTCTACAAGGCGGCGCGGGAAGCGGGGATTCGCGCACTGGTCGGCGCCGAGGCGGTCATCGACCGACCACAGGCGTCCGCGGTCTCGCGGCGGCGCGAGGAACGGCCGTCCCTGGACGACCGGGAAACCCGCGTCAACCTGCTCGTGCGGAGCCGCCGCGGCTACCGCAACCTCTGCCGCCTGCTGACCGCCGGGGCGCTAAGTCACCCCAAGGGCGAGGCGCGGATCGACTGGACGCTGCTCGAGGAATACGCCGCGGGCCTCCACTGCCTGGCCGGCGCCGAAACCGATCCGGTCGGACGGGCGCTGGCGCGCGAAGGTCTGGAAGCGGCCGGCCGCCAGCTCGAACGTCTGCGCGCCGTCTTCCCCGGCCGCCTGCACGTGGAGCTCTCGCGCCACGGCATCCGTGCCGAGGAACGACGCAACCAGGCCCTGGTCCGGCTGGCGCAAGGTCTGGGAGTTCCCGTCGTCGCGACGGGCGGCGTGCGCTACGCCGTGGCCCGCGACAAGCCCCTCCACGACCTGATGACCGCAATCCGGCACCACGTGACGGTCGACGACGCCGGCGCCCGTCTCGCTCGCGAACGCCAGCGCCGCCTGAGGAGCCCCGAGGAGATGCACCGGCTGTTCGTCGACCTGCCTCGGGCGGTCCACGCCGCCCACGAACTGTCCGAGGAACTCGACTTCACCCTCGCCGACCTCGGCTACCGCTTCCCGGACTACCCGACGCCCGAGGGCGAGACGCCGATCGCCCATCTCCGCGAACTGACCTGGCGGGGGGCGCGAGAACGCTTCCGGCCGCTGACCGCCAAGGCCGGGGCACAGCTCGAGAAGGAGCTCGCGCTGATCGAGAAGCTCGACCTCGCCGGCTACTTCCTGATCGTCTGGGACGTCGTCCGCTTCTGCAAGGAGCAGCGGATTCTCGCCCAGGGCCGCGGTTCGGCCGCCAACTCCGCCGTCTGCTACGCGCTCTCCATCACCGCCGTCGATCCGGTGAAGATGGACCTGCTGTTCGAGCGCTTCCTGTCCGAGGAACGCGGCGAGTGGCCGGACATCGACATCGACCTGCCGTCCGGCGACCAGCGCGAGAAGGTGATCCAGTACGTCTACCGGCGCTACGGCCGGCACGGAGCGGCGATGACCGCGAACGTGATCACCTACCGCGACCGCATGGCCGCGCGCGAGGCGGCGAAGGCGCTGGGGTGCTCCACGGCCCAGGTCGACCGACTGGCCAAGGGCCTCGGCCACTGGCACTACGATCTTTCCCGCGGCGACAGCAAGGCGATGGACGAGGAGCTCACCGAGCTCGGGTTCGATCCCCGCGACCGGCGCATCCGGATCTTCGTCCGCCTGTGGCGGCAGCTGCAGAACCACCCCCGCCATCTGGGACAGCACTCGGGCGGCATGGTGCTCTGCGCGGGCCGGCTCGACGAGATCGTGCCGCTCGAACCGGCGGCGATGGCGAACCGGGTCATCGTCCAGTGGGACAAGGACGACTGCGCCGACCTGGGACTGATCAAGGTCGACCTGCTCGGCCTCGGCATGCTGAACGCGCTCGAGGAGGCGGCGCCCCTGATCCGGCGTCACGAGGGCAAGGAGATCGACCTCGCCCACCTGCCGCCCGACGACCCGGCAACCTACGAGATGATCTGCCGCGCCGACACGGTCGGGGTCTTCCAGATCGAGAGTCGGGCGCAGATGGCGTCCCTGCCGCGCCACAAGCCGTGCACGTTCTACGACCTCGTGATCCAGATCGCGATCATCCGGCCCGGGCCGATCGTCGGCGGCATCGCTCATCCCTTCTTCAAGCGCCGGGTCGGCCGCGAGGAGGTCGTCTACCCTCACCCGCTGCTCGAACCGATCCTGCGCCGCACCCTCGGCGTGCCGATCTTCCAGGAGCAGATCCTCAAGGTCGCCATGGTCGCGGCCGGTTTCACCGGGGGCGAGGCGGAGGACCTGCGGCGGGCGATGGGCTTCAAGCGTTCCGTCGAGCGCATGCACGAGATCGAGCAGCGACTGCGCTCGGGGATGAACGAACGCGGCATCACGGGCGATGCCCAGGAACAGATCGTCAAGGCGATCACCTCGTTCGCGCTCTACGGCTTCCCCGAGTCGCACTCCGCCAGCTTCGCCCTGATCGCCTACGCCAGCGCCTTTCTCAAGCGCCACCACCCGACTGCCTTCTTCCTGTCGCTCCTGAACGCCTGGCCAATGGGCTTCTACCACCCGGCGACCCTGGTCCGCGAGGCGCAGCGGGCAGGCAGCGCAGTGCTGCCGATCGACGTGAACGAATCGGGGGTGACGTGCCGTTGGCAGGACCGGCCGGAGAACGCCGGCGAGCGTGCGCCGCCCGGCGAACCGTCCCCCGCGGGCGCCATCCGCCTCGGGCTGCGCTACGTCAGGGGCCTGCGGCGCGAAACGGCGGAACGGATCGAGGCCGAACAGGCGGCGAAGCGGTTCCGTTCCATCGAGGATCTGGCCGGGCGTTGCCGTCTGCGCCGAAGCGAACTTGCGGCACTGGCGTCCATCGGCGCGTTGGGCCGCGGCCGGCGCGCCGCGCTGTGGCAGGCGGCTCAGGTCGAGAAGCCGAAGGGGCCGCTGTTCTCCGACCTCGACACCGCCGCTCCCTCCCCGCTCGAGGAGATGACGCCAATGGAAGAAACCGCCGCCGACTTCGCCGTCGCTTCGATCACCACCGGCCCCCACCCGATCGAGTACTACCGCCGGGCGCTCGATCGCCGCCGCGTCGTGCCCGCGGCCGCCCTCCCCGATCGGCCAGCCGGCTGCCGCGTGCGTACCGCCGGTTCGGTCATCGTCCGGCAACGCCCGGGAACCGCCCGCGGCCTCCTGTTCCTGACCCTGGAGGACGAAACCGGCATGAGTCAGGCAGTCGTCATGCCCGACCAACTCAAGAAGCACCGACGCACGATCGTGTCCTCCTCCGGTCTGATCGTCGAAGGCGTCCTGCAGAAGAAGGACGGCTCGCTATCCGTCAAGGCGGACAAGTTCTGGCCCATCGACCGGCTGGAGCGAATTCCGAGCCACGACTTCCGGTAGGAAGAAGAGCAGCCGGGCCGCCGCTCGCCGATGGCGCCGACTTGTCTGGAAGGGCGGATCTTGATCCAGCCGAACGGGCTGTCGCGCCAGGGATCGCGCTCGTCCTTCACGTATTCGTCGCGGAGCAAGGCCGCGTACAGCGCCAGATCGCGGACTTCCGGATCGGTGATCGATCCCGCGGTCTCGTTCAAGGCGCCAGGCTCAACTGTTCGCACTCGTCCGTCTGAATGGACAAACGGCGAAAGCGCCCGTCCACATAGCTGACGCTCGCCGTTCCCAGACGGTTGGCCATGACGGTGATGGCTTCGTCGTTTCTGTCGATCATCACGAAACGCCTGCTCATCTTCCGCGCCACGGCCGCCGCCGTCCCGGACCCGGCAAAGAAGTCGAGCACCCAGTCGTTCTTCTGCGACGACGCGCTCAGAATCCTCCGCAGGATACCTTCCGGCTTCTGAGTCGAGTAGCCCGTCTTCTCCTTTCCGTTCGTCGGCACGATCGTGTGCCACCAGACGTCCGTCGGCAGCTTTCCACGTTCAGCCTTCGCCTTCGAGACGAGACCCGGCGCCATGTACGGAATCCGTTCGATCGCGTCCTGGTCGAAGAAGTATCGATCCGGGTCCTTGGCGTAGACAAGGATCGTGTCGTGCTTGGCGGGCCACTTCCGACGCGAGCGGCCGCCGTAGTCGTAGGCCCAGATGATCTCGTTGACGAAGCACTCGCGGCCGAATAGCTGATCCAGAAGCACCTTGCAGTAGTGCGCCTCCCGCTGGTCGAGGTGCAAGTAGAGCGTGCCGTCGAGGGTCAACAGGCGCCGAGTATGCTCCAGACGCGGTCCGATGAAACCGACGTAGTCGTCGAAGGCGTCCTCATAGGACGTCGTACCGAGCTTGACCGTGCGGTACCGCCGGCCGCCAAACCCGACCCGGTCGCCTTCGCGCGAGCGGACGGTCGAGATCTCCTTCCGCTGTCGGACCTTGCCGGTGTTGAACGGCGGATCGATGTAGATCAGGCGAAAGAACTCATCGGGAAGCGCCGGCAGCACGTCAGCGTTGTCGGCGTGGATCACCCAGTCGCGTCGGCCGTCAAGGCGGAGGCGTTCGTACCGCCGGGATCCCGTCCTCAAGCAGAGCGACTCGGCGTCTTCCGCACCTCGCCCACGCCAACCGTCCCGCATCTCTCCGGCAGTCTTCCGCAACAAGCTCAAGGGCACATTCTACCCATCGACGCGGGCTGGAACGACCTCCGTACGGGCGCCTTACCGGCGCCGGACGGGAATGTCCCGCCGGTACTGCTCGAGCCTTCGGTTCAGCAGCTCGAGCAGCCGCTCCCGGTCGGGCGAGTCGTTCCGCGCGTCGCCGACGATCTCGATCGCCTTCTCCACCGTCCGCGCCGCCGTCTGGAAGTCGCCGGTCTCGGCCTGAGCGGCCGCCAGAGTCTCGAGCAGGGCCGGCTCGGCGCCGCCCGCGACCGCGTTCAGTTCGAGAGCGATCAGGAGAGCGAATCGGCCGTCACGCCGGCCGGCGTCCGGATGAGTCGCCAGGGTCCAGGCGATGTCGTTGCCCCGCGCCAGGAGGTTCCGGTCCTCGACGTAGGCGCGACGCAGGTGTTCCGCGCCCTCGGCGGCGCCGGTCGGTCCGCTGCGGATGAGAGCCAGTCCGAGTTCGTGCCGCCCCGCGGCGTGATCGGGATCGTGCGAAAGCAACGCCCGGTAGTTCTCGATCGCCTCTTCCAGGCGGCCCGCGGCGGCCGCGATCCGGGCCACTCCGCGGAGGGCCTCCGTGTCCCGCGGCTCGACTTCGAGGATCGCCCGGTAGTGTCCCCAGGCGGCGCCGAGCTCGTCGCTGCGGACGGCCGCTTCAGCCAGGATCCGGTGCGCTTCGACGTGGCGCGGATCGAGGGTGACGACGGCCGCGAACTGCTCCATCGCCTCCCGCACGCGCTCCGCCCTGGCGAGCAACTGGCCATGGAGATACCGCAGTTCCACGTCGCGCGGGCTCTGCTCGACCGCACGCCCGAGAGCCCGCACCGCCTCGTCCGTGCGCCCCTCCCTGTCGAGCAGCTCCGCAAGGCGCACCCGAGCCGCCGCGTCTCCCGGATCGGCCGCGAGCGCGGCCTCTGCCTGCGCCCGGACCGAATCGGTGTCGCCGGCATCGAGGAGAGCGTTCTGCCAGGCGGCCCGCGCGGCGGGATCGTCGGGTTCGAGGTCGAGGGCGGCGCGGGCGGTCCGAACCGCCGCCTCGTGGTCGCCGCGCCGGCCTTCGAGCACCGTCAGACGCTGGAGCGACTTGAACAGGCGATCCCGCGCGCCCCGCCGCTCGAACGACGCCGGGCCGCGATCGTCGAGACGCGCCCGCTCGACGTCGACCGAACGCCGCAGCAGGGCCGCGGACTCCTCTGGAAATCGCTCTTCGTACCAGCGCGCGTAGCTCGCGAGCGACACCTCGTCCGGAAGCGCCGTGTACCAGCGGCCCGGCATCGGCGTCGACGCCGCGCGCAGGTCGTCATCCCGAGCGTTCAGCAGTTCGAGATCCGCGAGCAGGTCGCCGGCGGTGACGCCTCCCCGGTAGAGCACGGCGACCCGGCCCCCGCCGTCGATCAGCAGGGAGAACGGCAACGACAGCGGAAACCGACGGTCGAACAACGACCTCTTGACGATCTCCACCTTGTCCAGCGTCTCCTCGGTCGCCGCGCCGTTCGGGAACGGGAAGCGGATCTCGTTCATGAAGCGCCGCGCCGCTTCTTCGGTAGTGGACGGGTTGTCGCCCATGCCATCGGTCGACAGCGCCGCGACCTCGAGGCGCGCGCCGCGCAGGGCACTCTCTTCGTTCGCCAGGTCGCGAAGCTCCGAACGGCACGGGGCGCACCAGCTCGCCCAGATGTTGACCAGCACCGGCCGACCGTGACCCGCTTCGACCGCGACCGGTTCCGAGGCATCGAAGGGGCGGAACGTCAGCGCCGGAGCCGGCGGACGCGGCGCCAGCACGACGCGCGCGCCCGTGGTCGGCGCCAGCGGTTCCTGGGCGCGCGGGGTCAACGGCGTCCGCCTCGGCGGCGCCGGCGACGCCTCCGCCCGGCCGCTGCCCTGGACGATGCGGTAACGGCCACCCGCCTCGACGCCGGTGAACGTCTCGTTGCCGGCCCCGGGCCAACGGACCCTGACCGGACCCGACACCTCGCCGTCCCCGAGACCGAAGTGAAGCCAGCGGCTCGACTGCGAGAGGAAACCTTCGCCGGCACGTACGGACCGCCGGAGGATGCCGGTCGAGGTCGGGACCTCGACCCGGGCGCCGACCGCGTCCCGATTCGTGCCGACGCCGTTCCCCTCGAGGCGCAGAGCGACGAAGCGATCGCTCGTCGGAAGTTCGTTGCGCATCAGCCGCAACCGCGGCGCGGTCCGGTTGCTGATCGCCGCATCCAGGTCGCCGTCGCCCTCCAGGTCGAGGAAGGCGACGCCGCGGCCGTCGTCGGGGAAGTCCAGACCGCTCACCGCCGAGGCGTTGGCGAAGGCGCCGCCAGCCGCGCCCGGGTTCAGAAAGACGCAGTTTCGTTCGGCGCCGCTGAAGGAGAGTCCCTCGTCCAGCCGTTCGTGAAGCGCGAGCAGGGAGTCGAGATACGGCGCCAACGCGCGGTCATCCGGCGAGCCGTCCTCCAGAACCCCGGGCGCGCGCGGCACGACCTGCCGCCAGAAGAAGCTTCACAGGTCGTCGGGAAGCGTCTGGGTCAGGTTGCCGTTGGCGACGACCAGGTCCTCCCAGCCGTCGTTGTTGATATCGGCGAAGACGGACGACCAGGCCCAGCGGCCCATCGTGACGTTGGTTTCCACGCTGCGGTCGTGGAAGCCGCCGTCCGAAGCGCCGGCGAACAGGGAATTGCCGCGCGCCATCCGCTGGAGTTCCGCCAGCGAACCGACGCGCTGCCGGTCGCGCTCGAACTTCCGCTGCCAGGTGATCCGGTTGCCGGCGGCGGAAAACATGTTGCCGACGTAGATGTCCATCCACCCGTCCCGGTTGTAGTCGGCCCAACTCACGGACATGCCGGACGAGACGTCCTCGACCCCGGCCTCCCCGGCCACGTCGACGAAGCGGCCGCCGTCGTTGCGGTACAGATTGTTGCGGCCGTAGTCGTTCGCCACGTAGAGGTCCGGGTCGCCGTCGTTGTCGACGTCTTCCCAGGAGGCGGCGAGGCTGAAACGACGGTTGTTCCGGTCGAGCCCCGCCTCGACCGTCGCATCGACAAAGCGAAACCCGCCGTCGTTGCGAAGCAGCGCGTTCCGGCCGCCGTTGTTCGCGTCATGGTACGGCGCCGGGCTGGCGACGCCGCGCTCGTCCCAGGCCCGGCGGTAGGCGCAAACATAGAGGTCGAGGTCGCCGTCGCCGTCGAAGTCCGCGGCCGACAGCGAGTTGCTGTCCGGTACGTCGCCGGCGATGTGGCGAACGCGGGCGAAGCGGCCGCTGCCGTCGTTCTCGAGCACCAGCACCGCCGGCCGGCTGGACAGGACGAGGTCCGGGTCGCCGTCGTTGTCCAGATCGACGAACAGCCCGGCGAGGGCGCGCTCCAGGTAGTCGACCGCCGCTTCCGCCGAACGGTCGTCGAACGTTCCCCGCCGGTTCTGAACAAGGAGGCGGTTCGGCAGGCCGCCCTGCTCGGGCAGGAAGATGTCGTCCAGCCCGTCCCCGTTGACGTCGGCCACCGACACGCCCTGCCAGCCGGTCTTGTTGTAGCCGACCGCCTTCGGGATCCGGTTGAGCCAGGCGTCGGGCGACTTCAGCAACTGGTCCCGGTAACTCGGGTTGTGGCCGACGGCGGCCTCGGTCACGTCGACGAAGAGGGGGCCTCGAAGAGTGGAGGTCTCCTCGTAACCCGTCACTTCCGCACGGCGCAGCAACGGTGCGCCGACGCCGTCTTCGGGCAAGCTCCAGATGGTCGACCAGACGGCGTTCGCCTGCCGGCTGCCGGCCGGTCCGGCGACCGAGGCCTCGAAGTGGGCGAGGCTCGTGAAGCCGGCGGACCCGGCGTCGACCGAGTAGAGCTTGAAGCTCGCCCGCGGCGGCGTCCGGCCACCGGCCAGCCGCCCGGCGAGTGCGCCGAGAGCGCGCCTGAAGCCCTCGGCGCCGCGCCAAGCGCTGCCCGCGCCGCGCACGCTCCCGCTCTCGACGGCGAACGCCGCGCCCCGATAGCGCGCGCTCAGCTCGCCGGGCACGAATCCCGGCGACTCGAACGCCTGATCGACGACCGACGCCACGTCCCCGAACGGGACAGCATCGGCACCGCCCGCAACCATGTCCGCAAGCCACGCGGCGACTCTCTTCAACTGGGCCTCTGCCTGTTCGCTGAGCGCCTCGGTGTTCCAGCCGTCGGCCGACGGATCGACCGCGGCGGCATGGTTCTCGGGTCCGAACGCGGGAGTGACCGCCGCCCGGTCGTCGGTCGACGGCCGAACTTGCGCGACCAGAGACGTCGCCGCCCCTCCGGCAAGGGCCGTCGCAACCAGTGCCGCCGAAAGGGCCGGAAAGAGTCGTACTCCGAATCGGTTCATGGGAGCGCCTTGCGTCCGCCGACTCTATCCGCGCGCCCGACCGGACGCGGCGGCCGCCTCGCTCGACGGGCGGCGACGGTCGAAGGCGCGCGTCGGGAGGGTTCCGATTGACGAGGCCCGTGCCTGGGCATAGGTTGCCCGCGGAGAGCGTTGACCTCCAGGGAGGGGCACGACGATGACGAGAAACGTGAAGTGACGGTCGCCGCGGTCAGAGCGGGTCGGGCCGCGCCGCGCCTGACGTTCTTCGAGCAGGTGAACGCCGCCTTCGACCAGGCGGGGAGGTACACGGACCACGACCCCACGCTGCTGGAGCAGGTGAAGTCCGTGAACTCGGTCTACCGGATGAGTTTCCCGCTGCGGCGGGACGACGGCAGGATCGAGGTCATCCACGCCTGGCGCGCCGAACACAGCCACCACCGGCTGCCGACCAAGGGCGGCATCCGCTACGCGCCGAACGTGAACGAGGACGAGGTCATGGCGCTGGCGGCGCTCATGACCTACAAGTGCGCTCTCGTCGACGTTCCCTTCGGCGGCGCCAAGGGCGGGGTCTGCATCGATCGCCGCAGGTACTCCAACGGAGAGCTGGAGCGGCTGACGCGGCGCTACACCGCCGAACTCCAGCGGAAGTCCTTCATCGGCCCGGGGAAGGACGTGCCGGCGCCCGACTACGGCACGAGCGAGCAGGAGATGGCCTGGATCGCCGACACCTACTCCCAGATCGAGCACGGCGAGGTCAACGTCGCCGCCTGCGTGACAGGCAAGCCGGTCGAGCACGGCGGAATCCAGGGGCGCACCGAGGCGACCGGACTGGGCGTCTTCTTCGGCATCCGCGAAGCCTGTTCCTTCGAGGACGACATGGCGAAGCTCGGCCTCGAACCGGGTATCTCCGGCAAGCGAGTCGTGATCCAGGGGCTCGGCAACGTTGGCCGTCACGCCGCCCGGTACCTGCGGGACGCGGGCGCGAAGCTGGTCGGCCTGGCCGAGGTCGAGGGCGCGCTCGCCTGTCCCGGCGGCCTCGACGTGGACGAGGTGGCCGAGCACAGACGGCGCACCGGCTCGATCCTGAACTTCCCGGGCGCGTCCAACATCGAACCGAGCCGGCGGGCGCTCGAGCTCGACTGCGACATCCTGGTGCCGGCCGCGCTCGAGAACCAGATCACGAGGGCGAACGTCGGCCGGATCTCCTGCCGCATTCTGGCCGAGGCGGCAAACGGCCCGACCAGTTCGGCCGCCAGCGCCGCCGCGGCCAGGCGCGGCATCCTGGTGATTCCGGACGTGTATCTGAACGCCGGCGGCGTCACGGTTTCCTACTTCGAGTGGCTCAAGAACCTCTCCCACGTCCGTTTCGGACGGATGCAGAAACGGTTCGAGGAGAGCGTGCGTCGGGATCTGCTGAACGCGATGTGTTCGGCAACCGGCGCAAGCTTCAGCCAGGCCGAAGTCCGGATCCTGGCCCGGGGAGCGGACGAGATCGATTTGGTGAACTCAGGGTTGGAGGAGACGATGGCGACCGCCTACCATCGCATCCGCCGCTACCGGAACAAGCTGGGTCCCGAGGTCGACCTGCGCACCGCCGCGATGGCCCTGGCGATCGACAAGGTCGCCGCCTCGTACCGCACCGCGGGCATCTTCCCGTAGCCGCCCGACCGCTCGCCCCGAAGACCAGGACCGACTTGATCTCGCTGCTGCTGATCGTTCTCGGCATCGCCGCGCTCTGGGCCGGCGGCGAGATCCTCGTCCGCTCCGTGACCGGCCTGGCGGCGTTGCTGCGCGTCAGTCCGACCGTGATCGGCCTGACCGTCGTCGCCTTCGGCACCTCGGCGCCGGAACTGGCCGCGGCCGTGGCCGCGGCGGCAAGGAACTCGCCGGGGCTGGTCTACGGCAACGTCGTCGGTTCGAACATCGCCAACGTGGGCCTGATCCTCGGCGTCTCGGCGCTCGTGGCGCCTCTTCGGCGCCACGACGACGGCGCCGAGCGCCAGGCCATCCGCCTGGTCCGCCGCGAACTGCCCTTCATGCTCGCCACTTCCCTGCTCGTCCTGATCTTCGCCGCCTTCGGCCGCCTGGGCCGGTTCGAGGGCGCGGCTCTGCTCGCGCTGATGGCGTACTTCCTCATTGTGTTCGTCCGCGCTGGCGACGCCGAAGAGTCTCATCCCCGGGGCGTCAGCGGGCTGAAGTCCGTTCTCGGCGCCCTGGCGGGACTCGCCCTGCTCACCGTCGGCGCTGCCGAACTTCTGGTACCCGCGGCGGCGGACCTGGCGCTGGCCCTCGGCGTCAGCGAGCGGATGGTCGGACTCACGGTCGTGGCCTTCGGCACCAGCGTGCCCGAACTCGCCGCTTGCCTGGTGGCCGCCTGGCGGAATCACCACGGCATCGTGCTGGGGAACATCATCGGCTCGAACGTGTTCAACATCCTCCTCGTCCTGCCGGCCGCGATCCTCATCCGCCCCTTCGAGACGACGTTGCTCGACGAGGGGCTGGACGCTTCGGTCATGCTCTCCTTCAGCCTCCTCATGTTCCTCGCCGTCTACCTGCTGCGACACGGACGCGGCATCGGACGGACCTGGGGTGCGCTGCTCGTGGCAACCTACGGGAGCTACGTGGCCTGGCTCTTCAGCAAGACATGACTTCGCCCGAATCCACCGCAAGCGGCGCCTTGGCCTTCGCCGACCGTCACATCGGCCCGCGTGCCGACGAGATCGAGCGGATGCTCGAAGCCCTCGGTCAGTCCTCGCTCGCGAGCCTGATTGACGCCGCCGTGCCGGCCGCGATCCGCGGCGACGGTGGCACGGGCGGCCTCGACCTGCCGCCGCCGGCTTCCGAAGCCGGGGCGCTGGCCGAACTCGACGAGATGGCCGCCAGCAACCAGGTCCCGCGCAGCTTCATCGGCATGGGTTACCACGGCTGCGTGACGCCGCCGGTCATCCAGCGCAACGTGCTCGAGAACCCCGGCTGGTACACGGCCTACACGCCGTATCAACCGGAGATCTCCCAGGGCCGGCTGGAAGCGCTGCTCAACTTCCAGACGATGATCGCCAGTCTCACCGGTCTCGAGGTTGCGAACGCCTCCCTGCTCGACGAGGCGACCGCCGCCGCCGAAGCGATGACCCTGTGCTGGGCCGAAAAGCGGCGCCAGGGCCGCTTCTTCGTGTCGGAAGCCTGCCACCCGCAGACGATCGAGGTGGTCCGCACCCGCGCCGAACCGCTGGGCATCGAAGTCGACGTCGGCGCACACGAAGACCTGGGTCCGAAGGGGGACCTGGACCCGGAGGGCGTGTTCGCGGCCCTGGTCCAGCAACCGGCCACCGACGGCGGCGTTCACGACTACCGGGCGCTGGCGGAACGACTGCGCGAAACCGGCGGCATGACGATCGCCGCCGCCGATCCGCTCGCCCTCTGCCTGCTCGAGGCCCCCGGCGCCTGGGGCGCCGACGTCGCGGTCGGCAGCACTCAGCGCTTCGGCCTGCCGATGGGATTCGGCGGACCGCACGCCGCCTACATCGCCGTCCGCGATCGGCTGAAGCGGCGGCTACCCGGCCGGCTGGTCGGCGTTACCCGCGACGACCGCGGCCTGCCGGCGCTGCGGCTGGCGCTCCAGACCCGGGAACAGCACATCCGGCGCGACCGGGCCACCAGCAACATCTGCACCGCGCAGGTGCTGCCGGCGGTGATCGCGAGCTTCTACGCCGTCTACCACGGGCCGGAAGGGCTCGAATCGATCGCCGCCGCGGTCCACCGCCGGGCCGCGCATCTCGCCGAACGCCTGCGCGCGCTGGGCTTCACCCTTCGCTCCAGCACGTTCTTCGACACGGTGACGGCAAGGCTCGGCAGCGTCGAGGAGGAGCTGCGGGTGATCTCCGCCGCCCGACGCCGCAAGCTGAACCTGCGGGAGTGGGGCTCGGCCGCCATCTCGGTCGCCTGCGACGAGACGACGACCGACCACGACATCGAGTCGGTGCTCGCGGCCTTCGCCGAAGTCGGCGGCGGGGTCCTCGCCGAGGTTCCGGCCGACAAGACGGAACCTCTGCCGACCGCGCTCCGCCGGACAACGCCCTGCCTCGATCATCCGGTGTTCAGCAGCTACCGCTCCGAGACCGAACTGCTCCGCTACCTGCACCGCCTGGAAGCGCGGGACCTGTCGCTGACGACCTCCATGATTCCGCTCGGCTCGTGCACGATGAAGCTGAACGCAACGGCCGAGATGATGCCGATCACCTGGCGCGGCTTCGCCCAGGTGCATCCCTACGCCCCCGAAGACCAGACGGCGGGCTACGGGAGACTCTGCGCCGACCTGGAAGACTGGCTCGCCGACATCACGGGCTTCTCCGCCGTTTCCCTGCAACCGAACGCCGGTTCCCAGGGAGAGTACGCGGGCCTCCTGGCGATCCGGAGCTACCACCGAAGCCGAGGCGAGGGCGGCCGCGACGTCTGCCTCATTCCCACCTCGGCTCACGGCACGAATCCCGCCAGCGCCGTGCTGGCCGGGCTCAAGGTCGCACCGGTCGCCTGCGACGAGGAGGGCAACATCGATCTTGACGATCTGCGAGCCCGCGCGGAAGCCCACGCTGAGGACCTCGCGGCCCTGATGGTCACCTACCCGTCGACGCACGGCGTGTTCGAGGAGGCGATCCGCGAGATCTGCGCCATCGTCCACGACCACGGCGGCCAGATCTACCTCGACGGCGCAAACATGAACGCTCAGGTAGGCGTCTGCCGGCCCGGCGACTACGGCGCCGACGTCTGCCACCTGAACCTCCACAAGACGTTCTGCATCCCCCATGGCGGCGGCGGTCCGGGCATGGGGCCGATCGCGGTCGCCGCCCATCTCGCCCCCTTCCTGCCGCGGCACCCGCTCGCGGCGGCCCGCCGGTCGGGCAGCGCCGGCAGCCTGGGAGACGGCAGCGTCGGCGCGGTGAGCGCGGCGCCGGTCGGCAGCGGCGCCATCCTGCCCATCTCCTGGGCCTACATTCGCATGATGGGCTCCGCCGGACTGCGCCGCGCCACGGAAACCGCGATCCTGAACGCGAACTACATCGCCCACCGGCTCGAGGCGCACTACCCCGTGCTCTACCGCGGCGCCGGCGGCCTGGTGGCTCACGAGTGCATCCTCGATCTGCGCGGCTTCAAGGCCTCGGGCGTGGAGGTGGACGACGTCGCCAAGCGGCTCATCGACTACGGCTTCCACGCGCCGACCATGTCCTTCCCGGTGGCCGGCACACTGATGGTCGAGCCGACCGAGAGCGAGTCGAAGGCCGAGCTCGACCGATTCTGCGACGCGATGATCGCGATCCGCGACGAGATCGCCGCGGTCGAACGCGGCGACGTCGAGATCGCCGCCAGCCCGCTCCGCGGCGCACCCCACACCGCCGCCGCCATCGCCGACGACGACTGGGACCGCCCCTATCCCCGCCGCCAGGCCGCCTTCCCCGCCCCGTGGACCCGGGAACACAAGTACTGGCCTCCCGTCGGCCGCGTCGACAACGCCCACGGCGACCGCCACCTGATCTGCACCTGCATCGGCATGGAACCGTTCGAGAAGATCGGCGCCAGGGGCGCCGTGACTCATCAACGGGACTTGCGCCCGTTGGTCGACAACCGCTGAACGTGGGCCGAGAAATGACGGTTGGCGACTCGCGGCTGACGCCCGACCCGGCCCGGGTCGCCGAACTCGGCGAGGTGTTCACGCCCACTTGGCTGGTGCGGGATATCCTTGACCTCGTTCCCGGTGACGAACTTGAGCGGCTCCATGCGACCTGCCTCGACCCGGCCTGCGGGCACGGACAGTTTCTGCTTGAAGCCCTGCGCAGGAAGCTCCGCGCCGTCGTACGTCCCGACATGCCCCCGGACGAGTACCGAGACGCCTCCATCGCCGCGCTCACCGCCATCTACGGCGTCGACATCGACGGAAGCAACGTGACCGACGCTCGTGAGCGGCTGATCGAATGCCTGGTCTCGGCCCACGGCGAAGCGCTGGGACAGGAAACGCCGGCCGACTACCTGCGCGCGGCCGCCTTCGTGCTGGAACGGAACATCGTCGCGGCGGACTTCCTTCGGGACGACTTCGAGATCACCGAGTTCCGTCCGGCTGTGCAAGCCGGCAGCTTCTTCCTCGTCACGGCGCCGTTCAGCAACCAGTTGCCTCCCACCGACGAACGCTCCAATCCGCTCTTTCCCGGCTCGGAAACGACCGAAGGCCCACTCCACTGGAGCTGCTTCGGCATGAAGCCCGCCCCATGATCGCCCGCGGACAGCCGGCTGACATCCTCGACTGTCTGGCGAACCTGTCGAGCGACGAGGTGTTCACGCCGCCTCGTCTGGCCAACCGGATGCTCGATCTGCTGCCGGAAGAGGTCTGGTCGAACCCGGATCTGCGCTGGCTCGACCCGGGTTCCAAGAGCGGCGTGTTCCTGCGGGAGGCGGAACGTCGCCTCATGGAAGGGCTGGCGGCGGCGGTCCCCAACGAGAAGGCTCGCCGCGAGCACATCCTGCGCGAGATGCTGTTCGGCCTCGCGATCACCGAACTCACGGCGCTCATCTCCCGCCGGACGCTCTATCGCTGCCGTCTCGCCAACAGCGAGCGGTATAGCAGTGTTCGGTTCGAGAGCGAGGAAGGCAATGTCCGCTTCCCTAACAGCCCGTGGCAAAAGTGGATTCGGCCCGGAGTGCCACTGCTGCTTCGAGGCTGAGTCTGGGCAGCGCTACGCGACGCAAAGTTGGAAGCCGAGGCGATGTGCGCGCCAAGAGGCGCAGATCGACTGCATCAGCCCGTCGAATCGGGCTGTGAACGCTGCAAGCAAGCCAGTCTGGGCGCCCAGAGGTTGCCGTGACACGGCCCTGCAGCGATCGTGGCGTGCCGACTCCCGCGAGGCTCCTCATCAGGAGACCGAGATTGAAGCCGCAGGAATGAATGTAAAGGCGCTTGAGCGCGTTGTCGCGGCCGCGCAGATGCAAGCGCCGCATGCCGCCGGTCTCGAACTGGTGAGCGAAGGGACGTTCGACGCGCTCGCCGCGCCGGCGCTGCAGCCGCTTGCCCCGATTGCCGCGGACCCGCCGACGGTTCGCGTACACGATGGCTTGCAAGTCCTTCTTGCCTGTCCAACGACGACGACCACGGTCCGGCTCCGCGATGTAGCTGCGAAGCTCCAACTCGTCGATGGAGGCGAGAACGTCGTTGCTGTGGTAGCCCTTGTCCGCAATCACTTCCTCGATCACCGACGAATCGCCGACTGCCGACTCCACCTGCTCGAACGTCTCCTCCAACGTCTCGTGGACCGACTCCGTGTCTCCCTTGGCGCCGCCATGCAGCGTCACACCCAGAATGGCCCCGCTCTCCAGGTCCACCGCCTGCTCCGCCTTGTACGCGAGGTGCGTGCGGCCATCCTTCATCTTCGTGACCTCGGCATCCGGATCGTGAGGATTCTCCCACTCCTCGTTCGACAGCTTCTTCTTCCGCTTGCGGTCGAAACGAGCCAACTCCGCACGAGTCAGCGTCGCCAAGCCCGAAGCCTCTGCCAAGCCACGCACGAACTCCTCGTAGCCAGAACCCGTATCCCGACGAACGCATTGCTGTCCCGTTGACCGAGTTGAGAAACGGGCCTGAATCCGTCTCTTGCTGTATCATTGGTTGTCGTCGGAAACCCCAATGACTACAAGGAGGATTCAGGCCCATGGCGTATCGTAGCACGGTGTTCGGACAGCTGCTCAGGATGGTGTCGAGACATGAGTTCGAGAGAGACGCACGGACACTTGACACGGGGAGAAAGCTCCGATCCATGAGCCGGTGGAGTCAGTTCGCGGCGATGGCGATGGTTCAGTTGTCGGGGCGGTGCAGTTTGCGGGACGTGGTGTCGAATCTGGATGCCCAGAGACGCAAGCTCTACCATCTCGGAATCGGACGAGTCGCTCGAAGCTCGCTTGCCCGCGTCAACCAGAACCGGTCTCCCAAGCTCTTCGAGTTGCAGTTCGAGCGCCTTCTGGGTCGCTGCCGCGGCATGGCGCCCGGCCACAGGTTTCGCTTCAGGAACCGGCTCGTGTCTCTGGACGCGACGCACATCGACCTGTGCCTCGGGCTGTTCTCGTGGGCCAAGTTCAGCAAGAGCAAGGGGGCGATCAAGGTCCACGTCGGTCTCGACCATGCCGGCCATCTGCCGTCGTTCGTGAGGGTGACGGACGGGAAGGGGAAGGGGAAGACGTCGGACATTGCGATCGCCCGGACTCTGCGGCTGCAGCCGGGGAGGGGGATGTCCCGCCGGCTGTTGAACTTTGGGAGTAGGGTGGCGGCTCACCCGGCCCGGTGAGCGGGCCGGTTCCAGCGAAAGAAAGGAGACGCCACCCATGGCGAATCATGGCAGTCGGGAAGGGAATCGGCAAGAGAGAAGGAGCAGCTCGTCGTCGGGGTCGGGGCTTGGTCTGTTGGAGGCATCGTCCTCGTTGTTCGACGGTCTGTCGAGCTTTCAGGATCTGTGCGTTGAGACAGGCCGTTCTGCCTTGGCGCAGTTGATGGAGAAGGAGCGGGAGTTGCGGTGCGGGGCGAAGGGTCGTCACCAGGATGCTCGTTCGGTGTGGCGCGCGGGCAGCGCTCCGAGTCAGGTGACGCTGGGCGGCGCCCGGATGGAGATTCAGCGTCTGCGGATACGGGGTCCGGAGGGCGAGGTGCGTCTCGAGTCGTTCGAGTGGGCGTCGTCTCGCGACGCGATGGACCGTCACACGATGGAAGCGATCGCTTCGGGCGTGTCGACGCGGAACTACCGGCGGTCGCTGGACACGGCGGCAGCGGGTTCGGACCGTCGTTCGGCTTCCAGGAGTTCGGTGTCTCGTCGCTTCAAGGCGCTGTCGATGCGGCAGATGGAGAAGTTCCTGTCGTCGTCGCTGGAAGACGAGGACATCCGCGTGTTGTGCGTGGACGCGAAGTACATCGGTGGCCACTGCATTCTGATCGCCTTGGGCGTTTCGTCGTCCGGTCACAAGCGGGTTCTTGGCCTTCGCGAGGGTTCGACGGAGAACACGGCGGTGGTCCGCGCTCTTCTCGCCGACCTGGTGGAGCGGGGCCTTTCGACGGCGAAGCCGTTGCTGTTCGTCATCGACGGCAGCAAGGCCCTGCGCCGCGCGATCAGGGAGGTCTTCGGCGACGCCGCGACGGTGCAGCGCTGCCAGGTCCACAAGGCCCGGAACGTCGAGGAACACCTGCCCGAAGAGAAGCGAGCCTCGATTCGCCGGGCGCTCCGCAAGGCCTGGGACAGCAAATCCGCCAAGACGGCCTTGAGGCGTCTGCGGCAGCTCGCCAGTCATCTCGAGCGGGAGCACCCCGGCGCAGCGGCCTCCCTACGGGAAGGCATGGAGGAGACCGTCACCGTGCTCGAACTCGGCCTCGCCGGAGCTCTCCAGAAGACCATGCGCAGCACCAATCCGATCGAGAGCCTCAACAGCTCCGTCGGGCGCTACACCCGCAACGTCAAGCGCTGGCGGGGCGGCGCCATGATCCAGCGCTGGGTCGCCGCAGCCCTCGTCGATGCGCAATCACGCTTCCACCGCGTCAGAGGCTACCGAGACATGCCAGAACTCATCCGTGCTCTCGAACGACGAGCACGTCACGTTGACCACCAAACCAAGGCCGCTTAACATTCTTCAACACACACGAGCCGCCATCCGAAGTTCAACAGAAAACGGGACAATCCCCCGGGGAGCATCGTCGCCGCAGACCGGTTGTACCAGAACTTCAGCTGGCTGAAATCCCTTGATGCACAAGGGGTTTTTCTGGTCACCCGGCTCAAGCGGAGGGTGAAGTACGCGGTCCGTGAGCGTCGTGCGTACGCTTCCGGTCGCGGCGTGACTTCGGACCAGACGATTGAACTGACGACCAGGAAGGGCCAGAAGGACTGTCCGATTCCCCTGCGGCGGGTCGGCTACCGGGACGCCGAGACCGGCAAACACTACGTGTTCCTCACCAACAACTTTCAGCTCGCGCCAAGGACTATCGCGGACATCTACAAGGCGCGTTGGGAGGTCGAGCTCTTCTTCAAGTGGATCAAGCAGAACCTGCGCATCAAGAGCTTTCTCGGCACGTCCCGCAACGCCGTGCTGACGCAGATCTGGATCGCCATGTGCGTTCACCTGATGCTTGCCTACCTGAAGTTCGCCAATCGTCTCAAGTGGAGCCTCAGCGAGATCCTGCGCCTGCTTCACCTCAATCTGTTTGAACGACGGACACTCAATGACCTGTTACAGCCCCAACGAGAACCGCCGGGACCAGAAAACGCTCAACTTCAACTCGCCATACCGCGAAGGGCTCTTCAGGGTTTCGTGTGGAATGTAAGAGAATCGGGGTAGAGGTCGAGTCCTCCGAGTTTGAAGTAGATGGCGGTGCGGTATCGGTCTCGATTTCGATAGCCGCGGGCGGTTTTCTTGAGCGACTGGATGACCGAGTTGATGCCTTCGAGTCGTGCGTTGGTGACTCCTCGTTCGATGGCGTTCAGCACTCCCTCGAGGTGAGCCTTCAGCATCCGCGCCACGTTCTTCATCGGCGCCAGGCGGCTGCGAATGGCCCAGGAGTACCAGCCATTGAAGATCGCGCGCGCCTCCGCCCGGTCACGGGTCTCCCACATCATCATCGCCACCTCTTTCAGGTGCCAGCAGCGAGCCGTCTTCGACGTGCCGGAGATCAACTCCTCGAAGCGGAGTCTGTGGCCCGCCGGCACCCGATCCGGGTGGTACAGCCACAGATGGCGCGTCGAGGCCAGGCTGTCGTCGCCTGCCTTCTGCAGCTGCCGGTGCTCCTGACTGCGGACCTTGTTCACGGCGTCGCCTAGGTGGGCCGCCACGTGGAACTTGTCGAACGCGATCTTCCGACCGCCATCCGGGAGACTCGACACCGTCGCCGAGATGTACGCCGGCCACATGTCCATCGCCACCGTCTCGATTCTCGACCGCGCGGCCTCCGACAACGACGAGTAGTACGAAGCCAGCGCCTCCTTGCCGCGACCGTCCGCCAGGGATTGTCCCGTTTTCTGTTGAACTTCGGATGGCGGCTCGTGTGTGTTGAAGAATGTTAAGCGGCCTTGGTTTGGTGGTCAACGTGACGTGCTCGTCGTTCGAGAGCACGGATGAGTTCTGGCATGTCTCGGTAGCCTCTGACGCGGTGGAAGCGTGATTGCGCATCGACGAGGGCTGCGGCGACCCAGCGCTGGATCATGGCGCCGCCCCGCCAGCGCTTGACGTTGCGGGTGTAGCGCCCGACGGAGCTGTTGAGGCTCTCGATCGGATTGGTGCTGCGCATGGTCTTCTGGAGAGCTCCGGCGAGGCCGAGTTCGAGCACGGTGACGGTCTCCTCCATGCCTTCCCGTAGGGAGGCCGCTGCGCCGGGGTGCTCCCGCTCGAGATGACTGGCGAGCTGCCGCAGACGCCTCAAGGCCGTCTT
>CBDBDB010000003.1:0-148475 GCA_965203495.1 Candidatus Multivorans sp.
GCCGGCGACGTGCCGGGAGGCGAGAGACGGCGCGGGCGCCTGCGCGGCGCCGTCCGGACGGCCATCGCGCGCCTGCCGCGGGTCAGAAGACGCCTGGCGCCCGATCCGCAGTCAGACGCCCGCGGCGGAAGCCGCGCCAGAAGGCCGGTGCAGCCGTACCCCGCGCGACGGCGCAGCCTCGCGCCGGCGAACGCCGCCAGACCCGAAGGAAGCGGCAAGAGGGAACGAGGGACGGACCGAAGACGGGCCCGAACGCGGAACGGACGCCGGCTGGAGACTCGGCGAACCGCTACCGGCTGAACTGCTGCTGCGTCGGGACGTTCTTCAGAAAAATCCGGGGGGGGGGGGGTAGACAGTTCCTGGCGACGGAGCACGGTTCCGCTCGTCTCCATCCAGTCGTCCCGAACTGCCTGGTCGCCCACATCCGCCACCAACCGGAATACTGCCACAAACCGCGCGCGGGCGGAAACCGAACCCGTACGCCGCCCGTCAGCCGGTCGAAGTTGGCTCGACATGCTCCCTCGTCGCGCCTTGCCGGAGGGCCGCCTGACCGCTCTCGGCGCCAAGCGCACTTCCACCACGGGCTTGCATGGAACAAATTTCGGGACGAGGGCATGCCGCATCCGCGGCCTGTTCCCTGTGCGACAGCGCAGCCCCAAGGCGGCGGACCCTGCTAGCTGGCGACCTCGCTCTCACTGCCCGGAAACAGGAGATGCGCCATCTGGGTCTGGGAGCGGTGGACGAAGAGGATGACCTGATCGTCGGGGCGAAGCACGTTGCCGCGCTCGGGCATGAACACCCTGTCGCCGCGCACGACCGCGCCGACGATCAGGCCGCGCGGGGCCTGCAGGTCGGTCAGCGTGGCGCCGGCCGCCGGGCTCGCCTCGTGGATCACGCGCTGGACGACCTGCACGGCGCCGTCCGCCAGGGCGACGAGGTTCGCCTTGTAGCCGTTCGCGACAAAGTTGCGAACGTGGTCGATCGCCAGCGAATGCGGCGAAACAAGTTCCACCTCGCCCACCCGCTTCCAGAGCCGGCCGGTCGTGTGGTGGATCAGCGCCACGGCCCGGCGCGCGCCCAGCTCCTGCGCGATGAGACCGGCGACGACGTTGCTGTCGTCGTGACTGGTGGCGGCGATCAGCACCTCGGCCCGACCGAGGCCCTCGCTCTCCATCGTCGCGGCGTCGACAGGGTCGCCGTGCAGCACTTCGACATCGGGAAAGGACTGCGCAAGGAACTCGGCCCGGCGCCGGTCGCGCTCGATCCAGCGCACGCGCTTCACTTCGCTCCGCAGCGCCCTGACCAGCGTCACCGCCGCCGAACTGCCGCCCGCGATCGCCACGGTATGGGGATGCTCGATCCGGGACGCGAACAGCTCCTCCACCTTCTGGGTCGACCTGGTGCGACACAGGACGATGGCCAGATCGCCGGGCGACGCGCGCAGGTCCGGCCCCGGAATCGACAACTCGTGTTCTCCATCGAAGTACCCGACGATGCGCGCGCCTTCGGGCAGAGGCAGTTCGTTGAGCGGAAGACGGGCAACCTTGCTGCCGGGCTGGACCTCGATCGTGCGCAGTTCGAACTTTCCCCGCGCCAGGTAGTCGACCTCGTGCGTGCGGTGGCCGAGCACGATGTTGAGGATCTCGTTCGTCGCCAGGCTCTGAGGCGACAGGAGGAGGTCGGCCCCGAACAGCCGTTCGTAGGAACGGCGGTAGACGGTCAGGTCCTCGGACGTATCGAGCCGCACGACGCAACGCTTGGCGCCGAGGCTGCGCGCGATGACCGACGCCACCAGATTCGCCTCCTCCGAAGAGGATGCCGCGATGAAGAGCTCCGCCTGATCGACGTTCGCCTTCGCCAGCGTTTCCTGGTGCGCGCCGTTGCCGACCACGAACGCCGCGTCGAGTTCCTCTTCGATCCGCTCGCTCATGCCCGGATCGACGTCGATCAACGTGAGGCTCCGCCCTTCCCGGCCGAAGGCCTCGGCGATGTGGAATCCCATGTCGCCGATGCCCATCACGCAGAAATGGCCGTTCGCGCGCACCGCCCGCCGAGCATAAGCCAACCCCGGGTGGCGCGTACCGGCCCGCGCGCGTCGCGGAACGGGTGACGCCGCTGAGAACGGCACGCTCAAGGACCTCGCTCCGTGCGCGCGTCGCGAAGCGCACCGCGTGATTCACCTGACGAATCAGCACGTCCCTCGCTCCGTGCGCGCGTCGCGAAGCGCGCGAATGGCAAGCTCCCGCGGCTCCCGCCCGGCCGTCTGCTACGGTTGCCGCTTCCGTCCGCAACGCCGCGCCGAACGAGATGGCCGATCTGAAGACGAAGAAGAACGACGCCAGCGTCGAGGAGTTCCTGGCCGCCGTCGAGAACGAGCGGCGCCGCGAGGACAGCTTCGTCGTCCTCGAGATGATGAAGCGGTTGACCGGCGAAGAACCGAAGATGTGGGGTTCCTCCATCGTCGGCTTCGGCAGCTACCGCTACCGCTACGCGAGCGGCCGCGAGGGCGACTGGCCGCGCATCGGCTTCTCGCCGCGAAAGCGGAGCCTGACGATCTACGTCATGCCGGGGTTCTCGAACCACGACGAGCTCCTCGCGCGACTCGGCAAGCACCGGACCGGCAAGTCCTGCCTCTACGTCAACCGACTCGCCGATATCGACATGGACGAGCTGGAGCGACTGATGCGCGGTTCTCTCGACGCCATGCGCGAGATGTACCCGGACTGAGAAGGAACGTGCGCGCTCGCTTCCTCCTCGTCGCCTCGCTCGCCTGTTCCGGCGCGCTGGAGGCACAGGAGACGGTCGAGTGGCGCCACTACGCCGCGGACCGCGCCAGCACGAAGTACTCGCCGGCGGCTCGGGTCGACGCTTCCAACGTATCGGAGCTCGACGTCGCCTGGCGCTGGGTGACGCCGGACAGTCGCGTCGAGACGAGCGCGCTGTCGGGCGACTTCAAGGGCACGCCGCTCATGGTCAACGACACGCTGTACGCCGTGTCGGCGATGAACCTCGTGAGCGCCGTCAACCCGGCGACCGGCGAGGAACTCTGGACGTACGATCCGAAGGCCTACGAACGCGGGACTCCGACCCACGGCGGCTTCACCCAGCGCGGCATCGAGTTCTGGGAGCACCGGGGCATGCAACGGATCGTTCTGGTCACCGGCACCCATCAACTGGTCTCCCTGGACGCGAAGACGGGTGAGCCCGACCTCGAGTTCGGAGAAGCCGGGACGGTCGACATGCGCGGCGACATCGCTCGGCCGGACCAGATGCGCGAGACCGGCGCGAACTCGCCCGGCATCGTCTGCGGCGACACCGTCCTGATGGGCATGACGATCATGGACTTCGCGCTGACCCAGGAGATGCCGGCAGGCCACATCCGCGGCTACGACATCCGCACCGGCCGGAAGAAGTGGGTCTTCCATGTCGTCCCCCAGGGCGACGAGCCCGGGAGCGAGACCTGGCACGACGAATCCTGGCGCTACTCGGGCAACACGAACGTGTGGTCGTGGATGAGCTGCGACGAAGAGACCGGCTGGGTCTACTTCGGCACCGGCACGCCGACCAGCGACTACTACGGCGGCCACCGGCACGGCGACAACCTCTACGCGGAGAGTCTGATCGCCATCGACGCCGCGACGGGCGAAAAGAAGTGGCACTACCAGGCCGTGCGGCACGGGCTGTGGGACTACGACTTCCCGTGTGCGCCGATCCTGCTGGACATCGAGGTCGACGGCAAGCGGATAGAGGCCGTGGCCCAGGTCAGCAAGCAGGCCTTCACCTACGTCTTCGACCGCAAGACGGGCGAATCGGTCTGGCCGATCGACGAGCGCAAGGTCCCCGAGAGCCTGGTTCCGGGGGAATGGACGGCGAGCACGCAACCCTTCCCCACCAGGCCGCCGCCGTTCGACCGCCAGGGCGTGCGCGAAAGCGACCTGATCGACTTGACCCCCGAACTCAAGGCGAAGGCAGTGGAGATCTACCGGGAGAAGCTGCTCGGCGGTCCCCTGTTCACGCCGCCGATCGTGGCCGGCGCCAGCGGCAAGGAAGCGATGGCCCAGTTGCCCGGACAGGCCGGCGGCGCGAACTGGGGCGGCGCCGCGGTCGACCCGGAGAGCGGCATTCTCTTCGTCCCGTCGCAGACGCGCCTGGGCACGATGTCCCTGGTTCCTCCGACCGAGCGCCAGCCTTCCGACCGCGATTACCTGCCGGCGTTCACGTTCCCCGCCGGCCCGGAAGGTCTGCCGCTCGTCAAGCCGCCCTGGAGCCGGCTCACCGCGATCGACCTGAACCGCGGCGAGATCGTCTGGCAGACGCCCGTGGGCGACGGCCCCCGCGACCATCCGGCCCTGGCCGACCTCGACCTCGGCCCGCTCGGCGCCTGGCCGCTCGCCGGTCTCACGCCAGGCTGGCCGATGGCGACCGCGACGCTCGTGTTCGTCGTCACCAGCGAGCAGGCGCCCGGCGCGGTCCAGGAGGCAGCCGACGGCTTGACGCCCCGCGGCCCGTCGACCGGGTTCCTCTACGCCTTCGACAAGACGACCGGCGAAGAGGTGTGGCGAACCGAGCTGCCCGACACGCCGGGCGGCGGCCCGATGACCTACGTCGTCTCCGGCCGCCAGTTCATCGTCGTTCCCGTCGGCGGCCGTGGCCAGGAACACTCCCTGGTGGCGTACGCCTTGCGGTGACGGCGGCGCCGGATCAGCGACGCTTCGACAGGCGGGCATCCCGGCGGATCGTCGATCCGCTCGGCGCCCTCTTGCCGGCCGTCGTCGGGCTGCGCTGTCGAGCGGGGAGCAGAACCCGGAATGCCGACGAGGGCGTCGGCGCACCCAGTGCTAGGCGTTGGCATCCGGCGCGAAGCGCCGGGCTCCGGGCCGCGCGTCGCGCCAGCGGCGTCCGTGGCAGCCAGTGCGGCGTCGTTTGCGCCATGCAAGGGATAGGATCGATCGCGTCCCGCACCTCCCCACCGTGACGCAGCCGCCCGCGCCGGCGGCGCCGACCCAGAGGAACCCGACGATGCAGAGAGTCAACCGTACCGTTCTTTCCCTGGCGACGTTCGCAGCCGTGGGACTGCCATCCTTGCTTCTGGTCGTCTCCGCGGCATCTGCTCAACAGCGCCAACTGAACCTGCAGGTGCACGACATGAACGGCGCCGAGATCGGACCGGTCAGCGTCACCGTGTTCTCGCCCCAGGGCGAGATCGTCGTGCAGGACGAGACGCGCGGGAACGGCCGCCTACGGCTTCGCCTGGCGGCTCTGGACGAGCCATACAGACTGCTGATGCGGAAGGATGGACACCCGGACCGGGAGATCGAGGTACAAGTCGACCGGGACAAGACGCTGACCGTTCAGCTCTGGGACGAAGAAACGGCCCGCAAGCAGCAGGCGATCGACGCCTTCAACGACGGCATCGAGAGGATCCAGGCCGGCGACGCGGACGGCGCTCTGCCGCTGTTCGTCAGGGCGGCGGAACTCGACCCGACGATCGCCGCCGCGCACCGCACGATGGCGGCCATCCTGCACAGTCAGGGAAAGCTCGACGAGGCGCTGGCGCCGGCGAGCCGGTACCTCGAACAGGAACCGATGCCGCCCGACCTCGCGTCCATGTTCTTCGACATCTTCGCCGCCGGCGGCGACCCCAGGGCTGAAGAGGCGAAGCGGATGGCGATCGAGGCGGGCAACGGCGCGGAGCTCGCCCCCGGCTTGTTCTCGCAGGGCGTTCAGGCAGTTCGAAACGGCGACCACGAACGGGCGATCGAGCTCTTCCGCGAAGCGGCGGCGCTCAACCCGGGACTCCACCAGGCTTGGCGAAACATCGGCACGATCTACTTCAACGACGGAAAGTACGAAGCCGCCCTGGCGGAACTCGCCCGCGTCCTCGAACTCGACCCGAGGAACCAGGAGGCGCTGCGCATGACGTTCTTCTCCTTCGCCTCGCTCGGTCGCCTCGAAGACTCCATCGAAGCCGGCAAGGCATGGGTCGCGGTCAACCCCGCCGCCGGCCGGCAGGTGCAGTTCCAGGCCCAGCAGCTCTTCGACCAGGAAGCGTTCGGCAACGCGAAGCTCTACGACCAGTCGCTCATCGCCTGGGACGACAACCACCCGCGCGCCCATTTCCGGCTTGGCGTGATCCATCGTCGGAGCGCCGATTCCGCTCTGGCCAGGAAACACCTGACCAGATACCTGGAATCAGCGCCGGACGACGAGGACGTCGAGAACCTGGCAACGGCGCACTACGAACTCGGGATGCTCGCGGTGAACGCCGGCGACGCGGGCTCGGCCCGCGAACACCTGAGCAAGTCGCTCGAGATGGCGCCGGAAGGCGAGTTCGCGGACGTGGCCCGCGCGGCTCTCGATCAGCCGTAGGCAGGGAGCAAGGCGCTTCTTCCCTGGCGGCGGCTACTGCTGGCCGCGACTACGCCCGCGAGCCGCCCGAGAACACCCGGAACAGCTTCTTCATCGGGTCGTAGAACTCGGACACCACCCGTTCCTTGAGCGGGATGATCGCGTTGTCGGTGATCGTGATGTGTTCGGGGCACACCTTCGTGCAGCACTTCGTGATGTTGCAGTAGCCGATTCCCTCGTCCTGCTTCAGGGCAGCCAGCCGGTCCCGGGTGTCCAGGGGGTGCATCTCGAGCGCCGCGTTGTAGACGAAGAAACGGGGCCCGACGAACTCGTCGTGCAGGTGGTGATCCCGCAGCACGTGGCAGACGTCCTGGCACAGGAAGCACTCGATGCACTTGCGGAACTCCTGCACCCGCTCCACGTCTTCCTGTGCGATGCGCCAGGCGCCGTCCTCGGCATCCGGAGGCCTGGGATGAAAGGGCTCGATCTTCTTCTTCACCTCGTAGTTCCAGGACACGTCACAGACGAGGTCGCGGATCACCGGAAAGGCACGCATCGGTTCGACCGTGACCGGCCGGTCCGTCGGCAGGTCGCTCATCCGCGTCATGCACATGAGCCGCGGGTTGCCGTTCACTTCCGCGGAGCAGGATCCGCACTTGCCGGCCTTGCAGTTCCAGCGCACGGCGAGGTCGTTCGCCGACTCCGCCTGGATCTGGTGGACCGCGTCGAGAACGACCATGCCCTCGGTCACATCCGTCGCGTACTCCCGATAACCGCCCTCGCCTTCGGCGCCGTCCTGGCGCCAGATTCTGAACTGCGTTGCGGCCATCTCAGCCCATCTCCTCGACCAGCCTGGTCAGTTCGTCGCTCATCGGCGCCACCGGCGTCTCCTCCACCGCCATCTCGCCGTCGGCGCCCCTGGCGACCTGGATGATCACCTTGCCGAAACGCTCGTCCTTCCGCGGATGATCGTCCCGGAACTGTGCGCCGCGGCTTTCGCGCCGCATCAGACCGGCCCGCGCGACCGCCTCGGAGACGACGAGCAGGTTGTGCAGGTCGAGCGCCGTATGCCAGCCCGGGTTGTACTCCCGGTTGCCGGGCGCCGACACCGACCTGGCCCGCTCGGCCAGCCGGCCGATCTCCTCGATCGCTTCCTCCAGCTCGGACTCGATCCGGACGATGCCGACCTTCTCCTGCATCAGGTCCTGCAGTGCGTGCTGGATCTGGTACGGCCCCTCGCCGCCCTCCCGTTCGAGCGGCGCCAGCGCTTCCTTGACGGCCGCATCGACCGCGGCTTCGTCGAGCCGGACGTCGCCCCGCTCGCGGGCGAAGCTGGCCGCGTACTCGCCCGCCCGCTTGCCGAACACGAGCAGGTCGGAGAGCGAGTTGCCGCCCAGCCGGTTCGCGCCGTGCAGCCCCGCCGCGCACTCGCCGGCGGCAAAGAGACCCGGCGCCGAGGACATCTGGCTCTCGGCGTCTACCCGCACGCCGCCCATCACGTAGTGCGTGGTCGGGCCGACCTCCATCCGTTCCTTCGTGATGTCGAGGCCTGCCAGTTCCTTGAACTGGTGGTACATCGAAGGCAGCTTCTTCCGTATGTGCTCCTCCGAACCGCTGATCTTCTCCTTGATCCAGGCGATGTCGAGGTAGACGCCGCCGTGCGGCGACCCCTTGCCGGCCTTGATCTGGTCCACGATGCACCGGGCGACATGGTCCCGCGTCAGCAGCTCCGGCGGACGCCGCGCGTCGCGGTCGCCGACGACGTAGCGCCAGCCCTCCTCGGCGCTGTCCGCCGTCTGGTCCTTGTAGAGGGGCGGAATGTCGTCGAACATGAACCGTTCGCCGGCCGCGTTCAGCAGGATGCCGCCCTCGCCGCGCACGCCTTCCGTGACCAGAATGCCGCGGACGCTCGGCGGCCAGACCATTCCGGTCGGGTGGAACTGAACGAACTCCATGTCGATCAGCTCGGCGCCGGCGTCGTAGGCCAGCGCGTGACCGTCGCCGGTGTACTCCCAACTGTTGCTGGTGATCCTGAAAGCCCGGCCGATGCCGCCGGTGGCAAGCACGACCGCCTTCGCCCGGTAGACCCGGAACCGGCCCCGCTCCCGGTCATAGGCAAGCGCGCCCGCGACGCGGCCGTCGTCCAGCAACAGCCGGAACACCGTGTACTCCATGTGGAAGTCGATGCCCCGGTGGACGCCATGATCCTGCAGCGTCCGGATCATCTCGAGACCCGTGCGGTCGCCGACGTGAGCCAGACGCGGATAGCGGTGACCGCCGAAGTTCCGCTGCAGGATGCGGCCGTCCTTCGTCCGGTCGAACAGGGCGCCCCAGGCCTCGAGCTCCAACGCCCTTGCCGGCGCCTCCTTCGCGTGGATCTCCGCCATCTTCGGGTTGCTCAGGTACTGACCGCCGCGCAGGGTGTCCGTGACGTGAACCTTCCAGTCGTCGCGCTCGTCGACGTTGCCGATCGCGGCCGCCATGCCGCCCTCGGCCATCACCGTGTGGGCCTTCCCGAGCAGGGACTTGCAGATCACGCCGCAGGACGCGCCGTTGGCCGAAGCTTCGATCGCCGCGCGCAGCCCGGCGCCGCCCGCGCCAACCACCAGCACGTCGTACTCGTAGGGTGTCTGCTCCATCAGACGAGTCTCAGGTCCGTCCAGACGCCCATCGAACAGAGCCGGACGTAGACGTCGGAGAAGGTGACCCAGATCAGGCTGAACCAGGCCCAGGCCATGTGCCGGCGATTCAGGCAGGAGACGCAGCGGTAGCAGGCGCTCCGGAACGGCCGCCCCGCCATCACGTTGCGGAAGCCGCCGATCACGTGGCGCATCGAATGGCAGCCCAGGGCGTAGCCGCTCAGCAGCAGCCAGTTGATCAGAAGGACGAAGCTGCCGACGCCGATGCCGAAGCCCTGGCCGCCGGACGCCGTCTCGAACACGAAGCCCCGGTACACGTCGATCGGGAAGAAGACGAAGATCCAGGCCATCATCGCGAACAGGAAATAGCGGTGGATGTTCTGGACGATCAACGGAAAGGAGTTCTCGCCCCAATAGGCGTTCCGCGGCTCGCCGACCGCGCAGGCCGGCGGATCGGCCCAGAACGCCTTGTAGTACGCGCCTCGATAGTAGTAGCAGGTGGCGCGGAATCCCAGCGGCAGGATCAGGATGAACAGCGCCGGCGACTGGGGAACGAAACTGGGCCACCAGTTCGGGAAGCCCTCGAACCAGGCGTGGTGCGAGAGGCCGAAGACCTCGGGCGAGTACAACGGCGACAGGTAGCCGCCCAAATGGTAGTGGTCGGCCTGAAGCGCCGCCCAGGTCGCATAGGCGCCGGCGAGCCCCAGGCCCGCCACGACGGCGCCTGGCTGCAGCCACCAGGCGTCCTGACGCTGCGTCTCGCCGAACGATCGCCGCTTCAGCACGGCGGAGAAAGCCATCTCGAATTCCGTCCTCTCTGAGTCGCTGGATGGAAGTGCATGGGCCAAGGGCGCGGGCGGGCGGCCCGACGGCGATCATAGCCAGAAAGCCCGGCCCGCACGTTTCGCCCGATCGAACCGACCTCGGGTCCTGCCGGCAGCCTCGCGTGATGTAATGCCTGCTCACGGTGGCCCGGAAGATCGAAGCGGAGGATCGCGCGCGCCGCCGCGGCCTGAGCTGGAGCGTGAGCGGTCTCCTTGCGCTTGCGTGGGCAGCGGTTGGCGCCCCCGCGGGGACCTGGGGACAGCCGCCGCGGCAGCCAGGCGAGACCCGCATCGTGCGCGCCTGGTTCGACGATCCCCTGGTCGCCGCCCGAGCCGTCATTTCGCTCGATGCGCTCGAGTCGGAGTACGAGAAGGGCTACATCGTACTGCGAGCCACCGAGGAGGAGATCGAGATCGCCCGGCAAGCCGGGATGCGGATTGCCGAAGCCGAAGACGACGACTACGTTGCCGTCGCCCTCCCGTCCGAGTCGCGGACGGACGCGACGCCAGGGAAGATAGCGGGCTTCCCGTGCTACCGCACGGTGGAACAGACCTACGCGAGCGCCCGGGCGATCGCCAGCGCACATCCGAAGCTCGCCACCTGGACAGCGGTCGGAAGATCATGGAAGAAGACGCAGAGAACCACGGACGGCTACGACCTGTACGTGCTGCGCCTGACGAACTCGGACACAACGGGTCCGAAGCCGGCCCTCCTCATTACCGCGGCGCTCCACGCCCGGGAGTACACGACCGCCGAACTCGCCCTGCGCTTCGCCGAGCACCTGGTGAAGTCCTGGAAGACGGACGCCGACGTACGGTGGCTCCTGGACCACCAGGAAGTCCACATCCTGCTGCAGGCGAATCCGGACGGAAGGAAGCGGGCCGAGGCGGGTCTGTACTGGCGCAAGAACCACAACACGCGCCACTGCTCCGGGACAAACAACCTGGGGGTCGATCTGAATCGCAACTTCGCCTTCAACTGGGGAAAGGCGGGCTCCAGCGCGAATGAATGCACCGAAATCTACCGGGGAGCGTCGGCAGGCTCCGAACCCGAAACGCAGGCGATCCAGACCTACATGGCGAAACTGTTCCCCGACGCTCGCGGGACCGGCGAGGGCGATGCGGCGCCCAGCGACACGTCGGGCCTCATCATCGACATCCATAGCCATGGGCGTCTCATCCTCTGGCCCTGGAGCCATGCGTCGAAGGCGGCGCCGAACGGCACGGCGCTCCAGACCCTCGGCCGCAAGCTCGCGCACTTCAACGACTACACGCCGCGTCAGGGCGTCGGTCTCTATCCCCATAGCGGCGCCAGCTATGACTACGGCTACGGCGCTCTGGGCCGCGCCTCCCTGATCTACGAACTGGGTACGACCTTCTTCCAGGAATGCGGCCGATTCGAGAAGACGATTCTGAAGGACAACCTGAAGTCCCTTCTCTACGCCTTCAAGGCGGCGCGGACGCCGTACCGGACCCCGGCCGGCCCCGACGTTCGCGGCCTGAGTCTGAGCGGCGCCGCGTCAACGACCGGCGTCGCGGCGGGAACGACAGTCACTCTGTCAGCGACCCTGGACGACACCCGCTACCAGAACAGACTCGGCCGTGAAGCGACGCAGAACATCGCGGCCGGCGAGTACTACATCGACGTGCCGCCCTGGGCCTCGGGGAGCACGGCGAAGGCCATGTCCGCCTCGGATGGCGCCTTCGACGGCAAGGCGGAGAGCGCGACCGGAACGATCGATACGACCGGCCTGAGCAACGGCCGGCACACCGTCTTCGTTCGGGCAAGAGACACCGACGGAGACTGGGGCGCGGTGAGCGCGGTCTTCCTGCAGGTCGGCCCCGTTCAGCCGCCGCCAGCGACCGTGTCGATTCCCTCGACGCTGACGGTGGCGGAAGGGAACGGCCCGGCAACGGTGACGGTGACGGCATCTCGGGCGCCGGGCCAGGCGGTGACGTTCGACGTGAGCTACGACGGCACGGCGACGGGCGCCAGCGATCCGACGAACGGCGACTACGACAACGACGCGGCGACGTCCGTGGAGTTCGGCGCGAGCGATACGACGAAGGACATCGTGATTCCGATCGCCGACGACGATCTGGACGAGTCCTCGGAGACGATCGAGGTGACGATCGCGCCGGCCCAGACCGAAGGCAATGGTCTGCCGGACGGCTTCAGGCTGGGCAATGCCACAACGACGGTGACGATCACGGACGACGACGCCTCGCCGGTGCTGGCGGCGATCGACGACGCGACGCTCCGGGTCGGTCAGACGGTGGACATCACGGCGTCCGCGACCGACGCGGACAACGATTCGGTGAGCTACGTCTGGTCGCGCAAGTCCGGCGAGACGACGCCGGCGATCCCGGGCGGCACGAACCTGAACCAGGCGCAGTTGACGTTCGTGACGACGGCGGCCGGGACGGTCACGATGACGGTGACGGCCTCGGACGGCAATGGCAACACGGCCGCCGAGGAGGTCGTCATCACGGTGCAGCCGGCTCTGAGCGTGACGGTGACGCCGACCGCGCTCACGGTCGAGGAGGGTTCGAGCAACACGTACACGGTGAAGCTGGACGCCGAGCCGTCGGGGAACGTGACGGTGACGGTGGCCGGCGCGTCGGGCGACGTGACGGTGACGGGTTCGCCGCTGACGTTCACGGACCGGAACTACGGCACGGCGCAGACGGTGACGGTGACGGTGAACGCGGCGTCCGACACCGACGCGACGAACGACGCGGCGACCCTGACGCATTCCGCGACCGGCGGCGGCTACAACGGGGTGACGATCGCCGATGTCGAGGTCACGGTGACCGACGTGACGCCGGTGCTGCAACTGACGACGGATCCGTCGGCGGTGACGGAGGGAACGCCGATCAGCCTGAAGGTGACCTCGGACAAGGAGCTGACGGGGACGCTGGCGGTCAGCCTGACCCTGGCGGACCGGGGCTCGAGCGGCTTCGGCGCGGCCGACGTTCCGGGCGGCCTGGGTCCGCGGACCTTCAACGCCGCCTTCGGCGCAACGCCGAGCCGAACCGGCACGGTGTCGATCCCGACGACCGCGGATTCGGCGGCGGAGGGCGCGGAGACGTACCGGATCACGTTGAACGACACGGCGGCCTACGAGCTGGGCGTGGACAGGAGTGCGGACGGCGTGCTGAACAATCGCGCCAGCGGCGGCGACTCGGGCGGCAATGGCGGTGGTGGACCGCCTCCAGGCGGCAATGGCGGTGGTGGTGGACCGCCTCCAGGTGGTGGCGGCGGCGGTGGCGGCGGCGGACTGCCTCCAGGCGGCGGCGACGCGGGCAACAGTGGCAACGATGATGATGACGACGGCGGTGGTGGCGGAGACGGCGGTGGTGGCGGAGACGGCGGAGGCGGCCCTGGCGGCGGCGGTCCGGGGCCTGGCGGCGGCGCCCCGCGCGCTTCCTTCACCCTGAGCGCGCCCTGCGCCGACGGTCTCTGCCGCGCCCGGACCGGCGTCGCAGTGGCGTTCGCGGACACGAGCAGCGGCCTCGTCTCGTCGCGGAGATGGAACTTCGGCGACGGCGGGACCTCACGCGACGGTTCGCCGGAGCACGCCTGGTCCGTGCCCGGCTTCTACGCGGTGTCCCTCACCGTCAGCAGCCAGGGGAACGCCGACACGGCGTCGCGGAAGGTGCTGGTCGAGTCGAACGCGCCGGCCGGGACCTGCGTGTCGGACGCGGAGACGCTGTGTCTCCGGGACTCCCGCTTCGAGGTGGCGCTGGAGTGGTGGACGGCCGACGGCCAGCGCGGCGTAGGCAGCGTGGTCCACGAGGGGACGAACGACTCGGGCCTGTTCTGGTTCTTCGGCGCGGAGAACTGGGAACTGCTGGTCAAGGTGCTGGACGGCTGTTCGGTGAACGGACACGCGTGGGTGTACGGCGCCTCGGCGACGACGCTGGGCTACTCGCTGACGGTGACCGACACGGTGACGGGGGCGGTGCGCGCCTACCGCAACGAGCCGGGCGAGCAGGCGCCGGCGTTCATCGACAGTCGGGCGTTCCCGAGCGCGTGCGCCGGCGGCGCTTCGGTCGTTTCGTCCCCATCGCCCGGCGACCTCGACGAGGCCGGCCCGCCCTGACGCGGGTGCCGTCAGACGACCGGAGAGGAGCGCAGATCGTCGATTTCCAACGGTGGGGCGACGTCGCGGGAGCGTTCCGCATCGAGCAGGGAGGCACCGCGGTCGATCCAGGTCCGGCCGCGCACCCGGGCTGCGAGCAAGCCCGCAAGCAGCGCCAGGTGGACGATGAAGCAACTCCAGGCGCCGACCAGGCCCCAGTGCTTCGCGGCGAAGAAGACCAGCGGCACGAAGACGAACCAGGCCACGCCGATGTTCACCGCCATCGGGTACGTCGTGTCGCCGGCGCCCCGCAGCGCGCCGTAGTGGATGTTGAACGGCAGTTCGAAGATCAGGCACAGGGCGGCGATGAGAAAGAGCGGCCGAGCGTAGGGCATGAGCGCGGCCAGATCGCCCGCCTCGCGCGCGAACAACTGCATCAGCCAACCGGGAAATCCGACGTAGACGACGACCATGATCGCCATCGCCCCGTAGCCCAGCCACATCACGCGGCGGACGACGAGGCGTACGTCGTCAAGCTGCCTGGCGCCCAGGCACTGTCCGACCAGCGTCGTGCAACCGACGGCCAGCGCAGCCGCGATCATGAAGGAAACGGACCAGGCGTGAATCACGGCGTTCGTCGCCGCCATTTCCGCGTCGCCCAGATTCGCGACGAGGGCCGTGAAGACGCTGATTCCGCCCATCTCCATGAAGAACTGCACGCCTATCGGCAAGCTGACGCGGAGCATCTTCCCGAGCAGGGCCGCCTCGGGAAGCCTGGGGCGGGTGGCGCCGTGGTCGCGCCCCATCCTCGTCGCGAGCACTCCGACCAGCAGGCCGAGTGCGACAAGAAACTGGGCGATCACGGTGCCGACCGCGGCGCCCGCGGCCCCAAGCTCCGGAAACCCCAGGACACCGAAGATGAGCAGGTAGTTCAGCCCACAGTTCAGGCCCAGTTGAATCAGGCCGGCGAACATGGGAATACCGGTACGTCCAAGTCCGCGGTAGTAGTTCTCCGCGACGAGGAAGACCATCAACCCCAGCGCGGCGCCGAGCCGCACCTCGGTGTAGTCGGTGGCGATCGCCCGGACTTCCGGCGACGCCCCCATCACGCGGAACGCCCAGCCGGACAGCGGCGACACGAGCAGAACCGCGACGCCCGCGCCCGCGGCCAGGTAGAGCCCCTGCCAGAAGGCGACGCCGACCCGGTTCTTCTTGCCGGCGCCGAAGAACTGCGCGACGAACGTGTTCACGCCCTGCAACAGACCGACGAAGAAGCTGAGCAACCACCAGGAGATGATCCCGCCCAGGCCAACGCCGGCCAAGGCGACGACGCCCAGCCGCCCGACCATCATCGCGTCGATCAGGCCCATCGCCGTATGGGTCATCTGCGTGATGACGACCGGCGCAGTCAGCGCCAGGATGCGCCGATGGGAAATGTCGATGAGCATCGGTCAGGCTTCCGCGAACAGGGCCTTGAACCGCGCCGCCATGCGCGGCGCCGCCCCCTCGTCTTCGTGCTTGAAGAAGACGTAGGTCTCGCGCCAGGGTTGCCGCCGGATCCTGTCGGCCCAGGCGCGAAGGGCCGTTTCGTCGTAGTCCTCGCGACGAAGCCGAAGATAACCGAAGTCCGCGGTCGCCACCAACGGCGCGTCATGGTCGCCGCCGCTGTCGGCGATGCAGAGCGACGCACCGGCGCCCGCAAGCAGAGCGAACACCTCGTCGTCGAACCAGCTGGCGTGGCGGAACTCGAACGCGGCGCGCGTGCCGTCGGGCAACAGGTCGAGAAAGCCCGCCAGCCGATCGACGTCGCGCCTCAGGCTCGGCGGCGCCTGGAAGAGAAAGGGGCCCAGGCGCTCGCCGAGCGCCTCAGCGGTGCGAACCAGGTACTCGACCGAGTCCCCGGCGTCCTTAAAACGTTGCTGGTGCGTGATCCGCCGGGACGCCTTCAGCGCGAAACGAAAGGCGTCGGGCACGGCGTCGCGCCACCGCTCCAGCACATCCGTCTTCGGCATGCGGTAGAAGGTGTTGTTGATCTCCACCGCGCCGAGCCTTCCGGCATAGAACGCGAGCATGTCCGACCGCTTCGTTCCAGGCGGGTAGAACGAACCCGTCCAGGCGGGGTACGAAAACCCGCTGGCGCCGGTGCGGACCCGCATGCCTGACTGACTGCTCGGGATGAAGGCGAGGGCGCTACGCGCCGTAGTCCAGGAACGGACGCAGCTTGCTCGCCGACTCCGGGGCTCGAAGCTTGCGCAGCGCCTTGGACTCGATCTGGCGGATGCGTTCGCGGGTCACGTTGAACGACTTGCCGACCTCTTCCAGCGTGTGTTCCGATCCCCCGCCGATCCCGAAGCGCATCTGCAGGACCAGGTACTCCCGAGGCGACAGTTGGTGGAGCACGTCGTTCGTCTGCTCGGTCAGGTTCTGGGCGAGCGCCGCGTCGATCGGCGACGGCGAGTTCTTGTCCTCGATGAAGTCGCCGAGGTGCGAGTCCTCTTCTTCGCCGACCGGCGTCTCGAGCGACACCGGCGCCTGCGCGATCTTCATGATCTTGCGCACCTTGGACGCGGGAAGGTCCATGTGCTCGCCGATCTCCTCGGCCGTGGGTTCCCGGCCGAGTTCCTGGACCAGCGACCGCGACGTGCGGGTCAGCTTGTTGATGTTCTCGATCATGTGAACCGGGATGCGGATCGTCCGCGACTGGTCGGCGATCGCCCGCGCCACTGCCTGGCGGATCCACCACGTGGCGTAGGTCGAGAATTTGTAACCCCGGCGATACTCGAACTTCTCCACCGCCTTCATCAGGCCGATGTTCCCCTCCTGGATGAGGTCCAGGAACTGGAGGCCCCTGTTCGTGTACTTTTTGGCGATCGAGACGACCAGACGCAGGTTCGCCATGATGAGCTGTTCCTTGGCGCGCTCGCTCAACGCCTCGCCGCGCTTGACCTTCGCCACCATCGCGCGCAGTTCTCCCTGCTTGACGAAGTGACGAGCTTCGAGATCCCGCACTTCTTCACGGTACTTCTGGATGCGCCGGCGGTGCAGCGCCCGAAGTTCTTCGTTGCTTTCACGCTCAAGCGCCACCTGGGCCCGGCTGATGTCGCGCTCGCTGCGCCGGAACCGATTGTCGATCAGCTTGACCAGGTCCACGACTCGATTGCGGTCCGGACCGGTGAAACCCAGTTCCACGATCAGCGCGGAAGCCCGCTCCTCCAGACGGTCGATGTCCCGGGCGATCTCCTGAAAGCGGGCGCCCCTCGGCGAGTAGCGCTTCTGCTTGCGGCGGGCGCGATCCAGCTCGTCTTCGTGTTCCCTCATCTTGTCCAGCACGCCGACGCGCTTTGCGACTCGCTTGTAGCCGTTCTGGTCCAGCAGCGAAGTGGGCTGCCCAAGCTCCACCAACTGGGAGAGCGGTTTCGCGTTCCTGCGGTCCGCCAACTCGGTCATCGCCAGCAACCGCGTCATCAGATCCTGGTTGCGGGTCATCGCCTGGAAAATCTGCCACTCGCCTTCCTCGAGATCCTTGGCAATTTCGACCTCGCCGTCGCGGTCCAGGAGCGGAACGGTGCTCATCTCCCGCAGGTACATCCGAACCGGATCGCTGGTGTTCAGCGGCTCGGCGACCGTCGGCGTCGCGGGATCCTCGTCCGCCTTCTCGATCTCGAGCGTGACCGCCTCGTCGAGGTTCGCCACGTACCACTCCGGCCGCCGGATCACCCCGACCCGCAATTCGCGCAGGCGATCGTTCAGTTCGTTGATCTCGGCCTCGACGCCGACCATGTCGACCGGCGTCATGTCGCGGATCTCGTCGTCGAGGAGATACGTCTTCGCCTTCCCCAATTCCAGGAGTTGGCGAATGGACGAGTACCTCGCCTCGAGGGGCTTGTTCACGTCCTTGACTGCGGCAACTGCCATCTTCGGTCTCCAGAGGGTTGGGGCCAAGCAGAACAACTCAACGGCGACGTCGAGAACCGTCCCATGTCCATCTCGACCTGCGCACTGAACCGCCCGCCGAGGGAGCGCCTCGGCGAACCGGTTGGCTACATTGAGCGCCGACGGCGCACAAGTGTAGCAGGTTCAGGACGATCAGCCGCGCCGTCGTGTTTCACTCTCGTTCGCTCCGCTCTCGCCCGCGGGGCATCGCTTCGTCCTTCCCAACCTTCGCGGGCCGCCGGTTCTTCCCCGCCGCCGCGCCTCGCGGCGCGGTTGCTCGCACTGTCCGTCTGACGCTCCGCCGCGGCCGATCGCCGAAGCTCCTCGAACGGACCCGACGCCGGGACGCGGAAGAAAAGCCATGCGCGAGGCGGATGCTCTACCATCTGTCTCTCCGTCGTGGGTCGCTCCGTTCATCGCGGCCCACCGGGCGACCGCTGGCGTTGTCCATCATGAGAGCGATGTCACACTCGCATCGAGCCGGCCCCGAGGTCGGCTAGCTGAAACCGCCGTGAGACCAACCGCACAGGACGGTCCCGGGGAAATCCTGCGCATCGCCGGACGATTCCGGACCGGCGGCCGCGCCACCGGCGCGGTCGAACTGCGCGCGGGCCGCATCAACGATTCGTTCGTCGTCTCCACCGCCAGCGGCAGCCGTTTCCTGCTGCAGCGAATCAACGGCTACGTGTTCCCGCATCCCGCCCGGGTCATGGCGAACATCGTGCGAATCACGCGCCACCTCGAATGCAAGCTCGGCCCGGGAAGCGCTCGGCGCCGATTGACCCTGACGGCCGCGGCGGACGGAAGGATGTGGGTCGAGACGGCGCCGGAACAAGGTCCCGCCGACTGGTGGCGAATGTACGAGCTGATCGAGGACGCGACGACGGAACTTCGGGCGTCGACCCCGGAGCAGGCCTTCCTCGCCGCGCGCGCGTTCGGTCGTTTCGAGGCGCAGCTCGTCGATCTTCCTTCGCCGCCCCTGCACGAGACGATTCCCCGCTTCCACGACACGCTGAACCGTTTCGAGACGCTTGACCGGGCGCTGGACGCGGCAAGCGCCTCGCCCGCCGGCCGCGACCGGCGCCGGCAGGCCGGCGCCGAGATCCGGTCGGTCGCCGGCCATCGACATCTGGCTTCCCGGCTGCGCGACGCCGAGGCTCGCGGGTTGCCGCGGCGCACCGTCCACAACGACTGCAAGATCAGCAACCTCCTGTTCGACCGGACAACCGGCGAAGCGTTGTGTGTCGTCGATCTCGACACGACCATGCCCGGACTGGCCGCTTGCGACTTCGGAGACATGGTTCGCTCGATGAGCCACCGCGCCGACGAGGAGGGCCGGGACCTCGCCGAGGCGCAAGTCGACCTGGAACTGTTCGCCGCCCTCGCCCAGGGCTATCTGGACGGCGCGGTCTTTCTGACCGAGGCGGAGCGCCGCAGCCTGGTCGACGGCGCCCTGGCCCTGACGCTGGAGCAAGCGGTGCGCTTCCTGTCGGACCACCTGAACGGCGACGTCTACTTTCGGGTCGAGCGGCCAGACCAGAACCTGGATCGCTGCCGGGTGCAACTGGCCTTGCTCGAATCGCTGCTGGCGCGTGACGAAGACCTGCGCCGCATCGTCGGAGGCGCCGCGTAGTGTGGAACGACGCCCGTCATCGAACATCCTATGGCATGCCGCGCGACGTCCGCCACGAGCTGCAAGGTCTCGCGGCTTTCGGCCAGATCGACGTTCGCCGGAACGACGTCTCCGGGAGCGGCGCCGCCGTCGACGCCGGTATCGTTCACGCATGACGGCTCTCCGACGTCCCCTCGCAACGCACAGGACTTCCGCGAAGGCGGTCGTTCGCGGCACGCCCCTCGAACGGACGATCCGCGACAAGCTGGAGCAAGCGACGGGCGCCGAACGGCTCGAGGTGCTGAACGAGAGCCGGATGCACAACGTCCCGCCCAAGGCCGAAACCCACTTCCGAGTTGTGGTCGTCAGCAGCGGCTTCGAGGGCGCGAGCCGACTCCAGCGGCACCGAGCGATACACCGCGCACTGGCGGAGGAACTGGCCGGACCGGTGCACGCCCTCGCTGTCGACGCGCTGACGCCGGCCGAGTGGCGGGCACGCGACCAGAGCCGCGGCCTCTCGCCCGACTGCCGCGGCGGCGACCGGCTCGACGGCCACGAGTAGCCCGCGGCCCATCGGGCGGGAGTCGCCTCAGGGAACTTCCGTAAAGCCGACACTGGGTGCGCCGCCGTCTGTTCCATGCGAGGGTCCGCAGCCGTCGCGGGCTGCGCTGTCGCGCAGGGAACACGCCCGGAAAGTCGGCGAGAGCGCCCGGGGCGCCCAGTGCGACGCGCCGGCGTACCCAGTGTGCGGCCGTGGTTGTTCCACGACAAGGAACCGCCAGACGTTTGTTCCATGCGAATCCCTGGGCGGGACGCACTGGGCGTGCCGCCGCCGGGCCGCGCCAAGGCAGCCGGCTTGAGCCCGGTTGTCATGGCGTCGCTCCTTGACGTCCGCCGCCGCGAGGGAGAATCCGCCGCCCTGGTTACGACTGCGGCACGACCCGGATGTACGGCAGGGGTTGCTGCCAGCCTTGGGGATACTTTGCCCGGGCGTCCTCGTCCGACACCGCCGGCAGGATGATCACGTCTTCGCCTCGCTCCCAGTTCGCCGGCGTCGCCACCTGCTCCCTGGCGGTCAACTGCACGGAGTCGAGCAGGCGCAGGATCTCGGCGAAGTTGCGGCCGGTGCTCATCGGATAGGTCAGAGTCGCCTTGATCCGCTTGTCCGGACCGATCACGAAGACCGAGCGCGCGGTGGCGTTGTCCATCGGCGTGCGGCCCTCGGCCGTGTCGCCGGCGTCCGCGGGCAGCATGTCGTAGCGCTTCACGATGTCCAGGGTCGGATCGCCGATCAGCGGATAGTTCAGGGCGTGACCCTGAGAGGCCTCGATGTCCTTCGACCACGCTTCGTGCTCCGACACGCCGTCGACGCTGATGCCGATCACCTTGCAGTTGCGGCGGTCGAACTCGCCCTTGAGACCGGCAACGGCGCCCAGTTCGGTCGTGCAGACCGGCGTGAAATCCTTCGGGTGCGAGAACAGGACGCACCAGCCATCGCCCATCCACTCGTGGAAGTCGATCTCTCCTTCCGTGGTCTGAGCGGTGAAGTCGGGCGCTTCGTCGTTGATTCTGAGCGTCATCATTCCTCCGGCTGTTCGGGTCAGGCGTGTCCGGGTCCGCCGGCCGCCACGGGCAGCGATTCTAGCCCGCACGGTTCACCGAGATCCGTAGCGAGAGCGCGTAGCCGCCGCAGCGAGGCCCTGGAACCGAGAGGCGGCGCAAGCGCCTAGTAGACACACCGTCGAGCCGATGCGAGGGAGAAGGCCCCGCCAAAGGGCGCGGCAGGAGGTTCGGGTTGTGACGAGGTCCTGGCCCGTGGCAGAATCGCCGTCGATGAACACGTCCCGCGGCAGGCGACCCGCGCGTCCGCGCCAACTGGTCGCGTTGCTCCTGCTGGCATTGTGGGGCGCTGGCTGGCTGAGTCCCATCGCCGCCGAGTCGGGATGCGAGTTCGAGTGCTGCAACGACACGTCCCGCCCGTTGCCCGCGGAAGCGAAGCCGCTCGACTGCGACGAGCACGCGCCAAAGCCGGGCGGAAGCGCGGCAGGCCATCGCGCAGAACCCCCGAAGGGGCAATGCGGCATCGGCCCCTGCCACCAGACCGACGCGGACCAGCCCTGGACGTTCAAGGCCGCTCTCGTCCGCGTTCCGGACCCGGCGCCGCCGGCGATCCGCGACTGCGCTCCCGCGGATGCGCCAGCCTGGCCCGACCGGCGCCCGGCGCCCCCTCGGCCGCCGCCGCCTCAAGCGGCCTGACATCGGAACCGCACCAACCGCCGGCGACTGCCTGCGGCGCCTGAACGAGCGGCGGCCATGACGCCGTCCCAACGCATCAGGCGCGCAAGGCCGGCGCCCCGGCCGGCGCACGCCCGCGGACGGCCCTTCATTTCGATGTCTTCAAACGGAGTCTCATGACCATGCGCTTCCCAGCAACCAGAAACGCCTTCCCTGCCGTCGCGGCTCTCCCGCTGCTCCTGCTGAACGCTCCGCCGACCCTGGCCAGCCAGGACGGCGCGGCGCCCGAGTCGGAGGAGCAGCCGCCCACGATCTCCGCCCGCATGACGGTCACCGCCTCCCTGCCCGAAATCCAGGTCCAGACGACGATTCCGGCCGAGAGCTTCCAGAACGAGTCGGACCTGGCCGCGGCCTTCCGCGCCGCGCCCGGTCTCGACGCAAACCGTCGCGGACCGATCAACCTGGAACCGACTCTCCGGGGCCTGCAGGAGAACCAGATCGCGATGACCGTCGACGGCTCGCGCACGTTCGCCGCCGGCCCGGCCCGGATGGACTCCGACCTGAGCCACGTGAATCCGCTCGCCGTCGACGAGGTCCGGATCGTCAAGGGCCCTTACGCACTGATGTGGTCCGCCGGCGCAATGGGCGCGATCGACGTCGTCACCCGGGCGCCGGAGTTCACGGCCGCCGGCCACGGGCTTTCCGGCGCTTTCTCGCTCGACTACGGCGACAACGGGAGCACGACCAGCGGCCTCGCCCGGCTCGCCGGCGCCACGCCGAGCAGCCGCTACGCCCTCACCGCCGGCCGGCGCTCGGGCAACGACTACGAGGACGGCGCCGGCCGGGACGTCCCGGGAGACTACCTGTCCGAGGACCTGTCCTGGCTGTTTGGCGTACAGGCGGGCAGAGGCGGTCTGCTCCGGTACAACGGCGGCTACCAGTCGCAGGAGGACATCGACTATCCCGGCCGGCTGCTGGACGCCAGCTGGTTCAAGACCCGTTCCCACAACCTCAGGTACCTGTGGAACGGCGAGCGGAAGGCGCTTCGCGGCTTCATGGTCCAGCTCTATTCGAACCGCAAGGATCACCTGATGAACAATGACGGGAAGCCGACCGGCCGCGACGCCCCTGGCCGCACACCGCCCTTCGCTCTCGATATCGACCTGCCGACCGAGTCGAACACCGACGGCCTCCGGCTCTCCTTCGACCTGGGCGGCGCGGGCGACCGCGGCTTGCGCTGGACCGTCGGCGCCGACCACTACCGCTCACGCCAGCAGGCCGAGCGCCTGGTCCAGCGCCGGTCGAACGGGCTCCTGATCTTCCGGGACCAGGTCTGGGCGGGCAGCCGCACCGACAACGTGGGCGTTTACGTGCAGGGCGTGCGCGACGCCGAGAACGCGTCCTTCGGCGCCGCGGTTCGCGTCGACTCCGTGTCCGCGGGAATCGACCACGCGACCGAGTTCTTTCGCGCCAATACGGAAGGCGGTCCGGAGCGGAACGAAACGAACCTGAGCGCGGCGCTCTCGGCGGCCTTCACGCTTGACGACGAGTGGCTCCTGACCCTCGGCGCCGGCCGCGCCGTGCGCACGGCGACCACGCTGGAGCGCTGGTCCGACCGCTTCCCCGCCAGCAAGTTCCAGCTCCCCGCGGAGTTCATGGGCAACCCCCTGATCGAACCGGAGGTCAGCAACCAGGTCGATCTCGACCTGCAGGGCCGCCCCGGCTCGCGGCTCGAAGTCAGCGCGACCCTGTTCTACCGCTGGATCGACGACTACATCACGATCGCGCCGGATCGGTCCCTGCCGAAACGACTGCCGCTCTCGCCGCCCGTCGTCTTCCGCTACGTCAACGGCGACGCGTCGTTCCTGGGCGGCGAACTCGGTCTTCGTCAGCGCGTCACCGACGTCTTCTCCTGGCGGTTCGAGGTCGAATCCGTCCGGGCGGACGACGACACCCTCGACGAGCCCCTGCTCGGCATCCCGCCTCTGACCGCCCGGGTGGGGATGCGCCTGCAACTCCCCTCCGGCCGGGCCTGGATCGACCTCTCCGGCGCCGCAACCCGGGACCAGGACCGGACCGCGACCAGCCGTCACGAAATCCCGACCGAAGGCGACGAGATCCTCGACCTTGCCGCAGCCTGGACTCTCCGTTCAGGCCTCGAGTTCCGCTTGCGGGCCTGCAACCTGACCGACGCGGCCTACGCCAGCCATCTGAACGCCAGGAACCCGTTCAACGGGCGACGCATCCTCGAACCCGGCAGGCGCCTGTTCGCGGGCATCTCCTACCGTCGTTAGTCCTGCCGGCGGCAGCGGCGCCGCACCGACTCCGGCCCCTCTGGCCGACGCTCACGGCGCGCTTCGATCCGCCGGCGCAATTCGTCGAGCTCCGCGCGGTCGGGCCGCAGGTTGGAGGCGCCATGGATGTAGACGTGCTCGACGTCCGAGGCGGGAAGCGTCGTGTTCCAGTGCAGCAGGATGCGTACGCAACGCTCCAGACCGCCCGGAACCGCCATTTCGTGCCCGCACAGGAGAGCCGCGTCGCGCCAACCCATCAGCCTGGCCGCGAGCGCCGGGTACTCCGCCGTCAGGTCCGGCGAAGTCGTGAAGATGGCGCTCGCGACCTCCTCGGGCTCGATGCCGTTCGCCTGCACCATCCGCTCGAGCAGTTCCGCCGTCGCGGTCAGAATCGACTCGCGATGCACGCCCTCTACCGTCGTCGCGCCGCGAACGCCGCGGCAGACCGGCAGCCGTGAGCGGCGGGTACTCCTGCGCGGCTTGGGAGACATGAAACGAACCGGCGACCCATCCGGCGGAGCTAGCGCTAGCGCTCCTGATCGGCGCCCTCACCGAGGAAGCGGATCAGGCTGGCCAGGTCGCTCAGGGTCATCGTGTCGAGCAGGCCTTCCGGCATGATCGAGAGCGCGGACGGCTCGCGGCGCCGGATCCGCTCCTTGTCCAGATCGACGCGGACGCCGCCGGCGTCGACCAGCGTCAACCGATCGGCGCCGTCCTCCACCACCATGCCGCTGTGCAGGCTGCCGTCGTCGAGTTCGACGTCGACCGTCTGGTACTGGTCCGAGATGACGCGTGACGGGAACATGATCGACTCGAGAACTTCGCCGCGACGAAAGCGCTTGACGACCGTCGAGAGATCCGGGCCGCCGCCGCGGCCGATGTCGCCGAAGACGTGACAGGCCGAGCAACGCGCACGGTGAAACACCCGTTCACCCTGCTCGGGGTCGTAACGCTCGTAGGCCATCACGTCGTACTCCAGGTACTCCGCGAGTTCCTCGAAGCTCATCTGGGCGAGGTCGTTCCTACCTCGCCGGTCACCCTCGACTTCGGTGACCAGCGCGGCGGCGCGCCGCGCCCGCTCGGCCCGCTGATTCTCGAGTCGCTCCTCGGCCGCCGCGCGTTCCTCGTCCGGGAACCGGGCCAGGACGTCGTTCCAGATGGCGTCGATGTATCCCTCCATGCTGGCGGCGCCACGGAACTCCCGGGCATCGTCGAACCAGGCCACGACCCGGCCGCGCAACGCCGGCGTCCAGCCCCTGTCCATCGTCCGCAGGCAGTAGGCGGTGTGGATCTCCTCCGGCGTCGGCCGGTTCCCTTCCAGACGCTCGACCATCAGGGCAAGGGCCCCGTCCGGCTGCAGGTAGGCGAGCAGCCGTTCGAGCTGGCGGTTCACGCGATCGTCGGCGTGCGGGTAGCGACCGAGCAACGCCTGCCCCAAGCCGACGCGCGCCTCGTCTCGCCCCGGAGCGTCGGGCGCCGGATCGCGAATGAAGGCGATCTCCATCGTCCGCAGGAAGTCGAGTTCGGCCTCCGCATCCAGGTCGGCCCGCGCGACCTGAAGCAGGCCGCCCATGAGGAAGTTGTACTCGATTCTGTGCTCCAGGCTGTAGATCATCGCCAGCACCGCCTCGAAGAAACCGCGGGGGCGCTGCCGGGGAGAGGCCACGAACGCCTGGTCGACCCAGTAGCCATGGGGGATCCGTTGGATCGCCTCCCGCGCCGCGTAACGGAGGAACCGGTCACCGTGATCGAGCAGGCCGTACAGGGCGTCGGAGGTTGCGACCTCGATGCCGCGGGCGCGGAGATCGAGCCCCGAACGCACCATGGACTCGGCTGCCCGCCGGGCGACCAGCGGGTCGACATCGGCCAGCGCGGCGCGCAGAGGCCGCTGTACCTGGGAGAACGGGTGGCCGCCGAGCAGCCCGGCCGCGGCCGCGCGCACCAAGGGCGCGTCGGAGTCCAGCAACGCCGCCGTTTCCTCCGAAGTCGGTCGCGGACCATGCACCTGGAGCAGTTCCAGCGCGCGGATGCGGTCGAGCTGCGGCCGTTCCGCGCTGTGAACGATCGCCCAGAGTTCCGGCGCCCAGTTCGCGCCCGCCTCTCCGCGGGCGCGCCGGATCGCCTCCCTGCCCCACGCGGAGCGGGGCATCGGCTGACGGACCGCGGCTTCCGTGCCCGTGACCGCGACCGCCTCCCCGGCTCGCTCGCTGGTCACTCGGTAGAGACCTCCCGACGTGCCCCGGCCGCCGGTCGCGAAGTACAGAACGCCGTCCGGCCCGACATCGAGGTCCGTCACGTTCAGCGGTTCGCCCAGGACGAAATCGTGCGCCTCCCCGGTCCAGGTGGCGCCGGCCCGCTCGGGGAACAGGACCCGGATCCGGCCCCGAGACCAGTCGCCCATGAAGTAGGCGCCCTGGTAGCGATCGGGGTAGACGTGGTGGTAGTAGAAGGCGACGCCCACCGGCGAGCCCCGTCCGATGTCGACCACGCTTGGCAGCGTGTCGATCTCGTGGAACGCGATCTTCCCGGACCCGGTGCGCCAGCCGTAGTCGCCCGCCGGTATCAGGTGGACCACCCGCGTGGGGCGAAACCAGGGCAAACCGCGGTCCCACTCCATGTCCGCCTCGTAGGCGAAGATCTCGCCCGCCGCGCCGATCGCCAGATCGAAGGGATTGCGCAGGCCTCCCGCGAGCCGCTCCCACGTGTTGGCGTCGAGATCCAGACGATGGACCGTGCCGCCCGGCGCGCGCAGGCCGTTGGCATGGCCTCGCGGGTCGAGGATCGGCGGCAGGAGCTGATCCTCCCGCAGCGCGCGCAGCGGCGAGGTCGGCGCGAGGCTGACATCGGGCGACGAGTGGTTTCCGTAGAGGACGTACAGCGCGCCGTCGGGACCTCGCGCGATCGTGTGCGGTCCGTGCTCCTGGATGCCGCCATTCGCGGGAGCGATCCGCTCGACCGCGTCGACCCGGTCGTCGCCGTCCGTGTCCCGCAGCCGGTAGAGCCCGGCGTCCTCCACCGAGGCGTTGCGGCCGGGCCTGCCCTCGACTCCCGCCGCCTCGGCCAGCCGGCCGCGGCCATTCGCGTGGACCAGCACGTCGCCCGGCCCCATGACGTACAGCCCATGCGCGGTGGCGACCTGGGGAGCGAAATCGATGCGCCGGTCGTACCGGCCGTCACCGTCGGCGTCCTCGAGCAGGGCCAGCCCTTCGCCCTCCAGCGCCAGCAGCGGTCTGCCCGCGGCGTCGAAGGTCATGTTGACGACCGAGCCGAAGAGGCCGTCCGCCGCCGCGGGTTCCACCGCGAATCCGTCCGGCGCGCGAAATCGCTCCCCGGCGTAGTCGAGCCGCTCGCGACGAGAGGCGTCGTGATCGGGCATCAACTCCTGGGCGCCGGCCGCAGCGGCGAGACCCAGCCCGAGTCCCAAGGACAGGCCGCGAACGAACATGGTCGGCGATCCTACCCTCCTCCCGGCGCCCACGCGCCGCGAATCCGGGGGTTAGGATGCCGACAGCGTGGCCGAACGCCCCCGCACCATCGCCGTGCTTGCGACCCTCGACACGAAGGGCGGGGAGGTCGCCTTCCTGGTCGACCGGATCGTGCGCGACTGGGGTTGCCGAGCCTTCGTCATCGACCTCGGCATCCTCGGCGAGCCCGCGCCGGACGGCGGCCGGCAGCCCGACGTCAGCCGCCGCGAGGTCGCCTGCGCGGCCGGCGAGACGATCGAGGAACTCGTGCGCGCGGCCGACCGCGGTCGGACCATCGCGGCCATGTCGGCCGGCGCCGAGGAGATCGTCCGCCGCTGCGACCGTCAGGCGAGGTTCGACGCGATCGTCGGCCTCGGCGGCAGAGCGGGCACGATGATGGCGACCGCCGCGATGCGCGCCTTGCCGCTCGGCGTACCCAAGATGATGGTGTCGACGGTGGCGGGCGGCGACGTGTCCGGCTACGTCGGCGTCAAGGACATCGTGATGGCGCCGTCGATCGTCGATATCGACGGGATCAACCGGATCAGCCGGCAGGTCCTGAGCCGCACCGCCGCCGCGGTCTGCGCCATGGCCCAGGTCGAGATCGAAGGAGGAGACGACCGTCCTCTGATCGCGGTGTCCACATTCAGGAGCGCCGCGTGGACGCCTGTCGGCGCCAACTGGAGATCGAGGGACTCGAGGTTCTCGTCTTCCAGGCCACGGGCGCCGGCGGCCGCACGATGGAGAGCCTGATCGAGGCCGGCTTCGTCCACGGCGTGCTCGACCTGACGACCGCCGAGTGCGCGGACGAACTGGTCGGCGGCGTACGCACCGCCGGTCCCTCGCGACTGGAGGCAGCGGCGAAGAGCGGTACGCCCGCCGTCGTCGTGCCCGGTTGCCTCGACATGGTCAGCTTCTTCTCCCGGGACACCGTTCCGGAAGAGTTCGAGGGCCGCAACTTCCACCGCCAGAGCGACAACATGACCCTGATGCGCACGACGCGCGATGAGTCCGCCGAACTCGGCCAGGTCCTCGCCGCCAAACTGAACGCCTCCACCGGACCGGTCGAGGTCTATCTGCCGCTGGGCGGCGTTTCCACCCTTTCCGCCCCCGGCGGACCCTTCCACGACCCAGCGGCCGACGACGCGCTCTTCGCCGCGCTGCGCGAGAACCTGCGGCGGGCCGTGCCGGTCACCGAGGTCGACGCGAACATCAACGACCCGCGTTTCGCCTGCGCCGTCAGCGACGCCATGCTGCGGCTGGTGCGGGACGCCAACTGAGGCGTCATCCGCGCACCAGAACGCGCTCCCCGAGCGGCTGAACCGGCCGACGGTTGTTCGGGTAGGTCGCCGCGAAGGCCTCGATCTGGGCGGCGGACAGCGTGAGCGGTTCCGTCAGGACGATCCAGGCCACGCCCTCCGTGCACGGCGGCGTGGTCAGCGATCCCCGGTACCGCCAGGAGGTCCGCGGCGCCGGCAACAGGGCCGGCAGATCGACCGCGTCCGGGATGGCGCGCGGCGGATCGGCAGCGGCCGGAAAGCTCGACCACACGGTCGCCAGCGCCGGGTTCGGGGGACCCTCGCGGAACAGGACGCCGACGACCAGCAGCGAGCTGGCGGCGCTCCGATGCACGAAGTGCATCTCGAGCGGCAGGCGGACGCCCGCGATCGTGTGCTCGGCGCCGTGGTGGAAGTGGAACTGCTCCAACTCGAACCGCACGCCCGCGACGACGATCCGGTTGCCGGGTTCCGGGTTCACCTGGATCGAGTGCCCCGTGTTCTCGACCGTCGACCGGGAAGACCGGTACCTGAACTCGACCGGGTCGACCCGTGCCTCGCGTGCGTCGATCAGATCGATCGGAGACTGTTCGCCGCCCAGCGAACACGTCTGGTAGGCAGGGTCGAGACGTCCCCAGACGGCGGGGCCGTCGTGCTCATCGTAGCCCCACTCCGCTCCGTCGGCAGGTTCGCGCATCGGCGCGGGACGATAACCCATGCGGGCTATTCGTCCGCGGGCTCTCCCGCGTGCTCCTGCGCCGCTCTCGCGGCCTCCATGTCGTCTTCATCCGGCATCAGGATGAACTCGGGGTAGGACTCGATGCCGAGTTCGGCCATGTCCTGACCGAGTTCCTCGACCTCCGGCGACACGCGAACGCCGATCGTCTTGCCGAGCGCCCACCACAGCAGCATCGACAGCCCGAACACGAAGGCCCCGACAGACAGGATGCCGACGATCTGATGCACGAGGTTGCCGCCGGCCGCGATGCAGACGGCGAGCGTTCCCCAGATGCCGGCGAACAGGTGGACCGGAACGGCGCCCACGACATCGTCCAGCTTCATCCGCTCGAGCAGCTTCATGCCGGCGACGGTGACGACGCCGCCTATCGCGCCGATCAGGAGCGCCCAGTGGTGGCCGACCAGGTCAGGCCCGGCGGTGACGCCGACCAGCCCCCCAAGCGCGCCGTTCAGAACCGCCAGCAGGTCCACGCGACCCAGCAACGGCCGCGAGACAACCAACGCCGCGACGACGCCCGCGGCGGCGGCGAGGTTCGTGTTGACCAGCAGGTTGCTCATCGCCGTCGCGTCGGCTGCGCCGCCGAGCGCGAGCTGAGAACCGCCGTTGAAGCCGAACCAGCCCATCCACAGGATGAAGACGCCCAGAGTGACGATCGGGACGTTCGAAGGCGGAGTGACCTTGACGCCGCCGTCGGAGCGGAACTTGCCGCGCCTCGCGCCAACCGTGATGATCCCCGCCAGGGCAGCCCAGCCGCCCGTCGAATGGACGATGGTGGAGCCGGCGAAATCCTGGAAGCCCAGCTCGGCAAGCCAACCGCCGCCCCAGGTCCAGGCGCCGACGATCGGATAGATCACCGCGGTCAGTGCGCCAGTGAAGATGAGGAAGGACCAGAGCTTGACGCGCTCGGCGAGAGCTCCCGACACGATCGAGGCCGTGGTGGCCACGAAGGTCATCTGGAAGAACCAGCTCGACATCTCGGAATACCCGCTCCCGATGACCGCGGCCGCCTTGTCCGCGTCGCCGCCGAGCAGGGCCATCTCGTCCGCGGACGCTTCGAACAGCGGCGTGACCGACCCGATCCAGGCGCCCACATCGACGTACATCAGGTTGTAGCCGATGACGTAGTAGGCGATGCCGGCGATCGAGTAGAGCCCGATGTTCTTCATGCAGATGACGGAGGCGTTCTTCGTCCGCACCGAACCGGCCTCGAGCATCGTGAAGCCGGCGCACATCCACATGATGAACGCGCCCCAGACCAGGAAGGCGTACGTACTGAAGACGTAGGCGACGTCTCCGGACACCTGGGCGCCGGCGGCGGCCGCGACGAGAAGCAGCACGGCGCCGGCGAGAACGGCCTTGAGAACGAACGGTCGGAAGGTCAGGGATTGCGCGTTCATCGGTTCCCCCCTCAGGGCAGCCGCCTCCTCCGCCACGCACGGAGCTCCTCCACTGCCCGGCCACGGACATCCGTCAATCGGAGGCCGTGAACACTATAGCGGCACGCCGGGCACGCTGCTCGATCCGGCCTCGATCCGGCGAAGAACCGTCGCCTTCCATTGCCCATCCCGAGTCGATCGCAGCGCTTGAACGTCATACGATCGCCTCATGCTTCTGCTGGTTCTGCCCTGGGACGCCGAGGCTGACGCGTCCGCGGAGTGGCGGTACCTCCGCCGCTGGCTCGTCGGCGAGGCGCGGGCGGTGTTCGGCGACGTCAAGGTCGTCGCCGAGACGCCCTCCGTGCCGCCCGACGGCACGGAGGCGACACTCGTCCTCGGCTCCTGCCGGGTCCTGATCGGTCGGGCTTCGCTGCACAGGATGCGACGGGAGCTGACGGCCGCGTCAGGCTGGGGCAGCGCGGTCTACGCAACCGATCTGACGACAACCGGCCCCGAAGCCGGCGACGACCTCTTCACCCTGGCCGACTTCGAGCAGGCGGAGGCAACGTGGCTGGCGAGTCCGGACGCCGAGGCTTCGTCCTTGCCGGCCGGGGAAGCCGCCTTCCCGGCCGCGCTGCTGTCGCCGGCCGCGACCGCCCAGCGTGCCGCGGGCGAGCGGATCCCCGGTCCGCGAGTCGGCCTCTGCTACGAGTTCATCGACTACTACGGCGTGGAACGCGCCGACGTCCTGCCGCTTCTGCCGGAGACGCTCGGGCCCCATTCCTCGGTACTGGAGGTCGGCTGCGGGCGCGGCGCGACGGCGCGCCTGATCAAGCAGCGTTTCAACTGCCGGATGGTCGGGATCGAACTGAATCCCGAGGCCGCCGCGGCCGCCGGGAACCGACTCGACCGGGTCGTTTGCGGCGACGTCCAGACCGTGGAACCGGGCGAGACCTTCGACGCGGTCGTCGCCTTCGAGCTGTTCGAGCATCTTGCCGAAGGGCAGGCGTTCCTGGAACGAGCCGCCGGCTGGCTCCGTCCCGCCGGACGCATCGTGTTCTCGGTCCCGAACGTCGGCCACTATTCGGTCGTCGAGGACCTGATCTCCGGGCGGTGGGACTACGTTCCCATGGGACTGCTTTGCGCCACCCACGTCCGCTTCTTCACCCGCCGCACACTCGAGGACTGGCTCCGCGCGGCCGGCTTCGACCGCTACCGGATCGACGCCCAGACCACCCCGCTGCCGCCCCGGATGGACGCGCTGCCGGAGTCGATGGCGGCCGACCGCGAGAGCCTCGCCGCGGCGGGCTTCTACGTGTCGATCTTCGGCTGAACCGTCGACTGACGAGGCCGTTGGCGGTCGGCGTCGAATGCGCGCATCAGCGCCTCGCCAGTGCGCTCCTCCGTGTACGTCTCGGCGATCGCCCGGCCGCCGCCGCCCAGCCGCCGCCGGAGGCGCCGGTCGCGCCACAGGCGCTCCACGGCGCCTCGAAGCGCCTCCCCGTCGCCGAACGGCGCCTTGATGGAGGCCTGGCAATCCGGATCGAGATCGCGGTGCGAGGGAATGTCCGTCAGAACGCAGGGACGAGCACAGCCCATCGCCTCGAGCGCAAGCAGGCCGAAGCCCTCGAGGGGCGACGAGGGCCCGATGCAGAGGTCGACTCCCTGGATCAGCGCGGGAACTTGAGCCGGCGGGACGTGACGATGCCGCTCCGCTTCGGGCCAGAGGGACACCTCTTCGGGATCCGCGTCGAGCGACAGACGCACCAGGTCGAGCCGACCGCCACTCCGCTCGAACAGCGGCCGCAGTGCGCGCAGGCACCAGGCAACGCCCTTCACGTCGAGTGCCCAGTGCCCGCTGACCAGAACGCGCAGCCGTCCGTCCTCGGTTCGTTCATTCGCCGGCGGCCGGAACAGATCCGGCTCGAACGGCTGCGGAATCCACCGGGCCGGCACGCCGTGACGATCCTGGATCGTCCGGAGAAGGTGGGGCGACACGACGAGCTTTCGAGCCGGCAGGTCGTAGGCCGCGCGCATCGCGGCGCGCTCGGCGCGAGGCAGCGTGTCGTGGGCCGGTTCGTAGCCCTGGCACAGGTGACACGCCAGGCGGTCGGCGATGCCGATCGCCGGAGCGACGGTCGGCGCCAGGGTCCCCACCGCCACGTCGACCGGCGGCAGCGATTGCCGATCGAGCGCCCGAACCCGCCGGTAGAAGGCGTTCGCTCCGTCGAACCAGTTCGGGCACGGATCCGGCGAGTGGACGGTTGTCTCGACTCCGAGGCCCCGGAGCGCCCGGGCATGCTGCAACGCCACCTTGACGCCGCCGTAGAGGGCGGCGCCGGGCAGAAGATAGGCGACTCTCAGGCGACGATCCCCAAAGGCGGCCGCGTACGGTAGGCGCCGCGCGTGAAGTCGGGAAACTCGACCGGCTCGCTGCCCCGAGCGACAGAGATCTCGCTCAGCTCAACCGGCGCCGAGAGCGCGGCCGCGTCGTAGACGTCCATGTCGGTGGGCGTGCCCTCGAGCAGACAGCGGACCAGCCGGTAGTCCTCGAGGTAGTCCATGCCGCCGTGGCCGCCGCCCTCGGCATCCCCGGCCCGTTCCGCCCACAAGGGATGCTCGAACCGCTCCCGGTAGGGCTCGATGTCGCTCCACCCGTGCCCCTCGGCCTCGCCTTCGATGAAGATCCGGTCCGGGAACCCCGCGAACACGCCGCGCGTGCCCTGCACCAGGTTGAGCCGACTGTACGGCCTGGGCGTCGTCGTGTCGTGCTGCAGCAGGATGCTCCGCCCGCGCCGCGTACGGATCAGGCTCGAGTTCATGTCGCCGAGGGCGTAGCGGACCCTGGCGCGGGGATCGTCGGCGCCGAAGCGCTCCTCGGCGTAGAGCGCCAACCCCTTCGCCGGGCTCGACAGCGAAACGAGGTAGTCGAAGCAGTCGCCCCGGTTGATGTCCATGCACTGGGCCACCGGCCCGAGACCGTGGGTCGGATAGAGGTTCGCGTCCCGTTCCACCGAGTGCTGGAGACGCCACAGCCCCTCGTTGCGGTCCGAGAACTTGATCGACCGCAGATCGTGAATGTAGGCCGCTTCGCCGTGAAGAAGCTCGCCCAGCAGGCCCTGACGCACCATGTTCAGGACCATCATCTCGCTGCGGCCGTAGTTGCAGTTCTCCATCATCACGCAATGCCGCGCCGTGCGTTCGGCCGTGTCGACCAGACGCCAGCAGCCTTCGAGGGTGATCGCCGCCGGCACCTCGACCGCCGTGTGCTTCCCGGTCTCCATTGCCTCGACGCAAACCGGAACGTGCCACCGCCAGGGAGTCGAGTTGAACACGAGGTCGACGTCGTCGCGCGCGCACAGCCGCTGGAAGTCGGTATCGCCCCGGGTATACAACGCCGGCGGCGTTCGTCCGGCGTCGACCACCCAGGAGGCCACCTCCCGCGCCCGCGGCTCGTCGATGTCGCAGATGGCAACCAAGTCGACGCCGTCGATCCGCAGGAAGTTCCGGACGTGGCCGCCGCCCTGGTTGCCGACGCCGACGAATCCGATCCGCAGCCTCTCGAGCGGCGCCGAGGCGAAACCCGCGCGGTACGCCTCGAGCGCCGCCTGGTCAGCCTCGCCGGCCTGTTCCGCCGGCCCGTCCGCCGGTTCGGCGGCGTCGGGTTCCTGTCTGGCCGCGGCACGGACGCCAAGCGCGACGGCCGCCGCCTTCAGCAGCTCGCGGCGTCCCCAGATCGGTGTCCAAGCGGCCATGGACCCTGAGCGTACACTGAAGGCGCGGCCGCGGGCCAACGCCGCACTGGGCGCCGCCTACGATGCCGGCGCACACGCGGTCTTCGGGCCAACTTCGACCGAGGAGCAACGATGCCGGGCGGGATGGTTGGCCGCTCGAATGCAGCGCGACGTTCGCCACGGGCTGCTAGAAGTCGAAGAAGTCGTCCTCGCCGCCGGTGAGGTAGGACGCCTCCTCGTCGAGCCAAGCCTGGAACTCTTCCTCGGTATGCACCGTCAGGAAGCCGCGCATCGAGTAGTGACTGTTGCCGCAGAGCTGAGCGCAGGCAATCTCGTAGACGTAGTCCGGATTGCCGGTCTCCTCTCGGATCCGGGCAGTCGTCTTGGTTGGCACGAACCAGACGGGAATCGAGAGCCCGGGGATGGCGTCCTGCTTGATCCGCATGTTCGGCAGGTTGAAGCTGTGGATCACGTCCTTGGACGACAGGTGGATGATCGCCGCCTTGTCGACCGGCAGGTGCAACTGGTTCACGGTCCAGATGTCGTCCGCGCCGGCTGGATCGTCGCGGTCGAGGCCGATCGGATTGGTCGCTTCGTCGACCAGGGAGACGTCCGCGGCGCCGAACTCCCCGTCGGCGCCCGGGTACCAGACGTTCCAGGCGAACTGCTGCGCGACGACGCGCACGACCGTCGCCTCCGATTCCGGCGGCGCCTCGTCGACGCGCTCCGCCCACATCGGGATGGAGAACCCGAGCAGGAGCACGCCCTCGACGATTGCCACGGCGACCTCCCCGTAGGTGCTCGCCTTGCTCTTGACGCCGACGTAATCCGCCTTCGGGTTGCGCCTGGCCCGGAAGCGCATCAGCACGTACACGAAGAACGCGCCCCAGACGATGAAGAGCGCGAACATCAGGTAGTGCACCACGTCGATCATGTTGTCGATCCGACCGGCGTGCTCCGACGCCGCGGCAGGGAACATGGAATCCATCATGACTTGACAGGCTCCTCGACGGTGCTCCACCAGGGCGGCACCGGGTCGGTACGGAGGCGCCGCGCCCGACGCCGGAGACAGAGAAAGAAGAGAACCAGAGCGGCCTGCATCAGAAAGACCGAGCCGAGGAGAACCCAGGCGCCGGCGCGGGCGGCGTCGAGCATTCCGCCGCCGCCGCCGAAGAAACCGCCCCCGACGCCCTCGTCGCCCAGACCGCCGTAGCACGCCCTGCAGGCCCAGGCCGCGGGTTCGGATAAAAGGAGCCAGGCCGCCGCGACAACGGGAATCGTGCGAAACAGCTTCCGCCGCCTGGCCCACTCCTCCTCGGGAGTCGTGATCTTGCGCCAGAACCAGACGCCATACCCCACGAGCGCCGCGGCGACGACGAACGACAGCAGCGCCCCGATCCGGTACCCGACGCCCTGCGCCAGGCACCAGCCGCCGAAGAACAGCGCGAGGAGAACGGCGCTGCCGACGAAGACGATGTGGATGACCTTCAGGTTCATGGCTTGACCGGGGAGACCGTCAGTGCGAAACAGGCGCCTCGAACGCCTCGAACTCGCCGACCTGATCCGCAACCGAGGTCAGGAGCGGCAACGCCATCAGGGCGATGAAGAAGGCAACGGTCAGCGCCAGCGTCCAGTAGATGATCTTCTTCTCGTCGATCAGGTGCATGAAGAAGCAGGCGACCAGAGAGGCCTTGACGGTGGCGATGAACAGGCCGATGGCGAGGGCGACCGGCACGGAGACGTCCAGGTAGTACGCGCCAACCGTGAAGCCCGTCCCCACCATCAGGGCGCCGAACACCAGGAAGTAGATGCGGACCTGCCGGTCGATATCGACGTGTTCACTCATGGGATGCGACTCGCTCCAGGGTAACCGGGGTCAAGGGCGGAGACAACGCCCGCTACAGGAGGTAGAAGACGGGAAAGAGGAAGATCCAGACCAGGTCGACGAAGTGCCAGAAGAGGCCGGAGTGCTCGACCCGGTCGGTCAGCCACTGCCGGTTCGTGTGGAACAGCTTCGACCCGGGCCCGGCGAAGTAGGCGTTCCAGGCCATGCCGCCGATCACGTGCAGGGCGTGGAGGCCGGTCATCGCGAAGTAGATGGCGAGGAACGTGCTCGACTCCGGATAGTGATGGTGATCGAACTTAGCCATGTACTCGAAGTACTTGATGACCAGGAAGACGCCGCCACAGCCGACGGTCGCCCAGCCGTAGGCCCGAAAGCGGTTCAGCTTCCCGCGCATCAGCGACGCCCAGGCCATGACCATCGTCAGACTGGAGCCGATCAGCACCACCGTGTTGAGCGTCGCCAGCGGAATGTTCAGTTCCGCTTCGGCCTGCATTGCCGCCCAGGCGCCGTCCGATCCCAGGCGCAGCATGATGAACGTGGCGAACAGCGCTCCGAACAGCATGACCTCCGAGGTCAGAAACAGCCAGATGCCGATCTTGCCGTTGTTTAGGCCGGTCTCGGGGTGGGCCTCTACCGTGTAGGGAATGTCCATGATCCTGGGGTCCTCGAACGGTCAGGTTGAAGCCGGTTCGGCCTGTGGGACGTAGTCCCTGTCGCTGCCCGGAACGCTGTACTCGTACGGTCCGCGCACGACCTCGATCTCCTGGTCGAAGTTCCCGTGCGGCGCCGGCGACGGCGCCAGCCACTCGACCGTGGTCGAGTTCCAGGGGTTGCGGCCGGCCTTCTCGCCGTTCCGGATGCTCATGAAGAAGTTGACGATGAACGGAATCTGGGCCAGCGCCAGGCACCAGGCCGAAACCGACATCATGCGGTTCAGTCCAGCCACGTTGCCCGCGAAGTCGTAGGTGACGCCGCCGTCGGCAAGACGCCGCGAGACGCCGTTCAGGCCCTGAATCAGCATCGGGAAGAAGACGCCGTTCATGAAGACGAAGGAGGGCCAGAAGTGGAGCTTGCCCAGGAACTCGTTCATCTTCCGTCCCGTCACCTTGGGGAACCAGTAATAGATGCCGGCGAACAGCGCGAACAGGGTGCCGGGCGCCACGACGTAGTGGAAGTGGCCGATCACGTAGTACGTGTCGTGGAGCGGGATGTCCGCCGCGGCAAGTCCCAGCGGCAGTCCGGTCAGCCCGCCGATGCCGAACATCGGCAGAAAGCCGAGCGCGAACAGCATCGGCGTGTTGTAGCGGATGGAACCGCCCCAGAGCGAGATGAACAGGGCGCTCAGGATGATGACCGAGGGGATGGAGATGATCATCGTCGTCGTCTGGAAGAAGGTGGACATCACCGAGCCCATGCCCGTGATGAACATGTGGTGCGCCCAGACGATGAAACTCATGAAGCCGAGGAAGATCAGGGAGTACACCATCGAGCGGTAGCCCCAGAGCGGCTTGCGGGAGTTGTTCGCGATCACCTCGGCGACGATACCCATCGCCGGCAGGATGAGCACGTAGACCTCCGGGTGGGCCAGGAACCAGAACAGGTGCTGCCAGAGCAGCGGACTGCCGCCTCCGCTCCGATCAAGCGCCTCGCCGCCGACCACCAGCCCGTCCGGTATGAAGAAGCTGGTGTTCGCCACGCGATCCATCAACTGCAGCACGCCCGCGGCCTCGAGCGGCGGAAAGGCGAGCAGCAGGAGGAAAGCGGTCACGATCTGCGCCCAGCAGAAGAACGGCAGGCGCATCCAGGTCATGCCGGGCGCGCGGAGCTGGATCGCCGTGGTGATGAAGTTGATCGCGCCCAGCAGGGACGACGTGATCAGGAAGATCATCCCGATCAACCAGGCGGTCTGACCGTTCAGCGCGAGGTCGGCCAGCGGCGAGTACGAGGTCCAGCCGTTGCCCGCGGCGCCGTTCGGCAGGAAGAAGCTGGCGAACATGGTCACGCCGCCCAGGAACAGGCACCAGTAGCTCAGCATGTTGAGCCGCGGGAAGGCCATGTCCGGGGCGCCGAGCTGAAGCGGCATGACGAAGTTGCCGAAACCGCCGACCGCCAGCGGCACGACGCCCAGAAACACCATGATCGTCCCGTGCATGGCGCCGAGCTCGTTGTAGAAGTCCGGCAGCATGATGCCGCCGGGCGCCCGGTTCTCGCCGAAGAGCGAGCCGATCAGGGGAATCGGTTCGCCCGGATAGGCCAGCTGCCAACGCATCACCATCATCAGGGCGAACCCGAACAGAAGGAACGCGAGGCCGGTGACCGAGTACTGGACGCCGATCACCTTGTGATCGGTCGAGAAGACGCACTTCCTCCAGAAGCTCTGCTCGTGATGATGCTCGTCGCGTGCGGGTGACGCGTGAACGGGCTCCGCCATGGACGCCGCTCCTTTCTCGTTGCTTGGCCGGGGGCGCCTCGGCTACTCCGGCTTGAAGACGAAGTTCGCCGTCACGACGCCGTCGTCGCTGACCTCGACGGTCTCGGACTGGATCCTGAACCTCTCGAACTCGTGCCGCGCCTCGATCGTGTAAACGCCGGCCGGCACGTTCTCGATGCGGAAGGAACCGTCGGCGCCCGACACGGCGTAGAACGGATGATCGACGACGGTCACCCAGGAGGTCATCCAGGGATGAACGTCGCACTTGATCCGGAAGCGCTCCGTCTTCTCGAAGCTGTAGTCGGCCTCGGTCACGCTGGCCGGCATCGCCCGGTTGAACGGGGGGTTGTCCTTGGACAGCGAGTGGACGTTGTGCAGCAGGCCGTCCGAGTTCTTCACCTTGAACTGCTGGCCGACCTGGACGCCCATGATGCGCGGCGTGTAGATGCAGCCGTTCTGATCCATGACCACGGGCTGCGAAGGCGCATCGAAGGACTTCCCTTCCAGGCCCTCGGTGATCGCCAGAAAGACGTTGGCGAAGGCGCCGTCATCCCCGACCACGAAGGTCTGGTCGAGGACCGTGCCGCTGTGCTTCGCGGCACACTTGGGATCCGCGTCCATCCTCATTGGACGTTGCGGAGGCGTCCGGCCCTCGTACGTGACCTTGCCGACAATCGTGCCGCCGAAGGCAACCGGGGAGGAAGCCAGGGCGAGGGCGAGAAGAACGGCACAGACGCGGATCGTCCGCTTCGGAATCATGTCGATGCTCCTTGACTTGGAGTGGTGTCCGGGTTCACGAGGCGCGACCGGCAGAGTAGCAGGGACGACGGCTTGTAACAAGAACGGATCGCTGGCGCGGCGGCGCGGGTCCGGCGCCTCTTCAGACGTTCTCGAACGCCAGGGATTCGACGAGCCGCGGGTCCCGGGACGGCGCCAGCGGGCCGCGGCTCAGCAACCAGACCGCGGTCGCCAGGAACAGGCCGCCGACGCCGAGCAGGCAGGTCAGGTCGAGAAGGCTGAACGTCATCTCCCGATGCAGGTTCGGCATGACCAGCCAGAACACGTCCCACAGATGCATGGCCAGCATCCAGACGGCGCCGATCAGCAGGAAGGCGCGGTTGCGCTTGATCGTTCGCGGCATGAGGAAGAAGAACGGGACGGCGAAGTGGCCGACGGCCAGCAGCACGGTCGCCGCGCGCCAGTTCGCCGGGTTGTTCGCCGTGCCGTGCAGCCGGCTCAGGAACCAGTTGGTCTCCTCCGGGATGTTCGCGTACCAGATCAGGAAGAACTGGCTGAAGGCGATGTACGCCCAGAACACGGTGAAGGCGAACAGCAGCTTGCCGAGATCGTGGAAATGCTCGCCGGTGACCACGCCCCGGAAGTGGCCGGACCGCTCGAACGCCAGCGTGAAGACGATGAGCGCGGCAAACGCCGAAACGACCGTGCCGGCGAAGAAGTAGACGCCGAACATGGTCGAGTACCAGTGCGGCTCCAGCGACATCAGCCAGTCGAAACCGGCAAACGTCAGCGTCACCGCGAGGAGGGCGATCGCAACGGGGCTGAATCGCGCCATTCGGCGGGAAAGGGCTTCGTCTCCGCTCTCGTCCTGCCGCCGCGACGCGCTGCGGTAGTAGAGCGCCAGCCCGCTCCAGACCACGAAGTAGATGACCGCCCGAATCCAGAAGCCGGTCTCGTTGAGCCACGGTTCCTTGACCTGCAGCAATCGGTCATGCGCTACCGCGTCGGCGTGGGTCCAGTGGAACAGGTCGTACATGCCCAGGGCGACGACGGGAACGAACAGGACCGCCAGCGCCGGCGCCGTGCAGGCCAGGTTCTCGGCCAGGCGGCGCACCACGACGCCCCAGCCCGCCTTCGTCGCGTGGTGAATCAGCACGAAGAACAGACAGCCGAGACCAATGCCGAGAAAGTAGACGACGGCCACGAGCCAGGAGTGGAAGAACTGCTTCGCGCTCTCCGCCGATCCCATCGCCAGAACGACCGACGCGGCCGTGAAGACCAGGCCGACCGTTCCCGCGATCAACGGCAGGCGCGACCAGCCGCCGCCCGGTCGGATGACCAGCTGATCGAGATGAACGGTGCGCGGTCCGTGGGCCATCAGACGGCGCCTCCCGCGTCGCCGTCTTCCGCCGGGTCGTCGATCGGCACGTGCTCCACTTCGACCGCGCCAAGTCCGCTCAGGAACTCGGCGGTGGCCCGGTCGTCGTACTTCGCGTCCCAGGCTTCGATCGCGATGAACAGACCGTCGTCCGTGACCCGCGCGAAGTTCTTCGACCGGAACAGCGGATGGTGGTAGGTCGGCAGCTTGTTGAAGGCGAACATGCCGAGCACCGCTCCCAGCGCCGCGCCGAGCACGCCGAGCTCGAAGGTGACCGGCACGAAGGCTGGCCAGGTGAACAGAGGCTTGCCGCTGATGATCAGCGGATAGGCCTGGACGTGAACCCAGCTCTGCAGGGCGAAGCCCAGCCCGGCGCCGGAAAGTCCCGTCGCCAGCACGAGGAAGGGCAACCTGGACGGCTTCAGCCCCATCGCCTTCTCGAGACCGTGCACCGGGAACGGCGTCAGCGCGTCCCACTTCGAGTAGCCGGCGTCACGGACCGCCTCGCACGCTCGATAGAGCGCCTTGGCCGTCTCGAAGCGAGCCAGGACGCCGTAGTGGCGGTAGCCCGCCGACGCTTCCGGCACGTCCAGGGTCATCAGGCCCATGTCACGCGCCTCCCGCGCCGGCCGTCGCCGGCCGCGCCGCGGCCGTCGCTCCGGCCCCGGCGGCCGCGACCCGCACGAGTTCCTCGCCCTGGTGCGGATCGGCCTCCGGCAGCACGGTCTTGACCTCCGCCGTCGCCACCAGCGGCAGGAAGCGGGCGAACAGGCAGAACATCGTGAAGAACAGGCCGAAGCTGCCGATCAGCGAGGCGAAGTCCCAGAAGGTCGCCTGGTAGTAGTCCCAGCTCGCCGGCAGGAAGTCCCGGTGCAGCGACGACGCGACGATGACGAAACGCTCGAACCACATGCCGATGTTGATCAGGATCGAGGAGACGAACAGCCAGCCGATGTGGTTGCGCATCTTCTTGAACCAGAACAGTTGCGGCGTGAGCACGTTGCAGCTGACCATGATCCAGTAGGCCCAGGCGTAGGGGCCGAGGGCCCGGTTGGCGAAGGCGAACTGCTCGTAGGGGTTGCCGCTGTACCAGGCGATGAACATCTCGATGCCGTAGGCGTAGCCGACCATGCACCCCGTCAGCAGCATGATCTTGGCCATGTTCTCGAGATGGCGCATCGTGATGATGTCCTCCATCCTGAACAGGACCCGGCAGATCAGCATCAGGGTCACGACCATGGCGAAGCCGGAGAAGATGGCGCCGGCGACGAAGTAGGGCGGGAAGATCGTCGTGTGCCAGCCCGGCAGCTGGGCGGTCGCGAAGTCCATCGACACGACGGAGTGGACGGAGAGGACGAGGGGAGTCGCCAGTCCGGCCAGCATCAGGTAGGCCCGCTCGTAGTGCAGCCAGTTCCGGTGAGAACCGCGCCAGCCGAGAGCGAAGACGCCGTAGACGATCCGCCGGATCCGCGTCCGGGCGCGGTCGCGAATCGTCGCGAGGTCCGGAATCAGGCCGACGTACCAGAACATCAGGGACACCGTGCCGTAGATCGACACCGCGAACACGTCCCAGATCAACGGACTGCGGAAGTTCGGCCACATGTCCATCTGGTTCGGCAGCGGGAACATCCAGTAGGCGACCCACACGCGGCCGACGTGGATGCCGGGAAACACCAGGGCGCACATGACCGCGAAGATCGTCATCGCCTCCGCGGCGCGGTTGATCGAGGTGCGCCACTTCTGCCGGAACAGGAAGAGGATCGCGGAGATCAACGTGCCGGCGTGGCCGATGCCGACCCAGAAGACGAAGTTGACGATCGCGAAGCCCCAGTTGACCGGATTGTTCAGGCCCCAGATGCCGGTGCCCTCCCAGAACAGCCAGGCGATCGAAACGCCGAACAGGCCCAGCAGCGCCAGCGACGGCAGGAAGAAGAACCACCAGCCGATCGGCGTCCCGCGCTCGACCGGCGCCGCGACCGCTTCCGTCAGGGAGCGGAAGTCGTAGCCGCCTACGATCAGCGGCGCGCGGCCGGCGACCGGTTCCTGGGTGTTGTCCTGACTCTGTGCCATCGAGGGCCTGGAAGTAGGGCGGCGGCGCCCTCAAGGGCTGGGCCGGGCCACGAATCGCGCGGAAGCTAGCACCGGCCCCTGACCGGGTCAAGGAAACGGGCTGCACGGCGGCGGCGCGGGCACGGTCCCGCGCAGCCTACTCCGGCCTCCCCCGGCCTGCGTAGAATGGAAGGATGACCTGTCCACCGACTTCCTCGTCCCGCCGGATTCTCGCGGCGGTTCCCGCCCTGGCCTTCCTCTCGCTCGCCGCGTGCGGCGACGCCGCGTCCGAGGGCGCTGGCGGCCATGCCGCGGAAGCGACCGAAGCGCCGCCCGCCGAACCCCTGGGCAGGAGCGCCATCGCCGGCGTCGTTCGCTTCGACGGCGAGGCGCCGAAGCTCCGTCCGCTCGACATGGGCGCCGACCCCGCCTGCGCCGCCAAGCACGCGGAACCGGCATACCCCGAGTTCCTCGCGGTCGACGACCAGGCCGGCCTGGCCAACGTCCTCGTCTACGTCGCCGACAACGTTCCGCAGGGCCCCTACCCGCCGGCCGAGCCGCCCGTGATCGACCAGAAGGGCTGTCGGTACACGCCCCGCGTCGCCGGCATCATGGTGGGCCAGGAGCTCCGGGTGCTGAATTCGGACGACCTCCTCCACAACGTCCACTCCCTTTCCGAGATCAACTGTCCCTTCAACCGGGCGATGCCCGCCGCGATCAAGGAGGCCTCCTTCTCGTTCACCGACGCGGAACCCGCCTTCCGGATCAAGTGCGACGTGCACCCCTGGATGTCGAGCTACCTCGCCGTCTTCGGCCATCCCTTCTTCGCCGTCACCGGACCGGACGGCGCCTTCGAGATCCCCGGGCTGCCCGCCGGCACCTACACGATCGAAGCCTGGCACGAACGCCTGGGCAGCCAGCGCGCCGGCGTCACGCTCCTCGACGGACTGGCCGCGACGGTCGATCTCGCGTTCACCCTTCCGTAACGGCCAGCGTCCGCCAGAGCTCCGCAAGCGCGCGGTCCGGGTCGTCGACCTTGATCGTCGTCATGCCGAGCGCCCGCGCGCTCTTCAGGTTCGACCCGATGTCGTCCAGGAACACCGCCTCGCGCGGTTCGACGCCGATCCGTCGGCAGGCCAGGCGGTAGATCGCGGGATCGGGCTTGCGCAGGCCGACGACGCTCGACTCGACGTAGTCGTCGAAGAGCGCCCGGATCCCGGCCCGCGTCGCGGCCTCCTCGGCATCCGCGGGTTCCCGTTCCTCCGCGCTGACCCAGTTGTTCGTCAGCGCCGTCACGATGTAGCCGCGAGCACGCAGCCGCCGCAGCGCCTCGATCATCCGCGGCCGCGGCCGCGACTCCTCCGCTATCGCCGCCATCATCTCCTCGGCCGAGAACCGCTTGGCCGCCGAGGGATCCGCCGCCCTCGCCTCGTCGTCGAAGGCGGCGAAGAACTCCGGTCCCATCGCCAGTTCGCCCCGCTCCATCCGCTGCCAGGATCCTCCCGGTCCGGCCGCCGCGACCAGGCGGTTGACGAAGTTCTCCTCGATCCCGTTCGCCAGCTCGTAGCGCCGGATGGCGTGCAGCGGGGAGCCGAAGACGACTCCGCCCAGGTCGAAGATGACGGCTCGACAGCCCATGAATCCGCTCCTCCCGTTATCTCCGCAACGTTGTCGGCAGCGTCAGAGGCTCCGTCGGCGTTCCACCGGAGGCGATGAAGTCCTCCTCGTCCCAGCGATAGTCCAGGATGTGGATGCGGGGGTCGACGGCGACATACTGCCCGTCGCGGCGGCGACGCAGCACGCCGTAGTGGAGATTCGGCTCGACGCCCCATCCCGTCGCGCCGACGCTGCCGATGCGCTGTCCCCGGCTGACCAACTCGCCCGCTTGCACGTCCGTCGCATCCAGGTGGCCGAACAGGGTGATGAATCGGTCGCCGTGGCGGACGCCAACCATGCGCCCGTAACGAATCCAGGAACGGCCCAGGGCCGCGCCCCGCCCCGCCCAGGTCACGCGACCTGCCGCGGTGGCCAGCACCGGGGCGCCGCCGGCAACCGCGAGATCGATGCCGGAATGAAACTCCTCCGCTCCCGTGACCCGATTTCTCGTCTGTCCGAACGGGCCGACGAGGACGAAGTCGTCGCCCCGGAGCGGCGCCGCGGACGGCGTCAGCTCGACCAGTTCGGGCGCGTCCCGTTCGACCTCGACCGCGGCCCGCAATCGGCCTCCAATGCGCTCGGTCACTCGTTCCGCGTCTTCCTCGACGCCTGACTCGATCAACACCGCCTCGCCATGGCGCAAGGTCAGGGCGGGTTCCTCCAGGACATCGACGGCCTCGCCACAGCCCTCGTTCGCGGGCGCCCCGACACCGTAGGACAGAACGATCTTGCACAGTCGGCCATCCAGCTCCGACGCCAGCTGGCGGACCTCCGAGTAGCGTTCGGCCAGCGCCTCGAAGCGGGCCGCGAGTCTCCGGTGTTCCTCGATCGCCTCGACCTGCCCGGACCTGGAGAGCTCGGAGCGCAACACGGCCGGCGCGGCCAGAACGGCGTGGACGACGAAGGCGGCCACGAGGATCAGGGACGCCAACACGAGCCGCAGCCTCGCGGACGTCACCCCAAGGCGGCGAACCCGTCCGCTCGGGCCGTGGATCTGGACGGTCCCGAGGCGAACGCTGCCGTCGGCGGAAAGCTCAGCCATCGAACCGGTCCGTCCTGCGGCCGGCCCGACGGCCGAACACCGCGCCCGCGGCGCCGACGCCGACGACAACCACGCGCCGCTTGACTGCTGCTCGCTCTCCCATCACCTCGCCACGTCCGGCGCCGAAAGGTAGCGTAGTCGCCAGAAACTCGGGAAGACACTCGCCAGGAGACGCCCGAAATCCCCAAACACAAACCGTCCACGAGATCGGGACAACTCCAGAACGCGCCTTTACGAGCGACTGGACGGCATTCATTCGTGTCGGTCTGACAAACGGCCTGCTCAACTGGGCAGGCGAGCTCGCGTGGCGCCACGGCCTGCGGACCTACGATGCCGTGCAGTTGGCGGCTGCACTGGCATAGCGGGAAACGACCGGCGCCGCCGCCGAGGAGCTGACGTTCGCCTGCTTCGACAACGATCTGCGCCGAGCGGCCGCCGTCGAAGGCCTGACGCCTTGGCCGAAGTGACCGCCTGAGGGCGGCAGGAAACCTGCCGGGGGAAGGGCCAACCGAGAGAAGGCGGAGCGCCGAAGCCGGTCACGATCACGCCGGCGCCGGGCTGGCTCCGGAGCCGAAACGGTCGGATCTACGGCGACTCGATCACGCGACCGCCGACCACCGTGCCGGCCGGCGCGCCGCGGAGCTTCCAGCCCGCGAACGGGGTGTTCCGCGACCGGCTCCGGAAGGTCGCCGGATCGACCTCGACCTCGCGCTCCGGATCGATCAGGGTGACGTCGCCGGGCGACCCGGCCGCCAGGCTGCCGCCGGGTACGCGGAGGATCCGCGCGGGCGCCGTCGACAGCAGATCGACGAGCCGCGGCAGGTCGATCACGCCCCTCGCCACCAGCCGGTCCAGACACAGGCTGAGCGTCGTCTCGAGGCCGACGACGCCGTTCGGCGAGGCGACGAAGTCGAGTTCCTTCTCGTCCGGATGGTGGGGGGCGTGATCGCTCGCAATCGCGTCGATCGAACCATCGACGAGGCCCCCGAGCAGGGCCTCGCGATCGGCGGCGCTTCTGAGCGGCGGGTGCATCCTGAGGTTCGGGTCCAGCCCCGAGTCGAAGACGTCCTCGTCCGTCAGCAGCAGGTGATGGGCCGTCACCTCGCAGGTGACCCGGCGGCCATCGGCCTTGGCCGCCCGCATCAGGTCCAGACTGCGGGCGGTCGACATGTGCGCCAGGTGGTAACGGCCGCCGGTGTCGGCCACGAGCAGCAGATCGCGGGCGACCATCGCGTCGTCCGCGGCGCCGGGGATCCCCTCGACGCCCAGCCGCGTCGAGAACCGCCCCTCGTGCATGACGCCGTCGCCGGAGAGCGCGAGTTCCTCGGCGTGCTGGATGACCGGCAGGTCGAAGTGCCGGGCGTAGCGCAGAGCCTGGCGCATCAGGGCGGCGTTCCATACCGGTCGACCGTCATCGGAAACGGCAACCGCTCCGGCCCGCCGCTGGGCCCCGAACTCCGTCAGCTCGCGACCCTTCAGCCCCCGACTGACCGCCGCGATCGGGTACACGCGGGCCCAGCCAGCGCGCTCCGCCTGCCTGAGCAGGAACTCGGTCAGGGACGGGTCGTCGTTCACCGGGTCCGTGTTCGGCATGCAGGCGACGGCCGTGAACCCGCCGGCCGCCGCCGCTCTGGCGCCGCTCGCGATCGTCTCCTTGTACTCCTGACCCGGCTCGCGCAGGTGGACGTGCATGTCGATCAGCCCGGGTACCGCGACCAGACCCGCGGCGTCGAACTCGCGCGCGTGCCCCGGCGCCGCGAGACCGGAACCGCAGGCCGTCACCCTGCCGTTCTCGATCAGGACGTCGGCCGGGCCGTCGAGTCCCTGGGTCGGATCGACAACCCTGCCGCCGCGGATCGCCAGCGATCCGCTCACGGCGTCGTGCCGTCCTGTCCGCTCTTCGCGCCGGCCAGCAGGTACAGCGCCGCCATCCGCACCGCGACGCCGTTCGCGACCTGCTCGAGGATCACCGACCAGGGCCCGTCGGCGACCTCGCTGGCGATCTCGACGCCGCGGTTGATCGGTCCCGGATGCATGATGATCGCCTCGTCCCGCGCACGCCGCAGACGTTCCGCGGTGAGCCCGAAGAGCTCGAAGTACTCCCGTGCCGAGGGAAAGGCGGACCGCGCCTGACGCTCCAGCTGCACACGCAGCATCATCACGACGTCGGCGCCTTCGATCGCCTCCTCCAGCGAGTGGACAACCCTGGCGCCGAGCGACTCCGGCGCCTCCGGCATCATCGTGCGGGGTCCGGCGATCGTGACGTCGGCGCCCAGTCTGGTCAGGCACAGGACGTTCGAGCGCACGACTCGGCTGTGGGCCACGTCGCCGACGATGGCGATCCGGAGCCCCTCCACGCGGCCCTTGCGGCGGCGGATCGTGAAGGCGTCGAGCAGCGCCTGAGTGGGGTGCTCGTGGGCGCCGTCGCCGGCGTTGACGACCCCGGCCGCAATGCGCTCCGCCAGCGCGTGCGGCACCCGGGGGTGAGCATGACGGATCACGACCAGGTCGGGGGCCATCGCCTCGAGAGTGCGCGCGGTGTCGAGGAGCGTCTCGCCCTTGGACAGCGACGAAGTCGAGGTCGAGAAGTTGACGTTGTCCGCCGAAAGCCTCTTCTCGGCGATCTCGAAGCTCGCGCTCGTGCGCGTCGACGGTTCGAAGAACAGGTTGATGACCGTCTTGCCCCGCAAGGTCGGCACCTTCTTGATCGGCCGCGACGCCACCTCGACGAACGACTCGGCCGTGTCGAGAAGATGGAGGATCTCGGCCCTGGACAACTCGGCGACGCCAAGCAGGTCGCCGCGCCGCCAGACCGATGATTCGCTCACCCCTCGCGCTCGAGCAGTTCGACCGTCTCCTTGCCGTCGACGGCGGCAAAGGAGACCTTGATCACCTCGGTGTCGGTCGTCTGCACCTGTTCGCCGACGCAGTCCGCGTGGATCGGCAATTCCCGGTGGCCCCGGTCGATCAGCACCGCCAGACGAATCGCCCGCGGACGGCCGTAGTCCATGATCAGGGCGTCCATCGCCGCCCGGATCGTGCGACCGCTGTACAGAACGTCGTCGCAGAGCACGACGATCCGGTCGTCGATCGGCGCCGGCATCGCGCTCTCCTTGACCACGGGCTGCGGCGCGATGGTCGAGAGATCGTCCCGGTAGAGCGTGATGTCGAGCACTCCGACCGGCACGGCGACGCCTTCGGTGCGCTGGATCTCGGCGGCGATGAACTCGGCCAGCGGTACGCCGCGCGTGCGCACGCCGACCAGCATCAACGAGTCCGTGCCTCCCGCGCGCTCGACCACCTCCGCGGCCATCCGCCGCAGCGTCCGCGCCATCTGCGGCGCATCGAACAGCACCCTCCTGACCGTCAGCGCACTCACCGTCGCGGCAGCGTATCAGCGCCCCGCCGGCGACGCGACATGTTGTGGATTCGTGCCCGCCGCGGCACAACCGCTTGTGACTCATGCACGAACCCTGCTATGTTCCTCGAACTTCGACCAGCGCGATTCGCAGCCGCCCGCACGATGCTCAAACTCGAGAGTCTGGAAGTCAACGGCTTCAAGACGTTCGTCGACCCGGTAACGAGCCGGTTCGCCCGCGGCATCACCGCGATCGTCGGGCCGAACGGCTGCGGCAAGAGCAACCTTGCCGAAGCCATCACCTGGGTGCTCGGCGAGCAGAGCGCCAAGTCGCTCCGCGGCAGTTCCATGGAGGAGGTCATCTTCAACGGAAGCGGCCAGCGCAAGCCCCTGGGGATGGCCGAGGTCAGCCTCACCTTCCTCGCCGATGGCGGCGTCGAGAACGCCGAGGACGGCCGCATCACGATCGGGCGGCGGATCTTCCGCGGCGGCGAGGGACAGTACCGGTTGAACGACCGGGCGACTCGGCTGAAGGACATCCGCGACCTCCTGATGGACACGGGTCTGGGCATTCGCGCCTACTCCGTGATCGAGCAGGGGCGAATCGGGATGATTCTCTCCGGCAAGCCTCAGGAACGCCGCAAGCTGATCGAGGAGGCCGCCGGGATCACTCGCTACAAGAACCGCAAGCGGCTCGCCGGCCTGAAGCTCGAGGACGCGACCGCCGATCTGCTCCGACTCGACGACATCATCTCCGAAGTCGAGCGCAGTCTCCGATCCCTCAAGCGGCAGGCGACGGCCGCCCGGCGCCACCGCGAACGCCGACAGGCCTACCGTGAACTGCTCGACGCCGTGCTGCGGGCGCGTTGGGCGAGACGTCGAGGCGAACTCGAGGAGATCGGATCGGCTCTGGAACGGGAAGCCGACCGCGAAGCGGCGCTTCTGGCCGACATCGGCCGCGGCGCCGCGGAACTCGCGGAATGCCGTCAGGCCATCGACGCGCGCACGGAAGAGGCCGTTCGCTCGCACGAACGCCAGGCCACCCTGCTGGCGACGATCGAGGGGCGCCAGGAACTGATCAAGGGCGGCCGCGCAACCCGGGCGGAGATCGCCGAACGGCTCGAGGCCGGCGGCCGCGGCGCGGAGACGCGGCGGCGCGAACTGTCGACGGCCGAAGAGGCGCTCGCGGTCCTTGCGGGACGCCGGCGGATGTTCCTCTCGGAGCGCGAAGAAGCGCTGGCGAAGGTCCACGAGGACCGCCGGCGGATCGACGAGGCCGACGGCGCGATCGAACGCGCCCGCGGGCGACATCGCGACCTGCTGGAAGAACAGGCGGCGGCGGGCGCCGCGATCGACGAACTGCGCGGCCGCCTGGTCGCCGAGCGCATCGCCAACGAGAAGGCGGTCGATCGCCGCGACCGCGCCGAGAAGACGCTGGAACGCAGCCAGGAGGCGCTCCGCTCGATCGACGACGACGTCCGGGGCGTCGGCGCCAGGGTGGAGACGCTGGACGTCGCCCTGACCTCCGAGACCCGAGCCGCCCGGCGGGCGGCGGAGGCCCTGGAAGCGAGCCGGAACCGGTGGGAGACCGCCAGGGCCGAACTGGAATCGCGTCGTCAGGAGCTGGTCGAAGCCCAGAAGCGCGCGGCCGTTCTCCGGGAGCTCGGTCAGCGAGACGAAGAGCTGCGAGCCGGGATCCGCGACGCATTGCTCGAGTTGGAGCTGCCGGCGCCCCGTTTTCTCGGCGACGAAGTCAACGTGCCGGCGGGCTGGGAAGACAGCCTGGACGTCTTTCTCGGTCCGCTGCGCCATGCGGTCCTCGTCCCCGGCGACGAAGACGCGGTGGCCATTGCCCGGGCCCTTGCCGGCTTCGACCGCCAGGTCACGCTGCTCCGGCCGGCCGGCCCCGGGCCGCCCGCTCCGGACCGCGCGGCGAGCGGGAAACTCGACGACCCGGAGATCGTCGGCGACGCGTGGACCGCGCTGGGCCTCCCCGCGGAACTGCGTGGATCGCTCCGCCCCGGCTGGCTCGCGACAAGCCCCGAGGCGGCGGAGCGCTTGGCGGCCGACAACCCGGGCGTCGCCTTTCTGTGCCGCGAGCGGCTCTGGATCGAGGCCGGCCGGGTCACGGTGCGCGGCGCGGCCGCGGCGCCCGGCGCCTTGGGCCGCCAGCGTGAACTCGACGACCTCGATCGACGCTCCGAGGAACTCGAGGAGCGCTGCACGACACTGGGTCGCGAAATCGATGCCGCCGCCGAAAGCGGCCGCGACGCCGCGCTGGAAGGTCGGAGGATCGAGCAGGCCGCGGCCGAACTGCGGGAACGACTGGCCGTCGCCAAGGCCCGGCTCCAGGATCTGGACGAACGGCGGGCGGCGCAGGCCGATGAGAGCGCGGCGGCCGAGACCGAGCGCGACGAACTGATCCGCGGCATCGAGGAGACGGAAAGCCGGCAGGCCCGGATCCGGGCCGACATGGAGGCCCGGGAAACGGTTCACCGCGGTCTGGAACAGGCAGTGCGAGAGGCGTCCGCCGCCGTCGAACGGGCTCGGGAAGAGCGCGAGGAGCGCGTCACGGCGGGCGCCGGACGCCAGGGCCAGCTCGAACTGATCGAGGAGCGCTCCGCCACCGAGCGGAACGAGACAGAGAGGCTGGAGGGTCGCATCGCGAGTCTGCGCGAGGCCGACGGAGAGTGGCTGGCCGAGCAGGAACGGTTGCGCGGCCGCCTCGTCGAACTCGAGGAGGCGTCCAACCAGGCAAGGCGGGAACTCGACGAGGCCCTGGCCGAGCGGACGAGCGCCGGAGACGAAGCGACCGGCGCCCAGGAGGCTCTCGCGACCGAGCGCGACCGCGGCCGCGAGCTGGACGGCCGCATGCGCGATCTCGGCGCCCAGCGCGAGGAACTGCGTGAGCGGATGGAGGAACTGCGGGTGCGCCAGGCGGGTCTGCGCCAGGACGCGGAACACCTGGAGCGGGAGTACCGCGAGGAGTTCCGGCGCGAACTGACCGCGCGGGAAGCGCCGGCGGCGCCTGTCGACGAAGCCCCCGACCTCGAGACGATGACCGAGGAGCTCGAGCGGCGCCGCGCCCTGCTGGAGCGCATGGGACCGGTCAACGTCCTGGCGGCCGACGAGTACGACGAGCAGCAGGAGCGCCACGCGTTCCTGACCGGACAGCGCGCCGACGTGGCGTCCTCGGTCGAGAGCCTGAAGCGCACGATCCGCGACATCGACAGGACCTCCTCCGAGCGCTTCGTCTCCACCTTCAGGGAGGTCAACGAGAGCTTCGGGCGGACGTTCACGGAGCTGTTCCGGGGCGGCGAAGCCGAGATGCGCCTGATGGACGAGGACGATCCGCTGGACTGCGGCATCGAGATCACCGCCCGGCCGCCGGGCAAGCGGGCCCAGAACATCATGCTGCTCTCGGGCGGGGAGAAGGCGCTGGCGGCGATCGCCCTGCTGTTCGCCCTGTTCCAGACCAAGCCCTCCCCGTTCTGCATCCTCGACGAGGTCGACGCGCCGCTCGACGACGCGAACATCCTGCGATTCGTCGACATGCTGGAGCGCATGTCGAAGGAAACCCAGTTTCTCGTCATCACTCACAACAAGCTGACGATGCAGGTTGCGAGCACGCTCTACGGGGTCACGATGGAGGAACGCGGAGTCTCGAAGATCGTCGGCGTCGACGTCGACGAAATGCACCCCGAACGCCAGTTGGCCACTGCCTGAGCGCTGGTAGGCTGACGCCATGAAGCGCTCGGTCCTCTTCTGTCTCGTCCTTCCGCTCGCGGTCGGCGCCGCGGACGCCTCGGACCGCGACGCACCCACCTTCCACGCCGACGTGCTGCCCGTGCTTCAGACCCACTGTCAGGATTGTCACCGCCCCGCCGGAGCGAACTACGGCGGGATGCGGGCGCCGATGGCCCTGACCACCTATGCCGAGACGCGGCCCTGGGCCCGGTCCATCGCACGGACGGTGGCGGCCCGGGAGATGCCGCCCTGGGACGCCCACCCCCGACACGACGGGACGTTCGCGAACGAGCGGGTGCTCGACCCGGCGGAGATCGAGATCCTGGTCAACTGGGCGCGCGGCGGCGCCGCCCCCGGCGATGCCGGCGACGCTCCCCCGCCGCGGGAGTTTCCGAGCGCCGGCGGCTGGGTGGTGGGCGAGCCCGACCTCGTGGTGACCATGCCGGCGCCCTACTTCGTCGAGGACGAAGTCGACGACCTCTACGCCGCCTTCTCGACCGTCCTCACCGAGGAGGATCTGCCCGAGGATCGTTGGGTCGTCGCCTTCCAGTGCAAGCCGGACAGCGAGATCATCCATCACTTCAACCTTCACCTGCTGGCGCCGGACGAAAACGGCCAATTGCCGCCGGCGCCGGCGTTCCCGAACCAGGATCAGCTCGCCCCGGCGCCGGAGAACGCGGGCGCCTACATGGGCGGCGTCTCGTCCGGCAGCGACGCCAACCGCTACCCGGAGGGCTACGGGTTTCTTCTCAGGAAGGGCTCGCGGGTGACGTTCGACATCCACTACCACAAGGAAGCCGGCGCCGGCACGGGCCTGTGGGACCAGTCGTCGATCGGTTTCGTCTTCGCCGACGAACCGGTGACCCGTCCGCTCGGCTCCGGTCTGCGCCCGATCATGAACTTCACGTTCGCGATTCCGCCGAATGACGGCAACTTCCAGGTGGGTCCCTACTCCACCGTCGCCCGACGGGACACCGAGATCATCGCGCTCATGCCGCACATGCACATGCGCGGCAAGGCCGCGCGCTTCGAGGCGTTCTACCCCGACGGCACGAGCGAAGTGCTGCTCGAGGTGCCCGAGTTCGACTTCTCCTGGCAGACCGTCTACTACTACGACAAGCTGAAGCGCATCCCCGCCGGCTCCCGGATCGAGTACACGGCCTGGTACGACAACTCGCCCGAGAAGGCGGCCCGTTACGGCTTCGACTCGAATCGCACGGTCCGCTTCGGCCAGCCCTCCACCGACGAGATGATGATGGGCTTCATGATGAGCGCCGCGGCGCCGGAGAACTAGCCGCCCGGAGCCGTCCCGCGGGTCTTCCGAGCCACGGGACCTACGTCCGCGCAAGCCGGTGGGCGGCGCCCAGAGAACCGGCGGCGATCAACAGACCCAGCAGCTCGCGGCTGCGCTCGATGTGCATCCGGCTGGCCGACATCGGGGCCCACAGGTCGCTGGTCGGACGGTGCAGAAGCCAGTCGATGAACCCCGGCAGCGTCAGCGCGACGCCCGCCGCCGTGACCGTGACGAGCGCCAGAAAGACGACGCGGTGAAGCGGCCGGTAGGCGGCGATCGTGCAGGCGCAGGCGACCGACGCGTAGTAGGTCACCCAGATCAGCGGGTCCGGGTCGTTGATCTGCAGCAGGGCGAAGACCAGCATCGCCAAGCCCAGCAACAGGGACGGGAACCGAGGACTCAACTCCACTCCAGACCGTCGAGGTCGACGCAGACTTCCTCGGCGAGCGAAACGCTCAGTTCGACGATCAGGCGCGTGAAGGGCGAACGAGCCAGCCACGCGCGGTCCTGGTCTGCGGCCGCCGACCAGATCTCGAGCGTCGACGAACCGTGTTCGCGGGACTCGACCGTGACGACCGCCTCGGGTCGCCAGCCGGGGTCGGGATCCCCGGGCCGATAGGCCACGGCCGAGAGGCGGAAGAACTTGTCGACCCAGGCGGCCAGGTCGGCGTCGGCGTCGTCCGAGGTCTCGACGGTCCAGTACGGCTCGGCGGGGCCGGCGCCGAGGCGCTGGCGAATCCTCAGCGGCGCCTCCGTTCCGGACCCCGGGCGGCGCAGGGTCATCGCCTCCACTTCGGGCCGCGACGCGGCGAACAGCCGCCGCTCCATCAGCAGCTCGGCGCCGCCGCCCAGACCTGAAGCGACCTCGGAAGGCAACACCAGAACGGTTCCGCCGGGGGCGGCGCCAGCGCCCGGCCCGGTCTCGCGTCGCGCGTAGCGGTCGGCGCCGCCGAAGGGCCGGCCGCCGAGTCGAAAGCCGATGTCCCGGCCGCGCACGGTCAACGTCAGGAACTCGGCCGCCGAGTCGCCGTCGGCAAGCCCGAGTTCCGCGAGCTTGGCGCCGTCCACGTTCTCGAGCGCCCTGACCGCCCGCAGCGGCGCAAGTCCTCGCCACAGCGTCTCCACCTGCCGGCCGCCGACGAACACCGTGTCCGCTCCTTCGCGGCCGGCGAACCAACGCCCCAGGTCGTCTTCCCGAGCCTCGATCTCGATCCTCTGTTCGCCACGCTCGTACGCCACGCGCTCGACGTCTTCTTCGGCCGCCTGAACAACGACCGCGCCTGTCGCGGCGCCGGCGGCCGCGCCCTCGAACGGCCGTTCGAAGGACAGCCAGGCGCCGGCCAGCGCGAGGACGAGCAAGGCGAGGTGGCGCCAGGTCGATCGCCAGGGCGACTTCGGGAGCGGAACCAGGGTCGGCGCCGGAGGAGTCACGAACCTACCCTCGCGGCCTGCCGCCAGCCGACCGCGCGGCGCCGGCGGACGGTCGCGAAGCCGATGGCCAGAACCAGGGCGGGCGCTCCGAACACCGTACCGAGGAACCAGCGGATCGACTCGCCGCGGGTCCGCTGCAGGACGGGATCGTCATCGCCCGGAACGCTCGCGACAGCCGCTTCGCCTTCGCGGGCCAGCCAGGCGTACGCGTCGAGCAGAAGCTTGGCGTTGGCCGACATCGCGCCGGGACCGGCAACGTACACGTAGTCGTCGTTCAGCGCGTCGACGTCGCCGATCACGACGGCGCGGCTCTCGGCGCCTTCGCCGGCGCCCTCCGTCGGCAGGGTCGATGCCATCGCCAGGGCCTCGATGGCGTCCGTTTCCGCTTCGCGGTCGCGCTCGAAATCGCCGTCGAGTTCCAGCCAGCTCCCGGTCATCGGGCGCACCAGCACGGTCGAGCGGGCCGGACCGCCCGCCACGCCCTCGAGCCCGGACGCGCCTTCCAGCACGAGGCCAATGCGGCTCGCCGCACGGGACAGGTCGCTCGTCGTCGCGTGGCTGCCAAAGCGGTTGGTCAGGACCAGACGGCGGTCGCTCGCGCCCCCGTCCCGCCGCAGGTGGTACCGGTCGTTGGCGACCGTGCCCGCGAGCCGGCGGATCGCCATCTCCTCGAGCAGCGACGCCAGACCGTGATCGACTCCCGGCTCCAGCAGCAGCAGAATCGAGCCGCCGCGGTTCCAGAACCGGCGCAGACTGTCGACCTCCTCAGGCAGGAAGCGCCGGGTGGGGCCGAGAGCGGCGACGACGCCGGCTTCCGGCGGCAGGTCCTGGATCAGGTCGGCCACGGGCAGATTCCGGGTGCGGACGTTGAGCGCCCGCAGGATGCCGTATGCGTTCCCGAGCCCTGGTTCGCCGGCATCGTTCGCTACCTCGCCCCGCTCGCCGTGGCCGACGGTGACGTACAGTGTCCGGCGTTCCCGGCCGATCTCCAGCAGCGCCTCCTGAAACTCCCGGTCGAGGGCGCCAAGACGCCGCTTTGCCCGCTCGTAGTCCACGTCGAGTTCGATCCTGCGCTGATCGCCTCCACGCAGAACAAACAGCACGCCGTTGTTCCGGGCGCCGAGCGCCGCCGCGCGGGTCGGTTCGAGCGCCTGGTCGAGCACCGTCACATCCACCGGCCCGGCGGCGGCGACTTCGTCGAGGAAAGGCTGGATCCGCCTCAGGACCTGGTTCGCGGGCGGGAAGAACGCAACGACCTCGACCGGCGTCCGAAGGGAGCCGACGAGCTCCAGCGTCGCCTCCGAGGCCCGCGCCCGGCTGAGCGCGCTCCACTCCCACAGCCGGTCGCGCTCGCCGGCCGTGTAGTTGACCGCGACCACCCAGGCAAACGCCAGCGCCAGGCTCAGAGCGGCGGCGGTCGCGGCGAGCACGCGGCGCGGTTCCTGACCGCCGCCGCGAAAGCGGGTCCAGTCGCCGCCGACCGCGGCCACGGTTCCCACCCACCAGGCGAGCATCCAGGCCACGGACCACACTCCCCGCCAGGACGCCGCGCCATCCTCGTCGAAACCGAGGCGATCCACCACCGTGCCGGTGGTCAGCGGATAGAGGAGGAGACCGAGCGCCGCCAGACCGTAGAACCCGAGCGCCCGCCTGGCCGCGGCGCGCGCCGGAGAGCCGGAGGCGGCGCTGGCCAGTTCCGCCGCGGCGGCGGCGACCGCCAACGCGGCAAGCCCGGCCCCGGTTCCCCGCAGGATCCCGCTCAGGACGCCCGCGGTCGCGTAGCGTTCCGCCGCGAGAATCAGAATGGAACCGCCGAGCCACAGCATCGGCGCGGCGCGGCCGGGCCGTCCGGTCACCGCCATCTCCTCGCCTGCAGCGCCCGCACGGCGAGCAGCAGGAACAGGAAGGAGACCGTCGGCGCGTAGACCAGCGTCTTCAGGTGGACCGCCCCGTCCTGGAACGGTTCGAAGTGCTCGCGGTAGAGGTCCATCGCCGCGAACACGCGGTCGAGAGGAGGTTCGCTGATCCCGGAGAGCAGCCAGAACAGAACCTGGAGCGTGACCAGGAAGCCGGCGGCGACGCCGGCGGCCAGTTGATTCGGCGCCAGGGCCGAGCAGAAGACGCCGATCGCGGTGCACACCGCCGCGGCCAGCGCAATGCCAAGATAGCCAGCGGCGGCCTGACCCCACTCCAGGTTGCCCTTGAGCTGGATCATGACCGGGATGTACGCCGCCGCGGCCACCGTGCAGAGCACGAAGCCCAACGCGCCCAGGTACTTGCCGAGCACGATCTGCCAGTCCCCGGCCGGCGAGGTCAGCAGGAGAACCAGCGTGCGCTGCTCGCGCTCGGCGGCGAACGAGCGCATCGTGACGAACACCGCCGCCGCCATCGTGACGCCGAAGTTCGTGTAGAGGAAGAGGCTCAGCACTTCGGACGAGGGCCGTTGGCCGCCCAGCGTCCAGGCATTGAAGAAGAGGCCGTCGAGCATCAGGACCAGGGCCAGGATCGCCCAGCCGTGGAGTCCGACGAACGCGGCGTGGAGTTCGCGCCGCGCGATCAGCAGGACCGTGCTCACGATCCGCCCGTCCCCCCTGTTCGGCTGGGGCCGCCTGTCCGGCCATCGACGCCATCGCCCCGCACCAGATCGAGGAACACCCGCTCCAGGTCGGAGCGAACCGGCGCCAGGCGCCGGAGGCCGAGCCCGGCCCCGACCAGCGCTCCGGCCACCTCCTCTCGTTCGACGCCGGCCAGGTCCAGCGTCAGCGCCGAGACGCCGTCGCCGAGATCCGCCGACTGAACCGTTGCGGCGCCGGCCGGCAGCCGGCCGGCCGCGTCCGCCAGTGTCCCCCGCACCTCGACCTCCACCCGCTCCCTGCCGGCCAGAGCTCCGAGTTCCTCCTGGCTGCCGTGCGCGAGAAGCTCTCCCTCGTGCAGGACGAGAATCGAGTCGCAGGTCTCGTGAACCTCGCGCAGATGGTGAGACGACGTGAACACGGTGCGCCGACCGCCGAGCGAACGGACCAACTCGCGCATGCCGACGATCTCGGCCGGGTCAAGCGAAGACACCGGTTCGTCGAGCAGGACGACGTCCGGTTCGTGAAGGAGCGCCTGGGCGATGCCGACGCGCTTGCGGTAGCCCATCGACAACTCGCCGACCACGCGGTCGAGGTGTCCGCCCAGGTGCGCCTGCTCGGCGACGACGGCGATGCGGCCAGCCAGGTCCCGACGCGCCACGCCGTTCAGCGCGCCCACGAAGCCCAGGCAGTCGCGGACCCGCATCTCCCGGTAGAGCGGCGGTTCCTCGGGGAGGTAGCCGACCCGCGAACGCATCGCGCGCGAGTCGTCTCCCGGCTCGCCGTCTCCCAGCCGGAAGGGGCCGATCGAGACGCGGCCGCCGCTGGGCAGGATCTCGCCCGCCAGAATCCGCAGCAGCGTCGACTTGCCGGCGCCGTTCAGGCCAAGAACCCCGACGACCTCGCCGGCGCGGCAGGCGAAACCGACGTCGGCGAGCGCCGTCACCGCGCCGTACCTCTTGCTCAGCCGTTCCGTCCGGACGATCGCCGTCACCTTGTCAACCCATCGAACAGGCGCCCCGAATCCGGGACGATCGGAATCCTGACCGATGGCGGCGAACCGACGCAAGGCCCGCGGAGGCAGGGCAAGTAGACTTCGCCCCATCATGCGGCGCCTCAGCTTCGGCCCGGTCCGAACCTCCGCCGACCTGGAGGCCTTGGCATACCACGAAGCCCTGGCCTTCAACACGCCCTACGACTCGTGCGTCTCCTGGCTGCGAGCCACACGCGACGACGTGCGCGTCCTGCGCGCGGAAGGCGATGTCGTCGGGGGCCTGGTCCGGTACGACATGGGCCTGTTCCTTGGGGGCCGGTCAGTCCGCAACCTGGGCATCGCCGGGGTCGCGATCAGTCCCGCGGCCCGCGGCCGCGGCGCGGCGTCATCTCTGTTGTCGGCCACCCTGAACGAACTGCACGACGCCGGCGTGGCGGTGTCCACCCTCTACCCCACGACCTTCACCCTGTACGGCCGCGCCGGCTACGCGGTTGCCGGCCACCGCTACCAGTACCGGCTGCCGCTCGACGGACTGGGACGCGTCCGGGCGAGCGGAGAGATCCGTCGGCTCGACCCGGACGCCGACGCGGACGGGCTCGCGCGGCTCTACCGGCGGTTGGCCGCGCACCGCCCCGGCTGGCTTGACCGCAACGAACACATCTGGCAGCGCGTCCATAGCCACCCGGCCGGCCGGGACGTGCATGGCTATGTCCTGCCGGCGGACGACGGCGCCATCGACGGCTACGTGGTCTACACGCTGGGCGCGGTGGGCCGTTATCCGTACGACCTCAAGATCCGCGACGTTCAGGTGGCGCATCCCGGCGCGGCGCGGCGCATTCTCGCGCTGTTCTCGGACTGCCGCACCATCGCCCGACACGCGATCTGGCACGGACCGCTGGACGACCCGCTGCTCCTCGCCGTGCCGGAGCTCGGGACCCGGATCTCCATCGCGGAGACCTGGATGATCCGCATCGTCGACGTCCGGGCGGCGTTCGGCGAGCGCGGCTATCCGGCATCCGCGAGCGTCAGGCTCGACCTGGAACTGACGGACGACGTCCTGCCCGGCAACGCGGGCCGTTGGCTGATCGAGATCGACGGCGGCGAGGCCAGGGCGAACCGGATCGATCAGGATGCGGGGCCCGACACGCTGAGGATGGACATCCGCGCACTCGGTTCTCTCTACACCGGCCACCTGAGCGCCCGACGCCTCGCCGCGTTGGACTTCCTCCGGGGATCGGCCGCTGCCCTGGAACGCGCGGACCGCGTCTTCGGCGCCGAGCCGCCGTCCATGCCGGACTACTTCTGACTAGGCCGCGCATGGAACCGGCCGCCCGCCGGGCAAGCGGCGCCGGCGCCGTGGCTCATGCGGCGTTGTTCGCTCCACGCAACCCTGCGGCGGAACGGACCGGGTGCGGCGTTGTCCGTTCCGTGCAAGACTTGCCGGTCGCAGGCGCCCGCGCCTGTCCGCGCGAACATCCGTCCATCAGGAGGGCCTGACACGGCATGACACAAGACCCCCATCGCAGACCCCGCGTCCTCCCGTTCCTGACCGCTCTCCTGCTGGCCGGACCGGCATTGACCCAGCCTCCGCCGCCGCCATCCCAGGCGCCGCGAGCCGACGCCGCCGAGATCGAGGCGTTCCTCGGCGAGTGGGTGCTCGAGGTGCTCACCCGGCAAGGCTCGCTCAACAGCCTGATCACGTTCGTCGACGACGACGGCAAGGCGAGCGCCGACTTCTACCTGGCGCGTGTGGCCGACGTCGTGGTCGAGAACGTCAGCCGCACGGAAACGGGCGTCCGACTCGCGTGGAACCAGGACTTCGGCGGTCAACTCGTGCCGGTCGAGATGGACCTCGCGCGCGCCGGCGACGGTCTGGTCGGAAAGCTGGAGACGGGGTTCTTCAACGCCGACATCAAGGGCATGACGAAGGAGGCGGCCGAAGCGGCCGGAATCGTCGTCCGGCGCCAACCGGTCGACGACCGGGACGATCTGGGCATGTCCCGGGTCGAGGTCGGCGGCCAGGCGATCCGGCTCCGCTTCGATCGCCTGCCGGCGGCGGGCGCCGACTACGAACGACTCGGCAACCTGGGGGACGGCGAGGTCCTGGGCCCCATCTTCGGCAAGCCGTTCAAGTTCTGGACCGACGCCGACCTCGCGTTCGAGGACGTCGAAGTGGCCGCCCACAATCACGGTCCGACGTATCCAGGCGTCTACAGCCTCTGGCTGAAGCGCGAGGGCGACGGCTGGAATCTCGTGTTCAATCACCTGGCCGACGTCTGGGGCACGATGCACATGGCCGAACACGACGCCGGCGAGACGCCGCTGACGTTCCGCGCCCTCGCCGAACCGGCGGAGCGCACGGAGGGCGTGCTCGAGACGGACGGCGCCGGCGGCACGCTGACGATCCGCTGGGGAACGATGGAGTGGTCCGCGCCCTTCCGGGTCGTCGAGTGAAACGTCGGGGCGCCGAGTGAACCCCAGCCGCCGTCAGGGATCGGTCACGACCGGCGAACCGTCGCTCAGACTGTCGCTCGGATAGACGATCACCTGCTCGCCGACTTCCAGACCGCCAAGCACCTGGGCTTCCCGCGCGTTCCGTTCGCCGACCTCGATCGTTCTCAACGCCGCGCGGCCGCCGTCGACCGCGAACACGGCCCAGTTCTCGTCGCGCCGGAAGAGCGCTCCGGTCGGCGCCTTCAGTTCGTCCTCGCTCTCCCAGACGACGACTCGGGTCTCGACCCGGAATCCGTCGCCCAGGCCGTCCCGGACGGCCGGCGGATCAACGATGTCGATGACCACGTTCACCCGCTGTTCCTCGACGCCCAGCGCCGAGATCTTCGTGAAACCGGAGGGCTCCACCCGCCGTACCCGCCCCCGCAGGGGCTGCTCCCCGCCCCATCGATCGATCAGCACGCGCTGGCCCGACCGCATGCGGACGGCGTCCTTCGACAAGTAGTCGGCAACCACCTCGATCCGGGCCGGATCGCCCACCTCCAGCAGCGCCTCGCCGGCCGACACGACGGACTCGCTCTCCCGAACGCGACGCAGCACGACGCCCGAAACCGGCGACACGATCCGGATCGCCGTGCCGTTCATTTCCTCCGCGCTCTCGTCGCTGAACTGCAGCAGACGGGCCCGCGCCGCCTGCAACTCGCCGCGGGCGGTGCGCGCCGCGTAGTCGGCCGCCTCGACGGCCTCGCGGCGCGTATCGAGATCGAGCTGGGCGGCTTCCATCGTCTCGACCGAGACGATCCCCTCCTGGCTCAGCCTCAGATAGCGCGCCGCCTCCGAGCGCGAGTAGGCGAGTTCGGCCGCCGCCCGCTCGTGGTGCGCCTCGGCCTGACCAAGCGCGGCGGTCGCGGTCTGTACCGCCGCCTCCGCCTCGGCCCGGCTGCGGGCGTCGAGGAGCACCGGCGCCGAGGGCAGGAAGACCGCGAGCACCGTCTCGCCCGCCGACACGGCGTCGCCGGGCTCGAGTTCGATCCGCAGAACCCGGCCAGCAAGCGGCGCCGAGATGACGAACCGGTCCCGGACCCTCGTCTCGCCCTCGTCGTCGACGGTCACTTCAAGAGGTCCTCGCGCAACCTCGGCCAGTTCGGCCGGCACGGGCTGCGGCCGCGTGCCGAGAGCCACGGCGGCCACGACCACGACCATCGCCGCTCCCCACAACACCCAGCGCCTCGTCTTCATGGCCTCCCTCGCCGCTACTCGCGGGTCTTGAGCACGGCGACGAGATCGAGATCGCGGAGCTTGCGCCGCACGATCCAGGCCGAGACGGCCATCGAGCCGAGAACGGCGGCCGCGGAAACCAGGAACGTGCTCGGCTCGACGACCACCGGAAGCCGGAACAGCTCGGTCTCGAACACGCTCATCGCACCGGTGATCATGCCGAAGCCGAGGAGCAGGCCGAGCGGAATCGAGGCCGCCGTGAGTATCCCGAGTTCGCCGAGCAGGATCGAGGCGATCTCGCCGCGAGTGAAGCCGATCACCCGCAGGCTGGCGAGTTCGCGGCTGGTTTCGGACAACGAGATCCGGGCCGTGTTGTAGATCACGCCGAAGGCGATGATCACGGCGAAGAACAGGTTGACGCCCATCATCATGCCCATGTTGTCAAGCATGTAGGTCTGGATGTTCCGCAGGACGGCGCCGCGCAGCGTCACGCCCGCCACCGCCGGCATCGCCTTCAGCAGAACGAACAGCCGCTCCTCGGCCAGCGCGTCGATCTTCAGCATCGCGCCGGTCATCGTGTCGTCGCGGCGCACCAGCCGCCGCAGCGACTCCTGCTCCATGTACGCCGTCACGCCGAGCAGGTCGTCGACGGTGTCGGCCAGCACGACGTCACGCACGGGCCTTGCGTCCTCCATGATCTCGACCGTCAGCGTGTCGCCCGGCTCGACCTGCAGCTGTTCCGCGAGCAGCGTGGACAGGACGAGACCCGGCCGGTCGAGCCGGATGGCGCGATGGTCGACATCGACTACGCGCCGCAGCCTGGCGTCGGGCGCAAGCGCCTGGATCGCCGTGTACTTCCGCAGGTGGCCGTTGCGGAGCCGCGCCGCGACGCCGTTCGTCGGCTCGACCTGGAGCACGCCGGACAGCGACGCGAGTTCGTGAACCGCGCTCCGTTCCACCGGCTCGAAGAAGCTCACCGAGAGATCCTGACGCTGGACGACGTTGAACTGCACCTCGAGGAGTTCGTCCATCGAGTCCATCATCGCCCAACCCACGACCATGATCGCGCCGGCGAAGGCGATGCCGACGATCGACAGGATCGCGCGCACCGGGCGACGCGACAGGTTGCGGAGCACCATCCGCGCCGGTTGCGACAACCACCGCCGGGCGCCCAGCCGTTCGAACAGGGACACCCGGAAGGTCTCGGGACTCGCCGGGCGCATCGCTTCGGCGGGGGGCAGCGAAGCGACGCCGCGCACGGCGTCCAGGGCGCCCACCGCCGCGGCGGCGAAACTCGTCCCGACGGCGAGCAGAATGCCCGACGCCGGCACGTCGTGAATCAGGAACGGGAAGCGGAAGTACTCCATGTAGACGCCCAGCATCGCCTCGGCCAGCAACAGGCCGGCGACGATCCCCGGCAGGGCGCCGAGGACCACCACGACCGCGGCCCACTGCACGTAGTGGACGCCGAGCCGGATGTTCGAGTAGCCGAGAGCCTTGAGCGCCGCGATCTGTTCGCGTTGCACCGCGACCGTTCGCCGCAGGACGACATGGAGCAGGAACGCGGCCACGGCGAGAAAGATCAGGGGCACGAGAATCCCCATGCTCCGAAGCTGAGAGACCTCGTTCTGAAGGTACCAGTTCGAGGTCTGCTCCGAGCGCGGAATCGCCCCCAGGCCGCCGTACGGATCGAGAAGCGCGTCGAGCGCGACGATCGCCGCGCGTTCCAGGCCGGGCGAGTCGTCAGCGAGCGCCAGGGCGACGTCGTTGAATCCACCCTCCATGTCGAAGGCGGCAGCGAGGCGCCGCCGGGACATCCACAGGAAACCGAAGTGCTCCGGATCCGGGAACAGCTCGCCCGGGCCGATGCCGTAGACGAACTCCGGGCTGAGCGCGATGCCGACGATCTCCAGAGGCTGCCGGCGACCGTTGATCACCGCGAACAGGCGATCGCCCAGGTCGAGGCCGTGAGCTTCCGCGAATCGCTCGCCGACCAGGGCTTCCTCCGCCCGGTCCGGATCGAGGAACCGTCCGCGGCGCAGCGCGACGTCGTTGAGCGCCGGCCGGCCGCGCTCCGGCATGGACACCAGGCGTCCGTTGATCGGATCGGAAACTCCGGGCACGTCCAGCGAGACGCTCACGACCACCCGGGTCTGCACCTTCTCCACTCCCGGGATGGCCGCGATCCGCTGCTCGACCCGGTCGGGAACGCGCCTGGCGGAGGCGAACACATCGGCGAAGGCGTACCGGGCGTAGTAGGCGTCGCGAGTCGTCACCAGCGAACCGAACACTCCGCGCGCCATGACCAGCAGAGCGATTCCCGACGCCACGACCAGGGCGATCGCCAGCGCCTGGGACCGCACGTTCCAGAGGTCGCGCAGCAGCTTGCGGTCCAGGGATCTCATCGTCCGGCCTGAAGATCTCTCCGGGGCCTTACCACTCGATCGTGGACGCCGGCTGTCTGGTCGCGTTGCGGACGTCGCTCGTGATCCGGCCGTCCGCCAGCGAGACGACTCGATCCGCCATCGCGGAGATCGCCGCGTTGTGAGTGATCACCGCGGTCGTGGCGCCCAGTTCGCAGTTCACCTTCTCGAGCGCCGCCAGAACCCCCATGCCGGTGCTGATGTCCAGAGCTCCCGTTGGTTCGTCGCAGAGGAGTACGTCCGGACGCTTGGCGATGGCCCGGGCGATCGCCACGCGCTGCTGCTCGCCGCCCGACATCCGCGACGGGAAGTGGTCGAGGCGGCACGTCAGGCCGACCAGCGCCAAGGCGTCCTCCGGAGCGAGCGGATCGCCGGCGATCTCGGTGACGAGGGCGACGTTCTCGCGCGCGGTCAGCGAGGGAATCAGGTTGTAGAACTGGAACACGAAGCCGACGTGGCGGCGTCGGTAGCGGGTCAGCGCCCCTTCTCCGGCCGCGCTCAGATCCTCGTCGCGGTAGGTCACCCGGCCGGCGGTCGGCCGGTCGAGCCCGCCCAGAATGTTCAGGAGAGTGGACTTGCCGCTCCCCGACGGCCCGAGCAGGACAACGAACTCGCCTTCCCGGAGTTCCAGATCGACGCCGCGCAGGGCGGGGACCTCGACTTCGCCCATCGCGTACACCTTCGTCACGCCCTTCATGGCGAACACCGGGGCGGGATGGGCCGACGCGGCCGGAGCGGCCATCAGGGCAGCTCGATGTCGGGAGGCGCCGCGGACAGCTCGACGATCATCTCGGTGAACTCGCCCGGGACCGTGTCGACGCGGATCATGCCGCCGTGCTCGCGCACGATGTCCGCCGAGAGCGCCAGGCCCAGGCCCGTACCCTGGTCCGTCGGCTTGGTGGTGAAGAACGGATTGAAGATCCTGTCCACGATGTCCCTCGGGATCCCGTCGCCGTTGTCCCGGATCCGGACCTCTACGCCGTCGTCCATCCTTCGCGTCGTCACCGTCAGCGTCGGCTCGTAGGAGTCGTCGTCCGCGGCGAGCCGCTTCTCGTTGGTGGCGTAGCAGGCGTTGCCGACCAGATTGAGGAACACGCGGCCCACGTCCTGGGACACGACCTCCAGCATGCCCAGGTCCGGATCGAAGTCCTTCTCGATCGTCAGGTTGAAGTCCGGGTCGGAAGCGCGAGCGCTGTGGTAGGCGAGCCCGACGTGCTCGTCGACCAGCCGGTTGATGTCGGCCTGCTCGCGGCCGGCGGAGCCCCGGCCCATCTTCAGCATGTCGGTGACGATCCGGTTGGCGCGCTCGCCGTGGCTCTGAATCAGCTTCAGGTTGCCGCTCAGATCCTCGAAGATCTCCCCGATCTCCTCCCGCTGATCCTCGCTCAGGCTGCCGTCCGCGTTCTCCTTCAACATCTCCTCGACCTCCTCGAGAAGTTCAGAGGACACTTCGGAGAAGTTCTTGACGAAGTTGAGAGGATTCTTGATTTCGTGGGCGACGCCGGCCGTCAGTTCGCCGAGCGCGGCGAGCTTCTCGCGCATCACGATCTGATCCTGAGCCTTCTGCAGGTCGACCAGCACGACCTCCAGCTCCTGGTTCTTCTCCTTCAGCTCTTCCGCCAGCTTCTCGACCAGGTTCAGTCGCTGCACTTCCAGCGCGTGACGACGGAAGACCTCGAGAGCCGCGGCCATGTCCGCGACCTCGTCGTTGCCGCCGATGCCGATTTCGGCCTCCAGATTGCCGTCCGCCATCTCGCGCATGCTGTTCGACAGCGCCTCGAACCGGCGTACGAGGAGTCGCCCCACGAACAACCAGGCAATGAAGACGGCGCCGGCAATGCTGACGACGTTCAGGCCGATCAGCAGCGCTCTTCCCGTGCGGATGGCCTGGGATGCCGCCACGGTCGCCACGTCCGAACGGGACCGCGACGCGGCGACGAGGCTCTCCACGTCGCGGCTCAGCCTCGCCGCCAGATCGCGGTTCTGCCCCAGCAACTCCTGCTGCCGATCCAGCGCATCGACCTCGCGGCGCCTCAGATCGAAGGACTCCCGGCTCTTCTCCAGGGTTTGTTCGAACAGAGGCTTCAACCGGTTGGACGTCGCGGTGTCGCCGATCGCGCCGAGAGCGCGTTCGATGCTGGTAGCGGAAGACTCGTAGCGCTCCTCGACCGGCTCGATGGCGGGGCCGTCGGTCAACACCGCAAGGCTCTTCAGGAGTTGATCGATGATCGTGATGTCCTGCTGAAGCCCGACCAGCACGCGATAGCGGTCGATCTCGGGCTCGGAGAAGTGCACCTCGCGGGACACCCGCGGCTGGTCGAACGACCGGAAGCCGGTCATCGCGTAGAACAGCTGATCGTCGAGAGCCGGCAACAGAAGCGCGGCGATCCGGCCCTGCAGCCCGTCCAGGTCCGATCGCAGCGTCCGGCCCGCGGCGCCAAGTTCGAACCCTTCCGAGACCGACTCCTGGATCGCCGCGATGTTCCGGATCAGCTCTTCGCCCCGCGTCTGGATGCTCGCGATTTCCTCTTCGCCGCCAAGCGGCGCCTCGGACCCGCCCTCCTGGCGCATGAGTTCCGCGAGCGCGCCTTCGAAGTCCCGGCTGGCCGGCGCGATCTCGACCCAGACCCGGTCCAGTTCGCTCCGGTTCGCGGCCGCGGTCAGCCCGGGTCCCGCCGCCACCAGGGTGCCACTGCCCTGGGCGACGCCGAACGCCGCCGCGAGTTCGGGCACCGTGCCCTCGTTGACCCGGCTCTGGGAATCGCCCACCTGAGCGAAGGCGAACAGCGCAACGACACTCGCCGCGAGGGTCAGCGCCGCGGCGCCGCCGATGCCGACGTAGAGCTGCGTGGAGATCCGGAAACGTCCCTCCGCGAGTCGGCGAAACCACGAAATCATCGCTTCGCGGCGCCTTCGAGCCGCGTCGCCGGTCGATACCGGCCACGTTCGTCGATCACGGTCAGGAACACGGCGTCCGACCCCTGGTTGTCGTCCTCGCCGAACGCCAGTCGGAATCCGTCCAGGTCCAGGGAGCCGGCGCCGCGCAACGTCCGGATGAAGCGATCCCGATCGACCGTCATCCCGCAGCGCTCCAGCGCCTCGATCACCAAGCGGCCGGCAAGGTACCCCTCGAACGAAACGAAACCGGGCTCGGCGCCCGGGGTATGGGCGCGCAGAGCGCGCCGGTAGGCGGCGGCGACTCTCGAGCCGGGCGCGCTCGGAAACGGCACGACCTGGGTGACGTAGACGCCGGCGCCGCGTGGACCGAGTTCTTCCGCGAGAGCGTTGCTGCCCACGAAGGACAGGGTCATGAAGACCGGATCCAGCCCCATGTGCCGAATCCAGGCGACCAGACTGGCGACCGGCTGATAGGCGCCCACGATGATGACGGCCTCGGGACGCCCCACCTCGATGTCGACGATGGCCGTCTTGACGGCGGTCGTGTTGCGCGGATAGACGCCGATGGCGACCGCCTCCATGCCCCGCCTGTCGAGCGCGGCACGAACGCCCGCCAGGCCGGCGCGGCCGAAGGAGTCGTTCTGGATGACGACGGCGATCCGCTCGATGCCCAGATCCCTGGTCAGCCGCTCCACCATCTCCTCCGTTTCCTGGGCGTAGGAGGCGCGGAGGTTGATCACATGCGGTTTCGCCGCGGAGAAAGCCGGCGCCCGTGAACGGAGCGATGTACGGCACGCCGGCCTCTTCCGCAACCGGCGCCGCGGAGCGGGAAGTCGGCGTGCCGACGCCGCCGACCAGCGCGAACACGCCCTCGACCTCGATCAGACGGCGCGTGTTCCGGATCGCGGCCTCCGGTTCGTAGCCGTCGTCCACGGTCACCAGTTCCAGCCGCCGACCATGAATGCCGCCGCCGTCGTTGGCCTCCTTGAAGGCCGCCTGGATGCCGAGCCTCATTCCCCTCCCCAGTTCGGCGGCCGGTCCGCTGAACGCCGCGGACTGCCCGAACAGGATGCGCCCGGCCGCAACGCCTGGCGTCCCTTCCGACTCGGTCGGCTCAGCTGGGGGCGGCTGAGCCGGCGACGCCGCCGGCGCGGCCAGCAGAGCCGCCGCGGCCCAGGCCGAGGCGATCAGGGCTGTTCCAGCAGCACGTGCGCGCATCGCTCTCGGCCGTCCCGCGCCGCGGTTCAGCTCCGGCGCTTGACCATCGTGACGTGGTTGCGGCCGCGCTCGCGACTGTACGACGCCTCGTCCATCAGCGCCTTGACGAAGTGGACTCCCAAGCCGCCGATCCTGCGCTCCTGAACTCCCGCGTCGAGGTCCGGCTCAGCCGCCTCCCGGAAGGGGTCGAACGCTTTCCCGCCATCGCGAACATCTACCCGCACTTCCTCGTCGCTCGACGTGACGTCGATTTCGATCTCGCTGCCGCCCGGTTCGATTCCGCCGTGACGCACGACGTTCGTCGTCACTTCCTCGAGGCCGAGAACGACTGCGTACGTCACGTCCCTCGTCCAACGCTCCTCCCGACCGGAGCGTCTCGACAGCCTCCGAGACACGCGCGAGTTCGCCGATCCGGTTCGGTACACGGAACTTGAGGGTGGCGCTCACTCGTCGGCGACGCGCAAGGTCATGCAGGTCAGATCGTCGAACTGCGGCGCTTCGCCGGCGAAGTCCCGCACGGCCCGCAGGATCGTCTCGGCGGCTTCCCGGGCGCTCGGCGTCGGACCGTCCCGAAACAGCCCCTGAAGCGACTCGAGACCGAACTCCTCGTTCGAGACGTTGATCGCCTCGGTGACCCCGTCCGTGAAGAAGACGACGAGATCTCCCGGATCGAGCCGGACGCTGGCCTGCCCGTACTCGAAGCCTGGCATCGCCCCGAGGGCGAGCCCGCCCGTCCGTTCGAGTTCCTCCGAACTCCCATCGGCGTGCACCACCAACGGCGGGTTGTGGCCGCCGTTGGCGAAGGTGAGCACCCTGGCCGAAGGTTCGTAGACGCCGTAGAACACGGTGACGAACATCGCCGCCTCGTTCGTCTCGTTCAGCAGGTCGTTCACTTCCCGAAGCACCGTGGAAGGCGCCTCGGCGCCGATCGCCGACCCCTTGAGCAGCGTGCGGCTCGACATCATGAACAGGGCCGCCGGCACTCCCTTGTCCGACACGTCGGCCACCGCGAGCCCGATCCGCCCCGCATCGAGGTTGATCACGTCGAAGAAGTCCCCTCCGACGTTGCGCGCGGCATGCATGCATCCGTAGACCTCGCAGCCGTCCAGACGGGGGAAGGTGTCCGGCAGGATCGACTGCTGGATCTTCGTCGCCACGTCGAGCTCGTTCTGTATCGCCACCAGCTTGTCGCGCGAGGCGAGAGCGGCGCGCCACTCGTCCAGGTGCCGCAACGTCCGCTCGATGGTCACCTCGAGATCGGTGAAGTCGATCGGCTTGGTGACGAAGTCGAAGGCGCCGCGGTTCATCGCGGTGCGGATGTTCTCCATGTCCCCGTAGGCCGAGACGATGACCGAGCGGAGATCCGAGTTCACCTCGGGAATCTGCTGCAGCAGGGTCAGGCCGTCCATCCTCGGCATGTTGATGTCCGAGAGAACGATGTCGATTTCCCTCTTCTCCGCCAGGACCTCCAGCGCCTCGACGCCGTTGCCGGCGAACTCGAAGCCGTACTTGCCGCTGCGGATCTGACGCCGCATGCGCTGGCGAACCAGACGCTCCAGATCCGGCTCGTCGTCGACGACCAGGATCCTGTAGTCGGGATTGTCCGGATCCCCCACCTGGACCGCCGCCCCTCTCGGGCTCGAACTCTCTACTCCGCCGCCGCCAGGGCGTCGGCCTGCGTGTCGTGAATCCGGATGATGCGATTGAAGCCGCTGATCTCGAACACCGACAGAACGGGATCGCTCAGCGCGCAAAGAGAGATGCTCACGTTGCGCTGGCCAAGAGTCTTGGCGACCAGCAGGACCACTCTCAGGCCGGCGCTGCTGATGTAGGCGAGCTGAGCGAGATCAATGACCACGGCCTTGACCTCCTCGCCGATCGCCCCTTGCAGCTGGCGTTCGAAGTCCTGGGAGTTCGAACTGTCGACACGGCCGTCGACTCTGGCCACAAGAACCCTGTCGTGATGCTCCACCTGGACGTTCATGCTCTCAGCCTCCCGTTGCAGTTCCTTCCGCCAGGCCGCGCCCGGTCAGATGCATTGCCTATCACATCCACCGCGACTCGCGCATCTCCGGCGCCCCGCCGCCGGTCGCGGGGCGCCGGCCGCCGCTTGGACGCCGTGACCCTCCGCCCCGTATCATCCTGCAAGACCGGCGGCGACGCGCCCAGGCGGCGCCGCGGTCGGCACTCGACATCTCACAACAAGGAGCACGAAGATGAACGGAGCGCGCTCCCACGGCCGGCAAGCCGGCTTCACCCTGATTGAACTCCTGATCGTCGTGGCGATCATCGGCATCATCTCCGCGCTGCTGGTGCCGAACCTGATGACCGGGCTGCAGAACGCGAACCAGACGCGCACCCAGGCCGACATGAAGGCCGTCGGCTCCGCCTGGATGCTGTGGCTGACCGACCAGGTCGGCGCCGCCGCGGCCGGATCGAGCACGACCGCCACGTTCAGCTGGAGCGAGTTCACCCATCCCGACTTCTCCCACGCCGACCTCTCCGCCCTGCTCCGCCCGTCGAACGCCTTCTTCTACCTGCAGGACGTGCCCGAACGAGACGGCTGGAACAACCCCTACCGATTCGGCTTCGCCGGCGCGGACCAGCTGCTCGGCACTCAGGTCATCGGCATCTGGAGCGGTGGCCGCGACGGCTCGAACAGCGAACAGCCGCAGTCCACCTACGAGATCGGCGCGTTCCCCGGCAACGACTTCAACGAGGACCTGGTCTGGGCCGACGGCTACTGGGTGCGCTGGCCCGGCAGCGCCGCGGAAGCGTCGTCGGAACAGTAGTTCGGAACCCGAGCGCAAGGGACAAGGGATAGGGTCCGGAGACGGTGGAATCCTGTTTCCTCTACTGGGACAACTCGAACATCCTTCACGAAGCTCAGCGACTCGCGGAGCAGAGGGAGGCCGGCCCCGATGCGCGCTACCGGGTTCGGATCAACTTCGAGAACATCCGGAGACTGACCGATGCCGGGCGGCACGTGGAGACGGCCTTCCTCGCGGGCTCGGTCCCGCCTGAGCTCCGCCAACTGTGGAATCGTCTGGAGGCTGACGGATGGAGGGTCCAGCTGTTCGACCGGGGCTCGCCCGGCCGCGGCGAGCAACAGATGCCCGATCACATTCTGCAACTGCGGATGTTGGAAGACGCCCTCGATTACAACGGCGACCCCGGCATCGCCGTCCTGTTGAGCGGGGACGGCGCGGGCTGCCGCGAAGGCGGCGGCTTTCATCGCACGCTCGAGCGGATGCACCGGAAAGGCTGGAGGATCGAGATCCTCTCGTGGGCGAACTCCTGCAACCAGCGGATGCGGCAGTGGGCTGAACGGAACGGCGTGTTCGTCGCCCTCGACGACTTCTACGAGTCCATCTCGTTTCTCGAACCATCCGCGCCTGGCCACGCGACCGCTTCGCCGCGCGAATCCTCGCCGCTCGATCTTTCCAGGCGGCCGATCTCTCGTTGCCGCGACTTCCCCGGTTCCGCGGGGGAGTCCGGTTCGACCGGCGGGTCCTCGAAGCGCTTGTAGTTCTTTCCGTAGTCCGGTCGGGTGCGGCGATGGCAGACGACGCAGGACATGTAGACCTGCTCGTTCAAGGCGACCAGCGCCTCGAGGTCCCGCTCGAGAGCGGCTTCCCAGGCCGCGACGCCGGCATCGAACATCAACCGGGCGTCGCGCATCCACTCGTCGCGGTCGCCGACCACGCGGCTCGGCATCATGATCAGGTTGGCCGACTCGGCCAGGAGGAGCGCCTGCGCCTGCAGTTCGTTCCACTCGACGTCGTTGGTCGGGGCCCGGCTCTCCACGTAGAGAATGGCGTCCGAAGCCGGATACAACAGCTTGATCATCAGTTCGCTCATCGTGCCGACGGGCGCCGGCTCGGGAACCGGTCCGTCGTCCCGCGCGGCCGCCGCGGCCGCGAAGACGGCCGCGAGCGCGGCGATTGCAATCCATCTCGGCATGCTGATGGGGCTATGATGGCACGATTCGGACAGCCAGTACACGACCCGGAGATGGAATCCCAGTCATGAAGCACTACGTCCTCGGCCCCTCGGTCCTGTTCATCCTTGCCTCCTGCGCGCAGGAGGACGCCATGCTGCGTCCCGGCGACAACGACCATGGAACGCTCCAGGAGGCGTTGCTGACGGCCGAGCCCGGCGCGGTCATCGAGCTTGCCGCCGGACGCTTCGAACTCGACGCCACCCTGTCGCTGGACGTCGAGGGCGTGACCCTGCGCGGCCAGGGGATGGACGACACGATCCTCGACTTCTCGTCGCAGGCCCCGGGGACGGGCGGCGAGGGGATCCTCGCCACCGCCGACGACTTCACGGTCGAGAACCTCGCGGTCGAGAACACCAGGGGCGACGGCATCAAGGTGGAGGGCACCACCGGCGCCGCGTTCCGGAGCGTCCGCGTCGAATGGACGAACGGACCCGACACGAACAACGGCGCCTACGGGCTCTACCCGGTCCAGGTCACGAACGTGCTGATCGAGGACAGCCGGGTTCGCGGCGCCTCGGACGCCGGCATCTACGTCGGTCAGTCCGCCAACGTCGTCGTCCGGCGCAACGAAGCCTGGGAGAACGTGGCCGGCATCGAGATCGAGAACACGACCGGCGCCGACGTCTACGGCAATCGGGCCCACGGCAACACCGGCGGTCTGCTCGTCTTCTCGCTGCCGGAACTGCCGGTCAAGGACGGCCGCGACGCGCGCGTCTACGACAACGACATCGTCGAGAACAATCTGCCGAACTTCGGCAAGGAAGGCGCGATCGTGTCGACGATCCCGGCCGGTTCGGGGGTGATCGTGATGGCGAGCGACAACGTCGAGCTGTTCGGGAACCGGATCCGCGACAACCAGAACTCGAACCTGGCGGTCCTCTCCTACCTCTCGACCGGACGCAACTACAACGACCCGGGCTACGACCCCTATACCGAGGGCGTCTACATTCACGACAACGAGTTCATCGGCGGCGGCGACAGCCCGAACGGAGACTTCGCCGACGCCTTCGTCGCCCTGGCGGGCGGCGCCTTTCCGGACATCGTGTGGGACGGCGTCTCGAACCCGGACAAGCTGGTCGAAGGCGAACTGCCCGCGGACCTGCGGCTGTACATCGAGAACAACGGCGACGCCGACTTCGTGAACCTCGACCTCGGATCCGTCTTCGCGGGCGGCGAACCGAACGTGAGCACGGACCTGGCGGCGCATCGGGGGGCGCTGCCGGCCGTGCCCCAGCCGGTCGATCTCGGCGCGGCGACCGGTGGCGCTCCGTAACCGCGGGTCTTCCGACCGGCCACGGCCGCCGCGGCCCCCAGGCCGGCGCGGCGCCGGCGGCGGGGTCCGCGCGCGACTCGCGACCGCGGCGCTGACGCTCGCCCTCGCCGGCTGCGCGGCTGGCGAGGCCGGTTCCGGACAGGGGCCGTTCGCCCGTTACCCGTCGCGGCTCTCGGCCTGGGGACTGTTCGCCGGAGAGCCGGCGAACCACATCCCGGACGCCGGCGTCGAGCCCTACGACCTGAACACCGCGCTGTTCTCGGACTACGCGCTGAAGTTCCGCTTCGTCCGCCTGCCGAGAGGAACCGACGACGCCGTCGAACCCGCGCTGTACCGCGAGGCGGGTCCGTTCGAGTTCCCGGTCGGCACGGTCATCTCGAAGACCTTCGCCTATCCCGCGGACCTCAGGGTTCCGGAAGAGGGTCTGCGGCCCCTGGAAACCAGGCTGCTCGTCCACGAAGCGGGCGGTTGGGTGGGCCTGCCGTACATCTGGAACGCCGAGCTGACGGACGCCGACCTCGCGATCGTCGGCGGACCGATCGAGGCGTCATGGATCGATGCCCGGGGCGAGAGGATCCGGCACACCTACCGGGCGCCGAACGCGAACCAGTGCAAGACCTGCCACCGGACGGACGGCGAGCGGGTCCTGCCGATCGGCCCCCAGGCGGCGCAACTGAACCGCGAGTCCGCCTACCCGGCCGCCGACCGCGCGGCCGTCGAGGAGAACCAGCTCGACCGCTGGCGGCGGCTCGGCTATCTGGCGAACGCGCCGCCGGCCGCCGAAGCGCCGCGCGCCCCGGTGTGGAACGATCCCGCGACCGGCAGCCTGAACGCGCGAGCACGGTCCTGGCTCGACATCAACTGCGCCCACTGCCACAACATGGCCGGCAGCGGACGCACGAGCGGCCTTGATCTGCGAAAGGACCACGAGAACCCGACGAGACTCGGCATCTACAAGCACCCGGTCGCCGCCGGACTCGGCTCCGGCGACCGTCAGTACGCGGTCGTGCCCGGCGCCCCCGACGAATCCATCCTCGTCTACCGGATCGAGTCGACGCATCCGGGCATCATGATGCCCGAACTGGGCCGCGGTCTCGTCGATGTCGAGGCGGCGGCGCTGATCCGCGAGTGGATCCTGGAGATGGAACCGCCCGGACAGCCGCTAGTCGGCCAGGATCTGCCGAGTGCGGTGGAAGACCTCGTCCAGCCCCACGGCGTCTGAGCCGTAGTAGCCGCGGACCTTGCCCTCGCGGTCGACGAGAGCCAGTCGTGCCGCGTGCGCGACGTCGACCAGACCGCCGGCGAGGTCCAGCCGCTCTCCCATGGGCAGCGCGAAACCGTCGACGACCACCGCCCGCACATCCTGCTCGGCGCCGGTGACGAGACTCCAGCGCAGCAAGTCCAGGTCCAGGCGCCGGCTTCGCGCGTAGTCGCGGAGCCGCTCCGGCGTGTCGTGCGACGGATCGACCGTGAAGCTCACCAGCCGCGCCTCCTCCACGCCCTCGTCGCGGAAGCGCCGCGCCAACTGGCGCAGCGAGGCCGTGAGGCGCGGACAGACCGTGGCGCAGCGCGTGAACAGGAAGGAGGCGACCCAGACCTCGCCCGCCAGATCGTCGCTGCCGAACGCCTTTCCGTTCTGGTCGACCAGCCGCCACCGCGGCGCCTCCCGCAGAACCGGGGGCGGGTCGGGCTCGAACCGGAGCAGCGGCCTGAGCGCGGGGATCAGGACAAGCCCCGCCAGCGCCGCGAGCAACCAGGGGTTCAGCAGCCCTCGGCCAGGCCTTCGCACTCCCTCGTCGGGGCCGGCAAGCCGCTCCTCGGACATGGCTGGAGCCTATCCCGGCGGCGGGCTTTGACCGCCCCGGCGCCACGCTGTACACTCCGCGCGATCTCGGATCGGGCAGGGCTTCGTACCCTGCTTCAAGGTACGGACTCTTGCCTCAGATCTTCCCCAAGTGGACGCTCAGGCTCCCGCTGTACGCGGCGGTAGCCCTGCCGACGGTCGCCGCCGTCGCCGGGGGCGGCATCTGGCACTTCTTCTCGCCCGAGTACACCGACGTCGGCTACCGCCCGGCACAGCCCGTGCCCTACAGCCACCGCCTGCACGTGGGCGAACTCGGCCTCGACTGCCGCTATTGCCACGCCTCCGTCGAGGAGTCGTCGGTCTCCAACGTCCCGCCGACCCAGGTCTGCATGAACTGCCACCACGTCGCCGTCCGGGACAGCGAGTTGCTGGCGCCGATTCGCAAGAGCGTCGAGCAGGATCGACCGATGCGCTGGGTGCGCATCCACAACCTTCCCGACTACGCCTTCTTCGACCACAGCGTTCACGTCGGGGCCGGCGTCGGCTGCCGGACCTGCCACGGTCCGGTCCATGAGATGGAAGTCGTGTCCCAGGTGGAGCCTCTGAGCATGAGCTGGTGCCTCGACTGTCACCGCGACCCGGGTCCGCACCTGCGCCCGCTCGAGGCGGTGACCGACATGGAGTGGACGCCGACCGGCAACCACGAGGCCTTCGCCGAACTGGCGATCGCGGAACGGGCGATTGCGCCGCCCGAGGACTGCACGGGGTGTCACCGATGAGCGCCGGCGCCGGCAAGCGGCCGGAGCGAACCTGGCGGCGCAGCCTGGAGCGGCGCCGCGGCCTGGACCGACCCGGAGCCGATTCCGGGCCGGCGGACCTTCGGCAGGCCGACGGCCTGAAGGGGGAGTTCCCGGAGGGTGCGTCGGAAGCTCCGGCCGAGCTGCTGCGGGACGGCGTGAGCCGGCGCGGCGTGCTCGGCATGCTGGGCGCCACGGCGTCGCTCGCCGGCCTGACCGGCTGCAACTTCATCCGCCGCCCGGTCGAGCACATCGTCCCCTGGGTAGACGCTCCGGAGGGCATGGTGCCCGGCGTTCCGCTGGCGTACGCCACCACGATGCCGTTTGGCGTCCGCGCCCTCGGCCTGCTGGTGGAGAGCCACGACGGACGGCCGACCAAGGTCGAAGGCAACGAGCTCCATCCGTTCTCGCAAGGCGCCTCGAGCGTGTGGGCGCAGGCCTCGATGCTCGACCTGTACGACCCCGACCGGTCGAAGTCCGTTCGGTTCGGCGACGAGACGTCGTCCTGGGACGACTTCGCGGCCGCGTGGACCGAAGGCGCCCTCGGCCCCGCGGCCGACGGCGCGGGCTTCGCCGTCCTCGCCGAGCCGTCTTCGTCGCCAACCCTGATCCGGCTCAAGGAAGCGCTTCTCGACCGCTATCCGCGGACCCGCTGGGTGACCTGGGAACCGGTGAGCGAGGAGAACGTGGACCAGGGAACGGCGCTCGCCGCCGGCGAGCGCGTCCACGCGCTCCCCCACGTGGACCGCGCACAGGTCCTGCTGACCCTGGACTCCGACTTCCTCGGCGCCGAGGGCGACAGCGTCCGCAACCTGCGCGGCTACGCGCGGGCCCGGCGAGTGAACGAGGAAGGCGGCGGCAGCCCGCTGCGCCACTACGCCGTCGACGGCGTCCATTCGGTCACGGCCGCGAACGCGGACCATCGCCTGCGGGTGCAGAGCGGCCGGGTCGCCGCATTCGTCGCCCGACTCGGCAGCGCGCTCGCCGACCATGGCCTGGAGCTGCCGCTGGATGCCGGCGCGCCGGCCGATGACATCGACGACGCCTGGGTCGACGCGCTGGCCCGGGACCTGATCGCCCACCGGGGCGCCGGGCTGATCGTCGCCGGCGTCCGTCAGCCGGCGGCCGTCCACGCCGCCGTCTACGCGCTGAACTCGGCTCTCGGCGCGGCCGGCTCGACCGTGACGTACCACCGGACGCCGGACAGCGGCAGTTCGAGCGGCGCGGATCTTGCCGCCCTGGCGACGGCGATCCACGAAGGCGCGATAGACCGCCTGCTGATCCTGGGCGCCAACCCGGCCTACAACGCCCCCGCCGACCTCGACTTTCCGGCGGCCCTGGAGAGCCTTGCCGCCGCGGGCGCGGTCATCCACGTCGGCGCCTACCGGGACGAGACGAGCCGCTTCGCGCGCTGGCACGTACCGCTCGCCCACTACCTCGAGAGCTGGGGAGACGTCCGCGCCACGGATGGCACGGCCAGCGTCGTGCAGCCCCTGATCGAACCGCTCTACGGCGCAAAGAGCCTGATCGAAGTGCTGGCGCTGGCCGCTCTCGGCGAGTCCCGCGACGGACGCGGCCTGGTTCGCGAGACCTGGTCCGGGATCCTCGATCTGCCGATCGAAGCGCCTGGCGAGGCGGACGCCGACGCCGCGCCGGAAACCGGGGCGGCGCCCGAAGCGGCCGGAGACGGCGAAGAGGCCGAAGCGGAAGAGGCGGCGCCGGTCGACCCGATGTCGCTTCCGTTCCCCGTCGCGCTCTCCGCGTTCGAAGTCGCCTGGCGCAAGGTGCTGCATGACGGCCTGCTGGACGGCAGCGACTCGCCGGCGGCCGATCTTCCGGCGGTCGCCCCCGAGGATGGCGCGGCCGCGCTCCGGGCCGCGGGCGACGCCGCCCGGTCGGTCGCCGCAAGCGACGATCTGGAGATCGTTTTCCGCTGTTCCCCGGCGGTCCACGACGGTCGCTTCGCCAACAACGGCTGGCTCCAGGAACTGCCGGACGCGATGACCAAGCTGACCTGGGACAACGCCGCCCTGATCAGCCCCGCCACCGCCGCGGCGCTGGGCCTGGACAACGAGGACCTCGTCATCGTGACCTCCGGCGGACGGGAACTCGAGCTGCCCGTCTGGCGGACGCCGGGACAGGCGGACAACACGGTGACCCTGGACCTCGGCTACGGCCGCGACTTTCCGGGCCGGATCGCGAGCGCCGCCAACGCCGAGGGCCGCGGACCGGGGCGGAACGCCTATCTGCTGCGCACCTCGGACGCGCCCGATCTCTCCCGCGGCACGCTCCGTGCCGCCGGCGGCAAGTACTCGCTGGCCCAGACCCAGGATCACCACTCGATGGAGGGGCGGCCGATCGTCCGCGAGGCCGATCTCGACCACTTCGAGGCGCACCCCGACTTCGCGACCGCCCACGGCGAGAAGCCGCACGAGAACTCGATGTGGGACGAGTGGACCTACCAGGACTCGCCGCAGTGGGGCATGACGATCGACCTGAACGCCTGCGTCGGCTGCAACGCCTGCGTGATCGCCTGCCAGAGCGAGAACAACGTGCCGATCGTCGGCAAGGAGCAGGTGATGGAGGGCCGGGAGATGCACTGGCTCCGCATCGACCGCTACTTCTCCGACGAGGACGGCGCATCCGACGGACTGCTCGGCCGCCTCGTCCACGACCTCCCCTCCGAGCCGCGGACGAACTTCCAGCCGGTGCCCTGCATGCACTGCGAGAACGCACCCTGCGAACAGGTCTGCCCGGTGACGGCCACCGTGCACGACGGCGAAGGGCTGAACGCGATGGTCTACAACCGTTGCATCGGCACCCGCTACTGCTCGAACAACTGCCCCTACAAGGTGCGGCGCTTCAACTACTTCAACTTCACCAAGGACGCTCCCGAGGTGATGAAGCTGGGCAAGAACCCGGACGTCACGATCCGTTCGCGGGGCGTCATGGAAAAGTGCACCTACTGCGTCCAGCGAATCAGCCGGGCCAAGGTCGACGCCCGGCGGGACGGGCGGCCCCTGGCCGACGGCGATGTCGCCACTGCATGTCAGCAGGCCTGCCCGGCCGAGGCGATCCGCTTCGGCGACATCACGGACGCGACGAGCGGCGTTTCCCGCGCGAAGGCGAGCCCTCGGAACTACAGGTTGCTCGACGACCTGCACACGAAGCCGCGCACGACCTACCTCGCGAAGATCCGCCACCCGAACCGGGAGATCGCGCCGGCGCCGCCGCCCGCGGAGGACCACGACGACCACGGCGGCGAGGACGCGCACTGATGCGGCGACTGCTCCAGGCCGCGGCTCTGGCCGCCGTCCCGCTCCTGCTCGGCTGCCGGGGCATGCCCTCTCCTTTCCCGCCGATCCACCCCAACCCGAACATGGACTACCAGGAGCGCTACGACCCTCAGGAGGCGAGCGCCTTCTTCTACGACGGCATGGCGATGCGTCAGCCGGTCGTTGGCGCCGTAGCGCGCGGCCGCCTCGCCGTCGACCACCGTCTCCTGCACGGCCGCGACGACGCGGGCTACTTCCTGGAGACATCGCCCATCGCGGCGACCGACGAGGCGCTGGCCCGCGGCGAGAACCGCTACGCGATCTACTGCCAGCCCTGCCACGACGAACGCGGCACGGGCCAGGGCATCCTGTTCGAGCGGGCCGGCACTCCCACCGCCTCCCTGCACGACGAACGCATCGCCGCCTACAACGACGGCCGCATGTACGACGTGATCACGAACGGTTCCGGGCTGATGGCGGGCTACCGCTATCCGCTGACGGTCGAGGACCGCTGGGCGGTCGTCGCCTATGTCCGCAAGCTGCAGCGGGAACGCCGAACGATGCAGGCGGAGCGGGCGGCGCGCCAGTAGCGCCCGGGGATGCCGATGAACAGAAACAGGATCCTCTTCGGCGTCGGCGTTCTCGCCTTCGTGTCGGTGATCGTCACGGTGCGCCTGGGCGGCTTCCTGGTGGACAACGAGTACCGCCAGCCGGAAAGGCGGGCCGCGGCCCTGGAAGAGCGCGGAGACGCCGAGTTCACGCCGCGCCAGCAGGGGATCGCCGACGAGCGGGCCGCGGACGAGGCGGAAGCGCGCGCGAGGCCCTACGAGGAGGCCGAGTACCGCTCCGTTCCCTTCGTCGGCAGCCGGGTCACCGTCTGGGTGCTGGCGCAGCTCCATCTGCTGTTCGCGGCGTTCGTTCTCGCGGTGCCGCTGTTTGCCTTCATCATCGAGTTCGTCGGCTACGTGAAGAAGGAAGAGCGCTACAACAAGCTCGCGTACGAGTTCACCAAGCTGCTGTCCGTCTCGTTCTCGATGACCGCCACCTTCGGGGCGTTCCTGACCTTCGGGCTGATCATCCTCTACCCGAAGTTCACGAACTACCTGATGCACATCTTCTCGCCGACGTTCCTGCCCTACGTCCTGCTGTTCTTCCTGGAGGCCGTGTTCCTCTACAGCTACTACTACGGCTGGGGCAAGTTCGGACCGAAGATGCACCTGTTCCTGGGCTTCATGCTGAACCTCGTGGGCACCGCGATCATGTTCATCGCGAACGCCTGGCTCACCTTCATGATGTCGCCCGGCACGATGAAGGATCTGAACGGCGACGGGGAGGAGACCTTCGTCCAGGCCGTGTCGGAAAGCGGCGCCCTCCTGAGCCTCCGGGAGGCGTTCTTCAACGTCACCTGGATGCCGATCAACATCCATCGGATCATCGCCAACGTCGCCTTCGGCGGCTCGATCGCCGCCGCCTACGCGGCGTTCCGCTACCTGCGGGCGAAGACGGACGAGGACCGGGCCCATTTCGACTGGATGGGCTACGTCGGCAACTTCGTCGCCATCATCGCCTTCCTGCCCCTGCCGTTCGCGGGCTATTACCTGGCCGCCGAGATCTACGCCTTCAGCCAGACCCTGGGCATCCAGATGATGGGCGGCACCTTCTCCTGGCTGTTCGTCATCCAGGCGGCTCTGATCGGCAACCTGTTCCTGGGCGCGAACTACTACCTCTGGCTGGGAATGGGCCGGATGGAGGGCGGCGTCCACTTCCAGAGATTCATCAAGTGGCTGCTGATCGCGATCGCCCTCTGCTTCGCCGTCTGGGCGACGCCGCGCTACGCCATCGCGTCCGTATCCGAGATCGCCGCGATGGGAGGCAGCAGCCACCCGCAGCTCTCCTACCTGGGGCAGATGTCGGCCAAGAACACGGCAGTCAACATCCTGATCCTCTCCACCTACATGAGCTTTCTGCTCTATCGGCGAACCGGCAGGCAGTCGATACACCCGCATCGGCAGCTTCTCGCCCGGGCGCAGGCGATCGTGTTCGCGGCGGCCGCGAGCCTGGTCATCTTCTACGGCGTCTACGGCTACTTCGTCGACGCGGCGACGCGGACCCGGTTCGCCATCCCGCAGGTCTACTCGGTGCTCGCTGCCCTGGTGGTCATCACGGTGATCGACCTCCCCCTGTACCGCAACGCCAGACAGGCGGGCGAAACCAGATGGGGCAAGGTTCCCGCCGTCTCGCAGTACGCCCTCATCTTCATCGCTCTCAGCTTTACCTGGCTGATGGGCCTGATGGGCTACGTCCGTTCCGGCCTGCGCCAGGAATGGCACGTGTACGGCGTGGTGCTCGACACGTCCCCGGACGCCTACACGCCCACCCTCGGCTTCGCGACCCAGGTCGTTTCCGTCACCGTTCTCATCTTCTTCGGTCTGCTCGGCGTCGTCTTCTGGCTCAGCAGTCTCGGCGGCAAGAAGGACTGGTCGCCGGGGCCGGTCGCTGACGGCGTCCGCCTCGAAGGGGGACAGACGGCATGAAGCTGAGCGTCCCGATGCCGCTCCGGCTGATCCTGCTGGTGGTGGGCGCCACGGCCTTCTACACGTACCTGGGCCAGATCGTTCCGCAGGAGGAAGTCCATCCGCCGCCGCCGGTCCTGATCGACACGGGAATGACGACGGAAGACCTGGTCGCGGTCGGCGCGGAACTGGCCAGCGGCAAGGGGCAATGTCTGGTGGGCTGCCATACGATCGGCCAGAGCGGCCCGATGCGCTTCCCCGACCTGGACGGCATCGGCGGCCGCGCCGCGACGACCCTCGACGGCGTTTCCGACGTCGAGTACCTGGCCCAGTCCCTCTACGAGCCCGCGGCGTACATCGTGCCCGGCTATCCCGATCAGATGCAGCCGATGAACCAGCCGCCGATCAATCTCTCGGACGACGAGATCAAGGCGGTCATCGCCTGGCTCCAGAGCCTGGGCGGCACGCCAACCGTGACTCTGGACACCGACCTCGGCTACTGACGCCCGGATTTCAGAACTTTCTGAACGAATGAGGAACAACTGCCCGTCCGTCGCTGTTTCTTGGGGCGACCGTCCCCCGGCAACCCGCGGCGGTCCGCCTTTCACCCCCGAAACCTGCTGGAACTGATCATGTTGGGACTCAACCTGCCCGTTGTTCTCGTTCTGGCCGCGGTCGGCGGCGCGCTCGCCTGGCGGCGGGCGCACACGCTCGTCTGGCTCCTCTACAGTTGGGTCGCCCTGTGGGTCTTCTTCAAGTACGGCTTCGCGGTCCCGATCCCGCAGTCCGTGGCGACGATCTACCTCGGCATCGCCGGCCTCGCACTCGTCTGCTTCGCTTCCTCGAGCGGCGAGCGGCTGTCCGAGACGTTGCGGCCGATCGTGCGGCTCATCCTCGAACCGCGATACCGCCTCGCCTTGGCCGGCCTTCTCGTCGGGCTGCCGGCCCTGGCCGCCTACAACGTCTACGCGGATCTGAACGTTCCGCTGGAAGCGCCCGGCTTCGGACGGCAGGTCCACCCGCCGCCGCCGACGGAGATGATCGTCCACGAGGAGCCGGTCGACATGGTGACGGCCGAGAACCCCTACCTCCACTACAAGCACGACGACCCCGAGCTGTACGCAAGACACCTGGAGAACGGACGGCGGGTCTACTACGAGAACTGCTTCTGGTGCCATGGCGACGGCATGGGCGGAGACGGCATGTTCGCCCACGGCCTGAATCCGGCGCCCAGCAACTTCAACGACGTCGGCACGTTGCCGATCCTGCAGTCGTCGTTCGTTCACTGGCGAATCGCCAAGGGAGGCCCGGGGCTCCCGGCAGCCGGGACGCCCTGGGACAGCGCGATGCCGGCCTGGGAGAAGTTCCTCACGACCGAGGAAATGTGGGACGTCAACCTGTTCATCTACGACTTCAACGGTTACGAGCCGCGCGCGCTGGGACAGCACTGATGACCGCGCCCGCCAGCCCACGGGATCGGAGAACCGCGACGTTCGCCGCCGCACTGTTCCTGGCGCTGCCCGCCGCCGCCCAGGTCGACCTCGGCACGGAGGAGCAGCGAGCGGCCGGCAAGGTCGTCTACGACAAGTACTGCGGCCAGTGTCACGGCGACACGGGCGACGGCGTCGGCTACGCCACGCCGCGCGTCAAGCCGAAGCCGCGCGACTTCACGACCGGCGCCTACAAGTTCCGCACGACGCCGAACGGCATGCTGCCCACCGACGACGATCTGCGGCGGGCGATCGAGATCGGCCTTCCCTACACCTCGATGCCGGGCTGGCCCAACCTGACGAGCGCCGAAGTCCAGAACGTCATCCACTACATCAAGTCCTTCTCGCCGGACTTCGAGAACCCCGACCGCTACGGAGAACCGATCGAGATCCCGAGGCCGCTCGAGTCGACCGAGGAGTCGGTCGCCCGCGGCCGCGTGGTCTACGAGGAGCAGGGCTGCGCCGCCTGCCACGGCGAAGCGGGACGGGGCGACGGTCCATCGGCGCCGACCCTGGTCAACGACAAGGGCGATCCGATCCGGGTCGCCGACCTGACGCAACGCTGGACGTACCGCGGCGGCCCGACGAAGGAGGACATCTACCGCACGTTTTCCACCGGGCTGAACGGCACCCCCATGCCGTCCTACGCCGACTCGCTCGACGTTCAGGATCGCCAGCACCTGGTGAACTACGTGTACTCCCTCGGCGACGGCGACGACCCGAACTACGGCAGCCTGATCACGGCGGTCCACTCGGAGAAACCGATCGACCTGCAGGACGGAGAAGCGCTCGACGCCCTGTTCGAGTCCGCGCCGATGACCCGGTTCCCGCTGGTCGGCCAGATCACCGAACCGGGACGCAACTTCTTCCCGTCGGTCTCCTCGATCGAAGCGCAGGCGGTCTACAACCGATACGAGATCGCGTTCCGGGTCCGCTGGCACGATCTGCGCGCCGACACCTCGGGCCGCAACAGCCCGACCCTGGACGTGCCGATGTGGGACGAAGACAACGGCATCGGCGTCGACGCGGACGACGAGGGCGGCGCCGACGACTTCTTCGGCGACTTCGGCGTCGAGGAAGCGCCGGCGGAAGAGGACGACTTCTTCGGAGACGGCGCCGGCGACGATTTCTTCGGAGGCGGCGGCGACGACTTCTTCGGGACCGCCGACACGACCGTCGGCGCCGAGTTCTCGGACGCCGTGGCGCTCCAGTTCCCGGCCGTGCTGGCGGACGCCGGAGACGCACTCAAGCCGTACTTCCTGTACGGGGACTCGCAGAACCCGGTTGACCTCTGGTTCGTCAACCTGACCCACGGCGTCGCCGACACCTTCCGAGGCCGCGGCAGCGACTCGGTCGAGCCGACCGAGGCCGACATCGTCGAGACGACCGCCTCCTACGATCAGGGCGAGTGGACCGTCACGTACAAGCGGCGGCGCTCGTCGCGCGCCGGCGTCAGCTTCGCCGAGGAGCAGTACACGCCGATCGCCTTCAGCGTCTGGGACGGCTTCAACCGCGAACGCGGCGCCAAGCGCGCCCTGTCCTCCTGGTTCTACGTCTACACCGAGCCGAGCGTGCAGCCGGCAACAACCCTTCCCATCGTCCGGGCAGCCCTCGTCGTGCTCGCGATCGAGCTGTTCGTCGTCTTCCTCGTTCGCCGTCGAGCCCGCCAGAAGGAGGCGGACGGAGAGGAAGGCGTCGCCGCGGGCCTCGCCACGACCGAGGCCGCTCCGGCCTGACCCGAGCCACTCCGGAATCCAGGCCCGTACCGCACGGGCCGACATCTCCGTCAACCCGAGAGACCCCCAACATGTACAAGACGATCTACGTCCCCGTCGACAACTCGGACTACTCGAACCAGGCGATCGCCTCGGCGGTCGAACTGGGCAGCAGGTTCGACTCCACGATGGTCGGCTGCCACGTCTACGCGGCCAGCATGCACGACTACCGGTTCAAGCAGATGGAGTACACGCTGCCTGACGAGTACCTGGAGGAGACGGAGCTCGACCGCCAGAGGAAAATCCACGACTCGCTCATCACGATGGGGCTGGAGCTCATCTCCGAGAGCTATCTCGAGCCGATGAAGGCCGTCTGCGACGACGCGGGGCTCGAATTCGAGGCAAAGATGATGGACGGCAAGCACCACGTGGAGATCGTCCGCGACATCCGCGAGTCGGGCTACGACCTGACCGTGCTCGGCGTCATGGGCATCGGCCGGGTCCGCGACACGCAGATCGGCTCCGTCTGCGAGCGAGTCGCCCGCACGGCCGACCGGGACGTGCTGATCATCAAGCATCTGCCGGCGCGGTCCCGGGACACGAACGGAAACGGAAACGGGCAGCGCGCCGAGACCGACGGCCGCGACACGATCCTGGTCGGAGTCGACGGCTCGCCGCAGTCCTTCGGGGCGCTGATGACCGCGATCGACCTGGCGAAGACCTTCGGCAAGAAGGTCGAGGCGATCTCGGTCTACGACCCCTACCTCCACTACTCCGTGTTCAAGGGCGTGGTCAACGTGCTGACCGAACGCGCGGCGAAGATCTTCCGTTTCGAGGAGCAGAACCAGCTCCACGAGGAGATCATCGACACCGGACTGGCGCAGATCTACCAGTCCCATCTGGACGTCGCCGAGACGATGGCGAGGGAAGTCGACGTCGAGCTGACGAAGACCCTGCTCGACGGCAAGGCGTTTCAGAAGATTCTCGACCACGCAAGGAAGACCGATCCCTGGATGCTTGTCATCGGCCGGATCGGCGTCCATGGCGACGACGGCGAGACCGGCCTCGGCAGCAACGCCGAGAACCTGCTCCGCGCCTGCCCCTGCGACCTGCTGCTGACCACGCGCCTGGAGCATCCGGAACTCGACGTCAAGGCCGAGGAGAGCATCCGCTGGACTCCCGAGGCCGAGAAGCGATTCGAACGCGTTCCGGAGCAGGTGCGCGGCATCGCCCGCACCGCCCTCTACCGCCTCGCGGTCGAACAGGGTCACAGCGTCATTTCGAGCGACGTGCTCGACGACGCGATGGACCGCTACATGCCGAAGTACACCGCCCGCGAGACGGAAGCCCTGGCGGAGACGATCGCCCTGCAACTCGCGCGCAGCCGGCCGACCTTCATCTGCCGCAAGTGCGGCGTCACGTCGGCCGAACCCGATCCGGTGCGCTGCGGCGTCTGCGGCGGCGCCTCGTTCGAACGGATCACGGAGGAGATGCTGGAGCGGATCGCCGAAATGGAGGGCGGTCTCGAGGTCGAGACGACCTACGACGGGCGCAAGCTGAAGTGGACCGCCGACGCCCGCCTGGCGCTCAGGACGATCGAGGACGCCTACCGCCGGCGGCGCGCCAAGGCCCGCATCGAGAAGAAGGCGCGGATGAGCAAGCTGCCGACCGTCACTTTCGAGTTAGCGCGCGTGATGATCGAGGACGAGACCGGCGAACCGGTGACGATCGAGGCACGCGAACAGACGGCTGAACCGAACGGCGGCCCGGCGGACGGCACGCCGGCGGACGAGCGGAAGCTGGTCGCCCGTGACGAGGATCGCGTGCCGCTGCTCTCGACCTTCGAGTGGACGGACGAGGCGGCGGACCGCATCCTCCACGTTCCGGCCGGCTTCATGCGCGACCGGACCCAGGAGCGCGTCGAGCTGGTGGCCCGCGAACAGCGCGTCCAGCGGATCGGCATCCGGACGGTCGAGGAAGGCATCGAGCTGGGCCGCCAGTTGATGGAGCGGATGATCGCGGCCTACGAGATCGGCAAGACCGAGGAGTCGCCGGCTGCCGGAGTCGCCGAGACCGAGGCCGCGGCGGCGACCGCCGCTGGCCGCTGTCCCTTTGCCGCCCTGGCCGAGGCCGGCGCCAGCGAGGCGGGGGTCGAAGCGGCGAAGGACGCGAAAGCCGGCGGCTACCTGAACGAGGTCGGTCTGATGTCGGCCCTCGACCGCAAACGCGGGGACGACGAGTCCCGGAACTGAAGAGCCGGACGACCGGACGACGATTGCTCGCCGCCGGCGCGCGGCGTCGCCGGGCAGCAGCAGCAAGGTGACCGCCTACCGCTTCTGCCGTTCCGACGACGTGCCGCTGCTGGTCGAGGCCTTCGCCCGCTGCAACGTCGGCCCCGACGCCCGGCCGTGGCGGCTGACGGTGGACGACATGAAGCGGCTTGCCCGGGAGGTCGACCTCTGGACCAGCAGCTGCATGGTCGCGTTCGCCGGCGCCGACCCGGTCGGCGTGCTGATCGCCGCCAAACGCGAACCGATCGCCAACCTCGTGCTCCACGTTGCCGTCCATCCCGACCACCGGCGGCGGGGTCACGGCCGCCACATGATGACGTCGCTCAGCCGGAAGATGGCGATTCTCGAACCGACGCTGATGCTCGCGGAGGTTCCGGGAGAAGACGTCGCCGCCCGCGGCTTCCTCGAGGCCTGCGGATTCGCCGAAACGGAGACCCTGGAGGACTGCATCCACGACGGGCCGCCCGCGACCGCCGGCGCCCTTCCCGATCTCGCCGGATCGGTCGATCCGGAAGAGATCGTCGCCAGCGCCGAGGTTGCCGCCGTCCCGGAGCTCGATCGCTGCTGGCAGCGCGGCCCGCGGACCATCCGCAACCTGCGCCAGCGAGTCCGGGGCGTCGGCATCGCCACGGACCGGGGTTTCGAAGCCTGCCTGATCTATCGCCCCCCGCCGGACGCCGACAACCCCTTGCCGTTCCTTGCCCGCCCCCCCCGTTCCTCGTTGGACGCCGATCCCGAGTCGGCGTCGGCCGCCTGCGAGATCCTCGCGATCGGCGGCAGGCGGCCCGTGCCCGCGCTTCTCGGACCCGTCCTGACCTACGCCGCCGGGGAGTCGGGGCGATCTCTCTACCTGCCGCGAGTGCACCCCGCCGAGCCGCTGGCTGATCGCCTGGACGACCACGGCTTCCGGACGACGGGCGGGACCACCCTTCGGTTCCAGGCCGACGCGGCCCGGTCATGACTGCTACGCTGCCCGACATGTCCGGCCTCGCGAACTCCCGCGCACCGGAGCGCGACGGACAATCCGAGGTCCAGCCCAGGCCCGAGAAACTCGAACTGATCGAGACGGCCCACGAACTGGCCGACTTCCGCTCGTTCGCCGATCTGGGAGGGTGCTGGGGAGTCGACGGCGCCTACGCGTTTCATGCCGCCGCACTCTGCGGGAACGAGCTGGACCGAGCCGTCATCGTCGATGGCGCCCTGACGCCTCTGACCAGGGAACGCGCGAAGGCGCATGCGCGGGTCGAGCTGGTCGAGGCCCTGCTCGGCTCACGGCAGGCGCTGGACGCGGTCGGCGAAGTCGACGCGCTCATCATGTTCGACATCCTGCTGCACCAGGTCAAGCCGGACTGGGACCGATTCCTGTTGAACTGGCTGCCGCGCGCAAGCACGCTGATCGTGTACAACCAGAACTGGCTGAAGACGCCGCGGACGATCCGGTTCGTGGACCGCGGCGTCGATTGGTACTACCGCAACGTCCACGTCTGGGAAGACGACTGGAACACCCGCGAACGACTCGAATCGTGGTTCGACAGACATCGCGAGCGCGACCGGAACGGGAGGCGGGAGCGGGACAACCACTGGTACTGGCAGTTCGGAATCCGTCCTCTGGAGCTGATCCGTCTGCTGGCGAGACACGGGTTCGAGCTCGTCTACATGAAGAGACACCGTCACGCCTTCGGCCGCGACCGTCCCTGGATCGTGAACGACGGGATGATCTTCCAGCGCGCCGCCTATCCGGAGCAGGACGTCCGGGCGCGGTTGCGCGCCGCGGCACGCTTCGTCGCCGAACGGGTCGGCCTGCTCGACCGGGGCCGCCCGGCATGAAGACCTGGTTCGACCTCGCCGGCGACGGCGGTTCGGACGTCGCCGGCCAGGTCGGCCGGCAACGCCAACGAGTCGCCGAAGCGCTGACCGGCGTCGAGCACCTTCTCGCCATCGGATCGGGCAAGGGAGGCGTCGGCAAGAGCACGCTGACGATGCAACTGGCGCTGGCGATGCAGCGCCGCGGGCGACGCTGCGCCATCCTCGACGCCGACCTGAACGGCCCCTGCCAGGCGCGCCTGGCGGGCCTTGAGAACGCCGTCCTGATTCCCGGCGAACGGGGACTGGCGCTGCCCCGGTCGGCGACCGGGCTGGGCGTCGTGTCGATGGGCTCCGCGCTGCCGGAATCCGGGGATCTCGAGTTCTCGAGCGTCGCCCGCGGCGACTCCCACGTCTGGCGCGCCACCCGCGAATTCCATCTCTTCCAGCAACTGCTGGGATTGGTCGACTGGGGACGCCTGGACGTCCTGCTGGTTGACCTGCCTCCCGGCGCCGAGCGCACCCGCCAGTACGCCGAGGCGCTCGGGCCAGCCGCCCGCTTCGTCCTCGTTTCGATTCCCACCGGGCTCGCCCGAAGCGTCGTCGCCCGCTCCGCCGCCGCGCTGCGGCGCACGCCGAACGTGACGCTCGGCGTGATCGAGAACATGAGCGGCTACGTCTGCGGCGGCTGCGACGAGGTCCGGCCGCTGTTCGACGGCCCAGTGGACACGGCGGCCGAGTCTGGATTCCCCGTCTTCGCTTCGATACCGTTCGACCCGCGACTGACGGCGGCCTCGGACGGCGGCAGCCAGGATCCGCCGCCGGGGCCGACGGCTCTCGCGCTGGAGGCCGCCGCCGATTCCATCCTGGGCGGCCTGGCCGAACGCCGGGCCGGTTGACCCGAGTCCGCCGTCCACCAGACCGCTCCCCGATCGCTCCGGAGACCTACGTGAAGTTCCTCTGCGTACCCTGCGACGAACAGATGACGCTGAAGCATGCGATCGGACCGGATCGAGGCGCCGTCGCTCTCGTCTACGCCTGCCCCGCCTGCTCCGCCGAGATGGCGATGATGACGAACCCGCACGAAACCCAGGTCGTCGGGTCGCTAGGCGTGACGATCGGCGCGGCGGACGATCCCGACGCCGCCGCGGCCGCCTCGAAGTGTCCGTTCACCGGCATGCTGACGGACATGGGCGTGCCCGCCGCGGTCGCAAACGTCGACGGTCCAGCCGGCATGCCCTGGACCGCGGAGGCCCGCGAACGTCTCGCCAACATCCCCGACATCGTCCGCGCCTCCGCCGTCGCGGGAATCGAGAAGTTCGCCCAGGACCACGGCTACCGGGAGGTGGACGCGGCCGTACTGGAACGGGCCCGCTCGTTCTTCGGCATCGCGTGAGCGCCCCGAGTCCGTCATGACGGCCTTGCCCCTGGAGCGGCGGGACAGGTTGAATCCGGCCGCCTTCGCGCGACCGTACGTCATCTCCTGGAACCTGACCTACCGCTGCAACCTGGCCTGCGAGCATTGCTACCTGGACGCCGGCGGCAAGCCCCTGGTCCGGACGGCGAACTTCGCCGACCGCTCGGAGCTCTCGACCGACCAGTGCCGCAAGGTGATCGACGACATCCGCGAGTTCGCTCCCGAAGCCCTGGTCATCCTCACCGGCGGCGAGCCGCTGCTGCGGCGGGACATCCTGGAGATCGTGCGCTACGCGGCCGAACGGGACCTCTGGGTCGTCGTCGGCAGCAACGGCGTGCGCATTACCGAGAATCTGGCCCGGATTCTGGCCGGCGAAGGCGTCCGCGGCCTCGCCCTCTCGCTGGACGCTCTCGACGCGGAGGTTCACGACGGCTTCCGGCGGGTTCGCGGCGCCTGGCGGAACACGGTCGACGGCGCCGGGCATCTCGCCGCGGCCGGGCTGCCCTTCATCATCCAGACCACGGCCGGGGCCCACAACCGGGGTCAGCTCGAGGAGATCGCCGAGTTCGCCTGGAGCGAACTGGCGGCCAGGGTCTGGAACCTGTACTTCCTCGTTCCAACCGGTCGCGGTCAGTTCGTCTCCGACCTGTCTCCGTCCGACTACGACGACGTGCTGGCCGCTCTCGCGTCCATCCAGCGCAATTACCGCGGACGGATGGTCGTCAACGCGAAGTGCGCGCCCCACTACGTCCGTCAGCTGCTCGCGGGGGACCCTGACTCGCCCTTCCTCAAGGCGTACGACGGCGGCGCCGGCGGCTGCCCCGCCGGCACCCACTACATGGGGATCCGACCCAACGGCGACGTCACGCCCTGTCCCTACCTTCCGGTCTTCGGCGGCAACCTGAAGCGGTCAACGCTCTCGGAGCTGTGGAACGACTCCGAGCTCTTCCAGTCCATCCGGCGCCGCAACGATCTCGGGGGCCGCTGCGGCTCCTGCGAACTCTCGACGGTCTGCGGCGGCTGCCGCGCCCGGGCCTTCGGGATGACCGGCGACCTGATGGCGGAAGATCCGCTCTGCACCCACGAACCCGGCTCGTTCACGGCCGACCAGCTTCAGGCGTTCGGCGACCGCACGGGACTGGCCTCGCTCGCCCGCTACGGCGAGGACAGTTCGACCAGCATCGCCTGGGCGCCCGAAGCCGAGGTCCGCATGAAGCGGGTGCCGGCCTTCGTCCGCGGCATGGTCGTGCGCTCGGTTGAGTCCCACTGCCGCAAGAACGGGATCCCGACCGTGACCGTCGACGAACTCGAGTCGATTCGCGCCCGGATGCCAACGCCGAAGGTGTTCGGCAGCCGCCCGTCCTGAGCAACGGCGGCAACGCCGGCTCCCCCTGCCGAGCAGGCGCGAGATCGAGATCCGGACCGCCCTGGCGAACCGCCGCATCGCAAGATCGTGACCAGCGCCAACCGCCCGCCGCCCCGTTCCTACGCCCACGTCCCGCGGTCCATCCTCTGGCTCGTGCCGGGCGGCGAAGTCAGGATTGACGGACGAACGGAGACGGTCGAGCCGTTCTACCTCGGCAAGTGGCCGGTGACGAACGAGCAGTTCGAGGCCTTCGACCCGGACCGCCGGCGCCCCTCCCTGTCTTCCCGCGACCGGGATCTCGCCGTCGGCGTCAACTGGATTCAGGCCGACGCCTACTGCCGCTGGTATGCCGACGTGTCCCGCAAGCCGATGCGGCTGCCGACGAGGGCAGAGTGGCTCTACGCCTGCCGGGGCGTCTCGACCGCCCGCGAGAACCCGTCCTTCGCCCTCGCGGCCGAGACCATCGACCGTCGCTGCTGGCACGCGGGCAACTCGGACGGCCGCGTGCGGCCGCCCGAGCAGAAAGAGGCCAACGACTTCGGCCTCCACGGCATGCTCGGCAGCGTCTGGGAATGGGTCGCCGCGGGCCCCGGCGCCCCGGACCGCCGCACCCTCTGCGGCGGCTCCTTCCGCCTGCCGCGACGAGAACTCCGGCCCGACCTCGTCAGGACGGAAGCCGCCGACCTCGCGGCGAACGACATCGGCTTCCGCATAGCCCGCTCCTTCCACATCGGCGGTTAGCAGCCCTCGGCTTCCGCCGATGTCTCGTCGCGGTCGCGCCGGCCTGGCGGCTCGCCGCGGACGAGCGCGGCGCCGCCGCGGGAATCGGCCGGTTCGCGAGGACCTTCATGGAGCGTCCCGGTCGCATGCTTCGGGACGCCGACCGTCGAGTTCCCACTCGTGCGGCACGTCAAACAGACTGGGTTCGAAGCGTTCAGCCTGGATCTCCAGCACGTTCGCCTCCACCTTGCGGTCGTAGACGTGCAGGGACTCCTCGTCCAGCAGGAACACGCAGGCCGAGTAGTCCCCCTTCGTCATCGGCAGCCGCCGCACCCTCACCACCGCATGGTGGCGGCCCTTGCCCCTGACCGGCGGAAGTCCGGCCCGCTCCGTCGTGAACGCGCAGACCTGGACCCCGTCCGCCGTGTCGAGACCTACCGCCAGGTGAAAGCCCAGCTCCTCTTCCCGGCTCTCCCACTCGACTTCCAGAGTCCAGGGATCGCGGGCGCGCCGTCGAGCGGCGGCGGCACGGATGGCCACGATCCGCGCCTGCGCGTTCGCCCGGTCGGCGCGCTCGTCCGTCTCCCGGGCGCTCTCGCCGCTCCGGGCCATCAGGAAGCGTTCGTACTCGCCGACCACTCCCAGCGCCGGTCCCGAGGCGGCCGTTGCGCCCTGACGGAGCCACAGCGCCTGTTGGCAGAAGGCCGTGACGTAGTACATGGCGTGCGAGCAGAACAGCAGCGTGCCGCCGGCGGCGACGAATCCCTGAAGACGGTCCATGCACTTCTTCTGGAAGTAGCCGTCGCCGACCGAGAGCGCCTCGTCGACAACCAGGATGTCCGGCGCCACCTGGACGGCGATGGAAAAGCCGAGTCGCATCGTCATGCCGGTCGAGTACGAGCGGACGGGCTGGTCGATCGCCGGACCGAGCTCGCTGAACTCGATGATGTCGCCGGTCCTTTCCCTGAGCTCCCGCTCGTCCAGCCCCACGATGGCGGCGCTCAGGCGGATGTTCTGGCGTCCCGTGAACTCGTGGTGAAACCCCGAGCCCAGCTCCAGGATCGAGGCGACACGGCCCTGGATGCCGAGTTCGCCCGAGGTCGGCCGGGTTACTCCGGCGACGATCTTGAGCAGGGTGCTCTTGCCGGCGCCATTCTCCCCCACCAGGCCCAGCCCCTCGCCGGCGGGCAGTTCGAAACTGACGCCGTCGAGCGCCCGGAACGGCACGTGCGCCGGCCGTCTCGTCACCGCCTCCCGCAAACGCCCCCAGGGGCTGGAGTAGACCTTGTAGACCTTGGTCAGACGGTCGGCGACGACCGCGGTTGCGGCGGCCGTCATCGCCTCACCCGCCGCCGTCCTCGCCGGAAGCGGCAACCATCGCCGCAACCTGTTCCGGCCGCACCCGCGTGATCAGAGCCTCGAAGGGACCGATCTCGCGGTCCAGCAGCGGCGCATGAACATCATCCCAGACCAGGGCGCCGGTCCGCAGAAAGGACTCGGCCCGGCTGGCGACCGCCGGCACGACCGGTTTCAGGTACACGACCAACTGGCGGAACAGCTCGAGACCCGTGGTGCAGACCGACTGCACCTCCGCGGCCCGTTCCGGGTCGCGGGCCGCCTCCCAGGGGCGTCGCTCGTCGATGTAGCGGTTGGCGCGGTCGGCCAGCGCGATGACGCGGCGGAGCGCACGGTTGTAGTCGCGGCCTTCGTAGAGTTCGGCGATCTCTTCCGCTTCCGCGGCGGCCGCGGCCGCCAGTTCGGGCGCGTCGAGCGTCGCCGCCAGTCGACCGTCGAACTGCCGGTGCAGAAAGCCGGCGCAGCGACTGGCGATGTTCGCCACCTTGCCGACGAGGTCGGAGTTCACGCGCAGAACGAAGTCCTCGAGGTTGATGTCGATATCGGCGAGACCGATGCCGGACTTCGCCGCGATGTAGTAACGAAAGGCCTCCGGGTCCAGGTGCTCCAGGTACGTCCGCGCCATGACGAAGGTACCGCGCGACTTCGACATCTTCGCGCCGTCGACCGTCAGGAAGCCGTGGACGAACACCGACGAAGGCGTGCGGTAGCCGCCGCCGTGCAGCATGGCCGGCCAGAACAGGCAGTGGAAGTAGAGGATGTCCTTGCCGATGAAGTGATACAGCTCGGCATCGCTGTCCGGTCGCCAGAAATCATCGAACCCGAGGTCGTTCCGATCGCAGTACTGGCGGAAGCTGGCCATGTAGCCGACCGGCGCGTCGACCCACACGTAGAAGTACTTGTTCGGGGCGTCCGGGATCTCGAAACCGAAGTAGGGCGCGTCGCGGGAGATGTCCCAGTCGCGCAGGCCGTCGTCGAACCACTCGCGGAGCTTGTTGACGACCTCGCCTTGCAGGCGGCCGCCGCCCACCCAGTCCTCGAGGAACTCCCGGTAGTCGGAGAGCCGCAGAAAGAGGTGCTCCGACTCCTTCTCGACCGGCAGGGCGCCGGTAACGATGGAACGGGGATCGATCAGGTCGGCCGGCTCGTAGGTCGAGCCGCACTCGTCGCAACTGTCGCCGTTCTGATCCTTCGCCCCGCAGCGCGGGCAGACGCCCTTGACGAAGCGGTCCGGCAGGAACATCTCCCGCTCCGGGTCGTAGAACTGGCGGACCGTCCGCCGATCGATCGATCCGCGGTCGCGCAACCGCTCATAGATTCCCTCGACCAGCTTCCGGTTCTCCGCCGAGTGCGTCGTGTAGTAGTTGTCGAAGCGGATCGAGAACGCCCGGTAGTCCTCCAGGTGCTCGTCCGCCAGCCGGACGATCAGTTCCTCGGGAGCGATCCCCTCCCGCTCGGCCCGCAGCATGATCGGCGTGCCGTGGGCGTCCTCGGCGCAGACGTAGTAGCACTCGTGTCCGCGCATGCGCTGCAACCGACACCAGATGTCCGTCTGCACCGCCTCCACCAGGTGACCCAGGTGAATCGGGCCGTTGGCGTAGGGCAGGCCGCTGGTGACCAGGATGCGTCGTCGTTCAGGCATGGCGATCCCCCGGGCGCGGGCCAGGCCCGGCGGAAGCGGAGGGGTTCGAACGGTGGATTATGCAGGATCCAGGCGCGCCTGGAACTTCGGCCGCGCATCGTGCGTCTTCCTGATCAGAGAACGATGACCGCTGCTCAACCGCCGCCCGAACCCAACCCGGACCTGTTCCTCGCCCGGCGCGCCGCCGCCGGCCACGGCGACGCCTGGGCCGAACTGATCGAGCGCTACGGCCGGCGCATCTACAACATCGCGTTCCAGTTCGCCGGCGCCAAAGTCGAGGCCGAGGACCTGACCCAGGAGATCTTCCTGCGTCTATACCGCAACCTGGGCCGCTACCGCGGCGACGTGCCGCTGGCCGGCTGGACCCTCCGCCTGTCCCGCAACCTCTGCGTCGACCATTACCGGAGGACCCGAACCGAGAGGCGGGCAGTCGTGGTTTCGGAGGAGATACTGAGGCGCCAGGCCGGCGACAGCGACCCGGCTGCCCGAGCGGAACGCAGGGAGAAGCTGAGACTCGTCTACGGGGCCATCGAGGAGATGCCGGCGCCCTTCGCCGAGATCCTGATACTCCGCGATCTGCAGGGCCTGAGCTACGCGGACATCCGCACGTTTCTCGACCTGCCCGAAGGCACGATGAAGTCCAGGTTGCGGCGCGCGCGGCTCGACCTGATGAGGCGCGTCGACCGTCAGCGCCGGAATCTCGGCGATCGGACGCCGAAGCGCAACGGGACCTGGCGATGAGCCGCGGCGAACGGCGCGCCGGAAGACACGGCGCCGACTTTCCCCTTCCGGAGGAACTCCGCCGGGGGCTTCTCGAGATCGCGGTGGGAGGATGTCCGGACCGCGACGGCGAGGCGCGCGCGGCCGACCTCGATTCGATCCACTGGCCCCGTCTCGAGCCGTCCGCGGAGCTGATGCAGCGGCTGCGCGAGATCCCGGCTCGGGCCGGCCGACCGGCGGTTCCCGCGGCCTGGCGCGGGCCGGGCCTGGCCATCGCCGCCAGCTACCTGCTCGCCGTCGCCCTGACGCTGGCCCTGGGCGACCCGCTTTCGTTCGGCCGCAGGGCGTCGTCGGAGTTCCGCGCGGTCGCCGGCGAGCGCTTGCTTGGACCGGCGTCGCGTTCCGTCGCGTCGCTTCACACCGAGTTCAGCCAGCGGCTCGGACGGTTCCAGGGAAGCTGGCCCGCGGCCGGGTTCCTCAGAGAACCGCTCGACCTGTCGACCGACCGTGTCAGCGCCTGGTTCCGCGGCGCCGTCGACCTGTCCTCCGCCGTGTTCAGCGCTCCGGGACGAGGCGAAGACGAACCACCCGCAACGAACCGATCGAGTCCCGACCAAACGGGACACCAGGACGATCGAGAGAGGACCTTCGCATGACGATCGAACACGACCAGGCCACGAGTCAGACGCCTGCCGAGGCGCCGCCTCCTCCACCGGCCAAGGCCGCTCCCCCTCCGCCGCCCGCGACGTCCGCCTCGCGGCGCGGATTGACCGCCAGGCACGTGGTCAGCGTGATTCTCGCCCTGTTCCCCGGTCTGGGCCACGTCTACAACGGGCTGTATCTGCGCGGCATCGTGCTCTTCCTGCTCGCCGTGACCTCGATCTACCTCGCGACGGAAGAGGGGCTGATGGGCATGGTCGTGGCTTTCGTGTGGCTGTTCAACATCATCGACGCCTACCGCCAGGCGTCCCTGATCGAGCAGGGTCACGGACCCGACCTCGGCGTCCAGGACGCCGCGAAGGCGCCGCCGGCCGGACAGCTTGCCCTTCTCGGCGGCGCCGGCCTCTTCTTGTTCGGATTCCTCCTGCTCCTCGACCACACGTTCGGCTACGACATGGACCGCGTGTGGGAGTTCTGGCCGGTAGGGCTGCTCGCGGTCGGCGCCTGGCTGATGATCGGCGCCTCGATGCAGTGGCGCCGGAACCGGACTTCGCAGTCCGCGTCAGACGAGTTCCGCCCGTAGCCTCTCGTGCAGAGCGGCGGCGCCGTCGATCAGCGCGTCGACCGTCCGGGCCCCGGCCAGGAACAGGCCGGTCAGGTTCAGCGCCACGCCGTCGAACCCCATCTCGCCGAGTTGCGCGGCGGCTTCGGCGACACGGTCGGGCGCCGTGTAGAAGGTCCGGTCGCTCTCGTTGCCGGGGCGCGGCGGCGGCGATACCTGAGCCTGGAACTTGAGCGCCGAAGAGTCCCGGCCGGCCTCCTGGGCGTACCGGCGCACGGCGGCGATGGCCTGATCGCCGGTTTGGAACAGCTCCGGAGAGGCGATTCCCATCCAGCCGTCCGCGAGCCGGCCGGCCCGACGGAAAGCCGCCTCGCTGTGACCGCCGATCCAGATCGGCAACGCCCCGCCGCGCGGCGGCTTCGGTTCCATCGCCATCGCCTCCACGCGGTAGAATTCGCCCTCGAAGTCGATCGGATCCCGGCTCCAGCAAGCGCGAATCAGCTCGATCGCCTCGTCCATGCGGCGACCGCGGTTCCTGAAGTTCTGGCCCAGGGCCTCGTACTCGGACTCCTGCCAGCCGACGCCCAGTCCCAGCCGCAGACGACCGCCGGAAAGCGTGTCCAGCGTCGCCGCCTGCTTCGCCGTCAGCACCGGATCCCGCTGCGGCAGGACGAGGACCTCGGTGCCGAGCCCGATGCGGGACGTGCAGGCCGCGATGAAGCCCAGAGTCGCGAACGCCTCCATGATCGGCATCCTGGCCGGGTAGCGGTTCTTCTCCCGACCGTCCACGTCATGGCCCATGACGACATGGTCGAAGATGTCCAGCTGATCGAAGCCGATCTCGTCCATCGCCGCGGCCAATCGGGCGACGGCCTCCGGACCCTCGCGATACACGACACTCGGGAACTCGACGGCGAGCTTCATCTCCAGGCGCCTCCTCGGGAGGCCGACGATCGTAGCAAACGCTCCAGAGAACCGGGGGACGCGGCCTTGCCCGGAACAACCGCGTCGCCTGGGTTCCTGGAACAGACAACGCCGCAATCGGTGCGCGGAAGCTGCTGGCGCGGCAGGCGATCCGGAGCCCGGCGCTTCGCGCCGGATGCCGGCAGGGGCGCCGGCCTTCCGTGCGGGTTTCCCGCGCGACAGCGCAGCCCGACGCCTGCGAACGCTGCTGCTAGAGTCGACTTCCCGCTCGGCGCCTCGGCGAGATGACCGCAGACCAACTACCGCTGCACCGCCAGTTGTTGAAGGGCCTCGAAGAAGAGGTCTACACCGGCGCCGCCGATGGCCGTGTCCTGCCGCTTTCGGCCCAGGTCAAGGCGGCGCTGGACGGCTACACGACCGAGCCGGACGGGCGGAACGTCGAGTTCACGACCGCGCCCTACCGGAGCTACCAGGTCCTGATCGACCGCCTGATGGCCAAGCGCTGCGCCCTGCGACGCTACCTGGACGCCGAGCACGGCTGCACGCTGATACCGGGCGGCGCGCTGTCGTTGGCCGACCCCGACTCCTTCCACTTCTCCGATCCGACCAACCCCTACTACCGGTTCATCCGGGACGCCTACGGCAACCGCGTCGTCACCGCGTCGACCCATATCAACCTCGGCATCGACGAGCCGGACGAGCTGCTCCGCGCCTTCCGCGTGCTCCGGCTCGAGGCGGCGATCTTCCTGGCCCTGACCGCCGCGTCGCCCTTTCTGGCCGGCAAGCCGACCGGCCAGCACTCAAGCCGGTGGCTGCGCTTCCCGCTGACTCCGGAGCGCGTGCCGTTCTTCCCCGACGCCGCCGCGTTCGCGGTCTGGATGGACGAACAGCTGGCGAGCGGCACGATGCAGAACCGACGCCATCTGTGGCTCGGCGTCCGGCCGAACGGGCCAGCGACGCCAAGGGTGCTGGACCGTCTGGAACTCCGCATCTGCGACCGGATCAGCGAGCCCCACGTGCTGCAGGCGGTCACCGCTCTGTACGAGGCCCGGGTCTGGCAGGTGCTGGAACGGCCCGACCTGGATCCCCTGCGCGACCGATCCTCGCCGGAACTCGAAAAGCTCGCCGCCGCCAACGAACGAGCCGCGGGCACGACGAGCCTCGACGCGGTCGGCCGGAACTGGATGGACGGGCGCTCCCTCACCTTCCGGGACTGGATCCGCCGCCTGGTCGACGATGTCGCCGACACGGCGGATCGGCACGGCTTCGTCTCGCAGCTCGAACCGATCGAAGGGGTGCTTGCCCAGGGCAACGCGGCGATCCAGTGGCTGCGCCGCGTGGAACAGGGGGCGACGCCCCGGCAGGTCATCCAGGAGGCGATCGTCGAGCTGGCCGCGCTGGACCGGGAGTTCGACCCGAGTTGCCCCCTGGTCGCCTGACGTCGCAGTGTTCGCAGCCGCGGGGCCGCGCCGTCGCGCAGAGAACACACACCGGAAGGCCTACGAGGGCGTCCGGGGCGCCCAGTGCGACGTCGTTTGTTCCATGCAAACCCGCGGCGGGCCACACTGGGCGCCCCGGGCGTCCCCGTCGGCATCCGGCGCGAAGCGCCGGGCTCCGGACGCGCTACGGGCCGCAGGCCTCCGGGAACGCCGACACGTCGGCCAGGGCCAAGGCGGGCGTGCCGGCGGCGTGGGTGTACTGCTTGACCTGTCCGGTCACGGTGTCCCGCACCGTCAGCACGAAGCCCACGTCCGTCGCCGACGCGGCGAACACCCAGTGGCGGCGATTCGTGGAGCAGCCGTTCAGCACCTTCACCAGGAGCTCCCAGTTCGTCGGAGAGAAGAACCAGAACAGCCCCGAATCGTCCGTCCGCGGCCGGGCCACGCTGCCCCTGCCCGCGGCCCCGTCCACGCTGGACCAGTCGACCGACACCGCGTACCGATCGCGCAGCAGACACAGCGTGCCCGCATCCCCCGTGCAGGCGCCGCTCTCCGCCGCGACCGCCGGCGGAGCGGCGGCCGGCGAAGCGGCAGCCAGCCGAACCGCCGGCGCCGAATCGTCCGGAAACGTCGAGTCGCCCGGAAACGCCGAGTCGCCCGCGGCCGAGGATGCAAGCGACGCCGCCGCGCCAGCGCCGGAGCAGGCGGCCGGAAACGCCGTGTTGTCGGTGATCGCGGCGCTCAGCGAGCCGGGTTCGTTCCGGTACTCCTTCATCGCGCCGGTCGCCGTGTCCGTCACCTTGATGCTGTAGCCCAGGGTCGTCGCCGACGCGCCGAACACCCAGACGTGACCGTTCACCGAGCAACCGTCGAGTACCTTCAGCAGCAACTCCCAGTTCGTCGGAGAGAAGAAACGGAACAGGGCCGAGTCGTCCGTTCCCACGCGAACCACCTTGCCCGCCCGGCGCGCCTCGCCGTCCGCCGTCCACCAGTCCACGGCAAGCGAGAACCGCGACTGCTGGAGGCAACGCGTGTCGCTGTCCGCCGCGCAGGCGCCCGCCGGCGCCGCCGCCTCGACCAGCACCGTGCGCGAGGTCGTGTCCGACCTCCCGCCGCCGCGGACCGTCAGCGACACCGTGTAGAACCCGGGAACCGACCAGACGTGCCGCGGCGCGCGACTGCGCGACGCCTTGCCGTCGCCGAAGCTCCAGGTCCGCGACGACACCGTTCCCGCGCTGGTGTCCTCGAAGGAAACCGAACCGCCCGTGCGGGCGCGGCAGAGGCCGTCGACGCAACGCGCGTCCAGCCTGAACGACGCCTTCAGGGAGCCGCCGCCGCCCGAACCGCCGCCGCCATCCGAACCGCCGCCGCCCGAACCGCCGCCGCCGCCCGAACCGCCGCCGCCGCCCGAACCGCCGCCGCCGCCCGAACCGCCGCCGCCGCCCGAATCGCCGCCGCCGCCCGAACCGCCGCCGCCGCCTGAGGCCCCGTCGTCGTCCTTGATCGTGATGGTCAACCTGCCGGAGGTCCAGCCAGAACTGGAACCCACCAGCTTGATCGTCTCGTCGCTCTCGTCCCGGGTGTCGCCGAGGACCTGAAGCGTCGCTGTAGCCACGGTCTGCCCTTCGTCCCATTGCAACCAGTCTGCATTCGGCCAGCAGTAGTCCGCTTCCTCATTGCCGACCTCCGAGTTGTCGCATGTATCTGTCGCACCCTGACTGCCCGCAGTGGCGCTGCTGGAGGAGTCGACAACGACCCGAACGTCCATCCCGCCCACCGGTGCAGGCTCGCCAAGAGTGCCGGTGACGACCACGTCCTTCGTGCCCGAATTCCCCTCGGTGACGCTGACGCTGCTGGCCGACAGCGTGATCGTCTTGGCGCCGCCGTTGCCCGAATCGCCGTCGTCGTCCGTGATCGTGATGGTCACCCTGCCGGAGGTCCAGCCAGGACTGGAACCCACCAGCTTGATCGTCTCGTCGCCCTCGTTCCGGGTGTCGCCGAGGACCTGAAGCGTCGTTGTGTCCACGGACTCCCCCACATCCCATCGCACCCAGTTTCCAGATGGCCAGCAGAAGTCCGCTTCCTCGTTGCCGGCCTCCGAGTTGTCGCATGGGGATGCCGCAGTACCGCTACCCTCAGTTGCGCTGCTGGAGGGGCCAACAAGGAGCTGGAAGCCGACTCCACCCGCCGGCGCGGGCTGGCCAGCCGTGGCGGTGACGACCACGTCCTTCGTGCCCGAATTCCCCTCGGTGACGCTGACGCTGCTGGCCGACAGCGTGATCGTCTTGGCGCCGCCGTTGCCCGAATCGCCGTCGTCGTCCGTGATCGTGATGGTCACCCTGCCGGAGGTCCAGCCAGGACTGGAACCCACCAGCTTGATCGTCTCGTCGCCCTCGTTCCGGGTGTCGCCGAGGACCTGAAGCGTCGTTGTGTCCACGGACTCCCCCACATCCCATCGCACCCAGTTTCCAGATGGCCAGCAGAAGTCCGCTTCCTCGTTGCCGGCCTCCGAGTTGTCGCATGGGGATGCCGCAGTACCGCTACCCTCAGTTGCGCTGCTGGAGGGGCCAACAAGGAGCTGGAAGCCGACTCCACCCGCCGGCGCGGGCTGGCCAGCCGTGGCGGTGACGACCACGTTCTTCCTGCCCGAATCCCCCTCGGTGACGCTGGCGTCGCTGGCGGACACTGTGATCGTCTTGTCGGGGTCGGTGACCGTGAACGTCGTCGAGGTTTCTCCCTTGGGCGCCGTGCCGCCGGGGCCGTTCCAGGCCCAGGTGACGGTGTGCGCGCCCACCCCCACGGTGGCGCAGGGATCGAAGTTGATGTTGCCGACGCCGACGACCTGGCTGTGGATGACGGTGGGCGCCTCCGTGATCGCCACGCCGTTGGTGGTGTCCTTCAGTGCCGAATGGGCCTGTACGGGAGTCTTGCCGTTGCGTTTTTCCAGATAGGTCGTGCCGTCATACGACACCGACAGGAGGTTGTAGCACACCACCACCGTTCCCCCGGACAACACCGGGACCGTCTTGTCCGGGTCCGAAACGAGAACCGGAACAGCCCGTGGCGTGACGGTGACCCAGTTGCTCCATGCCGTAACGTAGTCCCCGTCGGAGTTCGCCGCAGCTACCCGGAATGAGTACGGCTCGCCGTTGACCATGTGAGCGCCCGTTTCCGTGTGCGTCCTGGCGGAAGCGCCGGAACCGGCAGTATCTTCCCCCACGAGGAATCGACTGTTCGCTTCGTACCACCATTCTGCAATCTCGGCTGTTGGCCCGCTGTAGGTCCAGTTCAGCGTCACCTGCCTGTCGCCTGCCGTCGCGGTGAGGACGGGGGCGGGGGCCTGCGCCCGTGCGGCCCGCGGCGCGAAGGCGGCGGCGAGCGTCAGCAGCAGACAGGCGGCGGCAAGCGGCGCGCTCCGGCGGCGGGCAAGCTTCCCTGGAATGCTCCGGGATTCAGATATTTCGGGGGGGGGGGGGGGGGGGGGGGGTAGGGGTGCTTCTTGCTTGTGCAACCGCACTCATCGCGTCAGTCTCCAGACGGTTCCCGTGGTTCCCGGTGACACTCGGGCTCGGATGCAGAGAGGAACTGCCGGAAGCATAGCAGCCCGAGGGCGGCGCACCGGGTACGCCCACGTTGCCGGCACGACGCGCGGTCCGGATCCCGGCGCTTCGCGCCGGATGCCGGCGGAGGCGCCCTCGCTACGGCCCTCGGCCAGCGCTCAGGGAGCGAGTCTGGCGTACCGACCGCCGTAGAACAGCAGCGGCGCCGCGTCGCGCAGGCGTTCGCCGGCGACGACGTCGCCGATCACGATAACGTGATCGCCGCCATCGAACCGCTCCGCGATCCGGCATTCGATATGCGCCAGCGCGTTCTCGATCAGAGGCTCGCCCAGACTGCCCCGTCGAAACGCAACTCCCGGCAGCGAGCCCGCCGACGGCGCCGTGGCGCGCGCGAACGTGTTCGATATCTCCTCCTGGTCGGACGCCAGGATGCTGAGTCCGAACGCCTCCGCCCGCTGCATCTGCCGGCAGCAGTTCGACTCCCGGTCAACGCAGACGAGAAGCCGCAGCGGTTCGAGCGAGAGCGAGCAGACGGCGTTCGCCGTCATGCCGTGGAGCAGGCCGTCCACGTTCGTCGTCACCACCGTGACGCCGGTAGCGAACTGGCCGATCAGGCTGCGGTACGTGTCGCGGTCCACCTGGCAATACTCGCAGCCGCGAGGCGATGCTGTCACGCACGGTTCGATACGATCGTCTGCGGAGAAGCTGCGCGATGGACTCGAACCGACAGGCGCTGGCGCGCAACGATCCCGCGGTGTGGGCGGCGATCCTCGGCGAGGAGGAGCGGGAGCGGCACGGCGTCGAGCTCATCCCGTCGGAGAACTATACGTATCCCGAGGTCTTCGCGGCCAACGGCTCGGTGCTGACGAACAAGTACGCGGAGGGCTATCCGGGCCGCAGGTACTACGGCGGCCAGGAGTTCACGGACGCAGTGGAGCGACTGGCGATCGAGCGCGCCCGCAAGGTGTTCCGGGCCGAGCACGCGAACGTTCAGGCGCTGTCCGGCTCGCCCATGAACCAGGCCGTCTACTTCGCCTTCCTCGATCCGGGCGACACCGTGCTGGCGATGGACCTGTCCCACGGCGGCCACCTCACGCACGGCGCCCCGGTCTCCCACATGGGTCGCGTGTTCAACTTCATCCGCTATCGGACGGACCCGGCCAACCAGGGCGCGATCGACTTCGACGACCTGCTCGCCCAGGCCCGGGAGCACGGGCCGAAGATGATCCTCTGCGGCTACTCGTCCTACCCGCGGGACTACGACTACCGCGAGTTCAAGCGGGTCGCGGACGACGTCGGCGCGCTGACGATGGCCGACGTCTCGCACATCGGCGGCCTGATCGCCGGCAAGGCGATGGCCAACCCGCTCGACCACGGTTTCGACGTCATGACGACGACCGGTCACAAGACCCTGCGCGGCCCCCGCAGCGGCCTCATCCTGTGCCGCGCGGAGCACCGCCTGAAGATCGACAAGGCCGTGTTCCCGGGGTTGCAGGGCGGACCGCACATGAACGCGGTGGCCGCGCTGGCGATCGCTCTGGGCAAGGCGCTCGAGCCCGAGTTCGCGGTCTACGCGCGCCAGGTCCTGACCAACGCGAAGGCGCTGGCGGACGAGTTGACGAAGCGAGGCGCCGAACTGGTCACCGGCGGCACCGAGAACCACATGATGGTGCTCGACACCGAGAAGAGCTTCGGCGTGGACGGCCGGGTCGCCGAGGAGACCCTGGACAGGGTGTCGATCACCGTCAACAAGCAGTTGATTCCGGACGATCCGCGGCCGCCGCTGCGGCCCAGCGGCATCCGCCTCGGCAGCCCGGCCGCGACCACTCGCGGCATGGAGGAAGCCGAGATGAAGCTGCTCGCCGAGTGGATCGTCGACGCCCTGCGGCGCCATGGCGACGACGACCGGCTCAAGGCCATGCGCGGGGACATCGAGCGGTTCTGTCTGCGTTTCCCCGTGCCCGGCGTCACGCCATCGGACGAAGGCGCCGCCTGACCCTGAACCACCGGAAGGAAGAGGTCGACAAACGGGATGATCCCTGAACCGCGCGACCGCGCGATCCGTCGCGAGCGCGAGAACGGCGTGCTGTTGATCACGCTGAACCGGCCCGAGCGTCTCAACGCCTTCAACGGCCAGATGATGACGGAGATGATGGACGCCTTCGACGACGCGGACGCGGACGACAACGTCCGCGCCATCCTCGTCACGGGAGAAGGCCGCGGGTTCTGCGCCGGCGCCGATCTGTCTTCCGGCGGCGACACGTTCGCCCGCTCCAACGCCGCGATCGACGACTACCGGGACAGCGGCGGCGTGTTGTCGTTGCGCATCCATGCCCTTCGCAAGCCGATCATCGCCGCGATCAACGGCGCGGCGGTCGGCGTCGGGATCACGATGACTCTGCCGATGGACGTCCGCCTGGCCTCGACCGAGGCGAGGATGGGCTTCGTCTTCGTCCGCCGGGGGATGACGCCCGAGGCCTGCAGCAGCTACTTCCTGCCCCGCCTGGTCGGCATGGGCAGAGCTGCCGAGTGGGCCCTGACGGGCCGGGTCTTCCCGGCCGCGGAGGCGCTGGAGGCGGGCCTGGTCAACCGCGTTCTGCCGCCCGAGGAACTGCTTCCCGCGGCGCGCGAGCTGGCCGGCGAAATCGCCGCCAACACCTCGCCGGTCTCGGTCGCGATCACGCGGCGCCTGCTGTGGAAGGGGCTCGACGCCGACTCGCCGATGGCGGCGCACCGGGTGGAATCGAAGTGCATCCACGCCCGGGGCAGGAGCGACGACGCGCGGGAGGGCGTGACATCCTTCCTCGAGAAGCGCCCGGCCAGGTTCCCCATGAAGGTGAGTTCCGACATGCCGCCATGCTTCCCCTGGTGGGAGGACGAGCCGTTCAAGGAGTGATCGCGGCAGGCGACGACAGCAGCGGATCGAGACCGGCCGCCCGCCGCGGAGCGGTGGCGTCCTGGTGTCTGTACGACTGGGCCAACTCCGCATTCACCACCTTGGTGGTGACGTTCGTCTACGCCACCTGGTTCACCCAGACCTTCGCCGAAGACGCGGACCGCGGTGCCGTCCTCTGGTCACGCGGAGTCACGGCCAGTTCCCTGATCGTCGCTCTGGTGTCTCCGGTTCTGGGCGCGATGGCGGACCGAGCCGGACGGCGCCGCCGCTTCCTGGCCGCCTCCACGCTGATCTCCGTCGGGGCGACCGCCTGGCTCGCCTTCATCGTGCCGGGAAGCGCCAACGCCGCGCTTGCGGCTCTCGCCCTGTTCGTCGTCGCGAACGTCGGCTTCGAGGTCGGCATGGTGTTCTACAACTCGTTCCTTCCCGGCTTGTCGACGCCGCGGACGATCGGACGGATCTCGGGCTGCGCCTGGGGACTCGGCTACGCCGGCGGACTGGCCTGCCTGGTCGTGGCGCTGTTCGGGCTGATCGGCCTCGGCGAGAGCGCGCCGTGGCTTCCGCTCAGCACCCGGAACGACTTCAACATCCGAGCGTCGAACCTGCTCGTCGCCGCCTGGTTCCTGCTCTTCAGCCTGCCGGCGCTGACGCTCCTCCGGGACGACGTCCCACCGCGAACGGGAGCGTCCGCCGGCGGTTCGCCCGCCGTCGTTCGCGGCGCCTTCCGAGACCTCGGCCGCACCGTCGCCAGGATGCGGGACTATCCGGACATCGTCCGGTTCCTCGTTGCCCGCCTGATCTACAACGACGGCCTGATCACCGTCTTCGCCTTCGGCGGCGTCTACGCCGCCGGCACGTTCGGGATGCAGACGGCGGAGGTCATCGTCTTCGGCATCGCCTTGAACGTCGCCGCCGGACTGGGAGCGTTCCTGTTCGGTCTCGTCGATGACCGGGTGGGCGGCCGCGCCACCCTGCTGTGGAGCCTGGCCGGACTGTTCGTCTGTTCCCTGGCCGCGGTCGCGGCGCCCGACAAGACCTGGTTCTGGGCCGCGGCGATGGCGATGGGACTGTTCATGGGACCCAATCAGTCGGCGAGCCGATCGCTGATGGGTCGCTTCGCGCCCAGGCGCTACGAGTCCGAGTTCTTCGGGTTCTTCGCGTTCTCCGGCAAGGCCACGGCCTTTCTCGGGCCGATGCTGCTCGGACTGATCACCGCCGGCTACGGACAGCGTGCCGGCGTGTCGGTCGTTCTGGCGTTCTTTCTCGTCGGCGGTCTGCTGCTGTTCCGGGTGAACGAAGCGCGGGGAATCAGGCGGGCCGGGGACGACACGGCGTCGAGAACGGCGGGACCCGAATCGACGTAGCGCCGCAAGGACAAGGCTCCCCGGGAACCCGCGCGACGACACTTGCTACGCTGGGCGGCGCGGGGCAGGCCGCCGGAGAAACAGGAGGAGAGATGGACGCGGTCAGCGAATGGTGGGGTTCACTGGAAGGCGCGTACCGCGTCTTCTACGCGCTCGGCATCGTCTCCGCCATCGCGTTGCTGATTCAGGTCGTCCTCACCGTCCTCGGGATCGACGACCTGATCGACGCCCTGGACGGCGACGGCGCGTCGCTGCTCTCCATGCGTACCGTCAGCGGCTTCCTGGCCGGCTTCGGCTGGACCGGCGTCGTGATGATGCGAGCCGGCCACTCGACTCTGGCCGCCTCGGTCGGCGGCACGGTCGTGGGCCTCCTGTTCGCCGGCATCCTGGTCCTCATCATGCGCGGGCTGATGAGCATGCGCCACAGCGGAACGGTCGACTACCGGAACGCCGTCGGCGTGGCGGGCAAGGTGTACGCGCCGATTGCCGGCGGTCTCGGGAAGCCGGGCCAGGTCGAGGTGCTGGTCCAGGGTCGGCTGCGGACGATCGCCGCCTTGACGAAGCATGACCGGGACTTGCCGACGCTGACCCGCGTTCGCGTCGTCGACCTTCTCGACCGGAACACCCTGCTGGTCGCTCCCCTGGACGCGGCGGACGGCGACCCGCAAGACAGCACGCAACCGACCCGGGAAAACATCCATTGGAACTGATGATCCTCATCCTGTCCGCTCTGGCGGCAACCTTCATCCTTCTCGTCGCCCTGTCGAGCCGCCTTCGGCGCTGCCCTTCGGATCGCATCCTGGTGGTCTACGGCAAGATCGGCGGCGCCGGCTCGGCCCGTTGCTACCACGGCGGCGCGGCGTTCATCCTGCCGATTCTTCAGGCGTACGAGTTCCTCGATCTCCAGCCGATGACGATGGACATCAACCTCACCGGCGCGCTGTCCAAGCAGAACATCCGCGTCAACTGCCCGTCGACGTTCACCGTCGGCATCTCGACTGAATCCGGCGTGATGGAGAACGCCGCCGAGCGCGTGCTCGGCATGCCGATGGAGCGCGTGTCGGCGCTCGCCCGCGACATCATCTTCGGTCAGATGCGCGTCGTTCTGGCGACGATGCCGATCGAGGAGATCAACGCCGACCGCGACAAGCTGATCGAGAACATCTCGAACGGCGTCGAGGTCGAGTTGAAGAAGGTCGGCCTGCGACTGATCAACGTGAACATCCAGGACATCACGGACGAATCCGGCTACATCGACGCCCTCGGCAAGGAGGCCGCGGCCCGCGCGATCAACGAGGCGAAGGTCAAGGTCGCCGAGCAGGAGCGCGACGGCGAGGTCGGCGCCGCGGCCGCGGAACGCGACCGGCGCATCCAGGTCGCTGAGGCCAGAGCGACGGCCCAGGAGGGGGAGAACCAGTCCGCGGTGCGGGTCGCCCAGTCCGACTCCCTGCGGAGAAAGGAAGAGGCCGAGGCCGAGCGCGACGCATCCGCCGCCGAGAAGGTCAAGTCCGCCCAGGCGCTGCAGGAAGCCTACGCGGCCGAAGAGGAATCGGAGGTCGCGCGCGCGAAGCGCGAGCAGGCCACCCAGCGGGCGGACGTCGTCGTTCCCGCCGAGATCAGGAAGGAGGAGATCGCCACCCTGGCCGAAGCCGAGGCCGAGCGCAACCGGCGCCTGAAGCGGGGCGAGGCGGACGGCATCCGGTCGTTGACCGAGGCCGACGCCGATCGCGTCCAGCGGCTCCAGGAAGCCGAGGCGGCGGGCATCGAGGCCGTGCTGAAGAAGAAGGCCGAGGGCTTCGACCGCATCGTCCAAGCGATCGGCGGCGCCGACAACGCGGCGCTGCTGCTGGCCACGGAACAGCTGCCCAAGCTGGTCGAGGAGCAGGTCAAGGCGATCGCCGGCCTCAAGATCGACAACGTCACGGTATGGGACTCCGGCCGCGGCGAGAACGGCAGGACGGCCACCGCGGACTTCGTCTCCGGCCTGATCGGTTCGCTGCCGCCGCTGCACGAACTGACGAAGAACGTCGGCATCAGGCTGCCGGAGTACCTGGGCAGCCCCGAGCCGGGCGAACCGGTCTCGCCAACGGAACCGGAAACCGATCCCGAACCCTGACGTCCCCGAGAACCCTGACGTCTACGTGACGTCGCGGAGCGTCAGACCGCGCTTCTTCAGATACGGCATCAGGCCCTTCCTGTCGATCGTGCGGAGAGCGCGCGTCGACAGCTTGAGCTTGACCGCTCGGCCGAGTTCGGGCACGTAGAGACGCTTGGTCTGGATGTTCGGCCGCTGCCACTTGTTCGTGACGTTGTGCGCGTGCGAGATGTTGTGGCCGCTGAGCGGCTTCTTGCCGGTGATCCGGCAGACTCTGGGCATGGCGGGACTCCATCCGCTCGACGCCTCCAGCGAGAACGTCGGGCTGGTCTCGTTCGGGCCGCGATCATAGCAGCGATCCTCCGCTCGGCGCACGAATCCGGATCCCTTCGACGTCGACCTCTTCGACGGCTTCGCCCACGACATGCCCCGTTGCCGCCGGACAGGCCGTAGACTCGTCGAATGACACGTCCAGCCATGCTCTGCAGCTTCGGTCGTTTCCAGTTCTTCGCCGGCCTGCTTCTGGCCCTCGCCGCCGGCCCGGCCCCGGCCAGGGAGGACAGGAAGGACTGGAACGTGAACGACCCGCCCGGAGACGAGATCGAGATCGAGGTCGACGTCACCGAGGGAACGTGGATGAGCCTCGACGTGTCGCCGGACGGAGAGCGGATCGCCTTCGACCTGCTGGGCGACCTCTACCTGCTTCCGATCGGGGGCGGCGACGCCGAGGCGCTGACGAACGGGATGGCCTGGGACATGATGCCGAGGTTCAGCCCGGACGGCGCCGAGATCGCCTTCATCAGCGACCGCGACGGCGGCGACAACGTCTGGACGATTCCCGCGGACGGCGGCGAGCCGCGCCAGGTCAGCCGCGAGGATTTCCGGCTGGTGAACAACCCCGTCTGGAGCCCCGACGGGCGCTTCATCGCGGCCCGCAAGCACTTCGTCTCGACCCGGTCCCTGGGCAGCGGGGAGATCTGGCTGTACCACTCGAGCGGCGAGGGTGGCGGCCTGCGGTTGAACGAGAAGCCGAACGAGCAGAAGGACCTTGGCGAACCCGCGTTCTCGCCCGACGGACGCACCGTCTACTTCAGCCAGGACACGACGCCGGGCGGCGTCTTCCAGTACGGCAAGAACGCGGCCGAGGGCATCTACTCCATCCGTCGCATCGACCGCGAGACCGGCGACATCGAAACGGTGATCGCCGGCCCCGGCGGCGCCGTGCGGCCGACTCCGTCGCCGGACGGCAAGTACCTGGCCTTCGTCCGCCGCATCCGTTTCCAAAGCCACCTGTTCCTCCACGACCTCAGGAACGGCGAGAACGTCCCCATCCATGACGCGCTCGACCGGGACATGCAGGAGATCTGGGCCGTCCACGGCGTCTACCCGAACATGGCCTGGACGCCGGACAGCCGCTCGATCGTCTTCTGGGCTCGGGGCGGCCTCCACCGGATCGACATCGACACCCGCGAGGTCCGGGCGATCCCGTTCCGCGTTCGCGCGACCCACCGGATGCAGGAAGCGCTCGCCTTCGACTTCGAAGCGGCGCCGGAGACGTTCCGGACGAAGATGCTCCGCTGGAGCCACGTCTCCCCCGCCGGCGACCAGGTCGTGTTCCAGACCCTGGGGCGGCTGTGGACGCGCAGTCGGCATCCCGCGACCGGCGAGGTCGGCGAGGCTCGGCGGCTGACCAGTCAGGACGATCACTTCGAGTTCTATCCCTCCTGGTCGCGCGACGGACAGTCGATCGTCTACACGACCTGGCACGACGACGATCTGGGATCGGTCCGCATCGCGCCGTCCTCCGGCGGCGAGGGGAGGAAGCTCACGCCCGATCCCGGCCTCTACCTCGAACCGGCCTTCTCGCCGGACGGCGCCACGGTCGTCTACCGCAAGGGCCGCGGCGGCGGCATCCTGAGTCCGCTGTGGTCGAAGGACCCGGGGCTCTACCGGATCGACGCCGGCGGCGAGAGCGCACCGGTGCGCTTCTCGCGGGAAGGCGCCAACCCGCACTTCGGCGCCGACCCGAAGCGCGTGTACTTCACGGCAGCCGAACGATGGGACCGGCAGTTGCTCCGCAGCCTGCCGCTCGGAAGCGCCGGCGAGGCCGAGCCGCGCGACCATGCCGGCAGCAAGGTGGCCACCGAGATGCGTGTGTCGCCGGACGGTCAATGGCTGGCGTTCGCCGAGCGCTTCGACGCCCACGTCGTGCCCTTCACTCCGGCCTCCGGGGCGATCGAGATCGGGCCGACCACGCCTGGCCTGCCGGTTCGCAACGTCTCCACCGACGACGGCGCCTACCTTCACTTCTCGGGCGACGGTTCGACCCTCTACTGGTCCCTGGGGCCGGAACTCTTCGCGCGCGACCTCGATGACGCGTTCGCCGCGAACGCCGCGGCCGCGGAGGACGGCCAGGGAAACGAGGGCGGCGACGACGACGGCGAAGGAGAAGGAAACGACGAGGCGGACGAGGCGGACGAGCCCGTCTCCGGCGTCGACCTCGGCTTCGACGTGGACGCCTACCGCCCCGGCGACGTGATCGCGATCACGAACGCCCGCCTGATCACGATGGCCGGCGAGGACCACATGGAGATCATCCGTCGCGGCGCCGTCGTCGTCCGGGGCGACCGGATCGCGGCCGTCGGGCCGTCCCGCCGGGTCGACGTGCCGGCCGACGCGACGGTGATCGACGCCTCGGGCCTGACCGTCATGCCCGGCCTGATCGACGTCCACTGGCACGGACCGCAAGGCAGCCAGGAGATCATCCCGCAGCGGAACCCGGAGCTCTACGGGACCCTGGCATTCGGCGTGACGACGGCCCACGACCCCTCGACCGACACCAGCACGTTCTTCGCCGCCAGCGAGATGCAACGCGCCGGCGAGATCGTCGGCCCCCGCCTGTTCGCCACCGGCACGATCCTCTACGGGGCCTTCGGGGCCTTTCGCGCCATCGTCGAAACGCCGGACGACGCGGTCCAGCACCTGCGCCGCCTGCAGAAGGTCGGCGCGATCAGCGTCAAGAGCTACAACCAGCCGCGGCGCGACCAGCGCCAGAAGATCGTCGCCGCGGCGCGGGAACTCGGCATGCTGGTCGTCAACGAGGGCGGCGCCCTGTTCCAGCACAACATGACGATGGTCGCCGACGGCCACACCGGCATCGAACACTCGCTCTCGGTGGGCGCGATCTACGACGACGTGATCCAGTTCTGGGGCAGCAGCCGCGTCGGCAACACGCCGACTCTCGGCGTGGCCTTCGGCGGCATCCAGGGCGAGGACTACTGGTACGAGCACACGGACGTCTGGGCCAACGAGCGGCTGCTGAACTACGTGCCGCGGGACCGGATCGACGCCCGCGCCCGCCGCCGCCAGAAGGCGCCGGAGGACGAGTACAACCACATCCTGGCGGCGCGGGTAGTCAACGCCCTCGACCAGGCCGGCGTGCCGATCATGCTCGGCGCCCACGGCCAGCGCGAGGGCCTCGCCGCCCACTGGGAGATGTGGATGTTCGAGCAGGGCGGCATGACGCCGCACCGGGCGCTGATCGCCGGCACGATGAACGGCGCCCGCTACATCGGCATGGAGGCCGACCTCGGCTCGCTCGAGACGGGCAAGCTGGCCGACCTGATCGTCCTCGACGAGAACCCGCTGGAGAACCTGCGCGGCTCGGAGTCGGTCCGCTACGTCATGGTCGGCGGCCAGCTGTTCGACGCCCTGTCGATGAACGAGATCGCCGGCAAGAAGCGGCAGCGCAAGCCGTTCTGGTTCCAGCGCTGAACGCATCGCCGGCGTCGTCCCCGGCGACCGCCCGGCGATCCGTTGTCCGATCCGGAACACGGATCGTCGTCCGTCGGAATCACGGATCCGCAAGCGCCTCCAGCCGCTCCAGAAACCAGCCCGGAACCGGATTCGGATCATTCCCTGATGACGGCCCTGTTCAGCCTCATTTCAGTACTGGATTGGACTGGGCAACTGACACGCTCACGGCTTCCCGGCCACTCGGAGCGCGGCGCCTCAGGGGACGACGGTGGCGCTGAACGTCACGCTGGTGGACCGGCCTGTGCTGTCCGTGACGGTGTAGACGATCCTGTACGTCGTCGCGCGTCTGACCCTGGGAAGCGTTCCCCTCGCCGTCCTCGTCGACGGCGCGAAGAAGAGCCCCGGAGGCAAACCGGACAAGCGGTACGAGTACGGCGCGACGCCTCCGGTGGCCGCCGGAAACGGCGTGTTCACCGTGCCGCCGGAAGGCAGCCGCGGGAAATCGGGAATCCCCTGCAGCGACAGTGGCGGAGGCGGCGCCGCCGGCGTCGTCAATTCGACGACGTTGGACCAGGCGCCGTCGCCCGCCGCGTTCGTCGCCCGCACGCGATACTGCCGGTACAAGGTCCACGGCGTGAGCACGCTCCACGAACGCACGCTCGGGCCGATGTTCGACGAAGGCGACGGCGTGCCGGCGTCGGTGAAGCGCCACGCGTGAGCCGAAGACGCCCTGGTCTGCAACTGGTAGCGGTTGATCCCGTCGCCGGCGGACTGGTTCCAGGAAACGGTCTGGGTCCGTCCCGAGATCGAACCGCTCAACGCGGGCGCGGCGGGCGGCGGCGGCGCGAGAACGGTGACGAGGAACGTCACGGATGCGGAGGCCGACGCGCTGTCGCTGCAGGCGTAGGTCACCGTGTAGTTCGTGTCGGTCGTCACCGTCGGCAGCGTTCCGCTCGCCTTCCGCGTCGAGGAGACGAAGGAGATGCCCGGCGGCTGCCCGGACAGAGTGCAAGCGTAGGGCGCCGTGCCTCCCGTCGCCGCCGGAAGCACCGTGTTGATCGTCCCTCCAGACGGCAGACGGAAATCGGGGATCTTCGGACAAGTCAGCGCGGACGGGGCGGAAGGCGGCTGCCCGGCGGGCGGCGCCGCGGTCGCCACCGACAGCGTGTAGTTGCCGGCGGCGCCGCCGCCCTGGTAGGGCCACACGGTGATCGTGTGGTCTCCGGCCGGAAGCGTTCCGCTCCAGGAGTCGTCGGAACGGCCGCCGCGGTTCGAGCAGGACCAGGACGCCGGCGCGGATGCGCCTCGGGGCCTCGATGTACCTCCGGCGAGACCGTTGCCGGCGACGCCCCGACAATCGAAGTCGCGGGTCATCTTCGTCAGCGACACGGTCACGGTGGATCGGGCGCGAAGCCCGATCACGTAGCTCCGGGCGCTAGACACGCCGGTGTGGGTCGTCGTGACGCTTCCCGATCCCGGAGGACCGGAGAACGCGAAGGGGGTGCACTCGCCGTCGTCGATCGAGCCGTTGTTGTTCTTGTCCTCCCAATGCCCGATGCACTTGGGACCCTCGGTGATCTTCGGGCAGCCGGGCGCGTTCGGGTTCAGGCTGCAATCGGGCCCGCAGCGAAGATCGTCCGGGTTGTCGATGCAGTCCGGATTCGGATTGGCGCCGCCGCCGGGGTTGCCGCCGTCGCCAGGACGGCCGCCGCCGCCACCGGAGTTGCCGCCACGGTCGCGATCTCTCTTCTCCTTCTTGAATTTCCGTGCCGCCGCGCAGTTGACATCCGAGACGCGGTACGGCATCCACAAGCTGGCCCCACGGCGAATGGGCTGGGCCACCATGACCGTCGTAGGGCAACCGGGGCCGTCATGTGCAACGCCCAAGCTGTGTCCAATCTCGTGAAGAAGCGTCGTCCTGAAATGAGAGCACCCGGGCTTCGTGCGGCCACGGGCCGTCGTGTACAGGTAGATCGTGCGGGGACTTCCGAGGTCACCCTTGATGTCGGCAATGCCACAACTGTCCGGGTCCACGTCGCGCGGAACAGAGGTCGAGAATCGCACAGTCCATTTGCTGCTGCCGTTGGTTCCCGCTGACATCGAAGGTCCCTTGCACCTGTTCCACTTGCCAACCGTCTTCTCGAACCACTTTGGTTGGCTTCCTCCGGACCATTGGTAGGACATGCTGGTTTCCGAGTAGGCGCTATCGTCGTAGGCGCCGGTGTTGCTGAGGGTCCTTGTGCAGTTCGCTTGAGCGAATCCACTGCTCGTCGCGAGAACCGCAAGCGCCACGAGAAGGCCCGCCGTCCCGAGGCGGGATCCATCGGGCATCATGGATTCACGATCTCGTCTTCGGTGTCCGGACACGGCGCCGAGAAAGTCAGGCGGTTGCGTCGCCCGTGGAACTGGCCCTGGTCCACGTCGCAGCCGCGCCTCTTCAGCTCTGCCCTCTCCTCCTCCACTCGGTTCCAGAGCTGCGTGAACTCCTCCAGGCCGAGGCTGGCGGCGAAGTCCACCAGTCCACTCCGCCAGACACGCCGGGCCCGCGTCTTCGCCTCATCGAGGGTGGCGGGGAAGTCCGGCGTGAAGTCCACTTCGTAGAAATCGGACCGACCGTACGTGACCAGACTGCCGTCGTCCCGGACCTGAACCACGCGAGACAGCGCCTGTACGGTCATCGCCAAGCCCTCCGGGTCCGCGGGAGCATCCGCGGCGACCAGGATCCGATCGCCGATTCCAGGATAGTACTCCTGACTCTCCGACCACGGGCGGCAGAAGACCAAGCCTCCCGCCGTGAACCGCGCGTATGGGAGGATGACGTACTTGACGAGCGGCGGGTACGCTCCTGAAGGGTACAGGTGGGCGACGTCCTCGATGACGACGAGTGTGTTCGCCCTCCCGGTCGCATCGAAGCCCGGAACCAGATCGGCTACGGTGCCCAAAACCACAGCTTCGGAAGCCGCGACCCAACCCGTGAAGTCTCCGGGAAGAAACACCGTTCTGAACGGCATGCTGATCAGTATGCGGCGGCCGGCAGCCACTCTCGGCGAGACCCAGCAATCAGGCTCGGCTTCATCCTTGGCTACCCTGTCGCTCCGCCCCGCCACCCATGTGAGCGCTTCCACTCGCTCAGGACCGATGCGCCAGCTTTCCTGAATCCTGTCGTCGGACGTGAACGCTTGGGGCGCCGCGATCCAGAAAGGGCCGGCGTCGGCGGGCAGATCCCGATCAGGGTGAGCATGGAGCAACTTCGGCGAGTCGTTGCTCTGTGCGTTCGCCGGCAGAGCGAGCCAGCCTGATGCTGCCGCAGTCAACAGAGTGGCGAGCTTCAGCCCGGTCGTCATCGCATCTTCTCCTTGTTTCCGGTCTGCCTCGATGGTCCCCAACATACCACGCAACCGGGTGCCACGAAGGCCAGCGAGCCTTCGTGCTGTGAGGCTGGGAAGCGCGGGCTGGACCGGAGGCGGTCGCACGTCTCTACTGGTCCGCCGGGAATCCGCCACGACGACGCTTCGGCGAGGGCGAGCTTCACCGGAACAGGCCGCAGATCGGCTGCTTCTTCCACGCCGTCCCGGGACCTTCGTCTCGTGTCTCCGCCCGGTCGCAGAGTTCCGCCGCGGGGCGATCCAGCTTCCTGGCCGCCTCCTCCGGCGTGCCCGACTCGCAGATCCTGCTGACGCGGGCGGTCTTGCCCAAGCGGGTATACCCAATCATGCGACAGCCTTGAACGTAATGCTCGCTGACCAGATCCCGAACCATCTTGCGACCCTTGGAGTACGGTTCCTGTTGGCTCACCAGAGCGCGGAGCTCGAGCAGGCCTCCGACGGCCATGTCGTGCACCCGCTGATGGAGCCCCGCCAGGTCGGCCGGTGCGCCGTCGATCAGCGGCATCATCCAGTCGATGGACGCATCGGAGTCGATCACCCCGAGCAGACCGGAGTTGCCGGCACCCGAGACGACGGGCACCACGCCTTGGCGCCAGGAACCGACGATTGCCAAGCGTGTCCCGGAAAAGAAGTTGTAGCCGGCGCTCTGAGTGGGATCGCCACCGCAGAACACCCGGTCATGAATGACCACGCGACCGACGGGAACCAGCACGTAGCCCGGGGTGGGCGACGCATCGTGGAGAGGCGCCACCTCGGTCAGGGCCAGCAGGCTGTATGGCCACTCCCCGGAGAATCCCGGGATGACCTCCGAGACGGTGGCGGTCACCGCGACCTCGCCCAGCAGGACGCTGGCGTCGAAGTTGAAGTCACTCTCCGGTATCGCGTAGGAGACGCCCTCCAGTAGCGAACTCCACTCGCCGCCGACGCACAGTTCCAGCGGGGGATAGTCGCCTTCCTTCAACCCGTACCGCGCGGCGGAGCCGAACTTCTCCGCGAAGCCGGTCGACTTCAGGGCCAAGGTCCTGGCGGTCTCCCGCTCGTTCCTTTCAGCGGCGACCGTTCCGTCCGGGTTCAGCGCGTACGTGGCCGCCCTCCAGTCCATCAGTTTCAGCGTCTCGGGATGACCCGGCCGGGCCTGGATTGTTGGCTGCTGTGCAACGAGCAGCGCGGCGATCAGCATGGCCGCGAGGCTGGTCATGGGCGTTCGCTCCTTCCGGGCGGGATCGTCAAGTGGAGAAGGTTCATCCTGTCGGCGCCGGTACCGCGAGCGGGACAACTACAAACGAGCCAGCATGTCCACGACTGCTTCCTCCGTCGTCGCGGTTCCGCCGCGGTCGGGGGTGCGCGGACCGGCCGACCGGCGCCTTGCAAGCGCCCTCGCGAGGCCAGCCGCCTCGGCGTTCAGGCCGACCCGGTCCAACAGAAGCACGGCGGCGGCCACGGCGGCGGTCGGATTGGCGATTCCCTGGCCGGCAATATCCGGGGCGCTGCCGTGCACCGGCTCGGCGAGGCAGAAGCGCTCTCCGCAGTTGGCCGAACCGACGACGCCGAGGCCGCCGACCAGGGCGGCGCCCGCGTCGCTCAGGATGTCGCCATAGAGGTTGGGTGCGACGATCACGTCGTAACGCTCGGGCTCCAGGATGAGCCGGTAGACCATGGAGTCGACGAGCTGCTCCTCGACGTCGATCTCCGGGAAGCCTGCCGCGACGTCGAGGGCCGCCTCGCGAAAGAGGCCGTCGCTCAAACGAAGGACGTTCGCCTTGTGGACGACGGTGAGCCGGGCTGCCTTTCCGCGCCGAGCGACGCGCGACCGCGCCAGTTCGCAGGCGAAGCGGACGATCCGCTCCGTCGCCCGGCGTGAGATGACCCGCTCCGCGATCGCCGCCTCGCGTTCCCTCTCCCAGCGTTCGCGGCCAGCGTAAAGCCCTTCCGTGTTCTCGCGGACGACGACGGCGTCGACGGCGCCGTCGCGGAGCGGCCGCACGTTCGCGTAGAGATCGAGTCGCCGCCGCAGCTCCACGATCGGACTGCGGTACCCGTCCACGGCATGGCTCGGCGACGAAACGGCGCCGAACAGGGCGCCGGCGCAGTCCTCCAGGATCTCGACCGTGGCCTCGGGCAAGGCTTGACCCGTGCGCTCGAAGGTCCGCCAGCCCATCTCGGCCTCGACCCATTCGATTCGGTCACCGCAGACCGCGTCGACGACCCGTACCGCGGCGTCGACGACCTCCGGGCCGATGCCGTCGCCGCCGATGCGCGCGAGGCGCACGGGGCCGGCTCCCGGATCGTCCCGGCGCCGCGCCACGCTGCCGCTACCCCGCCGCCAGCCGACGCCTGGTCTGCTCGATCAAGCCGCCGGCCGCGATCATCGACCGGACGGCCGGGCTGAAGGGCGAGAACCGGAACTCGGCGCCGCCGCGGCGAATCGCGGAGGCGCCGAGATCGACTTCCACCTCGGCCCCTTCCGCCAACACCTCGACCGCCTCGGGACAGACGATCGCCAGCAGGCCGTTGTTCAGGGCGTTGCGGTAGAAGATGCGCCCGAAGCTGCGCGCAACCACCGCGCCGACGCCGGCGTGACGCAGGCAGACCGCCGCCTGCTCCCGGCTCGAGCCGCAGCCCCAGTTCCGCCCGGCGACGATCACGTCGCCGAGCCGCACGCGGTCCACGAACGTCGGATCGAGATCCTCCAGAGCGTGGGGCGCGACCTCCTCCGGTCGGCTCTTCGTGTACGTGTAGCGACCGGGAAAGATGACGTCCGTGTTCACGTGGTCGCCGTAACGGAACACCCGGCCGCGAAAGGGTCGCCCGACATCGACGGGACCGTTCACTCCACGACCTCCCGCGGATGGACGATCCGCCCGGCGACGGCGCTCGCCGCCACGACGGCCGGAGAGGCCAGGTAGATCTCGGCGCCGCGATCCCCCATCCGACCCTGGAAGTTCCGGTTGGCGCTGGAGATGCAGACCTCGCCCGGAGCCAGCACGCCGAGATGGGCGCCCATGCACGGGCCGCAACCGGGCGTGCCGAAGACCGCGCCGGCCGCCGCGAGATCGGCCGCCCAGCCGCGAGACAGGGTCTCGTTCCAGACTTCGCTGGAGGCCGGCACGATGACCATTCGGGCGCCCAGCGCGAGGCGCCGACCCGCCATCACCCGGTGCACCGCACCCAGGTCTTCGAGGCGGCCGTTCGTGCAGGTGCCGATGAACGCCTGGTCTATCCGAACCGATTCGAGTTCGCTCACGCCGACCGTGTCGTCTACCCGGTGCGGGCGAGCGACCCGGGGCTCCACCGAAGAGAGGTCGAGAGGATGCTCCGCCGCGTACTCCGCGCCGGCATCCGGGTCGAGCGCTCGCTCCCTGAGCCGGACGGCGACTTCGCCGACCGTCTCCCCCGGCGCCGCCCCGCGGCCCGCACGGCGCTCCGGACGCTTCAGCAGCCGTTCGGCCAGGTATCGGAAGACCTTCTCGTCCGGCGGCATGTACGCGCTCTTCGCCCCCATCTCGGCCATCATGTTGACCAGCGCCGCGCGCGAATCGAGGCTCAGACCGGAGATGGCCGGCCCGTCGAACTCAACGCTGCGATAGAGCGCGCCGTCGGCGCCCAGGTCGCCGATCAGGGTCAGCGCCGCGTCCTTCGTCGTCACCCACTCGCCCAGAGCGCCGTCAAGCCGGATCCGGATGGACTCCGGCACCCTGAGCCAGAGCTCGCCGGTGGCCCAGATGACCGCCATTTCGCTGCGGCCGACGCCGGCGCCTAACGCGCCCAGCCAGCCGAAGTGCGGGGTGTGGGAGTCGGCGCCCAGGATCAGGTCTCCCGGCAACGCCACCGCCTCCTCGCTCAGCACCTGGTGGCAGATGCCGCGGCCGACCTCGAAGAAGCAGCCGATGCCCTGCTCGGCGGCGAAGGCGCGGACCTCGGCGTGGTTCCGGGCGTGGCGGATCGTCGGCGCCGGCACGGCGTGGTCCAGGGTGACCGCCATCCGCTCCGGGATGACGACCCGCGCCTGGCCGAACTGCCTCCAGATCTCGGCGATCGCCGCCGTGTTGTCGTGGCTGAGCGCGATGTCCGGCCGGGCATCGACGATCTCGCCGACCGCGGCCGACTCGGCGCCGCTGGCTCGGGCCAGCGCCTTCTGCGCGAACGTGCGGGCCCCGGGCGCCGGACGACCGGCTTCGCTCAACCGGCCGCTCCCGCCATCTTCGGCGGCGCCTCCGCCGCGTGGTACTCGCGCAGCAGGGCGTCAACGTCCGACAGGCTGAGCGGCTTCTCGTCGGCCAGCGCCTTGATGTGGGCCGTGATCTCCTTGATCTGCGCATCGCTCAGATCGAGCCGCAACTGCTCGGCGCGGGACTTGATCGCGTTCCAGCCGGTGAGGCGATGCGCAACGTGGACGTATCGATCGAGCCCGAAGTCGGCCGGGTTCAGGATCTCGTAGCTCGACGGGTCGTTGAGAATCGCCTTGGCGTGGATGCCCGCCTTGTGCGTGAACGCCGTGTAGCCCGTGATGTAGTTGTTGAACGGCACGTCGACCTCGACCAGGGAAGCAACGCGGTTCTCGATCTCGCGCAGGAGCGGCAGGTCGTAGCGGCGACGCACGGCTTCGGGATCCTCGGCGTAGAGGCGAGCGATCAGGCCGCCGAGAGGCGTGATGCCGTTCCGCTCGCCGATGCCGAGCACCGACGTGTCGACGTGGGTCGCGCCCGCCTCGAATGCACAGAACGCGTTGGCGACCGCGCAGCCCGTGTCGTTGTGGCCGTGGAACTCGATGTCGCAGTCGACTTCCCTGCGCAGCCGTCGCACCAGGTCGTAGACCTGCCTCGGGCTGGCCACGCCCACGGTGTCGGCGACGCCCACGCGGTTCACGCCGACCGCATTCACGGCGCGGTATGCCCGGATCAGATCGTGGAGGTCGCTTCTGAAAGAGTCTTCGGTGCTGAAGCGAACCTCGACGTCGCGCGACCGGATGTACTCGACGACTTCCACCGCCGTCTCGATCACCTGCTCCATGCTCTTGCCGTGCGAATACTCCCGCAGGTAGCGGGAGGCGCCGAACACGACGTCGATCCCGTCGACGCCGGTGTCGAGCGCCAGTCTGGCATCGTCCAGGCGGCACCGGGTGTGGGTCAGCACCTTCGCGCGCAGCCCGAGCCGCGCCACCCGCTCGCAGTCGTCCCGGCTGCCGCGACTCGCGGCCGGCGAGGTCAGTTCGAGGTACTCGACCCCGAACGCGTCCAGCAGGCGCGCGATCTCCACCTTCTGGTCGCCGTTGAAGAACGCGTTGGCGAACTGCTCGCCTTCGCGAAGGGTCGACTCGATGATCGCTGGCGTCGAGCGCATGAAGGTTGCCTCCCACGGCCCGCGCGGACATCGCGGGTGCGCCGCGACCGAGGGGCGCCCGTCCGGCAAGGCGCGGCGACGGAGCATATCCGTCCAGCCGACCGGAAACTACGCCGGGTGCGGGAAAGAACCTCCGCGACGGGATTCTCTACGAGCCGCAAACCTCCGGGAACGCCGACAGGTCGGCGAGGGCCAGGGCGGGCGTCCCGGCGGCATGGGTGTACCGCTTCATCTGTCCGGTCAACGTGTCCCGCACCGTCAGCACGAAGCCCACGTCCGTCGCCGACGCGGCGAACACCCAGTGGCGCTCATTCGTGCTGCAGCCGTTCAGCACCTTCACCAGCAGCTCCCAGTTCGTGGACGAAAAGAACCAGAACAACCCCGAATCGTCCGTCCGGGGACGGGCCGCGCGGCCCTTGCCCATGGCCCCGTCCACGCTCGTCCAGTCCACCGACACCGCATACCGATCGCCCAGCAGACACAGCGTGCTCGCATCTTCCTTGCAGGCGTCGCCTTCCGCCGCGGCGACCGGCGCCATGGCAGCCGACGCCGCGGCAGCCTGCCGACTGGCGGACGCCGCATCGCCCACGGCCGAGGGCGCAAGCGACGCCGCCGCGCCAGCGCCGGAGCAGGCACCCGGAAACGCCGAGTTGTCGGTGATCGCTGCGCTCAGCGTGCCGGGCTCGTTCCGGTACTCCTTCATCGTGCCCGTCACCGTGTCCGTCACCTTGATGCTGTAACCCAACGTCGTCGCCGACGCGCCGAACACCCAAACGTTACCGTTCACCGAGCAGCCGTCCAGCACCTTCAGCAACACTTCCCAGTTCCCGGCCGAGAAGAAACGGAACAGGGCCGAGTCGTCCGTCCCTTCGTGAACCACCTTGGCCGCCTGGCGCGGTTCGCCATCCTTCGCCCACCAGTCCACGGCCACCGAAAACCGGGAATCCCGCAGGCACCGCGTGTCGCTGTCCGCCGAGCAAGTACCCGCCGGATCCGCCGCCTCGACCAGCACCTTGCGCGACTCCGTGTCCGAGCTCCCTCCGCCGCGGACCGTCAGCGACACCGTGTAGAACCCGGGAACCGACCAGGCATGCCGCGGGGCGCTGCCGCTCGACGCCTTGCCGTCGCCGAAACTCCAGGCCCGCGACGACACCGTGCCCGTGCTCGTGTCCCTGAAGGACACCGACATGCCAGTCTTCGCGCGGCAGAGGCCGTCGGCGCAAAGCGCGTCCAGCGTGAACGAAGCCATCGGAGGACCGCTGTCGTCCGAGTCGCCGTCGCCCGAGTCATCACCGTCGTCCGAGTCGCCGCCGTCGCCCGAACCGTCACCGTCGTCCGAGTCGCCGTCGCCGCCCGAACCGTCACCGTCGTCCGAGTCGCCGTCGCCGCCCGAACCGCCGCCGCCCGATACCGCTTCCGAGAGACTCGGATCGGCGGATGCCGAGACGCCGAAGCCGTTCACCGCACGGATCGTGAACCAATAGCCCTCAGACCTGGGCGCCAAGCCCGTCACCGTATAGCTCGTGGTACTCGCGCCGGAACCTGCCATGCGGTTGAACGAAGTGCCCGCCAAGCCCGACTGCTCCGTGGACTGCTCGTACTCGTAGTGCGAGATGCTGGAATCGCCCGGGTCGTCCCAGGACAACGTCACCTGCCCTTGACCAGCCCTTGCAGACAGTCCCGTCGGCTGGTCGGGAGGGCCGTCGTCGTCCGTGATCGTGATCGTGAGCGTGCCGGAGGTCCAATCGCTTTCCGGCTGTGTCTTGGCTGTCACCAAGATCGTCTCGTCGCTCTCCTCTTCCGTATCGCCAACGATGCCGAGAACGAAACTCGTCATCGTTGCGCCGGCCGCTACGTCGTGGTATTCCACCGCCGGGTAGCAGGCATCCACGGCCGTGGTGCACGACTCTTGTCCATATCCTGCCAACAGTGCCGTCGACCCTGAGGGGTCATACGACTCGTAGATCTGGAGACCGCCCGCGGGCGCTGGCTCACCCAGAGTCACGGTGATCGTGACCTCCTTCGTACCGGAGTCGCCTTCGGCGATCGAAGTCGATGCAGCCGACAGCGTGATGGTCTTGGCGGCATGCGCCCATTCCGGCGCGGCAAGCGCCATGAGCCCGGACAGGACAGTCAGCAGCCCCGCCGTCGACCACCGGCCCAGCCGCCAGACGGCCGCTTCAGGCGCAGGGAGCATTTTTGAGGGGGGGGGGGGGGGTAACTTCCAGCGCAACCCCATACGGGTCGCGCAAGAAGGAACTGCAGACGCCATAAGCCATAACCACGAAACCTCCGCGCCATGAAGGACTCAGCCGAGACCGAAGTTCTCCGTTGATTCGAGTTCGAAGCCGCTACGTTAGCGATCCCGCGTCACATTGGCAATCCCACGTCGCGGGACAGCAAGAGCCAAGGACCTCCGCCCCGCGGTGCGGCGCCGTGCGGAGGCTGGTTCCATGCAGGCCTGCGGCGGAAGCCCCTATGAGCCGCAGGCCCGCGGGAACGCCGACACGTCGGCGAGGGCCTTGGCGGGCGTTCCGGCGGCATGGGTGTACCGCTTCATCTGTCCGGTCAACGTGTCCCGCACCGTCAGCACGAAGCCCACGTCCGTCGCCGACGCGGCGAACACCCAGTGGCGCTCATTCGTGCTGCAGCCGTTCAGCACCTTCACCAGCAGTTCCCAGTTCGTGGACGAAAAGAACCAGAACAACCCCGAATCGTCCGTCCGGGGACGGGCCGCGCGGCCCTTGCCCATGGCCCCGTCCACGCTCGTCCAGTCCACCGACACCGCATACCGATCGCCCAGCAGACACAGCGTGCTCGCATCTTCCTTGCAGGCGTCGCCTTCCGCCGCGGCGACCGGCGCCATGGCGGCCGACGCCGCGGCAGCCTGCCGACTGGCGGACGCCGCATCGCCCACGGCCGAGGGCGCAAGCGACGCCGCCGCGCCAGCGCCGGAGCAGGCACCCGGAAACGCCGAGTTGTCGGTGATCGCTGCGCTCAGCGTGCCGGGCTCGTTCCGGTACTCCTTCATCGTGCCCGTCACCGTGTCCGTCACCTTGATGCTGTAACCCAACGTCGTCGCCGACGCGCCGAACACCCAAACGTTACCGTTCACCGAGCAGCCGTCCAGCACCTTCAGCAACACTTCCCAGTTCCCGGCCGAGAAGAAACGGAACAGGGCCGAGTCGTCCGTCCCTTCGTGAACCACCTTGGCCGCCTGGCGCGGTTCGCCATCCTTCGCCCACCAGTCCACAGCCACCGAAAACCGGGAATCCCGCAGGCACCGCGTGTCGCTGTCCGCCGAGCAAGTACCCGCCGGATCCGCCGCCTCGACCAGCACCTTGCGCGACTCCGTGTCCGAGCTCCCTCCGCCGCGGACCGTCAGCGACACCGTGTAGAACCCGGGAACCGACCAGGCATGCCGCGGGGCGCTGCCGCTCGACGCCTTGCCGTCGCCGAAACTCCAGGCCCGCGACGACACCGTGCCCGTGCTCGTGTCCCTGAAGGACACCGACATGCCAGTCTTCGCACGGCAGAGGCCGTCGGTGCAAGGCGCTTCCAGCGTGAACGAAGCCATCGGAGGACCGCTGTCGTCCGAGTCGCCGTCGCCCGAATCGTCGCCGTCGCCCGAATCGTCGCCGCCGCCGTCCGAATCGTCGCCGTCGCCCGAATCGTCGCCGCCGCCCGAATCGTCGCCGCCGCCCGAATCGTCGCCGCCGCCGTCCGAATCGTCGCCGTCGCCCGAATCGTCGCCGCCGCCCGAATCGTCGCCGCCGCCCGAATCGTCGCCGCCGCCCGAACCGTCGCCATCGCCCGAACCGCCGCTGCCGCCCGAACCGTCGTCGTCCGTGATCGTGATCGTTAGCTTGCCGAGAGTCCAGTCGCCTCCCGGGACCGCCCTGGCCGTCACCGAGATCGTCTCGTCTTCCTCGTCTTCCGTATCGCCAACGATGCCGACGACGAAAGTCGCCTTCGTTGCGCCGTCCGCTACCCTGAGGCCCTCGCCAGACGGCAAGCAGGCATCCACGGGCGTCTTGCAATGCTCATCGCCAAAGGCGAGCACCAGTTGCGCCGTCGACTCGTCTTGGTCATACCCCTGGTCGACCCGGAGACCGCCCGAGGGCGCTGGCTCACCCAGAGTCACGGTGATCATGACCTCCTTCGTGCCGGAGTTGCCTTCAGCGATCGAAGTCGATGAAGCCGACAGCGTGATGGTCTTGGCGGCATGCGCCCATTCCGGCGCGGCAAGCGCCATGAGCCCGGACAGGACAGTCAGCAGCCCCGCTATTGGCCACCGGCCCAGCCGCCAGACGGCCGCTTCAGGCGCAGGGAGCATTTTGGGGGGGGGGGGGGGGGACTTCCGGCGCAACCCCGTACGGATCGCGCACGACGTACTGCTGACGCCACATGCAATAACCACAGAAAACAACCTCCGTATCGTGGAAGGACGGACTCCGCCCAAGCCGAAGCCCTCCGTTCAGACAAGTTCGAATCGACTACACTAGCAAACCCGCGTCGCGGGGCTCAAGCGCAGACTTCCACGGCAGACCTGCCCTTGCCGCACGGCGCCAACCACCTGGAGCACCAGAGATGCCTTTCGGAACCGGCGAACTCCTGATCATCCTCGCGATTCTCGTCCTGGTCTTCGGCGCCAGCCGGATTCCGAAGCTGGCCGGCGGCCTGGGCGCCGGCATCCGCAACTTCCGGGAAGGCCTGAAAGGTCCCGGGGGGACCGACGACGAGGACGCGCTGAAGCGCGAGATCGACGAATAGAGCCGCGCCATCCTCTGAGATGGAGCGTGGTGCGCCTGGGAGGACTCGAACCTCCTCGCCTGCGGATTGGGAATCCCTGCCGCGCCATCCTCTGAGGTGGAGCGTGGTGCGCCTGGGAGGACTCGAACCTCCGACCTGCGGATTGGGAATCCCTGCCGCGCCATCCTCTGAGATGGAGCGTGGTGCGCCTGGGAGGACTCGAACCTCCTCGCCTGCGGATTGGGAATCCCTGCCGCGCCATCCTCTGAGATGGAGCGTGGTGCGCCTGGGAGGACTCGAACCTCCGACCTGCGGATTAGGAATCCGCCGCTCTATCCTGCTGAGCTACAGGCGCGCTCAAGACCGCGACGTCGACCGCCGGCGCGGGCGATCGTCCAAGGATCTCAGTATCGGACCACGGATTCAACCACGTCGTATCCATCGAGCCGGCGACGGCCGTCCAGCCAGGTCAGCTCAACGACGAATCCGATCGCGTCGACCGTGCCGCCGACGGACTCGATCAGGTCCGCGGCCGCCTTCGCGGTGCCGCCCGTCGCCAGCAGGTCGTCGATCAGGGCGACGCGCTCGCCGGCCGCGACGCCGTCGACATGCATCTCCAGGGTGTCGCTGCCGTACTCGAGCTCGTAGCTGCGCGAGGCCGTCTCCGCCGGCAGCTTCCCCGGCTTGCGCACCGGCACGAACCCCACGTTCAGCCGGTTTGCCACCAACGGACCGAAGATGAAGCCCCGCGCCTCGATTCCCACGACCTGCCCGAAGCGCCGCCCGGCGAACCGCTCCGCGAGCCGGTCGGCGGCGGCGGCCAACGCCAACGGGTCCTTGAGCAGCGTCGTGATGTCCTTGTACAGGATGCCCGGTTTCGGGAAGTCCGGAACTTCGCGAATCCGCTCCTTCAGCCACTCGGCTTCCCTCGCAGACCGGGACGTCGCCCCGGTTCCGGCCGTCGGACCCGCCGTCGAACGACTCGTCATCTCTTTTCTCGCGGGATCAAGGTTCCTCCGCGTCTACCCGGTCGCCTCGACCTTCGTCTTCCAGCCGTGGCGGCCGATCAGCGGCACGAAGCGCACCGCTTCGCCGACGCGGCGATCGACCGTTCCGTTGTCGTGCTTCCGATAGGCGACCAGGCGCTGTTCGCGGCGGTCGCCCTCGGGGACGACGAGACGCCCGCCAGGCGCCAGTTGTTCAAGGAGCGCGTCCGGAACCCGAGGCGCGGCGGCGGTCACCAGAATCCGGTCGAACGGGGCTTCGGCGCTCCAGCCGACCGTGCCGTCGAAGACCTGGACTTTCACGTTCGGCAGCCCCAGGGTCCGGATGCGACCGATCGCCTCCCGCGCCAGCCGGCCCACGCGCTCGATGCTGTAGACCCGATGCGCCAGCAGAGCCAGAATCGCCGTCTGGTAGCCGGAGCCGGCGCCGACTTCCAGCACGGAATCGTCCTCCCGCACGCCCAGCTCCTCCGTCATGCGCGCCACGACCCACGGCTGGGAGATCGTCTGCTCGCAACCGATCGGCAGCGCGTGGTCGCCGTAGGCGTCGTTGATCAGGTGCTCGGGCACGAACAGGTGGCGCGGCGTCCTTTCCAGGGCGGCGATGACGCGCTCGTCGCGGACACCGCCCCGCTCGACCAGGTTCGCCACCATGCGGCGGCGGGCGTAGAGGTACCCGTCCCCCGGTCCGCCCCGCGTCTTCAACCCAGCGCTCCCGCGAGACCAGGCAGAACTCCGTCGCCGGCGGCAAGCGACTCTCCGTCGGTCAGGTCGGCGGTCAGCGGCGTGATCGAGATGAAGCCGTCCCTGATCGCGGACGCATCCGTGTCGTTCAGGCGCTCCGGGTCCGGCCTGCCGACGATCCAGTACATCGTGCCGCCCCGAGGATCGTCCTGTTCGACGACCGTGTTGCGGTAGGGCCGCCGGCCCAGCCGCGCGAACCTGACCCCGCGGGGCGGGTCGAACGGGAAGTTCACGTTCAGCAGCATGCGCTGGGGAATCCCCTGCTCGACCAGGGAGAGGATCGCGCGGGTCGCCAGCGCCGCGGCCCGTTCCATGTCGGCATGCGCGGCCTTCCGTCGCTCCGGGGATCGATACTCCTGGGAGAACGCGATCGCCGGCACGCCGCAGAGCCGTCCCTCGAGCGCCGCGCCCACCGTGCCGCTGTGGGTCACGTCGTCCCCCAGGTTGACCCCCATGTTGACCCCCGAAACGATCAGGTCGGGACGCTGGTCCAGCAGCGAGTGAACCGCCAGGTTCACGCAGTCGGAGGGCGTGCCGTCGACCGCGAACCAGCCCTTCCGCACCTTCCTCGCGCGCAGCGGACGGAACAGGGTCAGCGCCTGGCCGCAACCGCTCTGCTCGCGTTCCGGGGCCACCACGTCGTACGCGATCGGTCCCCCGGACGTCGACGCGCCGTCGAGAGCCGCGGCCAGAGAGCGGAGACCCGGCGCCCCTATGCCATCGTCGTTCGTCAGCAGCAGTCTGGCCCGCATGGCTCACCGATCTCCCGTTGCCGTCGCGGATTCGCCCGCCGTGGCGGAACCGTCGCCCAGGACGCGACCGACAATCGGCGCCAGATCGCGCAACACGGAGGCCGGAACGACCGCCGGATCGGTGATCAGGGCGTGCTCCAGCGCATGGACGCAGGGACACGCTTCGGGCCGGCGCTCACCCGGCAACGCCTCGACGATACGGGCCACGGCGGCCTGCGCGGTGCGCGCGTTCCGCCGCAGGACCTCGACCACGGCCTTGACCGACACGTCTTCTTCCTCGTCGTGCCAGCAGTCGTAGTCGGTGATCAGGGCCAGGGTCGCATAGCAGATCTCCGCCTCGCGGGCGAGCTTCGCTTCCTGCAGGTTCGTCATGCCGATCACGTCCGCGCCCCAGCCCCTGTGCATGAAGGACTCGGCGCGGGTGGAGAACTGCGGCCCCTCCATGCACACGTAGACGCCGCCGCGATGGACCACCGCGCCGGCGGCAGCCGCCTGATCCGCGCAGACCTCCATCAGCACCGGACAGATCGGATCGGCGAAGCCGACGTGGGCCGCCAGCCCGCTGCCGAAGAAGGTGTCCGGCCGACGCCGCGTGCGGTCGATGAACTGGTCCGGCACGACGACGTGAGTCGGCTGGTAGCGCCGCCGCAACGAGCCGACCGCGGAAAGCGAGATCAGCCGCTCCACTCCCAGGCACTTGAAGGCGTAGATGTTGGCGCGGAAGTTCAACTCGCCGGGAAGAAGGCGGTGGCCCCGGCCGTGCCGGGCCAGAAAGGCGACGGACCGGCCCCTGAGTTCCCCGAGCGCGAAGGCCTCCGACGGGCTTCCGAACGGCGTCGCCACCGTTCGTTCCTCGTGCACCTCGAGCTCCTCCATGCCGTAGAGGCCGGAACCGCCGATGATCCCGATCGGCCAGGCGTCAACGCTCACGCGCCGGCGCTCCCGGCGATCGTCGAATTCACGAGCAGGGCCGTCTCCAGCGCCCGCCGGCCGGCCGCGCCGTCGACGAGCGGCGCGACGCCGCCGGCGCAGCGGTCGAGAAACGCCTCGAGCTCCAGCCGCAGCGGCTCGCCGCCCGCGATGTCGAGGTCGGCGCCCAGAATCCGGCCCGCCGGCCCGCCGGCGGACACGGCGTCACGGCCCGCCGCCTCCGGTTCGCCGCGCACGCGCCGGGCCCCTCGCACCGTCTGCTTCTGGTAGTCCAGCGAGACGTAGCGATCCTCGAAGAAGATCCGCAACTGGCGCACGCGCTCGGCTGAAACCCGGGACGCCGTCAGGTTCGCCACGCAACCCGACTCGAGTTCGATCCGGGCATCGGCGATGTCGACCTGGTCCGACAGAACGTCGATTCCGACCGCCCGCACCTCCCGCACGGGACTCGGATCGAGGGCGTGGAGGATCTGCAGGTCGTGAATCATCAGGTCGAGGACGACGTCCACATCCAGGCTGCGCGGACTGAACGGCGACAGCCGTTCGACTTCGACGAAGCGGGGCGAGAGCCCCAGCGCCAGCACTCCCTGGACGGCGGGATTGTAGAACTCGACGTGGCCGACCGCCAGGACCGCGTCCCGGGACGCGGCCGCCGCGATCAGAGCGTCCGCCAGGTCGAGGTCCGCCGCGATCGGCTTCTCCACCAGGACGTGAATCCCGGCCTCGAGCAGACGCGCCGACACCTCCGGATGATCGATCGTCGGCACCGCGACGACCGCCGCGTCCACCGCGTTCACAACTTCGTCGATCCCGGCCGCAACCGACGCCCCATGCTCGTTCGCGGCGGCTTCCGCCCGCTCCCGGTCCGCGTCGACCACGAGCACGGAGTCGGGGCCCAGCAGGCGGGAAAGCAGGCGCACATGGCGGCGTCCCATCGCGCCGACGCCGACCACGGCCGCCCGAACCGAAGCTGCCGAGCTCAGGGCGAGTTCCCGTTCACGAGCGGCCGCCGCGGCCGCCGCGTCGAGCCGAGCGGATGAAGCCCCGGTCGGAACTCCTGATGAAGGCGATCAGGGCGTCGACGTCGGCGTGGCCGGCATGCTCGGCGTCGAGTTCCTCGAGCGCCTGCGTCGTGTTCCGCCGCGAACGCGTGAGCACCCGCACCGCCCGCTCGATCGACCGGATGTCCTCCGGCGACTTGCCCTTGCGTTCGAGGCCGATGCGGTTGACGCCCATGCAGGCCGGCTTGATCCCCACCGTGACGCAGAACGGCAGGGCATCCATCGTGATGACGGAGTAGCCGCCGATGTAGGCATGCCGACCGACGCGACAGTACTGGTGGACCGCCGAGAAGGCGCCGATCGTGGCGTCGTCCTCGACCTCCACGTGACCGGCCAGGGTGCCGCCGTTGGTGAACACCGTTCGGCTGCCGACCTGACTGTCGTGACCGACGTGGGTCTGGGTCATGAACAGGTTGTCGTCGCCGATCCGCGTGATGCCGCCGCCAAACGCGGTGCCCCGGTTGACCGTCGAGAATTCGCGGAACTGGTTGCGGTCGCCAACCACGAGCCGGCTCGACTCGCCTTCGTACTTCAGATCCTGCGGATCGAATCCGATCGCGGCATAGGGAAAGACCCGGTTGCCGCGCCCCAGAACCGTGTCGCCGAGGACCGTCGCGTGCGCGCCGATCTCCGTGCCGTCGCCTATCCGAACGTCGGCCCCGATCACCGCGCAGGCGCCGACGACCACGCCGTCTCCCAGGTCGGCCGAGCGATCGACGATCGCCGTACCGTGGATCCTGGCCGTCATCAGCCGCGTCGCGGTCCTTCAGGACGCCACCATCGTGGACGTGCAGACGGCCTCCACCGCCAGCTCCCCGTCGACCGTGGCCCGGCCCCGGAAACGGGAGTGGACCGTGCGCAGGCGCAGCGACTCCACTTCCATCCGCAGTTGATCGCCGGGAACGACCGGACGCCGGAAGCGGGCCCTCTCGATGCCGGTGAAGAAGAGAACCCGGCGGTCCCGGTCCTCGATCTCGTGCAGCAGCAGCAGGCCCGCCGTCTGCGCCATCGCCTCGATCACCAGAACGCCGGGCATGATCGGATTGCCCGGGAAGTGGCCGCTGAAGAACGGTTCGTTGCGGGTCACGTTCTTGATCGCCACCACCCGCTTCCCCGGCGCCAACTCCAGCACCCGGTCAACCAGGAGAATCGGGTAGCGGTGCGGCAGCACGCTGGCGATCCAGCGCGAGTCGAACGGTCCGAGCGGCGCGCCCGCGGCGCCGCTCCCGGCTTCGTCCCGCTCCTTGCTCACGCGTCCCCTCCCCCGTCCGCCGCCCGATCGGCGCGACCCCGGCGCTCGGCCGCTTCGAGCTCGCCCACGCGCCGCTCGAGCGCCCTGAGCGCGCCGCGCATCGCCGGCAGGCGAGACTGCAGCGCGTTCCGTCGGCGCCAGGCCGCGATCGGCACGGCGGGAATGCCCGCGACCCGCTGGTCCCCGTCGATCTCCTGGAACACCGCCGACTTGGCCGCCACCTGCGCGCCGTCGCCGATCCCGAGGTGACCGGCGACGCCCACCTGTCCTGCGAGCAGGACCCGATCGCCGATGCGGCTGCTGCCGGACACGCCGGTCTGACCGCAGAGGATGCACCCCTGGCCGATCCGCGCGTTGTGGCCGATCTGCACCAGGTTGTCGATCTTCGTTCCGCGACCGATCGTGGTCGCGTCGAGAGTGGCCCGGTCCACCGCGGAATTGGCGCCGATCTCCACGTCGTCCTCGATCACGACGATCCCGACCTGGGGCAGCTTGACCCGGGAGGCGGCTTCCGCGGCCTCCGCGAACCCGAAACCGTCGGCGCCCAGAACGACACCGGAGTGAATGACCGCCCGCTCGCCGATGCGGGCGCCGTCGTAGACCACGACGTGGGGATGGAGCACGGCGCCGGCGCCCAGACTGCAGCCGCGGCCCACCACCGCGTGGGCGCCGATGACGACGCCCGGACCGAGTTGCGAGCCCTCGCCGACCACGGCGAACGGGTCGACGCGGGCGGTGGGGTCAACCTGGGCGGAAGCGTCGACACAGGCTGTCTCGTGTACGCCGGGTTCCACCTCGGGGACCGGAAAGAGAGCCGTCATCAGGTCGGCCAGGGCCCGGTAGGCGTCGTCGCAGAGCACCAGGTCGACGCCGAGATCGGCTAGCGTCGCAGGAGACAGATCCCTGGACACCAGCAGTGCGCCAGCCCTTGACGCCAGCGCCTCGCCGCGGTAGCGGGGGTTGGTCAGAAAGGAGAGATCTCCGGGCCCCGCGGCCAACAAGGTGGCGATGCCGTCGATCGGCCGATCCGGATCGCCCTCGAGGTCAGCTCCGACCATCGCGGCAAGATCGGCGAGGCGGTGGGTCACCAGGCGAGTCTACCGGATCGGCGTCGCTCTTCGTCCCTGCAAGGGTTCGTCGCCGTCGGGCTGCGCTGTCGCGCGGGAAACACACCCGGAAAGCCGACGAGGGCGTCGGCATCCGGCGGCAGCACGTCGCGCGGCCTACTCCGCGGGGGACGCCGGGTAGGCGGCGTTGTAGCGCTCGATGATCAGGTTCGTGATGTCCGCGGCCTCGGCGGCGAACAGCAGGCCGCCCTGGAACTTGTTGAAGATCGCGGTGTAGCCGAACTCCCGGCCGACCTCGGCGATGATCGGCAGCACCGCCTGCTCGATCTCGCCGAACCTCTCGGTCTGCATCTTCTGCATCTCGCGGTTCGCGTCGTCCTGGGCACGGCGCAGGTCGATCGTCATGTCCTCGAGTTCCTTCTCGAGTTCGGCCAGACGATCCTCGGCCAGCGTCAGCCGGCCGTCGCCGTACTGCTTCTGCAGCGCCGCCAGTTTCTCCTGGTCGGCGGCAAGCTCCGCCTGCTTTTCGTCCCGGAGTCGCGTGAGTTCCTGAACCGCGATCCGGCCGCGCGCCGACTCCTGCAGGAGACGCTCGACCTCGACCACGGCGATCTTGCTCTGGGCCAACGCCGGCCCGGCCGCGAGGACGCCGGCGGCGACGGCGGCGGTTGCCCCCGCCACGCGGAATCCAATGGATTTGACGTTCATCTTCGTAATTCTCCGTTATGCGTCAGAAGCTGGTTCCGATGCTGAAGTCGAAGCTGTCGAACCGCTCCCGGTCGACGCCTCCGAGGTTGTCCAGCGGATTCAGGTTCGTAGCGTAGATGAAGCGGAGCGGAGCTCCAAGGATGGGCACGTTGACCCGCAGCTCGATTCCGGCGGACATCCGCAGATGTTCCAGGTCGACGTCCTGGTCGTCGCCGTACACGTTGCCGGCGTCGAAGAAGGTCACGACCCGGAAGGGACCGTTGACCAGGGTGTGATGCTCGAGGTTGACGACCAGGCTCTTGTTGCCGCCCTGGGGGAAGCCGTTCCCATCGAGAAGCGTGCGGCCGGTTTCCGGGTCGCGCACCCAGATGGAGCGGAACGCGAAGCCGCGGAGGCTGTTCTCGCCGCCCAGCAGGTAGCGGTCCAGGAAGAACAGCTCTCGCAGGGCGCCCTCGTCGTCCCTGCCGAACGGCTCGATGTAGCCGAGCTGGATGTTCGCCCGCCCTACCGTTCGCACGCCGCGGCGCGTCAGCGGCACGGTGATCGCCGCGGTCAGCGACGGTCGGATGTAGAAGGACTCGCCGCCAAGGAATCCGCCGGCGTACTCGAGGGACGCGATCAGACGCCTGCCCTGGGTCGGCTCGAGACGGCTGTTGTGGCTGTCGTACTGGTAGCTCGCCGTGACCGATCTGCGGTTGAACTCGAACGCCCGCTCGACCGTGTCGCTCCTCCGGTTGTTCGTCTCGTTCGGATCGAGGAAGTAGAACGTCTGCGACTGATGGCTCTCGATGTCCATGTTGCTGTAGGACAACTGCAAGAGTTCCCATCGGCGGAACGACCGGCCGTAGGTGAGGATGCCGCCGGCCTCCTTGCTCCGGTACTGCTGGTTGGCCAGAAGGTCGAAGTCCGTGTCCCGGTTGAAGAGCTGAATCCCGAAGTTCTGGGGACGGTCCTTGACCCAGGGCATGTAGTACGAGACGTCGAAGATGTCCCGGTAGCGCCCCGTCTGGATCGACACGCCGACGGTCTCGCCGCGGCCCAGGAAGTTGCGGGTGCGCAACGCCGACTGGACGAAGAAGCCGTCGAGCTCGCTGTAGCCGCCGCCGAACTGGACTTCCGTCTGGCCGGTCTCCGTGCCCTTGACGACGAGGTCGACCTGCTTGTCGTCCGTGTCGTAGTCGACTTCGACCGGATCGTCCTCGTTGACCACGTAGTACTCGAGCTGGCTGAGCCGCAACAGGCTGGTCCGCAGCATGCCCGAGTTGAAGACGTCGCCTTCCCTCAGGAGCATCTGCCGGCGCAGCACGCGGTCGCGCGTTCGGTCGTTGCCGGTGAACTCCAACCGTCCGATCCGGAACTGGTCGTTCTCGTCGACCATCACCAGGACGTCGGCAACCAGGTCGTCGCGCTCGACGATCTCCATCTTCACCTCGGCGAAGATGTAGCCGCTGTTCCGGTACAACTCCCCGATCTGCTCGACGCCCTCGTCAAGGAGGTCGGAGCGCAGCCAGCCGCCCTTGGGCTCCTTGAACATCCGGATCAGGAGTTCGTCCGGCAGCACTTCGGCCCCCTCGACCTGGATCTCGCCCAGCTTCCAGCGCGGGCCCTCCTCGATCGGAATGACCAGAGAGAGCTGCCGCTTGCGGTCCTCGATGCGCTCGGCGTCGGGCTTCCGCTCGATCACGTCGAGTTCGGGCTCGCCGACCTCGACGTCCTTGTAGCCGAACTGGCGGTACAGATCCTTGACCTTGTCGAGGTCTTCCTGGACCGTGGCCGAGTTGAACACGTCCCGCTTCCGAATCCGGGTCAGGAGGTTCGACTTCTTCGTCTTCTCCATCCGCCGCCGGAGACGGCCGGCTGAGAACACCTCGTTGCCCTCGAAGTCGACCTGTCCGATCTTGACCCTGCCGCCCTCGTCGACCGTGACCAGCACGCGCTTCTCGCCCAGACCCGCGTCCTGGATCTCGACGTGGATGCCCGCGAACCGGAAGCCGCGCTCCTCGTAGAGCTTTCTGATCGCCTCTTCGAGACGCGCCAGCTCTCCCAGATCCAGCGGCAGGCCCTCGAAGACCGAGATCCGCTCCCGGTCCGTCATGTCGCCGATGTCGCTCCGCTTCACCTTCTTCAGACCGTCGTACTCGAGCGAGACCAGGAGCGGCCTCTCCGCGACCGTCACCCGAACCAGGACGCCTTCGCCCCGCGCCTCGGCCGCGATCGAGATGTCATCGATCAGCTTGCGCTCCCAGAGCTCCTTGATCCGCTCGTTCACGCGGCCGGGATCCCAGGGCTTTCCGGTCTCGATGTCCAGGTAGTAGCTCAGGCTGTCCTCGCTCAGCGTTTCGACGCCGGCGTACTCCACCGACACGATCGGACGACCGACCAGCAACTGGCCGGCGGCCGGCACGGCCAGCAGGAAGACGGCGGCCAGCGCGGCCAGGCTCGCCGAACGCCCAGGGATGTTCCGATCACGGTTCCGCAAGAGCAGGTTCCTCCTCGACAGTCGGGGCAGCGCCCTGAAGGACCTCCAGGACCAGCTCCTCCCGGCCCAGATCCACACGGATGCGTTCGACGGATTCGCCCGTCCGCCGGATCAGCAGGTCCGACACCGCGTCCTGAACGTGACGCTGAATCGCGCGCCGCAAGGGGCGGGCCCCGGTCGACGGATCGAAGCCCGCCTGCTCCAGCAGCCATTCCCGCGCCTCGCTCGTCACCTCGACGGCCAGACCGCGGTCGGCGAGCGTCTCGTTCACGTCGGAAAGCAGGAGGCGGGCGATCGCGCGCAGCTCTTCCCGGCCCAGCGGATTGAACACGATCGTCTCGTCGATGCGGTTGACGAATTCGGGGCTGAAGCTCCGGCGCAGCTCCGCTTCGATCTCTTCCCTGACGCGGCCGAAGTCCTCTTCCGATCCGAACTCCTCTCCCGACAACGAACCGCCGAAGCCCATGCGGCCGCCCCTGAGCGCCAGCTTGCTGCCCAGATTCGAGGTCAGCAGCACCACCGCATGGCGAAAATCGACGGAGGCGCCCCAGGCGTCGGTGAGGCTCCCCTCCTCCAGGATCTGGAGCAGCAGGTTCACGATGTCCGGATGCGCCTTCTCGATCTCGTCGAACAGGATCAGGGAGTACGGCTTCCTGCGAACCCCCTCCGTCAACTGGCCGCCCTCTTCGTAGCCGACATAGCCGGGCGGCGAACCGATCAGCCGGGAAACCGAGTGCTTCTCCATGTACTCGCTCATGTCGAAACGCGTCAGAGCGGTCTGGCTGCCGAACAGGAACGCGGCCAGGCGCCGGGCAACCTCCGTCTTGCCGACGCCGCTCGGCCCGAGAAAGAGGAACGAACCGACCGGTCGACGGGGATCGGAAACCCCGAGCCGCGACCGGCGGATGGCGCGGCTGATCGACCGGATCGCCCGATCCTGCCCCACGATCCGACGCCGCAGAACATCCTCCATCTCCATCAGCCGCCTCGCCTCGTCGCCGCGCACGGCAGCCACCGGCACCCCGGTCCAGGAGGCGATCACCTCCTCCACGTCCTGAACGGTCACGACCTGATCCTCGACGTCCCGGTCATGCAACTGTTCGATGCTCTCGAGATCTTCCCGGAGTTCGATCTCGCGCTCCCGGAAGCGCACGGCGCGGTCGAAGTCCTTGTCCGAAACCGCGGCCTTCATCTCGGCCACCACGTCCCGGACCTCCCGCTCGATCCGCCGCGCCTGCCGGGTATCCCGCACCCGCCGCAGCTTGACCCGGGCGCCGGCTTCGTCGATCACGTCGATCGACTTGTCGGGCTGGTGGCGGTCGGTGACGTAGCGATCGGATCCGGCGACCGCGGCGCGCAGCGCGTCGTCGTCGTAGGCGACCTTGTGGAAGCCCTGGTAGCGCTCCTTCAGGCCAAGCAGGATGTCGTACGTCTCGTCGGCGGAAGGCGGCCTGATCCGTACCGCCTGGAATCGCCGCAACAGCGAGCGGTCCTTCTCGATGTGGCGTCGGTACTCCCGCTGGGTCGTGGTGCCGATGCACGAGATATCGCCCCGCGACAGGGCCGGCTTCAGGATGTTCGCGGCGTCGAGCGAACCCTCCGCCGAACCGGCGCCGACCAGGGCGTGGATCTCGTCGATGAAGACGAGCACGTCTTCCCCTTCCTCGAGTTCCTTGAGGATGCTCTTCAGGCGCTCCTCGAACTGGCCCCTGTACTTCGTGCCGGCGACGATCAGGGACAGGTCGAGCGCGACGATCCGCTGACGCGCGAGGAACTTCGGCGCCCGACCGTCGGCCACTCGCTGGGCCAGACCCTCGACGATGGCCGTCTTGCCCACTCCCGGCTCCCCGAGCAGGATGGGGTTGTTCTTCGTCCGTCGAGCGAGGATCTGCACGATGCGGCCGACTTCCTGTTCGCGGCCGATCAGGGGGTCGAACCGGTCCTGACGCGCGAGCGCGGTCAGGTCGCGGCCGAACTCCGCGAGGAAGGGCGCCTCCTGTCTGCCGCGCCGACTGGCGCGCTCCCGGGCGATGGCCGCGACCTGTTCGCGCACCGTCGCGACCTCGAGACCGTTCTGCGCCAGAACGCGCTGGGCCAGGCAGCCGTCGACCCGCAGCACGCCGATCAGCAGATGCTCGGAGCCGACCGCGGCGTGGACCATGCTCTCCGCCTCGTGCGAGGCGTAGGCAAGGATCCTCTTCGATTCCTCCGACAACGGCAGTTCGGCGGTCGACGAAATGCGCTCGACGAACACCCGCTCGCCCTCTATCTCGCGGCGCAGCTCGTCCGGCTTCACCTGAAGGCGCTGGAACAGCTCGACGATCGACTCCTCTCCCTCGCGCAGGATGCCGAGCAGGACGTGCTCCGACTCGATGACGCGGCTGCCCAGCTTGCTCGCCTCGTAACGGGCGAAGAAGAGCGCGCGGCGCGATTTCTCGTTGTACTTCTCGAACACGGCCAGAGTCTATGTCTCCAGCGCCGTCAGGCGGCCGCCGTCGAGACGGAGCACGCTGCCGCAACGCCGCGCCACGTCCGGGTTGTGCGTCACCAGCACCATCGTCGTGTCCCGGCGCCTCCGCAGCGTGTCCAGGAGTTCCAGCACCTGCTCGCCGCTCCTTGCATCCAGGTTGCCGGTCGGTTCGTCGGCCAGCAGCACCGCCGGTTCCAGCACCAGGGCGCGGCAGATCGCGATCCGCTGCCGTTCGCCGCCGGAAAGTTGCTGCGGGAAGGCGGCGGCACGGTCGGCGAGGCCGACCCGGTCCAGAAGCGTGAGGGCCCGGGCGCCGAGGGACGAGGTCGGACAACCCGCGATCCGCCCCGGCATCATCACGTTCTCGAGCGCGGTGAAGTCGGGCAGGAGCTGGTGGAACTGGAAGACGAAGCCGAGCGACCGGTTGCGAAAACCCGCCAGATCCGACGGCCTGGACGCCGTCAAATCCACGCCGTCGACTCGAACCGAACCCGCGTCCGGGGCGTCGAGCGCGCCCAGGATGTTGAGGAGCGTCGATTTGCCCGAGCCGGACGGACCGACGATGGCCGCCGTCTCTCCGCGCGCTACCGCCAGGTCCACGCCGCGCAACACCTGCCGCCGGACCGCGCCGTCCCGGTAGGCCTTGGCGACGTCCGAGACCGCGATCACGTTCGCGCGCTCCGCATCGCCTCCACCGGGTGCAGGAGGCTGGCCTTGCGGGCCCCGATCGCCGCGGCCGCGGCGGTGAAGAAGACGGTCACGACCAGCACGACGAACACGTCCGCGCCCCGGACCAGAAACGGCACGTAGTCCACGACGTACACGTCCGAGGGAGTGGAGATCACGCGGTAACGGTCGAGCAGCGCCGCAAGCCCCGCCCCGGCCGCGCCGCCGAAGCCGGCGCCGCCGACCGACAGCAGCGCGCCGAGCAACAGGAACGCCTGCCGCAGCCGAGCCGGCGGAGCGCCCATTGCCGCCAGGACGCCGACTTCGGCGCGCTTGCTCGAGAGCACCATCGACAGCGCCGCGAGCAGGGCGAACGATGCGACCGCCACGATCAGCGCCACCGCCGAGAACACGAGCCCCTTCTCCAGGCGCAGAACGAACAGGAGCGCCCGGTTGGCCTGCCTCCGGGTCGTGACCGTTGCCGCGGAGGGGTCGATTCCCCGCCGCAGGAAATCGCCGATCCGCTCCGGGTCCGCCTCCGGGGCAAGCGTCAGGTCCAGACGCCTGTCGCCCTGCGCGAACAGGGCGGAAGCCAGTGCGAGCGGCGCCAGCACCGGATCGTCCGCTTCCTCGGCCCGCCCCGACCTGTAGATCCGGTCGACCGGCAGCATCCGTGTCCGCGGCTGGGGGCCGACCGGCGTGAGGCCGGGACGAGGCGAGACGACGCGCACCGTGTCGCCCACGGCCAGCCCCATCCGCAGCGCCACGGAGACGGGCACGATCAGTCCGGGCGTCGCCTCCTCCCCGGCCCGAATCCAGGGCGGCGGCGCCTTCTCGTAGCCCAACACCCCCACCGCGAACGGACGGTGGTCATCGGCCAGCCAGCCCCGCGCATGGAGCAACTCCTGGACGTCGACGACGCCGTTCGTCGCCGCCGCCAACGCGGCCAGATCCCACAGCGACACCGTTGCCGTCGCGCCTCCTGGAGCGCCCCCGGAGACGCTTGCGCCGCCAGACTCGATCTGGAGAGCCGGCGTATGCCGCGCCATGTCCTCCAACAGGACGTTCTGGAAGCCGGCGAGCGCCGCCAGCGCCAGCACAAGCGCCGCCGTACCGACCGCCAGGCCGCCCGCCGTCAGGGCGGACAACGCCCGGATGTGCGCGTCCGCCCGGGTAGAGCGGAAGTACCTGACTGCCAGGCGCCAGACGAACCCCACAACGACGCGAGGCTACTCCGAGGCGCCCGGCTCCTCCAGCACGCCGATGTACGGCAGATTGCGGTAGCGGTCGTTGTAGTCCAGGCCATAGCCGACGACGAACACGTCGTCCACCTCGAATCCCCGATAGTGGATATGTACCGGCGTCTCCCGCTTGCAGGCCTTGTCGAGCAGCACGCAGAGACGCACGGAGCGCGCGCCCCTGAACCCCATCAACGCCATGATCGTCCGCATCGTGTAGCCGGTGTCCACGATGTCCTCGATCAGCAGAACGTCGCGGCCGGCCAGGGCATGGTCCAGGTCGCGCCGGATCCGCACCTCGCCTGGCGATGTCGTCCCGCCCCGGTAGCTCGACGTCTGGAAGAAGTCGACGAGGAGCGGCCGGGACAGCCGCTGCAGGAGGTCGGACATGAAGAAGACGGATCCCTTCAGCACGCCGACGCAGAGCAGGTCCTCGCTGTCGGCGTAGTCCCTCTCGATCTCGGCGGCCATCTCGTCGACCCGGCGGTCGAGCGCCTCCCTCGAAATCAGCTCCCGCGGCCGGCCGCATTCGGTCATGGAACTCCTCAGGATATGGTCTGCCGCACTCCGGGCTTGGGCGCCGGGGCGCGGAAACGCCGTGAATCGACGCGAGTCTACTGGCATGGAAAGCGGTACCGGCCCGGACACGGGTCTCGCGGACGAGCTGGCGGAGAGCCGGAGGCGCTGGCTGGCGGCGGGCATCCCGCCGCCCGAGGCCCTCCTGGTCACCGGTTCCGGCCTGAACCTGGATCTCGGCGAGCCGGCAGCGGGACCGTGGCCCTTCTCCGACCTGTTCCCCTTCGACGTCGAGGCGATCGAAGGCCACGCCGCGACCGCCGAACTCGTGCGGACGGCCAACGGTCGACTGCTGCTCCACGGCCGCGGCCGACTGCACGCCTACCAGGGCTACACGCCGGCGCAGGTCGTCTACCTGGTGCGGCTCGGGGCGCTGCTCGGCGCCCGGTCGCTGGTCGTCGCCAACGCCGCCGGTTCGCTGCGGGCGGATCTGCCGCCCGGATCGGTCGCGGCCATCTCCGACCACATCAACCTGACCGGTCTGAACCCGCTCAGAGGCAGGCTGCCGGCCGCCTGGGGGCCTCGGTTTCCCGACCTGGCGGGCGCCTACGACCTCGGTCTGCGCCGCCGGTTCGCGGAACTAGGGGAACAGTCCGGCATCCCGGTCGGCGAGGGGGTCTACGCCGGCCTGCTCGGACCGTCCTTCGAGACGCCCGCCGAGATCCGCGCCTGCGCCGTCCTCGGCGCGGACCTGGTCGGCATGTCGACCGTGCTCGAAGTGATCGCCGCCCGCCACATGGGGCTCCGCACGCTCGGCCTTTCCCTGGTCACGAACATGGGCGCGGGTCTCGCGGACGAAGCGGTCGACCACGGGGACGTCCTCCGGATCGGCCGCGGCGCGTCCGGCGGCGTCGCCCGTCTCGTCTCCGCCCTGGTCGCGGAAGAGACGTTCTGGAACACGGAATCGAGCTGAGACGTGTCGGAACTCGAAGCCCAGATCGAGAACCGGCGCGACAAGCGCGACCGCCTGCGCGAACGGGGCGTCGACCCCTACCCGACCCGGGCGCCGTACGATCTCGAGCCGCGCGAAGTCCGCGGCCGCTACGGCGAGAAGACCGAGGAGGAACTCGAGCGGGCCGCGGTCTTTCTCAGGGTTCCCGGCCGCGTCCGCGCCCACCGCACTCACGGCAAGGCGGCGTTCCTCGACATCTCGGACGGCGCCGACTCCGGCATCCAGGTCCTCCTGCGCCGCAACCACGTCGGCGAAGACTGCTGGTGGCTGCTCTCGCAACTCGACATCGGCGACTTCGTGCTCGCCGAGGGCCCGCTGATCCGCACCCGCACCGGCGAACTGACGATCTCGGCTGACCGCCTCGGCCTGCTGGCGAAGGCCATTCGCCCGCTCCCGGAGAAACGGCACGGTCTGTCCGACCGCGAAGAGCGCTACCGACGCCGGTACCTCGACCTCCTGAACTCCTCCGAATCGACGCGGCGGTTCGTCGTCCGCTCGCGGGCGATCGCTGCGCTGCGCGCCCGCCTGCTGGAAGAGGGCTTTCTGGAAGTCGAAACGCCGATGATGCAGGTCATCCCGGGGGGCGCAACGGCCCGGCCGTTCGTGACCCACCACAACGCGCTCGACCTCGACCTCTACCTGCGCATCGCGCCCGAGCTGTATCTCAAGCGCCTGCTGGTGGGCGGACTGCACCGCGTGTTCGAGATCAACCGCAACTTCCGGAACGAAGGCGTCTCGACCCGACACAACCCCGAGTTCACGATGCTCGAGTTCTACTGGGCCTACTCCAACTGCCAGCAGCTGATGCCCTTCACCGAGAGGCTGTTCGCCGCGGTCCTGGATGCCGTGCACGCCGACGGCTCGACAACCTGTTCCTGGCGCGGCGCCGAAATCGACTTCCAGGCCCCCTGGCCGCGGTTCGGCGTGCGGCAATCCCTGCTCGACATCGGCGGCCTGGATCCGGCCTCGGTAGACGACGAGGCGGCGCTCGCCGCGGAACTCGCCCGGCTCGGAGAAGACCCGCCGAAGAACGCCGGCTACGGCCACCTGCTGATGGCCCTCTTCGACCGTCTCGTCGAACCGAAGCTGATCCAGCCCACCTTCATCCACGACTACCCGGTCGAGGTCTCCCCCTTCGCCAAGCGCGCCGCCGACGATCCCCGCTTCACCGAACGATTCGAGCTCTTCATCGGCGGCATGGAAATCGCGAACGCCTTCACCGAACTGAACGACCCGGACGACCAGGCCGAGCGATTCCGTCAGCAGCTCCGCGCCCGCGAAGGGGGCGACGACGAAGCCCACCGCTTCGACCGGGACTACGTCGAAGCGCTCCAGTACGGCATGCCCCCCGCCGGCGGCCTCGGCCTCGGCATCGACCGGCTGGTCATGCTCCTGACCGACGCCCCGTCGATCCGGGATGTCATCCTGTTCCCGTTGCTGCGGCCTCGGTAGAGACTTCGGAGACTTGACCGCGATGGCCACGACCCGCTTCCCGAGCCAACGCCGAAGACGGGCGCCGCGACCGGTGGCCGTCAAGCGCGAGGAGAGCCGGCTCGTGTTCACAAGGGACATCGACCCCTTGGCCCACCGGCAGTTCATGTGGTGTCTCAGCGATTGCCTGGAGAAGGGCTACCAGGACATCGTGCTCGATCTCTCTCAATGTCAGCGCGCATACCCGAACGGTGTCCTTCCGGTGATCACGAGCATCGACGCCCTGCGCACGGAAGGACTGGACGTGTCCGTCGTTCTGCCGGAAGACGAGGAGCTGAGGCGCCTCTTCAGCAACGCGAACTGGGCGCATCTTCTTGCACCGGAGGTCCATCCCGCCAGCGAGACGCCTCATCCCCGTCACGTTCCCGCGCGCCGATTCAGAGACGCCGAGCAGCAACACTCCCTCGTGGGCGAAGCGCGGGGATGTCCCGTCGGTTGTTGAACTTTGGGAGTAGGGTGGCGGCTCTCCGGCCCGATGAGCGGGCCGGTCTCAGCGAAAGAAAGGAGACGCCACCCATGGCCAATCATCGCAGTCGGGAAGGGAATCGGCAAGAGAGAAGGAGCACTCCGAGCAGTCCGTCGTCGGGATCGGGGGCTTGGTCTGTTGGAGTCATTGCCCTCGTTGGTCAACGGTCTGTCGAGCTTTCAGGAGCTGTGCGTCGAGACAGGCCGGTCTACGTTGGCCCGGTTGATGGAGGAGGAGCGGGAGTCGCGGTGCGGCGCGAAGGGTCGTCACCAGGATGCTCGTTCGGTGTGGCGTGCGGGCAGTGCTCCGAGCCAAGTGACGCTGGGCGGGGCCCGGATCGAGATTCAGCGTCTGCGGGTACGGGGTCCGGAGGGCGAGGTGCGTCTCGAGTCGTTCGAGTGGGCGGCGTCTCGCGACGCGATGGACCGTCACACGATGGAAGCGATTGCGTCGGGCGTGTCGACGCGGAACTACCTGCGGTCGCTGGACACGGCGGCCGCGGGTTCGGACCGTCGTTCGGCATCGCGGAGTTCGGTGTCTCGGCGCTTCAAGGCGCTGTCGGCGCGGCAGATGGAGAAGTTCCTGTCGTCGTCGCTGGAAGACGAGGACATCCGCGTGGTGTGCGTGGACGCGAAGTACATCGGTGGCCACTGCATTCTGATCGCCTTGGGCGTTTCGTCGTCCGGTCACAAGCGGGTTCTTGGCCTTCGCGAGGGTTCGACGGAGAACACGGCGGTGGTCCGCGCTCTTCTCGCCGACCTGGTGGAGCGGGGCCTCTCGACGGCGAAGCCGTTGCTGTTCGTCATCGACGGCAGCAAGGCCCTGCGCCGCGCGATCAAGGAGGTCTTCGGCGACGCCGCGACGGTGCAGCGCTGCCAGGTCCACAAGGCCCGGAACGTCGAAGAGCATCTGCCCGAAGAGAGGCGAGCCTCGATTCGCCGGGCGCTCCGCAAGGCCTGGGACAGCAAATCCGCCAAGACGGCCTTGAGGCGTCTGCGGCAGATCGCCAGTCATCTGGAGCGGGAGCACCCCGGCGCAGCGGCCTCCCTCCGGGAAGGCATGGAGGAGACCGTCACCGTGCTCGAACTCGGCCTCGCCGGAGCTCTCCAGAAGACCATGCGCAGCACCAATCCGATCGAGAGCCTCAACAGCTCCGTCGGGCGCTACACCCGCAACGTCAAGCGCTGGCGGGGCGGCTCCATGATCCAGCGCTGGGTCGCTGCCGCTCTCATCGATGCTCAATCACGCTTCCACCGCGTCAGAGGCTACCGAGACATGCCCAAACTCATCCGCGCCCTCGAACGACGAGCAGGGCACGTTGACCACCAAACCAAGGCCGCTTAACATTCATCAACACACACGAGCCGCCATCCGAAGTTCAACAGAAAACGGGACAATCCCCGAAGCGCTGCAGGTCCTCCTCAGCGGAATAGCTTCTCTTCAGCGCGACGATCTCGGCGCCCTTGAGTGGTCGATGAACGAGATCACCGACAACGTGCTCACGCACGCGGACTCCCCACTCGGTGGAGTACTGCAAGTCAACACCTTCGAGAATTCGCGCAAGATTGCGGTCGGCGTCGCAGACTCCGGCCGTGGCATCCTGAAGTCCCTTCGCGAAAGCCACCGAGAACTTGCGAACGACGCCGACGCCATCTACAAGGCCCTTGAAGCAGGCGTCACGCGCCATTCCGACATCGGCCAGGGCAACGGAATGGCGGGCGCCCTTCGTATCGCGACCATGTCCGGCGGTTCGATCGAGATCACTTCGGGGCGGGCTCAAGTCGTCTACCGCGACGGAGAGTCCACGCCCTACAGACGCGGCCCGAAGCAGACGTTCCACGGCACCTTCGTCTACTTCGACATCGACCTGGACACCAGATTCGATCTCTCGGAGGCGCTCGACTTCGGCAGCGGCGGCCACCGACCCGTGGACGTAGTGGAAGCCATCTACGAAACGGACGATGGAAGCGCACTGACGATGCGTCTCCAGGACGAGCACGTCGGCTTCGGCTCGCGAATGGCCGGAAAGCAGATTCGCACCAAGGGCTTGAACCTGCTCAACGCCGAGCCAGACAAGCCGCTTCTTCTCGACTGGACCGACGTTCCTCTCGTCTCAAGCAGCTTCGCGGACGAACTGGTCGGGAAACTGTTCGCCGAGCTCGGCCCTCTTGTCTTCAGCGCTCGAGTTCGCAACATCGGAATGCGTCCCGTCGTGCATGGGCTGATCGACAAGGCCATCATGCAGCGTGCGGGACAGACTGTCGCCCGAGACCGGGAGCAATCAGCACCACTCTCTGGCCACACTGGAAGGGAGAACTCCTGACCAACGACCGAAACGAGTACGACACGACGAGAGCGACTCGCCGGTAGAGGTGCCCAACGCCTCGCGTGGCAC
>CBDBDB010000004.1:0-107811 GCA_965203495.1 Candidatus Multivorans sp.
GGCGGTGACCACCTTGCAGATCGAGTTCTCGGGCCCCGGTTGCTTGCCCTGCGAGATGGCCGTCAGGGTGCGCATGAAGGTCAGATCGACGCCGCGGCACTGGACGTACCAGTCGGCGATCCGCTCGCGCACCGAACTCCGGTCCGCCGCCGGTTCCCCGTCGATCTCGAGGGTCGAGGCCAGGCGAAGAGCGTCGCTCCAGTCCGGGGTCATGTTGTAGCGGCCGTGGCGCTCGTTCATCAGGGTGGTGATCGCCACCTGCCAGCCGGCGCCGACCTCGCCCAAGCGATTGTGATCCGGGATCCGGACGTTCCGCAGGAAGACCTCGTTGAACTCCGACGCGCCCGGGATCTGCCGGATTGGCCGCGGATCGATGCCCGGCGACTTCATGTCGACGACGAAGAAGGTCAACCCCTTGTGCTTGGGCAGGCCGGGATCGTGCCGCGTGACCAGGATGCCCCAGTCAGCGTAGTGGGCGCCTGAGTTCCAGACCTTCTGGCCGTTGACGACCCACTCGTCGCCGTCGCGCTCGGCGCGGGTCCGCAGCCCCGCCAGGTCCGATCCCGCTTCCGGTTCGGAGAAGAGCTGGCACCAGACCTCCTCGCCGCTGGCCAGCTTCGGCAGGTAGCGGCGCTTCTGCTCCTCCGTGCCGTGGGCCATGATCGCCGGCGCGCAGGTGCCGTGGCCGATGCCGAGCTGCCCGGCCGGCACGTCGAATTTCGCTTCTTCCTGGTCCCAGATCACGCCCTCCATGAAGGTGGCGCCGCGGCCGCCATGCTCCTTCGGCCAGGTCATGCAGGCCCAGCCGTCGTCGAACTTCTTCCGTTGCCACTCCTTCGTCGCGGCCAGGCCCTCCCCTTCGGGAAGGCCGTCGAAGCGCGACGTGCCGCCGGGGGGCAGAGGTTCGGCGTTCGCTTCGAGCCAGGCGCGCGCCTCGGCGCGAAATGCGGCTTCCCGCGGTGAGTCCTGAAAGTCCATGGCTCGTCTCCTGGGCGGCGATGCGATTCGTTCCGGGAAGTCGTCATTGTAGCCCAGCTCCTCCTGCCCGACGGCGGGCTGGGCGCCGCCGCGGTAGGGGGCGACAAGAGAGGCGCGGCGATGCGATCGCGTTTGCCGCGCGGTTCAGAGCCGGCCCGCGACGACCCCGGCCTCGGCCAGGTTCGCGATTTCCGAGGCGTCGAGGCCGAGTTCGCGCAGGAGGTCGCCGGTGTGTTCGCCGAGCTCCGGCGCGGGTTGCGGTTGCGCCTTGTCCTCTCCTTCGATGAACACGGGGCTGTCGACCGTTCGCAGACGGCCGTAACGGGGATGGTCGAGGTCGCGGAACATGCCGATGGCCTCCAACTGCTCGTCGTTCGCGATGTCATCGACGTTCGAGACCAGGCTGTAGGGAATCTCGTGACGAGTGAAGCGCTCGCTCCAGTGCTCGAAGTCCCGCCGCGCGAACTCCGCGTCCAGCAGGGCGACGAACTCAGGCATGTTCGCGATCCGTTCCGGCGTGGCGCGAAAGCGCTCGTCGTCGATCAGATCGTCGCGGCCCAGAGCGAGGCAGAAGCGCTCCCAGTCGCGGTCCTGTTCGACGATGCTCAGCTTGACCAGACGGTCGTCCCGGGTGCGGTAGTAGAGCTGGCCGAAGTTCATCGTCCGCTCCCGCGGCCGCTTCGGGTGGAACGCGGCGCCGACGAGTCTGGCCTGGATGGCGCAGGCGTTGGCCCAGACGCCGGCCGCGAGCAGGGACGTCGTGACGTAGGCGCCGACGCCCGACCGGTCCCGCTTCATCAGGCCGAGGAGGACGGCGGAGAACAGGGTCACGCCGGTCGGATGGTCGCCGGTGCCGCAGCCCAGCGGACCGAGATGGCCCTCGACCGGGAAGAAGGTGGACACCAACCCCGACCGGGTCCAGTAGCAGACCTGGTCGTAGCCGGGCTTCTCGGCCTCCGGCCCGGTGTGGCCGTAGCCCGTGCCATGGGCGAACACGAGACGCGGATTGACCTGCCGCAGCCGTTCCCAGTTCATGTCGAGCGCTTCGAGCACGGAGTTGTGGCAGTTCGTCAGAAAGACGTCGGCGGTCTCGATCAACCGGTGCGCGACCGCCTGGCCGCTCTCCCGCTTGAGGTCGATCACGACGCTCTTCTTGTTCCGGTCGTCGAGCAGGAAGCAGTAGGGGATGTCCGAGTCCGGCATCCCGGGCAGATCGTGGAAGTACCGGTAGACGTCGCCCCGGCCCGGCGCCTCGATCTTGATCACCTCGGCGCCGAAATCCGCGAGGATCGCGCAGGCCGACGGCGCCATGATGACCGTCGCGAGTTCGACGACGCGGACGCCCTCCAGGAGCGCCGCGTCGGCCGCGGCGCCGGAAGCCGCGGCGGGTGGGCCGCCGCCGTTGTCAGGGAGAGGATGATCGGACAGAGCGGGCGATTGTGCCACACGCCCCTTGGGCGTCGGTCGGCGTGCCGCTTGCCGGCGCGGCGATTCCGCGGCGCCGCGAAGAGGTCGACCTGAATGAACGGCGCCGGCCGGTCAGTCGCGCAGTCGCTTCAGGAGGTCGTCGGCGCTGGCGCAGTTCTGCGCCGCGTGCACGACCCTGGTCGGCGATCCGCCGGCGCGCTCGGCGAGTTGCGCGGCGAAGTCGGCGCCGACCCTGATTCCGCGGCTCTCGAGCACGGCGGCGACCGCGGCGACCACGCCTTCCGTTCGGCTTTCGCGACGCTCCTGGCGCAACCAGGGATCGTCGTCCGGGCCCGTTCCTTCCAACGCTCCCAGGACGCGTCCTACCCGGCGCAGGACGTCGTAGGTCCTGGCGGACGGGGATGTCCCGCCGGCTGTTGAACTTTGGGAGTAGGGTGGCGGCTCACCCGGCCCGGTGAGCGGGCCGGTTCCAGCGAAAGAAAGGAGACGCCACCCATGGCGAATCATGGCAGTCGGGAAGGGAATCGGCAAGAGAGAAGGAGCAGCTCGTCGTCGGGGTCGGGGCTTGGTCTGTTGGAGGCATCGTCCTCGTTGTTCGACGGTCTGTCGAGCTTTCAGGATCTGTGCGTTGAGACAGGCCGTTCTGCCTTGGCGCAGTTGATGGAGAAGGAGCGGGAGTTGCGGTGCGGGGCGAAGGGTCGTCACCAGGATGCTCGTTCGGTGTGGCGCGCGGGCAGCGCTCCGAGTCAGGTGACGCTGGGCGGCGCCCGGATGGAGATTCAGCGTCTGCGGATACGGGGTCCGGAGGGCGAGGTGCGTCTCGAGTCGTTCGAGTGGGCGTCGTCTCGCGACGCGATGGACCGTCACACGATGGAAGCGATCGCTTCGGGCGTGTCGACGCGGAACTACCGGCGGTCGCTGGACACGGCGGCAGCGGGTTCGGACCGTCGTTCGGCTTCCAGGAGTTCGGTGTCTCGTCGCTTCAAGGCGCTGTCGATGCGGCAGATGGAGAAGTTCCTGTCGTCGTCGCTGGAAGACGAGGACATCCGCGTGTTGTGCGTGGACGCGAAGTACATCGGTGGCCACTGCATTCTGATCGCCTTGGGCGTTTCGTCGTCCGGTCACAAGCGGGTTCTTGGCCTTCGCGAGGGTTCGACGGAGAACACGGCGGTGGTCCGCGCTCTTCTCGCCGACCTGGTGGAGCGGGGCCTTTCGACGGCGAAGCCGTTGCTGTTCGTCATCGACGGCAGCAAGGCCCTGCGCCGCGCGATCAGGGAGGTCTTCGGCGACGCCGCGACGGTGCAGCGCTGCCAGGTCCACAAGGCCCGGAACGTCGAGGAACACCTGCCCGAAGAGAAGCGAGCCTCGATTCGCCGGGCGCTCCGCAAGGCCTGGGACAGCAAATCCGCCAAGACGGCCTTGAGGCGTCTGCGGCAGCTCGCCAGTCATCTCGAGCGGGAGCACCCCGGCGCAGCGGCCTCCCTACGGGAAGGCATGGAGGAGACCGTCACCGTGCTCGAACTCGGCCTCGCCGGAGCTCTCCAGAAGACCATGCGCAGCACCAATCCGATCGAGAGCCTCAACAGCTCCGTCGGGCGCTACACCCGCAACGTCAAGCGCTGGCGGGGGCGGCGCCATGATCCAGCGCTGGGTCGCCGCAGCCCTCGTCGATGCGCAATCACGCTTCCACCGCGTCAGAGGCTACCGAGACATGCCAGAACTCATCCGTGCTCTCGAACGACGAGCACGTCACGTTGACCACCAAACCAAGGCCGCTTAACATTCTTCAACACACACGAGCCGCCATCCGAAGTTCAACAGAAAACGGGACAATCCCTCTCTTTTTCCTGATCGAGGAACCGATCCGACGACTGAACTCTGCGATCATTGGGACCACGGTGCCGCACCTTGGTCACAAGCATCTCAAGGCGGTCGAGATTGTCCTGCCTCCAGAGAGGGTTCTCTTGGCGGCCAAGGAGATTTTTGATCCCCTTCTGGACGAACGTCTCCTGCTCAGAACTCGGAGCACAAGACTTCGTCGAATTCGCGACCTCCTCCTCCCCAGGCTCGTCTCCGGCGACCTCGACGTCTCCGACCTTCCCGTTCGTCCCCGGCCCCTCTACGTGGGCGATCCCTGCCGCCTCAAGGGCTACCGGTTCTTCCGCGACATGGCGGCCCTGCCCTTCGTCGAGAAGATCGTTCTTTTCGGCTCCCGTGCCCGCGGCGACCACGAGAGCCGTTCCGACATCGATCTCTGCGTGTTCTGCGACGGCGCGAGCGACGACGATTGGCTGGAGGTGCTCGCCTGCCTGCGGGAGGACCGGATCGACACGCTGTGCAAGGTAGACTGCGTCCGCTTCGACGAAGCCGACTGGGCACTCCGGGAGAACGTGATGACGGAGGGCGTCGTTCTCTACGAACGGGCGGGCGGCGAATGAGCGCGTCGAAACTGGCCTGTCGGTTGAACAATGCGGAGAGGAGTCTGGCGAGGCTGGAGACGGTGGCGCGGAAGCCCTTGGACGAGGAATACGTGAACCTGGACGCGACGGTCCACCGGTTCAACGTCGCGTTCGAGACGTTGCTCAAGGCGCTGGACACGCATCTGGCTTGCGTATACCGGATGTCTCCGAGCGAACGAGGGCGCTCGAACTTCGAGCGGCTTCAGGCTGCGCTTCGGGCGGGTCTGATCGACGACGACCGGGTCTGGACCAGCATTCGGAAGGCGCGGAATGCGACGGTTCACGAGTACGACCAGGAGCAGGCGTTGGCGCTGTACCGGGCGGTGAAGACCTACGTCCCGCACCTCCGTGCGCTGCTGCAGCGGATGCGCGCGGGCCGGGCGGGATGACGGCGCGCCGGATGGCCGGGCTGTGGTGGCGCCGCGTCGCCGCGCCGGACCGCGGATGACCGGCGACCGCTACACCGAGGACGCACTGGTCCAGCAGCCGGCGATCGATCTGCTCGAGGAGCTGGGCTGGCGGACGGCGGACGCCGTCGGCGAGTTCGGCCGGCCCGACGGCGATGGCCGGAGCGCCCTGGGGCGAGAGACGGAGGCCGAGGTCGTTCTGACGGCACGGCTGCGGCCAGCCCTCCTGCGTCTCAACCCGGAGGCGAGCGTCGAGGCGGTCGACGCGGCGGTGGAGGAACTGACGCGGGACCGTTCGCTGATGAGCCCGGCGGCGGCCAACCGCGAAGTGTACGGTCTGTTGAAGGACGGCGTGCGCGTGGCGGTTCCGGCGGTCGAGGACGCCGGCGAGACGACCGAGCACGTTCGCGTGATCGACTGGAGCGAACCCGCCAACAACGACTTCCTGCTCTGTTCGGAGTTCCGCGTCGCGGGCGAGATGTACCGCTGCCGGGCCGACTTGGTGGGCTTCGTGAACGGCTTGCCGCTCCTGTTCGTCGAACTGAAAGCGATGCACCGCCGACTCGAGCTGGCCTACGACGGCAATCTGAGCCACTACAAGGAGGAGATTCCGCAGCTCTTCTGGTTCAACGCCGTCATCCTGCTCTCCAACGGTCTCGATAGCCGGCTCGGCAGCATGACGGCCGGTTGGGAGCACTTCGCGGAGTGGAAGCGCGTGGCCAGCGAGGACGAACCTGCCCGCGTTTCGCTGGAGACGATGTTGCGGGGCGTCTGCGAACCGGGGAGGCTCCTCGACCTGATCGAGAACTTCACGCTCTTCCAGGAGACGGCCGACGGGCTGATCAAGCTGATCGGCAAGAACCACCAGGTCCTCGGCGTGAACAACGCACTTGCCGCGGCGGCGGACATTCGGGGTCGGCAGGGCCGCCTGGGAGTGTTCTGGCACACGCAGGGCAGCGGCAAGAGCGTGTCGATGATCTTCTTCGCCCGGAAGACCCTGCGCCGCGTGCCCGGCAACTGGACGTTCGTCGTCGTGACCGATCGCCAGGACCTCGACCGCCAGATCTACCGTCAGTTCGTCTCTTCCGGCGCGGTCGGCCAGGGCGGCGCGCGGGCGGAGAGCAGCGGGCATCTGCGTCGGTTGCTGCGCGAGGATCATCGCTACGTCTTCACGCTGATCCACAAGTTCCGAACGGATGGTCTCGGCAAAGCGCATCCGGTGCTTTCGGAGCGGGACGACGTCGTCGTCATCACGGACGAGGCGCACCGCAGCCAGTACGACACGCACGCCCTCAACATGCGGCAGGCGCTGCCGAACGCCGCGTTTCTCGCCTTCACCGGCACTCCGCTCATCCAGGGCGACGAGGAGCGGACGCGGCAGGTCTTCGGCGACTACGTCAGTGTCTACGACTTCCAGCAGTCGGTCGAGGACCGCGCCACCGTGCCGCTGTTTTACGAGAACCGCATTCCCGAACTGCAGCTGTCGAACCGCGACCTGAACGAGGACATGGAGCGGTTGCTGGAAGAGGCGGAACTCGACGAAGCGCGGGAGGAGAAGCTCGAGCGCGAGTTCTCCCGCGAGATTCAACTGATCACCCGGGAGGACCGGCTGGACGCCGTGGCGGAGGACCTGGTGCGCCACTTCCCCGAGCGCGGCTTTCGCGGCAAGGCGATGGTCGTGTCGATCGACAAGGCGACCGCGGTGCGCATGTACGACAAGGTCCGCGCGCACTGAAAGCGCCGGATCGAAGAGTTGAAGGCGGAGCGGTTCGCGCTTCCGAAGGAGGACTGCGAGGCCATCGCCGAGATGGACGACCGGATCGCCTGGATGGAGGAGACGGACATGGCGGTCGTCGTCTCGCCCGCCCAGAACGAGATTGCCGAGATGAAGGCGAAGGGACTCGACGTTCGGCGGCACCGTCGCAGGATGATCGAGGAGGACCTGGAGACGAAGTTCAAGGACGCGGACGACCCGTTCCGCCTCGTCTTCGTCTGCGCCATGTGGATGACCGGCTTCGACGTGCCGAGTTGTTCGACGCTCTATCTCGACAAGCCGATGCGGAACCACACCCTCATGCAGACGATCGCCAGGGGGATTGTCCCGTTTTCTGTTGAACTTCGGATGGCGGCTCGTGTGTGTTGATGAATGTTAAGCGGCCTTGGTTTGGTGGTCAACGTGCCCTGCTCGTCGTTCGAGGGCGCGGATGAGTTTGGGCATGTCTCGGTAGCCTCTGACGCGGTGGAAGCGTGATTGAGCATCGATGAGAGCGGCAGCGACCCAGCGCTGGATCATGGAGCCGCCCCGCCAGCGCTTGACGTTGCGGGTGTAGCGCCCGACGGAGCTGTTGAGGCTCTCGATCGGATTGGTGCTGCGCATGGTCTTCTGGAGAGCTCCGGCGAGGCCGAGTTCGAGCACGGTGACGGTCTCCTCCATGCCTTCCCGGAGGGAGGCCGCTGCGCCGGGGTGCTCCCGCTCCAGATGACTGGCGATCTGCCGCAGACGCCTCAAGGCCGTCTTGGCGGATTTGCTGTCCCAGGCCTTGCGGAGCGCCCGGCGAATCGAGGCTCGCCTCTCTTCGGGCAGATGCTCTTCGACGTTCCGGGCCTTGTGGACCTGGCAGCGCTGCACCGTCGCGGCGTCGCCGAAGACCTCCTTGATTGCGCGGCGCAGGGCCTTGCTGCCGTCGATGACGAACAGCAACGGCTTCGCCGTCGAGAGGCCCCGCTCCACCAGGTCGGCGAGAAGAGCGCGGACCACCGCCGTGTTCTCCGTCGAACCCTCGCGAAGGCCAAGAACCCGCTTGTGACCGGACGACGAAACGCCCAAGGCGATCAGAATGCAGTGGCCACCGATGTACTTCGCGTCCACGCACACCACGCGGATGTCCTCGTCTTCCAGCGACGACGACAGGAACTTCTCCATCTGCCGCGCCGACAGCGCCTTGAAGCGCCGAGACACCGAACTCCGCGATGCCGAACGACGGTCCGAACCCGCGGCCGCCGTGTCCAGCGACCGCAGGTAGTTCCGCGTCGACACGCCCGACGCAATCGCTTCCATCGTGTGACGGTCCATCGCGTCGCGAGACGCCGCCCACTCGAACGACTCGAGACGCACCTCGCCCTCCGGACCCCGTACCCGCAGACGCTGAATCTCGATCCGGGCCCCGCCCAGCGTCACTTGGCTCGGAGCACTGCCCGCACGCCACACCGAACGAGCATCCTGGTGACGACCCTTCGCGCCGCACCGCGACTCCCGCTCCTCCTCCATCAACCGGGCCAACGTAGACCGGCCTGTCTCGACGCACAGCTCCTGAAAGCTCGACAGACCGTTGACCAACGAGGGCAATGACTCCAACAGACCAAGCCCCGATCCCGACGACGGACTGCTCGGAGTGCTCCTTCTCTCTTGCCGATTCCCTTCCCGACTGCGATGATTCGCCATGGGTGGCGTCTCCTTTCTTTCGCTGAGACCGGCCCGCTCATCGGGCCGGAGAGCCGCCACCCTACTCCCAAAGTTCAACAACCGACGGGACATCCCCTCGCCAGGGCGAACCGCGTGTACCCCCGGAAGGAGGCGGGCCTGATCGTCGACTATGTGGGCGTATTGCTGTCCCGTTGACCGAGTTGAGAAACGGGCCTGAATCCGTCTCTTGCTGTATCATTGGTTGTCGTCGGAAACCCCAATGACTACAAGGAGGATTCAGGCCCATGGCGTATCGTAGCACGGTGTTCGGACAGCTGCTCAGGGGCTCTTCCGGGTTGATGGTGGATCCGGTGTAGTCTCATGGCATGCGTGACACAGACTTGTATGGTCAGATTCTCGGAATCAGCAGTCCTTGGGAGGTGACGGGCGTCGAGCTTCGGCTCGACGTGGGCGAGGTGGAGGTGCTCGCGGTTCTTGGCGTCGGGGAATCTCTGTGCTGTCCTGAGTGCGGGCATGCGGCGAGTCGCTACGACACCCGTCGTCGCAGCTGGCGTCATCTTCCGACGTGCCAGTACCGGACGATTCTGACGGCGGAGGTTCCTCGGGTGCGTTGCCCTGAGCACGGGGTGCGGACGATTTCGGTGCCGTGGTCGGACCGTGGTTCTCGTTTCACGGCGTTGTTCGAGGCGTTGGTGATCGACTGGTTGAAGGAGGCTTCGATCTCGGCCGTGGCGAGGTTGCTGGACCTGAGCTGGGACCAGGTGTCGGGGGTTCAGGATCGTGCCGTGCAGCGCGGTCTCTCACGTCGCGGTCCGGTTCCGGCCTCTCGGGTTCTCGGGGTGGACGAGACGTCGTTTCAGAAGCGCCACGAGTACGTGACGGTGGTGGCGGACATCGAGGGCGAGGTTCGGGTGCACCACGTGGCGGACGGTCGCGGCAAGGAGGCGCTGGCTTCGTACTACTCGTCGTTGTCGGAGGCCGCGCGGTCGAGAATCGAGACGGTGGCGATGGACATGTGGCCGGCGTACATCTCGGCGACGGTGTCGAGTCTCCCGGATGGCGGTCGGAAGATCGCGTTCGACAAGTTCCACGTGGCGGCCCACCTAGGCGACGCCGTGAACAAGGTCCGCAGTCAGGAGCACCGGCAGCTGCAGAAGGCAGGCGACGACAGCCTGGCCTCGACGCGCCATCTGTGGCTGTACCACCCGGATCGGGTGCCGGCGGGCCACAGACTCCGCTTCGAGGAGTTGATCTCCGGCACGTCGAAGACGGCTCGCTGCTGGCACCTGAAAGAGGTGGCGATGATGATGTGGGAGACCCGTGACCGGGCGGAGGCGCGCGCGATCTTCAATGGCTGGTACTCCTGGGCCATTCGCAGCCGCCTGGCGCCGATGAAGAACGTGGCGCGGATGCTGAAGGCTCACCTCGAGGGAGTGCTGAACGCCATCGAACGAGGAGTCACCAACGCACGACTCGAAGGCATCAACTCGGTCATCCAGTCGCTCAAGAAAACCGCCCGCGGCTATCGAAATCGAGACCGATACCGCACCGCCATCTACTTCAAACTCGGAGGACTCGACCTCTACCCCGATTCTCTTACATTCCACACGAAACCCTGAAGAGCCTGCTCAGGATGGTGTCGAGACATGAGTTCGAGAGAGACGCACGGACACTTGACACGGGGAGAAAGCTCCGATCCATGAGCCGGTGGAGTCAGTTCGCGGCGATGGCGATGGTTCAGTTGTCGGGGCGGTGCAGTTTGCGGGACGTGGTGTCGAATCTGGATGCCCAGAGACGCAAGCTCTACCATCTCGGAATCGGACGAGTCGCTCGAAGCTCGCTTGCCCGCGTCAACCAGAACCGGTCTCCCAAGCTCTTCGAGTTGCAGTTCGAGCGCCTTCTGGGTCGCTGCCGCGGCATGGCGCCCGGCCACAGGTTTCGCTTCAGGAACCGGCTCGTGTCTCTGGACGCGACGCACATCGACCTGTGCCTCGGGCTGTTCTCGTGGGCCAAGTTCAGCAAGAGCAAGGGGGCGATCAAGGTCCACGTCGGTCTCGACCATGCCGGCCATCTGCCGTCGTTCGTGAGGGTGACGGACGGGAAGGGGAAGGGGAAGACGTCGGACATTGCGATCGCCCGGACTCTGCGGCTGCAGCCGGGGAGCATCGTCGCCGCAGACCGGTTGTACCAGAACTTCAGCTGGCTGAAATCCCTTGATGCACAAGGGGTTTTTCTGGTCACCCGGCTCAAGCGGAGGGTGAAGTACGCGGTCCGTGAGCGTCGTGCGTACGCTTCCGGTCGCGGCGTGACTTCGGACCAGACGATTGAACTGACGACCAGGAAGGGCCAGAAGGACTGTCCGATTCCCCTGCGGCGGGTCGGCTACCGGGACGCCGAGACCGGCAAACACTACGTGTTCCTCACCAACAACTTTCAGCTCGCGCCAAGGACCATCGCGGACATCTACAAGGCGCGTTGGGAGGTCGAGCTCTTCTTCAAGTGGATCAAGCAGAACCTGCGCATCAAGAGCTTTCTCGGCACGTCCCGCAACGCCGTGCTGACGCAGATCTGGATCGCCATGTGCGTTCACCTGATGCTTGCCTACCTGAAGTTCGCCAATCGTCTCAAGTGGAGCCTCAGCGAGATCCTGCGCTTGCTTCACCTCAATCTGTTTGAACGACGGACACTCAATGACCTGTTACAGCCCCAACGAGAACCGCCGGGACCAGAAAACGCTCAACTTCAACTCGCCATACCACGAAGTTAGTGGGACAGCAATGATGTGGGCGTGTTCCGGCATCTGGAGCGGGCGCTGGCGGTCTACGGCGCCGGGCGCGGCGGCGGCGCCTCCCCGGCGGAAGACAAGGCGGCTCTCCTGGAGGGTGTCGGGAAAAGGCTGAAGCAAGCGGAAGCGTTCTGCCGGGGATTGTCCCGTTTTCTGTTGAACTTCGGATGGCGGCTCGTGTGTGTTGAAGAATGTTAAGCGGCCTTGGTTTGGTGGTCAACGTGACGTGCTCGTCGTTCGAGAGCACGGATGAGTTCTGGCATGTCTCGGTAGCCTCTGACGCGGTGGAAGCGTGATTGCGCATCGACGAGGGCTGCGGCGACCCAGCGCTGGATCATGGCGCCGCCCCGCCAGCGCTTGACGTTGCGGGTGTAGCGCCCGACGGAGCTGTTGAGGCTCTCGATCGGATTGGTGCTGCGCATGGTCTTCTGGAGAGCTCCGGCGAGGCCGAGTTCGAGCACGGTGACGGTCTCCTCCATGCCTTCCCGTAGGGAGGCCGCTGCGCCGGGGTGCTCCCGCTCGAGATGACTGGCGAGCTGCCGCAGACGCCTCAAGGCCGTCTTGGCGGATTTGCTGTCCCAGGCCTTGCGGAGCGCCCGGCGAATCGAGGCTCGCTTCTCTTCGGGCAGGTGTTCCTCGACGTTCCGGGCCTTGTGGACCTGGCAGCGCTGCACCGTCGCGGCGTCGCCGAAGACCTCCCTGATCGCGCGGCGCAGGGCCTTGCTGCCGTCGATGACGAACAGCAACGGCTTCGCCGTCGAAAGGCCCCGCTCCACCAGGTCGGCGAGAAGAGCGCGGACCACCGCCGTGTTCTCCGTCGAACCCTCGCGAAGGCCAAGAACCCGCTTGTGACCGGACGACGAAACGCCCAAGGCGATCAGAATGCAGTGGCCACCGATGTACTTCGCGTCCACGCACAACACGCGGATGTCCTCGTCTTCCAGCGACGACGACAGGAACTTCTCCATCTGCCGCATCGACAGCGCCTTGAAGCGACGAGATACCGAACTCCTGGAAGCCGAACGACGGTCCGAACCCGCTGCCGCCGTGTCCAGCGACCGCCGGTAGTTCCGCGTCGACACGCCCGAAGCGATCGCTTCCATCGTGTGACGGTCCATCGCGTCGCGAGACGACGCCCACTCGAACGACTCGAGACGCACCTCGCCCTCCGGACCCCGTATCCGCAGACGCTGAATCTCCATCCGGGCGCCGCCCAGCGTCACCTGACTCGGAGCGCTGCCCGCGCGCCACACCGAACGAGCATCCTGGTGACGACCCTTCGCCCCGCACCGCAACTCCCGCTCCTTCTCCATCAACTGCGCCAAGGCAGAACGGCCTGTCTCAACGCACAGATCCTGAAAGCTCGACAGACCGTCGAACAACGAGGACGATGCCTCCAACAGACCAAGCCCCGACCCCGACGACGAGCTGCTCCTTCTCTCTTGCCGATTCCCTTCCCGACTGCCATGATTCGCCATGGGTGGCGTCTCCTTTCTTTCGCTGGAACCGGCCCGCTCACCGGGCCGGGTGAGCCGCCACCCTACTCCCAAAGTTCAACAGCCGGCGGGACATCCCCTTCTGCCGCGAGCAGGGCGTCGAGCTCGGGGCCATCGAAGGGATGGAGGGATTCCGCCGCCTCGAGCTGCTGGCCGACGCGGTCGACGCTCTCGTGGCCACCGTGGAGATCAAGCGTCGCTTCCTCGGTCTGGCGAAGGATGCCGCGCGGTGGTTCCGAGCGGCGCTGCCGGATGTCCGGGCCCAGGAGTTCAGGCCTCGCGTCAAGCTGCTGTCGGTGCTCGCGGACCGGATTCGCGCGCTCGAACCGCCGGCGGATATCTCCCTTGCGATGAAGCAGATCGAGGCTCTGCTCGACGAGTCGATCGAGGCCGAGGGCTACGCCGTCGGCGAGAGCGGCCGGTACTCGACGGACCTGAGCGCCATCGACTTCGAGAAGCTGGCGGCGAAGTTCGAGCGATCGAGGAAGCGTACGTTCAAGGAGCGGCTCACGGTCCTGCTGGTGCGCCGGGTAGAGACGATGGTCCGCGAGAATCCGACCCGCGTCGATTATCTGGAGAAGCTTCAGGCGGGCATTGACGCCTACAACGCCGGCAGCGCCAACGTGGAAGAGCACGTCCGACGGCTGTTCGAGTTCGCTGAGGAACTCAACGAAGAGGAGCGTCGCGCCTACGGCGAGAATCTCGACCAGGAGGAACTCGCCGTCTTCGACCTCCTCACGAAGCCCGAGATGGAGTTGACCCCGACCGAGCGGCGGCGAGTGAAGGCCACGGCCCGAGAACTCCTCGAAACGCTCAAGACGAGCAAGCTGACCCTCGACTGGCGCAAGCGGCGGCAGGCCCGGGCCGATGTTCGCGTGACCATCGAGAAACACCTGGACGCCGGACTCCCGGACGCCTACACGCCTGAGCTCTTCCAACAGAAGGCGAGCGTTCTGTTTCAGCACGTCTACGCGAGCTACTACGGCGCCGGAGAGAGCGTCTACGAGGCCGCATAGGGAGTCATCCGCGCTTCAGGCCAACGTCCGGCGAAGCGGAGCGGACCCGCGGGGTGACGAGCCATCGCGGGCGGCGTAGACTCCGTCGCCATGAGTGAAGCAACACCAGCCCCGGAGGGCGGCGCCGCCGCCGACTGGGGCTTCGAAACCCGGATGGTCCATGCCGGCGCTGGACCGGATCCGGTGTCGGGATCGCGCCAGACGCCGATTCACCAGACGGCGGCCTACGCGTTCCACGACGCGGATCACGCGGCGGCGCTGTTCAATCTCGAGGCCTCCGGCTTCATCTACTCCCGTCTCGGCAATCCGACCGTCGCCGCGCTGGAGCAGCGCATCGCCAGCCTGGAAGGCGGGTCCGGGGCGACTTGCGCCGCCTCGGGACACGCCGCTCAGGTCCTGGCCTTCTTCCCGCTGATCGAGGCGGGGGAGCGGTTCGCGGCGTCCAACAGGCTGTACGGCGGGTCGGTCACGCAGTTCAGCCGGACCTTCCCGAAGTTCGACTGGCGTTGCGACTTCGTCGACACGGAGGACCTTGCCGCGGTCGAAACCGTCCTGGCTCGGGGCGCCAAGGCGCTGTTCGTTGAAAGCCTGGCCAACCCGGGCGGCGTGGTCACCGACCTGGAGACCTTGGCGGGCCTGACCCGGGCCGCGGGCGCCCTGTTGATCGTCGACAACACGTTGGCGACGCCTTGGCTCTGCCGACCCTTCGAGTGGGGCGCCGACCTGATCGTCCATTCGGCGACGAAGTTCCTCTCCGGCGCCGGCACGGTGATCGGCGGCGCCGTGGTGGACGGCGGTCGGTTCGACTGGTCGGCGTCGGGGCGCTTTCCGGGCCTCTCGGCGCCGGAGCCTGCCTACCACGGCCTGAAGTTCAGCGAGACGTTCGGCGACCTTGCCTTCACGGTCCATTCGCACGCGGTCGGTCTGCGCGATCTGGGGGCCTCGATGGCGCCGATGAACGCCTTTCTCACGTTGCTCGGCACGGAGACTCTTGCCCTGCGCATGGAACGCCACTGCCGGAACGCTCTGGCGGTCGCCGAGTGGTTGACGGAGCACCCGAAGGTCGAGTGGGTGTCCTACGCCGGCCTGCCGACCAGTCCGTACCGCGAGCTGGCGGAGAAGTACCTGCCGAACGGGGCGGGCGCCGTGTTCACGTTCGGCGTGCGGGGCGGCTACGAAGCGGGCGTCAGGGTTGTAGAGAAGTGTGAGTTGTTTTCGCACCTGGCGAACGTCGGCGATGCCCGCTCGTTGATCATCCATCCGGCGTCGACGACGCATCGGCAGCTCACGGATGAACAGCGCGCCGCCGCCGGCGCCGGTCCGGACGTCGTGCGGCTCTCGATCGGTCTGGAGACGGTGGACGACCTCGTCCGGGATCTCGACCGCGCTCTGGCCGCGGAATAGGGCTGCCCGGCCGCGACGTTCCGGTCCCAAGCCCCGCTTGCGACCGTCTTGCGACCATTGGATGGCCGTCCCGTGCTTCCCTGCCAGCGCTATCGGTTTCAGCTTCCGCCGCACCTTCACTACCTGAACTGCGCCTACATGGCGCCCCTTGCCCGCGAGGTTGAAGAGGCTGGCCTGCGCGGCATGGCGCGGCGGCGGGACCCCTCGAAGATCGTCGCGGACGACTTCTTCGTGGAGACGGATGCGCTGCGGGAACGGTTCGCGCGGCTGATCGGAAGCTCCGACCCGCGGCGGGTGGCGATCATCCCGGCGGCGTCGTACGGGATTGCCACGGCGGCCCGCAACGTGCCGGTCGAGAGCGGCCAGAATGTCGTCATCCTGGGTGAGCAGTTTCCGAGCAACGTGTACGCCTGGACGCGAAAGGCGAGGGAAAACGGCGCGGAGCTGCGGGTCGTCGAACGACCCGCCGAGGGCGGGCCGAGTCCGGCGGCGTCGTGGAACGGTCGATTGCTTCGGGCGATCGACCGGAAGACGGCCGTGGTGGCGACGCCGGTCGTTCATTGGACGGACGGCGCCCGGTTCGACGTCGCGGCGATCGGGAAGCGCGCCCGCGAAGTGGGCGCCGCCTTCGTGATCGACGGCACGCAGTCGATCGGAGCGCTGCCGTTCGACGTGGAAGAGGTGGCGCCCGACGCGCTCGTCGTCGCCGCGTACAAGACGCTCTTCGGCCCATATCAGAGCGGCCTGGCCTGGTTCGGCGAGCGCTTCGACGATGGCGTGCCGCTGGAGGAGCCGTGGGCGGGACGCGTGGGCAGCGACCGCTTCGTCGCGGGCCGGATCGAGTACGTGGAGTCCTACCGGCCGGGAGCGGCGCGCTACGACGTCGGGGAGCGGAGCAACCAGATTCAGACGCCGATGCTGAACGCGGCGCTCGACATGGTGCTCGAGTGGGGTCCGGAGCGCGTGCAGGAGTACTGCGAGAACCTGGTCGAGCCGTTTGAAGAGGTCTTCCGCGAGGCGGGCTTCGCACTGGAGGACCGAGCTTGGCGCGGGGCCCACCTGTTCGGTCTCCGCGGCGCTCGGGGTCTCGACGCGGACGCGGCGGCGGCGACCCTGCGGCGCGCCGGCATCTTCGTTTCCGTTCGCGGCGATGCGATCCGCGTGGCGCCGCAGGTGTACAACGACCGTGCCGACCTGGACGCGCTGGCGGCCGCGCTGCGGTCGCTCTGAACTCGCCGCGCCGGAACGAATGTCGTTCCGCGGCCGGAGGGCATGGGCCGTCAGGACGCCATCGGACGCGGCGTTCTTTGCAACCATGGGATATTTGTGATCGTATTTGTCACAAATGAGCGAGAGGACGAGTCACGACGGCGCGGACCGGGCTGAGTGGGGCGGCGCCGTCCTGGAGTTTCCGGGCCCCGCCGCCGACGGCGACCTCTGCGTCCTGGGATGGGCGATGGAACTCGAACTCGCGACGCCGGAGCAGGTGCTGCGCTGGGCTCACGGGCGGTGGGGAAACGAGTTGACCCTGGCGACCTCGTTCCAGGCGGAAGGCACGGTGCTCCTCCACATGTGTCACCAGATCGGGCTGCCGGTTCGGATCGTGACGCTGGACACGGGGCGACTGCCGGAAGAGACCTTCCGGCACATCGAGAACGTCCGGCTTCACTACGGAGTGGACGTGGAGATCGTCGCGCCGCGAGCGTCGGAGGTGGCGCGTCTCGTCAGGCGCGAGGGTCCCAATCTCTTCTACGCTTCGGTGGCCGCAAGGAAGCGTTGCTGCGGCGCGCGGAAGGTGGAACCGATGCGACGGGCGCTGGCCCGCGCGCCGGCCTGGTTGAGCGGGTTGCGCCGCGATCAGACGCCGACCCGGGACGTTCTGAACAAGGTGGAGGTTGACCGCGTCACCCGGACGAAGGGGCTGCTGATCAAGATCTGTCCGTTGCTCGACTGGACCGAGGACCAGGTCTGGGCCTACATCCACAAGGAAGGCGTGCCGTACCACCCGCTCTACGACCGGGGCTACCGCACGATCGGCTGCGCTCCGTGCACGCGTCCGTCGCGGCCTGGCGAAGGCGCCCGCGGCGGCCGCTGGTGGTGGGAATCGCACACCGGGAAGGAATGCGGCCTCCACGTCCTGCAGCCGCGTTGAGCGGCGATCCGCGACCGCCCGTCTACTACCCGGTCCACCTCTCGCTCGCCGAGAGGCTGGTCGTCGTCAAGGGCGGCGGCCCGGTTGCGGAACGAAGGGTCGCCGGCCTCGCGCGCTGTGGAGCGCGGGTGCGCGTCGTCGCTCCCGAACTGACGCCGGCGCTTGCGGAACGGGCTCGAAGCGGAGAGATCGAGCACGTGGCCCGGCCGTACCGGACGGGAGATCTCGAAGGCGCGGCATTGGCCCTGGCGGAGCCCGGCGAACCGGCGTCGGACGCGGCGTTCTTCGCCGAAGCGGAAGGGCGCGGCATCTTCGTCAACGTCGAGGACGATCTCGAGCACTGCAGCTTCATCATGCCGTCGCTTGTCCGCCGAGGCGATCTGGTGGTCGCCATCTCGACCTCCGGACGCGCCCCGGCGCTGGCGGTGCGCCTCCGCGAGCGGCTCGAGCGGGAACTGGGGGCCGAGTACGGAGCGCTGCTCGAGCTCGCCGGCCGTCTGCGGGCGCCGCTCGCGAAGGCCGTGTCGGAGTTCGAGGAACGGCGCCGGCGCTGGTACGAGCTGGTCGACTCGGAGGTCCTGATCCTGTTCCGCGAGGGCAGGACGGACGAAGCTCTCGAACTGGCGGAGCGGATCATGGGCGTCGCCGCCGAGGAACCGTAACGGTGAGCGGCTCGGGGCGGGTCACCCTGGTCGGCGCCGGCCCCGGCAACCCGGACCTGATCACGGTCCTGGGCCTGAGGCGTCTGCGCGCCGCGGATGTCGTGCTGCACGATCGTCTTGCGGCGCCGGAACTCCTCTCCGAGGCAAGGGCGGACGCGGAGGTCGTCGACGTCGGCAAGCGCCCCGGCGACGACGTGCGGGCCCGGCAGCGGCGGCTCGAGAAGCTGATGATCGAGCGGGCGCTCGCCGGCGCTCACGTGGTCCGGCTCAAGGGAGGCGACCCGGCCGTCTTCGGCCGCGGCGGCGAGGAAATCGAGGCCTGTGCCGCGGCGGGAGTGCCATGCGAGGTGGTTCCTGGCGTCAGCAGCCTGGTGGCCGCCCCTGCGGTCGCCGGCATTCCGCTCACGCACCGCGGCGTGTCCCTGGGCTTCGCGGTCGTGTCGGCGCGGAACGCGGACGGGGGCGAACCGGATTGGGCGGGCCTCTCCGGCGCCGAGACCGTCGTCGTTCTGATGCCCGCGCGGCGGCTGAAGCGCATCGGCCGCGGCCTGATCGCCTCCGGACGTCGACCCGCCACGCCAGTGGCAATCGTCGAGCGGGCGACGAGGCCCGAACAGAGGACGGTGCGCTGCACCCTTCAGACGCTGGCGGCTGGAGATCTTTCAGGTCGAATCGGGTCGCCCTGCGTGGTCATCGTGGGAGAAGTAGCCGGAACCGCCCGGGTGATGCCAGCTTGACGAAGTCCAGCCTGGACTGGCGGGGTTCAGCTACGCGGAACAGACAGGCGCCAGCGGGTCCGTCGCGAGGTCCGGCACTTCCCCGCCATTCGAGCGCGCCACCTCCCGCAGCAGCCAGTCCAGGCGGTCGTTGCCCCAGAAGCGTTCGCCGCGGTAGATGAAGAGCGGAACGCCGAAGGCCCCGTCTTCGCGGGTGTGGGCGAAGCCGGCCATCATCCTGTCCTTCCATTCGGGATCGTGGGCGACGGCCAGGGCCTCGTCGCCGGCGAGGCCCGCGGCTTCGGCGGCGGCGCGCATGACGTCGTCGCTGGCCAGGTCGAGGCCGCGTCCGAAGCGGGCCATGAACGCCTCGCGGGCGTAGTCGATCGCCTTGCCCTGCTCTCGGGCCCAGACGTAGATCTGGTGCGGCGGGAACCAGTCCGGATCGTCGCCGCCCGCGGGCCAGTTCAACGGCAGCCCGTAGGCCTTCGCGATCCGTTCCGCGTCCTGGCGGACGTAGCTCGACTTGGCGCGTCCGGCCGAGAGATCGGCTCCCTTGCCGAATGGGAAGATCGGCACTGCGTCGATGTCGTTCCAGTCGAGCGCGCCGGTCGTCGTGATGCGATGGAAGGCGAACCAGGAATAGGGGGAGCGGAACGAGAAGTAGACGCGCAGATCATCTGGATTCATGGCGGCGGGCCTCCTGTTGACGGGCGGAATGAACTCGACGGAGAGCTCGCATGGATCGAACAGAGCCGCACTGGGCGCTGCCGGGGCGGCTCCCCGCGCGACAGCGCGGCCCCGCGGCGGCGAACGCCGTTAGCGGAAGACATCGACCAGCCGGCTGTACTTCACGATGACGGTGCGGTCCGGCCGGTCCCAGAGGATCCGGGCGCCGAGTTCGTCGATCTCGTTGTAGACCACGAACAGGCCCGTGTTCGCGTCCTGCAGCCAGGAGAAGCGGAGGTTCGCGGACACGTTGTCGGACTGGTCGTTGTACTGGGCGAGGGCCTGGACGAGCATCCGCGGGGTGATCGAGTAGGAGAGTCGGAGCCGGCCCAGATTGACCTGGAAGCCGCCCGATGCGATGTCCACGTCGTTGTGGTCCCAAGCGAGTTCCGAGGTCAATCGTTCTCCGCGCCGGGCGAGCAGGGTGAGCGATGTGGAACTCCGGTCGCCGCCGAAGAAGCCGCCGGTGATGTTGCGGATGTAGACCGAGACCGGCTTCGCCTGGTTCGTCGAGAACACGGTCTGGAGCTCGTCGTGGCTGTACCTGCCGGCGTGGACAGGGAAGCCCTCGACGATCTCGAAGGTCTCCTTGACGCCCTCCTCGGTGAAGTTCACGCCGGTGTGGACCTGGAAGCCGTTGCGCCATTCCCAGTGGTTGTCGACGTGGATGTACTGGGTTTCCTTGTAGTCGTCGAAGTCCCAGATGCCGCTGTACGAGACATGCGGTCGGAGCTCGTGAAAGCCGGCCAGGTTCTTCGGTCGGATCGTGCGCATGCCGAACGCGGAGAGATTCCGGAACTCTCGTCGCGACATGAAGCCGACTTCGGGGTTGAAGTTCGCGCGCGCTTCGGCGGCGCTGAGGCTGCCGCGCCACTCCGGCTTGCCGAGGTTGTAGCTCACGAGCATCGAGCTGTCGTCTCCGTCGAGTCCCGGCGTGTCGCTCCGGGCGACGTAGGTCTCGATCGTGTGGTGCTCGCCGATGCCCCACTTGCCGTCGATGGCCCAGGTGCGGTTCGTGTCGTCCTCCGGCGCAAGGCTGCCCACGCCCTCGCGGCTGACGAACAGACCGCCGATGCTGGAGCGCTCGCCCAGTTCCCGGTTGACCCGCGCGACGGCGTAGTCGTTCCCGTGCAACCCATCGACCGAGGCCGTCTGCATGTGGAGCAGCCCCACGTTGAAGCGGCCCGCCTTGCCGGAGAGCCGGCCGCCGTAGTCGATCGGGATCAGCTCGCCTTCCGGTCCGATGCCGATGCGGCGGCTGAAGAACAGGTCGACCCGGGCCGATGCGCGGCTTCCGCCGGCCCGCGCTCCGACCGTGAACAGGCCGGCGTTCTCCAGGAAGAACGGCCGCTTCTCGGGGAAGAACAGGTTGAACCGGTCGAGGTTGACCTGCTGTTCGTCGACCTCGACCTGGGCGAAGTCCGTGTTGTACGTCAGGTCGAGGGTCAGGCTCGGCGTCACGCTGTACTTGAGGTCGACGCCCAGGTCGGAGTCCGACTCGGCGGCGCCGCCGGCGGAGGGCGGCGCTCGGTTCGTACCGATCGCGTAGGGAATCAGCTTCAGGTTGCGCTGCGGCGGCGGCTCGACGCCCTGGAGCGAGCCGGCGTCGGTCAGCCGGTCCAGGTCGTGGTTTCGGTCGAGCTCGGACCAGAAGGCGACCTCCCTGTGGCGGGCTATGTTGCGCTGGAAATTCAGGCCCCAGGTCTGCGTGTCTGTCGGGGGATAGCGGAGGGTGCGGAAAGGAATTGCGAACTCGGCGCTCCAGCCGAAGTCGCCGACTTGCGTTGCGACGTTCCAGGCGCCGTCCCAGTTCAGGTTGAACCCGGTGGACAGTGCGCCCCGGAAGCGGCCGCCGCCGCCCATGCCGCTGAACACGCCGGAGCCGCCTTCCAGGACCTGTCCGTCGTACTCGATTCCGGCGGGGTTGGTTCCGAACACGAAGCCGTTGCGGCCGTCCCGGAACGTGTCGAAGATGACCTGGAAGCTGTCCGTCTCGTCCAGCGGCGCGTCGCGACGGCTGTCCGAGACCACGATGCCGTCCGGCTCGCGGTCGTGACAGACGACGGCGACGAAGAGGGTGTCTTCCGTGAACGCGAAGCGGACGTCGGTGCGTTCGGTGCCCGGTTCTCCGGCGAAGGGACGGGTCTGGGTTGTGCCGGATGCCGGCGCGACGCCCTCCCAGACCGGGTCGTCGAGGACGCGGCCGTCGAGTCGAGGGGGCTCGCCGATCGCCGAGGCCGTTGCGGCGGGCCGGTCGGCCTGTGCCGCGGCAGCCGGCGCGACGGCGCAGAACAACCAGGCCGCGGCCCCGGCGGCAGAACGGACATGATTCATTGCGGGACGGACTCTACCCGGTCGCCGCCCGGCAGCCGACGTTCCAGTCGGCGCCGTTCGGGCTTCCGCCGGGCCTTCTCATCCGGCCGGATCGAGACAGTCACTCGTCCCTGTCCTCGAAGTAGCGGGCGACGGCGCCGGTCGCGGCGAGTTCGTTGGCGGCGTAGCGGGTGGCGGTCTTCGGGTCGTTCCACCTTCCGGCCTGCATGAGTTCGGCCGCGGAGGCGCCTCTGGCGACGAGCGAACGGGCGCTGCCTATCCGCAGCGAATGGCCGCTTCCGCTTCGAGGAATGCGGCGACGATGGCGTCGTCCGGCGCGCGGCCGTCCAGGAATGCGCTGAAGCGGTCGAGGGCGTGGGCGTAGGCCCTGTGCGTGTTCGCTGCGTAGGCGTCCTTGAACATGGTGTCGGGGCCGGGCGCGGTTCGTCGGGCGTTGCCGAAATGGCCGTCTTCATCCTTGCAGCGCCTGAGGCGCCGTCAGTGCGCAGGCGCATTTTAGTTCTGACAAATGCGATTAGCAAGACCAAAGTCGCCCGAAAAGACGCGAATGAGGCGTAAACGGGCCGTCCGAGGCCGGAACCGCGAAGCTGCGACAACCGATTGGCAGTCGGAACAGCGCCCGAACCGGCCAGAATGGCCGGCACAAGCGCGTGAGATCGCCTGTCGATGCGATTCAGGGGCTTGACAACCGCGATTTACTCCATGACAATCGCATTTGTCCGGAATCAATGCGAGGAGGACGAGGTTGTGAGACTTGCCCGCACCGTACCGCCGTTGCTTCTGCTGCTTCTGTTCGGAGCGGCCTCGCTTCACGCCAGGACGTCTCTGTCCGTTCCGGGCATACCCGACTTCCGGCTTCCGTCCGCCGGCGCGGTCGACACGGTGTTCCCGGCGGCAACCGGCGGCCGCGCGCCGTACGCGTACAGCGTGACGGGGCTGCCGCCCGGTCTCTCCTTCTCGCCTTCGACTCGTCGGGCCGGGGAACGCTTCCAACCGTCCTGATCGAGACGACCTACCGGATCACCTACAGCGCGCGGGACAGGGCGGGCGGCTCCGCTTCGGTGACGTTTCGGGCCACGATCGTGCCGCCGGCGGCGCCTCCGCGTCCGCCGTTGTCGCTGGCGGCCGTTTCGGACTTTCGCGTTCCTTCGGGCGGCGTCGTCGACACCGTGTTTCCGGCTGCGTCGGGTGGGAGGACTCCATACTCGTACAGCCTTGCCGGATTGCCCGCCGGGATCTCGTTCTCGTCTTCGACGCGGCGGGCGAGAGGAAGGTTGCCGACGGTGCTTGTCGACACGACGTACCGGATCGCCTACTCGGTGCGCGACGGCGCCGGTTCAAGGGCTTCATCCACGTTCACTGTCGTGGTGACGGCGCCGTCAACGTCTCCTCCTGCGCCGACGCCACCGCCTCCTCCGCCTGGACCTACGCCCTCACCGCCACCGCCGCCGCCGCCACCTCCTCCGCCACCGCCACCGACCCCGGCTCCTCCTCCTCCGTCCGGCGGGCCGGGCGTGAAGCGGGGCGTGAACGTGTCGTCGGCGCGCACGTACCTGCTCAAACTGCCGCGAAGCGTTAACAGCCCGTGGCAAAAGTGGATTCGGCCCGGAGTGCCACTGCTGCTTCGAGGCTGAGTCTGGGCAGCGCTACGCGACGCAAAGTTGGAAGCCGAGGCGATGTGCGCGCCAAGAGGCGCAGATCGACTGCATCAGCCCGTCGAATCGGGCTGTGAACGCTGCAAGCAAGCCAGTCTGGGCGCCCAGAGTTGCCGTGACACGGCCCTGCAGCGATCGTGGCGTGCCGACTCCCGCGAGGCTCCTCATCAGGAGACCGAGATTGAAGCCGCAGGAATGAATGTAAAGGCGCTTGAGCGCGTTGTCGCGGCCGCGCAGATGCAAGCGCCGCATGCCGCCGGTCTCGAACTGGTGAGCGAAGGGACGTTCGACGCGCTCGCCGCGCCGGCGCTGCAGCCGCTTGCCCCGATTGCCGCGGACCCGCCGACGGTTCGCGTACACGATGGCTTGCAAGTCCTTCTTGCCTGTCCAACGACGACGACCACGGTCCGGCTCCGCGATGTAGCTGCGAAGCTCCAACTCGTCGATGGAGGCGAGAACGTCGTTGCTGTGGTAGCCCTTGTCCGCAATCACTTCCTCGATCACCGACGAATCGCCGACTGCCGACTCCACCTGCTCGAACGTCTCCTCCAACGTCTCGTGGACCGACTCCGTGTCTCCCTTGGCGCCGCCATGCAGCGTCACACCCAGAATGGCCCCGCTCTCCAGGTCCACCGCCTGCTCCGCCTTGTACGCGAGGTGCGTGCGGCCATCCTTCATCTTCGTGACCTCGGCATCCGGATCGTGAGGATTCTCCCACTCCTCGTTCGACAGCTTCTTCTTCCGCTTGCGGTCGAAACGAGCCAACTCCGCACGAGTCAGCGTCGCCAAGCCCGAAGCCTCTGCCAAGCCACGCACGAACTCCTCGTAGCCAGAACCCGTATCCCGACGAACGATGCTGCGCAGCGCAGCGTTCGCCTCCAGCGTCGTCGCGTCCACGCCCACTGTCTTCCCCGATACCAGACCCGACTCCGCCAAGCGCTCAAGAACCCAGCTGAACACCTTGCCGTGAGTCTCCAGATCGATCAGACGACGAGTGCGAGAAATCGTCGAATGATCCGGCGAACCCTCCGTCACACTCAAGCCCAGGAACCCACGAATGCTCAACGAGTCCTGAGCACGCCAGGCGATCTCCCGCTCCGAATCCAGACCCTCGAAGAAGCCCACCATCAACAACCGGAAGTACGTACCTGGAGGAAGACTCGGACGACCCATCCGCTCCGCGTAGAACCCCGCACACTCCGACTCGACGAACTCGTCGAAACCGCTCGACTCCAGCACACGGTCCAAACGCTCGTAGAACGGATGGCCGGAACTCCGCGGCAGAGCCGATCCAGACACCCAGAGAAGCTCCTGATTCTCACGACGCCTTTTGCCCATAGCCATGAACCCATCCTATCGCATAGCCGAAACGGCGGACAGCCCGACTTTTGCCACGGGCTGTTAAGGCGTCGGTAAAGTGACGGGAATGACGATCGACTTCGACTGCACGGTGGCGGGCAATGCCTGTACGAACCGCAGCGGCACGCTGGACGATTCATGGAACGGGACGCTGGCCGCGGGCACGCACAAGATCGTGGTCTATCCCTACGTCAGCGGTCCGGGGAACTTCACGTTGAGCGTGAGCGCGAGGTCGACGGGCACGGGCGGCAGTTCGGGGAGCGTGACGAAGACGACGACCCTTGTGAGTGCGACCAGGACGGCCGCGTCGGAGGGGGAGACGTTTCGTTTCAGACTGGACGCGGCCGCCGATGTTGACGTGGCGCTGACCGGGATGACGATCGACTTCGACTGCCGGGTCGGCGTCGCGGACTGCAGCAACCACGGCGAGACTCGGGACGATTCGTGGAGCGGCAGCCTGGCCGCTGGCGCGCATGCCGTGACGGTGTATCCGTACGAACGGGGTCCCGGGAACTACTCCCTCGCGGTGACCGCGACGAGAACGCTGCATCGGGTGGTCCAACCGTTTGGCGCGCCGGAGATCAAGCTCTGCGACGACGACGAGGACGGCGCCGATGGATCTTGCACCAAGATTCATGACTCGATCGACGTGACGGCGCCTCCGCCCACGTTGAATCCGCCGCCGCCCTTGCCTCCGCAGCCGCCTCCTCCTCCTCCTCCGCCACCGCCGCCGCCGCCACCGTCACCACCGCCAGGACCGGCGCCGGGTACGGGAGGCACTCCCACCGAGAGGCCAAGCGGAGGGTCGCTGGCAGCCGCGACGAGCGACATCAACTGCAAGGGCTGGAACATCGACGCAGGCGACGGGTTCGATGCTCTACGACGGAACCGCGATGGAACGACCCGAAAGCACGGCGCGCTGGACATCCAGGTCAGCAGCAAGGACGCGGCTTTCTTCGCTCTCGCGGCGGGAACCATAACGAATCGTGCGAAGTCGCCGGACTGCGGTTACCAGGTCGCGGTTACGCTTCCGAGCGGCGGCCGCCATGTGTATTGTCACATGGCCGAGGACGATAGATTGGCCGCCGGGACCACGGTGCGCGCGGGCGATAAAGTCGGATCGTATGGGCCCTCGGGGATGACCTGGGGGCCACACCTTCACCTGAAGGTGACCGACTCCGACGACGTAGCGATAGATCCGGTCAAGGCCGCGGGAGGGAAAAGCGTGTTGGCGGCTGCCGGGTTCACGTTCAACAGCTCGGACGACGAGCATTGCGCAAGGGAGTAGAGACATGAAGCAAGGAACGAGATCCTGGACATTGGCCTTGGTCGTCGGCTGTCTGGCCGGCATGGCGCGGGCGGAGAGTCTGATTCCGCTTCCCGGCGAATTGGCCGGGGCGTCCCTGGAGTCGGGAGGGTTCATGGAGCCGGGAGGTCGAGCCGTCCTCCTCGTTGTCGACCATGAGCGTCGGAGCTCGGTGTTGATGCTCATGGACGATCGAGGGGTTCAGGGCACGATCGACCTTCCGCCAAAGCGCGTAGGCACGAGCGTGACGGTGCTCAGCGACGGCCGGGTCCTGCTGGGAAGTCAGGACGCTTCGACGATGCACGATAGGCCCCAGCACTACGACATCGTCGAGATTCGGGGCAACGAGTTGGAAACGTTTTGGAGCTGGAACAGCAGGGACGCCTTTCCGGGAGTCGACGACAGCCATTACATTCGCCCGATCTTCTCCGGGGACGGTCGCGCCTGGGGTACGGGCCATGGCTCCTCCTTCGCGTTCGACGAGACGGGCGGCGCGAGTCTGGTCACTCGAAAGGAACGATTCGATGTCGGTCGGGAATTGACGGACATCGGCAAGTGGACCATCTTCGAGCCCGGTTTCGTCTACCTGGATTCCGCTGGTCCGGTCGTGGTCGCTCCGTGGAACAAAGGCGCCTACGTCGTGCATTTCTCGGAGCGCGGTTCGCCCGTGGTGCGTCCGATTCTGTTCGACAACGGCGTGGAGGAGTATCGCTTCCATTGGCAGTGGAAGGAGCGGATCCTGTGGGCGGAGACGTCGCTTTACTGGAAGGGATACCCGCTCCCTGATCTGGGCTTGTCCGGCATGGAGGAAGAGCCGATCTGGGTGCTGGACATGAACGCTGCCGCGCCTCATCCGGAGCGCGGCGTGGTCCAGGTCACGGCCGGTGACGGCCGCTATCGGGTGGAGCACGCCTGGCTCGACCCAGTGACCGAGGTCGAGGTGCGCCACGCGTCGGACTGGTACGAGGGTGACTCGGTCCTGGCGCCGCTCGGGCACCCACCAGATCCCCGAGCGGTGCGTGTGTCGCCAGGAAGGGTGATTGTCAGCGCGAACGGTCGCCATGCCGTCATCGTCGAGAGCTGGTACGCCGGCTACACCCGGACGGATCACGCTCGTGTCGTTGGCCTGGCGCCGACAACTCCGGCGCCGCCGTTGGAGGCCGACCGGGAGGCCGAGGCGGCGGCCGACCGGGAGTTCATTGGCAAGCTGCTGCCCCGCTGACACTCGCTCTGGCGCTTCGGAGGAGGGAGACCGATGACCTTGAAGATCGGGTGCGTTCTCGCAGGTTGTCTGGCGCCGATGCCGCGCTGGCGCCAGACGGGGTCGAGTGGCCCCCGGCGGCGCGGAATTGATCGGCGTCGCGCGCGGATTGAGACTCGAACCACGGTCCCAAGCGCCGATTCGGCGATGAATCGCAAACGCCTCCTTATCGACGTTTGGCTTGTTGCGGCGATCTTCGCGTCGGGCTGCTGGCCGGTGCTTGTTGCACAGGAGCCCTGGGCGCCGGATTCTGAACCTGCGGTGCAAGCGTTGGACGATGAGCATGGCCATCGCGGTCGGAACAGCCAGAGCGTGACCGGCAGCGAGGAGAGGGTCATCCACTACCGGGCGGGCGAGGGCTTCATGCCTGCCCGCCTGGACGTGGAAACCGGGACCCGGGTCGTGCTGGTTGACGAGACGGGCGGCCGGCTGGCGCCGCGGTTCGGCGCCGGCGGTCAGAGGGCGGTGTCGACGGATGCCGTCGCGCACGCGGCGCACGGGGACCATGGCGCCGGCGGTCCTGGCGCTACTCCTGGGGGCCAAACGGTCGGTCCGGCGGGCGACGGGGTTCACGAACATGGCGAACACGGCGGCCACAACCACCACGACGACGACGGGATCCCCGCTTGGGAGCCCGCCGCCCCGGGCGACGACGGTTCGGCCCGGTTCGGCCACACGTTCGGGACGAGCGGCTACTTTCGGTTCCACAACGCCGCGGCGCCGGGCGATGCGGCGCTGGTCGTGGCGTTGACGCCTCCAGGCGAGAAGCCGGAACCGCTGGTCATGGACCTGGACGCGTTGCCTTCGGCGCGTCCGGCGGAGATGACGTTCGAGGACTACACGGCGTTGCTGACGGACATGGAGACGGTGCGCGAGTCCATGCGGACGTACGGTCCAGCGCGGACTCTGGAACTGCTGCGGCTGGGCGAAGTGGAGACGGGTCTGGACTGCCACGGCGGCGCGCATCATCTGGGCCGAATGGCGTTCGCCGAGTACGGCGCGGCCGCCGCTTTCGGTCTGGCGGAGAGCTGCCAGTCCGGCATGCGTCACGGGGTGATGGAGCAGCTCTTCGCGGGTCGGGGGATCGCCAGTCTGGCGGAGGACGTCGACGTTCTGTGCCCTGAGGCTGGCGCCGCGTTCGGTCGTCACCAGTGCCTTCACGGGGTCGGCCACGGCGTGATGGCGTGGACGTCGTACGAACTGGAGGACGCTCTGGCGATCTGCGGTCGTCTGGGCGCCGAGTCGGGCCGTCGTTCCTGTTACAGCGGCGTGTTCATGGAGAACGTGGTGAGCGGTCTGTCGGGGACGGTGGGTCAGAAATCGAGCTACGTGGACTCGGGGGATCCTCACTTCCCCTGCAACGCATTGCCGGAGCGGTACGTGAGCGACTGCTACTGGTTTCAGACGTCTCAGATGCTGGTGGTCTTCGACCAGGACCTGGAGGCGGTTGCGGCGGCCTGCCTGGAGGCGCCGTTGATCGCTCGGCGTTCCTGCTTCGGGAGCTATGGTCGCGACGTGGGCGGCGCGCACCGCGCGAACCCGTACCTGGCGGTTCAGTACTGCCTGTTGCCGGAGAGCCTGCGTCACCGGAGCGACTGCATCGACGGCGCGGCGCGGACGATCTTCTGGGACGAGACGGAGCAGGCCGCTGGCGTCGCGCTGTGTGCGGAGGTGGAGGAGCCGATCGTGGGCGAGGCCTGCTTCCAGTCGATCGTCAGCCAGGCTCACGCCGTGGTGCCGGATCTGGGCCCGTTCTGCAGCCGGCTGCCGGACCGGTGGCGGGAGCGTTGCCTGGCTCGCTGAGCGCCGGGATGGGCGGCGAGACCGTCAGTCGTCCCTGTCCTCGAAGCGGCGCGCGACGGCGCCGGTCACGGCGAGTTCCTTGGCGGCGTAGCGGTTCGGGTCGTTCCACGTTGGACGCCTCGGAACAAGGGTCCGGACGAGACGCCCGAGGTCTCCTCCACGCGGCGCTGCGGCGCCGCCGTGAGCGCGCAGGCATGCCGTCACGGTGTATCCGTGCTTTCCTCCGGCTTCATGCGACGTCCTCGAGGAAGCTCTCGACTTCGGCGTGGAACTCGTCGGGCCGCTCGGTGGGGATGCCGTGGCCGCAGCTCTCGAGCATGAACAGGCGAGAGCCCGGGATCCGGCGGGACATGATGACACTGCCGCCGGGCGGGGTCAGGGCGTCCTCGAGGCCCTGGAGGATCAGGGTGGGGCAGGCGATCGTCGCCAAGTCGACGGTGTAGTTGATGTTGGAGACGGCGCGGCAGGCGGCCGCGTAGCTGGCGGCGTCGTTCCGTTCGATGGCGAGGCGTGCCGCTTCCGCGATGTCCTCGGCGTGGCGTTCCCGGTACTCCTTGCCGTACGAGAGGGCGGGGCCGGTCGGCGTCAGCGCCCTTGCCAGGCCGTCCCGTTCGACCGCGTCGGCGCGGGCGTTCCAGCCGGAGTCGGCGCGTTCGCTCACCTCGCTCGAGGTGCTGATCAGGATCAGCGCCCGGGTGCGGCCGGGGAAGTCGAGGGCGAAGCGCTGGGAGATGACGCCGCCCATCGAGATTCCGCCGATCACCGCGTCGTCGGCGCCGACTTCGTCGAGCACGGCGGCGAGATCGGAGGCCCAGGTTTCGGGCGTCATCGTCGCGGGGCGTCGTTCCGAGCCGCCGAAGCCGCGAACGTCCCAGGTCAGCACCGCGTGGCGGTCCCGCAGGGCCCGGACGGTTGGCGCCCAGGACTCCAGATGGCCGCCCAGGCCGTGCGTGAAGACGACGAGCGGTCCGCTGCCGTCCAGCCGATAGCGGATCCTCGCTCCGTCGCCCGCGGTCGCCCAGCGGTCAGGCTGCACGTCGGTTGAACAGGCCCACCGTCAACGCCAGCGGAATGACGAACAGGAGCGTACGCAGCCAGCCCGGCATGTCGGTGAGGATCAGGATGAGGCCGAGCGGGATCCAGAGTACGATCCACATCCAGATCGGGATCGTCCTCGGCTTGATCGCTTCGGTGCTGGCGCCCTCGACGACGATGACGGCGACCAGGATGCCGGCGGCGGCGCCGAGAACGCCGGCGATCAGACCTCCGGCGGGATAGGGGACGGTTGCGAGGATCAGTTCAGGCATGGGATTCGGCTGATGCTCCCGGGCGTTGTTGAAGGCACGATGTCGGATGGCATGCTGTCGGTGGAGCGATCCTATACGTTGACCGGGGGAGAACGTGCATGAGGGTCAGCATTTCCGTTCAGAGCGCATACAACGTGGACGACCCCCGCGAGGGGGCGTGGAGGATGATCGATCGGGCGCGGTCGGCGCGGGAGGCCGGGCTCGACGCCCTGTTCGTCGGCGACCACCACGCGACAGCGGCGCCGTACTACCAGAACACGGCGATCCTGGGCCGGATGCTGGCGGAGTGGGGGGGGCGGCCGGCCGGCGCCCTCTACCTGCTGCCGCTCTGGCATCCGCTGATCGTCGCGGAGCAGGTCGGCACATTGGCCAGCCTCACGGCGGGCCGGTTCATCCTCCAGTGCGCGATCGGCCCGGCCGACAGCCAGTTCGAGGCGATGGGCGTCCCGGTTCGGCAGCGGCCGTCGCGGTTCGAGCAGTCGCTCTCCATCCTGCGCCGCGTGTGGTCCGGAGAGACGGTGACGACCGGAGGAGAGAACGATCGCTTCGGGCTTCGGGAGGCCCGCGTCTCGCCGTGCCCGCCGGAGCCGGTCGAGGTCTGGATCGGCGCTTCGGCGCCGCCCGCGATCGACCGCGCGGCGCGGCTGGGCGACGGCTGGCTGGCTGCCCCGGGGGCGACGCCGGCGGAGGCGTCCGAGCAGCTCGGCATCTATCGGGAGGCCTGCGCGCGCCATGGCCGCCGCGTCGGCACGTGCGCGATCCGGCGCGACGTCTACGTCGGCGAGACGGTCGCCGACGCCGAGGCCGCCGCGGCGGGCGTCATTTCGCGCGGTTACCGCGGTTTTCCCCGGGAGGCGCTGATCCTGGGCGACCCGGCCCGCGTCGCCGCCTCGTTCGCGAAGCTCGGCGAGACGGGGTACGACGAGGTCGTCGTGCGCCACCTGGTCCAGGACCCGGAGCGGGTGCTGCAGTCGATCGGCCGACTCGCTGAAGTCCGAGAAGCGCTCGCGGGCTAGCCCGCACGCCTTCGGAGAAGGGCGCCAGCCTTCCATCAGTGGCGGGTGATGGGCGGGAGTGCGGATCGGATTGAGTCGCTATGGCCCCGTGGCGGTCGTGAAGCCCGAGTACTTCGGCTGGTCGATGGCGATCTGGTTGACGACGGTGGCGCGCAGGTGTTCCTGAAGGCTCCGATCGTCAAGAGGGATCCGGTCGTCCCGGATCGCGTGGACCAGCCTCCAGCGCAGCTCCAGCAGCGAGCCGTCGGCGTCGAGCAGGCTGCGCAGGCGGTTGCGCTCCCGGCGACGATGCTCGGCGCCGAAGAGCAGGTCCCGGTGGACGATGTCGAGGGCGTTGCCGGCGACCAGGGCGTGAAAGCGGGTCCGTCCCTTCGTCTCTTCCCGCGCCGGCCCGTGCAGGAAGTCGCGGGCCGCGCCGACCAGTTCCTCGATCCGCGGCATGTCGGGGTCGGCGAGCTGGTCGGCCGCCTCGACGAGTTCGACCGGACCCGGAATCAGGAGATTCACGCAGTCGACCTGACACTCCGTCGTGCGGCGTCCGATCGTCACCCGTTCGACCGAGCGGTCGAGTCCCTGACGGTGATGCTGCGTCATGCCAAGCGTGGAGACGGCCCACCAGAACGAACCGAACACCTCCCAGTACTGCACGCGCTTCAGGTCGACCGTCCGGCCGCTGGTCGCCTCGTAGCCGGCGAACAGGTCCTCGTAGGAGCCGAAGCCGCCGACCGGCAGCGCGGGTCCGGCGCCGAAACGCCAGGAGTTCGTGCAGATCCAGCCCAGGTCCCGCATCGGGTCGCCGATGTGGGCGATCTCCCAGTCGAGCACGGCGACGACGCCGGTCCGGTCGATCAGCAGGTTGCCGTTGCGGAAGTCGTTGTGGACCAAGGTGCGCTCCGGCGAGTCCGGCAGGTTCTCCATCAGCCAGCGCGCGGTGAAGTCGATCATCGGCTGCGGCGTGCCGAGGGCCTCGTAGCGGCCCCGCGTCTGCTTGATGAAGTCGACCGCGCCGAGGCTCGCCAGATCCCGGTCAAGACCGTGGGCTTCCAGGTCGATCGCGTGCAGCCTGCCCAGGATCTCGCCGCATTGCCGAGCCAGCTTCGGCCGCGTCTCGGCGAGGTCGGGGGAGCGCACGATCCGCGCCCCCAAGGCGACGCCGTCGAGCCACTCCATGACGAACCCGGCCCCGAGCCGGTCGCCGCGTTCCAGCACGTAGAACACGTCGGGCTCGGGGATGCCGTTCTGGCGGGCGATCCGCATCAGCTTCGCCTCGACGCGGAGTCCCGGCGCGGCGCGCTCGACGGCCCTGGCCTCTTCGCTCTTGCCGCCCTGGGATCGCCGAAGCGCAAGGGCGCGGGGGCCGGCGGCGGTCTCGATCTCGAGTCGGTAGGTTTCCTGGCTGGCGCCGCCGGAGAGCCGGTCGATGCCGTTCAGGCGCTCGCAGCCCTCGATCTCCCGGCGGAGCACGCGTTCCAGCCGCGCTTCGAAGCTGTCCGGCGACCAGGCGGCGCCGCCTCCTCCGGCGACGGGCGCGAGGAGGTAGATCTCGTCGCCGTCCTCGAGCGGACGGTCCCGGTGACTGTCGAGCGGACAGCGCTCGCCGTTGATCATCAGCGTGTCGCGCAGGTGGGGAGACTCGGCGATCGCGGAAGAGAGGGGCACGCCGGCGCGGTCCGCGAGCGGCAGCAACCCCGCGAGGGTGGCGCCGGGGGCCAGCCGGAACGTGCGGTCGACATCGTGCCAGCCGGCGCCGATGCGGCCCCGGATCAGCACCCGGACCCGTATCTTCGGGCTGGCGCGGCTTCGAGTCAGACGGCGCAGCAGGCCCATTCAGGCGGCCAGCCGGACTCGATCAGGCCAGATGCGATTCCAGCAGCTCGTCCATGCCGAGCTGCCTGGCTCGCGTCCGGCTGAGGCGGCCGGTTTCGGGGTCCCAGGACATCGCCTGGTAGTAGTCCCGCTTCAACTGGTCGAGCGGAACCTGAACGCCGGCCAGAGGCCCGGCGTCCAGCAGGCCGTCGCCTTCGCCCATCATCCGCGGGTGGGGCTTGATGTCCGAGGGCGAGATGCCTTCGCGGAGGTTGAAGGCGTTCCTGAGGTTCTGGATCCGCTCGCCGCAGAGCAGCAGCTCCTTCTGATCGACGTTCCATCCGGTCAGGGCGTTGACCATGTCGACCCAGGGCAGGCCGCCGGTGAGGCCGGTGAACATGCATAGACCGAGCCCGTTCAGCGTCTGGTGGGCGTTGCTGTAGTGCGCCTGGGCGACGCCCTTGTTCTTCGTGCCCTTCCAGGCGATCTTCACTTCGTCCTTGCCGACCGCCTCGGGCAGCGGGAAGGCGGCGCCGAAGGTCTCGTTCCAGGACGCGGAACCGGCCGTGTGGCGACCCGGCGTCGGATCGGCGATGTAGGTGACGCCCATGAGGGACGTGAAGCGGGGGTCGTGATACGCCGGCTCCTGGCCGCCGACGTGGACCGCGTAGGCCTCCGTCCCGCGGCCGACGTGCCGGGATGCCGAGGCGAGGCCGTGGCGGAGCCACTCGCCGCAGCCCTTGCCTTCGCCCATCCTGACGGTGAGGGCAAGCGCGCTCTCGCCGGCGCCCCAGCGCATGTCGATCCCGTCGAGATCGTCGGCGGTCATGTCGCCCCGTTCCACGGCCTCGCACACCCAGGCGATCGTCGCGCTCGAGCTGACCGCGTCCATGCCGTAGCGGTTGCAGGCGTCGTGGCAGGCCGTGACGAGCTCCAGGTCGTCGTTCAGGATGTTCGCTCCGAATCCGACGATCGTCTCGTAGTCCGGGCGGCGCACGTCCGACAGGCCGCGGTTCCCGACCCCGACGATTCCCTTGCAGGGCGCGGGGCAGTCGCCGCAGCTCAGCTTCTTCGTGATCAGCTTGTCGACTTCCGCGCCGTCGAGCTTCCAGCCCCTCTTCGAGAGCGGAAAGTCGCGGGCGCCGACGCCTGTCCAGTTCTTGAGCGGGGCGTCGCCGTTCTCCACCGACAGAGCGACGGCGGCGGTCGTGCCGCGGTCGGCCCACAACTGACGCATCGCCGGTTGCGGCGACTCGATCTTGATTCCCAGCTTCGCGAACATCCGGTACAGGAAGCCGAAGCGCCTGTTGGGCGTCGCCATCTTGACGACGAGCCGCATCGGCAGGCTGATGTCGCTCCGGTACTCCCGATTCACGCCGTCGCAGAGAGCGCGGAAACGCTTCTCGTCGCGGATCGGCGTCGTGTTTCCGGTGTTCTCGCCGCCGTCGACGACCACGGCCTTCAGGTTCTTCGAACCGAAGACGGCGCCGAAGCCCTGACGGCCGAAGGCGTGGTAGCGGTCGTTCATCACGGAGGCGATGAGCGCCCCGCTCTCGCCAGCCGGACCGATCGCGGAAACGCCGACTCGGAACTTCGTGCCGTAGCGCTCCTGGAGGGCGTCGAACGCCTCGGGGATCTGCGCGCCCCACAGGTCGCCGGCCGGCTCTATCCGGATGTCGTTCTCTCGCACGACGAGGACCGAGGGTTCGGCGGCGCGTCCGCGCACCACCAGCGCGTCGTAGCCGGCATGGCGCAGGTGGACCGCCGTGCTGCCGCCGGAGTTCGAGTCGGCCCAGGTTCCGGTGAGCGGCGACTTGCCGACGATCTGGATGCGGCCCGAGAACGGTGTGCGCAGTCCCGTGAGCAGACCCGAGACGAGTGCGAAGCAGGCTTCCGGCGCGGTTGCCTCGGCGCCAGCGGGGAAGTGCTTCCACATCAGCCAGGCGCCGAGGCCGTAGCCCCCGAGATACTGGCGAAAGACATCGGCCGGGATCGCCTCGACACGGCGTTCGCCGGTCGAGAGGTCGACGAAGACGGCGCGGCCGTGTGCGCCGTACAGGCCGTTCTTGCCGTTGCCTTGCGCTGTCATCTCGTCAGATCCTGATCGCTCCGGACCGTCAGCGCCGCTTGAGATGGAAGGTCATCGTGCCGACTTCCTCGTCGCCCTCGTGGGCCATCCAGGCGCTGTCGAGCCGGTCCTTGCCGGGCAGGCGGATCTCCGCCGAGTGGATGTGGCTGGACGTCGTCTCGAGGTTCGTGCCGCCGTCGAAGTCGAAGACCAGGCGGTTCGGCTCGCTCGTGGCGGCGTTGAACTTCATCCGCGGCTGGTTGCCGGCCGAGCAGTAGTGGGTGAGGACGAGGTCGGCGCCGTCGAGGTGGTACATGTTGACCATCTCGTAGTCGGTATCCGGGCCCATGCGCTCCATCAGCACGTGGCCGCTGGCGGTGACTTCGAACTCGTGAACGACCTGGCCGGTCGCGTCCGCTTCGGCTTCGGCCTCGCCGCCCTCGCCGCTGGCCGACCCTTCCCAGGCGCCGGCAAGCTCCTTGAGCCGTTCGAACGCCTTCTCGGCGGTCAGCTTGTCGGATGCCGTCGCCGTCGCCGGAAGCAGCAGGACGGCCGCAACGATCGCGGTCCACTGGGCTTTCTTCATCTATCCGTCTCCTTGGGACTGGTCGTGAGGCGCAGAGGATAGCAGTCCGTGGCGCAAGTGCGTCTCCCACCGAGAGCGGTCAGGCGCCCGCCCGGCAAGGCGCGACGAGGGAGCGCTTCGGGCCGTGTTCGACCGAGGAGCGACGATGCCGGGGGGAATGGTTGGCCGCTTGCGTGCAGCGCGACGTTCGTCGCGGGCTGCTGGCGGGGGAGTTGGTTGTCGCCCGGCTGACCCCGCCGCCGCGTATGCGCTGGCGTCCGCCATGCTAGTCTTCACCAAGGCACGTTTCAGCCGGGGCGTTCGCGGATGCGTCGCGGGCGGCGGGCTGCAGCCTTGAACGGAGGGCAGGACGCATGAAGACCACTGGAGCGCTGTTCGCCGGGGCATTGGTCGCTGGGGCGCTGGTCGCCCAGGCGCCGGATGACGCCAGGGGAGCCCATACGCCGGACGACGCCAGGGGAGTCGGCCTGGTCGTTCCCCCGGAACCGGCTCCGCCGCCCGCTCCGACCGATGACCCCGTTGTTGCACGGCGCAATCTGCTGTACGAGTTCAACAGAATGAGCGCCAGGGCGAAACTGGAGTATCACGAACACCTGGCCCTTACAGCCCACAGGTTGGTGAGCGAGGAGTACCTCGACCGAAACCCGTTGACATATCCCGCACAACTCAAGTTCGTCTACTCAGAGCTCGAGCAGTTCCTGATGGCCGCGGATGATTCCGATATCGTCGTCATCCATAACAACTTGGGCGTATACATGAGCATCTTTCGCCCAAAAGTCCCGGCACAAGCTGGGTCCAGATAGAACAGGCCGCCACCGATGGAGATCACGGTTGGCAGGAAAGAGACTGCCGGGAGTCGGCAAGAACAGACCCGAACGGGCAACTCGCCAAGGACCACGCTTGCGCAATAGGCTGGTACGGTTGCACACACTGCTTGAATGGTGTCAGTACCGAAGCGGCAATGGGTTGCGGCGAGGAACTTCACCGGACCTATGAAGCCTGCCGGTCCGGTCCGCGTTTGGGGTGGCGGCAAGGAGACGACACCCACTGCCTCGGCCACAAGCTGAACCTGCAGGCCTGTTGGCGCCGATACGGATGGAATCCGAAATCGGATGCAGGAAACAGGAACTGTGGAAGTTGCGTCGATTCCGGCCAGACGGGATTCCCTGAAGGCTGTTGACCAGGCATGGAGGCCGCCTTCGGCGGTCGAGCCACCGGCGCGGACGATGGACCGCGGGGAGGGCACGGCGCCGACCCGGAGGGAGTGTCTGGGAGACGCGACCCGCTGACCCGGCCGCGAGAACAGCCTGCTGACGCCCGCCGGACAGGCCCGATAGCCCGTCCTGCCGCGGCTGGCGTATTCTCCCGGCCGTCATGACGACGGACTCGGTCACGCCCCGGAGTCTCCGCGTCCCCGGCGCGGGCGGCGTCGAGCTTCAGGTGTACGACGTCGGCGCGGAGAGCGCCCCGTCTCTCGTCCTGCTGCACGGCATGCAGGACTTGGCCTTGGCGTTCGAGCCTCTGGCGACGCGCTTCCGCGACCGCTACCGGGTCGTTTCCTTCGACCTGCGCGGTCACGGCGACAGCGGCAAGCCCGGCGTCTACGCGCTGCCGCATTTCATCGCGGATCTCCATGCGGTCATCTTCCAGCTTCAGCTGGAACGGCCCGTGCTGGTCGGCCACAGTCTGGGCGGACAGATCGTGAGCCATTACGCGGCCGTGTTCAGCGACGTGCCGAGCGCGATCGTCAACATCGACGGCGTCGGCGCGCCCTTCCGCGAGAGTGACGTGCCGGTCGAGAATCGCCAGCTTCGCCTCCAGAACGGACACGTCAGCCTGCTCCGGCCGGGCGGCCACAAGCGACCGATGATGGACCTGGACGACGCCTGGCGCCTCTACTGCCGGTTCCATCCGGGGATCGACCAGGATCTGGCGCGACACCTGGTGGAGATCGGCACGACCGAACATCCCCGCGGCGGCCTGCAGTGGAAGTGGGACCCGCGGGTCGAGACGACGGGGCTGACGATGTCGAGCCGGCTGTCCGAAGAGCGCTGGCCCTGGGTTTCCTGCCCCGTGCTCGTCGTCACCGGAGGCCGTTCCGCGGACTTCTACCGGAGCCGCGGCGGCATCGACCACGAGACGCCGGCGGCGCCGGACGAGATCGAGCGCCGGGTGCGGCTGTTCCGGAATGTACACCACGTCGAGATCCCCGAGGCGGGCCACATGGTCCACTTCGACGCGCCGGAGCGGCTGGGCGAGATCATCGACGCCTATCTGCAGGCCGGTCAAGAGGAGTGACGATGGACTTCGAGATTCCCCGGGACATCAAGCGCAAGCTGGCCGAGCTCGACGACTTCATCGAGCGGGAGATCAGGCCGCTGGAGCGCCAGGACGACAACGTCCGGTTCTTTGACCAGCGCCGCGAGTGGGCGCGGACGGACTTCGAGAACGACGGCAAACCGCGGCCCGAATGGGAAGCGCTGCTGCGCGAGATGAGGCGTCGCGCCGACGCCGCCGGCCACCTGCGCTTCGGGTTGCCCGGAGAGCTCGGCGGCCAGGACGGCTCGAACCTGGCGATGGCGGCGATCCGGGAGCACCTGGCCGCCAAGGGTCTGGGGCTTCACAACGATCTGCAGAACGAGTCCTCGATCGTCGGCAACTTCCCGACCGTGATCATGATGCACCGCTTCGGGACGCCCGCCCAGAAGGCGCGGTTCATGGAGGGCATGATGACCGGCGCCGTGCGGATGGGCTTCGGCCTGACCGAGCCGGACCACGGCTCGGACGCGACCTGGCTCGAGACCTCAGGCGTCCGCGACGGCGACGACTGGGTGATCAACGGGGCGAAGCGGTTCAACTCGGGCCTTCACGCGGCCACTCACGACCTGATCTTCGCCCGCACCTCGGGCGATCCGGGGAAAGCGGACGGCGTCACCTGCTTCATCGTGCCGACCGACGCGCCGGGCTTCGAGGTTCCCTTCATGTGGTGGACCTTCAACATGCCGACCGATCACGCCGAGGTGTCGCTGACCGACGTGCGCGTGCCGAACGACGCGATCCTGGGCGAGGAGGGCCGCGGCCTCGCTCTGGCGCAGACGTTCGTCCACGAGAACCGCATTCGCCAGGCCGCCTCCGGCGTCGGCGCGGCGCAGTACTGCATCAACGAGAGCGTCAGGTACGCCCGCGAGCGGATGGTCTTCGGCAAGCCGCTGTGGCTCAACCAGGCGATCCAGTTCCCCCTGGCCGAGCTCCAGACGGAGTGCGAGATGGTCCGCAACCTCGTCTACAAGACCGCCTGGGAACTCGACCAGCAGCACCACATGGAGGTCACCGACAAGGTCTCCATGTGCAACTACCGGGCGAACCGGCTCGTCTGCGACGCCGCCGACCGCGCCATCCAGACCCACGGCGGCATCGGCTACACCCGGCACATGCCGTTCGAGCACATCTACCGACACCACCGGCGGTACCGGATCACCGAGGGATCGGAGGAGATCCAGATCCGCCGAGTCGCGGGGATCCTGTTCGGCAAGCGGGCCAAGCGCTGATCCGCGTGCCGCGCGTTCTTCGCCGAACCGGCGCGTCGAGCGGGTTCGCGGCCCTGGCGAGAGATCGGCAAAGCGCGGCTTGGCGCGGAGTTGACGACGGGAGCTACGAGGCCGGCTCCAGGATCGCCTGGTAGGTCAGGCGCCGGCTGAGCGAGCGAACGTCCGGCCGCTTCGGTCCGAAGTGCTGGATCATGCCGACGAAGACGAGGTCTTCCTTCGGATCGATCCAGAACCAGGTGCCCGCGGCGCCGCCCCAGTAGTACTCGCCCTTCGAGATGCCGTCGGCCGCGACCGGGTCGAGGACGACGGCGAAGTCGAGGCCGAAACCGGTTCCCGGCGACATCTCCTTCAGCTCGCGCGGCAGGTGGTTCAGGTGCATCAGCCGGACCGTCGAGGGCGCGAGGATGCGCACGCCGTCCAGCTCGCCGCCGTTGAGCAGCATCTGCGAGAAGCGCATGTAGTCCATCGTGGTCGAGACCAGGCCGCCGCCGCCGGAGAGGAAGTTCGGCGGCTCGAAGTAGCTGCGGGCGCCGCCGAAGCCCTCCCGCGGGATCAGGGCGCCGTCGGCGTCGTGGGTGTAGACTTGGGCGAAGCGGTCCGCCTTGTCCTCCGACACGTGGAACGCGGTGTCGTTCATCCCCAGGGGGCCGAACAGCCGTTCGTTGAGGAAGTCGTCGAACGGCTGTCCGGAGAGAACCTCGACCAGATAGCCTTGGACGTCGACCGCGACGCTGTAGTGCCACATCGAGCCGGGCTGCTGGCGGAGCGGGATCTTCGACAACTTGTCGATCATGTCCTTGAGCGTCGAGTCGTTGTCCAGGACGTTCGCCTCGTTGTACAGCGTGTCGACCTGCGACTGCGAGAAGATGCCGTAGCTGAGACCCGCGGTGTGCGCCATCAGCTCGCGGATGGTCATCGGGTGATCGGCCGGCTCGGTGATCGGCTGGCCGTTCGGCCCGTCCTCCGTGGCGACGACCAGGCCCTCGAACTCGGGGATGTACCGGTGGACCGGGTCGGAGAGCCGGAACTTGCCCTCCTCGTAGAGGATCATCAACGCCACGCCGGTGATCGGTTTGGTCATCGAGTAGATGCGGAAGATGGCGTCCTCGGTCATCTCCGCGCCGGCCTCGATGTCGCGGTGGCCGAACGTCCCGAAGTGGGCGATCTTGCCGTGCCGCGAGATCATCGTCGTGATGCCGGAGAGCAGACCGTCGTCGACCAGACCCTGCATCGCATCGTTCAGGCGTTCGAGCCGTTCGCTCGACATGCCGACTTCCTCGGGCGTCACCCGGGCCAGGTCGCGGGGCCCCTGGGTCGGGACATCGGCCCGCGTCTGCTCGCAGGCGACGACACCGAGGCTCAGGATGGCGACGGCGAGAAGCGCGGTCGCCAGGCGGGACGCTTGGGCGAAACGAGTCATGGAGATCTCCTTGACGGGCGGTGAACGTGAAGTGGAGAGATGGAGACTAGCAGCGTTGGCGCCGGCGTTCGCTGCTACGATCATGGAGTTCCAGATGGAGAAGACGATCGACAGACCGAAGCTCGCGCGGGACATCATGGCGACCCGACTGGTCACGGTGCATCCGCGCACTCACGTGTTCGACGGCATCGCGGCGTTGCTCCGGCATCGAATCACCGGCGCGCCCGTGATCGACGAACGCCGCCGCTATCTCGGCATGCTGTCGGAGAAGAGCTGCCTGACGGTCCTTACCGTGACGGCGCGCGCGGCGGACGAACGCGGGCTGGCGGCGAGCCGCCGCTCGCTCTCGCGGGATTTCATGGCGAAACGCCTGGTCACGCTTCGGGCCGGCATGCCGGCGCTCGAGGCGATCGCCCTCCTGCTGAAGAACCGGATCTCGGGCGCTCCCGTGGTGGATGCGGCCGGTCGTTTCCTGGGCGTCTTCTCCGAGAAGTTCTCGATGGACGTGTTGATCGGCCTGGCCTACGATCAGTTGCCGGCGGCGCCCGTGGACGCGTTCATGAACACGGACTTCGGACGGGTGATCGACGGCGGCGAGCGGTTGCTCGAGATCGCGCAGCGTTTTCTCGACACGCCGTACCGGCGTCTGCCGGTGGTCCGGGACGGCACGCTCGTGGGGCAAGTCAGCCGCCGGGACGTTCTGAACGCCTCGCACCATCTGACCGCGGCGATCGACGGCCGGCGGTCCATCCTGCGGGAACGCAGCAGCGAGCTCGGTCTGGAGGATCTGGCGGCGCCGGAGGAAGAAGCGGATCCGGCCGACTTCGAACTCGATTCCACGGACGCTTCCGCGTTCATGGACCGCAAGGCCCGCACGATCTCCGAGGACACGGACCTCCTGACCATCGCGCGCATCTTCAAGAGCACGCCGTACCGTCGCTTGCCGGTCCTGCGGGGTCGGAGGCTCGTGGGCCAGATCAGCCGCCGCGATGTGCTGGAGGCCACCCACGGCCTGTTGGCGAAGACGCCGCAGCCGGGCCAGGCGCTGCTCTACCTGAGCGCCGTCGTCGATTCCGGCGAGCGCCCGTCCCTGTCCCGTGCGCGGACCCTCTGAGCGCGGACCGCGCGCGAAGCGAGCCCGCTGCCGCACGTCGCCTGAAGGAGGAGAAGCCATGCCCCATCCGCCCGTCGAATCCTCCAGGAGCGTTTGCAGCGGTCGGGCTGCGCTGTCGTGCAGGGAGCAACTGGCCGCCCGCTGGGCGCCCGGGTCTTCCGGCCGGCTGCCGCCGGAGGCGGCGAGGGACTCGCCGCGGCCGCAAGGCCGGCGCAGCTTCGGCGGCCGGCGCGCCCGCTGGGGTCGCTGCGCGTTGCTGGGCCTCGGGGTCTTCGTGCTGCCGCTGGCGGCGCCGGCCGCGGCCGCGGAAGAGGACGAGCCGAAACTGGTGGAACCGGCGCCGCCGCGACCGGACGGCGAGGGTCAGGGGCCGTTCGACCGCCTGATCCTGCGCGGCGTGATGGTCGTCGACGGGACCGGCGCGCCGCCGATGGGGCCGGTCGACATCGTGATCGAGGGCGGCCGGATCGAGGAGATCAAGAGCCTGGGCATGGCCAATACGGAGATCGACGAGAGCGGACGCCCGCGGGACGCGGACCATGAGCTCGATCTCTCCGGTTCCTGGGTGCTGCCGGGACTGGTCGACCTCCACGTCCACAGCGGCGGCGTGCCCAAGGCGCCTCGGGCCGAGTACATCTACAAGCTCTGGATGGCCCACGGCATCACGACGGCGCGCGGCGTGCCCACCGGCCCGCTCGAGTGGGACCTGAACGAGAAGGAGCGGAGCCGCGGGAACCAGATCACCGCGCCGCGCTTCGTCTCCTATCAACGTCCCGGCAGCGGCAAGGAGTGGAAGGACCGGGACATCCGCACTCCGGCCGATGCTCGCGAGTGGGTGCGGTACGCCCACGACAAGGGCGTGGACGGTCTCAAGCTCGGCGCGTTTCCGCCGAAGATCATGGCGGCGCTGCTGGACGAGTCTAGGCGTCTGGGCATGGGGTCGACCGCCCATCTCGACCAGATGGGGGTGGCCCGGATGAACGCGCTCGACGCCGCGCGTCTCGGACTGGTCGGGATGACCCACTTCTACGGGCTGTTCGAGTCGATGTACGAGGGCGTCGACGTCCAGCCCTGGCCGGCCGACATGAACTACATGGACGAGCAGTTCCGGTTCGGCCAGGTCGCTCGGCAGTGGCGCCTGGTCGAGGCCGGCGGGGAGCGATGGAACGCTCTGCTGGACGAGTTCCTGGAACTCGAATTCTTCATCAACCCGACGATGACGATCTACTCCGCCGGCCGCGACGTGATGCGGGCGCGCAACGCCGACTGGCACGCGGACTACACGCTGCCCAGCCTCGCCGAGTTCTACGCCCCCAGCCGCCTGGACCACGGTTCCTACTGGTTCTACTGGACAACCTGGGACGAGGTGGCCTGGAAGAACTTCTACCGGGTCTGGATGCGGTTTCTGAACGAGTACAAGAACCGCGGCGGCCGCGTCACCGTCGGTTCGGACTCCGGGTTCATCTACCAGACCTACGGTTTCGGCACGATCCTCGAACTGGAGATGCTCCAGGAGGCGTGCTTCCATCCACTCGAGGTCATCCGCTCGGCGACGATGCACGGCGCCGAGGAACTGGCGAAGGCGAGCGGCAAGGACATCGAGTTCGGGATCGTGCGCGAGGGGATGCTCGCGGATCTTCTGGTCGTGGACGAGAACCCGATCGCCAACCTGAAGGTGCTGTACGGAACCGGCGCGGTCCGGCTGAACGACGAGACCGGCCGCCCCGAGCGTGTCGGCGGCGTGCGCTACACGATCAAGGACGGCATCGTCTATGACGCGAAGAAGCTGCTCGCGGACGTGGCGGACATGGTTGCCGCCGAACGGGCGAGACTCCAGGCGTCGCCGCGGGAGACGGCGGGAGGCGCCAGGCCCTGACCGACGGCGGTCGCCTCGGCGTGTGGGGCAGGGGCGGATGACGTCGGGGTTGAAGATCGGCGACTGGGTCGAACATCCGACGCTGGGTTCTGGACAGGTGAAGGGCCTGGAGGGAGACAAGGCCCGTATCTTCTTCCTCGATTCAGGTTGCCAGAGGACGATACTTGTCAGTGTGTGCCCTTTGGAGCCTCAAGCGCCCCAGAATCTTCGGGGCGTCCTTCGCATTCTCTGTCTCGCCAACTCCCGAAAGCTCAGCGGCCGCTGCGTAGCCGGTCGGAAGTTCGGTGAACAAGGAACTGGCGCCTGGATCCGTCCGGTCAGCAGCAAGGAGACCGGCGAGGTGTCCGAGTACGAACGACAGTACGAGGACGGCAGCGATCCCCAGGTTCTCGACATCATTGATGTTCCTGTCGTCCGACCGCAGCCCGCCGGCTACCAGAGCGAGAACTGGCTGCTTGACGGGCGCTACTACTGGAGAAAAGCGGGGCGGCTGTCGTCGTCCGATCTGCCGAGAATGACGGACTCAGTGGAACCGCTCTGGGTCGACGACTGCCACACCTACCACGGGCAGAACGACAAGGTCCCGATTCAGCTTCTTCGAACATGCGGGACGTCACTGCGCTTGATTTGCGTCGATGCCCTGACCCTCGCCGTCTTCGCTCCGGGAGAGGCGTTCGGCAATGCCAAGCGGCGCGTTCAGGGACAGTTTGTCCACGCCGGCCAGCGCTACTCGCTCTGGATCACGGATCCTCGCTGCGAGAGGAAATACCTTGCACGGAGCGACGGCCGCTACCAGCTTGGCCGATGCTGCCTCACGATCAGTCTGGGCGAGCGTTACAAGGACGCTTGCTACAAGCTCATCGCCGCCGTCATCGAAGTAGGATGAGGCCGCGATGAAAGGCGACAGCGGTCACGGGCTCTGCTTCACGGTCGGCCATTCGAATCACACGATGGAACGCTTCGAGAAGCTGCTTCGCCGGCATCGCGTCACGGCGGTGGCGGACGTGCGCTCCGCTCCCTGGAGCCGGCGGCAGCCACACTTCAACCGGGAGGAACTGGCCCCGTCGTTGGCCGAGGTCGGCATCGCCTATGTCTTCCTGGGGCGCGAGCTGGGCGGCCGCTCCGACGACCCTTCCGACTACGAGAACGGACGGGTCCGCTACGACCGGCTGCGGGCGAAGCCGGCCTTCCAGGCCGGCCTGGAACGAGTCGTCCGCGGCGTCGCGAGTCAGAGAATCGCCCTTCTCTGTTCCGAGAAGGAACCGCTCGACTGCCATCGGACGCTTCTGGTGGCGGACGCTCTGGCCAGCCGGGGAGTAGCCGTTGAGCACATCCTCGCCGACGGCTCGGTCGAGCCGCACGCCGAGACGATGGACCGACTGCTTGCCATGTCCGGCCTCAGGCAGGGGCAACTGTTTTCCCCCGAACCGGAAGACGCCGGAAAGGACGGCGACCCGGTTTCCCGGGCAGTCGCCTGGCGCGAGGCACGGGTGGCCCACCGGCGGCCCGTCGTCGGTGAAGACGGACTCGGAGCGCGTGGATGAAGCTTGCCACGATCGGTTTCACCAGGAAGTCCGCCGAGCGCTTCTTCGGCCTGCTCCGCGACTCGGGCGCCCGGAGAGTCGTCGACGTGCGGCTTCACAACGTGTCCCAGCTCGCCGGCTTTGCCAAGCGCGACGACCTCGCCTGGTTCCTCCGGGAGGTTTGCGGCATGGACTACGTGCACCTGCCCGTCCTTGCTCCGACGAAGGACATCCTGGACGACTACAGGAAGCGGGGAGGCGACTGGAGTTCCTACGAGGTCCGCTTCCGGCGATTGATGCGGGAGCGGCGGATCGAAGAAGCGCTCGACCGGGAGATCATCTCGGACGGCTGTCTTCTCTGCAGCGAGCACGAACCCCATCACTGCCACCGCCGCTTGGTGGCGGAGTACCTGAACGAGCACTGGGGCGGAGTCGAGGTGGACCACCTGACTTAGCCTTGGCGGCCTTCGCTCGCTCGGTCCGCGATAACATCGGTTCCGTGATTCGTTTTCTGTTCGCCGTCCTGCGCGGCCTGAGCATCGGACGTGCCGCCCGCCGCGGCCCCGGCGCCTTGGCCAGGTTCTTCATTCGCGGCGCCGCCCATCGGACGCTCAGCCGATGGATGCGGTGAGGACGCCAAGCGTGCGTTGCTCCGCCACGCCGGCGCCGCCACGCCGTCGCTGCGGACCCCGGCGAAGCATGCGGTCCAGCGGCTTCGTCGATCGCGCGACTCGCTAACGAGGTGTTCGGCCGCCCGCGTCTCTTCAGCCGCCGATGGCCACGGCGCGGCTCTTGACGAACGGAGCGTAGAAGTCGTTCCCCTTGTCGTCGATCACGATGAAGGCGGGGAAGTTCTCGACCTCGATCCGCCAGATGGCCTCCATGCCGAGGTCTTCGAACTCGAGAAGCTCGACCTTGCGGATGCTCTGCTCGGCGAGTGCGGCCGCCGGACCGCCGATCGAGCCGAGGTAGAAGCCGCCATGCCTCTCGCAGGCGCGGCGCACTTCGGGCGAGCGGTTGCCCTTGGCCAGCATGACCATGCCGCCGCCGTGGCTCTGGAACAGGTCGACGTAGGGGTCCATCCGTCCCGCGGTCGTCGGCCCGAACGATCCGGACGCCTTGCCTCGGGGCTTCTTCGCGGGGCCGGCGTAGTAGACGGGCTGGTCCTTGAAGTACCGAGGCAGGCCCCCGCCGCGGTCGAGGCGTTCCTTGAGCCGGGCGTGGGCGATGTCGCGGGCGACGACCATGGGGCCGCTGAGCGCCAACCGCGTGGCGACCGGGCACTTCGAAAGCTCGGCCCGGATCTCGGCCATCGGACGGTTCAGGTTGATCGCCACGACCTGGCCGCCGAGCTCGTCCTCGTCGACGTCGGGCAGGTACTTCGCCGGGTTCTCCTCGAGGCGCTCCAGGAAGACGCCGTCGCGGTTGATCCGGCCGAGGACCTGGCGGTCGGCCGAGCAGGACACGCCGAGGCCGACCGGCAGCGAGGCGCCGTGGCGCGGCAGGCGGATGACCCGCACGTCGTGGGCGAAGTACTTGCCGCCGAACTGGGCGCCGATGCCGATGCGGGTGCAGAGCTCGAAGATCCGCCGCTCCATGTCGGGATCGCGGAAGGCGCGGCCGCGTTCGTTGCCGGTGGTCGGCAGGTCGTCCAGGGCGTGGCAGGTCGCGAGCTTGAGCGTCTTCATCGTCGCCTCGGCCGACGTGCCGCCGACGACCAGGGCGATGTGGTAGGGCGGGCAGGCCGACGTGCCGAGGGTGACCAGCTTCTCGTCGACGAAGTTCATCAGCGAGATCGGGTTCAGGATCGCCTTCGTCTCCTGGTACAGGAAGCACTTGTTTGCCGAACCGCCGCCCTTGGCAATGAACAGGAACCGGTACTCGTCGCCGCGCGCCGCGTAGAGGTCGACTTGCGCGGGAAGGTTGGTGCCTGTGTTCTTCTCCTCGTACATCGACAGCGGCGCCATCTGGGAGTAGCGGAGGTTGCGCTCTCGGTAGGCGTCGAAGATGCCCCGGCAGAGTTCCTCTTCGTCGTCGAAGTCGGTGTAGACGTTCTGACCCTTGTAGCCGAGGACGATCGCGGTTCCGGTGTCCTGACAACCGGGGAGCACGCGGCCGGCGGCGATGTTCGCGTTCTTCAGCAGCTCCATCGCCACGAAGCGGTCGTTTGCCGACGCCTCCGGGTCGTCGAGGATGCGGCGCAACTGCTTCAGGTGGCTTGTCCGCAGCAGGTGGGCGATGTCGTCCATCGCCTCCCGCGCGATCAGCCGCAGCGCTTCGGGCTCGACGCGCAAGGTCTCGCGGATCCCGACGGTCTCGACGCGGACGTGGTCCGACGTCAGAAGCCGGACCTCCGGCTCGTTGTCGCCCCGATGTTCGAACATGCTCTGGTGGAGGAAGTCGGGCATGGCTGCCCGCAAGTCTGCGCGACGGAGCGCCGCGAGGCAAGTTCGCCGGCAGCGTTGTTCGCTCCACGCAACCCCCAACGGGACAGACTGGGTTTCCCACAGCTGCCGCAGCCCCGGCGACTACGGCGAACGGTACGAGATCGATGACCGAATCCCATCCCGGAAAGGACCAGGTGCGCCGACGTCCCCGTCGGCATCCGGTGCGAAGCGCCGGGATCCGGGCCGCGTGTCGAGTCGGCAGCGTCCGTGACGCCCAGTGCGGCGTTGCCGGTTCCATGCAAGGTTTCACCGCCGTCGGGCTGCGCTGTCGCGCAGGGAACACACCCGGAAAGCCCGCAAGGGCGCCCGGGGCGCCCAATGCGAGGCGCCGGCGACCCAGTGCGAGGCCGTGGTTGCTCCACGACAGGAAACGCCAGACGTTTGTTCCATGCAACGCATGGCGAGTTGACGGCGCGCGGCCTGAAACCAACGCGGCCGCCCCTCGTAGACCAGAACCATAGAATGCATGGCATGGAACGAACGGCCGGCGGCGTCAGTCCGCCGAAGTCGGAGGTGCGCCGTTGAGCGCACCGGACAGGGAGGGCGGCGACGGTCCCGAGAGCTCGCCGCCGCGGCCGGACCTCTCCGTCCTGCGCGACGACGACGAGGTCGAGGTCCGTCCGCGGCGCGGGCGCTTCGTCAAGTGGGGAGTCCTTCTGGCGCTCGCGGCGGCCGCGGTCGTCGCCGCGGTGCGGACGCCGCTGGACCAGGTCGTGCCCTTCCTCATGCCCGAGGTCGAGACGACGACGGTGCAGCGCCTGACGCCGGAACAGGCGTCCACCGTGCTGACCGCGACCGGCTACACCTACGCGCGGGTGCGGGCGGCGGTGGGGGCGAAGATCATCGGCCGCATCACGGAACTCCACGTCGACGAGGGCGACGCGGTGGCGGCCGGCGACGTTATCGCGGTGCTCGACAGCGACGACCTCGAGGCGGCCGTGCGCCGCGCCGAGGCATCCCTGGCCGAGGCCGCGGCGCGCTTGGCCGACGCCGTCCGCGAGGAGGCGCGGCAACGGCGGGTCGTCGAGGCGGGAGTGGCGCCGTCGGCCGATCTGGACGCCGCGGTCACCAGGCTCCAGGTGGCGCGGGCGCAGGTCGGCACGGCCCGAGCGAATCTCGATTCGGTCGAGGCGCAGCTGGCCTACACCGTGATCCAGGCGCCGGTCGCCGGCGTAATCATCGAACGTCCGGTCGAGGTGGGGGAGATGGTCGCGCCGGGAGGATTCACCAGCCAGCAGGCGACCGGCGCCGTCGTGCGGATTGCCGATCCGACTTCGCTGGAGGTCGAGGCCGACATCAACGAGAGCTTCATCGCCCGCATCGAGCTCGGCCAGCCGGCGACGATCCGGGTCGACGCCGTGCCGGATCACGAGTACCGCGGTACGCTGCGGCAGATCGTGCCGACCGCCGACCGGCAGCGCGCCGTCGTTCAGGTAAAGGTCACGATCGACGACCGCGACGAGCGCCTGGTGCCGGACATGAGCTGCAGCGTCACGTTCCTGCAGGAGGGCGTCGACGAGACGGCGCTCCAGGCGGAGCCGAAGATCGTGGTCGCGCCGGAGGCGGTGGCGAACGACGGCGGCGGCGACTACGTGCTGCTTCTGCGCGCGGGCCGCTTGGAACGGCTGCCGATCGAACTCGGCCGGGAGGAGGACGGCGGCCGGTTCCACGTGTTGTCCGGCCTGCGAGGCGGCGAGGTCGTCGTCCGCCGGCCGACTCCGGAGCTCACGCCGGGCCTGCGGGTGCGCGAGGCCTCCTGAGCAGTGCGGAAAACAGCGGATGGACAGAGCAGTCCAACGAGGGAGCTGACCGATGGCTGACACCGTCGTCCGGATGCGGGACGTGACGAAGAACTACCGGCGCGGCGCCTTCGAACTGAAGGTGCTCCAGGGCATCACCCTGGATGTCGAGGCGGGCGACTTCGTCGCCCTGATGGGACCGTCCGGTTCCGGCAAGAGCACGCTGCTCAACCTGCTCGCCGGGATCGACCAGCCGACCAGCGGCGATCTCGTCGTCGCCGGCGAACGGGTGAGCGGGCTGAACGAGAGCAGGCTCGCCCGCTGGCGCCGGCGGCACATCGGCTTCATCTTCCAGTTCTACAACCTGATCCCGGTGCTGACGGCCTACGAGAACGTGGAGCTGCCGCTGACGCTCCGACGCGGGTCGCGGGCGGTGCGCAGGCGGCGCGTCGAGACCGCACTCTCCGTGGTCGGCCTGCAGAACCGGATGAAGCACTATCCGCGGCAGCTCTCGGGAGGCCAGGAGCAGCGGGTGGCGATCGCCCGGGCGATCGTCACCGACCCGACCCTGCTGCTCGCCGACGAGCCGACCGGCGATCTCGATGCGGACTCGGGGCGGGAGGTCCTCGATCTCCTCGGTCAACTGAACGAGCAGTTCGACAAGACGATCCTCATGGTGACCCACGACCCGAGCGCGGCGGCGAGAGCGAAGCGCCTGATCCGGCTCGACAAGGGGAAGCTGGCGTCGGGCGCCGCGGGAGCTGGTTCATGATCAAGCTGATTCGCCGCAACCTGCTGCGCAACAAGCGCCGCACCTTCCTGACGATGGCCAGCCTGGCGATGGCGCTGTTCATCCTGTCGCTGCTCGGCGTGGTGAACGATGCGATGAACTTCGCCGGCGAGTCGTCCATGCCCGACCGGCTGGTCGTGCGCAACGCGATCTCGTTGACGTTTCCGCTGCCCGAGGCGTACGAGCAGCGTCTGCGGACGATCGACGGCGTAGCCGAGGTGACGCCCCAGAACTGGTTCCAGGGCGTCTACAAGGACGAGAGGCCGGAGAACTTCTTCCCTCGTTTCACGATCGCCCCGGAGACCTTCCGTACGGTCTTTTACGATTTCGCCTGGAACGAGGAGGAGTGGGAGGCGTTCGCGGAGCAGCGCAGCGCCTTCGCTGCCGGCCGCGAGCTGGCCGAGGTCCAGGGGTGGGCGATCGGCGACACGATCACGATCGCGGGGGACATCTTCCCGGTCGACGTGGAGCTCCAGTTGCGCGCCATGTTCGATTCCGACGAGCCGGGTCAGGAGCGGCAGATCTTCTTCCACCGCCGCTACGTCGAGGAGGCGCTCGGGAACCCGGGCCAGAATGGCACGTACTGGCTGCGTCTCGACGACCCGGAGGCGGCGGCCGCGGTGATCGCCGCCGCCGAGGCGATGTTCGAGAACTCGGACAACCAGGTGCGAGCGGAGACCGCCGAGGCGTTCGCCGCCTCGTTCACGGAGATGCTGGGGAACATCCAGTTCTTCTTCACCATGATCGGGCTCGGGATCCTCATCCCCATCTTCTCAATCACCGCGTTCACGATGGCGATGACGGCGCGCGAGCGGACGACCGAGGTCTCCGTGCTGCGCACGCTCGGATTCCGGCGCAACCAGGTGCTCGGCATGGTGATCGGCGAGTCTCTCGCGGTCGGGGTGCTGGGCGCCGCGCTCGGCATCGGCCTGACGACGGTCGCCATGCGGGTCGCGACGCCGTTTCTTGAGCAATCGGGATTCGGCTTCGGAGGCTTCCAGCTCGAGACGGACGTCCTCCTGGCGGCGGCCGCGGTCGGCGCGTCCGTCGGACTCCTGAGCGGCGTCCCGTCGGCGGTCGGCGCCGCCCGACTGAGGATCGTCGACGGACTGAGGCGGCTCTGACGACGGGCGCCGGCCCGCGCGAGGAGATGGCATGATCCCGATCAAGTACACGTACCGCAACCTGTTCGAGCGTCGCGGCGTCGCGTTCATGACGCTGGTTTCCATCGGCTTCGTCGTCCTGGTGTACATCGGCGTGCTGGCCTTGGCCGGCGGCCTGCGGGCCGCGTACTTGGACACCGGAGACCCCTCGGCGGTTCTCGTCCTGAGGGACGGCGCGCGCTCCGAAATGGAAAGCGGTTTCGGGCTGGAGGACCACCGCCTGCTGGCCGCGATGCCCGGCGTCCAGCAGACGGCGGACGGGGCGCCGCTGGCGTCGGGCGAAGTCGTCACGATCCAGATCTTCGAACGGGTCGACGGCTCCGAGACGAACGTGACGGTGCGCGGCGTGGCGCCCGCGGCGTTTCCCATCCGGTCCTCGTTCGAGGTCGTCGAGGGCCGGCGCTTCGAGCCGGGCCGCGGCGAGATCATCGTCGGCCGCAGTCTGGCGCGTCGGCTCGGCATGCGGCTCGGCGACGAGCGGAGGATGGGACGGAACACGTTCCGGGTGGTCGGCACGTTCGCCGGCGTCGGCGCTCACGGGTCCGAGATCTGGGGCGATGCCCGGGAACTGGGAGACTCGTTCCGGCGCTCCGGCTACGTGTCCTCGACCCGGCTTCGGGCCGCGTCCCCGGCGGCGGCACTGGACCTGATCGAGACGATCGAAGCGGATCAGCGGCTCCTGGTGCAGGCGACGACGGAGCCGGAGTACTACGAGCGGCAGTCCGAAGCCTCGTCCGCGCAGTTCATCATTCTCGGCAACGTGCTGGCCGTGCTGATGGCGATCGGCGCCTGCTTCGCCGCCGCGAACACGATGTACGCGCAGGTCGCCGCCCGCGCACGCGAGATCGGCGCCCTGCGCGCCCTCGGCTTCAGGCGCCGCTCGATCATGGGGAGCTTCTTCCTGGAAGCCGTGCTGCTCGGCCTGGTCGCCGGCGGCTTCGGCGCGCTGCTGTCGCTTCCCCTCAACGCGATCCAGACCGGCACGATGAACCAGGTGACCTTCAGCGAGATCACGTTCCAGCTGCGCACCACGCCGTTCGCCATCTTCTCCGGGATCTTCCTGGCGACCATCACGGGGGTCCTCGGCGGCCTGCTGCCCGCCTTCAGCGCCTCGCGTCGGAAGATCACGGATCTGCTTCGCGAGGCGTAGAGGGAGCGAGGCGCTTCAGAGCAGCGAAGAGACCTGCGCCGCGTTGGCGCATCCACCTGACAACACGGGCGCCCATCTCTCGCGGGATGGACATCGGGACTCCAGTCCGTTTCTCATGGGACAGGGCTGGCTCGGGCTGGTTCTCGGGCGGAACCGGGGGAAGGCGTATACTAATGACGATGCACACTGCGTTCCGGCTTGTGGGTTCGTTCCTGGCACTGGCCGTTCTGGCGGCGCCGGCAGCGGGAACGTGCGCCGCGCTCGTCGGTGTCGAGGATCCGTGCGCCATGCGGGAATCTCGCCAGGCGTCATCCTGCGGACACGCCGAGATGGAGATGACGGGCTGTTGCAACGCGGAGCCCGCCGATCCGGCCGCGGCCGGGATTCTCCCCGGTCCCGCCGTCGACATCGACCCGCCCGCCCTGGTCGGAGCCGGGCCGGAAGCGCCCGCCGGTCGCGGCCTCAAGGCTGCGGCGTCCGCCGGCGAGGGAGACCCGCCGCCCGCTGTGCCGCGCTACAGGCTGTACTCGGCCCTGTTGCTCTGATCCTCCGCTGAAGCGAGTCGAGCGGTCGCCCCGGAAGACGGGCGGCCGCGGAGAACACGTTTCGCGGAGGAGTCAGATGGTCAGACAGTCGCCTTGCCTGCTCGCCGCCGTCCTGCTGACGGTCGCCTGGGCGGGAACATCGAACGCCGAGACCGGCCAACCGGATGGCGTTGACGCCCCTCGGGATCGGGCGCCGGCGGACCGGGTTGCCCGGGGAATCGCCGACGAAGCACTGCGCGCGCTGGTCGAGGAGGCGCTGGAGCGGAATCCGGGTTTGCGAGCCGGCTTCGCCAAGGCGCGGGCGGCGGCGCTAAGGGCGCCGCAGGCAGCCTCCCTGCCCGATCCGACGGCGGAGGCGACCGTCTTTCTCGCTCCGCCGGAGACGCGGGTCGGGCCGCAGCGGCTCATGCTCGGTTACAGCCAGCCGCTGCCGTGGCTGCCCAAGCTCGAGCTCAGGGAGGAAGCGGCGGTTCACGGAGCGGTCGCTTTGGAGCACGGCGTGCAGGCGGACCGGCTTCGGCTGGTCACGGAGGTCAGGCGCATCTACCACGAACTGGCGTTTCTCGACCGATCGAGACGGACGGCCGAGACCTTCCTGGAGCATCTCGTTCAGCACGAGGAGGTCGCTCAGGCCCGGTACGCGACCGGCGTCGGGTCGACGCAGGCCGTGCTCAAGCTGCAGGCGGAGATCACGCGCGTCGAACGGGCGCTCGTCGACCTGGACCTCGGCGAGGCCGCCCTGCGCGCGCGGCTCAACGCGCTGCGAGACCGGCCGGCCGTCACGCCGGTCGCGAGAGGTTCCCTGCCGGCGGCGATCGAGGAAGCCGCCCTGGAGTTCGGGGCCCTCACGGCCAGGGCGCGATCGTCGCGGCCCGAGCTGCGCGCGGCGGAAGCCGGACTCGCCCGGGCCGAAACGCTGGAGGGCCTGGCCCGAATGGCCTCCAGGCCCGACTTCAACGTGGGCGTGACGTTCACGCTGGTTACCCCGCGCGACGACCAGGCCGCCCGCCTGCTGGCGCCGGCCGGCAACGGGAACGACGTCTTCGGCGTGCGCGGCGGCGTCACGCTGCCGCTGCGCCGGCGCAGCCGGGCGGCGGCGGTTCGGGAGGCGCTCGAGCTGCGCTCCCACGCGGTCGATGAGCGGCGGGCCGCGGAACTCGCCGTCGAGTCGGAGGTGGGCGACCTGACCCAGCGCCTGCCGCTGGCCTGGAGGCGGCTGCGGCTGCTGGAGGACCTGCTGATCGTCCAGGCGGAGGAGGCGCTGGAATCGGCCGAGGCGGGCTACATCGCCGGCTCGCTCGACACGCTGGACCTGTTCGACGCCGAGCACGTCCTGTTCGAGGCGCAGACGGCGACGGACCGGGCAAGGGCGGACTGCCTGATCACCCTCGCGGAGCTGGAAGGGGCGATCGGCGGACCGCTCGCGGACGCCGCGAAGAAGGGAGGCGCGGAAAGATGACGAACGATGCGAATGGACCCGGCGGGCCGCTCGGGGCCCGGCGGCGTCTTCGTCCCTGGTTGGCCGGGGCGGCTCGGGTTGTCGGGAGCTTCGCCGCCTTCTACCTCCTGTTTCTCGATCCCCTGGATCTGCATCCGGTCGATTCCTGGCTGCAACGCACGGTCGACCGCCACGCCGGCGAGCGGGAGGTGCTCTTCTACCGGAATCCGATGGACCCGACGATCGTCTCGCCCGTTCCGGCGCGGGACGAGATGGGGATGGACTACGTGCCGGTGTACGCCGACGAAGCCGAGCGGGCGCCGGGCGGCGGCACGGCGGTCGTGATCGACCCGGCCGTGGTCCAGAACATGAACGTGCGCACGGAGAGGGCCGGCCGCCGCGACCTGCGCCGCGAGATCCGGACGGTTGGCTACCTGGAGTACGACCAGGAACGGATGGTCACCGTGACGACGAAGTACGACGGTTGGGTGGAGAAGGTCCATGTGAACCACGTCGGCGAGCCGGTGGCCGAGGGCGCCGGCCTGTTCGAGGTGTACTCCCCCGAACTGGTCCAGACCCAGCAGGAGCTCCTCTCGGCGATCCGCTATGCGGCCAGGTTCCGGGGCGCGCCGGCCGACGCCCGGCTGCGAGCCGAGGCGCTGGTCGATGCGGCACGGGCCCGCCTCGCGTTCTGGGACATTTCTCCGACTCAGATCGCTCGTCTCGAGGAGACGGGCGAGATCTTCCGCACCCTGACGGTCACCGCGCCGGCCGGCGGCTTGGTCATGAGGCGGATGCCGGGTCTCGAGGGCATGGCCGTGACGCCCGGAATGGAGGCGTACCACATCGCCGACATCACCTCGCTGTGGCTCTCGGTCGAGGTGTTCGAGGACCAGGTCGTCTGGGTCGCCCCGGGCGTCGAGGCGGAGGTGACGTTCACGTACTTCCCGGGCGAGACGATCCGCGGGACGGTCGAGTTCATCGCGCCGGAGCTCTCGGAGCGCACCCGCACGCTGACGGTGAAGATCGCGGTCCCGAATCCGGAGGGTCGGCTGCGCAAGGGAATGTTCGCCACCGTCGTCTTCGATCCGGTCCTCGTTCCGGGAGCGTTGACCGTTCCCGCGGAGTCCGTGTTGCGGACGGGGCGGCGGAGCGTGGTCATCGTGGCGCGGGGCGGCGGTCGCTTCGAACCCCGCGAGGTGGAGCTGGGCCAGACCTCCGGCGGTCTGGTTGAGGTCCGCTCGGGCCTCGCGGCGGGCGAGGACGTCGTCACGTCGTCCCAGTTCCTGCTCGATTCGGAGTCCAGGTTTCGGGCGGCGGTCCAGCGGATGCTCGAGGCCGCGTCGGCGCCGGAGAGGGCGGCCCCGGGGCACGAGACGAGCGACGAGATGAACCACGAGACGAGCCACGAGCACCACGGCATGGCCCGGACGGATCGCGGGAAGGGCGGCCGATGACCCGATGCTGAACCGGATCATCGAATGGTCGCTCCGCAACCAGCTGCTGGTTGCTCTGGGCCTGGCGGTGGCGCTCGCGGCCGGGGTCTGGTCGGCATGGACGACCCGGATCGACGCGATTCCGGACCTCTCGGACGTGCAGGTCATCCTGTTCACCGAGTTTCCGGGGCAGGCGCCGCAAGTGGTCGAGGACCAGGTGACCTACCCGATCACGTCGACGATGCTCTCGGCGCCCTACGCCAAGGCGGTCCGCGGCTTCTCCTTCTTCGGCTCTTCCTTCGTCTACGTCATCTTCGAGGACGGCACGGACCTCTATTGGGCGCGTTCTCGAGTGCTCGAATCCGTGGCGGGACTCGAGGGCCGGCTGCCGCCCGGCGTGTCGCCCCGGCTTGGACCGGACGCCACCGGCGTCGGCTGGGCCTTCATGTACGTGTTGAACTCGGGGTCGCGGTCTCTGGCGGAGCTTCGCTCGCTTCAGGACTGGTACCTGAAGTACGGCCTGCTGACCGTCGAGGGAGTCTCGGAGGTGGCGTCGATCGGCGGCTTCGTGCGCCAATATCAGGTCGAGGCGGATCCCGTCCGGCTGCGCGCCTACGGCCTGTCGCTGCCCGTTGTCCGGCGGGCGATCGAGCAGTCGAACGCCGACGTGGGAGGCCGGCTGATCGAGATGGCGGAGCGGGAGTACATGGTTCGGGGACGGGGCTACATTCGGGAGTTGCGGGATCTGGAGACGATCGTTCTGGCATCCGATCCGGGCGGGGCGCCGGTGCTGCTTCGGGACGTCGCGACGGTGACGATCGGACCGGAGATTCGTCGGGGCCTGGTCGACTGGAACGGCGAGGGCGAAACGGTCGGCGGCATTGTCGTCGTGCGTTCCGGCGCCGACACCCGGACGACGATCGAGCGGGTGAAGGAGCGCCTCGCCGAACTGGCCGCCGGCATGCCGGCGGACGTGGAGATCTCGGTCGCCTACGACCGCGGCGGTCTGATCGAGCGGTCCATTGCGACGCTGACGGACACGCTGATCGTGGAGTCGATCGTCGTCGCCGTCGTGTGCCTGCTCTTCCTGTTCCATTTCCGGTCGGCGCTGGCGGTGATTCTGACGATGCCGATAGCGGTGTTGCTGGCCTTCGTCGTCATGCGGGTCCAGGGACTCGACTCGAACATCATGTCCCTGGGCGGCATCGCGATCTCGATCGGCGTGCTGGTCGACGCCGCTATCGTCATGGTCGAGAACGTGCACCGTCACGTCGAGAAGGACGCCGAGGCGGGCGGCGGCCGTTCCCGCTTCGACCTCGTTCTGCGCGCGGCGCAGGAGGTCGGCCCGACCCTGTTCTTCTCGCTCCTGGTCGTCACGGTCTCGTTCCTGCCCGTCTTCACGCTCGAGGCTCAGGAAGGGCGGCTGTTCAAGCCGCTCGCCCTGACCAAGACGTGGTCGATGGCGATGGCCTCGGTGGTTGGCGTGACCGTGGCGCCCGTGCTCATGTTCTGGCTCGTGCGCGGACGGATCGTTGCGGAGCATCGCAATCCGCTGTCCAGGCTCCTGCGCTTCGTCTACCGACCGCTGGCAGCGGGCGCCGTGCGGCTGCGCTGGGGCGTCATCGTGCTGATGTTCGCCGCTCTGGGTTCGAGCCTCGTGCCGCTCAAGCGGATCGGCTCGGAGTTCATGCCGCCTCTGTGGGAGGGCGACCTGCTCTACATGCCGACCACGCTGCCCGGCGTGTCCATCACGAAGGCCAGGGAGATCGTCCAGCAGACGGACCGGATCATCCGCGGCTTTCCCGAGGTGGAGACCGTGTTCGGCAAGGTGGGCCGGGCGGAGACTGCGACCGATCCGGCGCCGCTCTCGATGCTGGAAACGACGATCGTGCTGAAGGACCAGGACGAATGGCGTCCCGGCCTGACCCCGGACGGCCTGATCGCCGAGCTGGACCGGGCGCTCCAGTTCCCCGGCGTGACGAACTCGTGGACCATGCCGATCAAGACCCGGATCGACATGCTGTCCACCGGCATCCGGACGCCCGTGGGGATCAAGCTTGGCGGCCCCGACCTGGCGACGCTGGAACGGCTGGCGGAACAGGTCGAAGCGGTGGTGAAGCCGCTCCCGGGCACGCTCACGGCCTACGCCGAACGGGTGATGGGCGGCGCCTACCTCGACTTCGACATCGATCGGGAGGCGGCCGCGCGCTTCGGCCTGCGGATCGCCGACATTCAGGAGACGATCCAGTCCGCCGTGGGCGGCGTGAACGTCTCATGGACCGTCGAGGGCCTGGAGCGCTACCCGATCAACCTGCGCTATCCGCGGGAGCTGAGGGACGATCCGGAGGCCCTGGAGCGGATCCTCGTGACCGCGCCGAGCGGCGTCCAGGTACCGCTCGGCCAGGTGGCGGCGATCGAGTTCCGGGACGGACCGCCGGGAATCAAGTCCGAGGGCGCCAGACCGAACGCCTGGGTCCACGTCGACCTGGAAGACACGGACATCGGCGGCTGGATCCGCCGCGCCCGAGAGGAGGTGGCGGAGAAGGTCGTCCTGCCGCTCGGCTACACGCTCGCGTGGTCCGGGCAGTACGAGTACATGGAGCGGGCGAGAGACCGTTTCCTGGTCATCGTCCCGCTCACCCTCGCGTTGACCTTCGCGCTCCTCTATCTGAGCACGCGCTCGGTGATCAGGACGGCGTTCATCCTGTCGGCTGCGCCGTTCTCGCTCGTCGGTTCGGTCTGGCTGCTGGATCAGCTCGACTACAACTGGTCGGTCGCCGTCTGGGTCGGGATGATCGCGCTGGCGGGACTCGCCGTCGAGACCGGAGCGGTGATGCTGCTCTATCTCGACCTGGCGTACGGCGAACGAAGGGCCGCGGGAACGATGAACACCCTGGGCGACCTGCGGGAGGCCGTGATCGAGGCCGCCGTTCGGCGGGTGCGCCCGATCACGATGACCGTGCTGACGACGTTCGCCGCGCTCGCGCCCATCCTGTGGGCGACGGGCGCCGGCGCGGATGTGATGAAGCGGATCGCCGCGCCCATGGTCGGCGGACTGGTGACCGTGTTCCTCGGAGTGACGCTCGTCTTCCCGGCGATGTACTTCGCCTGGCGGTCGTTCGGCCTGACTCGGGCGTCCAGCTTGACGTGATGCTTATGGGCCGACGGTCTGACCTCAATCCTCCAGTTCATCAAGCCCCTTGCCTGGGACTCCTGCATCCACTTCGGCCTTTCCCTGCTCGATCGCCGCTGCCCACCCGGGGCGGGCCGGGAGGTCCAGTGTCTCCTTGTGAAGTTCGATGTACTCGTCGATCAGGTCGGACAGGATGGCCTTCATCTCGGTCCTCTCGACACCCGCGACGATCGGTCGAGAGCGTGTCCGGAGCGTTGCGGTACTGGAGCCGACGAGCGGATTTGAACCGCTGACCTGCTGATTACGAATCAGCTGCTCTACCGCTGAGCTACGTCGGCATGACCGGGCGAGACGGCCGGCCGCGGCGCGAGGTCCCGCAGTGTAGCAGCGCGCGGACCCGGCGGGATCGTCCTCTCCGTGATAGTCCTGCCGAGCCGATGACGGTCCGACAGTTCCACCGCGCGCAGCGTCCGCCGCCAGGCCGCGGCGGCCTGGCGGGGCTTTTCAGCGAGCGGCAATTCCGCTGGCTCTACATCTCGAACGCGACGTTCTTCCTCGCCATGCAGGGCCAGCTCGTCGTGCGCGCGTGGCTGGTGTTCTCGATCACTGGCCGCGAGTTGGCGCTCGGACTGGTGACGCTGATGGTGGCCTTGGCCATGCTGGGCCTGGGGCCGGTGGGAGGCGTCGTGGCGGACCGGTTCGAGCGACGGTCGTTGGTGGTGGCCGGTCAGGTCACCGTTCTCGTGGCCGAGCTCGTCGTTCTTTCGCTGCTCCTGAGCGGCCGGCTGGAGTTCTGGCACATTCTCGTTCAGGTCGCGTTCGTCGGCGCCGTCTTCCCGTTCGTCATGCCGGCCCGCAACGCGATCATCGCGAACGTGGTCGGCCGGCGGCGTCTGGGCGGCGCGATGGCGCTGACGATGACGGCGATGAACGTCACGCGGGTCGTCGGACCGGCGCTCGCCGGGTCCCTGATCGGCGCCGCCGGCGCAACGGTGGCCTACTCGACCAACGTCGCCCTCTACGCTCTGGCCCTGGCCGCGATGATGGCGGTCGAGCGGACGCCGGCGGCGGCCCGCGCGGAGAGCTCCCTGTTCCAGAACATGATGGAAGGGTTCCGCTACGTGCGGGAACACCGTCTGGTCCTCGTGCTTCTGTTCTTCGGTCTGGTGCCGATGTTCCTCGTCATGCCGTTCCAGACGCTTCTGGTCGTGTTTGCCGAGGAGATCTGGGACGTCGGGCCGCGGGGCTTCGGCCTGCTGAGCGGCGCGGCCGGCGTTGGCGGCGTGGTGGGAGCGGCATTCGTGGCCTGGCGCGGCGCCTCGAGCCGGCGGCTGCGGCTGATGATGGCCAGCGTCTTCGCGTTCGGCCTGCTGATGATGGGCTTCGCGCTCAGCCCCTGGTTCTGGCTCGGTCTGCCGCTGCTGCTCGCCGGCAGCGCCTTCCAGGCGATTTACACGACCCTGAACAACACCGCGATCCACGTGCTGATCCCGGACTCGGTACGCGGCCGGGTCTCCGGCTTCCTGACGATGTCGTTCTCGTTGCCGATGCTGGGCGCCGTGCCGATCAGCGCGCTCGCCGAGGTCTGGGGCGCGCCTCTTTCGGTGGGACTCGCCTCGCTGCTCGCCGTCATCGTGGCGGTCGTGTTCGTCCTGGCGAGCCCGGACCTGCGACGGATGGACCTGTCGATCGTGAAGGCGCTTCGTCAGGCGATCGTGATCGACTCGGAACGAGCGGTCGCCGCCGGACGGACGGCGGCCGAGTCTGTCCCCGGGGACAGGCCATAGCTGGTCGAGGCTACCAGGTGTCGATGTACGGCCGCTTCTTGCCGGTCCGCGGCGGCGGCGGAGGCAGCCGCTTCATGCTCTCGGCGATCCAGGAACGCGTCTCCGCCGGGTCGATCACGTCGTCGAGGCCGCCGCCGGCGGCGGCGTTGACCGCTTTGGCGCGTTCGTACGAGGCCTCGACCCGGCGCTCGAACTCGAGCCGGCGTTCTTGCGGATCCTCGATCGCGGCCAGCTCCTTGCGGTAGCCGAGCTTGACCGCGCCCTCGATGTTCATGCCGGCGAATTCGGCTGTCGGCCAGCCGACGGTGAAGAAGCCGACCAGCGAGCTCGCGCCGCACATCGCCTGCACGCCCAGGCCGTAGGCCTTGCGCACGACGACGCCGAACAGCGGCACCGAGAGGTTCGCTCCGGTGTTGAACATGCGGGCGCTGTGGCGGACCAGTGCGGTCCTTTCGTGATCCGGTCCCACCATGATGCCGGGGCAGTCCATCAGGCTCAGCACCGGGAGGTCGAAGGCGTCGCAGAGCTGCAGGAAACGGGCGCCCTTGTCCGCGCCGTTCGAATCGATCGCGCCGGCCAGGTGGTGCGGGTTGTTCGCGATGACCCCCATCGGTCGGCCTTCGACCCGGATGAGCGCCGTGATGACGCCGATGCCGAACGTCGGCCGGATCTCGAGCACGGAGTCGACATCGGCGATCGTGTGGAGAATCTCCCGCATGTCGTAGAGACGCAGCCTGTTCTCCGGCACGACGTGGCGCAGGCGGCGCTGGTCGTGAGCCTCCCAGTCCGCGATCGGCCCCTGGAAGCAGGAGAGGTACTTCTTCGCCACGTCGACCGCTTCTTCCTCGTTTTCGACCAGGATGTCGACGACGCCGTTCGGCGCCTGGAAGGACATCGGACCGACTTCTTCCGGGGTGTAGATGCCGAGGCCGCCGCCTTCGATCATGGCCGGACCGCCCATGGCGATGGTCGAGGCCCTGGTGGCGATGATCACGTCGCAGCAGGCGAGCAGCGCGGTGTTGCCCGCGAAGCAGCGGCCGTTGTTCACGCCAACGAGCGGAACGAGGCCGGAGAGCCTGGAGAACTGGGTGAACGTGAAGGTGTCGAAGGCGACCCGCGGCCCCGTGTCGTCGTCGCCCGGCCGGCCGCCGCCGCCTTCCGTGAAGAGGACGATCGGCAGCCTGTACCGGTTGGCCAGATCGAACAGGCGGTCCTGCTTGTAGTGGTTGCGCCCGCCCTGCGTTCCGGCGAGAACGGTGTAGTCGTAGGAGAGCACCATCGCGCGCGACCTCTCGTCGTCGAAGAGGTCGCCGTTGATCGAGGCGGCGCCGGCGACCACGCCGTCGGCGGGCGTGTACTGGCGCAGCTTCTCGTCGTTGAACTTCTGGTGCTGGCGGGCCACGATCAGCGGCCAGTACTCCTTGAACGAGCCGGGATCGACGAGTTGCTCGATGTTCTCGCGCGCCGTCCGGAAGCCGAGCCGGCGGCGCCGGGCGACCGCCTCCGGGCGGTTTTCGTCCAGCGTGAAGGCATGCCGCCGGATGTTCTCCTCCAGATCCGGCCGGATGTGGTCCGGATCGATCTCGATGGCGGCGTCCGCGGCCTCGCCGCCCTCGGTCGCTTCCAGGAGGACGAGGGGATGGCCCTCCCGGATCGTGTCGCCGACGGCCATCGTGACCCGGAGCACCGTGCCGCTCGTGTCGGCGCGGAGCACGTGCTCCATCTTCATCGCCTCGATCACGGCGACCTGCTGGCCTCGCAGGACCTCGACGCCTTCCTCGACGTCGATGCTGACGATCGTGCCCTGGATCGGCGCGGCGACGCCGGCGGCGCCTTCCGTGTCCGCCGCCGAGGTCGGCATGCCGCCCGGTTCCTCCGTCCGTCCAGCCCGCGCGGCCTTCGTCTCGCGGTCGTAGGCGAACAGGGCGAGCGGATCGGCCGTGTCGACGCGGGCGCCGGCGAAGCCGCTGTCGGGGCCGCGGCGTCCGGTCGAGGCGGACTCGCCGCCGACGCCGGGATCCGCCGTCGGGACGAAGCGCGGCCTGCGTCCGTTTCCAGCTGCCGCCGCCAGCTCCTCGGCGTGGTCGTCCAGCCAGCGGGTGTGGAGGCGACCCGTCTCGAAGTCGGGGTGGGCGAGCACGCCCTGGAGCCAGGGAATGTTCGTGGTAGGTCCGCCGATGCGGAACTCGTCAAGGGCCCGCGACACCCGCAGGACGGCGTCGGCGAAGTCGTTCGATGGCGAGTGAGCGATCACCTTGGCGAGCAGCGAGTCGAACGCGGGGTTCGGCTCGTAGCCGGCGTAGCCGCAGCCGTCGATTCGCACGCCGGGACCGCTCGGCGGTTCGTAGGCCGAGAGAACGCCGGAGGAGGGCCGCACGGCGCCCTCGGCGTCCAGGGTCTCCAGGTTGACCCGGGCCTGAATGGCGAAGCCGCCGGCCCGGCGGGCGTCCGGGGCGTCGAGCCCGAGGTCCGCCAGCGACTCGCCGCGGGCCACCCGCAGTTGCGCCTGCACCAGGTCCACGCCGGTCACCGCCTCGGTCACCGTGTGCTCCACCTGGAGGCGCGCGTTCGCTTCGATGAAGGCGAAGCGGCCGTCGGCGCCGTGGTCTCCGCCCGCGTCGCCGCCGGCGTCGACGAGGAACTCGAAGGTTCCGAGACTGTCGTACCGCGCGGCGCGGCCCAGACGCAACGCCGCGTCGATGATCGCCTGGCGGATCTCGGGCCGGAGGTTCGGCGCCGGCGCCGTTTCCACCAGCTTCTGGCGCCGGCGCTGGGCGCTGCACTCCCGCTCCCCGAAGTCGACCAGGCCGCCGACTTCGTCGCCCAGGAGCTGGACCTCGATGTGACGGGCGCGTGGGACGAGTTCCTCGACGTAGAGACCGCCGGCGCCGAAGGCGCGTTCCGCCTCGGACCCGCAGCGTTCCCAGGCCTGTTCGATGTCGTTCGCCGCGGTGACGATGCGGGCGCCGCGGCCGCCGCCGCCGGCGAGCGCCTTGATGATGATCGCTCCACCGTCGCCGAGGGCGGCGAAGAACTCGCGGGTTTCTTCCAGGCTGGTGTTGCGATCCGTGCCGCGCAGCACGGGCACGTTCGCGGCGGCGGCGGCCGACCGCGCCCGTCCCTTGTCCCCGAACAGCTCGAGCATCTCCGTCCGCGGCCCGACGAAGGCGATGCCGGCCTCCGCGCAGGCGGCGGCGAGGTCGGCGTTCTCCGCCAGGAATCCGTAGCCGGGGTGGATGGCGTCGCACGCCGCGTCGACGGCTCTTGCGACGACGTCCTCGATGTCGAGGTAGGCGGGCACTCCGCGGCCCCCGAGCGCCACGGCCTCGTCGGCGATCCGCAGGTGGAGTCCGTTCGCGTCGTCCTCGGAGTAGACGGCGACGGTCGCGATTCCCAGATCCATCGCCGCGCGGGCGATCCGTACCGCGATCTCGCCGCGGTTGGCGATCAGCAAGCGCTGCATGGGGCGGCGATCATGGAAGAGAACGCTGGCGCTCCGGGTCGGGCGCGGGCTCGTCGGCGTCGTCGGCCGCCGGCCCGATGTCGGCGACCGGCCGCAGGGGAAGACCGTCCGGTCCGAGCGCGATCAGGCGGTGCCGCGGATCCCCCGCGAGACGCCGGTCGGCCCATTGCCTGACTTCCTGCTCCTGGCTGAACAGGACGATCTGCCGTTCCTCGCTGAGGGCGAGCAGCAGGTCGAGGAAGCGGTCCGTGCGGTCGGTGTCCGAATGGACGGTCGCGTCGTCGAGGAACAGGGGCGCGGACTCCTTCTCGTCGCCGAGCGCTTCGGCGAGTCCGATGCGGAGCAGCAGGTAGGTCTGGTCGACGGTACCGTGAGACAGTTCGGCGGCCGAGCGGTAGACGCCTCCTTCGACCTCCAGTTGCACCTCCATGCCCTCTTCCGGGTCGATGCGGACCGCCGAGTAGCGGCCGTCGGTGACCAGGTTCAGCCGTTTCTCCAAGCCTTCGCGCAGGTCCGGCGCGAGCATGCGATGGACTTCGTGCTGGGCTGCTTCGAGGTGTTCCCTGGTCTTGTCGAGAATGTCGCGTGCCCGCCTCAGGAGGTCGACCTGGCGTTTCGCGGTGGTCTGCTCTTCCTCGAGTTCGGCGAGAGAAGGAAGGTCCGTGACTGCCGCGAGCTGAACTTCGTGCCGGTTGACTTCGAGTCGCGCGTTTTCCGCGTCGACGCGGGCGTCGGCGAGGCTCCGTTCGAGGGCGTCGTTTCCGAGGTTTCGGAGTTCGTTGGCGTCGTCGGTGTTGTCGTCGCCCGTCCGGCGCCACTCCCGCGCGGCCGCGTCGCGCCTTGCCGCGAGCGTCTGGCGGTCCGTGCCGTCGAGGTGGCGCTGCAGGCGGTCCCAATCGCGGCGCTGCTCCCCGAGTCGGCGTTCCCGATTCTCGAGCCAACGGTCGGCCCAGACTTCGGGATCCTCGTCGGAATCGGCGGGGAAGCGGACCGCGTCGAGCGCAGCGCGGAAACGCCGCTCCGCGGCCTCGCGCGCGGCCGCCGTGCGTTCGCTCTGTCGCCGCGCTTCCATCCGGGACTCCAGGATCTCGCGCCTGCCGGTTCCCGACGCCAGTTCGGCGTTCCGGCGGCAACGTCCTTCGTACGCTTCGAGCAGGGCGCCGACGGATGCGTCGGGATTCTCCACTCCCCGGTCGGCGAGAGCCGCGCGCAGCGCGGTTTCGCTGGTTGCCTCGGCCTCGCGCGCGGCTTCGAGGCGCGTCTGCCAGAGGGCGTGCTCGCGTTCCCATCTCTTCTGCTCTCCAAGCGCGGCGAGGGCGTCGCGCACACTGTCCGCGTCCGCTTCCAGTCCGAGCGATTCGAGTTCGCTGCGCGCCCCCGCGAACTGGCGGTCCCGCTGTTTCTTCCTGCGTTCGAGGTCCCGCAGATTCGCCCTCGCATCGGCCAGATCCATGCCGACCGCTGCTTCTTCGACGGGACGAGCTCGCGGCAGGCCGCCGCGCTTCTGTCCGACGTATGCGAGAAGAGAGCACACTAGGCTGAGAAGAGCGGCGGTTACGCCGGCTACCCGTGGAACAACCTCGAAGATCACGAGCATCAGCAAGAGGCTGCCGACGACGAGGCCGATCGTGCGCAACCGACCGAACGGGGTGGCCTTCCCAGGCCGACGCTTCCGCGCGTCCAGTTGCGCGAGCAGTTCCCGCACCCGCCGCTCCGCCTCATCGAGGGACTCCGCAGGGGGCAGTTCCAGGGTCGCCAGAGCCTGTTTAGCCCGGGCTTCGTCGGTCTTGGCCAGGACGGCTTTCGGGGCCTCGCCGGGGCCGAGTTGTGCGCGCAGCGTCCGCGCCTCCGTGGCCGCGCGCCAGGACCTTGCGGCCGCGGCGACCTCGTCCGCGACAGCGCTGTCGCCGTCCGGCGCCTCGGGCAGATCGGCGAGTTGAGCCGCCATCTCGTCGGCCGTCGGGCCGGCGCTTTCCGCCGGCGCCGGTGGACGCCAGCGGAACGCCTCCGCGGCCTCGCGGAGCTCCAGAGCCGCTCCGGCGTCGTCTTCCTCGCCCGGGCGGGCGGGCGCCGCGCCGCCCGGGAACTTCGCCGCCAGTCGGTCGATCTCGGCGAGCTGGCGATCGAGCCGCCCGAGTGTTCGTTCGGCCAGTTGTCCCTGGCATGCGCGGACCCGCGCTTCGGCGCCCCGCGCCCAGTCGCGCGCGGCGATCAGATCGTTCTCCAGCCTGGTGCGTTCGCCGTGGCGTCGCCCGGCGGCCCGCAGGGCTTCGCGGGCGGCGGCCGCGCGGTCGATCGATCGCTGCAACGGCCTGCTGGAATTCCGGCGCTCAAGGCCGATCTCGGCGCTGGCGTACTCCTTCAGCGTGCGGAGCGCTTCCACGGCCGTGGCGGCGCCACCCGCCGATGCGGCCGCCCGCTGGAGCTCCTCCTTGAGCGCCGATGCCTCGTCGCCTCTCTTCTCGCTCCTCTGCCGCAGTCTCTGGATGTCGCCCTGGCCGATGACCAGGGTCGACGGCATGACCTGGCGGTTCAGACCGAGGAAGCGCGAACCGTCGATGCTGCCGCTGTAGATGATCTCGTCGCCGACGGCGCGTCCGGTGTCGGCGTCGTGCGCCACGCTCTCCTTCGTGTCGAGGTCGCGCTGCTGGATCTCGATCCGCCGCCCGTCGTCGAGCTGGAACTTGACCGTGACCCGCCACGGACCTCGGTTCCAGGGCTTGTACTGGCGCTCGAACTCGCGCTCCTCCGACGTGTTGGCGCCGCGTCCGCGGCGCCGCCCGCACAGGCCAGCGAAGATCGCCTGCAGCCAGGTGGACTTGCCGGCTTCGTTGCCGCCGTGAATGACGGTCATCCGCGGCGCCAGGTCGAGTTCGCCGTCGAGCTTCCCGAATTCGTGCGCGCGGACGCGAAGGATCTTCACGCGGTCTCCCCGTCGTTCGGTCGATCGTCCGGCGAAGCCCTCATCCGGAGCTCGTCGATCACGGCGAGGTCGGCGCGGCCGTCGAGCGCGCGCAGACCGGCGAGAAGCACCAGCCGCTCGGTGTCCGGGTCCAGGGCGTCCGCGCGGACGCGCTGCACGAACATGCCGCGAACGGTGCGCTCGCGCTCGATCTGCTCCAGGTCGTAGGGCGGCGCCAGCCCGGAACTGTCGACGAGTATCTGTTCGATGCCTTCCGGCAGGTCGAACAAGGCCGTGCCGAAGTCGTCCTCGTGCAGTTGCAGACGGTCCGGCTCGCCGATCAGCCGAATCCGGGCGGCGCCCGCCAGTCCGGAGAGCGCGTCGCGGACGCGGTCCCGGGCGGCGGCCGCGCTCCCGACGTCCGTCAGGTCGACGCTCAGTGCGTGAAGGGCTGGAGGCCGCGGGTCCAGCCGGCGGCGGGTCACGCGACCGTCCACGATCTCGAGCATCGCCGCGCCGCCATAGGCCTCGTTGAACTTGAGCCGTTCCAGGGCGCCGAGCCGGGTCCAGGTCGGCCGGTCGGCCGGTTTGTGGGAGTGCCCGACGACGGCGTGGGCGAGACCGGCCGCGGCGATCTGATCGCTCGCGAACGGGGCGTGCCGGTACTGGCCCTGGAACCCGGCGTTCCGTTCCTCGCCGTGGAACACCGCGATGTGCGTGCCGTCGCCCTCGACCCGGAATCCGTCGTCGAAGAAGCCGGGCGTGTCCACGGGCTTGCGATGAGCGGCGCCCCAGATGGTCACGCCGTCGGCGAGCAACTTCGACGTGAACCGCGTCTCGTCGAAGATGTGCACGTTGCCCGGCCAGTCGATTCGCCGGTAGGGGCTCTCGGCGTCCGCGTAGTCGTGGTTGCCGGGAGCGGCGAACACCTGGAGGCCCGAGCGCTCGAAGGTCCGGCGCAGGAACTCGACCGTGTCCGGCGATACGAGTTCATGCTCGAACAGGTCGCCGCCGATCAGCGCAGCGACGGCGTTCTCGCGCCGGGCCTGATCGAACGCCCAGCTCAGGCCCTCGCGGAGCCGCTGGCGCTGCCGACGGGCCACCTCCCGGCTGGCCCAGCCGAACTTCGAATCCAGGTGGACGTCGCTGAAGGCGAGGAGCTTCACGCTCAGGGCGCCAAGGTCCCGATCAGGGCGCCGGGAGCCCTCCTTGCCGAAGGGCGCCTTGGAGAACCGGCCTGAGCGCGCGCCTTGGCCGCCTGGATCAAGCGGTCGTCGAAGTTCAGCGGGGTCTTCATGCGCAAGTTTGTAGTGCCTGCACTGGATCCTGTCAACCGGGCTCGCGCATAATGTCCGTAACGGACAATGCGAGGTTGCTTCGTCTTCGTCTCCGCCAGTTCGGCCGTGGCCATCGTGGCCTGCGCCGAGACGGATGGCGGAACGGAAGCCCCGACCGCGGCGCCCTCGACGGAGTCGGTCTTCGTCGAGCGCGCGTCCGAGGCGGGCCTGGACTTCGTCCATCGCAACGGCGCGACGGGCGAGTACAACTACCCGGAGCTTCTGGTGGGAGGCGGAGCGCTGCTCGACATCGACGACGACGGACTGCTCGACGTCTACCTGGTGCAGAGCGGGCCGGTTCCCGGCGCCGGGGGGAGCGGTGGGCAGACGGCTGATCGGCCGGGCAACCGCCTCTACCGCAACCTGGGCGACGGCGCCTTCGAGGACGTGACGAACGCCGCCGGCGTCGGCGACACGGGCTACGGCGCGGCCGCCGCTGCCGCCGACTACGATCGGGATGGTCGCGTGGACCTCTACGTGATGAACGTCGGCGCGAACCGGCTGTACCGCAACGCCGGCGGCGGCAGGTTCGAGGACGCGACCGAACCCGCCGGCGTCGGCGATCCGGCCTGGTCTTCCGGCGGCGTGTTCCTCGACGTCGACGACGACGGCGATCTGGACCTGTTCGTCGTCAACTACGTCGTCTGGAGCGCCGACCGGGAGCGCCCCTGCCTCGGGCCCAACGGCCTCCGCAACTACTGCAATCCGGCGGAGTATCCGCCGGCGCCGGACACCCTGTACCGCAACGACGGCGACGGCCGGTTCACGGACGTGAGCGAGGCCGCCGGCGTTCGGGCGGCGGTCGGCCCGGGCCTGGGCGCGGTCGCGGCCGACCTCGACGGCGACGACTTCGTCGATCTCTACGTGGCGAACGATCAGGCGGTGAACCACCTGTGGCTGAACCGGGGAGACGGCACGTTCCGCGAGGACGCGCTGGCGCGCGGGGCGGCGCTGAACGAACTGGGACAGGCCGAGGCCGGCATGGGCGTGGCCGTCGCCGACCCCGACGACGATGGCGACCCGGACCTGTTGCTGACCCACCTGAGCGGGGAGACGAACACCTTCTACCGTAACGACGGCGGCGGCTTCTTTCTCGACGCGACGGACGAGGCCCGGCTCGGCGGCGTCGGCAAGCCGTACACCGGCTTCGGCGTCTCCTGGTTCGACTGGGACGGCGACGGCATCCTCGACGTGTTCGTCGCCAACGGCAAGGTGACGCCGGGAGATACGGCCGCCTTCGACTATCGCGAGCCGAACAGTTGTTGCGCGGCCTGCGTTCCGGCCGCTACGAGGACGTCTCGGCTCGGGCCGGCGCCGCCCTGGAGCTGCTCGAGGTCAGCCGCGGCGCGGCGTTCGGCGACCTGGACAACGATGGCGACATCGACGTCCTGCTCGTCAACAACGAAGGACCGGCGAGGCTGTTCAGGAACGACGTCGGCGCCGACCGTTCGTGGCTGATCGTCGACCTCTGCGGCGGCGGGGTCCATGATCGCTCGGCGCTCGGCGCCCGTGTGACCGTCGAAGCGGCGGGTCGAAGCTGGACCCGCGACGTCCGCTCCGCCTACGGCTTCGCGGTCGCCAACGACCCCCGGGTCCACTTCGGGCTTGGCGACGCCGATGCGGTCGACCGGCTGGAGGTGCTCTGGCCGGACGGCGCCGTCACGGAACGGACGGACGTGCCGGTGAATCACATTCTGCGCTGGCTCGCGCCGGGCGGGGAAGCTCCCGCGGGAGGGGTCTGCCGTGACGCGAGGTAGCCCCTGCGTCCGCGGCGAAGCGTTGGCAACCGGAGGAGAAGCAGAGAGGCGCGTTGACGTCGACACCGTGGCGCGGATCGCTTTGGGTGGCCGTGCCGGCTGGCCCGCGTTCGCGGTCCTGCTGGCGCTTCTGCCAGGTTGCGCCGCCCCGTCGTCCGATTCCGACGGAGAAGCGACAGCGGCGCCAACCGCCGACGTCCCTCGCATCCCCAACCTCTCCGAACTCGACCCCGGCTTCGCCGCGGCCGTCCGCGACGCGCTCGCGGTCGTCGACCGCGCCCCGTCGAGCGGCGCGGCAGTCGGCGCATTGGGCCGCCTCTACCAGGCCCACCGCTACATCGACCAGGCCCGGCGCTGCTACGAACGGGCGCAGGAACTCGATCGATCGAGCCCCGACTGGCCGTACTACCTGGGGTTTCTCGCCGCGGGCCGCGGCGCTCATGACGAAGCGGCGCGTCTGTTCGAGCGTGCCCTGGAACTCCGGCCGTCGTACTGGGCTGCGCGGGTCCGGCTCGGCGCCGCCTTGCTCGCCGCCGGCGACACGAGCGGCGCGGAGACGGCGTTCCGTGCGGTGCGGGCCGCGTCTCCCGGTACGCCGTGGGGCGAACTGGGACTGGGCAAGGCGGCCCGGCGGCGCGGCCAGCCGGAGGTCGCGGCCGAGCATCTGCGCTCGGCGCTCGCGCTCGACGCCGCCCATCGAGAGACGCGTTACCTGCTGGCGATGACGGAGCGCCAGCTGGGCAACCCGGAGCGTGCAGATGAACTGCTGGTCGGTCTGGCGGAGGCGGAGGTCCCGGTCCTCGACGACCCGATGCTGGAGGCTGTCTTCGGGCTGGCGCGGGACACCCAAACGATGATCCGGATCGCGAACCGCCGTCTGGCGGCAGGCGAGTACCACGCCGCGGAACGCCTCTACCGCGACGTCCTGCGTCTCGATCCCGATTCGTACGACGCGCATCTCAACCTGGGAGTGCTCCACGGCCTGGCCGACCGCAACCACGAGGCCGCCGCGGCGTTGGAACGGGCGATCGGGATCGACCCGCAACGAGCCGACGCTCACGCGCTGCTCACGATCGCGTACATCAAGACGGGGCGAGCCGAAGCCGGTCTGCGGCAGCTGGACAAAGCGCTCGAGCTCGATCCGAACCATCCCAGAGCGCGCGAGATTCTCCAGAACGTGAGCGGGAACTGACGCTGCTCGGCCCTTCGCTGCCGATGCGCGGTCCTTCCGCCCGGCCTGCGACCGTGAGGGGAACGAAGCGGGCGTCAGGGATGCGTCCCGTTGCGGCGACCGGATCCGCGGCCGTGGGGATCCCGGCCCGCGGGTTCTCCGATCTCCTGCCGCGGTCGCGGAGCCGCTCGCTACGGTCTTCGGCGAACCATGCGGGCGGGCGAACCGTGCGGGCTATCATCGAGGGCTTGGACGAAGGAGGCGGCGACGTGCTGAAGGCGGTTCAACTGGGACGACAGTGCGGACTCCGGGTGTCGGAGTTGTGCCTGGGAACGATGAACTTCGGCGAACCGGGCAGAGGCCACCAGGGCGACTGGACGCTCGACATCGACGCTTCGCGGCCGATCTTCCGGGCCGCCATCGAGCGCGGGCTCTTCTACTTCGACTGCGCGGACATCTACGGCCTCGGCGCCTGCGAACGGGTGGTCGGCGCCTTGCTGCGCGAACTGCTGCCGCGGGACGAGTACGTGATCGCCACCAAGGTGTCCATGCCGATGGGTCGGTCCCCGAACCAGGGCGGCCTGTCCCGCAAGCACGTGATGGAAGGAGTCGACGGCTGCCTGCGGCGGCTGGGCCTCGACTACGTCGACCAGTTGATCATCCATCGCCACCCGCACGGCGTTCCGGGCCAGGTCCGGGCGCCGATCGAGGAGACGCTCGAGGCCCTGCACGACGTGGTCAAGGCCGGCAAGGCGCTGTACCTGGGCGCGTCGTCCATGTTCGCGTGGCAATTCGCGGAGCTCCAGCTGACGGCGCGGAACAACGGCTGGACGGAGTTCGTCTCGATGCAGAACCACTACAACCTCGTCTACCGCGAGGAGGAACGCGAGATGAACCCGTACTGCGCCGGGACCGGCGTGGCCCTGACGCCCTGGTCGCCGCTGGCGCGCGGCATTCTCACGGGCTCGTACCGGGGCGGCTTCGACGAGGGCGGCACGGATCGCTCGACGGGCGGCGACCGGGTCCGCACCGAGATGCTCTACCGCGGCGCGGCCACCTTCGACATCGCCGACCGCGTGGTCGAGGTGGCCGAGAAGGTCGGCCGCACGCCGGCGCAGATTGCCCTCGCCTGGCTGGTGAACAAGCCGGAAGTCACGTCGCCCGTCGTCGGCGTGTCAAAGGTCTCGCAGATCGAGCAGCTCGTCGAAGCGACGACCATCGAACTCGACGTGGAGGACGTGGCCTATCTGGAGGAGCTCTACCAGCCGGTGGAGAACCTGCTCTCGCTCGGCCACTCGTAGCCCGGCGGCGTGGCGGTCCTCGGCGTGACGTAGAGTCGATGCCTCCGGGGGTGCAAGGATGACGACACCCTGAAGTGACACGGAACGCTACCGAGAGTCGCCCACGCAGATGACCAAGCGCGATCTGTCGGAGCGCGAGATCTGCATGAAGTTCATTGCGCCTGCCACTGCGCGGCGTCACGGAGGCTCCAGACGTCGTGGAGGCTTCCGGCTGATGCAGGTCCTGGGAGCCGGGACGCTGACCGGCGGTCCGCCATGACCCGCGTGCCGATGGCCCCCGGGATGCTGCGCTGGGCATGCGAGCGGTCTGGCCGCGACGTTGCGGAGCTCGCGGTCAGGGTTCCTCAGCTTCCGTCCTGGCTCGAAGGGGAGAGGCAGCCGACGCTCAAGCAGTTGGAGAAGCTGGCGAAGGCTACGCGGACGCCGTTCGGCTATCTGTTCCTGTCCACGCCGCCGGAGGAGCCCCTGCCGGTTCGCGACTTTCGGACTGTGTGGGGGGCCTCCGGGGAGAGACCGAGCCCCGATCTGCTGGACACGCTGTACAGCATGCAGCGCCGCCAGGATTGGCTGCGGGAGTGCCTGATCGAAGACGACATGGAACCGCTGTCGTTCGCTGAAAGCGCTCGTCTCACGGACGACCCGGCCGCTGTGGGCCGCGAGATGCGGCGTGTGCTCGGTCTCGATGGCGGTTGGGCGGCGAGAGTGACCACGTGGCAGAACGCCGTGAGCGAACTTCGCCGGACCATCGAGCAGGCGGGTGTGATGGCGGTGATCAACGGCGTCGTCGGGAACAACACGAGCCGCAAACTGAGCGTGGAGGAGTTTCGTGGTTTCGCGCTCACGGATCGCCATGCACCCTTGATCTTCGTGAACGGCGCTGACGCGAAGTCGGCGCAGACGTTCACTCTCGCGCACGAGTTGGCCCACGTCTGGCTCGGGTCTGAGGGCGTCTCCGGCTTCTCGTCGCTGTTCCCTGGCGGTTCGGACGTGGAGGACTGGTGCAACGCGGCCGCGGCCGAGTTCCTGGTCCCTTCCGCAGAACTGACGTCGCGTTGGCCGGAGGTCAGGAGAGAACCGATGCCGTTCAAGGCGCTCGCACGGGCGTTCAAGGTGAGTCCGGTCGTTGCCGCCCGCCGGGCTCTTGACTTGGGGTTTGTCGACCGCGAGGTCTTCCGGGACGTCTACGACGAGCGCGTCCTGTCCGACCGTCAGGCGGGAGCGAGCTCCGCTGGAGGCGACTTCTACAACAACCAGAACACCCGCGTCGGCGAGCTGTTCGCGTCCTACGTGCTTCGCGCGGCGATGGAGGGCCGCATCGGGTTCAAGGAGGCCTACGAGTTGACCGGTTTGCGTGGCGGAACGTTCCAGAAGTACGCGAGGCGACTGGGAGTGAGTCTCCCATGACGAACGGCACGACCTACCTCGTCGATTCGGACGTGTTCATCACGGCGAAGAACCTGTACTACGCGTTCGAACTGTGCCCCGGATTCTGGAAGAGCGTGCTCCACCATCACGGGAGGGGCAGGATCTTCAGCGTCGACAGGGTTCGCGGCGAGCTCCTCGCGGGCCCCGAGACGCAGGATCTCGTGCGGTGGGTCAAGAAGGAAGTTCCGCGGGAGTTTCTCCTCGCAGTGGATACCGATGCCGTAGTGAGCGTCTACACCGAGATCATGATGTGGGCACAGCGCCACGCGAGGTACTTCGATTACGCGAAGGCGAAGTTCGCCACGGGTGCGGACGGCTGGTTGGTCGCTTGCGCTCGAGTACAGGGCGCCGCCGTGGTGACGAACGAGCGGAAGGCGCCGGAGTCCCGGAGAGAGATCAAGCTTCCCGACGTCTGCGAGCAGTTCGGTGTGGAGCATCCCGACGTCTTCGAGATGCTTCGGGCGCTGGGCGTCCAGTTCGACTGGACGGGCGGAGAGGCTGGTGGCGGAGAGGTCCTGCAGCAGTGACCGGAAACGGCATGCCGGCTCGGGCGCGAAGGGCGGGATCGCGAAACGGCTTGAGCAGATGAGACGCCTGCACCATCTCGCGATGCAGAACTTCAAGGGGTTCGGCGACCCTGTTCGGATCGAGCTCGACCATCCGGCGGTGCTGGTCAGTCCCAACAACTGCGGCAAGACGACGGCGCTTCAGGCCTTGGCGCTGTGGTCCCAGGCAGTGCGGACGTGGTTTCACCGGAAGGGGCGGGCGCCTCCGAAGGAGCGAACGGCGACGGGGTTGAACTGCCTCGCCGTTGTCTCGGTTCCCTTTCGGAGCATGCGCGACTACTGGCACAACATGATCGTCAGGAAGGGAACAACGAACGTGCCGCTGGAGATCACGGTCGGGGTCGCTCTCGACCATCGGGTCGAGCCGGTCGCGGACTTCAGCAGATGCTCCTGATCCTCCCGTACCTGCATTCGCACCCTGGAAGCGTTCTCCTGATCGACGAGCCGGACGCACATCTGGAGATCCTTCGCCAGAGGCCTGGCTGAGAGGGCGGTCGGTTCGGGCTCCCCGAGAGCTTCCCATCGCCGCCCGCAGGAACATTGCTTTTCCAAAGCTCGGGTTACAATCCGTCATGATGACGGGGAGGAGAGTTCTTCCGCGACGGGTTGAGCGAGCGGTGATCGAGGCGCTTGATCGGCAGGCGGCCGTGGGCCTCATCGGGCCTCGGCAGGTTGGCAAGACGACCCTGGCCTGGCGCATCGCCGAGAGCCGGGATGCCGTCTATCTCGATCTGGAGTCCAGTGCGGACAGGGCAAAGCTCGTTGACCCAAACCTGTTTCTGGGCAAGTACGAGGACCGGCTCGTCGTGCTGGACGAGATTCACCGGGCGCCGGAGCTCTTTCGCGATCTTCGCGGTCTGATCGACCGGGGAAGGCGGCGGGGCAGACGTCGCGGTCGCTTCCTGATTCTGGGATCGGCGAGTATCGATCTGCTCCGCCAGTCCGGCGAAAGTCTGGCGGGAAGGATCGAGTACGTCGAACTCGGACCGGTGGACGTCCTGGAGTGCGCGGCCGGGGCTTCGTCTCCGGACTCGCTGTGGCTGCGCGGTGGATTCCCGGACAGCCTCCTTGCCGACAGCGACGCGGAGAGCCTCGCGCTGCGACAGAGCTTCGTGCGTACGTACCTGCATCGGGACGTGCTCGATCTGACGGGTAGACGGTTGCCGGCCGAGACGCTGGAACGCCTGTGGACGATGCTCGCGCATGGTCAGGGCACGGTGCTGAACGCGTCGAAACTCGCCGCGAGTCTGGCGGTCAGCGCGCCGACCGTGTCGACGTACGTTGATCTTCTGGTCGACCTGATGCTGGTGCGGCGGCTGGCGCCGGTGCGGGCGAACGTCGCCAAGCGGCTGGTCAAGTCGCCCAGGGTCTACGTCAGGGACAGCGGCCTAGTGCATGCTCTGCTCGGCCTCGCCGACGGCAACGCTCTGGCCGGTCATCCCGTCGTGGGCGCAAGCTGGGAGGGCTTCGTCGTGGAGAATCTGCTCGGGGCCGCGCCGCAAGGCGCCCGGGCGGGGTTCTACCGCACTCGCTCGGGCGCCGAGATCGACCTCGTCCTCGATCTGCCCGGCGAGCGCCGGCCATGGGCCATCGAGATCAAGCGCGCGCTGGCGCCGCGGCCGAGTCGGGGCCTCTACCACGCGCGGGAGGACCTGGATCCCGGCCGGACCTGGATCGTCGGCGGCGGCGCGGAACGCTACCCGGTGGCGGACGGCGTCGAGGTCATCGGTCTGGCCGAGCTGACCCGTCTCCTCGCCGGGAAGCGGCAGTAGGCGAGACGTCGACGCCGCGTCGAGCGCCGGCTTCCGGTCAGCGAATCTCGACGTAGCGGACGAGCCGCTCCAGCTCGTCGTCGTCGACGTACTTGCCGATCTCGCGACGGAACCGGGACATCGCCTCGTAGGGCCGGTATTCCTCGAACTCGTGACGCATGCGGGGGCCGACGCCGGGAGTGCTCAGGATGTCCTCGCCGGACGCCGTGTTCAGGTCGATGCGGACGTACACGTACTGCGTCAGACGGGCGACCTCCTCGTCATCGACGTACTTGCCGATCTCCCGGTGAAACCGGGCCAGCGCCTCGTAGGGGCGGTACTCCTCGAACTCGCGGGTCATTCGGCGGCCGACGCCCGGGATGAGGCCGATTTCCTCGGAGGTCGCGTCGTTCAGGTCGATGGGGACCCAGATCGCGCCGTAGATGGCGTCGTACCGGTCTTCCGTCACGTGGGCGGAGACGACGGCGTGCAGATCCGCGGCCTGCAGAAACGGCCGGGCCCCGAGAAGCGCCTCGACCGCGTCGCCGTCAAGACCGTCCACCGCGGCGAGTTCCTCCTCGCTGGCGAGGTTCGGGTTGAGAAGACCCTGATTGACGCCAACCTGAGCTGCCGCAGGCAGGGCAGCCAGGTACAGGACTGTTGCGGTCCAGATTGGTCTGTATCGAGTCATCCAGGATTCTCGGAACTTGGGGACAGGTGTCGGGCCGGTCGGCTGTGCTGTCCGCTCGGAAGAAAGGCGTGGTGATCGTGGTAGGTGACAATCCAGTTGTGTTGGCCGCGCCTGGCCGTGTAGCCGGGAGAGCAGTTGTCCAACATGGCGAAGACGCTTCGGAGCTGGATCTCAGGCGGCTTCGGGGAGTCCGGCGAGGACGAGTTCGGATGGCCTGGGGTTGTTGGCGGGCGCGGTCTCGACGAACAACTCGACGCCGGCGGCGAAGCCCGGGCCCTGTACGGGAATCTGCAATCGGAACACGATCGGGTAGACCGTGTCGGGAACGGGATCGATCATGGCGGTCTCCCTGCTGGATCCTGGGAGGCGGGAAGGTCGGGCCAGCGGAGTGCCCGGCGGTCGGCCGGGTGCTGGTGGGCGACGAGTATACCGAGCAACCCGAGCAGGATCATCGCTCCCGGCGCCAAGGTCGGCATGGCGCCGCCCAGGCTGGCGCCGGCGAGTTCGAGTCCGCTGGAGTTCGGGTGAAGCTCGCGCTCGAACTCGAGATTGGACTGGAAGTGGAACCAGACGCCGAGCAGGCCCGCCGGGATGCAGCTCGCCAACAGAAACCGGAACGTACGGACGGCCCGACGGGAAGGCCGCATAGCCAGCCAGCCACCCGCGACCGCGCCGCAGGCGAGGAGCGCCAACGGGATCCACTGCCTCCAGTCTTCGTGGTGGTCCAGCAGGTACAGTTCCGCCAGCAGTCCCATCGCTCCGAAGAGCAGGACGTACAACAGGAAGCCTCGCCAGGTCTCGATGATCAAGGTGTCCGAAATCGCCCGCTCGAAACGAATCCACTGAAGCCGCTGGCGACCCGATCGAGCTCCGGCTCTAGCAGCCCGTGGCGAAAGTCGCGCTGCATTCGAGCGGCCATGCATCCCGCCCGGCATCGTTGCTCCTCGGTCGAAGTTGGCCCGAACTGCTCCCTAGTCGCGCCTTGCCGGGCGGGCGCCTGACCACTCTCGGCGCCACGCGCACTTCCACCACGGACTTGCATGGAACAAACTTCGGGACGAGGGCATGCCGCCCGCATCCGGGGCCTGTTCCCTGTGCGACAGCGCAGCCCCAAGGCGGCGGACCCTGCTAGCGGCTCGGGCTCAGAAGCTGAGCTCGACGCCGAACGATGGGAGGATTCCAAACCACGTGTCCTCGCTCGGTACGTACACGACCTCGCCTGACGGCGAAAGCGTGAAGTTTCGCTCGTCGACCTCGAATCCCGCCGCGTTCCGGCGATCGTACAGGTTCTGGACGTCGATGAAGATCTCGAGTCGCCTGCCGCCGCGAAGCTGGACAAGGCGGCTGGCGCGGATGTCCAGGCGGTGGTAATCGTCCAGCCGCAGGGCGTTTCGGGGGCCGAGCACCGGTTCGATCGCCCGTTCGCCGTCGGGCTTCGTCACCGCGCGACCGGACACGGATGTCGTTGGCCAGCCGGTGTGGTAGTTGAAGCGACCGCTGAGGCTCCACTTCGGACTGAGCCGCCAGGCGCCGCCAAGCGAGAAGGCGTGCGTCTGGTCGTAGCTTCGCGGGACGTCGCGACCGTCGATTCGATCGGCGACCTCGGACCATCCGTAGCTGCTCCACCAATCGAGCTTTCTCCCGCCCCGGCGGCTCAGGAACGCTTCGATCCCTCGGGCGTTGGCGCCCTCCGGCGCCACGAGGACTCGATCCCGCGTAGCCTCCGGGTTCGGAGTGGTCGCTTCGAACAGGTTGGTGTAGTACGGACGCGGATCGCTGATGTCGCGATGGTAGGCGTCAAGGCGAAGGTTGAAGGCGCCGAGGTTCCGCTCCCAGCCGACGAGGACGGTCTCCGCCTTCTCGGCGGGAAAGAGGTTCGTCTCGCCGTCTTCCACCTGTAGTTCATTCGGCCGCTGGCTCTGGTGGTACTGGCCCCACGCCGCGCGGAACGTTCCGCCGCGTCCCAGGTCCTGAACGAGATTCACGCGCGGACTGATCTGATCCTCGTCGGTGAGCGTCTGGCGGTCGTAACGGCCGCCAACCTCGACGACCAGCGAGGAGCCGATCCGGAAACGGTCCGCGCCGTAGGCCGAGTAGTGCTCACCGGAGAAACCGCTCGCGAAGCGCGTCAGCCCCCCTTTGCCGAGCGTTCCTTCAAGCGCAAAATCGTTGATGTAGTCGTAGCGGACATCGTAGCCGCGCGTTTCGACGCCCCACTTCAGGTAGTGCCGATCCGAGATCCGGGCGTTCCAGTCCTGGCGCAGACCGAGGACGTCCATGCTCCGGACGTCGCGAATCTCCGCGCTCAAGCCGAAGCTGTCTTCCGAGGCGCGGCGATCGCGATCCACGCGCCCGGCGGATACCGCGGAGTTGACGAACAGCCGAGGGCCGAGCAGCCCCTGATGAGTCAGCCACAGGTAGGAGTTGCCGTAGTTCGAGTCGAGGGAGTCGCGCTCGGGGAAACCGAAATCATCGGTTTCCGTCTCGGCCTCCTCGAGACTGTCGTCCGCCGCCAGAACGTTCAGCGTGAACAGGTTGGACGGTGACACGGGGTGTTCGATCTTGCCGATCAGATCCCAGTACTGGGGCCCTGATCCCGACTGCTCTTCCTCCTCGTCCTCCACGAGACCGAGGATCAGGTCCAGATAGCCTCGCCGGCCGGAAATCTGCCAGCGGCCTTCGTCCTCCGGACCGAACGCCCCGGAGGCCGCGGCCCAGGCGCCGGCAAGACTGATCCCGAGGCGAGTGTTCCGGTCCGTCGGCGGCCGCGCCATCGTCATGTCCAGGACTCCCGCCATCTTGTCGCCGTACTCGGCCGGGAATCCGCCGGGAATCAGATCGAGTGAGCCGATCACCTTGGGGTCGATGATGCTGAAGACTCCGCCGCCGAAGTCCTTGAGGTGGTATGGCTCGAAGATCTCCAGGCCGTCGATGCGGATCGCGGTGTCTCGAAACAACCCGCCGCGCAGGTTGAACCTGGCCGACGGTTCACTGGACGTGACGCCCGGAATTGCGGCGACGGCCCGCATGAGGTCGTTCGCGAAGTGCGGCAACCGAAGGATCTCCTCGGCGCCCAACGCCGCCGTGGGAACCGGGTCGGCGCGATCGAGCGCGTAGCTGGCCGTGACGTCGATTCGAGCCAGAAGTACACGCACGGGGACGAGCGTCAGGAGAATCTCCGACTCTCGCCCGGCCTCGACGACCAGCTCGGAGCTTGCCGGTTCGTAGCCTTCCAGGCTCGCGGCGATCTCGTAGGAGCCTGGTGCGAGCCGAAGCTCAAAGGCGCCGTCGGCGCCGGTCATGGCCTTGGCGCCGCCGGGCGAGACGGTGACATCGGCGGACGCCGCGGGACGTCCCGCTTCAACCAGTACGCGGCCGTTCACCGCGACGATGGGCGGTGAGTCCTGGACTGCCCAGGCAAGCGCAAGCGTCGGCAGGAAGAGAGCGAACGCGAGAACAGGTGTTGCGGTGGAGAAGCGAGCTTGCTTCAAGTAATCAACCTCCTGAGGCCAAAGGCCTCCCGTTTCAGGCGCGGACGAGTGCTCCAATCTTTCCGGGTCGCCGCCCTATTCCCGAAGTTCGACGACCGGCGTGACACCCGGCGGCCGCATGCGGCGAGCACCTCAGCCTTGCGGCAACGAATTTGCGAGCCAGCGGCGACCGCTTGAACTCAGGGCGCCCCACCGGCCGCCTGTTCGTCGGCGAGCATGTTGCGTCGGTGCAGCACGTAGGCCTTGATCAGGGCGACGTCGTCGCGATCGAGCACGGGCGAGAAGTCGGGCATGCCGACGTCGACGAGGGCCCCTTCGAGCAGGGCCGCGTCCCATGAGTCGAAGGTTCGCTGCGACGACTGGCGCAGGTCGGCGGTGACGCCTCCGGAGACCGCGCCGTAGCCGTGGCATACCAGGCAGTACTGGTTGAACAACCGCCGGCCGGCGTCGATGTCCTCGTTCGAGGCGCCGTGATCGATTCGGGTGACGCGGATCTCGCGGCGCCGCTCCGGCTCGGTCGGCGGGCCGGTAGCGCCGAGGGCGTACACCACGATGCGGCCTTCGGAATCGACTGCCTGCCGAGCCGAGCGGCTGCCGACGATCCCGAAGGCGCCGCCCCAGCCGGACATGACCGCGATGTACTGGGCGCCGCCGGACGCGAAGGTGATCGGCGGCGCGATGACGCCGGCGCCGGTGTAGCTCTCCCAGAGCTTCTCGCCGTCGTCGGCGCGATACGCGGTCAACTGGCCAAAGGGCGTTCCCTGGAAGACGAGGTTGCCGGCGGTGACCAGCACGCCGCCCGACCAGGGCATCGCGTACTGGGCGCGCCAGACCTCGCGCTGGGCGACCGGATCCCAGGCCAGCAGGTGGCCCGACAGCAGCGCCGGCGGCGCGTCTTCGGCCAGGATCTGACCGGAGAGGCCAGTGGCGTCGACGACCGCCTGGGGAATGTCCTCGGGGGCGGCGGCGCGCACTCCGAGATTCCACTGGCCCGGCGTGTACTGGAAGTTCGGATCCGGCACGTAGAAGTTCGACATTTCCATCGCCGGAATGTAGACGAGGCCCGTGTCGGGACTGTAGGCCATCGGGTGCCAGTTATGCCCTCCCAGCGGCCCCGGCGACACGGCGACCGTCCGGTCCGTGTAGCGGGCGCCGGGCAACTCGACCGGCCGACCGGTCGTGAGGTCGACGTGACTGGCCCAGGTGACGGTCACGAACTCCTCGGCGGAGATGAGTTCTCCGGTTCGGCGGTCGAGAACATAGAAGAACCCGTTCTTGGGCGCCTGCATCAGGACCTGGCGCATCCGGCCGCCGATCTTGAGATCGGCGAGCATGATCGGCTGAGTGGCCGTATAGTCCCAAGTGTCCCCGGGGGTCGTCTGGTAATGCCAGACGTACTCGCCGGTGTCGGGCCTGAGCGCCACGATGGACGACAGGAACAGGTTGTCGCCGCCCTCGGGACTGCGGATGTTCCGGTTCCAGGGCGCTCCGTTGCCGACGCCGATGTACAGCAGGTCGAGTTCCGGGTCGTAGACGATCGAATCCCACACCGTGCCGCCGCCGCCGCCGGTCCACCACTCGCCGGTCCAGGTCTCGGCGGCCATCCGCATCGCCTCGTTCTCGAAGCCGTCCGCCGGGTTTCCGGGCACGGTGTAGAAGCGCCACGCGCGCACGCCGGTCTCCGCGTCGTAGGCGCCGACGTAACCGCGCACGCCGTACTCGGCGCCGCCGTTGCCGATGATCACCTTGCCCTTGGCGATCCGCGGCGCGCCGGTGATCGTGTACATGGAGTCTTCGGGGATTGTCATCGTGGACCAGACGAGTTCCCCGGTCTCGGCGTCGATGGCGATCAGGCGGCCGTCGAGCGTGGCGGAGATCACCTTGCCGCGGTACAGGGCGGCGCCGCGGTTGACTGCGTCGCAGCAGGTCTTCATCGCGACCGAGCGGGGCACCTCGGGGTCGACCGTCCACAACGGTTCGCCGGTCACGGCGTCTAGGGCGTAGACGACGTTCCAGGCGCCGGTCGCGTACATCACGCCGTCGACGATCAGCGGCGTGGCTTCGAGGCCACGCTTCGTGTTCGTCTTCTGGACCCAGGCGATGCCGAGCTGGTCGACGTTGCCGTCGTTGATCTGGTCCAGCACGCTGTAGCGTTGCTCCTTGTAGGCGCCGCCGTAGGTCAGCCAGTCGCCGGTGCGCCCGGCGGTGCCGATCAGGGCTGCGTCGTCAATTCCGTACGCGGCCTCCGCCCGTCGGGGAGGCGGCTGGGAGAATGCGGCGGCGGCCAGCAGGAGCGCGGCGAGCGTGCCGATTGGAGCGTGGAGCTTCATGACGTCGGTTCCTCTTCGGTTACGGGCAGCCCCGCCTTGGGCGCGCCGGCACCCTGCCCTGAGTGCGCCGCGGCCCCGCACTGGGCGCGCCGACGCCCTCGTCGGCCTTCCGTGGTGGGGCGCCGGCGCGGCCCGACAGCCGCGGACTCCGCCAGGCCGCGACGTTCGCTCAGGACAGCAACCCGATCAGGCGAGCGTAGACGGAAACGCCGGTCCAGATGCCGATGGAGAGAACGCCGACCGCCTTGGGCCAGTGCCCGAGCGTTCCTTCCTCGGCGAAGCTGACCCGGCGGCGGATCGTGAAGTTGAAGAGCAGACCGATGACGATGAGCTGCATCTTCCACCAGAAGAAGGGGCTGTAGTACTGCTTGAGCGCCGTGGACAGGACCTGCGGAGCCCCAGTCGCGAACAGGGCGACGAAGCTCCAGATCATCCAGCGATCGGCCTCGCGGGCAAGCCGGTTGAGAGGCGTCTTGATCAGACCGCGGCCGAGCAGGCGCATGTCGACCAGCAGGACGGCGCCGGCGAACGTCACCAGCGCGATCAGGTGGGCGCACTGGATGATCGGCGACGCCCAGGTCTCCTCCAGCATCCAGGCGCTGAAGGGCAGCCCCTGCATCCACTCGAAGAAGGACTGCATCATGGCTCGATCCTCCGCGGTCCGGTCAGGCGCCGATGTTCAGGTTGTTCCACCAGCGGGGCATCAGGCCGCTGTACGCCATCATCCTCCCGGTGATCACGACGGCCGCCCACAGAGCCAGGGACACGACGCCGGCGAGCCGGGCGTTCAGCGGGATCTCCCGGCCCCGGTCCCACGCCTGGACCGACTTGTAGGTCGCGTAGTGGAACCAGAACATGTTGACGCCGGCGATCAGCATCAGCGCCATCTTGGCCCAGAAGTAGAAGTTGCCGTAGTAACGCATCGGCTGGCTGTAGAGCAGCAGACCGCCGGTGATCAGGTTGATGCCGTAGCCCGTGAGCGCCCACGGGAAGACGCGGGTCGGGATGCTGGACACGGGCGCCGTCCTGAGCGTCAGGCCGACGAGGCGCAGGTCCCAGTACGCGATGAGACCGGCGAACAGGCACATGCTGACGACGTGGATCGTCAGCATGGTCGGGTACGCGTTCAGCGACTCGCGCAGCGCGATGCTGCTGGGCAGCGCGTCGACCCACTCGAAGAGAGTGCGCATGGACGATCAGCGGGTGGCTCGCGAGCGGGAGACGCGTCGCCGGGGACCTACTTGCAGCGTGACGACTCCGGGTAGCGGCGGTAGAGCGCGTGGCAGTCCTCGCACGCCGCGGCGAGCTCGTTCGTCAGGTCGCTCACCGTCTCGCGATCCTCTTCGTGCGCGGCGGCGTAGATCTTCTTCGCGACCGCGGTCAACTGCTTCGCGTACTTCTCGTAGTCCTCGGCGCTCACCGGCGCCGGCGTGCCGTTCTGGCACATGCGCTCCGGGTTCATGATCAGCGGTTCGACCTCGGCCAGGGCCAGGGCTGCCTGCTGGGGGACCAGCCAGCCCGTGTAGATGCCGGAGAAGAGGGAGGAGACGGTGTCGTCACCGTCTTCGGCCGTTTCCGGCGGCTGCCCCGGGTCGGTCATCTGCACGTCGAACAGGAAGTTCGAGTTCGGGAACAGGATGGCGCGCATCAATTCGGCCAGGTTGCCGACCGGTTCCTCGTGCTCGGAAGCGGCGACGGGCGCGGCGACGATGGACGAGCAGGCAATCAGGACGGCGCCGGCTGCAACGACGGCGGCCTGGTTCTTCGAGCGCATGTCGGGAATCTCCTTCACCTCTATGGGGGGCTGGTGGGAATCGTCGGCGACGGGCGTGAACCGTGCGAGTGTAGCTCAGAGAGCCAGAGCGGCGCCGCCGACGCTGCTGGCGCGACACACGGTCGAGATCCCAACGCTTCGCGCCGGATGCCAACGGGGACGTCGGCGCAGCCGGTCCCTCCGGCCGCGGGGTTCGCATGGAGCGGACAACGGCGCACCGGGTTCGCCGCCGCCCTCGGCGGCTTTCCGGGGCGTGTTCCCTGGGCTAGCAGCCCGTGGCGAACGTCGCGCTGCATTCGAGCGGCCAACCATCCCGCCCGGCATCGTTGCTCCTCGGTCGAAGTCGGCCCGAACTGCTCCCTCGTCGCGCCTTGCCGGGCGTGCGCCTGACCACTCTCGGCGCCACGCGCACTTCCACCACGGACTGCTAGTCTTCCGACTCGTCCTCCGAGGGGGCCTCGGTGAGTTCGGACGACGCCGTTGTCGCGATCAGCCACTGCATCTCGAGACCCGCGGTGCGGTGGACCGCGAACTCGGCGACCCGCGGATCGCCGGCGATTCGCAGGAACTCCGCCCGCGAGGGGTACTCGACCAGGGCCACCTGGTGGAAGCGCTCGTCCGTGTCTCCGATCACCATCGAGTCGACCCGGCCGGACCAGATGAGTCGGCCGCCCTGGGACGTGACCCACTGGATCATCCGGGCGCCGTACTTCGCGTAGGCCTCCTGGCCGGACAGGCCCTCGTCGGGAGCGTCCGCCTCCTTCTTGAAGCGCAGCAGGTTGAGCATGACGACCGGCCCCTCGGCCGGCCCCTTCTGGAGTTCCACGATCTGTTCGGGTTCGGGTGCGGTCTGGGCCATGGCGCCTCCCGCGGCCAGCACGGCCGCGGTGAAGGAGATGAAGGTGGCGGCGGAAAGGGATCGAATCATGACAGGCTCCGTTTCTGGCGTCGCGTCAAGCGGGGGAGCGGACGGCCATCGGCTGGAACTTCAGGTAGGTGAGCGACCGCCACAACCACTCGAGCGGCCCGAAGCGGAAGCGGGAAAGCCACCAAGGCGACCAGGCCAGCTGCAGCGCCCAGATCGCGACGACGATGCCGAACTGGCCCAGGCGGCTGACCTGCTCGAACTGGCCAAGGCCGTGGCCGTAGAAGATGAGCGTGCAGATGACGCTTTGGCTGATGTAGTTCGACAGCGCCATCCGGCCGGCCGCCTGGAGCCGGCGCTGCAGGCCGGGCAGCCAGCCGTGAAGAACGGCCAGCATGACGAACGCGACGTAGCCGAAGGAGACGATCGTCGCTCCGACGACGTTGAAGACCATCCCCTGGAACATGGAGTGCTCGAAGGCGAAACCGTGCCGCGTGTTGAACACGACGCCGAGGATGACGAGCGGCAGGCCGGCGCCGAAGCCCCCGGCCAGAAGGCGCCGGTAGAACATTGGCGAGCGGCGGGCCGAGAACACGCCGAGCTTGTAGAGGCCCATGCCCACGAGCATCAGGCCGCCGCTGCGCCAGAAGAACAGCACGAGAAAGAGGAGGGTCTCCGCGTACAGGGCCGTGGCGCTTCGATGCGGAAGCTGGGTGAGCCAACCTCCCCGGTAGGTGGCGATCTCGGCCTCCATGGCGGCCGCCGCCGGCGCCCAGTCGCCGGCGAACTGGGCCTGGGCTTCGGCCGGCATGGAGGGTATCGACATGCCGGTCAACAGAAAGAACCCCGCCGGCACGACGGTCATCGCGAAGCCGCCGATCAGCAGCTTCTTCGGGCTCAGGTTGCGCAGGCTGTAGAGGAGGAAGCCGCACAGGGCGTAGGGGACAAGGATGTCGCCGTACCAGATCAGGTGGGCATGGGCGAGTCCGATGACCAGCAGCCAGAACTGCCGGCGGTAGTGAATGCCGGTCGCCGAGGCGCCGCGGGCGGCGGCCCGCTCGGCCATCAGCGCCATCCCGGCGCCGAACAGGGCGGAGAAGATGGAGATGAACTTCATGTCGAAGAACAGGTGCGCGACGAGCCAGGCCCAATAGCCGGCGCCGTCGATCCAGTCGTTCGCGGCCGGGTTCAGGTACGCCGCTTCGATCATCGAGTAGCTCTGCACGTTCATCGCCAGGATGCCGAGCACGGCGAAGCCGCGCAGGACGTCGAGCGCCGCGATGCGCTCGCCGGCGCGGACGGGCGCCGCCCTGGGCGGCGCGACGGTCTCGATCGGGGAGTCGGAGGCGGTCATGGGGCTCCTGTTGTGGCTGCGTCAGTCGGCAAGAAAGGCCCGCGCCGCGGCGACGAATTCGTCGAGCTGGTCGTGGTGGACCCAGTGTCCGGCGCCTTCGAAGTTGCGGGGTTCCGCGTTCTGGAACGCGTCGATCCGACCGTCCTCGACCGGGTCGCTGGCCCAGCTCTCCGTGCCGCGCACGAGCAGGGTCGGACAGACGATTCGCCCCCAGATGCTCCGGAGTTCCTCCTCGTCGTAGCGATAGGGCGGGAAGGAGCGGACGTAGTTGTCGAACTTCCAGGTGTAGGTGCCGTCCTCGTTGCGCGACATGCCGTTGACGGTCAGGTGGCGGGCCTGTTCGGGGCTGAGGAAGCTGTTCACTTCCCGCATGCGCTCGGCCGCGGCGTCGAGCGACGGGTAGCGCCGGGGCTGCCGGCTCGCGAGCTTCTGCATGCTGCGGACCCAGCCGCGCATCCGTTCGTCGACCGCGGCGTTGACCCGGTCGCTGAGGATGCGCGGAGGCGGTCCCATTCCTTCGATCGCCACGAGCTTGTGGACGTTCTCGGGGTAGAGGCCGGTGTAGTGCAGCGCGATGTTCGCGCCCAGCGAGTGGGCGACGATGCGGACCGGAAAGCGATCGAGCGCCTCCAGCAGTTGCGCGAGGTCGAGGACGAAGTCGGTGATCGCGTACATGCCGCCGATCGCCCACTGGCTGTCGCCGTGGCCGCGCAGGTCCGGCGCCACGATGTGGTACTCGCCGCGGAGGGCGTTCGCCACCCAGTCCCAGTTATGCGCGTGATCCCGGCCGCCGTGGATCAGCACCAGCGGCGGCTTGTCCTCGGCGCCCCAGTTCAGGTAGTGGAGCCGCAGCCGCTGCGAGATGTAGAACTGGGACGAGGGGCCGACAATGTCCCGAAAGGGACTGTCGCTGAAGGCCGTGTTCACCGGTCGGCTTCGGATCGGGGGTCGGAGGTCGCCGCGACCGCGGCGGACGCGCGGCCGCTCCTTCGTCGCGCGGAACGGAGGTCCGTCATTGGCCGCTGGCGTCGGGGCGAGGAGGGTTGATCATGATGTGCGCTCCCGCGCTCCCTGGGGCCATCAGCCAGGGCGCCCCGGGGACCGGACGGGTCGAGAGGCCGGTCGACTCCGCGGTCGCGTACGGCGTGTAGATGACCCAGCGCAGGTAGGCGTCGCGCACTTCCCCGGCATCCGCGTCGAAGCCGCTGCCGTGGAGCACGTACAACGTGCGCGGTTCCCGCGGCATGGGCAGTCTGCCCTCCGCGATCTCTCGTTCGCGGATGTCGATGCGCTCCTGGCCTTCGATGCCCTGGGCCAGCAGTTCGCGGCCGCGGGCCATGAACGGCTCCAGGGACTCGTGGTAGCAGGCGACGCTCCACTGCGCGGCGCCCGGCCGGGCGGCCAGGCAGACGAGGTCGTTGCCGCCGGCGCGAAGTTCGACCACCTTGCCGTCGGCCGTCCAGCCGAGCACGCGAGCGCTGTCCCGTCGGTCCTCCGGGGCCGCCTGCAGCGCGGCGGCGAGCTGCGCCTCGGCGTCGTCGGGTTTGGCCGCGGGCGCGGCGGCGGCCACGCCGCCCAACGCCAGCACCGCGATTGCTGCTATCGAACTGTTCGTCCTGACTCTCACCGCGCACCTCCGATTATCGCAAGCGTGGGGACAGCGTATCGCGGACGAGGCGTCACGTCCGCTGACCCTCACGCGTTTCGCGATTCCGAAGAGTCAGGGGAGCGACGTAACATGGGCCGACCAGGAACGAGAAACGCCTGCGGAAGCCGTCCCTACGGCCGGCGCGCTTCGCCTGCGCCTGAAGGCGGCTTGCCGTTGCGGGGCCGCGTTGGACGCACCCGCCCCGCCTCCCTGAACCGGGTTGGACGTCAGTGGAGAGCGCGTTGCAGCGCCTCGTACGATCCGTGACCCGTCGCTGGTTCCACAATGCGCTTCCACTCCTGGTTCCAGACCTGGATGACCTCTTGCGGCACTTCGCGGCCGCCTTCGCCGGACTTGCCCCTGCGGACCTTGGAAGTGGCGCCGGAGGCGGGCAGGCCGCACGCGGCGTTGCGGGCGTTGCGGACCAGATGGTCGTCGAATCTCGAGCCGTGTTCGCGCATGAAGTCGATGGACGCCTGGCGGCCCGCGACCTCGATGGCGGGGTGGTCCGGGTCGAGGCCGAGGAAGGCGGCGACGCGGGCGGCGGCTGTGGGGAGGTCGGCGACGACGTCCTCGAAGCAGAGCCAGAGCGCGTCCGCGTCGAGGCGCTTCGGCCACCAGGACACGAGGTGCTCCCAGTAGCGGCCGCTGCCGGTTCCGTGGAAGACGAAGTCGAGCGCGAAATCCCGGATCGAGACGGTTCCCGGCTCGAACACCCAGCCGCTGAAGAAGTGGAAGAAGGACACGAGCGAGTCGACCGGGTCGCGGACGACGAAAATGACGCGCCCGTTCTTCGGCGCCAGGTCCCGGCTCAGGTGGGTCTTGAACGCCCTGGGTTCGGCGCCCTGGGGCGCCTCGAGATCGAGGCCTGTGTCGTGGGCGAGTTCGATCCAGGGGACGACCTCCGTGATCTCGTCGAAGTCCATGTCGCCGCCGGTGCGGAGCCCGTGGACGATCTGCTGCATGAGGGTCGTGCCGGCCTTGGGGTAGGTGGCGATCAGGACGTCGCTGCGCCGCGGACGGAAGTCGAGACCTCTCCGCACTCCCTCTCGCGTTGCGAAGCCCGCCATCCGGCGTCGGATCCCCTCGACCGTCGTCGCCCGACTGGGCGCGCGGCCGGGGTCGGTCACTCGAGGACCTCGGCGGACAGGTCGACGCCGACCGGACAGTGGTCCGAACCGGTGACGTCGGTCAGGATGAAGGCCCGGTCGACGAAGCGCATCGCGGCCTCGGAGGCGAGCACGAGGTCGATGCGCCAGCCGACGTTGCGTTCGCGCGCGCCGAACGCCTGCTTCCACCAGCTGTAGCGCACCGTGTCGGGGTGCAGGGTCCTGAAGGTGTCGACCCAGCCAGCGTCGAGCCAGCGCTGAAGCTCTTCGCGTTCCTCCGGCAGAAAGCCGGAGTGTCTGACGTTCCCCTTCGGCCGCGCGAGATCGATCTCCCTCGGCGCCGTGTTGAAGTCGCCCATGACCAGGACGCGATAGCCGGCTTCGCGGGCCTGGTCGACCTGGTCGAACAGCGTGCGGTAGAAGTCCAGCTTGTACGGCACGCGGCTGTTGTCGCGCTTGCTGCCGCTGCCCTTCGGGAAGTAGACGTTCGCCACCAGCAACTGACCGAACAGGGCCAGCTGGAGGCGGCCCTCGGCGTCGAAGCGCCGTTCACCGAGCGACGCGCGGACCCAGGTCGGCTTCAGGCGCGAGTACAGGCCGACGCCGGAGTAGCCTGGACGCTCGGCGCTCGAGAAGGCGGTGTGCCAGCGCCCGGGCTTGCGCAGTTCCGGCGCCAGCTGTTCGGCGCGGGCCTTCGTTTCCTGCAGGCCGACGACCTGCGCCCGGCAGGATCCGAGCCAGTCGAGGAACCCCTTGCGGGCGCAGGCGCGCAGCCCGTTCACGTTCCAGGACACGACGCGGATGCGTCGTCGCTTCCGGGGGCTCAGGCGCCTCTCCGCTTTCCCGCGCCCAGGTCGCAGGACATGATCATCATGTCGCGGGTGCGGCCGGAGCGGTCGATGACCCAGTCGGTGAGCAGGGCCTCGGGCGAGAATCCGAGCCGCTCGAACACGCGCCGCGCGCCGATCTGCTCACGGGTCATCTGCGCGACCAGCTTGAGCAGGCCCAGTTCCCTGGCCGTCTCGAACACGCGCTCGGTCAGCACGTGGCCTAGCCCGCGACGGCGGTGAACCTCGGCGATGATCACGCGGATCTCGCCCAGGTGACTCATCCACTGCAGGCCGCGCAGGTTCAGGCTGCCGTAGCCCACCAGCTCGCCCCGATGGTGGGCCAGGGTCGTGAACCGGCTGCCGGTGTCGGCGTCGCGGATCCAGCCCTCCACCACATCGGGATCCGTCAGGTCCGAGCGCAGGAACTGGAGGTCGATCTCCGGCAGAGCGCTGGCAAGCGAGACGATGTCGTCCCGGTCGGCCGGGCACAGACGGCGCAGCTCGTACGTGCGATCCCCGCACTGGACCTGGTCGACGGATTCGGTGTTCACGGCCCGCTCGGTCAAACGGTGCAAGACAGACGAAGCAAAGCTAGCAGGTTCGCCGTCGGGTGTCGGGTATCGCCGCGACCGGCTCGCAGCAGGGAAGGCGCGGCGTCATGGCGCCGATGCCGGGACTCTGTCCTGTCAGAAGAGATCCGGCTGCGGCGGCTGGGCGTCGCCGTGGTCGAGAACATCGTTGAACTCTTCGGTATCCCGAGGGTTCGGCCACGGGCGAGCTCCACGGGCCTTCAGCGCATCGAGTCCTTCGGAGGGGGCCAGGGTGGGCCGCACGTAGACGGGACAAGCTGACGGTCTGTCGAGTTGTGCCTTGGCGCCGGCCCACGTGCCGCCGCGGCCCTTCATCGCTTCGACCACCAGGGACGCGTCGGCGAGGCCGTGAACGGCGTGGTTTCGTTCCATGGCCTGGCCCGCCCAGAAGCGCGCCGCTGGATCGTAGGGCGAAACGAGCAGGAGAGACCCGTCCAGCAAGGCGCTCCTGTTCTCCCGTTGCGTCGCGGCTCGAGCGAGGTCGTTGGCGAGGACGCCCAGCGCGCGGCCGCCCGCAGCGAGCGCTCCGCCCATGGCTTCACGGTCGACGCCTCTCGCTGCGCCGGAGATGACGGTTCGATTGGCTTTCGCCGCAAGCTCGCCGACCATTCGGGCGTAACCGAGCAGATCGGCGCCGGCGGCCCGCGGGCCCATCACGGCGAGACCGCCGTCGTTCAGGAACGACCGATCGCCGCAACCGTAGAGAATGGCCGGCGCGCCTCCGCCGAGCCTGCGTTTCAGCCGGCTGGGGTAGTCGTCGTCGGCTCGACTCAGGATCCAGATAGCCCGGGCGCTCCAATTCTCCACCGCCAGGCTCAACTGCATTCCCCGCCCGAGCAGAGCCTGGATTCTGCCTGGTTCCAGACGGTTTACTGTTAGATCGTCAGCGTCCAGGCACTCACTCAGCACCTGACCGGCATCGGCGCCCAGCAGGTCGGCGGGCTCCCGCTCGATCTCATGCAGCCGCTTCGCCAGCGAGTTGTACTCCCGTCTCAGCGAGAGCGGCTTCGCGGCGCCGTCTCCGGGAGCGTGACGGCCCGTGATGAGCGGCGCCGTCAGCAGCAGGATGGCCTTTGCGTTGGCCGACAGCGGCTCGCTCATCGGTCCTCAGGCCTGCGCCAGCGGCCAGATCTCGCCGCTGCCGTGCCTCCCCAGCAGCCACGCCGCGCGCAGGGAACACAACCCGGAGGGCCGACGAGGGCGTCGGCGCTCCCAGTGCGACGTTGTTCGTTCCTTGCAACCCCGCGGCGGGACGGACTCGGCGCGGCGTTGCTTGCTCCATGCAACCCTCCAGCGGGACATACTGGGTGCGCCGCCGTCCCCGTCGGCATCCGGCGCGAGCGCCGAACTCCGAACCCCGCGCCAGCGGCGTCGGCGCACAGAGTGCTCCTGCGACGGGCCCCGAGATTCGGGTCGAGTACTGCGTTCACGTCTACGATGACCCGGTAGTTGGCGGCTGCCGTCGTCGCCAGCAGGCGCAGACCAGCTCGCACCTGCGGTGTCGGGGCGCGTGAGTTTACCCGTCGGCCGGGACCCGATGCCGAGCCGACATAGAGTTCGGCGACCATGCCGTTCTTCCGAAGACGAGACGCCGATCTCCGGATCACTCTGGGCGCCGAGGAGGAGCTGTTCCTCGTCGATCCCGACTCGCGCGATCTCCTGAGCGACCCCGACCCCGGCATCTTCGAAGCCTGCGGAGCTGCATCCGGCCAGGGTCAGGTGGTTCGCGAGTTCCTCCGTGCCCAGATCGAGACGAACACCGCGGTCCACGATTCCGTGGCGGCTTTGCGCGAGGGGCTGTCGGCGTGCCGGCAGCTCGTGATTGGCGCGGCCCGCGACCACGGCGCCGCGGTGATGGCGGCTTCGGCCCATCCGTTCGCGGCTTGGGAAGTGCAGCTTCCGACTGCGGGGGACCGTTACCGGCAGGCCGCCTCCAAGTACCAGGAGACGGCGCGGCGCCTGGTCATCTGCGGCATGCACGTCCACGCGGGCTTCGGCGATTCCGACACGCGCGTCCGCGTCATGACCGCGATCAGACGCTACCTGCCGCTGTTCATCGGGCTGTCCGCCTCCTCGCCGTTCAACGACGGGAGGGAGTCCGGGTTCAAGTGCAACCGGCTGAATCTGTTCGAGGCGATGCCGCGGACCAGCGTACCGGGACCGCTCGGTTCCGCTTCCGAGTTCGAAGCGCTGGTGAACGAGTACCAGCGGATGGCCTTCATCGATGACGGCAGCGAGCTTTGGTGGGACATTCGCCCCTCCCACAAGTTCCCGACGATCGAGCTGAGGGTCTGTGACAGTTGTCCGTCGATCGAAGATGCCATGTGCATCGTCGCCCTGTACGCTTGCCTGATTCGGATGCTGGTCCGCCTCGATCGGCGGCGCGCCCTGCCTGCGGAGCCCCCGACCGAGATCATCGTCGAGAACAAGTGGCTCGCCCAGCGCTACGGACTGCTTGCGTTCCTCGGCGACACGCGGTGCGGCGGAAGGATCGACATCGCCGACGAACTGGAGAAACTCGTCGGCGAACTCGCCGAGGACGCCCACGCACTGGGCTGCGAGTCGGAACTCGAGCGCTGTCTGGCGATCGTACGCGCCGGTTCGAGCGCCGACCGGCAGCTCGACCTGTTCCGCCTGCGGGTGCTCGAAGGAGCGACCAGGGAAGAGGCGCTGCGCGACGTCGTCGACCTGCTGGTCGCCGAAACCGCCGCCGACCTCGGTTCGTCTTGAGCATGTGCCGCGGAACGCGGAGAGAACGGCAGGCGACGGCAACGGACCCGAGCACCCGCGCGCCGGTCACAAGAGCCGCGGTCAACACGCCTTGGGGCGCACTCCTCCTCGGTGTGGACCCGGTTTCAGGCGCGTCGGCGCCACGATGGCCCCGGCGTTGACGGCTACGCCAGCAGTTCGGCGTAGCGGTCGAGCCGGGGCAGGTTCCGGTCCCGTCCTTCCGGCGGCAGCGGCAGGATGACGCGGTCCACCCCGGCCTCGGCGTAACCGTCCAGCGCCTCCCGCCGCGGCGCTGCGCCGAACACGCTGATCGAGATCGTGTCCATCGAGCGTCCAACGCGGTCGGCGCGGATCTTCAGATCCTCGATGCCGGCGAGCACGGCTTCCGGCGAACGGCCGATGGGCAGCCAGCCGTCGCACAGATCGACGACCCGCTGCCGGGTGTAGCCGGTGCCGCCGCCGAGCACGATCGGAGGATGGGGCTTCTGCGCCGGTTTCGGCCAGCACCAGATCGGGTCGAAGTTCACGTGCCGGCCGCGAAACGCCGCCTCGTCTTCGCTCCAGATCGTCCGGAACGCAGCCACCTGTTCCTCCAGTCGAGCGAAGCGGGTCGCGTAGTCCGTGCCGTGGTGCTCCATCTCCTCCCGGTTCCAGCCGCCGCCGATGCCGAAGACGAACCGGCCGCCCGAAAGCACGTCCAGACTGGCAACCGCCTTCGCGGTCGTGATCGTGTCGCGCTCGACGATCAGGCAGATGCCGGTGCCGAGCCTGATCCTGCTCGTGGCCGCCGCCGCCGCCGTCAGCGCAACGAACGGATCGTGCGTGCGGGAGTACTCCGGCGGCAGGTCGCCGCCGCCCGGAAACGGCGTGCGCCGGGACGTCGGGATATGGGTGTGCTCGGGGAACCAGAGGGACTCGAAATCGCGCGCCTCGACCTCGGCGCCGAGCTCGTCGGGCCGGATCGCGTCGGCGGTGGGGAACATGTAGATGCCGAGGTCCATGGTCGGCGCTTCCTTTCTCCCGGAGTGCAACCGGGTCGGTCTCAGGGGTTGATGTTCGTCTACCTCATCGGGTTGAGAAGGGTCGAGTGAGTGGCTTCCGAGTAGCTCAGCGGTTCAAGATGAGCGAGCTTGTTGCGGAAGGACCTCAGGCGGTGCACGGGACCCAGCAGCCCCCGGCCGTGCCCTTGATGGCGCGAGAAGTAGAGCGCCAACGTGCCGAACTCCATGTCCTCGGCCGTCTCGATGACGCCGTAGTCGGTCTCGAAGGGAGTTCGAAGCGGTGACGGTGGCGATGGACCAGCTCGAGTCGACGCTCTTCCAGGAGCGGCATGAGAACCGCGGCCTGTGCCGCCCAGAGCCGCCGTTTCAGTTCGTCTTCCCGGCCCTGGGCCAGCAGCAGCGCGGAATGCACGATCGGCCGTTTCCGCGGACCATCCAAGGTGCCGGCCTCCCAGCTCTCGGCTGTTTCGGCCGTCCAGCCGCGCTCCTCCGCGTAGCGGCGGAGGATGGCCTGGGGTTGCAGCGCCGCCTCCAGACCGCCTCGCAGCAGCGTCGCGGCGAGGACGTGGTCCCATTGCGCGATCTGGGCGACGGCGTTGGCCAGCAGGGCCCGGATGACCTGGCGTCGTCCTCGGACTTGCCGACTCTGCAGGACGAGGACATAGAGATCGTCCCGGTCGACGACGTTGCGGAAGTCGCGGATTCGAATCGAGGGCTCGCTCACTTCGACCGTCTCGAAGCCTCCTCCGCGGAGGGGCAGAACAAGGACCGGAGGCCGGGAAGTTGCTCCGGCGTTCCGGCTCGCGTGGGAGAAGCCGTCAAGGAAGTCTCGCCAGCGTGGCCAGTTCTCGGGAGTCAGGCCGTCTACCCAGAACAGGCGGCCGCGGAAGCGCTCGTCCAGGATGATCTGCCGCGGTCTTGCGTAGTCCGTGGCCCGGGCTTCCGGGGCGATTGCGCGGCGAACCGTCGAGAGGGGCGGGGCTCCTTCGGCCGCGTGGAGGTTGGTCCATTCGAGGAGAAGGCCGGTTCGCGGCTCCAGATGCTCGACGAGACCCGCCGGCGGGTCGCCGCCGAAGCGAAGGACCACGCTCGATCCTTCCCGCAGGTCGTCCGCCACCGCTTCCATGTACCGGGAGGGGCCGGGAAGAGCCCAGAAGGGGTCCACGCTCGCTCAGCTCGGCTGGGCGGTGAGCACGGTTGCGACGACGGGATCGACGGCCCACTCCGCGGCGTCGCCGCGCCGCAGAAGGTGGAGTTCGCCGGCGGCCCAGATGGCTGACCGAAGTTCTTCGTCGCCCATCGAGCACCCCGCCAGTTCCCGTGCCTCCGGGTCGAGAAGATCGTCTTCGGCCGCTGTTCCGTGCACGTGAACCAGGCGCAAGGCGGCGGCGAGCTCGGAGTGCGTCAGCCCGAACGACTCCTGCAGTTCGTCAACGTGCTTCAGCAGGACATTGCGGAAGCCGGCCTCGCTGGTGAGGGTCGCGGGGTTGACGCCGTCTCGCAGGGCTCCAAGGACGCGCTCGAGCAGCACGGGCCAGCCGCCGACAACCCCCGCAAGATCCCGCTCCTGCTTCTGGTTCAGGCCCCCACCGACATCCCGGTCTTCGTCCAGACATCTGGCCGCGAAGTCGATGGACCACGGCCTCAGACCGACGACGCGAAGCGCTCCCCGCGATTCCGCCTTCCTGATCGCCTGGCGGTGAGTCATCAGCAGTTTCGCGTTCAAGGGAAAGACGATCCGGACGATCCGGTCGCGCGAGCGGAGCTTCTCGAGCGAACTGCGCGCGATGTCCAGCCGTTCCTCGCTCCACCCGCGGGACGTGTCGCAGAGGAGCACGGTCGTTTCCTGTTTCCGGGCCTTCAGGCAGCTTCTGAGGCTGCGCTCGAACGCGGCGGCTGACTGGGACTTCTTCAACCGTTCGACGTGGCCGATGGCGCCTTGGGCGCCAAGCAGAAAACCCGCAACCTGGCTCGCGCCGGCGGCCTGCGCGCCGCAGACCACGACGACTTCGTTGCGCTCGGCGCCTCGCTCGTACCGTCCCGCGATCTCGTGTTCCTGTTGAAGGGTCAGGGGCCGATGAAGCGGGCCCTTCTCGCCGTCCCGACGCCGGATCTCGCGCGGACCCAGCTCGACCGGCGCGGGTTGCTCCCCCAAGGCGAGCAGCTTCTCCGCTATCGCCTCCTCGGTTCCCAGGAGCGCCAGGACATTCGGGTTGCGGAGGCTGAAGGTCTGCTTCCCGGGCGATTCCGGCGTTTCGAGCCGTCGGAGGACCCCCAGCTCGATCATCTCTTCGACCAGGGATCTGAACTGCTCGATGTCGTACGCCGCGCCGAAACCCGCTCTCCACCAGTCCCGGACTTCGTCGAAGAGCGTCCTGGCGTCGGCGCCATCAAGAAGGATGCGGCGGTCCTCACGGCACATGTGGGCAAGGGCGTAGGCGATCGCTTCGTACCGGGCGTCAAGCTGCAAGGTCCAGTCGAAGCGATTCCGGATGTCCTTCTGGAAGTCCCGGTCTCGGTGAATCTCCTCCAGCAGATTGCCGCTCGCAACGGGCAACTCGGACAGCGACCGGCGACGATCCGGCCTCGACAACCGCTCGGCAATCCCGTCTCCGTAGATCTGAAGCAGGCTGGGGTAGTAGTTCGTTCGAGCGAGCACGCTCCGGAGCAGCCGCGCCGGCTCGAATCGGAAGCCGCAAGCCTGGAGCGGCAGCCCGAGGAGGCTCTCAGCCTGGCGCCGCTCTTCGGGCCGAATGAAGGGCCCGATGCAGATCGGCGTTCCCAGGTGCGCCAGCGGGTGATTCGACTGACTGGTCGTCCGCAGGACGTTGTGCAGACCCGCGAAGACCACCTTGATCGACCGGCTTCGGTCCATCAGGTCCTTGAGCCTCGAGGACTCGGAAAACGTCGCCCTGTTGCTGTTCAGGGCGTCGCGTCGCAGGAAGTTGTCCGCTTCGTCCAGGAGGATCAGGAGCTTGCGCTTCGTCCTCGGGTTGAAGCGCTGGTGGAGGGCTTCGCAGAACGCCGTGATGCGGCTCGGATTGCGGTTGGGCATCGGTACGGCATCGTCGATGGCCGTCGTCTCCCGCAGTCCATGCCAGATGACGCCCCAGATGTCGGCGGTGTCGGCGTCGCCGATTCCTCCGCTCTTCAGATCGACCCAGATGGCGAACTGTCCGCTCTTGGGGGACGTGAACTCCTCCTGGACTCGCCGCAGAACGGCCGTCTTCCCCAGCTGCCTCCCGCCGTAGAGGAAGCAGGCGCCATGAAAGTCGAGGATCTCCCTCTTCTCCTGTTCGCGTCCGAAGAACAGCTCCGGCGGGACGAAGCTGGCCCGTGACTGGAAAGGCTTGCACCAGGAGAAGGGCAGCGACAGTGCGAAGAACGTGGCGAGCGGCGCCGCGTCTTGCGCCGCGAGGAAGGCCAGCAGCAAGCTGTCCAGAACGAGGAGGGGCTGCCTCTTCTCGAAGCTCGCGCGGACGATCTGCTCGCGGCTGCGTTCTCCGAGAGCCGCCAGGCAGACGACGATGGCGGCCCGGCCCGCGAACTCCGCGCTCAGGCGCTGTAGAATCTGCGTCCCGGTCAGCGGCTCGAAACACACCAGCAGGGGATAGCGGCCTTGTGCCAGTGAGCCGAACTGCGCGACCGCGCAGTGCTCCCGGTCGGCCAGCGTGTCCACGAGGAGCTCGCCGGCCCAGGCGCCGGCCGTCGTATTGCCGGGGTCGTCGAGCGGGACGCGAACGTTCAGGAATCCAAGGCGGCTGAAGAACTCCCGCGTCGCGGTCGCGACCTGTTGTTTTCGACCCCGCCGCGGCCCCGCGCACCTTTTCAGCGCGCTCCAGCCTTCGAGAAGAGAACCGGCCACGGCTCGGTCGTCGTCCTCCAGTTCGTCGAACGCGAGGCAGTCGCGGCGCCGACCTGTCTTCGCTGCCTCCACGACCTGCGCCCAGTTCTCGGTGGCGGCGCGCAACTCGGCGCGGTCCACGGCGAGCCAGGAGTCCAGAACCTCGCTCCCGTCGTTGCGATCTTCGGGCGCTCGCTTGACGCGAGACGTCTCCGTGACGCGGCCCGGCGTCTGCTCGGGCCGAAAGATGAGCTCGTTCGCGGCGACCAGATCGCCGTCGTCGATATGGCGTTCGACCTCCCGCAGCCGGTCCGGGTCGGTGACGGACAGGCGTTCTCGAGCCTCGTCGCGGATGGCCTTGAGCCTTTCTTCCGTGGCGGTCCGGATGTCGCTTCGGAGGCGCTTGACGTCCTCGATGGACTGGTCGAAGCGAAAGCGCGAAGGCGGCCTCGCTCCCGTCGACTCGCCGTCCGTTCCGTGCTCGACCGCCTCTTCGAGTTGAGTCAGCCGCGTAGCGAGCCGGGAACGTTCTTCCTGTTCCAGACGCCCGTAGAGGTACGCCGTCTCCAGCTCGTCCTGGAGCGTCTCCACGTCTTCCGCCAGGGAGCGAAGGAGGTCCTCGCGGGCCGCGCGGAGTCGTTCCTTCCACTTCTCGACGCGTTCGGCGTCCATCTGCCCTGTCGTGGTCGACCAGTCGAGGATTTGCTCCGCGGTCCGGAGATCCGTGTTCGAGAGACGGCCCTCGATGGCGACTTCCATGTCCGCGGCCGGAGAGGAGGCGAGCGTCTTGAGCGCTTCGGCCGCGTCCCCGTCGACGAAACCGGCGTCGTCGATTCGGATGTCCGGGTGGAGAAAGAGGCCAGAGGCCCTGATCAGCTCAGTGGCCGGCTCTTCCGAGTCGTCCGCCCCGCTCTCCGGGCCGACGAGGTTCTCGACCTGGATCAGCGCGCTCTTCGCCACTTCCGTCGCGGCTCGGACCAGCGGGTCCGCGTTCCGGTTCTGGCTGAGTGCGTCCAGCTCGTGCCGGAGACTTGGCGCACTGTCCCGGATCAGGCCAACGAACTCGGAAAACGCCTGCCGATGGTAGGCCGACTGCTCGGTCGTCGCTTCCACCAGGCTGAGGTACTCATGAGCGAGTTCGCACAAAGGACTCAGGCGCCGCCGGATCTGCTTGAAGACCTTGGCGTCGATGGTCTGGCGCTTCCTGAGAAGCCGGGCGCCCAGTTCGTCGAGGCGCTTGCGCAGCTTGTCGCGGTCTTCCAGTTCGGCAAGATGCGCGCGGACAACCGCCGGGGCAGCCTGGCTCGCGAGGGCGCCGATGAGACCGCCGAGCGGATCCTCCTTCAGCAGCGCGGCCCAGACCTTGTTCGCGGGAACGTAGCCAAGCGGCAGGGTGGCCTCCCCCTCCTTCCAGGAGACCAGTGCCTGTTGCAGGCGCGCGATTGCGTCTTCCTGCTTCATGTGGCGTCCCGCCTGACGCAGGAAGCCCCGGACGCCGACCGGCGCCGACTGGATGGCCCAGCTCCTTTCGGCGGCTTGCTGCGCGAACCGATACAGGGCGGGCAGCTTTTCGTGGTCGAGGTCCTTCAGCCAGGCTGCGGCGCCCGTGTGCGGCGCGAGCAGTGCCGGCGCCAGCGCGCCGGCGAAACGGATGAGCGCTTCCGTATCCTGCTGTTCGGGGGTGCTTCCGGCCCGCGGCTCGCTTGCCGCACTTTCGATGACCTCGCTCAGATCGGATGACAGCTCGCCGGGCGCTCTCCGTCTCCGCATGCGGCTGGCGTACAGCGCCGCCTCGACGACGGCGCTCGGAGGCTGACCTGCGGCGATCTCCAGTTCCTCCGCCAGGCGGCAGATGTGGAAGGCCTGCGCCAGACGAGGCGGTTGCTCGTTCCATGCGCTGGCGAGGGCGTTGCGCACGCTCCGTTCGTCTTCAGTCCACTTCGGTCGGGGCGCCTTCGGCGGCGGCGCCTCGGCTTCGGGCTCTTGTGGCGCGACTTCGCCGACCTCGCCCTTGACCTGGGACTCGACGGGGACTCGCGACTCAACGGTCCTGTCGGCCGCTGCGTCCGGCTTGCGGTCTCGCTTTCGTCTCAACTCGTCCGGTTGCGGCTGGGGCGCTTCCCGGGGCTTGTCGGCCTCTTCGTTCCGCGTCCTCACCGTTGCCTCGGGCAAGCTCGCCGAGTCATCCGCGGCGGCGGGATCGGCGGTGGGATCGGAAGCCAGCGTGGCTTGGTCGAGAGTGGGAGCGAGCGCCGCCAGCAGCGTATCCTCCGCTTCCCTGTGCCGATCTCTCGCTGCGCGGGACTGGTCGCGTAGTGCATCCAGACGGTCGTCCTGGTCTCGCTGCTCTTGCCTGCTCGTCGGTTTGAACTCGCGGAGCTCCTTTCGCTCCTCTTCGAGCGCGCAGTGCGCTTCGCAAGCCTGCTCCAGGGCTTCGATCGCCGCCGGGACGTCCGCGTGCAGCCTCGAGAGTTCACGAGAGGCATCCCGTGAATCGGGACTCGACACACGGCGCCATGTGTCGGCCAGGCCTTCAAGGTCTCCCTGGATGCCGGAGGCGGCGGGGCGTCGGGAAACGTCCCCGAGGTACCGGTCGGCGGCGCTCAGGAGTTCGTCTCCCGCCTTTCGGGATTCCAGCTCCTTCCGCCTGGCGGTCAGGTTGGCCTGGAGTTTCTCGACCCGTTGCTCCAGGTCGGTCGCGAAACCGCCGAAGACGGTCAGCGATTCCGCGTCTTCGACCTGCGTGACGAGACCGTGGACCGACTGGAACGCCGAGTCGAGTCTGGCCTGCTCCCGGTTCAACCTCCGCAGCAGGTCGCGGCTCGGCTCGCCGGTCCGGCTGGCTTCGTTGGCCAGCGTCTCCGGAGGTTCGAGGTCCGCGGCGTCGCTGCCGGACGAGTCTTCCGCGTCTTCCGGCGTCGGCGCCCGGAGAAGCGCGTCGAACTCCTCCGAGAGGTCATCTACCCGTTGAACCGCGTCCCCCAGAATCGAGCGGTCGTCCCTGAGCGATGCCTGGGCGAACGCGAGGTGAACGGTCCTGATGCGGCCGGCTTCGTTCAATGCGGACCAGTCGTCAAGGCCGGAGCGTACCTCCCGTTCGAGCCGGTCGATCAGGATCTCGTCGGCCTCGGCGGACTGCAGGAGGTCCCGGTCCAGCTTGTCCAGAATGCAGTACTCCAGCGACGGCGGAATCTCCTTCGACCCGCTCGCCCTGCCTCTTGCCGGAGCGCTGGCGGGTGTCCCGGACCGTTTACGCCATTCGTTCCAGAGTTCCCGGCGGTTCTCCGGATCTCCGTAGAACGCGACGATGACGACTTCGTCGGCTGCCGCGCGAAGCTCGGCCGCCACCCTGGAGCGTACGTAGTCGCTCCGCAGGACGCTGTGCCGTCGCGGGCCGCTCAGGTAGAGACGTTTCTGAAGCTCCAGCCACCCGCTGAGACACCGGGGAAGGCCAATCCCCAACCCGGACGATCCCTGCTGATCAGCCCGATCCACGGCGCCGCCAGGGAGTCTTGGGCCCGCACTCCGCACCGTGCCGTCGGACCAGCCTGTTTTCGCGTGCAACGGGTTGGGGCACTGCTCCTCTTCTTCAGTAGTTCAGCTTCTCGCCTTCGGACGTCGCGATGACCGCGGCGCCGACGGAATCGGAAGTGATGTTGACCATCGTCCGGAACATGTCGAGCGGGCGGTCGACGGAGAGCATCAGGCCGGCGAGGGCGTAGGCTTCCGGCGTGTTCAGGTTGATCGCCTCGAGCACGATGAAGATCATGACCAGGCCGGCGGAGGGAATCGCAGCGGCGCCGACCGAGGCCAGGAGAGCGGTCAACACGACGATCAACTGGGTGTAGAACGAGAGTTCGACGCCCAACGCCTGGGCGATGAACAGCGCGCCGACGCACTCGAACAGCGCCGTGCCGTCCATGTTGACCGTGGCGCCCATCGGCGTGACGAAGCTGGTCACCCGGTTCGAGGCGCCGACCTTCTCGCGCAGGCACTTCATCGTCATCGGCAGAGTGGCCGCCGAGGAGCTCGTGGAGAACGCCATCGCCATCGCGGACGCCATCGCGCGGTAGTGGTGGAGCGGGTTCTTGCGCGCCAGCAGGCTGAACAGCAACGGCAGGACAACGAACAGGTGCACGGTGAGTCCGGCGGCAATCGTGAACATGTACTTCCCGACCTGCTGGAACACGTCGAGGCCCATCTGGCTGACCGCGCGGGCGAGAAGCGCGAAGACCCCGAACGGCAACAGTCGGATGACCCACGTCGTCACCTTCATCATCGCTTCGAAGCCGGCGCCGAATCCTGCGCGGAGCAGGTCGCCAGTCTTGCCGGTCATCACGCCGATCGCGGCGCCGAGCACGATGGAGAAGAAGATGAGTCCCAGGATGTCGCCGTCGGCTGCCGCGCCTACCGGGTTGTCGGGCACCAGGCGCTGGATGATGTCGGCCATCGAGCTCGGGGTCTGCAGGTCGTCCGGCTTCAGGCGATCCACGCCTTCGGGCATGACGAGACCTCTGCCGGGACGTATGCTGTTGGCCAGCGCGAGTCCGACCAGGATGGCCATGAAACTGCTCAGCGCGTACCACAGAAGGGTCTTGCCGCCCAGCCTCCCGATCGACCGGCCGTCGCCGATCCCGGACACGCCGTGGACGATCGACGTGAAGATCAGGGGCACGATGACCATCTTGAGCAGGCGCATGAAGAGGTCGGCGACCCAGGTGATCCAGGTCACTTCTCCGAAGACCAGGGCGAAGCACAGGCCCGCCGCCATTCCGATGAGTACCTGCCAGTGAAGAGCGAGCTTCATGACGAGGCAGGCTAGCACGCGCGAGCCGAGAGCTCGCGGCCCGTTCTGGCGGCGTCCGCGCGTTCTCGCGCTGATCGCCGCGATCGTGCTGGTCGGTCTGGCGTCGAACTGCGGCAGCGTGCGCTACTACTCGCAGGCAGTCCGGGGCGGCGCCGACGTGCTGATGAAGCGCAGGTCGATCGACCGTCTGCTCGAAGCCGGCCGCGCTCAAGCGTTGTCGGCCGCGACCAGGGAACGGCTGCGGCTCAGCCAGGAGATTCGGGACTTCGCCAGCCGGGAACTCGCGCTCCCGGACAACCGGAGCTATCGGAGCTATGCCGACCTGGGCCGACCCTACGCCGTCTGGAACGTGGTCGCCGCGCCCCGGCTCGGCCTGACGCCGAAGACGTGGTGCTATCCGTTCGCCGGTTGCGCCGCCTACCGCGGCTACTTCGACGAACGAGCGGCTCGCCGCGCCGGCGACCGGCTGGTCGCCAGGGGCTACGACGTACGCGTCGGAGGTGTGGCGGCGTACTCGACCCTCGGCTGGTTCGCCGATCCGGTGCTCAACACTTTTCTCGACTACGCCGACGCGGACTTCGCGGCGCTGATCTTCCACGAGCTCGCCCATCAGGTGGCCTACGTCAAGGACGACAGCGCGTTCAACGAGTCCTTCGCGACCGCCGTTGAGGTCGAAGGGGTGCGCCGATGGTTGCGTTCGCTCGGCCGCGACGCGGACCTGGCGGCCTTCGAGAGCGGTCGCCGGCGCCGGCGGGACCTGAACCGGTTCCTGCTCGAGGCGCGCGCGGAACTCGAGTCGATCTACGGGAGCGACGACGGCGACGAACGAAAGCTGGTTCGGAAGGCCGAACTGTTCCGGGCCTTGCCGGTGCGCTATCGGCGCGAACTCGTTCCGGCCTGGCGCGCGGCGGGCGACGCCGCGGTCGGCGAATCGAACCTCGGCGGTTGGCTGGCGCGGATCAACAACGCCGACCTCGTCGCGGTCGCGACCTACAACGACCTCGTGCCGGCGTTCCGGGCGCTGCTCCAGTCGTCGGGAGGAGACCTGCCCGCGTTCCACGCGGAAGTGAAGCGGCTGGCGGGGCTGACGCCGGACGAGCGGCGCCGCGCCCTGAGCGCGCTGGCTAACGAAGGTCGTCCAGAACCGCCCGCGCCCGGTCCGGGTGATCGGTGAACACGCCGTCGACGCCGAGCTCGAACAGGTAGCGCTCGAGTTCCGCTTCGTGGCTGTCGTGACCGTCCGGCACGTCGTCCGCGCGAAACGTGTAGGGATGGACGGTCAGGCCGGCGTCGCGCGCCCAGCCGACGAGTTCGGGCTGCCGCTCCAGCATCGTCTTGGCGGGGCCGATGCCGTCGGCGAAGGCGGCGATGCCGGCCATGCCCTCGGCGCTCAGGAACCGCCGATACTGCTCGACTTCCGCCATCAGAAGCACCTGGGGCGCCTCGGAGCCCAGTTCGCGCAGGCGCCTGAGGCTATCGTCCTCGAAGCTCTGCACGAAGATCGGAGCGCCGCTCTCCCGGTAGCCGTACCGATCAAGGACGTCGAGCAGCGCCTCTTCCATCGGCAGCCCCTCGGCGCGGTGCCAGGCGGCCGCCTTGAGTTCGGGATAGATGCCGACCGTTCGGCCGGCGCGCGCGTTCAGGCCCTGGACGAGCTCGATCATCTCGACGAAGGAGGGCACGACGAAGCGGCTCTTCCCTCTGGGGAAGCGGTTGTCCAGACGCTCGCTGGCCTCGAGGCGCCGGATCTCGGCGAGCGAGAAGTCCGCGGCGTACCAGCGACCGTCCTCGCGGCGGCGGGCGGGGAACACGACCTCGACGTTCGTCGTCGCTTCCAGGTGGATGTCGTGCAGGCAGATCAGATGACCGTCTCGGGTGAGGACGAGGTCCGGCTCGATGTAGTCGGCGCCCATGCCGTGGGCCAAGGCGTAGGCAGGCAATGTGTGCTCCGGCAGGTAGCCGCTGGCCCCGCGATGGGCGATGACGATCTTGTCGCGTGACGTCCGGGCGTTCACCGTGGCCCGATCGTCGTCGCCGCGCCCGATGGCGGGCAGTGCCGATCCGCAAGCCAGCAAGGCTGCAACGAGCAAGAGCCGGAAACCCGGGATCACGTTGCGGCTCGAGGTCCGCCAGTGCCCGGGCGGCGCGGGTTGACGCCGCCGCCCGCGAGCCGGTCCGAGCGGCCGTCGGTCGGCGCTCCGACGGCGGCCCGGCGCGACGGCGCGTCGCGCAGCGCCTCGACCTCGACCCGGGCGTCGTTGAAGCAGGCGCCGGCGCCGATGTCGGTCAGTGTGTCGGGCGACAGCGCGCAGGCGTTCGTGCCCGACTCGGCGCCGCGGGCCCAGACTCCCTTGGGGAACAGGGCGACGCCCCGCTTGAGATCCGGGTTCAGGCGGACGCGGCAGCGCAGCTCGCCGTAGTCGTTGAACACGCGCACGCGCGGCTTGTCGTCGTTCAGCCCGCGCGCGGCGGCGTCGTCCGGGTGCATCTCGAGCGGCACGGGGCCGCGGCGCAACTGGCCGAAGGTCGAACTGACGGTCTGCGGCACGGAGGGAGAGATCAGCGCCAGCGGATACCGGCCGCCGACCGGCTCGGAGTGGAAGGCATAGATCCCGCGAGCCGATTCGGCGTCGAGGGACGGCGGGCAGAGATGCACCTTGCGGTCCGTGGTGTGGGGAAACACGTCGGCGAACTGAACCGGCCGGCGGCCGGTCTCCGGCAGCAGCAACCGGTCTTCCGCGAGCCGCCGCGCCCGCTCCCGGCCCAGTACGGCCTGCCGCCACTCCGCCTCCGACCGCGGGTCGCCGTCGCGCGAAGGCCGAGCCGGTCGGCCAGGTCCCCGAACACCCGGTTGTTCGAGCGTGCCTCGCCGACCGGCGGCGCCACCGGCTTCGTGTCGTGGATCACCATCGCGCCGTAGCCCATCGCCAGGTCGTCGTGTTCCAGGAACGTCGTCGCCGGCAGCGCCAGATCGGCCCAGGCGGCGGTGTCCGTCATCACCTGTCGAAGACGACGGTGAACAGATCCTCGCGGGCCAGACCGCGGCGGACGAGCTCCTGGTTCGGCAGCGTCGCGAGCGGATTCCGCGTTGTAGACGAAGAGGACTCGGACGGGCGGTCCAGGGATGGCGTCCGGGTCGGTCAGCACTCTGCCCACGCGGTTCATGTTCACGATCCGCGTTCCGGCGACGGCTCACGCCTGCCGACGTCCCGGAACGCGCTGCTGTTGCTCATCGTGTATCCGCCGGCGCGGACCCCGAACTTGCCGGCCACCGCCGGCAAGGCGAGGATCGCCGCGACCGCCGAGGCTCCGTTCCGGTTGCGCTCGACGCCCCAGCCGCAACGGATGACCGCCGGCGAGGATGCTCTGTAGATCCGGTAGCAGCGAACGATGTCGCGCGCCGGGACCCCGGTGATCTCGGCGGCGCGCTCGAAGGTCCATGGCTCGGCCCGTTGGCGCAGCTCGTCGACGCCGGTCGCGTGTTCGGCCAGGACTCGACGTCCGCGTCGCCGCGACGGAAGAACTCGCGGTGAAGCGCCAGCGCCAGGCAAAGGTCGGTTCCGGGACGCGGCTGAAGGTGGAGGTCGGCCTGCTTCGCCAGCGGCGTGCGCCGCGGGTCGACGACGACGAGCTGGCCGCCGCGAGCCTTGGCCGCGCGCAGGATCGGCACGAGGTGGATGCCGGTGGAGGAGGGGTTGGCGCCCCACACGATCGCCAGCCGCGCGTGCTCGTAGTCCTCGATCGCGACGCCGGCCATCTTGCCGTAGAGGCCGAGCGCGGCCGCGGTGCTGGGCGCCGCGCATACGGT
>CBDBDB010000005.1:0-588579 GCA_965203495.1 Candidatus Multivorans sp.
GTGGTTGTCCGAACTGACGGGGAAGCGTTATCGATTGTTGACCGAGGCGGAATGGGAGTACGCGGCGCGCGCCGGATCAACGACTCCCACGTACTGGAAGCAGGGGGAGGACTTCTGCACGTTTGCCAACGTGTACGACGAATCCGCGGATGGCTATCATGACTTCGAGTTTCATTTCGAGGAGTTCGCCGATTGCAACGACGGATTTCCGGGAACGGCGCCCGTGGGCTCTTTCCGACCGAATGCGTTCGGGCTGTACGACATGATCGGGAACGCATCCGAGTGGACACGGGATTGCTTCAACTCCGACTACTCGGGCGGCCCCACGGATGGCCGAGCATGGAAGAAGGGCCTGTGTTTCCTGCGTGTTGCCCGAGGCGGATCGTGGTTCCACGGGATGGAGAACAACCGGTCGGCGACTCGTTCGCCGCGGATGCCGCAGACCGCGGCCAGCGTCTCGGGCTTCCGCGTTGCGCGAGACCTGGAGTAGATGTCCGGCGACGTCCGGGACGGTGCATCGCCGCGGGTTGCTGGACAGGGCGGCGCCGTGGGCGCCGCGGGCCGCTATCTGGGCGCGAAGCTGAGTCTGAACTTTCTTGATGGGGCGGGCACCCCGTCGAAGATGAACTTCACTTCATGGTCGGGCGGGTTCCATCCCGACCTCCCGGTGGTGCAGGATCGTCGCCAGTGCGAACACGAGGTGCGCGTCGGCGATGGCGTGTCCCAGGCAACGATGAGTGCCGAAGCCGAAGGGCATGTAGACGCCGGGTCTCCTGTGCTCCGCCCGTTCCGGCAAGTAGCGGTCGATGTCGAAGCGGTCCGGTTCCGGGAAGAACTCCCGGCAGTAGTGCGGCACGGCGACCGGCAGGAAGAGACGGGTTCCGGCCGGTATCGTGTAGCCGCCGAAGTCGAACGTGTTCACGGCGCTCCGGAAGACCGATCCGAAGGGGTTGTGCATCCGCAGGGTCTCCAGCACGGCGCGCCGGGTGGCGTCCAGTGCCTTCACCTTTTCGGGGGTCGGGCCGTCGTCGGCGAACAGCTCGTCCGCTTCGGCACGGACCCGGCGCAGCACGTCGGGATGCTTGAGCAACAGCCAGAGCGCCGATGCGCCGGTGCTGGCGGTGGTATGCAAGCCGGCGAAGATCGGTCCCAGACAGGAGACCCTGAGTTCGTGCTCGGGCAGGAACTGGGGATTGGAGCGGTGCAGTTCGAGCATGGCGTCCACGACGTTCTCGCCGTCTTCCTCCGTCCGGCTGTCCAGCCGGGCGCTCAGCATGCAGGAGAACACGTCGAAGAAACCGGCCTTTGCCCGCCTGGTGCGCCGCGTGTGCATGGCGAACCTCGGCAGCACGCGGATCACCGTCGCCGCGATCATGCGGCGCAGGAAGAAGTCCATGTCGGCGACCTGGGCGTCCGAAAGAACGTAGTCGGTGCACGCAAGGCCTATCGACTTGGCCGTCAGCTTGCTGAAGGTGTCGATGGCGACCGCCGCGCCGCTTTCCGGCAGCTCTCCGAGGACGATGTCCCGGATCTCCGGCAGCCTGTTCAGGAAGCGATTGCCAGAGAAACCCGAGGCGATCGCCCTCCGCAGCTTGAAGTGCTCTTCGCCGTCCATGCTGAGGATGATCCGCTGAGCGTCCATCCCTTCGAAGAGAGGCGTGTAGGCGTCGTGGCTGCGGAACAGCGACCGCCCTTCCTTCTGGCAGAAGGAGTTCGCTTCCGGCCCCGCCATGACCGTCAGCTCGCTGGCCAGATCGCGGACCCGGAACACCGGGCCCAGGGATCGATACCGGTCGGCCAGAAACCTGGTCGGAACCGGGCGCAGGCGCAGCGAGTGCCCGATCAGGGGCAGGGCCCCGGACACCATCGGAGGGCGCTTGCGCCGCGCGCCGGCGATCGGGTCCAGGAAGGCCCTGCGGAGCGTCCGGTCTTCGGTCTCCGGCTCTCTGACCCGGAGAATGGCGTTGTGAACCGACAGTCCGATGAGATCCAGGTTGCGAACGATCGCGATGCGTTCGCGCCGCTTCTCGAGTTCCTGCTTCGAGAGAATCCGGTTGAAGATGCCGGCCGCGTCGGCCAAGGCGATGAGCATGGTCTCGTCCGGGCTCGGAACGTCGTCGCTGAAGATGACGTTCATTACCCGCAGGACGACGTCCTGGCCCTCGGGCAGGGCGATGCCCGGATAGCGGCGCGTCAGAACGACCTGCTTGTCCAGTGAGATCGACCCGCCCGGGTCGGTGTTGAAGATGCCTCTCCGGGTCAGGCGCTCGGCGGCGCGCCGCTGCATCCGGTTGGCGATCTCCGGGACCGAGAGCTGTTCGATCCAGTGGACCGTGTCCGTCCTGTCGCTCTGCCCGCCTCCCGCCATCGTCGCGAGCAACGGATCGAGGATGTCGTCCTCCAGAGGCGCCGGATCGACCACCGTCAGGCTCTCGAGGTCGGTATCGATGCGACGCTCCCTTGCCAGGTCCATCAGCGCGGCGCCGGCAAAGGCGCATCGCATGTTGCGGTCGTCGATATCGACGATCCCGCCTCGTTCCCGGTCGAGCAGAAGAACGTGGAGTTCTTCCACGAGCAGCAAGGGACGTTCGGGGGGCGAACTCGACGGTCGATCCGGTCGCGCCGTCACGATGCGCCCTTGGCGGAACCGACCTCGCCGGACGGGTGGCGTCGGCGGCATGCGGCGCCGCCGCCTCCGCCGCTGGCCGTCGGGCCTTCCGCGAACGTGGAGCGCATCCCCGGCTCAGACTCCATAGCCCAGCAGCTCCAGCCCCGGCCGGCACGCCGCGACGATCTCGCGTTGCTGCCCCGGGTCAAGCCGCGCGAACTTCGACTCGGTTCGCCGGGGAATCCCGGCCACTTCGGCAATCCATGCCTCGTTCTCGGTCTTCGACGCCGGAGAGATGAACTCGATGAGCCGCCGCGCCTCCCGTTCGGGATGTTCCTGCATGTCCTCGAAGCGCAGGTCAAGCAGTCGATCGGGCCCGAAGTGACCGAACACCCGGTGGCCCGTTTCGATCATCCTGCTCCAGAACGCGGCGGTCTCCGCCAGGCTCGGCCGCTCCGACAGCAGGCTTTCCATGTCCGAGCGGAGCCACTGCAGCGTGGCGAACGTTGAGGTCATTCGATCGCTGCGCTCGAGTCTCTCCAGCAATCGGTACAGATCGATGCCCCAGCGCCTGGCCCTGCGCATCAGCGCCAGCGTAACCCGGAAGGGCGGATGGTTTCTCATCGACAGCGTGGTTTCGCGGCCGTCACGAAACACGTGGACGACGCGCGCCTCGGGAAAGTGACGGAGCAGCCGCGACGCCATCAGGAGAGAGCCGCCGTGGCGCTCGATCCACAGCTTCTTCCCGAGACGTTCGCCCAGCCAGTCGAACAGCGCGCGGTAATGGTCGGCGGCGAGCCCCGAGGGCTGAGCGCGCGCGAACCGTCCGACGTCTTCGTAGAGTTCCTCGTAACGATCCGTGAGGTGAGGCAGCGAGATCGCCATGATGGGGGGCAGGGTGGCGGCGTCGAAGCGCGACTCGGGGTCGTTGAAGGGGTAGAGCAGCTCGCTGAAGGACTCCCGCGCGATGACGCTCATCCGTTGCCCTGGCTCGCTGTACAGGCGCCACATCCGATCGCCGCCGACCTTCCTTCCGGGGAACGCGTCCAGGCCGAGGACCGAAAAGAACTCGGACATGCTGAGGATGTCGGGATGCTTGTTGAGCATCTCCGAGATCATCGTGGATCCGCACCGCCCCGTACTGAGTACAAGGACGGGAGGAATCTTGTTCATGCGCGGATACCGTCTCCGGAGCAGGCGTCCGCCCGACCGGCGTCTCGTTGCGGCGTGCCGCTACCTTAGCAGCCCGTGGCGAGCGGCTACGCGACCGCGGCAGGAGTATCGGCGAAACATGCGGGCTGGCGCCGCGCGGTGCTCGCCGGTCTTCAGAAGACGGCCGCCAGCAGGCTGAAGCCGGCCCAGACGAGGGCGATCAGTCCGCCGACGACCAGCAGCACGGCGCCAACGGCGATCGTCACGGGCAGAGCCACAATCGCCAGCGGGATGAGAATCACCGCGGCGAGCGCCGCGGCGATGAAGCCGAGTACCTTGAACGGCAGCAGGACCAGCTTGAAGACGAACTTGACCAGGGCGAAGACGGCGAGCACGGCGAGGGCGACGCTCCCGAGAACCAGGATCGTGATGAGTTCCATGTCGAGTTGCACTCCTCCTGCTTCAGGACTACGCGGACGAAGCGCGGAGGTTTCGCGGTGCGCTACTCTCCGCCGGAGGTGGATGCGATGAAGATGGACCGCAGGCGTTTTCTGCACACGGGCGCGGTGCTGGGCGCCGCTGCCGCCGCCGGCTGCCTGGACGACGACGTCGGTTCCGGAGAAGAGGCGGGCCGGGCCGTGGAGACCGCGGCGGATCCCCTCTACGGCATCTCCCTGGCCGAGTGGTCGTACTTCCGCGAACTGCTTGGACCGGCGGTCGGCGCCCTGGCCGACGATTCGTTCGGCGATGTCCTCCAGTCCGACCCGCGTTCGCTCTACCGGGGCGAACTCGATCACCTCGACTTCCCGGCGCGGGCCCGCAGCCTGGGATTCGAGGCGGTCGAGTACGTCAACACGTTCTTCTTCGACCGCGCGCGAGACGAGGAGTACCTGGCCGAGCTCAGGTCGCGCTGCGACGCGGAGGGAGTGGCCAGTCTGCTCATCATGTGCGACGCGGAGGGCGCCCTCGGCGCGCCGGATGCCGCCGAGCGCGGCCGGACCGTCGAGAACCACCGCAAGTGGGTCGAGGCGGCGGCCTTCCTCGGCTGTCGCGCGGTGCGCGTCAACGCGGCCAGCGAGGGCGACTTCGAGGAACAGCAGAAGCTCGCCGCGGACGGTCTCCGACGGCTGTGCGAAGCGGCCGACGGCTACGACGTCGACGTGCTGGTCGAGAATCACGGCGGCCTCTCCAGCAACGGCGAGTGGCTCGCCGGAACGCTCGGGATGGTCGATCATCCGCGGATCGGATCGTTGCCCGACTTCGGCAACTTCCGGATCTCGGAAGAACCCGAGGAGTGGTACGACCGCTACGCCGGCGTCGCCGAACTGATGCCCTTCGCGCGCGCGGTCAGCGCGAAGAGCTACGCCTTCGACGAGAACGGCGACGAGACGACGACCGACTACGAGCGGATGCTGCGGATCGTCCTCGATGCCGGCTATCGCGGCTGGATCGGGATCGAGTTCGAGGGCATGACGATGGCCGCCGATGCCGGCATCCTGAAGACGAAGGATCTGCTCGAGCGGCTGCGCGACGAGTTGGCGGCCGACTACGCCTGAGGGTTCGCCCACCGGACGAGCCGGCCTCTCCGTCGGCCTCGGAGCCCGCGCCGCGAAGCGGCGAGCCGGCGCCCTGCGCCGGCGAGCCCGAGTCCGCCTACGCCGGCGGCCGCACGCTGGCGGCGGCCCGCGAACCCGCCGCCGGGGCGTCCTCCGTCTGGAACACTCGTCCAGGGTTCAGGATGCCCTTCGGGTCGAGCTTCCGCTTCAGCGTCTTCATCAGAGCGATCTCTTCGGGGCTGCGGCTGCGCCTCAGGTGGGCGCGCTTCTCGAAGCCGATCCCGTGTTCGGCCGACACCGAGCCGCCGATCGGCTCGAGACGGCCGTACACGATCTCCTCGACCGCGCCGCGCGCCTCGGGGCCGCCGTCGCCGACGGCGATGACGACGTGCAGGTTGCCGTCGCCCAGGTGGCCGAACACGACGCACTGGCTTTCCGGCCAGCGCTCGGTCAGAGCGGCCTTGATGTCGGCGACGTAGCTCTCCATGTCGGCGATTCGGAGGCTGACGTCGAAGGTGAAGATCGGCGCCAGGCGGTTGAGCTGTTCGACGTCGTCGCGCAGCGCCCAGATCTCGTCGCGTTCGGCCCTGGACCGGCCGAGCACCGCGTCGCCGATCAGGCCGGCCTCCATGCATCCGCCGAGCGTCTCCTCGAACCGCGCCGCGTCCTCCGCCGCGCGGGCGCCGAGCGATTCGACCAGCACGTAGTACGGGGCGCCGTGCGGAATCGGCGGCGCCGTCCTGGCCCGCGGTCCCGTCGCCAGCTCGTAGAACTCGCGCCACATGACCTCGAAGGCGCTCATCGAGGCGCCGATCTCCTCTTCCAGCCGGCGCAGCAGTTCGACCACCTCGGCGAAGCCCGGCGCCGTCAGCAGGGCGCAGTCGTGGCTGCGGGGCCGTCGTTCCAGGCGCAGGACGACGCGGGTGACGATGCCCAACGTGCCCTCGGAACCGACGAAGAGGTGCTTCAGGTCGTAGCCCGCGTTGTTCTTGACCATCCTGTTCAGGCTCGAGAGCACCGTTCCGTCGGCAAGCACGGCTTCCAGGCCGAGCACCGAATCGCGGGTCATGCCATAGCGGATCGTCCGGTTGCCGCCGGCGTTGGTCGCCACGTTGCCGCCGATCGTGCACGAGCCGCGGGCGCCGAGGTCGAGCGGGAAGAGCAGTCCCTCGGCTTCGGCCGCTTCCTGAACGGTCTGGAGCGCGGCGCCGGCCTGGACCGTCATCGTCCGGCCCACCGGATCGATCTCCTCGATCGCGGTCATCCGCTCCAGAGTGACGGCGACTTCGAGATCGCCGGCGACGCCGCCGCCGACGAGACCGGTCAGCCCGCCCTGCGGCGCCACCGGCTGACCGGCGCCGTGGCAGGCCGCCAGCGCGGCCGAGACCTCCTCCGTCGTCCGCGGCCGCAGGACGGCCCGCGCCGCGCATGGCGTCGTTCCCGAACCGTCCCCGGCCCGCGCCGCCACGTCGTCGCCGACGAGGACTCCATCGTCCCCTAGGACGTCGCGGAGTTCGGCGAGAAGGGCGTCGCCGAAGCGACGGGCGTGATCGGTCATGGCAGTCCCGAGGCGGGCGTGGAGCGCGGATCATAGCGAGCGCGGTTCGGCGAGTTGAGACGAAGGAGGCTCACGCCAACGTGTCGACCAGCGCCGCCGCGATGATTCTCCGGTCCTGCGTCAGCAGAGTCGCGCCAAGCACTCGTGCCGTCGCGACGAGGACTCGATCGGCGGGATCACGATGAAACGAGTCGGGGAGGGCGGCTACGTGCTCGGCGATCGCGGGCGAGACGCCTTGCCGTCTCACGAGCGGCGGCGCCACCGCCTTGTCCAGCCACTCGCGCAGAGGCAATGAAAGGCGGACTCGACCCAAGCTGCAGAGGGTCGCGATCTCCCAAAGCGAGATGTCAGATACCAGGAGCGGCGACCTGGGCCCGACTGTCCCGACCGCCTCCTGTTGGGCTGGAGAAAGCCTGCCGGAGTCGTCCAGCCACCAGATGAGGACGTGGGTGTCGAGCAGGAGCGTCAGCGGCGCGTACTTTCCCAATCGTCCGCGGGCACTGCCGGCTCGACGATGTCGCCGACTTCGGTCACGGTGCCTTTCAGCTCGTGCTGTGGGTACGCAGCACTGGAGCGGAACGCAGGAGAGAGCTCGGCCACTGGCAGGCCGCGCTTCAGAATCACTACTGGTTCACCGGTCGCGGCTACGCGGTCCAGAATCGCCAGGCAGCGTGCCTTGAAGTCGGTAGCGTTGATCGGTTCCATCTGACCAGTCTTCAGGACCGGTCGGGTGGTGTCAAGGCCCTCGCTTCACCCCGAGACGCCGTGCTTCCGTGGTCGCCGCGCGCGGCTCGTTGTGAGAACATGGGGTCAACCGGGACGGCGCCGGCGTTGCCGCCGCCGCCGGACCGGGACGCACGCGGCGCCGTACGCCGTGCCTTGACCGAAGTATCGAAGCACCGAAGAGGGAGGTTTCTTCATGCGGAAATCCAGGATTCTCGCCGCCGCGTTCTGCGTCGTCGTCGTCGTCGCCGTCCTTGCGGCCTGCCGGACCGAAAACGCGGACGGCGCGGCCGACGAGGGAGAGATGAACGCTCCGCACGAACAGCACGACGAGGGCGCGGCGGTCGGCGAGGTCCACTGGTCCTACGAGGGAAGTACCGGCCCCGGCATGTGGGGGTCTCTCGATCCGTCCTTCGCGGCCTGCGACGAGGGCGCTCGGCAGTCGCCGGTGGACATTGCCGGGGCCGTGGACGGCGCCGAGGGCCAGCTGGAGGTCCGCTGGCAGCCCGCCGATGCCGAGGTGATGGACAACGGCCACACCATCCAGGTCAACCTGGCGGAGGGCAGCGCGATCAGCCTGGAAGGGCGGGAGGTTCGCGCTGTTGCAGTTCCACTTCCATCTGCCCAGCGAGCACACCGTGAAAGGAAGCGCGGCGCCGATGGACGTCCACTTCGTCCATGCAGCCGCGGAAGGCGACCTGGCGGTGATCGGCGTCCTCATGGAGGAAGGCGAGGCGAACGATGCCGTCCAGAGTCTCTGGGAAGCGATTCCGGCCGCCGGCGCGCCGTCCGGCACGTTGGCGGCGTTCGATGCCCGCGCCCTGCTGCCGGAGAGCGGCGGCCACTACCGCTATCCCGGGTCGTTGACGACGCCGCCCTGCTCGGAGATCGTCAGTTGGGTCGTCATGACCGAGCCGATCTCCGTTTCGCGGGAGCAGATCGATGCGTTCGCGGCGCTCTATCCGATGAACGCGCGTCCGGTGCAGCCCCTGAACGAGCGGACGATCGAACGGCGAGGGCAGGAAGCGATCTGAGCCGACGCCGCGTCCCTGACGCGGAATCGTCCTCGCGGCGGGCGCGCGGTCAGAGCGTCCGACGGAGCCAGTCGACGACTTCGTCAAGGCTTGTCAGGACGAGCGCGCCGCGCGCCGCCGCGGCGGCGGACTGACCGCTGTCGCCGGGCGGCCGGTCGAAGACGGCCAGGGGGCGCCGGTAGCGGAGCGACAGTTCGATCTCGCTCCACGTGCCGGCGCCGCCCGGCAGCGCGACGACGGCGTCGGCGGAGAGGACGTTGATGTGGTTGCGCGAGAGGGGGCCGGTCCCGGAGGCGCCGGACAGCGGCAGGTGAGTGCGGATCGCGACCTCGACCCAGGGGTTCGGGTAGCCCTCGGCCGCCTCGGCGCCGTCGTCCCGGCTCGGCGCGACTCCCAGGCACAGGCCCTTTCGGTTTACGGTCTCGGCGAAGGCGCGGCTCGCGGCCGTCATCGTGCCGCGGCCGGCGCCGGTCAGCAGATGCCAGCCGTTCGCGGCGATCGCGCGGCCCAGGGGCGCGGCCAGGTCCTCGTGGCTCTCGACGCCCGAACCCATCACGCCGACGATCGGCCGCCGCTCGACTACTGGGACTTGCCCCGGGCGGCGATCGGCCACAGTTCCTCCACCCGGCCGTCTCGTACCGGGTAGTACACGTCGTAGAGGTTGACCGTCGGGTCGCAGTGGGGCGTGATGCACCGGAGCCGGTCGCCCAAGCGCACGGGCCTGGCCGCTTCCGCGATGCGGAGCATGCCGTGCTCGTCGCCGCCCCAACCGTAGACCACGCCGCCGATGTCGGCAAGCCGGGGTCGACCGGCGTCCGAGGCGAACGCCTTGTAGCCGCCGTCGGTCGTGATCATGCCGGGCGCCGGCTGGCTGATCGCCGTCACCTGCACGAAGAGCGAGGTCTCGAAGTCGTCGAAGACCTCCCCGTCGCGATTGCCGATCCGCCGGTACTGCTCGTCCATGAACAGGTAGGAGCCGACCTGAAGGTCGGTCATGCCATCGACCTCCGAGTCGATGTCCCAGGTGCCCGTGCCGCCGCCGCTCAGGACGCTGGCGGAGATGCCGTCGGCCTCGATCAGCCGTCTCGTCTCGACCGCGGCCTCGAGCGCTTCGAGCGACCGGGCCTGCCTCTCGGCATGACCGTGGAGGTGCATCAGGTGGCCGGCGTAGGCCTGTAGACCTCGCAGGTCGAGATGGGGCAGACGGTCGATCGTCCGCGCCAGATCGAGCGCCGGTTCGCCCGTGGCGATGCCGGTGCGGCGCGTGCCGACATCGAGGTCGACCAGGACGCGCTGCGTTGCGCCGCCGGCGGCCGCCGCCTGGTCGAGGCGTTCGGCCGCGGCCCGGTTGTCGACCGCCAGGGTGACCTGGGGGCTCCGCTTCGAGAGGGCGACAACCCGCCCGATCTTGTCGTCGGTGACGACCGGCGACGTGATCAGGACCTCGCCGATGCCTGCCTCCACCATGACCTCCGCCTCGCTGACCTTGGCGCAGCAGACGCCGACCGCGCCCAGTTCCATCTGGCGTTTCGCCAGGAGCGGGCACTTGTGGGTCTTCGTGTGGGGCCGCAGCGAGATGCCGCGTTCCTCGGCGTGGGCGGCCATCTTCGCCAGGTTCAGTTCCATCCCGGCGACGTCGATGAGCAGCGCCGGCGTCGGCACGTCCTCCACCGCGAGCGGCGGGTCGAGAGGGATCGGTTCGTGCCGCGCTCCGACCGCCGCGGCGCCGTCCGTCACGCCGGGACCGCAGGCGACGGTCACGCCGCCGGCCGCCCCGACCGCGCCCAGGAACGTACGTCGCGTGGTGTGACTCGTCATTCGAAGCCGCGAGCTCGCCGCGTTCGCGGTGGACGATGGATGGGGCCTCCGGCTATCCATCGCGCGGCGGTCCTGTTGGGGAGAGCTGCCGTGTTCAGCGTCGTCCCGCGGTCCGAAGCGAAGGCATGCCGCGCGAGCCACCGAACCGCTTGTACGCACACCGCGTCGCCGAATCCCAGTCGCGCCTGGCGGTCGTTGACGTCGATGGGGAAGGCGTCGGCTCCCTGCAGCCGCGCGTACTCTCGTCCGGTAAGCGGCCGGATGCGCGGCTCTCCGCCGCGGCAGTCGACGAGGAACTGGACGCTGCTGCCCCCCTGAGGAGTCCGAAGGCAGCCCGCGAGTCGATCGGGTCTCAGTTCGCCCACCGTGCGGCCGTTGCGCCGGCGACGGTACATCGTCGCGACGCCGTCGCGTTCCCCGGCCAGAAGTTCCTTCACGCGTCGGCGATTCCGAGGCGCCATCCGCGCGACCAGGGCGGCGGCCCGATCTTCGGGCCACCACCGGATGTCGTCCGGAGGAAGATCCTCCAGGACCGACGCGAGAGGGTCGACCGTCTGGCCCGGCGGCGCCGGCAGCGGGAAGTCGACGAACGGCAGCTCGGGGTGAGCCGCTTCGAAGCGACGCACCGCGGGGGGCGCAGCTTCGACGGTTCGGCGCCGGCCCGAGGTCGTGGACGCTCCGGATCGTGCTGTCGGGCCGCCACGAACAGCCGAGGACGACTCTGTGGCCGGAACCAGCGCGCATCGACAACCAGCACGTCGATGTCGTAGTGGACCGCGGCCAGACGACGGCAAACGTCGGCCAGGTCCGCGCCGCCCCTGGAAGTCAGAAAGCCCGTCACGTTCTCCAGCAGCACCGCGGCCGGCGGCGCGCGCCGGATGCACAGGGCGGTCACGAGGTCGAGGAACGGCCAGATCGTTCCCGAGTGCCGGCCCGCCAGCCCGGCGCGGTTGCCGGCAAGCGAGAGATCGATGCACGGGAAGGCCGCCGTGACGAGGTCCAGATGGGCCGGCAGATCGCCGACGCCGAGGTCGTGGATGTCGCCAAGGCGAAAGTCCTCATCGCCGAATCGGCGCCGGTACATCTCCTCCTTGCGCGGCGAGATGTCGTTCGCGAAGACGCACCGCCACCCGAGCGGCTCGATCGCCTCGCGGACCAGACCGATTCCGGCAAAGAACTCCGCGAAACGGCCCACGACCGATGCGCCGTTCGCCTGACCCCGATCGCCTGGCGGGGGGGTCGGGTTCGGGACGCTTGGGAGAGGCGGGTCGGTCGACTTCTCGAACGTTGCTGGAGAGGTCTCGGACAACCGGTGCTGCTCCTGGCGATGCGTCGGACCCTGACGAGGATCGACCGAACGAGCGTTGCTCTTGATCATACAGGAGCGGAGAACGCATGGCTTGATCCGCGCGGTCTGGAGCGGCTCGCAGCCTCGCGGCGGCGACCGCTCCAGCTTCCGGGCGGCCCGCTATTCTGGACCGGCTCATGAGAATCGCCGCCTGTTCACTGGTCCTGCTTGCCGCGGCTTCGAGCGCCCAGCCGCCGCCGGACCGGACCTTTGCCGACGCCGTGGAGGTGGCGGAGTCGTCCGTCGTCATCGAACTGCCGCGGCTGCGCGGGGTGAAGCCGTCGGACTTCGAGCCCGGAGACTTCGTGGTGGAGGTCGCCGGCGAGCGACGTCGCGTCACCGGCGTGTCCGGACTCGATCCGAAGGCGAACCCGCGGCCGGTGCTCGTCTACGTGGACGCCGTTCTGGCCAGGCCGGAGACGGTCCGTCTGGGCGTCGAGGCGCTGGCGCGGCAGGCGAAGCGGCTGGCGGCGCTCGGGCCGGTGGTCGTCGTCGTCGACGACGGCGTCCCCGGAGGCGTGGAGCAGCGGCTCGCCGCCACCGCGGCGCCGGGCGCCGTGCAGGCGGCGCTGGAGCGGATAGCCGGGGAAGGTCTGGGGCGCGACGCCTGGTCCGAGGCCGCGAACCGTCCGGCGGCCCTGCCGACCTACGCCGACGTGGTGCGCGAATCGGCGGCGCGTCTCCTGGCCGAGACCGGTCGGCGTTGCGGCGATCCGCCGTGCTTCCTGTTCTGGCTGAGCGACGGGTTCCTGGCCCTGGACGACGTCGGCGCGCAATCCGCCGCCGACCTGGAGGCGGGGCTCGCCGCGGACGGTTGGATCGTCATCGCGATGGCGCTGCACGTGCCGACGCCCGATCCCGACGTCGGCGACCCGCGGGCGGTGAGCTACGAGCGGTGGAAGGCGACCACGCCGGGCGTCAGGCTGCCGCCGTCGGCGGGCGAGATCAGCCGTCTGCGGGGGCTGTCGGCCAGCAGCTTCGACTTCTACGTTGAACCTCGGTACGAACCGCTGCGACGCGCCGCGACCGCTTCCTGCGGAGCGGCCTTGCGAGTCGAGCATCAGCTGGCGGCGGAGTTCGACCGGCTGGAGCGGAGGCTCCTGCTGCGCTTCGCCTCCGACGCCGCCGGGCTCGACCGGGACGCGCCGGCGGCCCGGCGATTCCTGCCGGTCGAGGTCCGCCTGGCGGACGTGTCGCGGTTCGCGAACCGACGCAAGTTCAAGCGCTGGCTGGGACTCGTGCCGCGGGAAGAGCGGCTGCGCTTCGCCCGGTGGATCCTGGTTCCGTCCGCCGCTGGACGCGCCTTCTGACCCGCAGCCGCCGCGGGCGGTCGAGAGACGCGCGCCGGCCATCGGATCGATTCCCCGTCGCGAGTTCAGGTATCGGGGTGTGCCGGGATGAGACGTTCGCCAAGCCGACCCGCGAGGGCTGTTCGGTTGTACAGGCGGCGTGCCGGAGAGAGACCGCGCTGTAGAGTCCCGATCATGCTGGGCGAGCGCAAGATCATCGTGATCGCCGGGCCGAACGGTGCCGGGAAGACCACCTTTGCATTGGAGTACCTGCCGCACGAGGCGGCGTGCCCAATCTTCGTCAACGCCGACCTGATCGCTGCGGGTGTCTCGCCTTTGTCGCCGGAAGCTGCCGGTCTTCGGGCCGGCCGCTTGATGCTGGAGGAGCTCGACCGCCACGCCAGCCAAGGCAGGAGCTTCGCCTTCGAAACGACGTTGGCCGGTCGGACCTACGCGCGGAGGATTCAGCGCTGGCGGAATCAAGGCTACGTGGTCAAATTGATCTACTTGCCTCTTGCCACGCCCGAAGAAGCCATCAGGCGCGTGCGGCAACGAGTGACTCAGGGTGGCCACGGCATTCCCGAGGCGGTCATTCGTCGGCGCTTCGACAGGAGCGTGGCGAACTTCCGGCACGTCTATCGGCATCTTGTAGACTTCTGGCTGGTTCTCGACAGACGAGGCCGTGGTCTGGTGCTCTTGGAGGAGGGCGACAACGGATGAGGACGCAGGAAGGCCGTTTGCCGGTTCCGAAACTCGACGATCCCGACATGCGGGCAGCCCCCGCGGCAATGGAACGGGCCGTCCGCCGCGCGCACAGGGATGCGGTTCTGCATGGCACTGGCGTTCTGGTCGTGGAGAACGGCGAGATGGTGGAGGTTGCCCCGGATCCGGCGTTCTACGAAGACGACCGCGCCCTGAGGCGGTCCCGCGCAACTCGACAGGGGGCCAAGCCGTACCCCTCGACTGGAGACGAAGACAAGGGGTGAAGAACAGCGCCGGAACTTCACGGCGCGCAGAGGCGCGGTCGGCTCTGAAGCCAACGGCGGCAGTCGGCGCCCTGCGCTTCCGGGTAGACCTTGCCGCGCGGTCCTGAGATGAGCCTCGCGTTCGTGAAGTCGTTTCGCAGCGCCTCGTCGCGCGAATAGAGGAGTCTGGCGCCGCTGACGCGGGCCAGCGCCAGCACGTGTGCGTCATCGGAGTCGCAAGAGGCGTCTTCGGCCAACAACTCGGCTTCGCGGTCCACGTCGGCATCCTCCACGCTCTTCGCGCGGCCGCTCAGGATCGCCTGCTGGAGCCACATGCCGACGTTCTCGTTCGCTCCGAGTTCTCTGCGGAGCTTGCCGCCCACGACCAGACGGCCGGTCCCCTGTACGATCCAGCGCCGGAACTCGGCGACGCCGGGAGAGCAGTCCCGCCGGAGGACCTCCGCGGCGGCGTTTGCGTCGAGAATCGCGCACATGAGGGTCGTCCCCTACTACAGACCGATCGAGCGGTTCGTCTCTTCCATGAAGAACCGGCGGTAGCCGGGCGGTGCGTTCAGGATGTTCCCGTCCTCGTCGATGCGGAGCGAGTGGATGTCGACTTCCAGCTCCTTGCGCTCGAAGTACAGGATGGAGACGTCATCCGGATGCAGGTCGTTGCGGTCATCGCGAACGTCCATCCGCACGCGGTCGATCAGGTGATCTCCGTGGGTTTCGACGATCAGCTGCCTGCCCTGAGCGGCCACGGTGCAGAACAACGATCCCAGGGCGGCCTGTGCGCTCGGATGGAGATGGACCTCCGGTTGCTGCAGAAGGAACATGTCCGGCGCGTCCTTGCGGAGGAGCTCGGTGAGTACGGGAAGCGCCTGGCTGACGCCGTAACCGACGTCGGTCAGGTTCCGCCACGGACCCTTGCGCCGCGAGCTGCCGGACTTGCGGACCTGAATCTGGAAGGGATCGCTGCTCGTCTTGCCGAGGCGGCGGACCCGCATCTCGTCGAAGAGTCCCGAGGCGCGTCCGAACTCTTCGAGGGCGGCGTGCAGGGGCCATTCCGAACCGCGTCGATGGAAGGGGATTGTCCCGTTTTCTGTTGAACTTCGGATGGCGGCTCGTGTGTGTTGATGAATGTTAAGCGGCCTTGGTTTGGTGGTCAACGTGCCCTGCTCGTCGTTCGAGGGCGCGGATGAGTTTGGGCATGTCTCGGTAGCCTCTGACGCGGTGGAAGCGTGATTGAGCATCGATGAGAGCGGCAGCGACCCAGCGCTGGATCATGGAGCCGCCCCGCCAGCGCTTGACGTTGCGGGTGTAGCGCCCGACGGAGCTGTTGAGGCTCTCGATCGGATTGGTGCTGCGCATGGTCTTCTGGAGAGCTCCGGCGAGGCCGAGTTCGAGCACGGTGACGGTCTCCTCCATGCCTTCCCGGAGGGAGGCCGCTGCGCCGGGGTGCTCCCGCTCCAGATGACTGGCGATCTGCCGCAGACGCCTCAAGGCCGTCTTGGCGGATTTGCTGTCCCAGGCCTTGCGGAGCGCCCGGCGAATCGAGGCTCGCCTCTCTTCGGGCAGATGCTCTTCGACGTTCCGGGCCTTGTGGACCTGGCAGCGCTGCACCGTCGCGGCGTCGCCGAAGACCTCCTTGATTGCGCGGCGCAGGGCCTTGCTGCCGTCGATGACGAACAGCAACGGCTTCGCCGTCGAGAGGCCCCGCTCCACCAGGTCGGCGAGAAGAGCGCGGACCACCGCCGTGTTCTCCGTCGAACCCTCGCGAAGGCCAAGAACCCGCTTGTGACCGGACGACGAAACGCCCAAGGCGATCAGAATGCAGTGGCCACCGATGTACTTCGCGTCCACGCACACCACGCGGATGTCCTCGTCTTCCAGCGACGACGACAGGAACTTCTCCATCTGCCGCGCCGACAGCGCCTTGAAGCGCCGAGACACCGAACTCCGCGATGCCGAACGACGGTCCGAACCCGCGGCCGCCGTGTCCAGCGACCGCAGGTAGTTCCGCGTCGACACGCCCGACGCAATCGCTTCCATCGTGTGACGGTCCATCGCGTCGCGAGACGCCGCCCACTCGAACGACTCGAGACGCACCTCGCCCTCCGGACCCCGTACCCGCAGACGCTGAATCTCGATCCGGGCCCCGCCCAGCGTCACTTGGCTCGGAGCACTGCCCGCACGCCACACCGAACGAGCATCCTGGTGACGACCCTTCGCGCCGCACCGCGACTCCCGCTCCTCCTCCATCAACCGGGCCAACGTAGACCGGCCTGTCTCGACGCACAGCTCCTGAAAGCTCGACAGACCGTTGACCAACGAGGGCAATGACTCCAACAGACCAAGCCCCGATCCCGACGACGGACTGCTCGGAGTGCTCCTTCTCTCTTGCCGATTCCCTTCCCGACTGCGATGATTGGCCATGGGTGGCGTCTCCTTTCTTTCGCTGAGACCGGCCCGCTCATCGGGCCGGAGAGCCGCCACCCTACTCCCAAAGTTCAACAACCGACGGGACATCCCCAGCGAAGCTCCTTCAGGTAGTCCAGCAGGAAGTTCAGATCGTCCTCGCCGACGCACTCGGAGTGAGCGAGAAGCCCGAAGTAACCGTCCGTAAGGTTGTCGCGGTCGTGGGAACGAGTCTGGAATCGGAACCGAACTGGTGCACCGAGGCTCTCTGTCCGCTCTGCCAGGAAACGGAGTACTCCGTCGGCGCGACCCGCGACTGTTGAACCCGCGCCGTTCTTGACTTCGTCAAGGGGGGCGGCGCGTACCCTTGGACAGGAGGCGCCGAGCGCCCGTTGGTTGACGAGCCATGTCGTCAAGTGGAGCCGCAGCTGGTCGTCGGCCCGCTTGAGCAGCTCCTCGGCGGTACCGGACACGAAGTACCCGCCGCCGGTACGTGACGACTCCACGTGTACGCCGTCTCCCGTGCGGGGATAGTGACGGGCAGGGGTTCCCCAGATCGGGCAGGTGTCGGTCGCAGAGGTCATCTGTTCGGCCTTCCGCCACGTGACGTCACGAACAGAGTGGTCATCCCGCCTCGGCTGCGTCGGGTCGCAGGATCTCGTTCAGCATCCAGCCTGGAAGCTCCTCGATCTTCCTCATCGTCGCCGGCTTCCTGGTCAGTTTGAAGGTGACGCTCTGGCCCTCGGCCATGCGGACGAGGGTTCCGGCGGAGCCCTCGGAAACGGAGCCCTTGCGCCAGGCATTGAAGAGGATGGAATCGGGACGAATTCCGAGACAGAAGAGGTAGTCGTAGGTGCGGTCGAGGCGCACGTGGTTGAACTGGAAGGCGCCTCCCTTGTCTTCTGAAGCCGTTTTGACCTCGAAGAGCTTGCCGCCGATTTCCAGATCCGCTGCCGAGATCCGCGAACCGACGCGGTTCGCGACGATCCCGTGGCGCTGCAGGTAGCGCTGGACGAAGTCCTCGCCGATGTCGCCCCGGTTCGTGTTGGCTACTCGGCGGAACGGCTCGAGCGGGGCGTCGGTCCAGATCGTTTCGGGCGTGTGCTCCCGGATGACGAGAAGCATCAAGTCGGTCGGATTCACTCGGGCGCCGCCCACAAGGCGCCGGGTCGGTCGCGCTTCCAGAACACCAGGAAGTAGGAGTGGTTCTTGCGGGCGTGAACCTGCCTGACCGCCCGGCTGACGCCGGGCCGGTTGGTTCTCACCACGACGAAAAGGTCCTCCGCGACGAAGCCGAGTTCCTCGTATGCCTGGATGATCTCTACATGGGTGAAGCGCTGTCTGTTGGAGCACACTTCGTCCTGGCACTTGACGACCATGACGCCACGAGGACGGAGAACGCGCCAGGCCTCCTTGCCGCCGTCCTCGTACAGGGCCAGAACGGCTTCGTGGTACTTGGCCTTCGTGCGGTTGCCCGTGTCGTTGTTCCTGTAGTAGCGCTCGAAGTGCTGGTGGGTCGAATGCGCCGTCCCGCCCGGCGTGTGCATGTAGGGAGGGTCGAAAACGACGCAGTCGATCTCGCCGTCCTCGTAAGGCAGATCCCGGCAGTCAACGCCCGTTTGCAGGTCCGTTGCCAGCAGCTTGTAGAAGCCTTCGGGGACGTTCCGCCAGAACACGCCTTTGCCGTAGGTGACGTCCGCTACCGTGCTGCCGGGCGCGACGTAGAGATCGAGGATCTCCGGAAGCACTGTCTCGTTGCCGCCGACGGTTGCGCTCAGCACCAGATTGTTCGTTGCGATGCCGTTTCGTACGACGCGCTTCTGCCCGCCTTCTGATGTACTCGCGCCGGTGAGCGCACTCGCTGTCGACTGCTTGTATGAGGATTCCAGGACCAACTGTTGCCGTTTCCGGTCGACGGAGCGCGCTGGAGTCGGGGGCATGGTCTTCCCTCCGGTCTTACTTGGCTCGGAGTTCCATTCCGTCGACGTGGCCGACAAGCGAGCGGACGACCTTGGTCAGGTTGACGACAGCCTTGGCGGGTGGGTCGACCGCGGGGCCGGTCCCTTCTCCGAGAAGATCCTCGATCTGGTCGAGCTGCTCGATCATCAGGCGGAGAGCAGTGTCACGGACCATCGGCGGCTTCGAGTTCGCACTCTTCATTGGCCGATCCTATCCCGGCACGATCTCCGCATCGTGCCCGCACCACACGAGGCCTGACGCCAGCTTCGGCAGGAAGCGGGTCGACTTGGGCGGCAGCAGGTCGCCGTCTTCTGTGGCCAGCGCGAACTGCCTCGGGGTCATCGGCGGCAGGAAGACGCCGGCGGCGATGTCGGAGCGCTGGAGCTGGTCGACGATCTCGGCAGGGTCGGCCTCGTAGGCGATGCCGCCGTCCGTGGCGGCGTCGAGCGGCACGCCGGCGGTCTTCAGCAGGTGATGGTGGAGCAGGACGGCGGGCAGGTTCGCCTTGCGACCGGGAGTGTCGGCCGGAGCGGCGTCCGGGGCGAGGGTCCAGAGTTCGGCGGCCTCGTCGCCCTGGAACCAGACGGCAAGGGCAGGTTGGGCGGCTTCGGCGACGCGGGCGGCGATCTCGGCGCCTGTCGTCGCCCCAAGGGGTGCTCGCGCCAGCGGCAGGGTGGACATGACCTCGCGGTCGACCGGCACGCGGACGCCTCGGTGGACGGGGTCGATCCTGAGCTGCGCGGAGGCCAGGCTGGTGAGGACGACCATCTTGCACGCGGCGGCCGTGCCGCTGGCGGCGCCGGTTTCGGCGGCGTAGGTCCTGGCGACTTGGGTGCGGTGGTGGCCGTCGGCGATGGCGGCGCGGCGGCCGGCTAGGGCGCCGGCGTAGGCGGCGATGCGCTCGGGGTCGGTGACGCGGTAGAGCGCGTGGATGTCGCCGGTCCAGGGGTCGGTGTGGCGGACCAGGGCGTCGCCGGCGCCGCCGCCGTTGCAGTCCTCGGCGAGCAGGCGGTCCAGGGCGCCGTCGTCTTCGGCGAGGCAGAAAACGGGCTCGAGGTCGATTCGGGTGGCCCGCAGCAGGTCCAGACGCTCGGCGATCGACTTGGCGACGGTCTGTTCGTGGGGCCGGAGGTCTCCCTCGCGGCCGGGTTCGACCCCGACCAGGGCGCACAGGCCGAGCCGGCTCGAACCGTCCGCCCGGACGGCGTCGTCCGAGCCGCCCGCGGACGGGCCGACCTCGGGCCGGGTGATCGCGTAGGGATAGACGGACGGGGTTTCGTCTCGCGCGACGATGCCCTGTTCGAGCCACTGGCGGTGAAGCGCCGCCGACTGCTGGTGCGGGCTTCCGCCGTCCCGCCCGACCGGCCGCGTCACGTGGGCGAACTGGCGCCGCGAGTGCGCGTGCAGGCGGTCGCGCAGGGTCTCGTCGACCTGGTCGAACGGCGGCGCCGCCTGCGCGGCGGCATCGACCGCCGCGGAGTCGTAGCGGTAGCCCTGGAAGGCGAAGAGCTTCATTTCGGCTCCTGGGAGTTCGGACGTGACGGCACCCTGTTTCAGTCGGCGCGGTTGCCGTCTCCGGCGGCTTCGGCCGAGCGGGACGCGGACTCGCTTCGGATGGCGAGGCTACCGTCCTTCACGTCGATCAGCACCCGGTCGCCGGGGCCGATGTCGCCGCCGACCAGGGCCCGGCCGACGCGGGTCTCGACCTCGCGCTGCAGGTAGCGCTTTAGCGGCCGCGCGCCGTAGACGGGGTCGTAGCCGGCGCGGGCGGTGAACTCGCGCGCCGCCGGGTCCAGCTCGAGGCCGATGCCCTGCTCGCCGAGACGCCGCGCCAGGTCGGCGGTCAGCAGGTCGACGATCTGCTCGATCTCGGCAACGGTGAGCGGCGAGAAGAGCACGATCTCGTCGATCCGGTTCAGGAACTCGGGTCGCATGGAGCGCCGGAGCTCGGTCATCACCGCGTCGCGGGCCGTCGCGGTGATCTCGCCCGCCGGCGTCACCCCTTCGAGCAGGTGCGGCGAGCCCAGGTTCGAGGTCATGATGACGACCGTGTTCCTGAAGTCGACCGTCCGCCCCTGGGAGTCGGTGATCCGGCCGTCGTCCAGAACCTGGAGCAGCACGTTGAACACGTCCCGGTGGGCCTTTTCGATCTCATCGAAGAGAACGACCGCGTAGGGCTTGCGCCGCACCGCTTCGGTCAACTGGCCGCCGTCCTCGTGGCCGATGTAGCCCGGCGGCGCCCCGACCAGCCGCGACACGGCGTGCCGTTCCATGTACTCGCTCATGTCGATCCGAACGATGTTGTCCTCGGTGTCGAACAGCGCCTCGGCGAGGGTCTTGGCGAGTTCCGTCTTGCCAACGCCGGTGGGGCCCAGGAACAGGAAGGAGCCGATCGGACGCCGCGGATCCTTGATCCCCGAACGGGCGCGGATCACCGCGTCGGCGACGAGCTGGACGGCTTCGTCCTGGCCGATCACGCGCCGGTGGAGGATGTCGTCGAGCCGCAGCAGCTTCTCGCGCTCGCCCTCGACCAGGCGGGTCACGGGGACGCCGGTCCACTTCGACACGATCTCGGCGATCTCGTTGTCGGTCACTTCCTCCCGCAGCAGCCGTCCCGGGCCGTCGGCGGCGCCGGTCGCCTGCTCCTGGGTTTCCAGTTTCGCCGTCAGCCCCGGCAGCACGCCGTGGCGGAGTTCGGCGGCCCGGTTCAGGTCGTACTGGCGCTCGGCGACCTCGATCTCGTGCCGTACCTGTTCGATCTGCTCGCGCACCTTCCGTTCGTCGTCGATCGCGGCCTTCTCGCGCTCCCACTGACTGCGCATCGCGCCCGCATCGGCGCGCAGGTCGGCAAGTTCGCGGCGCAGCGTCCGCAGCCGCTTCCGGCTCGACTCGTCGGTCTCCTTGTTGAGCGCCGCCTCCTCGATCTCGAGCTGCATGACGCGTCGTGTCGTCTGGTCGAGCTCGGCCGGAAGCGAGTCGATCTCGGTGCGGATGAGGGCACAGGCCTCGTCGACGAGGTCGATCGCCTTGTCCGGCAGGAACCGGTCCGAGACGTAGCGGTCCGAGAGGGTGGCCGCGGCGACGAGGGCGTTGTCCTGAATGCGGACGCCGTGGTGGACCTCGAACCGTTCGCGCAGGCCGCGCAGGATGGACACGGTGTCCTCGACCGAGGGCGCGTCGACGACGATCGGCTGGAAGCGCCGCTCGAGGGCCGCGTCCTTCTCGATGTACTTCCGGTACTCGTCGAGCGTCGTCGCCCCGATGCAGTGGAGCTCGCCCCGCGCCAGCATCGGCTTCAACAGGTTGCCGGCGTCGGTGGAGCCCTCCGTGCGGCCGGCGCCGACGATGTTGTGGACCTCGTCGATGAACAGGAGAACGCGGCCCTCGCTCCGGGCGATCTCGTTCAGCACGGCCTTCAACCGCTCCTCGAACTCGCCGCGGTACTTGGCGCCGGCGAGCAGCGATCCGAGGTCGAGCGAGAACACGCTCCGGTCCTTGAGCCACTCGGGCACGTCGCCCCGGACGATGCGCTGGGCCAGACCCTCGACGATCGCCGTCTTGCCGACGCCGGGCTCGCCGATCAGGACCGGGTTGTTCTTCGTTTTGCGAGACAGGATGCGGATGGCGCGGCGGATCTCCGGATCGCGGCCGATGACCGGGTCCATCTTGCCGGCGCGGGCCTGGGCGACCAGATCGACGCCGTACTTCTCGAGCGCCTCGTAGGAGGTCTCGGGGTTGTTGCTCGTCACTCGCTGCGTGCCCCGGACAGCCTTCAGGGCGTCCAGCAGCGGCTGCCGGGACAGGCCGGCCTCGGCGAGCGCCCGGGCGGCGCCTTCCTTGCCCTCCAGGGCCGCCAGCAGCAGGTGCTCGACGGAGACGTAGTCGTCGCCGAAGGTCCCGGCTTCGTCTTCGGCGCGCTCGAGGAGCCGCTCCAGGTCGGCCGTGACGTAGATCCTGCCGGCCTCGCCGCCGGCCTTGACCTTGGGCCTGCGTTCGAGGTCGTTCTGAATGCCGGTCCGCAGCGCGTCGGCGTCGATTCCCAGTCGATTCAGGATCCGCGGCGCCAGACCGTCCTGCTGCTCGAGCAGAGCCAGCAGGAGATGGTTCGCGTCCACCTGCTGGTGGCCGAGGCGCCGTGCCCGGTCCTGGGCCGCGGCAAGCGCTTCCTGCGATCTGATGGTCAGCTTGTTCGGGTTCATGTCGTTCAGCTTCTCCCGCCTGTGAACTCAAGTGTCGTTGCGATTGGGGCCGGAGGCGTGGCGAGAGGGATCGAACGCGGACGTCTCGGCCAACTGTTCGAACAGGGCTTTCTCCTCGTCGGTCAGGCGGGCGGGAACGACGACCTGGATCTCGGCGAACAGATCGCCGTCGGGGCCCTTCGGGTTGGGCAGACCGCGGCCTCGCAGTCGCATCTTCCGCCCGGTGGAGGAACCGGCGGGGAGCCGGGCCTCGGCGGTCCCGCCGAGCGTCGGAATCCGGACCTTGCCGCCAAGTGCCGCCGTCCACGGCGAGACCGGCACGTCGCATTGGAGGTCGCGATCGCGCCGCCGGAAGACGGGATGCGGCAGGGCTTCGACCCGAAGCAGCAGATCGCCGTCCGGTCCGCCCGCGCCCTTTCCGCCCTGACCGCCGAGCCGGATCGATTGGCCCGGCAGCACGCCTCGCGGGATCCGGACTTCGAGTTTCCGCGTTCGGCCGTTGGAGCGGTCGAAGAACTCGATCGTCCGTGGGCCGCCCGCCGCCAGGTCCTCGAGGCTGAGCGGCAGGGAGACCTCGTGATTCCGTCCTCGCCGGGGAGGGGACCAGTTCGACTGCCGGCCGCCTCCCGGGAAGCCCTGGGGGCGCGCGCCGCCGAAGAGCATGTCGAAGAACGAGCTGAATCCGCTTCCGTCGCCGCCGGTCCGGAACTCGAATCGACTGTCGCCGCCGAGACCGCTTCCGTCGCCGAAGTCGAATCGGAAACCCTCCCAGCCGGGCGGCGGCGCACCCTTGGCCCGGACCTGCTTCCAGGCGGCGCCGTACTGATCGTACTTGCCGCGCTTGTCCGGGTCCTTCAGCACTTCGTACGCCTCGCCGATGTCCTTGAAGCGGGCCTCGGCGCCCGGGTCCTTGTTGACGTCCGGGTGGAACTGGCGCGCCAGCTTGCGGTACGCCTTCTGGATGTCGGCGGCTGTCGCTTCCTTGTCGACGCCGAGCGTCCGGTAGTAGTCCTTGTACTCCACGGGGTTCCCTGTTCGTTGCGTGGGCTTGAGCGATTCCGACCCAACTTCGACGGATAATTTAGTCCAGTTCACTCAACTTTGGAACCGGGTTGGCCGCTGGGCTTCTTCTTCCGTTTCGCCGTCGTCCTGACGCACGAAGGGCGCGACCTGCGCCGCGCCCTTTGGAAGCGTCTGAGAGCGGGTCAGCCCGTCACGGCGGGTCGAAGCCGAAGATCGTGTAGTTCAGCGCGATGTACTTCTCCTGATCCTCGGGGACTTCCTCCAGGGGCAGGATCGCCTGCACCGGGCAGGCATCGACGCACAGGCCGCAGTCGATGCACTCCTCGGGGTGGATGTAGAGCATGTCCCAGTCGTCGTTGTCGTAGATGCAGTCGACGGGGCAGACATCGACGCACGACTTGTCCTTCACGCCGATACAGGGTTCGAAGATGATGTGGGTCATCGGACTCTTCCTCGCGTGCCGCACGATGCCCCGGCCGTGGCGCCGGGACAGCGTTGAACCGGGCGGACAGTAGCAGAGTCGCCCTCAGGAGGAAAGACGATGGGCGGCGGCGAAGCGGTCCGGGAGCATGACGTCCGGGATGGCCAGCCGGGGGTCGTCGGGCGGTTGGCCGAGTGCCAGCGGGGCGATCATCCTGGCGGTGAGCGGGGCCAGCAGGATGCCGTTGCGGAAGTGGCCGGCGGCGACGTGCAGCCTCTCGCTCAAGCGGCCGACGATCGGCCAGGGGTCGGGCGTGCCGGGCCGCAGGCCGGCCCAGTGCTCGACCGGCTCGCGGTCCTTCAGGGCCGGCAACACGGCGGCGGCCCCCGCCGCCAGCTCCGCGCCGACTTCGGCGCTCAGGGCCAGGTCGAAGCCGACGCGTTCGACCGAGGCGCCGATCAGCAGACGCCCGCCCGCCCGGCGCACGGCGTAGAACGCTGGGGTGCGGATGGCGCCGGCAAACGGCCAGTCGATCCGGTCGAAGGCGATCATCTGGCCTTTGACGGGGACGATGGGGAGGGCCGGCAACCCGTGGATCCGCGGGGTCCAGGCGCCGCCGCAGACGACGACGGCGCCGGCGGCGCGTTCGAGGCCGTCGCCCGAAACGACGACCTGGCCGGCTGCCTCGGCGACCCGTTCGACCGTGGCGCGGTGGAGAACGACGTTGCGGCGCCGCAGCGCCGCGGCCGCCGCCCGCGCGGCCAACCGATTGTCGATCCGGTGCTCGCCCGGCAGCAGCAGCGCTTCGTCGATCCCGGGGCGCAGATCGGGGATAAGTTCGCGCAGCTCGGCCCGGTCGAGATCCCGGGCTGCGTCGCCGAGATCGAGCGCCCGCGCCTTGATCCGACGGACCGCCTCGCGGCCTTCGGGGTCGAGGACCGGCAGGAGCGAGCCCGAGTCGTCGTAGTCGATCGACATGCCGCTCTCCCGTTCGAGCGCGGCCGCGAGATCGCGCCAGAGATCGCGCGACCGAATGGCGAACCTGGCGAACGCCCGATCCGCGACGCTCTCCGCGATCGGGGCGATCATGCCTGCCGCGTTGAGGGATGCCGCGCCGTCCCGCCGGTCGTCGACGACCTCGACCCGGGCGCCCGCGAGGTCGAGTTCGCGAGCGATCAGCAGCCCGATCAGGCCGCCGCCAACCACGAGGACGTGGGGCCGCGGCCCCGGGCCCGAGGCCTCCCGCCGCGCCATCAGTCGTCGCCCAGCGCGTCGGCGTGCAGGCCGGCGCGCGGAGCGATCTCCGGTCCGGCGTCGGAGCGGAGCCGACCGCGATCGGTCGAGGCGAGCGCCTCGAACACGGCGCGGGCCCGCGGCCGGACCTCGTCCCGGCCCTCCTCCGCAAGGGCGGTCAGGGCCAGTCCCAGCAGGTACTGGACGGTGTCGCGGCCGAGTCCGCGGCGGCCGGGGGCCTCGACTGTCCGCAGTCGGCGGACCGCCTCCCGCGGGTCGTCGCCGGCCAGCAGGAGGTTCGCCAGATCAAGTTCCAGAAGCCAACGCGGGATGTCTCCGGCGCGCTGCAGCTCCTGGTGCAGCCGGGCCGCGAGGGCGGAGGGCAGCAGGTCGGGATCGAACGCGTCGACCAGGGTCCAGCCCCATTCCGGGTCGACATTGCGGACCGTGACTCCGTCCTCGCCGCGGGTGACGAGTTCAATGGCGTCGCCGGCCGCCATGCGTTCGACGGCCTTCGTCAACTGGACGGTGGAGGACGCCGGTTCGCCGGCGATGGCGAGGACCTCCATGCCGGGCACGAGCCCCGCCGCCGCGGCCGGGCCGCCCGGCTCGACCGTCGCCACGACCGGCGCGTCCCCCGCTCGGGAGTCGATCAGCGTGGCGCCGAGTCGCGGCGTCCTCCGCCCGAGATCCGGGTCGAGGGCCGCCGCCAGTCGCCGCAGGGCGCGCTGGTCGAGCCGCCGGTTCTCGATCCGCAGGGTCCGGACGTCGGGGGTTGGCGGTCCGGGGACGGCCGGCCACCACCACAGGTCGACCGCGTCGGCGACCAGATCGTCGTTCAGGACGGCGGCAACGTAGAGCGCCGCCGGCAATCTCGCCTGGACCTGTTGCTGGATCATGGCCCAGTCCAGTTCTCGTCGGGCCGCGCTCGGGACCCTCAGCGTGTCGGCGTCGACGCCCAGTTCGGCGAGCAGGTCGGTTCCCGAGGCGTTGCGCTCCAGGAGCGTGTACGCGTCGACGTCGCGGAGCGCGTCGAGCGCGAGTTCGACCGCGCGGACGCCGGCTGGATCGTCGCCGAGCACGCCGACGTAGACCAGCGCCGGCCGGAGCCGGATCTCGACGTCGACCCGGCGGCGATCCTCGGCGACGACCGAGGTCTCGAAGTAGCCGAGCGCGCCGTGGGTCACCGACAGGTCGACCGCTCCCGGCGGCAGGCGAACCTGGGGCGGTGACGTCGACCGGTCGGGCCTGAGCGCGCGACCGTTGCCGAGTACGCTTGCGCCTTCGGTCAGGCCGACCAGGCCGATCACCGCCTCCTCGCGTTCCAGGACGATCGGCGGCAGGTCGTAGTCCGCCAGGTCGGGAAGCTGAAGGCTGGTGCTGAAGCTCCGAAAGCCGTCCTTCTCGACGTCGATCCGGTAGCGGCCGGCCGGCAGGTCGTCGAGCCAGAGTTCGCGCGAGAAGTCCTCGGGCGGATGGTCCGCGGCCTCACCTTCCGGCAGGAACCAGTGTTCGGCCTGGCCCTCGGTCAGTCCGCGTTCGACCCCGTCGATCAGCACGGCGGCGCCGGTCGGGGCGGTGCGCAGGCGGACGACCGCGCTGTCGCGCTCGAGCTCGACCTCGACCTTCAGGTCCCGCCCGCCGGCGACGGCGAAGGCGGCCGTCGTCGGCAGATAGCCGGGACGGGACACCCGCGCCAGGTAGTCGCCGGCCAGCATCGCGGCGGGCGCCGGCGGCGCGAGCGGTTCGGGTTCGGGCGCGGCCCCTTCCTCCTCGGGAAGGTCGCCGGCCGCCACGGAGTCGCCGCCAACGCCGGACTGCTCCCCCTCCGCGCCGCCTTCCTCGGCTTCCGCCTCCGCCGGGGGGGGCCGCGCGGCGTTCTCGAACGCCAGGCCGCCGACGCGGATGTCCGCATCCAGCGGCGTCACCAGGAAGGACACCCGGCCGACGAGTTCTTCCTTGCGATCCCGCAGCCGGTCCGTCAGGCCCCTGCCGGCCGTCTCCGCGTCCAGTTCGAACAGCGGGTCGAGCCGGATGATCCGGTCGAGCGCGTCGTCGGCGCCTTCCGGGTCGTTCAGCGTCCAGCGGGCGGCCGCCAAGTAGAGCCAGGCGGTTCGGAGCGTCTCGAAGAGCCGCGGGTCGTCGTCGGCGAGGCGTCGCGCGCCGCCGGCGTCGGCGGCGAGCGGTTCAAGCGTGTCGATCACCTCCAGCAGCAGCGGAACGGCGCCCTCCGAGTCGCCTGCGGCGTAGACGTCGCCGGCCTCGCCGAGAGCGGCCGCGGTTCGGGGAGGCAGCCGCGTCGACCGTTCGACCTCGAGGTCGCCGCGGTCGATCTCCTGGATCTCGATCTCCTGGCCGCCGACGCGCTGGGCCGCGGCCGCGCCGCGGAAACCGGCCAGGACTGTCAGGACGGCTGCAACGGCGAACAGGCGACGGGACATCCTCGATTACTCCAGGACCAGAACCTGGCCGAGCCGGCTGTCGGCGATGAAGATTCGCGCCTGACCGTCGACGGCGACATCCTCCGGCGATCGGAGCTCCTGGCCGCCGGGCAGGACCGGCCCGAGGACGGCCAGCGGCGCGGCCGCGGGGTCGTAGACGAGAACCTGCATTGTGCCGGCGTCCAGCACGTAGCGGTTGCCGAACGTGTCGACATCGACAGCGACAGGCCGGCGCCAGTCGGCCCGGAACGCCTCCTCGAACCGTCCGTCGGCGGCGAATCGCAGCACCGAGGGCGGTGTCGAGCGGGCGCCGGCATCGAGCACGTGGATGGCGCCGTCTCCGCCGACCGCCAGGTCGATGGGTTGAGCCATCACGGCCACTCTCAGGGTCTCTAGCGGCCGGCCCCGCGGGTCGTAGCGGAGCACGTCGGCAGCACGGCGCGAGAGCACGGTCCAGGCGCCGAAGTCGTCGCGATGGGCGGCGACGATGCGGTCCAGGTCGCCGCCGTCGACGCGGCCGAAGGAGACCGTCCGAGGGTCCTCGACCCCGGTCACGCCGTCGGGCGTGACGACGCCGGGGTCTGACGCCGAGGCGTGGCTCGGCCGGACGGGGCCGCGGAAATCGCGGGCGGCCGCCGGCGCTCCTTCGGCGTCGAGGAGCGCGGCCCGGTTCGTTTCCGTTACCACGAGTCGGCCGCCGGCGCCGGCGGCGACGCCGCGTGGCCGCTCGATGCCGGCCCGGTCCGGCAGGTAGCCGCGGGAGTCGAGCCAGCGCTTCCGGCCCGCGAGCGGCCGGAGGATCAGGCGATGGATCAGGGTCATCCGGTCGAGCGCGTCGTTGGCGACGGCGCCGTGTCCGTCGGCGCCGCCGAGCGCGCCCTCCCGGGCTTGTCTCAGGTGCCAGGCGGCGGTCCGCCAGTCGCCTCGCATCAGCAGCAGGTCGCCGAGCTCGAAGTGGGCCCGCGGCGTCCACTCGCTCTCCGCTTCGCGCTCCAGCACGCGCAGGAGTAGAGCGGCGGATTCCCCTTCGGCGCCGGTTCGGCGGCCGAGCGCGGCGGCCTCGACCAGTGCCCGGCCGCGGAGCCGAAGCCGAGGATGCTCGCTCCGCGGGAAGCGCCGGGGGACCTCCAGAAACCGCTCGCGGGCCCGCGCGAGGTCCTCGACGCTCTCCGCGTCGCGGGCAGCGGCAAGGGCGGCCTCGACGAGTGCCGCGGCTTCCCGTTCGGTCGCTTCGTCCCGCGCCGGCAGGACCGCCGCGAACAGGGTCAGGCCGACGGCGGCCACCGCCCGGAGACGGCCTGCTCGTCGGCTGGCGGCGTTCGCGGCCCGAAGGCGGCGAACCCCTGCATGGAACAGACAGCGCCGCACTGGGTGCACCGCCGTTGCTGGCGCTACGCACGGTCCGGAGTCCGGCGCTTCACGCCGGATGCCGGCGAGGACGCCGGCGCACCCAGTATGGCCGGCCGCGGGTTGCAAGGAGCGAACAGCCTCGCACTGGGTGCGCCGACGCCCTCGTCGGCCTTCCGGGGTGAGTTTCCCGCGCGACAGCGCAGCCCGACGGCCGCGGACGCTGTCAAGGGGCGTCGAGGTTCTCTTCGAGTCGCTCGTCACTGAGGCGTCGGGCGGTTGGCGAGAGGGGGGCGTGGGTGAGGATCTGACTGGCGCGCGCAATCGCCTTCGCCACGTCGCCCAGATCCTGGTAGATCACCATTTCCTTGTAGAGCAGGTCCGCCAGCTGGTTCAGCCGTTGCTCGACTTCTTCGGCGTGGGGCCCATCGGGAAAGCGGTCTAGATACTCCGAGCCGCTCGTGATGTCGTCGTAGCTGTCGGCCAGATGACGCAGGCGATCCTCCGCCCGCTCGCCGAGTTCCGGGTCGCGCCGCTGGAGGGCCAGGTGTTGCAGCGAGCCGAGGCGGGTGAGCGCCGGCGTCAGGTTGCGCAGTCCGCGCTGCGCCGCGGCGGCGGGACTGTCGCCGTTCTCCGCCATCTCGCCGGCCGGCGCCGATTCCCAAGCCTTGAGGAAATTCTCCACCGCGTCGGTTTCTCGTCCGAGGCGGCTGTAGGCCGTGCCGAGCAGCAGCGCCACCTTGGGCGCCTGCGGAGAGTCGGGATAGTTCGAGAGAAAGGCCTCGAGGAACGGCGTCTCGAACACGCCGCGGTCGAGGATGCCGATCGACTGCCCGTAGAGTTCCTCGCTCTGGCGTCGGAGCTCGGCGAGTTCTCGGCTGAGCAGGGCGAGGAACGGCGAATCGGGGGTCAGGGCGCGAACGGTCTCCATCTCCCGGCGGTAGGCCGCCGTCAGGCCGCCGTAGTCCCTTGACGTTGCCAGCCGTTCGAGTTCCCGGTCGCGCAGTTCGTGCAGCGTCTCCAGCCGCAGCGACTCGGCCGCCGACCCCGCGGGCCAGGCGTTGAGAGCCATCGTCTTCAGGAACCGCAGCGCCGGCGGCACGTCCTTCGACTTCGTTGGACCGGAGCGCTCGAGACGGTTCGCCGCGTCCGCGGCGAAGGCGAGCAGGCTCCTCTGGGTCGCCTGACGGTAGGCGTCGACCTCCGCGTCCGGCGCCGCCTCGAGCGTTGCGAGATAGCGGCCCCGGGCCTTGGCGGCCTGAACCCGCGAGTCGAAGAAGGGGTGAGTCTGCCAGTAGCCGTACGCCTTCGACTGCGGGATGCGTTCGCCCATCCTGGCCATCAGCAGGCTGAGCGCATTCGGATCGTAGCCGGCGGCGGCGGCGAACCGTTGGCCCTCCTCGTCGCTTTCGTCCTCGTTCTCCCGGGAGTAGGCGCGCATGAGGAGGGCGGTGATGGCCGTGCCGCCGACCAGCGCGGCCTGGGCCGCCGCCTCGGTTGGGCTCTGGTCGCGCGTGTAGCCGTAGGGACCGACGTATCCGTCTTCCCGGTCGGAGGAGCTGGCCGCCATCAGCCCGACGGCGAGGAGAGAACTCAGCATGTTGAGTTTCATCGCGCGCTTCTTCTGCTTCAGGAAGTGCTCGGAGGTGACGTGCGCGACCTCGTGGCCGAGCAGCGTGGCGAGCATGTCGTCGGACAGTCCCAGGTCCAGCATGCCCCTGGTGACGAAGATCTGACCCGCCGGGAGGGCGAAGGCGTTGGGAATCGGCGTGTCGACGACCGCGAACGTGAAGGGATAGCTGTCGAAGTTCGCGTGGTACGCGACCTCGTAGCCGATCCGGTTGACCCTCTCCTGGACTGCCGGATCGTCCAGGAGACCGTATTGCCTCACGGCCTCCGCGGCGGCCGCCACGCTCTTCTCGAACAGGGCGGGATTGGCGATCGCGGCCGCCGGCGCCGCGTTCGCCGCGGCCAGGAGGAAGGCCAGCGCGAGGGCGATGGCGGAACGCGTCGCCCTTCCGGTTCGGGACGATCGGTCGGTTCGGAACGACCGATCGGTTCGGGAAGACTCGTGTGCGCGCTTCATGTGGGGACCAACGGCCGCGGAGCGCGGCAGATTCCGCAAACGCCCGATGACGGGCGCTCGGGCCGGTTCGCGTGTGGCGCGAAACGCGCCGCGCGGGTTCCGCAACGCCATAGGATAACCCCGTGGCCGGGTCAGAGGCGCGGGAGGCGCTCGCGGCCGCGGCCCGCGGCTGCCGCGGCCACGAGCCATGGCTGTTCTACCCGCGGGACGGTCGCTGGCGCTGGTGGTCCTTCGAGCGCGCGTGGACCGAAGTCGAGCGCTGGCGGAACGTGCTGGAGCGGGGGGAGGGACCGGCCGCAGGCGCCGTTCCGGCGCCCGAGTCCTCGCCGGAGGCTCTCTGCTTTCGCGTTGCGGCGTCGGCCGGCGAGCCCGGCGAGGCGATCGTCGCCTTCGACCGTCTGCTCGCGCGCGATGCTCCGGCGCGGCGGATCGTCGTCGTCACGCCGCCGGCGGAAGCGGCGACGCCGACGCCGACGGACCGTCTCGAGCGCCTGTGGCTCGATTGGTGCTGCGGCAGCCTGGCGGTGCTGGCGCTCGAACCGAGCCGCCGCGCCCTGGTCGGCTCGGTGCTGTGGTGCCGGCCGACGACGATGCTCGTGGACGCGGAGCAGGAGCGGGCGCTCGCCGCGGCGGTGGTCGAGCGGAGTGGAGGACGAGATCGCGGGGCGGCCCGACTGCTCGACCGGCTGCGTCTCCTGCTGGTGGCCACGGGCGACCCGGAAGACGCTGGCGCGGCCGCGCCGCCGCCGGCCCGTTGGCGCGCCTGGGGCGTCGAACGCCGGGCAGTGGGGGAGACAGTGGGGAAACGGCGGATCGGCCGCTGACTCGACCGCTGATACAGTGCCGACTGGTGAACGCTGTGAGGCCATGTCTCCGGTTCCTGCCGCTCATCCTGATCGCGGCGTTCGCCGCGCAACCCGCCGCCGGCGCCGGCTTCGCGATCAAGATGGCGACCCTGTCGCCCGACGGCTCGCCCTGGGACGGTTTCTTCGAGACGATGGGCAAGGACTGGGAGACCGGTACCGACGGCCGGGTCACTCTGACGATCTACCCCGGCGGCGTCGCCGGCGACGAGCCGGACATCCTGCGCAAGATGAAGATCGGCCAGTATCACGCGGCCGCGCTCTCGGTCAGCGGCCTGGCCGACATCTCGAAGGACTTCACGGTCTTCGAGATCCCCCTGTTCTTCCACGACGAACAGGAGATGTTCCACGTGCTGCGGGAGCTGACTCCCGGCCTGCGCGAGACGCTGGACGAGGAGGGCTTCGTGCTTCTCGGCTGGGGCTACGTCGGTCAGGTCCACTTCTTCACGAACGAGTTGGCGCGCACGGTGGAGGAGATGCAGCGGCTCAGGATCTTCACCTGGGCCGGCGACGAGGCGATGACGAACTGGTGGCGCGAGGGCGGCTTCCGGCCGGTGGCGCTGGCGGCCACCGATATCGTGACCGGGCTCCAGACCGGCATGATCGACGCGCTCGCCGTGCCGCCGATCTACGCGATGCAGGTCCAGTTCTTCAAGCAGGCCAAGTACTTCGCCGACATTCCGCTGATCCCGATGATGGGGGCGATCCTGATTTCCAAGCGGGCATGGAACCGGATCTCCGAAGCGGACCGGCAGGTGATGATCGCGGCCGGCCAGCGGGCCGAGGACCGGATCTTCAAGACGATTCCCACCCTCGAGCAAACGGCGGTCCGGCTGATGGGCGGCGAGGGTCTGGAGGTCGTGCCGATCGTGGGCACCGAGGTCGAGGACGACTGGGTGGAGATCGCGAACGACTTCGCGGACAGCATGCGCGGGAACACCGTTCCGGAGGCGATCTTCGACCGGGCCGCGGCGGTTCGGGACGCCTGGCGGCGGCAGTCCTCGCTTGACTGAGAGCGACGCCGCGGTCCGTGCTGGTCGGGCCCCGGTGCGCTTCCTCCACCGGCTGGAGGACGGCGTCTCGATCGTCCTGCTCGGTGCGATGGTGCTCCTGCCCCTGGCGGAGATCGTCGTCCGGCAGCTCGGCACGGGCATTCCGGGCGCGCTTCCGTTCGAGCAGCACCTGACCCTGTGGGTCGCGTTCCTGGGGGCGGCTCTCGCGGCGAGAGAAGGTCGCCTGCTCGCCCTGGCCACCGGCGCCTTCCTGCCGGAGGGCAGGTTTCGGACCGTCGCCGCGGTGTTTGTCGGCAGCGTCAGCGCGATGGTCGCGACCCTCCTGGGCGCGGCCAGTCTCGACCTGGTCCGGATCGAACGCGAGGGCGGAATCGAGATGGCGGCCGGCGTGCCGGTCTGGGTGGGACAGGCGGTCATGCCCGTCGGTTTCGCCATCCTGGCCCTTCGGCTGGCGTGGAAGTCGTCGGATCTGTGGACGGGCCGCGCACTGGCCGGGTGCGGCATCCCGCTCGGCCTGTGGTTCGGCGCGAACGCGGACTCGTTCGCCGATCGGGCCGCCGCGCCCTGGTTGGCGCTGATCCTGGCTTCGACCCTCCTCGGCGGCCCCATCTTCGCCGCCTTGGGCGGCGCGGCGGCGTTCCTGTTCCTTTCCGACTTCGTGCCGCTCGCGGCGATCCCGGCGGAGAGCTACCGGCTCGCCGTGTCGCCGACTCTGGCGGCGATCCCGCTGTTCACCCTGACCGGCTTCCTGCTTGCCGAGGGCGGGGCTTCGGAACGGCTGCTCGGCGTGTTTCGCGCCCTGTTCGGCTGGGCGCCGGGCGGCGCCGCCGTGGTGTGCGTCGTCGTCTGTTCGTTCTTCACCGTCTTCACGGGCGGTTCTGGCGTCACGATTCTGGCGCTGGGCGGCGTGCTCTTCTCCGCTCTCTCGGCCGATGGCTACCGCGAGCGCTTCTCGCTCGGCCTGCTGACCGCGTCCGGTTCGCTCGGCCTTCTGCTGCCGATGGCCCTGCCGCTCATCCTCTTCGGCATCGTCGCCGAAGTGCCGATCGAGGACGTGTTCATTGGCGGGATCGTCCCGGGGCTCCTCCTGATCGGCTTGATCGCGCTCTGGGGCGTCAGGGAGGGTCTTCGCGGCGGAACCGGCAGGGCGGCGCGGACTCAGGCAGCGAGGGGCGGCGACGCTCTTCAGCCACGCGATGACTCCACGCGGCGAGTGCGGACGGCCCGGACGTCGACAGGGGGGGGCGACGAATCGGCGCCCGCTCGCCCGATGCTGGCGCGGGCTCTGCGGGGACACCCTGCGTGGGTCGCCAAGTGGGAACTCCTGCTGCCCGTCGTCGTCGTTGGCGCGTTCTTCAGCGGCTACGCGACCCTGGTCGAAACGGCGGCGCTGGCGGCGCTCTACGCCTTCGTCATCCAGTGCCTGGTCCATCGCGACGTGAAGCTGGGCAAGCCCCTGCTGGTCGTCTTCCGGCAATGCGCGGTGCTGGTCGGCGGCGTGCTGATCATCCTGGTGGCGGCCATGGGTCTGACGAGCTGGCTGGTGGACGCTCAGGCGGCCCAGTCTCTCTTCGATCTGGTGCGGAACAACATCGAGTCGAAGATCGTCTTCCTGCTCGCCCTCAACGTCTTTCTGCTGCTCGTCGGCTGCGTGATGGACATCTTCTCGGCCACCGTTGTCGTCGTGCCCCTGATCGTCCCGCTCGGTCTGGCATTCGGCGTCGACCCGGTCCACCTCGGGATCATCTTCGTCGCCAACCTGGAGCTCGGCTACCTGACGCCGCCGGTCGGCCTCAACCTGTTCCTTGCTTCCTACCGCTTCGAGCGGCCGCTTTTCGCCGTCTATCGAGCCGCCGTCCCGGCGCTGATCATCCTCGGCTTCGGCGTGCTGTTGATCACGTACGTCCCGGGGCTCACCCTGGGCCTGCTCGACCTGCTGGGAAGGCGGTAGCCGGGGGCGCTTCGCGCCGGATGCCGACGGGGACGTCGGCCTTCCGGCTATGTCCCCCGCGCGACAGCGCGGCCCGACGGCCGCGCACGTTGTCATGTCAGGTTAGGATATGGGGGATGGCCGAGCCCGCGAAAGAGCCGGACTACGCGACGAAGGAGGACATCGACGTGCTGCGCGCGGAGATGACCGCCGGCTTCGCCGAGCTGCGCGGCGAGATGCGGACGGAGACCGCGACGGTGGAAGCGCGGACGATGCGGACGTTGTACGCGGGCGCCGCGGCGCTGCTGGCGGGCCAGGCGGCGTCGGTGCTCAACCTCCTTCGGCTGCTCGGCCAGGCTTCCACCATAGGGATCTTGAACTTGGGACTTGGATTGTGCGGAGGACGTCGGCGGAGTCCTTGTGGCATGGAGGTTTCGTCTTGATGGCTTGTGATGTCTGCAACGTGCGTCTTGCGCGCCCCGTTTGGGGTCGTGGCGGCAGCCTCCCGGAATCAGGCGCCGCGCCCGAGGCGGCCGGCTGGCGGCTGAGTCGGTGGCCGACAGCGGGGTTGCTGACGGCTCTGTCCTGCCTCATGGCCCTCGCCGCACCGGAAGGGGCGCATGCGGCCAGGACGATTACGCTGTCGACTTCATCGACCTCGATCGACGAAGGCGACTCCGGCCCGCCGGCGGGCCACTTGACGCCCAAGGGTCGGCTGGCCTTCCCCGCGTCGGCCGCCGCGGCGGAAGGCGGCGCGTGCGCGGAAGATGCGGGCACGTTGTGTCTGCTGGACGATCGGTATGCGGTGTCGGTGGACTGGTCCAGCGTGAACGGGGCCACGGGCAAGGGCAGCGTGGCACGTCCGCGGACGGACGATTCGGGGCTGTTCTGGTTCTTCTCTCCGACGAACTGGGAACTTCTGGTGAAGGTGCTGAACGGCTGCGGAACGAATCGTCGCCACTGGGTGTTCGCCGCATCGGCGACGGACGTGGGATTCGTGCTGACGGTGCGGGACACCGAGACCGGACAGGTCAAGCAGTACACCCACGCCGCCGGCACGCCCGCCAAGGCCTTGGCCGACGTATCGGCGTTCCCGGAGGCCTGCGCGCCGTAGGTCCCGTTGTCGTCGGCGGGCATGGAACAGACGTTTGGCGGTTCCTTGCCGTGGAACAACCACGGCCGCACACTGGGTACTCCGGCGCCCTCGCCGGCCCTCCGGGGTGTGTCCCCGCGCGACAGCGCGACCGACGGCTGCGCACGCTGTTAGGTTGGGTAGGATGCAAGGGATGGCCGATCCCGCGAGAGAGCCGGATTACGCGACGACGGGGTACATCGAGGTGCTGCGCGCGGAGATGAACGCCCTGCGCACGGAGACGCGCGCGGAGATGAGCGCTTTGCGCACGGAGATGAACGCCGGTTTCGCCGAACTCCGCGGAGAGATGCGGTCGGCGATCGCGACGGTGGAAACGCGGACGATGCGGACGCTGTACGCTGTTGGCGCGGCGCTGTTGGCGGGCCAGGTGGCGTCGGTGTTCGCGCTGATTCGCCTGTTTGGATGACGGGGATGACAGGCCGAGGCGCGACTTGCCCCCCCCCCTGAAGAAACGGATACTCGCTGGAAGACGACGTCCGCGGGAATCTCCGAAGTGCATCGGTCCCTGGCGAGGCGGAACGTCCTCGCCTTCGCGCTGCTTCTGTCCCAGGCGGCGGCCGCGGCGGCGATCGTCTACAACGTCATTCCTACCGACGAAGACTTGGTCGGGACGTCCCCGGTCATCGTGTTCGGCGAGGTCCTGTCCTCCCGGCCGGTGGGCGTGGACGGACTGTTCACGGACTTCGTGCTGCGGATCGAAGAGAACCTGAAGGGCCTGGCCGGGGGGACGACGGTCGTCGTCAGGCAACACGGCGGACGGACGCCGGACGGTCTGTTCAGCGACATCGGGGGACTGCGGCGCTTTGCGCCGGGTGACCGCGTCCTGCTCTTTCTCGAACCCGTGGACGACGACTGGCGGCCTCTGCCGGACGTCCGGGAGCAGAGGAACGCGGCAGGCGCCGCGGTCGCCGAAGTCGAGCCGGGCCGGGTTCCCGAGGACGGCGTCGATCGTCTCGCGGCCGCGCCCTCCGAAGCCTGGTGGACCGTGGACCTCGGTCTTGGCGCGTTCTTCGAGGAGTCGGTCGGAGGCCGTGCGCTGCTGCTGCGCGAGTCGGCTGTGGATGCGAACGCGCTGTTGGACGAACCCGACGCACCAGCCGCACATGGCCATGCCGAGCATGGCATGGAGGCGCGCAACGCCGGCGCGTTTCGCCGCTGGATCGCTGACCGCGTCGCCGGGCTGGAGCGACCGGCGGACTACGTCGAACGGATGCCGGACGAACCGGCGCCGCCTCAGAGGGGACCGATGAGCGTTCGGCAGCCGTTCACGGTCGGAATGTACGAGAGCGGTGTCTGCGAGGGCGTCGTCAGGTATCAGCCGGACCCCGTCGTTCTGAAGATCGAGACCCACACCGCGCCTCCCCGCACGCCGCGCAGCAAGGTGACGGGCGACGGATACCAGGACGCGGTGAACGCACTCGCGGCCTGGGTCGACGACCCGGGAAGCAACGTTCGTCTGTCCATCGACAGCAATCGGACGAAGAAGAAGGGTTCCTTCCCCGACGGAGTGAACAGCATCAGGTTCTCGGGTCCCCGATCACTGAAAGGCAACGTTCTGGCGTGGACGAGGAGGTGGTCCGTGTGTCAGCGATGGACTGGCGCCGACTTCCTGCAGTCTCATTGGGGCGAATTGAATGGCGTGTACACGGAAGCCGATATCGAGTTCAACCGGAAGAACGACGCCAGGAACTGGAATCCACGGCTGACGTATCCGGACGAGAAGCTCGAGCGACTCCTCGGACATGAGCTCGGCCACGTTCTGGGCCTGAACCACAGTCGGTACGCCGCCGCCATGATGTATGCGACCATCGACGGGGACGGTCGGGATTCGACGCTGCATCTCGATGACCAGCGAGGCGTCCGCTTCCTCTATCCCGCTTCCGTGAGCGAGGGCTCGACCGCCGAGCTATGGATCGTGGCGAACCGGGCGTTCGGCGAGAGCGTGACGTTCAACGTCACGTACGGCGGCGTCCAGGACACCGCGACGGGCGCCGCCGATCCGTCGGACGGGGACTACGACAACGACGCGGTGACGTCGGTGACGTTCGGCGGGAACGACACGTCGAAGATGATCAGGATCCCCATCTCCGATGACGACGAGGAGGAGGGCGACGAGGCGTTCACGGTGACCTTCACGCCGACGGCCACACTGCCGGCCGGCACGACCGTAGCCGGCAGGACGAGGAGGGTGACGATCGCGGACGACGATGACGAGGGGGTGTCCGTGGCGCCGGCGCCGGGCGCGACAGTGACGCCGACCGCGCTGACGATCGACGAGGGTTCAAGCGGCGCGTACACGGTGAAACTGAACACGGCGCCTTCGGACGACGTGACGGTGACGGTGTCCGGCGAGTCGGGAGACGTGACGGTGAATCCGGACAGTCTGACGTTCACGGACCAGAACTACGGGACGGCACAGACGGTGACGGTGAGCGCGGCGTCCGACGAGGACGCGACGGCGGACGCGGAGGTGTGGCTGAGCCATGGCGCCTCGGGCGGGGGCTACGATTCGGTGACGATCGACGATGTCGACGTCACGGTGACGGAGACCACCCCGGTGTTGCAGCTGTCGAAGGATCCCGCGGCCGTGACGGAAGGGATGCCGATTCGCCTGAAGGTGACGTCGGACAAGGCGCTGGCGGGGACGCTGGCGGTGAGCCTGACGCTTGCGGACCGGAGGTCGAGCGGTTTCGGCGCGGCCGACGTTCCGGGCGGACTGGGTCCGCGGACCTTCAATGCGGACTTCGGCCGGACTGCGAGCACGAAGGGGACGGTGTCGATCCCGACGAGAACGGACGTGGAAACAGAGAGCGCGGAGACCTACCGGATCACGCTGAACGACACGGCGGACTACGAGCTGGGCGCGGACAAGACGGCGGACGGCACGCTGAACGACGGCAAGCCGAGCGTGACGGTGACGCCGACCTCGCTGAGGATCCTCGAGGGTTCGAGCAACACGTACACGGTGAAGCTGGACGCCGAGCCGTCGGGAAACGTGACGGTGACGGTGTCCGGGGCGTCGGGCGGCGTGTCGGTATCGGGTTCGCCGCTGACGTTCGCGCCGCGGAACTACGGCACGGCGCAGACGGTGACGGTGAGCGCGGCGGAGGACGAGGACGCGACACACGAGACGGCGACCCTGACCCACTCCGCTTCGGGCGGCGGTTACAACGGGGTGACGGTCGACTCGGTGAAGGTGACGGTCAGCGACAGGACGCCGGTGCTGCAGCTTGTGACGGATCCGGCCGCGGTGACGGAGGGGGCGCCGATCATCCTGATGGTGCGTTCCACCAACAGGTTCTTGACGGGGAAGCTGGAGGTAAGTCTGACCCTGGCGAACCGGGGATCGAGCGGTTTCGGCGCGGCGGACGTTCCGGGCGGGCTGGGTCCGCGGACCTTCGATGCGAACTTCCGTACGTTGATCCTCGGGAAGTCTCTCGTCACTCGAGGCACGCTGTCGATTCCGACCAGCAAGGATGCGGAAGCGGAGAGCGCCGAGACCTATCGGATCACGCTGAACGACACGGCGGACTACGAGCTGGGCGCCGACACGACGGCGGACGGCACGCTGAACGACGGCGCCGGCACGGTGTCGGTTCCCGCGACGCTGACGGTGGCGGAAGGCGTCGGTTCGGCGACGGTGACGATCACGACGCCGTCGGCGTTCGGCGCGGCGACGACGTTCAGCGTGAGCTACGGCAGCACGAGCGTGACGTCGGACGAGGATGCAACGGGCGCCGCCGATCCGTCGGACGGCGATTACGACAACGACGCGGTGGCGTCGGTGGAGTTCGGCGCGAGCGAGACGACTAAGGACATCTCGATTCCGATCACGAACGACGATCTGGACGAGTCGGACGAGACGTTCACGGTGACGATCGCGCCGGCGCGGACCGAAGGCGCCGGGCTGCCGGACGGCTTCACGCTGGGCAACGCCGTCACGACGGTGACGGTCACGGACGACGACGCTTCGCCGGTGCTGGCGGCGATCGACGACGCGACCTGGCGGGTCGGCCAGACGGTGGACGTCACGGCGTCGGCGACCGACGCGGACAACGACACGATCGGTTACGAGTGGTCGCGCAAGGCCGGCGAGACGACGCCGGCGATCCCGGGCGGCACGAACCTGAACCAGGCGCAACTGATGTTCGTGCCGACGGCGGCCGGGACGTACACGATGACGGTGACGGCCTCGGACGGCAATGGCAACGATGCCGCCGAGGAGGTCGTCATCACGGTGCAGCCGGCGCTGAGCGTGACGGTGACGCCGACCGCGCTGACGGTCGAGGAGGGTTCGGACAATGCGTACACGGTGAAGCTGGACGCCGAGCCGTCGGGGAACGTGACGGTGACGGTGTCGGGCGCGTCGGGCGACGTGACGGTGACGGGTTCGCCGCTGACGTTCACGGACCAGAACTACGGCACGGCGCAGACGGTGACCGTGAGCGCGGCGAAGGATGCGGACGCGACGGACGACGCGGCGACCCTGACGCATTCCGCAACCGGCGGCGGCTACAACGGGGTGACGATCGCCGATGTCGACGTGTCGGTGACCGAGACGACGCCGGTGCTGCAGCTGTCGACGGATCCGGGGGCGGTGACGGAGGGGACGGCGATCAGCCTGACGGTGACGTCGGACAAGGAGCTGACGGGCACGCTGGCGGTGAGCCTGACCCTGGCGGACCGGGGCTCGAGCGGTTTCGACGTCAACGACATTCCGGGCACGCTGGGTCCGCGGACCTTCAACGCCAACTTCGGTGCCACGCCGAGCCGGACCGCCGCGGTGTCGATCCCGACCAGCTCGGATTCGACGGCGGAGGGCGTCGAGACGTACCGGATCACGCTGAACGACGCGGCGGCCTACGAACCGGGCGCGGACAGGATTGCGGACGGCACGCTGAACGACGGGAACGGCGGCGACAACTCGGGCAGCAACAACGGCGACGGCGACGGCGGTTCGCCTCCAGGCGGCGGTGGACCGCCTCCGGGCGGCGGCGGACTGCCTCCAGGCGGCGGCTCGGGCGGCGGACCAGGCGGTGGCGCGACGCGGGCGACGGTGGCGGCGACGACGACGATGGCGGCGGCGGTGATGGCGGCAGCGGCCCGGGGCCTGGCGCCGCCCTGCGCGCTTCCTTCATCCTGAGCGCGGCCTGCGCCGACGGTCTCTGCCGCGCGCGGACCGGTGTCCCCGTGGCGTTCGCCGACACGAGCAGCGGCCCCGTCTCGTCGCGGAGATGGGACTTCGGCGACGGCGGGACGTCTCGCGGCAGATCGCCGGAGCACGTCTGGTCCGCGCCCGGCTTCTACACGGTGTCGCTGACCGTCGGCAGCCAGGGAGATTCGGACACGGAGTCGCGGAAGCTGCTGGTCGAGTCGGCCGCGCCGGCCGGAACCTGCGTCTCGGACGCCGAGACGCTCTGTCTTCAGGACTCCCGCTTCGAGGTGGCGCTGGAGTGGTGGACGGCCGACGACCAGCGCGGCGTGGGCAGGGTGGTCCACGAGGGGACGAACGACTCGGGTCTGTTCTGGTTCTTCGGCGCGGCGAACTGGGAGATGCTGGTCAAGGTGCTGGACGGCTGTTCGGTGAACGGACACGCGTGGGTGTACGGGGCCTCGGCGACGACGCTGGGCTACTCGCTGATGGTGACCGACACGGTGGCGGGCGGCGTGAAGGAGTACCGCAACGAGCCGGGCGAGCAGGCGGCGGCGTTCACGACAGCAAGGCGTTCCCGGGCGCCTGCGCCGGCGGCGCTGCGGTCGCCTCATCGGCTTCGCCCGACTCGGGCGACTCGGCCGGCGCTGCGCCCGGGGGCGCGGAGACAACCGCGAGCGGTGCGCCGCCGGCCGAGGCTCCGGCGGCACGGGCGCCGGCGGCACACGAGCTGGACGCCGCCACCCTGCGACGAGGCCGCGCCGACCCGCCGGGCGGGTCCGGCGGCCGCGCCCAAGACGGTCTCCGCGCCGTCGGAGACCGGCGGCTGCACGGAGACGGCGACCGCGATGTGCTGCAGGGCGGCCGCTACGAAGTGACGGTCGAGTGGTCGAACCAGGAGGGCGAGACGGGCACCGGCCGCGTGGCGGGTCCGCGGACGGACGACTCCGGCCTGTTCCACTTCTTCAGTCCGTCGAACTGGGAGATCCTCGTCAAGGTGCTGGACGGCTGCGGCGTGAACCGTCATCACTGGGTGTTCGCCGCGTCGGCGACGGACGTGGGCTTCGACCTGCGGGTGCGGGGACATCGCCACCGGCCGGATCCGGCAGTACGTTCAAGACGGCCGGCACGCCGGCCCGGGCGCTGGTCGACCTGTCGGCGTTCCCGCGGGCGTGCCAGCCCTGACCGGCCCGGCTCCGTCCGCCGCCGCAGGCTCAGGCGCGGCGTCGTTCTCTGGATCCGCGCCCGTAAGCGAACCGCTCGCGTACGACCAGCGGCAGGCCGGTCAGACGGCCGTTTCGCTTCGGGAATGAGGGCGACCATCCGCCTTCCCTGAGTCGCCGGACGCCGCCTCTCGGTCCAGTGGCGCCCTTTTCGGCCTCATCTTGCACTGAACAGCTCGCTGTGGAGTAGTCTCACGCAAGTCTCATGGGACAAGGCTCGGGGTTGACGCGCTTGCACCGCTTGCCAAGCTCGTCCGCACCCACCAACGGAGGCCCTCCGAGATGAGGAACGACGTTTTCGTTTCGTGGCGCGCTGGTTCTTTGTCGTGCTGGCGCTGCTTGCGGTTGGTCCGGCAGCAGGCCAGATGCCAACTTTCAACGATCACGTCGATGTCACGGAAGACGCGCCCGACGATACGACCGGCGTCGGCGACAGCCCGACTGATCCAGGCAGTAACAGCGGGTACGAAGGGATGGGCGGAATGGGGCCGGACGTGCCCACGGTGCAGCCCAAGGGCGTTCATGGCGGCTGTCGAACACTCTGGACGCGTCTTTCTGCGTCGAGGCCCTCGAAGACGCGCTGAGCCGTTTCGGCCAGCCCGAGATCTTCAACACGGACCAGGGCGTCCAGTTCACCGGCGCGGTGTTCACGGGCCGTCTCCAGGAAGCCGGCATCCGGGATCTCGATGGACGGTCGGGGCCGCTGCCTGGACAACGTGTTCATCGAGCGGTTGTGGCGGTCGCTCAAGTACGAGGCGGTCTACCTGCACGAGCTCTCGGATGGGATCGAGGCGCGCCGGGTCATTGGCGGGTGGATCGCCTACTACAATGGTCTCCGTCCTCATTCGGCACTGAAGGCCTCACCCCCGCCGAGGTCTACCGCGGCGCCGAGCATCACGTTCCCCACAGACCAGCTCCAGGCAGACGACAACGGCCGTATTCCACAGGCTTCCACAGGTTTTTCCACAGGCTTCCGCAGCTCCGACTACGACTGCGGATGCCTGACTCACATACTCATGAACCACACCTTGGCTTCGCTCCGAAACTGTCCAACGAACCGGGACACCTCAGACTGCATGGAACAAACCTCGGGACGAGAGCATGTCGCCGGCCTCCGGGGTCGGTTCCCGCGCGGCAGCGCGGTCCGACGGCGGCGCACGCTGTCAGGTTGGGTTACGATGAAGGAGATGGCCGAGCCTGCGAGAGAGCCGGACTACGCGACGAAGGCGACATCGATGTGCTGCGCGCGGAGATGAACGCGGCTTCGCCGAGCTGCGCGGCGAGATGCGGAGCGATGTCGCCGAGATGCGGACGGAGATCGCCGAGCTGCGGACGGAGATCGGGGCGGTGGAGGCGCGACTGACCTGGCGGTTGCTGGGCGGCGTCGCCGCGCTGTTGGCGCTCTTTCTGACGCTGTTCCGGTTGCTTGACCTCGTGCCTCGCCTCTGACGGCCGCCTCGCCGGAGGCCCATGCCCTGGCCCTACCGGGGCGGGGGCGCCGGTCTGTTGCTGATCGTCGGTTCGCGGGCGAGCTTCCGCCGCCAGTCGGCTATCTGCGCTTCGTCGACATCGAGGGCGATCGCGGCGGCGGCGGTCGATGATCCGGCGGCCTCGCACTGTTCGGCTTGACCGAGCGGGAGCAGCTCCAGGTTGCAGGCCTTGGCCCAGGCTATCGCCAATGCTCGCCAGGCGTCGCTGCGGGCAGGCTTGGAATCGGGATTCCTCGAAGCTGCTGCAACGACCAGCTCGGATAGGTCAGAAGCTTCGTGCGGCGGTTGAGCAGAGTCAGAAGCGCAGGCGTTGCGTTCCACCAGGCGGCCAGCGCTTGGGCGCGCTGTCGGTCCGGGACCGCGACCGGCGTCCACCCGGAACCGACCGAGGCGTCGGGCGACCAGACGGCCGTCAAACGGCTCGACGTCGTGCGGTACTTCTGAGCTACAAGGACGTGACTTCGTTGTCTCCAGTAGCTTTCCGCGAGCCGTTCCTTTCTCGGTTTGCTGGCTCTCGAGGACTCGGGATCGCCCCTCATCGAACGACGCAGTTCGCTGTCAATGCTCCAGAAGAGAGTGACGGCGCCCTCCGCTTCGGCTTCGCACTCCCGGAAGGCGTCGCGGATTCTCTGGCCGGCGGGACCGATGTCGTAGTGCTGGTCGATCGGATCAAGGTTTGAGGATTGCTGGATCCACCTCGCGTCCGCCGCCAGCGACCCGTCGTACCACTGCACCGGCGTCCAGTCGCCGGCGCGCACCCTCTCGGCAGGCCACGGCGTGCGGCTGCCCCAGTCGTCGTCGCCGGCGGCGATGGCGTCGGCCGCCTCGATCGCTTCCTTCGCCGACGCGGGCATGCGGCGCAGCGACACGAACTCGGTCGGCCGGGGCTCCGTCCCGCCGTCTCGCCGGCGGCAGATCAGGAGGCTCTCGTGGATGCTCGTGTTTCTCGGAGAAGTTCACGCGCTTCGGGTCGTGAGAGGTGACGACGCGCTCGACGTGGAAGCGCTCGGCCAGGAATCGCCGCTCGGGTTCGCCCCAGGCGCCGGTGCAGGCGGTCGCCGGCAGCACCTTTGGCGATGACGCCGCGGTCCTTTCGCAGCAACTGATCCGCGAGCGGCGTGAAGAACGTCCTGACGCTGTTCGCGTCGACCACCGCGCCGGCCTGTTCGTCGCGGGCCAGCAGCTCGTCCCGGATGCGCAGTTCGTGGCGCTGCATCCCCCTTCTGGCGTCTCCCGTGAACTTCTGGCCGCGCTTGTCGTTCGCGGTGAACGGCGGGTTCATCATGACGAGGTCGAACGTCGTTTCGGTGAGGAAGTCGCCGCCGGTCTCGTCCGCCTCCCGCCGCGCGCCGACCACGTCGATCCCCTGAAGCCTCGACGCCATCGAGAAGAGCGTTGGCTGGCGCCCGTCCTCGCCCTGCCTCAGGATCTCGAGCGACCCGGCCCGCGCGGTTCCGTCGTCCTGAGGCCCGTGCTGCACGGTTTGCAGGTTCATTCGCGCGTAGTCCACCGACGGCGCGCCGAGCGTGAGGTTGCAGGCGGCCAGCTGCACGCCGTGGCGGTTGATGTCGAGTCCGCACAGGACGTCCTCCACCAGCTTCCGGTGCAGGGCCTCGTCGTTTCCCTCGCTCAGCGCGCCGCTCTCGCGCATCCGCGTCTTGATCGTCCGCAGCGCGGCCATCAGGAGGGTGCCGGTGCCGCATGCGGGATCGATGACGCGCAGTCGCTCCACGGCTGCCTGGTCGGACCAGTCGGCGAACGACTCGTTCAGCGCGAGACGGGCCAGCATCAGGGCGGAGACGTTGTTCGTGTAGAAGGCGCCGTCGCTCTTCGCGGAGCCGAGGATCCGGTGGTAGAGCGGCCCGGCGTGGTCGTAGCCGAGGTCGTTCAGGCTGTCCGCCAGGTTGTCCGCGCACTCGGACAGCTTCACGTTGCAGACGACGTGGAGCGTGCCGTCCTTCCCGGCCTCGCTGAGCTCCCGAAGCGCCTGATTGCGCAGCAGGGCGCTGGCGGAGGCGTCGAGATGCCGCGCTTCGACGGACCAGGCCCGCTCCTCGCCGCGAAGCCGTCCGGTGGTCGCCCGCTTGACTTGGGAGTCCATCAGCGCCGACGCGAACCACCTTGACCGCTTGATGCTGTTCGCATAGGCCATCGTGCGGGCAAGCCGGCCCGGCCGCTCGATTCCCCTGCCCTCGCTCAGCCCGTTGATCGCCAGGGACACGCCGAGCACGCGGGTCATCTCGTTCAGCGTCGGCTGACTCCTCCCGTCGTCTTCGGCGAGGTCCTGAAGCCGGGCGCGGAGTCCCGGCGTGACGCGTGACTGGTCCACGCCGAGCACGATGACCCGGTAGTCCGAGAGCTTGCCGGCTTCCACGACGGCCTTGAACCGCAGGCGGTGGAACTGGGGGCCGTAGGTCGCCTCGTCGCTCATGTCGACGACCTGGATCTCCCGTTTCGCCAGGCTGGTCTTCGACTTCCGGGTGTAGATGCGCGGCGTGGCCGTCATGTACAGGCGTTTGCCCGACAGCAGCCGTTCCCCGTCGTGGACGAACTGGAAGTCCACTTTCTCGCGCCCGCGGTTCAGCACGCTGGTCCCGGTACTCGCGGAAATCGATCCGGCGGATGTTCGTCCGCTGGATGAGGCTCTCCGCCACCCGGCCCCACCGGCAGGTGGCCACGATCCACCGCAGGCCGAAGATCTCGTGCTGCGAACCGGCCAGAAAGCTCTGGACGTCCGCCTTCGTGACGCGATGGTCCGGTGCGTAGCACTTGCATTGGATGGCGATCCAGGCGCCGTCCTGGCGCCTCGCCGCCAGATCGACGCCGATGTCCTGCCCGCTCAGTCCCGTCAGGCGCCGGCGTTCCGGCCAGTCCGCCCAGCGCCAGACGCCGTCGAGTTCGAACTCCGGCTCGTTCCGCGCGAGGCGGGCGAAGAGGTTCTCGAACCACTGGCCCTTCTCCGCTTCGGTGCGGCTGGTCTCGCGGATGCGCTTCAGCCATTCGCCGGCGGGAAGGGGCAGGCCCAGGTCCAGGCTGGCCTGGGACGGGAGGTCGCGGAAGCGCGTGTTCATGGCGCGTAGGATACGGGGTCAGATGAACTTGCGGCGGTTGCAGAGCATCGCCGTCGTCTGGTCGGCGGCGTTCCTGGGGCTTGCGATGCTCACGATCGTCGGCGTCCGGATCGTTCCCCGGGACGTTGCCGGTCTGGTCTGGGTCCTGCACGCGCTGGTCGCGGCGGTCGGCTTCCTGTGCGGCATCGCGGCGACCCGGCGCCGCGCCGAGATCAACGTCGAGCGGTGGCGGCTGGTGGAAGACCCGGACCTCACGTCGGGGGAACGGGAACACGCTCACCGCGAGGCCGAGTCCCGGTTGCGACAGGCCAGCGCCCGGTTCCTTCTCGTCGGCGTGACCCTCGGGGGCTGGCTCGCCTACCAGTTGCGTCCCGCGCGTCCCGAGGCCGGCGCCGCGGTCACTCGATTTCTCGGCGGCGAGACGCCGGACGCGACGTTTCCGGACCGGGCTCCGCCACCGGTGCTCGCGGCGGAGTCCGTGTACGCGGCGAGCGCCTCCGATCTGCTGATCGTGACCCCGCTGGTCGCCTTCGGCCTCGGCCTGCTCTGGGCGCGCTGCCGGGCCGGTCAGTCCGGCGAGTAACGCAGCCGCGCCACCGTGGCGCCCCAGCCGCCCCCGCCCGGTCCGCCGCTCCGGAAGGAGACGACCCGCGGATCCCGCTCCAGCGCCTCTCGCACGATCCGCCGCTGCACGCCGACGCCCCGTCCGTGGATGATCCGCACCTCTCGAATCCCCTTCTCGACCGCGGCATCCAGGTAGCTCTCGACGACGTCCTTCACCTCGCTCGGCTGGAACGGATGCAGGTCCATCTCATCGCCGATGGGAACTTCCACGACATCGTCGGGCCCGGTTCGTCCGGCTTCATCTGTCGGAAGAGCGTGGGCTGGGGTTGTCGGGAGGGCTCAGAACAGCTTGAGCACCGCGATGAAGGCGCTCCAGCCGTCGTCGGGGCCAGCCAGGGCGTGGCCTACGTCCATGTTGACGACCGTGCCCCAAGGGCCGATGAAGGTGCCGACGATGCCGGCGCCGGCGAGCAGTTCGCGGTCGAGGCCCGAGGCGCGGTCGGTGGCCCAGGCCGCGTCGCCGACCAGGTCGACGCGGAAGATCTCACCGAGTTCGAAGCCGTAGCTCACATGGGCCGACGCCGCCCGTTCGGCCCGCACCTTGTCGCTCTGGTAGCCGTGGACGTTGACGTCCGAGAAGAAGCCGAACTCGTACTTGCTGAAGCGGTCGAGGTCGCTGCCGCCCCTGTACTCGAGGGCCAGGCCGACCTTCTGGAACTTCGGCAGATGCCAGGTCTTGGCGGCGCCGACGTTCCAGAGCGTGTAGCTGTCCGGGGTCAGGTTGGCGGCGGCCGGGCCCCACGGCCGCCACTCGCCTCGCCGGTTCCAGGCGCCGCCGGCGACGAGCCGGTAGCCCGAGCGGATGTAGCGGAGCGTGGCGCCGACGCCGTGACTCAGGTGGTCCGAAGGCAGAACGAAACTCTCGCCGGTCTCGTCGGCGCGCTGGAACTTGTTCCAGGACAGCTCGTAGCGGAGGTCAAGCTTGGTGAAGCTGCCGAACGGCCGGCCCAAGCTGAAGTCGATGTTCGGACGCAGCCGCTTCACGCTCTCCGCCGGCGATTCGACCCCATCCCGGTAGACGGCGTCATCGCCGGCGAAGGCGAGCGCGAACACGTCGACGCCGGCGTCCCAGCGCGAACCGAACAGGCTCGGGTTCGCGATGTCGGCGAGGACGAGCGGGCCGGCGAGGAACAGGTTGGCCTGGGCGCCGGCGCCGCGCCAGTCGAAGGACAGCCAGTTCACGCCGCCCAGCGGCAGCGGCCCATCCTGGGCCTCGTCGTAGAAGACGCCGCCGACGATGAACCGCCGCGTGCTGTCTTCTTCCTTGACGACGCGTTCGCCCGTCTCCTTGTCGAGTTCGAGATAGCGAAGACCGGCCTCCGTGTCGCGCACCATCGTCGCCTCGGAGGCCAGGGCGGCGTCGCGGCGGCTGTCGAAGTCCGCCGGGTTGATCCGGATCCCGGTGAGATCGATCTCCCGCTCGACGACGGTCGTCGCGTTCAGGATCGAGAACAGTTGCTGGCCGACGACCCGGGTCGGCAACCAGTAAGAGGTTCGCGCCCAGGCCGCCGGCTGACCGTTCGCGTCGACGGGCGTGTAGAAGGTCGTTTCGTCGTTGGACAGCACGTCGCCGGTCAGGCCGAGCTGCACCGCGCGCGTCTTCACCCGCGCGTACATCTCGCGGTCGACCCAGACCGTGCCGCGAAACAGGCTGCGCCCCTCGGTCAAGGCCTCCGCCGGCTCGAAGTCGACGACCCAGGCGTCGCGGCCTTCCACCGTTGCCGTTCCCCGCAACCGATAGCGATACTCCCTGGTGAACGTGATCTCGGCCGGCATCGCGGCCGCCTTCTCCGGCTGGATCAGGGGGATCTCGGGGATTCTCTTGCGGCGCCAGCGGATGCCGTTGACATGGAACGCGTTCCAGGCCCAGTCGAAGCCCGCGCCCTGGCGGAAGAAGAAGGGACCCTGGAAGGTCGCGTCGACCGACTGGACGCCGGTGCCCAGCTGGAACCGGAGCGACGTCGTGTTCACGGCGCTGTAGTTCCTGATTCGCCGCGATTGATCGTCCTCGAAGGCCTGCAGCCGCCGCAGGATCTCGCCCACCGGGACGCGGCGGGTGTCGGCGACAGTGAGCGCGTCCTCGACGCTTCCGGCGACGTCGAGCCCGACCGCCAGGTCTCTCTCCAGCCGGAACACGAAGGGCTCGGCGACGTCCCTCAGTTCGAGCTCGTAGCCGTTGCGTGTGCGGCGTCCGCCGAAGATGAGATCCGACTCGCCGGTCGCCGGATCGAAGCGGGCCGGCGACCCGATCTGCCGGTCGCTGAAGCGGAGCGTGAACGGTCCGTCCTCGGCGGGGGGCGACACGACGATGCGCAGGCTCAGATCCTCCCCTCGGACGAAGCTCCAGGCCTCGGCGCCCGCGGGAGTGGAGTAGGGATCGAAGGCGACGTCGCCCGAGAACTCCTGAGCGATCAGTCGGGCGGCGCGAATCGCGGCGGCGTCGACTTCGGCTTCGCCGGAGAGCGGGAACAGGGAGAGGGAGGCGCCCGCTTCGGCCTCGGCCGCGGCTCGCACCAGCGTGGCGCCTTCGCCGCCGGCGCTTGCCGCGTCTGCTTCGATCGCGACCAGCGCGTCCGGGTCGAGTTCCCGAATGAGCCGCCTCAGTTCGCCGACGCCGGCGGCGCCGGCCGCTCGCCCGCGCCGGAATGCGACGCCGTCGAGGTAGGCGTCGAGTTCCTGGGCATAGAGCGCACGGACCAGCTCGGGGTCGGGCGGTAGAGCCTCGGTGACGACGACCGCGTCGGGCTGTGCGCCCGAGACGGCGACCGATGCCCGCTTGAGGGCCAGGGCGTACTCCTGGACGGCCCGCGTCTCGTTGAGGATCTCTCCTGGCCAGTCGAGTTGAAACAGGGCGTTGGGCGCCGAACTCCGGGCGAGGTCGGCGAGCCGGTCGAGCTCCGCGGTCAGGTCGTCGCCGCGTTCGGCCGGAGGCGGCGGCGCGGCGAATCGAACCGCGTACCAGGGAAGCGCGCCGGCGGCCCGGAGCGCCGAGGCGGCCTCGCGCGCGGCCGTCGCCGCCGCGTCGTCGGCCAGGTCGACCGGCCATTTGACGACCAGTATCGCCTCCTCGGGCAGTGCCGGCAGCGTGCCCAGCAGGTCCGTCGCGGCTGTCGGGTCGTTGGTCGTCAGACCGACGCACGGGTTGCAGGGCAGTTGCGCCAGTGTCGGCGGTGCGGCCGCAACCGCAAGGAGGCCCGCAAGCGGGAGGAAGATGGCGGCGGAGGTTCGTTGGAGCATGGGAGCGTTCGGGATCTTCGGGGTGGTTCGGGGTGAAGGGTCCCAAGCCGGAACAACAGCGAAACCGGCGTCAGATTCCCGGCGCCGCGGACCGGCGCCAGAACTCGTCCGCCAGATCGCCCGCGAGGACGAGCTCGGGACGCAGTTCCACGCGGAAGCGATCCCGCACGGCCTGGTGGGCCGCGATCATCAGATCGAGGACATCGGCGGCTCGGGCGTTCTCCCGGTTGACGATCACGTTCGCGTGGCGCTGGCTGATCTCGGCGCCGCCGCTGCTTCTGCCCTTGAGGCCGCAGGCCTCGATCAGCCGGCCGGCGAAGTCGCCCTCCGGGTTGCGGAACACGGAACCGGCGTTCGGCTTGCCCGACGGCAGACTTCGCCAGCGCCGACGGTTCAGTTCGTCGATCCGCCTGAGCGCGGCGGCGCCGTCTCCGCGACGGAGCCTGAACTCGGCGCGGGTGACGATCCCCTCCGTTCCCTGCAGGTTGGTCGCGCGGTAGGCCGGCTCGAGGTCCGCGACGGCAAGGGTCTCCACCGGACGGTCGGGCCGCGCCACCCGCGCCTCGACGAGCACGTCCCGGATCTCCGTGCCGTAGCAGCCAGCGTTCATCACGACGGCGCCGCCGACGGTCGATGGAAAACCGGACAGCGCCTCGAGACCGAGCAGGCCCCGCTTCGCCGTGTCCCGGGCCAGCCTGGCGAGGGTGACGCCGGCGCCGGCCCGCACCGTTTCGCCGTCCACCTCGATCCGTTCCATGTCCCCGCGGAGGCGGCAGACGATGCCCCGCATGCCGCCGTCCGGGAACAGGACGTTCGAGCCGTGGCCGTGAAGGTGCAGAGGCAGCGCCGCCTCCCGGGCCACGGTCAGCGCCTTGCCGAGCGCGGCCTCGGAACGGACCCACGCGAAGAGATCGGCGGGGCCGCCGATCCGCAGCGTGGTGACGGAGGCGAGGCGCACCGCTTCGCGCACCTCGACGCCGGGAATCGAGGCGAGCCGATCCCGGGCATCCCGGTTGACGCCCTCGGGGGGCTGCAATACGCTGACCGCGCCCTTGTCGATGCTGGCTGTCACGTTCTTCCGCGCCGCCTCGCTGAGCGTCCGCGGCGGCCGACTCCCGACCTCCGTTCAACCGTCTGGCGATCCAGGGGAGAGCCGAGCCGGTCTTGCGGGAGTATAGCCACGCGCGCCTCTCCGGCCGTGCCGGGACGGCGCCGTGAACGTCTCCAGGGCGTGACGCTCGCAACCTCTCTGGCCCGCCAAGCCTCCACCAGAACCTCAGGAGAAAGCAACCCATGAAGCAGAGCCGCGCGAACGCGCAGAAGGGAGCCGGCCGCCAGGAGGCCATCTCGGGCGCGCTCACCCAGATCGAAAGGCAGTTCGGCAAGGGCGCGATCATGCGCCTTGGCGAGCAGGAGCACCTCGGCATCGAGTCCATCTCGACCGGATCGCTCGCGGTCGACCACGCGATCGGTACCGGCGGTTTCCCGCGGGGCCGCGTGGTCGAGGTCTACGGCCCGGAGTCGAGCGGCAAGACGACGCTGGCCCTTTCGGTCGCGGCGCAGGCCCAGCACGCCGGCGGCGCCGCCGCCTTCATCGATGCCGAGCACGCCCTGGACGCCGAGTATGCGGAGAGGATCGGCGTCAACATCGACGAGCTTCTCGTTTCCCAGCCGGACAGCGGCGAGCAGGCGCTCGAGATCGCCGAGATGCTCGTCCGCTCGAACGCACTCGACATCGTGGTGATCGATTCGGTCGCCGCGCTCGTGCCGCGGGCCGAGCTCGAAGGCGAGATGGGCGACTCCCATGTCGGCCTGCAGGCGCGACTCATGTCTCAGGCGCTTCGCAAGCTGACCGCGATCGTCGCCAAGTCCAGGACGACCCTCGTCTTCATCAATCAGATCCGCGAGAAGATCGGCGTCATGTTCGGGTCGCCCGAAACGACCACCGGCGGTCGCGCGCTCAAGTTCTACTCTTCCGTCCGCATCGACATCCGCCGCATCGCCGCGCTCAAGGACGGCGACCAGGTCGTCGGTTCGCGGGTTCGCGTCAAGGTGGTCAAGAACAAGGTCGCGCCGCCGTTCCGGGTGGCCGAGTTCGACATCGACTACGGCGAGGGCATCTCCCGCGTCGGCGAGCTGATCGACCTCGGCATCCAGCACAAGCGGGTCATGAAGAGCGGCGCCTGGTTCTCCGCCGGCGACACCAGGCTCGGCCAGGGCCGCGAGAACGCCAAGCAGTTTCTCCGCGACAACGCCGACCTCGCCGACGAGATCGAGAGCGGCCTCCGCTCCGAACTCGGCCTGCCGTCCATCGTCGTCGCCGTCTCCGGCAACGAGGCCGCCGCTGCCGGTTAGCGGCGGTCAGGTTATTCTCCGAGACAGGCGGAGTGATTCTGGATCGAGGGAAGGGAGAACACATGAAGAGGATCGAGGATCGGATGGCGCGGCTGCAGTCGGGCGCGTTGGCGTTTGCCGTGGCGGCCTTGTTCCTGCTGGCCGCTTGCGCGGGCGAGGGAGGCGTTTCCGGCGCGCGTGCCGGGTACATCGCGGAGATGGGGTCGTTCTCGGTCGTGGGCGCGCCCGCGGTGGTCGAGGAGACGGCGGAAGACGCCGATGCCGAAGGCGCCGAGGCCGACGCTGAAACCGCCGAGGATGCGGCGGCGCCGGCGGCGCCCCCGACGACCACCGTCCTGCTCGATTTCCTGATTCACAACAAGGGATCCGGAACCCTCGACGGCGTGACCGTCGACCTCACGATCGCGGACCCGGACGGCAACGAGAAGGAACGCCGGCTCCTCTGGGTCGACACCACCGGCCTGACCAAGGGTTCGCAGCGGCAGGTTGCTCATGAGCTGCTGCAGGTGGCCCACACGGAGGGCGACGGCTACCACGTCGAGGTGCGTCACCCGATTCCGATGGAGCAGCGTGGGGACTACCGCGAGTTCGACGCCGAGAACTGAGCGGCGGCGCGCTCATGAGGAGCGGCTCCGCCCGCGCCCGCGGCCTGACCGCGGCGCTCCTGACCTGCGCTGCCGTCGCCCTTTTCGTCTGGGCCCTGACCGGCATCCACCTCTTCGTTCTCATCCTGCCCCTCGGCTCTCTCGCCGCCTGGGCTGGCTGGCGGTCGATCGGCCGCCGCGGCCGGGACCGCGGCGGGTCCCGGCCTCCAGCGGCACGGACTCGCGAGCCGGGACTGCCGCGGCCGGGACCGCGCGGCGACGACGTCAGTAGGCGTTCCTGGTCAGGCCGCGGCGGAGGGTGAGCCAGAGGATCTGGAGGTCGAGGCGGAGGCTCCAGTTCTCGATGTAGTAGAGGTCGTACTGGATGCGTTTGCGGATGGAGGTGTTGCCGCGCCAGCCGTGAACCTGGGCCCAGCCGGTAAGGCCGGACTTGACGCGGTGGCGGAGCATGTAGTTCGGGATCTTGTCGCGGAATTCGCGGACGAAGGCGGGCCGTTCGGGGCGCGGTCCGACGCAGGACATGTCGCCGAGGAAGATGTTCCACAGCTGGGGCAGTTCGTCGAGCGACCACCGGCGCAGGAAGGCGCCGATGCGGGTGCGGCGGGGGTCGTCCTCCGTCGCCCAGACGGGGCCGGTCAGGGACTCGGCGCCCACGCGCATCGAGCGGAACTTGAGGATGTTGAAGGAGCGGCCGTCGAGACCCATCCGCTCCTGGCGGTAGAAGAGCGGGCCCCGGTCCTCCAGCTTGATCAGCAGCGTGACGACCGGCAGGAACGGAAGCAACGCGAGCATCGTGGCGGCGGAGAGGCCGATGTCCATCGCGCGCTTGGCCAGGCTCGACCAGCCCTCCATCGGAACGTGCGAGAGGTTGATGACCGGCGTGCCGTCGACGTCCTCGATCTCGGCCCGCAGCGTTGCGTACTGGAGAACGTTCGGGACCAGGCGGATCTCGATCAGTTCGTTGCCGATGCGGTCGAGGAGATCGAGGATCTTGCGGTGAGCGGCAAAGGGCAGGGCGATCATCACCTGGTCGACGCCGTGCTCTTCGATCGTTTCCTCCAGGTCGTCCAGCGCGCCCAGGACATGCACGCCGCCGCCGATTTCGGTGTGCAGTTTGGCCGGATCGTCGTCGAGGAACCCGACGACCTCGTAGCCGAGTTCGCGGTGACGGACCAGCTTGGCCGCGATCTCCCCGCCGCTGTCGCCGGCGCCGACGATCAGGATGCGGCGCACGTTGTGGCCGCGTCGGCGAACCGACCGGAGGACGGCTCGGGTCATCAGCCGGAAGGACGCGACGAGGACGATGTCGGCGACGACGAACAGGGCGAAGAACGCCCGGCTGTAGGAGAAGGGATCGTCCGTGCCGGTCTGGGTCAGGCGGTCGAACGTCAGGACCGAGGTCAGGATGACCAGCGCCAGCACGGTGGCGACGACGATGCTGATCGTCTCGTCCACCCGGCTGTGCCCGCGGCGGATGCGGTAGAGGCCGTGGAAGTGGTAGACGGTGGGCCAGATCAGGACGATGAACGGCAGCATCCTGAGGTAGGGCTCGACGTCGGGGACCGACTTCGTGATCTCGACCACCGGCTGGACGAACCGCAGGTACCAGGCCAGGAAGAAGGCCCCGACGGTCGCGGCGATGTCGCCGGCGAGGTTCAGGGCGGCGGTGACGCGAAGTTGCCTGTGAAGCACGGTCTTCAGTCCTGCGAGGCCGGCGCCTCTCGCTCGCGCGGGCGCCGGATGCTACCAGCCGCCGTGGCGGCGCGAGGCCGCGTCCGCGAGCGCGTCCGCGGCCTCAGTGGCCGCCCTCCCGCAGGACGTCCCGGTAGATGTCCAGGGTGCTCTTCGCGGTCTCCTCCCACCGGAAGCGGGCCGACCGTTCGCGGCCCCGGACGGCGAGCTGTCGGGCGTGGCCGCGGTTTCCCATGCAACGCTCGATCGCCTTGGCGATCTCCTTCACCTCGAGCGGGTTCACGAGTTCCGCGTAGCCCTGGGCGATCTCCTTGAGCGACGACGTGTTCGAGGTGATGACCGGTACGCCAGAGGCCATCGCCTCCACGACGGGCAGTCCGAAGCCCTCGTAGAGCGTGGGGTACAGGAACAGACTCGCCCCCTGGTAGAGGGCCGGAAGGACCTTGCCGTCCACGTGACCCAGCAGGCGGATGCAGTCGCCGATGCCGAGCTGACGGGCCCGCCGCTCCAGCTTGAAGTCGCTGCCCGGGCGGGCGCCCGCGCAGACGAGCGGAGCGTCGAAGCCGGCCCGCGAACGGGCCCGCGCGTAGGCCTTGATCACGCGGTCGAGGTTCTTGTGAGGTTTCGGGTTGCCGACGAACAGCACGTAGGGCCGTTGCACTCCGACGTCGTCCAGGGCGGCGCGGAGCTCGTCCTCCGCCAGCGACTGCCGGAAGCGGTCCTCCACGCCGTTGTACACGACGCGGACCTTGTCCTCGCTGACGTTGAAGTGGTCGAGGACGTCGCTGCGCGTGTTGTGCGAAACGGCAACGATCCGGTCCGCTCGGGCTACGCTGTGGCGGAACATCCCCTGGGCGTAGAAGGACGCGGCGCGGTTGGGCAGGAAACCGGGATAGAGCAGGTGGATGATGTCGTGGATCGTCACCACGGTTGGACAAGTCACGATCGCCGGCAGGACGTAGTGGGTGGCGTGGTAGAGGTCCAGCCGCGACCGCCGGATGCGCCAGCTCATCCATCCGATCTCGCGCAGCGAGTACACGGGGGAACGTTCCGCGACGCAGCGAAAGCTCGCCGGCAGGTCGTCAGCGAAGTCGCGGTCCTCGGGCCGCACGTACAGGATGTACTCGTTGTCGCCGGGCGTCTCGCCCGCGCCTTCGATGCGGGCGAGACCGTGGATCAGGTTCGTCACGTAGACCCCGATGCCGAAGTCGCGAACCTTCCGGGCGTCGATGCCGATCCTCGCCACGGCCGGAAGCCTAAGCCAAGCCGAAGCCTGGCCCCCAAGCGTTGACAAGTGGCGGCAACGATTCGTAGCCTCCGGGGTTTGTGCGGTTGCGCCTTGCCGGAGTCGCGTCGGTCCTTTGGGGGCGGCGTTCCACGGGAAGTTGACTCGCGGTTCGAGACGGCGGACGCCTGAAGGTGAAACAGGATGCAGCTGCAGCTCGACCAAGCCCGCAACGGCCCTCTCCGTTGGCGCGATGCCGTTCGCGTGGCGGGGCCGGATCCGCGTCGGGACGAAGCGCTCGTTTCGGGGAGCGTCGACTGCGAGGGCAGCCTGACCTTCACCGGACCGGACTTTCTGCTCCAGACGCGGCTGCGTTACCGTCACCGACTTCGCTGTGACCGTTGTCTGGCCTCGTACGAGGAGGACGTCGACCTGGCGCTCACGTTCGTCGTGACGGCCGACGCCGTGGACGGTGGGGAGCCCGCGGGCGAGGCAGGGGACCCGCGCGGCGCCCGTGAACTGGAGCCGGAGGACCTCTCGACGCTCGTCGCGGTCGACGGCGCCGTCGACCTGTTCCGGCTGGTTGGCGAACAGGTCGAACTCAACGTCCCGATGAAACCGATGTGCGACGCGGCGTGCCAGGGCCTGTGCCCGCAGTGCGGGGTCGACCGGAACCGCGAGGCCTGCACCTGCGTTGCGGAGCAGGTCGATCCTCGCTGGGCCGGTCTCGAAGCGGTCCGCGAACGGCTTGCCGGCAACCTGACCTGACAAGACCACGAAAGGAACGGAAGGAATGGCCAATCCCAAACGGCGGCACTCGAAGGCCCGTCGGGACCGGCGACGGTCCCACGACGGCCTGAAGCGTCCCGCCGGCTCGCTCTGTCCGAACTGCGGCGAGACCAAGCTGCCGCATCGCGCCTGCAGCCACTGCGGTCACTACCGCGGCCGTGACGTGATCGACGTCGAGGACGTTCTCTAGCTGGCTGGTTGCGTAGCGTGACGGCTGCAAGTCCCGCCAGGAGTCCGACGCCGCCGGCGCCGCGGTCCCGATGACGAATCCCTCTCCCGCGCCCGACTCGACGGTGATCGCCATCGATGCGATGGGCGGCGATCACGCGCCGCGGGCCGTGGTCGAGGGGGCGCTCCTGGCGGCGCGGGAGAACGGGCTTCGGTTGCTCCTCGTCGGTCGGCGGGACGTGCTGGAGCGCGAGATCGAGAACCTCGAGTCCGACGCCTCCGACCTCGACCGCATCGAGATCGTGCACGCGCGCGAGGTCGTCGGCATGGGCGAGTCGGCGTTGGCGGTGCGTCGGAAGCGCGATTCCTCGGTGCGGGTCTGCGCCCGGCTGGTCAGGGAAGGCGGGGCCGCGGCGATGGTGACGGCCGGCAACACGGGCGCCGCCCTGGTCGCCGGCAAGATGGTGATCGGCGTGGCGGCCGGAGTCGACCGGCCGGCTCTCGCCGTCGCGCTGCCGCGCCGCGACGGCAGCACGATCCTGCTCGACGCCGGCGCCAACGTGGATTCCAAGCTCCACCAGCTCCGCCAGTTCGCGGTGATGGGCCACTACCTCGCGGAGCAACTCCTGAGCCTGGAGTCACCGCGGATCGGCCTGCTGTCGATCGGCGAGGAGGTCGGCAAGGGAACGGAACTCGTCCGCGAGGTATTCAAGGCGCTCGACGCCACGGGACTCAACTTCGTCGGCAACGTCGAGGGCGGCGACGTGTTCAACGGCGCGGTCGATGTCGTCGTCTGCGACGGTTTCGTCGGCAACGCGATCCTCAAGAGTGCCGAGTCGCTGGGCGAGTTCGTGGGCGGACAGTTGCGCCACGAGATGGAGAGCACGTGGCGAGCGCGGTTCGGCTATCTGCTGGCCCGGCCCGCCTTCGAGCGCTTCAAGCGCCGTCTCGACTACAGCGAGTACGGCGGCGCGCCGCTGCTCGGGCTGCGGGGCGGCTGTTTCGTTGCCCACGGACGGTCCTCCGCCCACGCGATCCACAGCGCCGTGCGGCGGGCGGTAGAGTTCTGCGAGGCGGGCATTCACCTCAAGGTCAGCGCGAAGCTCGCGGAAGTTGCGTACGAGACGCGCTCGAAGGCGGTGGTGGCGGGATGACGAACGGTCTGCGGGGAGATGCCTCGGACGGGATGCGCCGGGTCCGGATCGTCGGCACGGGGCACTCGGTGCCCGAGCGGATCCTGAGCAATGCCGACCTCGAGCGCATCGTCGACACCTCGAACGACTGGATCGTCGCGCGCACCGGCATCCAGGAACGGCGGGTCGCGTCCGACGAGGAGTACACGTCGGTCTTTGCCGTCGAGGCCGCGCGCCAGGCGATGGAGATGGCCGGCGTCGAGGCGTCGGAAGTGGACCTCGTCCTGATTTCGACGGTGACGCCGGACATGCCCTTTCCGGCCACGGCCTGTCTGGTGCAGGAGGAACTCGGCGCCAAGGGCGCCACCGCGTTCGACCTGAACGCCGGCTGCACGGGCTTCGTCTACGGCCTCTCCGTGGCGCACCAGTACATGTCGAGCGGCGCCGCCTCGACGGCTCTGGTCATCGGAGCCGAGTCGTTGACGAAGTACACGGACTACGAGGACCGTTCGACCTGCGTGCTGTTCGGCGACGGCGCCGGCGCGGTGGTGCTGCGCGGCGAGGCCCCGCCCGATTCGTCTGGCGAGAACGGCCCCTCGAGCGAGAACGGGCGGCCGGGCATTCTCTCGGTGGCGATCCACAGCGACGGCTCGCTCGCCCACCTGCTCGAGATGCCGGGCGGCGGCAGCCGCTATCCTCCGAACCGTCCCGAGACCTTGGAGGCCCGCCTGCCCTTCATCCGGATGCTCGGCAACGAGACGTTCAAGGTCGCCGTGCGCACCCTGGCCGAGGTGTCGGGCGAGGCGCTCGAGGGTGCCGGCCAGCGCCCCGAGGACGTCCGGTGGCTGATTCCCCACCAGGCCAACCGCCGGATCATCGATGCCGTCGGCCGCAGGATCGACGTGCCGGCCGACCGCGTCTACGTCAACGTCGAGCGGTACGGCAACACGTCGGCCGCTTCCATCCCGATCGCCCTCGACGAACTGAACCGCGCCGGCCGGATCGAACCCGGCGACTTGGTCCTGATGGCGGCCTTTGGCGCGGGTCTCACCTGGGGCGCCGCCGCGGTGCGGTTCTAGCAGCCCGCGGGTTGGTTGTCGTGAGCGGGACGGCGTACGTCTTTCCGGGCCAGGGCTCGCAGCGGGTCGGCATGGGCCGAGCGCTGGCCTCGGCCTTTCCCGAGGCGCGGGCGGTGTTCGAGGAGGCCGACGACATCCTCGGCCTCTCCTTGTCGCGGCTCTGCTTCGAGGGTCCGGAGGACGAACTCCAACTGACCGCGAACGCGCAACCCGCGATCGTCGCCATGTCGGTGGCGGCGCTGCGCTGCTGCCAGGCGCGGAATCCTCCGCCGGACGAGCCTGTCTTCGTCGCCGGTCACAGTCTGGGCGAGTACTCGGCCCTGGTGGCGGCCGGCGCCCTCGAGCTCGCCGACGCCCTGCGGTTGGTGCGGGCCCGCGGGCAGGCGATGCAACGGGCGGTTCCGGTCGGGGAGGGCGCCATGGCCGCGATCCTCGGATTGAGCGAGGAGGACGCCGCCGCGGCGGCGATTCAGGGGGCAAGCGACACCGGCGGCGTCTGCCAGCTCGCGAACCTGAACGCACCGGGACAGATCGTGATCGCCGGGGCGGCCGACGCGGTCGGCAGGGCGGTGGATCTGGCGGCCGAGCGGGGCGCGAGACGGGCGATACCGTTGCCCGTGTCGGCCCCCTTCCACTGTGCCTTGATGGCGCCGGCGCGCGCCGCGATGGAACCTCTGATCCGGGACGTTCCGATGGCGGATCCGAACGTCCCGGTGGTCTGCAACGTGGACGCGGCGGAGGTGAAGACGGCCGCCGCGGCGCGGGACGCTCTGGTCCGGCAGATCGACGGCCCCGTGCGCTGGTCGGAATCGGTGGTCCTGATGGTTGCTCGAGGCGTCGAGCGGCTGGTCGAGATCGGACCGGGCAAGGTGCTCTCCGGGCTGGCGCGTCGCATCGAGCGCGGTCTGAACGTGCGGGCCGTCGCCGAACCGGAGGATCTGGCCGCTTGACCGTCTTTGGCCTGGAGGGCAGAACCGCGTTGATCACCGGCGCCTCGCGCGGCATCGGCCGTGCCGCGGCACTGCTGCTGGCGCGGCAGGGCGCGCGGGTCGTGCTGGCCGCCCGCAACGAGGAACGCCTCGAGGAAGTGGCGGCGGCCGTACGCGCGGGCGGCGGCGATGCCCATCCGATGGCGCTCGACCTCGCTGATCACGAGTCGATCCCCGACGCCGTGAAGCGTCTGCCGTCGGACTGCGCGGCCGTCGACATCCTGGTGAACAACGCCGGCGTTACCGCCGACAACCTGCTGGCTCGGATGAGCCTGGAGCAGTGGCGGCGGGTGCTCGACGTGAACCTGACCGGCGTGTTCGTCCTGACCAGAGCGGTGGTCCGCGGCATGATGCGGCGTCGACGCGGGCGGGTGATTTCCGTGTCCTCGGTGGCCGGGCTGGTCGGCAATGCGGGCCAGACGAACTACGCCGCCTCCAAGGCCGGCCTGATCGGGTTCAGCAAGTCGCTCGCGCGGGAGCTCCTGAGCCGCGGGATCACGGTCAACGTGGTGGCGCCGGGCTTCATCGAGACGGACATGACCGCGGCCCTGCCGGACGGGGCGGCCGAGCGCTTCCTGCAGCGGCACGGCCTGGTCCGGCTGGGCGCCGTGGACGACGTCGCGGCGGCCGTGCTCTACCTCGCGAGCGATGAGGCCTCCTACGTCACGGGCGAGGTGCTGAGCGTTAGCGGCGGCATGACTTGACGGAGTCGACCGCGGCGGGAAGATGCCGGCATTGGACGGATGGCCCCGGTGGTGGCATAGTCTTCGCTCAGTCGGCGGGCCCTGAACGCCAAACCTTCCTTACCCTCGAGAGGAACCAGAATGTCCGTAGTCGAAAAGGTCAACAGCATCATCGTTGAGCAACTCGGAGTCGATGCCGACGAAGTCACTCCGGAGGCCAGCTTCACTGACGACCTCGGTGCGGACTCGCTCGACATCGTCGAGCTGGTCATGGCCTTCGAGGAGGAGTTCGGCATCGAGATTCCGGACGAGGACGCCGAGAAGATCGGCTCGGTCAAGGAGGCCATCGACTACATTCAGGCCCACGGATCGTCCAACTGATCTCGCCTTGACCGGCGTGGGCCGGTCCTGACCATGAGCGACCGTAGACGCGTCGTCGTTACCGGCGTGGGACTGGTGTCTCCGCTTGGCGTGGGCACGGAGGCGACCTGGTCCGGTCTGATGGAGGGGCGGAGCGGCGTCGGCCCGCTGACGCGGGTCGAAGCCGATCTCTACGCGACGAAGATCGCCGCGGAAGTGCGGGACTTCGACGCGAGGCGGTTCATGGAGCGCAAGGAGATCCGCCGGGTCGACCTGTTCATCCAGTTCGCCCTCGCCGCCGCTACCCTCGCCCACGAGGACGCGGGGCTGGCGATCGACGACGGCAACCGCGACCGCGTTGCCACCGTCGTCGGTTCCGGCATGGGCGGCCTGCCCCTGATCGAGCACATGCACGACACCTTCCGCGACCGCGGTCCACGCCGGGTGTCGCCGTTCTTCATCCCCGGCCTGATCGCGAACATGGCCTCCGGCCAGATCTCGATCCGTTTCGGCGCACGCGGACCGAACACCTGTCCGACGACCGCCTGCACGACCGGCTTGCACGGCGTTGGCGACGCGTTCCGGATGATCCAGCATGGCTATGCCGACGCCGCCTTCGCCGGCGGCGCCGAGGCCACGACCTCCGACCTGGCGCTGGCCGGTTTCGGCGCGATGAAGGCTCTGTCCGTGCGCAACGACGAGCCGGAGAAGGCGTCTCGGCCGTGGGACAAGGACCGGGACGGCTTCGTTCTCGGCGAAGGCGCCGGGATCCTGATTCTCGAGGAGCGCGAGACGGCGCGTGAGCGCGGCGCCCACGTCTACGCCGAGATCGTGGGCTATGGCATGAGTTCCGACGCTTACCACGTCTCGGCCCCGGAGCCGAACGGCGACGGCGCGGCCAGAGTCATGCTCGCGGCGCTCGCCGACGCGGGGCTGGCGCCGGAGTCCGTCGACTGCATCAACGCCCACGGCACGTCGACGCCGCTCGGCGACATCGCCGAAGTCCGCGCGATCAAGCGCGTGTTCAAGGATCACGCCCGGCGCCTGGCCGTGTCCTCGACCAAGTCCTCGACCGGTCACCTGCTGGGCGCGGCGGGCGGCGTCGAGGCCGGCATCCTGGCGTTGACCGTCGATCGGCAGGTGCTGCCGGCAACTCTGAATCTCGACGAGCCCGACGAGGAGTGCGATCTGGACTTCGTGCCCCACGAGCCGCGCGAGGCCAGGATCGACGTGGCGCTGACCAACTCCTTTGGCTTCGGCGGCACGAACGGCGCCCTGATCATGGCCAGGTCCTGACACGAGCAGCGGCCCCGTCGCGTCGCGGAGATGGGACTTCGGCGACGGCGGGACATCCCGCGGCAGGTCGCCGGAGCACATGTGGTCCGTGCCCGGCTTCTACACGGTGTCGCTGACGGTCAGCAGCCAGGGAGATTCGGACACGGAGTCGCGGAAGGTGCTGGTCGAGTCGGCCGCGCCGGCCGGGACCTGCGTGTCGGACGCGGAGACGCTGTGTCTTCGCGACTCCCGCTTCTCGGTGGCGCTGGAGTGGTGGACGGCCGACGACCAGCGCGGCGTGGGCTGCGCGATCCACGAGGGGACGAACGATTCGGGCCTGTTCGATGCCGGACGAGATGCATGGCCGCTTGAATGCAGCGCGACTTCAGCCACGGGATGTCAAGCCCCGGGAGCTTCCACCAACGCGGTCGCCACGAGGACTGCCACCTGTTCCGGATCTTCCAGGGGTCCGAGGTGACCGAGCCCCTCGATCTCGAGGAATAACACGTTCGGCAGTTCGCTCACGATCGCCTCGGCCCAGTACGCGGGCCCCGGCATGAGCACGGAGCCTCGCATCAGCGTCACGGGGCATTCCACCTGACGAAGGCCGTCCCAGCCGCGGTGACGCGGTCCCATGAGGTACAGCTGCGCCTCGACGTCGGGGTGGCACTTGATCTCGACCCCGCCGTCCGCTGACGGCGCGAAGCCGTGCCGGACGTAGACCTCGAGCGCTTCCGGGTCGAGCAGGGAGTAGGGAACCTTCTCGGCGTAGTTGGCGACAGCGGCTTCGTGCGAGGCGAAGCGTCGTCGGCGATCCCTTGTCCGTTCGACCCAAGCGTCGAGGCGGGCGTCGTCGTCCGTGACGCCGGGCGGGTAGATGACCGGTTCGTAGCAGACCAGGCCGGCGAACTGGCCAGGCCTCCGGGGGGCGATCATCAGCAGCGAGGCGGCGCCCATCGAGTGGCCGAAACCGAACAACGGTCGGTCGGCGCCGAGTTCCAGCGCGTCGATCGCCGCGACTAGATCCTCCGCACAGTTCTCCCAGCGGTAGTCGAGGCCGTCCGGCGCGGTCGCGTCGCCATGCCCCCGCACGTCGACGCTGATCCGGCGAAAGCCGTCGAGCCGCTCGAGCATCGGGTCGTAGACCCGACCGTGGAAACCGGTGGCGTGGGCGGCGATCAGGTCGGGGCCTTCGCCGCCGAAGTCGTAGACGGCGAGTTCGACGCCGTCGGTGGAGGGGACGCGGTGGACAAGGACCGGTTCCAGCATCGATCGGCGAAACTAGCAGCGATCGCCGCCGTCGGGTGGGTCGCGCCTGGCGTTCCATGCAAAGGGTGCGCCGCCGTCGGGCTGCGCTGTCGCGCAGGGAACACAACCCGGAAAGCCGGCGAGGGCGCCCGGGGCGCCCAGTGCGAGTCTGTTCGCTACTTGCGACCCGCGGCGGGCCAGCCTGGGTGGGCGCCGGCGTCCCCGCCGGCATCCGGCGCGAAGCGCCGGGTTCTGGATCGCGCCTCGCGTCAGCACCGTCGGCGCAACCACTGCGGCGTTGTCGGTTCCGTGCGATCCCTCGTTGCAGAATAGAGCGATGCGGAAGCATGTCGCCCGGTTCAGCCGAGGCAGCCGCCGCTCGGCGGAGAGCGTCCGGGTGTGGCGGTTGCAGATCGGCTTCCTGCTGCTGCTCGCGATCACCGCCGTGCAGGTCGTCTGGTGGCTTGTCGACCAGTCCAGGCTCGCGGACCGCATCGCCGCCGACCGCGTCGCCGAGATGGAACTGGATCGAGAGGCCGCGGAGGCGTCGCTGCGCGCCGGTCAGTCGAGCGAGGAACTCCGCGTCTTCTACCCGCACCTGGAGATCGAAGCGGGGGAGGCGGAGGTCCGCGCGAAGGCGCGCGCCGCGATCGAGCGGGACCGCCGCAGCCACCTGAACCAGTATCGCTGGGAGGGGGGGTTCTTTCTGGCGGTGATCGCGGGCGGGGTGTTGGCGCTGTGGGGCGTGCTGCGCCGGGAGGCTGACCTCCTGTCCCGCCAGCAGAACTTCCTTGCGGCCGTGTCTCACGAGTTGCGCAGTCCGCTGGCGAGCCTGCGGCTGACGACGGAGACGCTGCTGCTCCGCGACCTGGTGGCGGCCGATCGGCGTTCCCTGCTGGAGCGCAACCTGGAAGACCTGCGACGTCTGGAGCGGATGATCGGCAACCTTCTGGAGACGAACCGGCTGGAGCAGACGAAGGTCGAGCCGCGCCGCGAACGGGTCGACCTGGCGGAGGCGGTGTCCCTCGCCTTCGCCGAACTAGGGCGCCGGGAGGACGGCGGCGGGGACCTGGAGATCGAGGTCAGGGTCGAGGCCGGCCTCGATCTGCAGGCCGATCCCGTCGGCCTGGGTACGGTCCTGCGGAACCTGATCGGCAACGCGATCGAGTCTGCCCAGGCGGCCGGCACGAGAGTGGACGTCATCGCCAGACGGGTGGACTCGACCGTCGAACTCGAAGTTCTCGACGACGGTGTCGGCTTCAATCCGGCGGACGGCCGCCGCCTGTTCGAGAAGTTCTACCGCCCCGGCAGTGAATTGCGGCGCGACAAGAAGGGCAGCGGTCTGGGCCTCTACCTGGTGCGCAGTTTCGTAATGCTCGAGGGCGGGGAAGTGGAGGCGAGCAGCGAGGGCCCGGGCCGCGGCGCGGTGTTCCGCGTCACCTGGCCGATCCGGCGGCAGACGGTGGAATCGGCGTCGTGACCCCCGCCCCGGAAGACCGTGCGCCGGTCCTGCTGATCGAGGACGAGGAGAACCTCGCCGCCGGCATCCGCTTCAACCTGGAGGCGGAGGGGCTCGACGTCGACTGGGTTCGCGACGGCAGGCAGGCGCTGGAGCGGATTCGGGATCCGCGCTACCGGCTCGTGATTCTCGACGTGATGTTGCCTGGCGTGGACGGCTTCACGTTGTGCGAGGAGGCGCGTGGGGCTGGCGTCGATACTCCGGTCCTCTTTCTCACCGCCAAGGCGGAGGTCTCCGACCGGATTCGCGGGCTCGAAGCGGGAGGCGACGACTATCTCGCCAAGCCGTTTCACCTGACGGAACTCCTGCTGCGAGTGCAGGCGATCCTCCGGCGCCGGTCGTGGCGTCCCGGCGATGCGCCGGATGCGGTGCGCTTCGGCGGCAACCACTTCGACTTCGCAGCGTTCGCCGGCGCGTCCTGGGACGGCCGGGCGCAGCAGTTGACCCAGAAGGAGGCGATGATCCTCAGGACCTTGGCGGCGCGGGAGGGCGAAGTCGTTTCGCGCGAGGACATCCTCGACCGCGTCTGGGGCTACGAGGCCTTCCCGTCGTCGCGCACGGTCGACAACTTCATCCTTCGGCTGCGCAGACGCTTCGAACCGGACCCCGAACGGCCGCGCCACTTCCACACCGTCCGCGGCGTCGGCTACCGGTTCACCGCGGACGCCGACTGAGCCGCGGACGCTACTCGATTTCGAGGAGTTCGACCTCGAAGATCAGGGCGGCGGCGGGAGGAATGGAAGGCGGCGACCCGTCGGCGCCGTAGCCGAGTTCGGGGGGGATGAAGAGTTCCCACTTGGCGCCCGGCTTCATCAGTTGGAGCGCTTCCATCCAGCCGGGAATCACGCCGTTCACCGAGAAGGTCGCGGGTTCGCCGCGGTCGTAGCTGCTGTCGAACGGCGTGCCGTCGATGAGCGTGCCGCGGTAGTGGACGGTGACCGCCTGGGCGGCTGTCGGGCTGTCCCCTTCTCCGGGCCGGACCTCGCGGTAGAGAAGGCCCGAGTCCGTCTTGACGATGCCGTCTTCCCTGGCCTTCTCGGCGAGAAAGGCGGCGCTCTTGGCGGTGTTTTCCATCATGGCCGCCTGTCGCTCACGGTCCGCGTGTTCCCGCATCCTGTCGCTCAGTTCACCGAGCACCTTGTCGATCTCGTCGGAATCCATCGCCTCGGCGCCCTCGAGAGCGTCCTGGAAGCCGCGGAGAACCAGGTCGGCGTCGAGGGTCAGATCATCGGGGGCCAGGTTGCTGCCGATGTTCACGCCGAGCGCGTAGGAGGCCTTCTCGTCCCAGGTTTCGGCGATCGGGGCTTCCGGGCCGCCGTCGGCTCCTGCGTCCTCCTGGGCGCAGGCCGGCGTCGCGGCGAGGAGTACGAGGATGGCGGCGGTCAACAGAAAAGGAGTGCGCGGGTCGTTCATGGCGCGGATCGTATCCGAACGAAGGCAGTTGTCGCCGCCGCTTCGCTATTCTCGCCGCGTGGAGCCGCTGCAGTTGATCCTCGTGGCTCTCGTGCAGGGGCTGACCGAGTACCTGCCGATCAGTTCGACGGCGCACCTCATCCTGCTGCCGCGGCTCTTCGACTGGCCGGACCAGGGATTGGCGATCGATGTGGCGGCGAACACGGGCACGCTGCTGGCCGTCGTCGCGTACTTCCGGAACGACCTTGCCGTCTATCTCCGGGCGCTGTTTCGCGGCGGCGAGAACGGTGACCCCGGCTCGCGGCGGATGATCCCGCTGCTGGCCCTGGCTTCGCTGCCGGTTCTGGTGATCGGCATCGCGGCGGGCGACTGGATCGAGGGCGGCGCCCGCCGTCCCGGCGTGATCGCCTGGGCGACGATCGGCTTCGGTCTGGCGCTCGGGGCGGCGGATCGCTGGGGGGCGCGGGAGCGCCGGCTCGAGCAGGTGAACTGGCGGCATGCCCTGGTCTTCGGTCTGGCGCAGGCGACCGCTCTCGTTCCGGGGGCCTCGCGGGCCGGGGTCGTCATCAGCGCCGGCCGGCTGCTCGGCTTCGATCGGGAGTCGTCGGCTCGCTTCGCTTTCCTGCTGGCCCTGCCGGTCGGCGTCCTCGTCGCCGGCAAGGAGGGTCTGGACCTGATGAGCGGCGCGTTGCCTCCCTCCCAACTGCCGTCGCTGTTCCTGGTCGCCGTGTTGTCGGCGGCGGTCGGCTACCTGGTGATCGGCGGCCTGCTCGCCTGGCTCCGGCGCCGCGGCCTGCAAGTCTTCGTCGGCTACCGGTTGGCGCTCGGCGCCGTGCTGCTGATGCTGTTCTGACAGGCCGTCAGGAACGCCCGATCGCGGCGGCCACGGCCCGGCCCATCTCGGTGGTGGAGACCGCCGCCTGTCCCTCGGCCGTCAGATCGGCGGTGCGGAGTCCGTCGTCCAGGACCGCGGCTACCGCTGTTTCGACCCGGGCCGCTTCCGCCTCCAGGTCCAGGCTGTGGCGGAGCAGCATCGCGGCGCTCAGGATCGCGCCGATGGGGTTGGCGATGCCGCGGCCCGCGATGTCGGGCGCCGAGCCGTGGACCGGTTCGTACAGGCCGCGGCGGCCGGCGCCCAGGGACGCGGAAGGCAGCATGCCGAGCGAACCGGCGAGGATCGCCGCCTCGTCGCTCAGGATGTCGCCGAACATGTTGCCGGCGAGGATCACGTCGAAGTCCGCTGGCGAGCGCATCAACTGCATCGCGAAGGCGTCCACGAGGTGGTGGGTGACCTCGACATCCGGATGCGCGCTCGCCACCTCGGTGACGGATCGCCGCCAGAGGCGCATCGAGGCCAGGACGTTCGCCTTGTCGATCGACGTGACCTTGCCGCGGCGGCGCCGCGCCGCCCGCAGCGCGACCCGGGCGACGCGCTCCACTTCGGCGGTGGAGTAGACGAGGGTGTCGTACGCCGCGTCGCCGTCTCCCTGTTCCTGGCGGGGGCCGAAGTAGATGCCGCCGGTCAGCTCGCGCACGAACAGCAGGTCGACGCCGCGCAGCAGTTCGGGCTTGAGCGGCGCGAACGGGGCGAGCGACTCGTACACCGTCACCGGGCGCAGGTTGGCGAACAGGCCCATCTCGGCGCGCAGATCGAGCAGTCCCTGTTCGGGCCGGAGCGCGGCGGTCGGATCGGACCACTTCGGCCCGCCGACCGCGCCCAGGAGCACCGCGTCGGCCGCCTTGCACGCGGCCAGCGTCTCGGGCGGCAGCGGATTCTCGAAGTCGTCGATCGCGGCGCCGCCCATCGGCCGAAATTCGAGCTGTAAGCCGTGTCCGCCGAGTTCCGCGACGGCGTTCAGGACGCGGGTCGCTTCGGCGGTGACTTCCGGCCCGACGCCGTCGCCGGGCAGGAGGACGATGTTCGCCTGCATGGGAGTCGTTCGCTCAGCCCGACCGCGTGTCGATCCGCGCCGGGTGGGCGGCTTCGAACGCCTGGATCGCCCGCGCCTGGTTCAGCAGGTACCCAAGCTGATCCGTGCCGTCGAGCAGGCAGCGGCGGGCGAAGGGGTCGACCTCGAAGCTCGCCTCGCCGCCGCCGGGCAGGCTGAGGGTCCGCGCTTCCAGATCGATCGTGACCTCGGTGGAGGGATCGGCGGCGACGGCGTCGAACAGCGCGATGGAGACGTCCTCGGCCACGGGCACGACGAGCAGACCGTTCTTCAGCGCGTTGCTGCGAAAGATGTCGGCGAAGGACGTGCTGACGACGGCACGGAAGCCGTAGCCGACGAGCGCCCAGGGCGCGTGCTCGCGGGAGCTGCCGCAACCGAAGTTGTCGCCGGCGAGGAGGATCCGTGCCGCGCCGTGCTCGGCACGGTTCAGCACGAAGTCGGAGATGGGTTCGCCCTTCGGGTCTCCGTCCCGGTAGCGCCAGCGGGCAAAGAGCCCGGAGGCGAGGCCGCCGCGGTCGGTGACCTTCAGGTGGGACGCCGGGATGATCTGGTCGGTGTCGATGTTCTGGATCGGCAGCGGCGCCATCGTTCCGGTGTGACGCGTGAAGCTCAAGTTCACGAAAGGATCTCCCGCACGTCGGTGACCCGACCCGTGACGGCGGACGCCGCCGCGGTCAGGGGGCTGGCCAGGAAGGTGCGGCCGCCGGCGCCCTGGCGGCCCTCGAAGTTGCGGTTCGACGTGCTGACGGCGTACTGGCCAGGCGCCAGCTGGTCGCCGTTCATCGCCAGGCACATCGAGCATCCGGCCTCGCGCCACTCGGCACCGGCGTCGACGAAGACCTGGGCGAGCCCGTCCCGTTCCGCCTGCCGCTTGACGGCGTCGGAGCCGGGCACGATGAGCACCCGCAGACCGTCGGCGACCTTGCGGCCGCGCAGGACGCTGGCGGCTGCCGCGAGGTCGCCGTAGCGCGAGTTCGTGCAGCTGCCGACGAAGACGACGTCGATCGGCTTGCCCTGAAGCCGCTGGCCGGGCTCGAGGTCCATGTAGGCGAGCGCCTTGCGGAAGGAAGCCCGCTTCTCGGGTTCGATCGCGTCGTCTTCCGGAACCGCCCCGGAGATCGGGATCGCCATGCCCGGGTTCGTGCCGTACGTGACCATCGGTTCGAGCGCGGCGCCGTCGAGAGTCGTCGTGCGGTCGTAGCCCGCTTCCTTGTCCGACGGCAGCGAACGCCAGTCCTCGAGCGCCGCCTCCCAGGCGGCGCCGGAGGGCGCCATCGGACGGCCTTTCAGCCAGGAGAAGGTGACGTCGTCCGGCGCGATCAGACCGGCGCGCGCCCCGCCCTCGATCGACATGTTGCAGACCGTCATCCGTCCCTCCATGTCCAGCGCGCGGATCGCTTCGCCGGTGTACTCGAAGACGTGACCCGTGCCGCCGCCGATGCCGAGCCTGGCGATCACCGACAGGATGATGTCCTTGGCGACGACGCCTTCCCGCAGCCGGCCGTCGACGCGCACTTCATGGGTCTTCGGACGGTGTTGCAGCAGGCACTGGGTGGCGAGCACGTAGCCGACCTCGCTGGTGCCGATGCCGAAGGCGAGCGCCCCGACCGCGCCGTGGGTGCTGGTGTGGCTGTCGCCGCAGACGACGGTCATTCCAGGCTGGGTGGCGCCCAGCTCGGGGCCGATGACGTGGACGATGCCGCGGCGTTCGTCGCCCATCGCGTAGAGCGGAATGCCGTGCCGTTCGCAGTTCGCCCGCAGTCGGTCGAGTTGCGCGGCGCCCTCCGGGTCGAGCACGCGGAGCCTTGCCGTGTCGATCGAAGGATCGGTCGGCGTCGAGTGATCCATCGTCGCCAGCGTCAGATCGGGCCGCCGGACCGGGAGCCCTCGCTCGTCCAGCGCCGTGAACGCCTGGGGCGACGTCACCTCGTGCACCAGGTGCAGGTCGACGTAGAGGGTCGCGGGCAGGCCCTCCCCGTCCGCGGCGACCAGGTGGCGCCGCCAGATCTTCTCGAAGAGAGTCTTCGGGCGATTCATGCGTCCACCGCCCGCGGTCTGGACACGCGAAGGGTGGCGGGACCTCCCTCGCCGGCCGTGTACTTGGTGCCGACGGCGGCGAGCATCCGGTTGAGAGCCGCCAGGTACGCCTTGGCCGAGGCGACGATGACGTCCGTGTCGGCGCCGTAGCCGCCGAAGACCCGGCCCTTGCCGCGGCCGGAGGTCGGACTCTTGATCCGCACCGTGACTTCCCCCATCGCGTCGATTCCCTCGGTGACGCTGTGGACGTTGTACTCGAGCAGGGTGTTCTCGGCTTCGACGACGGCGTCGATGGCCCGAAACGTGGCGTCGACCGGTCCGGTACCTACGCCGGGCGAAATGTACTCGTGGCCGTTCGGGCCGCGCAGGCGGGCGGTGGCGGTCGGCATGCCGGGCCGGCCGCAGGAGATCTGCAGGTCGGTCAGCGTGAAGATCTCCGCGGGCGCCAGGATCTCCTGGTTGGCCAGGGCCTGCAGGTCGGCGTCGGTGATGTCCTTCTTCTGGTCGGCCAGTCGCTTGAAGCGGCGGAAGGCTTCGCCCAGTTCCTCCCGGTTCAGGTCGAAGCCGAGTTCCTCGAGCCGCAGGCGGAGCGCGTGCTTGCCGGAGTGCTTGCCGAGCACCAGCCTGCTCTGGGCCAGGCCGACGGTCTGGGGGGTCATGATCTCGTAGGTGCGCTGATCCTGGAGCATGCCGTGCTGGTGGATTCCCGCCTCGTGGGAGAAAGCGTTCTCGCCGACGATCGCCTTGTTCCGGGGCACCGCGATGCCGGTGTAGTGAGCGACCAGGCGACTGGTCCGCACCAGTTCGGTCGTGTTGAGACGGGTTCCGACGCCGTAGATTCCGGGTCTCGTGTGGAGCGCCATGACGACTTCCTCGAGCGAGGTGTTGCCGGCGCGCTCGCCGATGCCGTTGATCGTTGCCTCGACCTGTCGCGCGCCGACTTCGATCGCCGCCAGCGTGTTGGCGGTCGCGCAGCCGAGGTCGTCGTGGCAGTGCGCCGACCAGATGACGTTCTCCGCGCCTTCGGTGCGCTCCATCAGGTAGCGGAAGAGGTCGCCGTACTCGACCGGCATGTCGTAGCCGACCGTGTCCGGGATGTTCAGCGTCGTGGCGCCTTCCCTGACTGCGAGCGAGAGCACCTCGACCAGGAAGTCCGGGTCGGAGCGGCTGCCGTCCTCCGGGCTGAACTCGACGTCGTCGCAGAGGGAACGCGCGTGCGCCACCATGTGGCCGACCTGGCTGAGAACCTGCTCCCGGGCCATGCCCAGCTTGCGCTCCATGTGCAGGTCGGACGTGGCGATGAAGGCGTGGATGCGGGGTCTGGCGGCGTCCCGCACGCCTTGCCAGGCCTTGTCGATGTCCTCGCGCCAGCAGCGGGCGAGCCCGGCGATGACCGGCCCGTCGCTCCCGCCGACTTCGCGGGCGATCCGGCGGACTCCCTCCAGGTCGTCTGGACTGGCGGCGGGGAAGCCGGCCTCGATGATGTCGACGCCGAGAACGGCGAGCTGGCGGGCCACCTCCAGCTTCTCGGCGCTCGTCATCGTCGCGCCCGGCGACTGTTCGCCGTCGCGCAGCGTGGTGTCCAGGATCCGGACGTGGTCTCCGTTCCGAGCCGTCGCCGCCATCGCTAGACCTCCTTGGCGTCCAGGAACGGCATCATTCGACGAAGCTCCCGGCCGACCTCCTCGATCGGGTGGCGCCGCTCCTGCTTCCTGCGGGGATCGAAGCGCGGTCGTCCGTTCCGATTCTCGGCGATCCAGTCGCGGGCGTAGGTTCCGTCCTGGATGTCGCGGAGCACCCTGTCCATCACGGCCCGCACGTCGTCCGTGATCATCTGATCGCCGGCGTGGTAGCCGCCGTGTTCGGCGGTGTCGGAGACGCTGTACCACATGTAGCCAAGCCCGCCCTCGTACATCAGGTCGACGATCAGCTTCAGTTCGTGCAGGCACTCGAAGTAGGCGACCTCGGGCTGGTAGCCGGCCGCGACCAGCTTCTCGAAGCCGGCGCGGACCAGGGCGGAGGCGCCGCCGCAGAGGACGATCTGCTCGCCGAACAGGTCCGTCTCGGTCTCCTCGGCGAACGACGTCTCGATCACTCCGGCGCGGGTGCAGCCGATCCCCTTGGCATAGGCCAGGGCATCGCCCAGGGCGTCGCCGCTGGCGTCGTTCTCGACCGCGACCAGTCCCGGCGTGCCGGCGCCCTCGGTGAACACCTCGCGCACCCTGTGTCCCGGCGCCTTCGGCGCGACCAGGGACACGTCGACTTCCCTCGGCGCGTCGATCTCGCCGTAGCGGACGTTGAACCCGTGCGCGAACATCAGGGTGTTCCCCGACTCGAGATGCGGGGCGATGTCCCGTTCGTAGAGCTCGGCCTGCACCGTGTCGGGCGCGAGGACCATGATGATCCGCGCCCGCGTGGCCGCGGCCGCGACGTCGAGCGTTTCGAATCCGTCGGCCTCGGCCCGCGCGCGGCTGCCGCTGCCCTCGCGCAGGCCGACGACGACGTCCACGCCGCTGTCGCGCAGGTTCAGTGCGTGGGCGTGTCCCTGGCTGCCGTAACCGATGACGGCGACGGTTCGGCCATCGAGCCGGGAAAGGTCCGCGTCGTCGTCGTAGTAGAGCTTGGCCATCTGGATGGTTCCTCGGGTAGTGATTCGAGCCCGTCTGGTGTGGCGAGCAGAGTGCGTTCAGAGCACGTTGCGGCGCGCCGCCGCGCGGCTGCGGTTGGGCTTGAAGCCCTCGTCTTTCAGGGTGTGGCCTCCGCGGCCCAAGGCGATCATGCCAGTGCGCACCATCTCGACGATGCCGAACGGACGGACGAGTTCGGTGAAGTTCTCGAGCTTCTCTTCCTCGCCGGTGATCTCGACCACCAGGCTTTCGGCGGAAACGTCGATGATGCGGGCCCGGAAGACGTCGCAGAGCTGGATCACCTCGCGCCGGTTCTCCGAGGATGCCCTGATCTTGACCAGGGCCATTTCCTTCGCCACGGAGCGCTGGCCCAGCAGGTGGTCGACGTGGACGACGTCGACCAGCTTGTACAGGTTCTTGACCAGGCGGTCCGCCTCCGCGCTGTCCGACTCCATGACGATCGTCATCCGGGACATCTCGTCGCGCTGCGTGCGGCCAACGGACAGACTGTCGAGGTTGAAGCTGCGCCGCCGGAACAGATTCGCCACGCGGGCGAGGACGCCGGGACGGTTCTCCACCAGTGCGGCCAGGATGTGCTTCGCCATCTCGGACTTCCTCGGGAACCGGCCGATCTCAGACCCCGAACCGGGAACCCAGGGCGGCCGCCGCGGCGGCCGTCTCGGATTCCGGCGCCTCTGCGTCCGCTGCCCGTTTCCGGCGCTGGCGTTCGAACTCCTCGGGCGTCGGCCGACGGATCATGTCGTCGAGATCGGCGCCCGACGGCACCATGGGAAAGACGATTTCCTCCTTCTCGACGACGAAGTCGATCAAGGTCGGTCCGGCCGTCTGCGCGCGCGAGGCGTTGACCGCCGCTTCGATCTGTCCGCGCTCGGTGACGCGGACCGTAGGGATGCCGTAGGCCTCCGCGAGCTTGCAGAAGTCCGGGTTGACCATCGGCGTCTGGTTGTAGCGCTCCTCGTAGAAGAACTCCTGCCACTGGCGGACCATGCCGAGGAAGCCGTTGTTGATGATCGCGATGTGCACGTTGACCTGTTCCTGGACCGCGGTGGCGAGCTCCATCATCGTCATCTGGAACCCGCCGTCGCCGACGATGGCCCACACTTCCTGGTCGGGTCGGGACATCTTGGCGCCGATCGCCGCCGGAAGCCCGAAACCCATCGTCCCGAGGCCGCCGCTGGTGATCAGGCTGTGCGGCCGCTCGTGGTGGTAGTACTGGGCCTCCCACATCTGATGCTGGCCGACGTCCGTGACGGTGATCGCTGCGCCGCTCGTCAGTTCGAACAGGTCGCGGATGACCTGAGCGCCCAGCAGCTTGCCTTCGGGCGCCGCCGGGTGCTGGGGCGCATCGACCGGCCGGACGATCTCCCGCAGCTCCGAGTCGGCGCGCCACTCGGCGATCCGGTCGAACCACTCCCGGTTCGGTCGTCGTTCGACCCGCTCGAGCAGTTGACGCAGGACCTCGCCGACGTCGCCGACGATGCCCACGTCGACGGTCACGTTCTTGTTGATCTCGGAGGGGTCGATGTCGACGTGGATCTTGCGCGAGTCCCGAGCGTAGGTCGCCAGGTTGCCGGTCACCCGATCGTCGAAGCGCATGCCCAGGGCAATCAGCAGGTCGGCTTCCTGGATCGCATGGTTCACCTCGGCGCCGCCGTGCATTCCCATCATTCCCAGGCAGAGCGGGTGGCGCTCGGAAATCGCGCCCTTGCCGAGCAGGGTCAGGGCGATCGGAATCCGGGCCTTGTCCGCCAACTGCGCGAGTTCGCGGTTGGCGCCGGCCATCGAGATGCCGTGACCGGCGAGGATGATCGGGCGCCTCGACGCCCGGATGAGTTCCAGGGCTGCGTCGACCTGACGGGCTCTGGCCGTCCGCGGCGGACTGTAGCCGGGCAGTTCGATGGGCGCGGTCGGGTAGACGAACTCGGCTTCCTGGATCTGGATGTCCTTGGGGATGTCCACCAGCACTGGCCCGGGCCGCCCGGTGCGGGCGATGTGGAACGCCTCGCGCATCACCTCGGGCAGTTCCGCGATGCTCGTCACCAGGTAGTTGTGCTTGGTGATCGGGAGGGTGATCCCGGTGACGTCCGTCTCCTGGAAGGCGTCGCTGCCAATGGCGCCGGTCGGTACCTGTCCGGTGATGCAGACGATCGGAGACGAGTCCATCATCGCGGTGGCGATCCCGGTGACGAGGTTTGTCGCGCCCGGGCCGCTGGTCGCCATCGCCACGCCGACCTTGCCGGTGGCGCGGGCGTAGCCGTCGGCCATGTGCGACGCCCCCTGCTCGTGGCGCGTCAGCACGTGGTGGAGTCGGGGGTACCTCGTCAGGGCGTCGTAGGTGGGCAGGATGGCCCCGCCCGGATAGCCGAAGACGATGCCGACGCCCTCGCGCAGCAGGCACTCGCACACGATCTCGGCGCCGGTCAGTACGACGGCGTCCGCCCTCGTCCCCGTTTCGTCGTTCGCTCGGTCCGTTGCGGCGTCGTCACTCATCGCGGTTTCCTCCCTTCATCCGGCCAGGGACGGCGCGGCTTCCCGCAGTCGGGGCGCCTGGGTGAGCCAGTGGTGGCGATCGGGGAGCCGGCCCGAAGCGAGCCCGAAGAACTCCTCCTGGAGGTGATGCGTGATCTCGCCGCGCGTGCCGCCGCCGATCGGGATCCGGTCCACGGAGCGCACGGGACTCACCTCGGCCGCGGTGCCGGTCATGAACAGTTCGTCGGCGAGGTAGAGCTCCTCGCGGGCGATCGGCTGGAAGCGGACGTCGTACTTGAGGTCACGGGCGATCGTGATGACCGAGTCCCTGGTGATGCCGGCCAGGATCGAGTTGTAGAGCGGCGGCGTGTAGATCGTTCCGTCCTTGATCAGGAAGAGATTCTCGCCGGCGCCCTCGCAGACCAGCCCGCGGTCGTCGAGCATGATGCCCTCGGCGTATCCGTGCTCGCGCGCCTCGATGGACACGAACTGGTTCGTCACGTACTGCCCGCTGATCTTGCCCAGCGGCACGGCGGTGTTCGAGTTGAAGCGGCGCCAGGAACTGATCGCGGCGTCGACGCCCTGTTCGATCGCCTCCTCGCCGAGGTAGCGGCCCCACCGCACGGCGTAGATGGCCAGCCTGGAACTGCAGCGAGTCGGATTCAGGCCCATCTCCTCGGCGCCCCGGTAGATCAGCGGCCGGATGTAGCACGACTCGAGACGGTTGCGGGTCACCGCTTCGATGCACAGCTCCTCGACCTGGTCCTCGGTGTATCCGGGATCCATGCGCATGATCCGGCAACTGTCGAACAGCCGTCGGACGTGGGCGCCTAGCCGGAAGATCGCCGTCGTCTCGCCCGTGTCGTAGGCGCGAATGCCCTCGAACACCGACGAGCCGTAGTGCAGCCCGTGGGTGGTGAGATGGACGGTCGCCTCTTGCCAGGGCTTCCACTGGTCGTCGATCCAGATCCACTCCGATTGTTCTATGGGCATGCGGTTGCTCCACTGGCGGCCGAACCAAAAAAGCCCCCAGGCGGTGCTGGGGGCTTGAGGTCGCTCATTCTCCGGTTGGTGCGCCTGGTCAGCCCCCCTGGGTCGCAAGGACCAGAACCGGAACCAGCAAGAGGAGATTGGCGGTGCGAGTCATGGGACGGGCAAGTTGGCGGAACTACCGGGCGGCAGGTTGCGGGGGAGCGTAGGAGAGGAGAGGAGCGGCTGTCAAGAGCGAGATCGGATCAAGCTCGGATCAAGTCGACGACGACCCGTCAGGAAGGCCGCCGAAGGGCCTGGCGCGCGCACCGCTTCCCGGTTGCTCCGAGCACGCCGCCTCAGGGACCGACGGTGGCGCTGAACGTCACGCTGACGGACCGGCGCGTACCGTCCGTGACGGTGTAGACGATTCTGTACGTCGTCGCGGTGGGTGGGCGATGCATCGTGGAGAGGCACGACATCGGTCAGGGCCGAACCCGATTGCCGGGTCTCGCCGAGGGTGGCGGCTGGCCGCCGCCCATCTGGTCGCCAGTCTCGACGCAGTTCGTCTTCCGGCTTGCCGACCACGAGTTCGGTCGTCGGAGAGGAAGCCGTCAAACCGACACGACGTTCTGATTCTGCGGTATAGTCGAGCGTTTACGCACATGTTTCGTCGACTTCCGTGAAGCTGTTTCCGCGCCTCGAGTTCCACCGCACCGGGATCGGCCTGCTCCCCGATCCCTACGACCCGGAACCCGGTTCAGCCGTGCATCTGGCCGAGGTGGCCGGGTCCAGGCGGCCGCTGACGTTCTGCAGTTGCTCCACGGGTCGACGGAGCGAGTGCCGTCACCTGAAGCAGCTCGACGGCCAGCTCCGCGAGCTTCGCCGGGTCACGGGATGCAGCTGGTTCGACCTCTTTACTCACAGCGGCTGGTTCAGGCTGGCCCGGACCGTGTTCGAGGAACGCCTGCCGGCCGCTTCCGACTGTCTGGTGCTGCAGGAAGGCGCCGGCGAGCCGATTCGCCTGTTCGGCCCGGACGGTGTGGAGGTCCTGCGCTACCTCGACCCGGCGCCTGCCGCCCTTCGTTTTCTGGAACGGGTCGGGAAGCTCGCGGGCGACGGGTCGACCGCGGATCGTTCGGGTCTGCTGGACCGGTTGTCGACGTTCATGCGGACGCCCGAGGAGCAGCATCTGAACAAGGCCGGCATGCAGACGAACCGGCAGTTCTTCGAGAGCAGTCTCTGGTTCCGGGTCGCCTATCACGCCCTTCGAGAGTACGGAGACATCGCCGGGGGCAGGGGCGAGACGGTCGAATCGACGGTCAAGCTCGTGCCGTCGATCGATCTCTCGAGCGGCACGCTGTTCCTGACGGTCCAGACGGTCTCGGGAGGGCCGGACCCGCTTCGGATTGCCGTTCCGCGGCGTCGGGTGGACGCCGCGCTGGCTTTCCTCGCGGCAACGGGGCAGGCCTCGGTGGTCCCCCTGTCCGCCGCCGATCTCCTCCGCGTCGGGCCCGACACGAGAATCGAAGATGTCCGCAAGCTGGAGATACTGCGCCTCGCCGCGGCGGGGGAGGACGTCCTCGACGAAGAGCGGCGCCGGCGTTTTCAGTATGGCGAGTTGGTCTTTCTCGAGGAACTGGACGTCCTCGTCCGGCGCTCGGACCGAAGCGAGAGCGGCTGGCGCGAGCCCGTCGCTCTCGACCTGGCGTCGGCGCGGGTTCCGACGTTCCGGTCCGTGCAGCCGGGCGCCGCGCCGACGCCGGTCCTGACGGAGAATCCGCTGGCCGCCGCCGGCATCCTGACGGAGTTCGACTACATCGAGATCGAGCCGGGCGAAGACGAGTCCCTTTCGATCCGCTGCGCCTTCGGCGACAGCGACGTGGGCCTCGGCGACCTGCTGGCCGCGAGGGGCGCCGGCGTGCCGTACTTCGAGACGGCGTCGGGATGGATCGATCTCGACGCGCCGGCGCTCAGGAACCTTGGATCGCTGCACGCTCAGGTTGTCGGCCGTGCCGAAGACGCCGGCGACTCCGCCCGCATTCGCCTCTCCTCGGCCGAGCTGCTGCGCCTGCAGGCCTCGAGCGCGGCGCCGGTCCGCGTCGAGGGCGAGGGCAGCCGGCATGACCTCCTGCGCCGCTTCCTGGATCTCCGGCCAGCCGATTCGATGGTCGATCCGGAGGGACTGTCGAGTGTCCTGCGTCCTTACCAGAGGCTTGGCGTCGAGTGGCTCAAGTTCCTGTACGAAAACAACCTGGCCGGTCTGCTGTGCGACGACATGGGGCTGGGCAAGACGCACCAGGCGATGGCCCTGATGGTCATCCTGCGTGAACAGTTGGCGGTCGACGAGCCGTTTCTGGTCGTCTGTCCCCGCACCGTCATCAGCCATTGGCGCAACAAGCTCCGGGAGTACGCGCCGGGGTTGCGGCCGGCGTACTGCCACGGACCGCAGCGAGACCTCGAGGAGTCGCTGGCCGACGGCGACGTGATCCTCACGTCCTATGGCGTGATGCGCAACGACGTCAAGCGGTTCCGCGAGCGACGCTGGGGCCTCGTCGTGTTCGACGAGGTGCAGCAGATCAAGAACCGGAGCACGCAGGGCTACCGCGCCGCCGCGGCGCTCGAGGCCCGGATGAAGCTGGGAATGACGGGCACGCCGATCGAGAACTCGCTCACCGAGTTGAAGGGCCTGTTCGATCTCGTTCTGCCGGGCTACCTGGGAGGCGACGATACCTACCTCGACCTCCTCGGAACGAATGAGCTCGATGCGGACTCGTGGTATGCGGCGAACCTGCGGCGACTGACCGCTCCTTTCGTGCTGCGCCGGGCGAAGGCGGCGGTGCTGGACGAGCTGCCGGAGAAGATCCAGGACGTCCGCACCTGCCGCCTGAGCGCCGAGCAGTTCGACATGTACCGGCGAACGATCGAAACCAAGGGGGTGACGCTGATGAGCGCGTTGCGGAGCGAACGGGGCGCCCTTCCCTACATTCACATCTTCGCTCTGCTGAACATGCTGAAGCAGATCTGCGATCATCCCGCGCTGGCGGTGGGCGACCTCGACCGCTACGAGAACTACGAGTCGGGAAAGTGGGACCTGTGCAAGGAGTTGCTCGAAGAGAGCTTCGACAGTGGTCAGAAGGTCGTCGTCTTCAGTCAGTACCTGGGCATGATCGGGATCCTGGAACGACACCTGGCAAAGCTCGGCGTCGAGTTCGTCACGCTGACGGGTTCGACTCGCGAGCGGGGCAGGGTCGTCGACCGCTTCAACAACGACGACGACTGCCGGGTCTTTCTGGGGAGCCTGAAGGCGGGCGGCACCGGCATCGATCTGGTCGGCGGTTCGGTCGTCATCCATTACGACCGCTGGTGGAACGCGGCCCGCGAGGACCAGGCGACGGACCGGCTGTACCGGATCGGCCAGAAGCGGGCGGTTCACGTCTTCAAGCTGATCACCGAGGAAACGCTCGAAGAGCGCATCGCCGCGATCATCGACCGCAAGCGCCGCCTCATGGAGAGCGTGGTGCAGGAGGACGACCCGCGGCTCAAGAAGATCTTCTCCCGCGAGGAGCTGATCGAACTGCTGCAGGGGCCGGGCCTCGACGAGCCGCTGTGAGGCCGATCAGGAGGGCAATGCGCCGATGACGACCAGGATCGAGCTGTACGACACGACGCTCCGCGACGGGACGCAGCGCGAGAACATCTCCCTCTCGCTGGCGGACAAGCTGGCGATCGCCAGGCGGCTCGACGCGTTCGGCATTCCCTACCTCGAGTGCGGCTGGCCCGGTTCCAACCCCAAGGACGCCGAGTTCTTCACCGCGGTCCGCGATGTCGAACTCGAGCAGGCGAGGATCTGCGCGTTCGGCAGCACGCGCCGCAAGAACGGCGCCTGCTCCCGCGACGGCAACATCCAGGCCCTGGCGGCCGCCGCGACGCCAGTGGTGACGATTTTCGGCAAGAGCTGGGATCTCCACATCAAGAAGGTGCTGGAGACCGACATCGCCGAGAACGAGGCGATGGTCCGGGATTCCGTCGGCTATCTCAAGGACCTCGGCCGCGAAGTGATCTACGACGCCGAGCACTTCTTCGACGGTTTCGCGGCGAATCCCGAATGCGCCCTCGGCACCCTGCGCGCCGCGGCCTCGGCGGGCGCCGACTGCATCGTGCTTTGCGACACGAACGGCGGTTCCCTGCCTTGGCAGATCGAGGCCGGCGTCAGGGCGGTGCGGGCCGACCTCGGCGCCGGCACGCGGATCGGCATCCACACTCACGACGACGGCGGCTGCGGCGTGGCGAACTCGCTGGCCGCCGTGCGCGCCGGAGCGGTAATGGTCCAGGGCACGATCAACGGCTACGGCGAGCGCGTCGCGAACGCCAACCTGGTCACGATCCTGCCGGATCTCCAGTGCAAGATGGACTGCTTCTGCGTCCCCGAGGAGCGCCTTCGGGAACTGACCGCGCTCTCGCGCTACGTTGCGGAGGTCGCGAACGTCGTCCACGACGACCATCTGCCCTATGTCGGCCGGAGCGCTTTCGCCCACAAGGGCGGCGTTCACGTCGCCGCGATGCTCAAGGAGCCGTCGAGCTACCAGCACGTGACGCCAGAGCGCGTGGGCAACGAGATGCGCGCCGTGGTCTCCGAGCTCTCCGGCCGCGGCAACATCGTCCATCTCGCGGCCGGCGCCGGAATCGACGACACTCCTCATGCCCGCGAGGTGCTGTACAAGGTCAAGGAACTCGAGAACCGCGGCTACAGCTTCGAAGCCGCCGAAGCCTCCGTGCAACTCATGCTGCGCCGAGCGGCGCCGGACTACGAGCCGCCGTTTCGCCTGATCGACTTCCTGACCGTCGTTGAGCACCGCGACGGCCGCGGTCTGGTCGCCGAAGCGACGGTGAAGATCGAAGTGCCGGGAGGCGCGATCGCTCACACCGCAGCCGAAGGCAACGGCCCGGTCAACGCCTTGGCGCATGCCTTGCGCAAGGGTCTGGAGCCGCACTACCCGCAACTGAAGGCGATGCGCCTGGCCGACTACAAGGTCCGCATCCTGGACAGCGCGCAGGGCACCGCCGCCACCACCCGCGTCCTCGTGGACTTCACCGCCGGCGGCGCCCGCTGGACCACGGTCGGCGCCGGCACGAACATCATCGAAGCCAGTTGGGAAGCCTTGTCCGACGCCATCGAGTTCGGGCTCTCCGACAACTGAGCAGGGCGCGCGCTGGCCGCGAAGGTCCCGCCTTGTACTGCTGGACGGTGGGCTATGGTCTGGGGCGGCGGCGGCAGGTCGGGGATAGCAGCCCGTGGCAAAAGTGGATTCGGCCCGGAGTGCCACTGCTGCTTCGAGGCTGAGTCTGGGCAGCGCTACGCGACGCAAAGTTGGAAGCCGAGGCGATGTGCGCGCCAAGAGGCGCAGATCGACTGCATCAGCCCGTCGAATCGGGCTGTGAACGCTGCAAGCAAGCCAGTCTGGGCGCCCAGAGTTGCCGTGACACGGCCCTGCAGCGATCGTGGCGTGCCGACTCCCGCGAGGCTCCTCATCAGGAGACCGAGATTGAAGCGGGATTGTCCCGTTTTCTGTTGAACTTCGGATGGCGGCTCGTGTGTGTTGATGAATGTTAAGCGGCCTTGGTTTGGTGGTCAACGTGCCCTGCTCGTCGTTCGAGGGCGCGGATGAGTTTGGGCATGTCTCGGTAGCCTCTGACGCGGTGGAAGCGTGATTGAGCATCGATGAGAGCGGCAGCGACCCAGCGCTGGATCATGGAGCCGCCCCGCCAGCGCTTGACGTTGCGGGTGTAGCGCCCGACGGAGCTGTTGAGGCTCTCGATCGGATTGGTGCTGCGCATGGTCTTCTGGAGAGCTCCGGCGAGGCCGAGTTCGAGCACGGTGACGGTCTCCTCCATGCCTTCCCGGAGGGAGGCCGCTGCGCCGGGGTGCTCCCGCTCCAGATGACTGGCGATCTGCCGCAGACGCCTCAAGGCCGTCTTGGCGGATTTGCTGTCCCAGGCCTTGCGGAGCGCCCGGCGAATCGAGGCTCGCCTCTCTTCGGGCAGATGCTCTTCGACGTTCCGGGCCTTGTGGACCTGGCAGCGCTGCACCGTCGCGGCGTCGCCGAAGACCTCCTTGATTGCGCGGCGCAGGGCCTTGCTGCCGTCGATGACGAACAGCAACGGCTTCGCCGTCGAAAGGCCCCGCTCCACCAGGTCGGCGAGAAGAGCGCGGACCACCGCCGTGTTCTCCGTCGAACCCTCGCGAAGGCCAAGAACCCGCTTGTGACCGGACGACGAAACGCCCAAGGCGATCAGAATGCAGTGGCCACCGATGTACTTCGCGTCCACGCACACCACGCGGATGTCCTCGTCTTCCAGCGACGACGACAGGAACTTCTCCATCTGCCGCGCCGACAGCGCCTTGAAGCGCCGAGACACCGAACTCCGCGATGCCGAACGACGGTCCGAACCCGCGGCCGCCGTGTCCAGCGACCGCAGGTAGTTCCGCGTCGACACGCCCGACGCAATCGCTTCCATCGTGTGACGGTCCATCGCGTCGCGAGACGCCGCCCACTCGAACGACTCGAGACGCACCTCGCCCTCCGGACCCCGTACCCGCAGACGCTGAATCTCGATCCGGGCCCCGCCCAGCGTCACTTGGCTCGGAGCACTGCCCGCACGCCACACCGAACGAGCATCCTGGTGACGACCCTTCGCGCCGCACCGCGACTCCCGCTCCTCCTCCATCAACCGGGCCAACGTAGACCGGCCTGTCTCGACGCACAGCTCCTGAAAGCTCGACAGACCGTTGACCAACGAGGGCAATGACTCCAACAGACCAAGCCCCGATCCCGACGACGGACTGCTCGGAGTGCTCCTTCTCTCTTGCCGATTCCCTTCCCGACTGCGATGATTGGCCATGGGTGGCGTCTCCTTTCTTTCGCTGAGACCGGCCCGCTCATCGGGCCGGAGAGCCGCCACCCTACTCCCAAAGTTCAACAACCGACGGGACATCCCCATTGAAGCCGCAGGAATGAATGTAAAGGCGCTTGAGCGCGTTGTCGCGGCCGCGCAGATGCAAGCGCCGCATGCCGCCGGTCTCGAACTGGTGAGCGAAGGGACGTTCGACGCGCTCGCCGCGCCGGCGCTGCAGCCGCTTGCCCCGATTGCCGCGGACCCGCCGACGGTTCGCGTACACGATGGCTTGCAAGTCCTTCTTGCCTGTCCAACGACGACGACCACGGTCCGGCTCCGCGATGTAGCTGCGAAGCTCCAACTCGTCGATGGAGGCGAGAACGTCGTTGCTGTGGTAGCCCTTGTCCGCAATCACTTCCTCGATCACCGACGAATCGCCGACTGCCGACTCCACCTGCTCGAACGTCTCCTCCAACGTCTCGTGGACCGACTCCGTGTCTCCCTTGGCGCCGCCATGCAGCGTCACACCCAGAATGGCCCCGCTCTCCAGGTCCACCGCCTGCTCCGCCTTGTACGCGAGGTGCGTGCGGCCATCCTTCATCTTCGTGACCTCGGCATCCGGATCGTGAGGATTCTCCCACTCCTCGTTCGACAGCTTCTTCTTCCGCTTGCGGTCGAAACGAGCCAACTCCGCACGAGTCAGCGTCGCCAAGCCCGAAGCCTCTGCCAAGCCACGCACGAACTCCTCGTAGCCAGAACCCGTATCCCGACGAACGATGCTGCGCAGCGCAGCGTTCGCCTCCAGCGTCGTCGCGTCCACGCCCACTGTCTTCCCCGATACCAGACCCGACTCCGCCAAGCGCTCAAGAACCCAGCTGAACACCTTGCCGTGAGTCTCCAGATCGATCAGACGACGAGTGCGAGAAATCGTCGAATGATCCGGCGAACCCTCCGTCACACTCAAGCCCAGGAACCCACGAATGCTCAACGAGTCCTGAGCACGCCAGGCGATCTCCCGCTCCGAATCCAGACCCTCGAAGAAGCCCACCATCAACAACCGGAAGTACGTACCTGGAGGAAGACTCGGACGACCCATCCGCTCCGCGTAGAACCCCGCACACTCCGACTCGGGGGATGTCCCGTCGGTTGTTGAACTTTGGGAGTAGGGTGGCGGCTCTCCGGCCCGATGAGCGGGCCGGTCTCAGCGAAAGAAAGGAGACGCCACCCATGGCGAATCATCGCAGTCGGGAAGGGAATCGGCAAGAGAGAAGGAGCACTCCGAGCAGTCCGTCGTCGGGATCGGGGCTTGGTCTGTTGGAGTCATTGCCCTCGTTGGTCAACGGTCTGTCGAGCTTTCAGGAGCTGTGCGTCGAGACAGGCCGGTCTACGTTGGCCCGGTTGATGGAGGAGGAGCGGGAGTCGCGGTGCGGCGCGAAGGGTCGTCACCAGGATGCTCGTTCGGTGTGGCGTGCGGGCAGTGCTCCGAGCCAAGTGACGCTGGGCGGGGCCCGGATCGAGATTCAGCGTCTGCGGGTACGGGGTCCGGAGGGCGAGGTGCGTCTCGAGTCGTTCGAGTGGGCGGCGTCTCGCGACGCGATGGACCGTCACACGATGGAAGCGATTGCGTCGGGCGTGTCGACGCGGAACTACCTGCGGTCGCTGGACACGGCGGCCGCGGGTTCGGACCGTCGTTCGGCATCGCGGAGTTCGGTGTCTCGGCGCTTCAAGGCGCTGTCGGCGCGGCAGATGGAGAAGTTCCTGTCGTCGTCGCTGGAAGACGAGGACATCCGCGTGGTGTGCGTGGACGCGAAGTACATCGGTGGCCACTGCATTCTGATCGCCTTGGGCGTTTCGTCGTCCGGTCACAAGCGGGTTCTTGGCCTTCGCGAGGGTTCGACGGAGAACACGGCGGTGGTCCGCGCTCTTCTCGCCGACCTGGTGGAGCGGGGCCTCTCGACGGCGAAGCCGTTGCTGTTCGTCATCGACGGCAGCAAGGCCCTGCGCCGCGCGATCAAGGAGGTCTTCGGCGACGCCGCGACGGTGCAGCGCTGCCAGGTCCACAAGGCCCGGAACGTCGAAGAGCATCTGCCCGAAGAGAGGCGAGCCTCGATTCGCCGGGCGCTCCGCAAGGCCTGGGACAGCAAATCCGCCAAGACGGCCTTGAGGCGTCTGCGGCAGATCGCCAGTCATCTGGAGCGGGAGCACCCCGGCGCAGCGGCCTCCCTCCGGGAAGGCATGGAGGAGACCGTCACCGTGCTCGAACTCGGCCTCGCCGGAGCTCTCCAGAAGACCATGCGCAGCACCAATCCGATCGAGAGCCTCAACAGCTCCGTCGGGCGCTACACCCGCAACGTCAAGCGCTGGCGGGGCGGCTCCATGATCCAGCGCTGGGTCGCTGCCGCTCTCATCGATGCTCAATCACGCTTCCACCGCGTCAGAGGCTACCGAGACATGCCCAAACTCATCCGCGCCCTCGAACGACGAGCAGGGCACGTTGACCACCAAACCAAGGCCGCTTAACATTCATCAACACACACGAGCCGCCATCCGAAGTTCAACAGAAAACGGGACAATCCCCCGACTCGACGAACTCGTCGAAACCGCTCGACTCCAGCACACGGTCCAAACGCTCGTAGAACGGATGGCCGGAACTCCGCGGCAGAGCCGATCCAGACACCCAGAGAAGCTCCTGATTCTCACGACGCCTTTTGCCCATAGCCATGAACCCATCCTATCGCATAGCCGAAACGGCGGACAGCCCGACTTTTGCCACGGGCTGCTAGAGTTGCCGAGCGGATCGTGCGCGGACCGTTCCGGCGGTCCGACGGCCAGGCGAGGCCGACGTCGCTCTCTTCCTGCCGCCTTTCAGCGTTCGGACCGGGCGGCGTGGCGAAGTCGGTCCAGAACAGGGCTGCGAACCCGGCAGGACTTGAACGTCTCCGAGATGCAAATGACAGCGAGATCAGGCTTGGTTGCGAAAGCCGACCCCGGTCGGGACTGGCGCTACCCGGGGGCGCGGTGGTGGAAGTTCGATCTCCACTGCCATACGCCGGCTTCCAGCGACTACGGCAAGGGTGGGCAGCAGGCTGACTTGCGGAAGACCTCGCCGGAGGAGTGGCTGCTCGGGTTCATGCGGGCCGGTGTCGACTGCGTTGCGGTCACGGACCACCACTCGGGAGAGTGGATCGATCGCCTCAAGAGCACGCTCCGGGAGATGGAGACGGAGGCTCGCCCGGGCTTCCGCCCCTTGTACCTGTTTCCTGGCGTGGAGATCGCCGCGAGCACCGGAACTCACGTGCTGGCGATCCTGGACCTGGACCGGACCTCCGAGGACGTTGCGACGTTGCTGGGGAACGTCGGCTACAGGGGAAGCCGTGGTGAGTGTGAACAGGTCGCCGAGGCGGATCCCGGCGGTGTCGCCGAGGCGATCGTCAAGGCGGGCGGCATTCCGATTCTTGCTCATGTCGACAAGCATTCGGGCGCTTGGGAACTGCCCGGGAAGGCGCTGCGGCCTCTCTTGGACACGACAGGGATCTTCGCCATGGAGGTCATCGATCCAGAAGCCGTGAAGCCCGATCTGTATCTTCAGCGGAGGCTTGCCTGGGCCGAGGTTCTCGGCTCGGACTCGCATCATATGAACGGCGATGGCGGAACCCGCTTCCCGGGTTCGCACTACTCGTGGATCAAGATGGCGGCGCCATGCTTGGAGGGACTGCGGCTCGCGCTGTTGGACGGCGGGGTGTTCTCGGTTCGACGCAGCGACGAGTTGCAACCTTTTGACCCGTGGGCTCTGCCGGAGCATTTCGTCGAGGCAATTGAAATCGAGAATGCGCGTTACATGGGCCGCGACTGCCCAGCGACCTTGTCCTTCAGTCCTTGGCTCAACGCACTGGTGGGCGGTCGCGGCACGGGCAAGTCCACGGTTCTGCACCATCTGCGGCTCGTGGCGGGGCGAGAAGGGGAGTTGTCGACTCTGGACGAAGCAAGCGAGCCCCGCCGAACGTTCGAGCGGTTCAACCGCGTGCCTGCGCACCGGATGGACGGAGGAGGACTGAAGGAAGAGACAAGAATCAGATGGACCGTGACGCGAGACGGCGTCCGCTACCGCATCCACTGGAGCGCCGGGGGGCGCGATGTGACGGTGGAAGAACGGCAGGATGGCGGCTGGAAGCCCTCGCCCGCTCACGGCACGCCTGACCGCTTCCCTCTCCGTCTGTTCAGCCAAGGGCAGATCGCCGCGCTCTCGGGTGGAAACCAGCAGGCATTGATGCGTCTGATCGACGAGGCGGCGGGAGTGGACTCGCTTCGGGACGAACTGAACGCCGCGCGATCCGGCGTCTTCGCGTTGCGCGCGCGGATCCGTGAACTGGAAAGCAAGCTGGGCCAGCGCGACGCCGTCGCTGTCCGCCAGCGCGACGTGGAACGCAAGTTGAGGAGTTTCGAGGAAGTTGGACACGCCAGCGTCCTGACGACCTACCGGCGTCGGCGCCGACAACGTGCGGAGGTCGAACGGCGGCTTGATGTGACGATGACAGTTTCTGATTCCGTGGAGGAGACTGCCGCGGAGCTTCAGGTCGAGGACCTGCCAGACGATCTCTTCGATGCGACCGCAGAGGAGGAGAACGAAATCATCAAGCGACTAGAGAGCCTTGCGGTCGCGGTGCGCGATACCGCCGCGAGCTTGCGGGACAGCGCGCGAGAATTGCGCGAGGTCGTGTCGGCACGCCGCGCGGAGCTGGAAGGGAGCGCTTGGTCGGTGGCCGTGGCGAAAGCGAACGAGGCGTACGAGGACCTCGTGAAGGCTCTCCAGGCGGAAGGCGTCGCTGATCCGAGCGCGTACGGCCGCCTCGCGCAGGAACGACAGCTCCTCGAGGGCGAAATGAAACGCCTGGCATCGATACGAGAGGAGCGCGACCGCTTGATTGCGCGGATGTCCCGGCAGCTGACGAAGGTCGCAACCGCACGCCGCGAAGCAGGTCGGTGTCGCGACGAGTTTCTGGAGCGGACATTGGGGCGGAACGACTTCGTGCGAATCCGCAATCTGGCATACGGAAGCGATCCGCGTGTTGTCGAACGCTCGTTGCGTGAGGTCCTTGGCGTGCTCGATGATCGATTCGCTGGCGACATCCTGGAAGTGGAGGGCGATGGGGCGCCTACCGGAGGCATCGTCGCGGCCCTGCTCGACAAGCTGCCCGACGATTTCGGGCAGCGCGCGGTGGAAGTCGAACGGCGACTTGACAAGCTCAAGGACCGCCTGGAGCGTGCATGTGCCGGGAATGGGGATTTCGGCGGCCACTTCAACAACCATCTTGAGCGGGAGGCAGGGAGAAGACCGGAGTTGCTCGACGAGCTACTGACCTGGTTTCCCGAGGATGGTCTCAACGTCGAGTACAGCCGAGCGGGGGACGGGCAGGATTTTCTGCCCATTTCGCAGGCGTCGGCCGGCCAGCGATCGGCCGCGATGCTGGCCTTCCTGCTCGCTCACGGCGTCGAGCCGCTCGTGCTGGATCAACCGGAGGACGATCTGGACAACCACCTGATCTATGACGTGATCGTGCGGCAGATCAGGGAAGAGAAGGTCCGCAGGCAGATCATTGTCGTGACGCACAATCCCAACATCGTCGTGAACGGCGACGCCGAGATGCTGCATGCCCTGGACTTCTGCCATGGCCAGTGTGTGGTTGTTCAGAAGGGTTCCTTGCAGGAGGCAGAGATGCGGGACGAGATCTGCCGCGTGATGGAGGGCGGGCGCGAGGCGTTTGGACGTCGTTACCGACGGTTGGGGCGAGAGCCGGCCGATGCTTGAAGGCCGCAGGGAATTGCTCGACAAGATCCGCTTGGGGGAAGACTCGTTCCTCGAGTGCAAGGAAGTGCGCTTTACCGGCGACCGCTGTTCGGAGCCGCGGCGGGATGCCCTGGCCGATGAGCTGGCGGCCTTCGCCAACAGTCGCGGGGGCGTTCTGGTGCTCGGCGTCGAAGACCGAACGCGGGAGATTCTGGGCATTCCCGTCCACCGACTCGACGTCGCGGAGCGTTTCGTCCACGAGATTTGCCACGACTCCGTGGAGCCATTGCTGTCCCACTAACCTCGGGGTATGGCGAGTTGAAGTTGAACGTTTTCTGAGCCCGGCGGTTCTCGTTGGGGCTGTAACAGGTCATTGAGTGTCCGCCGTTCAAACAGATTGAGGTGAAGCAGGCGCAGGATCTCTCTGAGGCTCCACTTGAGACGATTGGCGAACTTCAGGTAGGCAAGCATCAGGTGGACGCACATGGCGATCCAGATCTGCGTCAGCACGGCGTTGCGGGACGTGCCGAGAAAGCTCTTGATGCGCAGGTTCTGCTTGATCCACTTGAAGAAGAGCTCGACCTCCCAACGCGCCTTGTAGATGTCCGCTATGGTCCTGGGGATGTCCCGCCGGCTGTTGAACTTTGGGAGTAGGGTGGCGGCTCACCCGGCCCGGTGAGCGGGCCGGTTCCAGCGAAAGAAAGGAGACGCCACCCATGGCGAATCATGGCAGTCGGGAAGGGAATCGGCAAGAGAGAAGGAGCAGCTCGTCGTCGGGGTCGGGGCTTGGTCTGTTGGAGGCATCGTCCTCGTTGTTCGACGGTCTGTCGAGCTTTCAGGATCTGTGCGTTGAGACAGGCCGTTCTGCCTTGGCGCAGTTGATGGAGAAGGAGCGGGAGTTGCGGTGCGGGGCGAAGGGTCGTCACCAGGATGCTCGTTCGGTGTGGCGCGCGGGCAGCGCTCCGAGTCAGGTGACGCTGGGCGGCGCCCGGATGGAGATTCAGCGTCTGCGGATACGGGGTCCGGAGGGCGAGGTGCGTCTCGAGTCGTTCGAGTGGGCGTCGTCTCGCGACGCGATGGACCGTCACACGATGGAAGCGATCGCTTCGGGCGTGTCGACGCGGAACTACCGGCGGTCGCTGGACACGGCGGCAGCGGGTTCGGACCGTCGTTCGGCTTCCAGGAGTTCGGTGTCTCGTCGCTTCAAGGCGCTGTCGATGCGGCAGATGGAGAAGTTCCTGTCGTCGTCGCTGGAAGACGAGGACATCCGCGTGTTGTGCGTGGACGCGAAGTACATCGGTGGCCACTGCATTCTGATCGCCTTGGGCGTTTCGTCGTCCGGTCACAAGCGGGTTCTTGGCCTTCGCGAGGGTTCGACGGAGAACACGGCGGTGGTCCGCGCTCTTCTCGCCGACCTGGTGGAGCGGGGCCTTTCGACGGCGAAGCCGTTGCTGTTCGTCATCGACGGCAGCAAGGCCCTGCGCCGCGCGATCAGGGAGGTCTTCGGCGACGCCGCGACGGTGCAGCGCTGCCAGGTCCACAAGGCCCGGAACGTCGAGGAACACCTGCCCGAAGAGAAGCGAGCCTCGATTCGCCGGGCGCTCCGCAAGGCCTGGGACAGCAAATCCGCCAAGACGGCCTTGAGGCGTCTGCGGCAGCTCGCCAGTCATCTCGAGCGGGAGCACCCCGGCGCAGCGGCCTCCCTACGGGAAGGCATGGAGGAGACCGTCACCGTGCTCGAACTCGGCCTCGCCGGAGCTCTCCAGAAGACCATGCGCAGCACCAATCCGATCGAGAGCCTCAACAGCTCCGTCGGGCGCTACACCCGCAACGTCAAGCGCTGGCGGGGCGGCGCCATGATCCAGCGCTGGGTCGCCGCAGCCCTCGTCGATGCGCAATCACGCTTCCACCGCGTCAGAGGCTACCGAGACATGCCAGAACTCATCCGTGCTCTCGAACGACGAGCACGTCACGTTGACCACCAAACCAAGGCCGCTTAACATTCTTCAACACACACGAGCCGCCATCCGAAGTTCAACAGAAAACGGGACAATCCCATGGTCCTTGGCGCGAGCTGAAAGTTGTTGGTGAGGAACACGTAGTGTTTGCCGGTCTCGGCGTCCCGGTAGCCGACCCGCCGGAGGGGAATCGGACAGTCCTTCTGTCCCTTCCTGGTCGTCAGTTCAATCGTCTGGTCCGAAGTCACGCCGCGACCGGAAGCGTACGTGCGACGCTCACGGACCGCGTACTTCACCCTCCGCTTGAGCCGGGTGACTAGATAAACCCCTTGTGCATCAAGGGATTTCAGCCAGCTGAAGTTCTGGTACAACCGGTCTGCGGCGACGATGCTCCCCGGCTGCAGCCGCAGAGTCCGGGCGATCGCAATGTCCGACGCCTTCCCCTTCCCCTTCCCGTCCGTCACCCTCACGAACGTCGGCAGATGGCCGGCATGGTCAAGACCGACGTGGACCTTGATCGCCCCCTTGCTCTTGCTGTACCTGGCCCACGAGAACAGCCCGAGGCACAGGTCGATGTGCGTCGCGTCCAGAGAGACGAGCCGGTTCCTGAAGCGAAACCTGTGGCCGGGCGCCATGCCGCGACAGCGGCCCAGAAGGCGCTCGAACTGCAACTCGAAGAGCTTGGGAGAACGGTCCTGGTTGACGCGGGCAAGCGAGCTTCGAGCGACTCGTCCGATTCCGAGATGGTAGAGCTTGCGTCTCTGGGCATCCAGATTCGACACCACGTCCCGCAAGCTGCACCGCCCCGACAACTGCACCATCGCCATCGCCGCGAACTGACTCCACCGGCTCATGGATCGGAGCTTTCTCCCCGTGTCAAGCGTCCGCGCGTCTCTCTCGAACTCATGTCTCGACACCATCCTGAGCAGCTGTCCCAACACCGTGCTACGATGCGACATGGGCTTGAATCCTCCTTGTAGTCATTGGGGTTTCGACGACAACCAATGATACAGCAAGAGACGGATTCAAGCCCGTTTCTCAACTCGGTCAACGGGACAGCAATGCCGTGGAGCCGTCGCTCAACGCCGTCATCGAGCGCCTGGAACTGCCGAGCGTCACCGGCGAAGACGTCGCGGTCATCCGGGTCGACGTGCCGCGCAGTCTGTTCGTGCATCGCAGTCCGGGCGGCTACCTGTACCGTGTCGGCAGCGCACGCTGGGTCATGTCCCCCGAGTATCTCGCTCGGCTGTTCCAGCAGCGCAGCCAGACCCGGCTCATCCGCTTCGATGAGCAGATCGTGTCGAGCGCCCGGATCGAAGACTTGGCCCCTGACTTCTGGGAGCGATTCAGAGGGCCGCGATCGGACGAAGATCGTGAGACGTTCCTGTGCAAGCTTGGGCTGGTTCGCCGGGACGACGATGGCGTGGCCCGACCTACCGTTGCTGGCGTGCTGATCGCTTCCAGGGACCCGAGACGGTGGCTTCCGAACGCCTACGTGCAGACAGTTGCCTATCGAGGGGATAGGGTTCGGCCGAACGCAACCGCCATGGCGTATCAGTTGGATGCAGCCGACATCTCGGGTCCGCTGGATGCCCAGGTTGAAGGTGCATGCCGGTTCGTCGCAAGAAACATGAAGGTGACCGCGTTCAAGGACGCGGGACGTCTGGATCTTCCGCACTTCGACATGACGGCGGTGTTCGAGGCCGTCGTCAATGCCGTTGTTCATAGGGACTACGCGATTCAGGGCGCCAAGGTCAGGCTGCACTTGTTCGAGAATCGGTTGGAGCTGCATTCTCCGGGCGCCATTCCCAACGGCATGAGCGTCGAGAATCTCCCTTGGCTGCAGTCCGCCCGCAACGACGTCGTCATGAGCCTGCTTGCGAGGTGCGAAGTCCCGACCGACGTTCCCTGGCTCGACACCGACCGCCGGACGTTGACCGATCGGCGTGGCGAGGGCGTGCGCCTCATTCTCGGCAATAGCGAACGACTGTCTGGAAGAACCCCTGAGTACAGGCTTGTCGACGACGCAGAGCTCATGCTGACGATCCATGCGGCCGGGGAGCGAGTCGGCGGGGGGTCGTTCGGTTGATACCCCGGACCCACCATCAACCCGGAAGAGCCTTTGCGCATAGCCATGAACCCATCCTGTCGCGTTGCCGAAACGACGGGCCGGCCGACTTTCACCACGGGCTGGTAAGGCAAGCGTCCTCCTTCTTCGCGTCGCTTTCCGTTCGGCCGAACCTTGCCGCCGATGGATGCGCCGCGCCCGGACGGCTCCGGCGTCGCGGCCGTTTCGCACGATGGCGGAGAGCCGTGGGACAGGTTCGCCACGGGCTGTCATGACTCGGCCTCGAACAGATGGACCCTTTCCTGTTTGCGGAAGGCGTAGATTGAACCGTTGAGCGCTCGTTCGTTGAATACGCCGATTTCGCAGAGTTGATCGAAGTGCTCCAGTTGTAGCCCGGTGACCTTTACGAACAGGGGCGTTTCGACGCGGCGGATGACGTCGGCGAGCGACTCCTCTCGAAAGTCCGTCAGATACATGAAGAGCGGCACCTTGCACAGGAATTGGAGGAGCTTCTTGCGGATGTCCTCCCGCTTCTTCTTCGCCTCGTTCTGCTCCTTCCTCGTCTCCTGGTCCGCCTTCTTCCGCTCTCGCCGCAGCTTGCCGAGCGCGTCGTCCGAGTTCACGATGCGGCGGGCGTGGTCACGGAGATTGCGGAAGGCCTCGATCTCGCTGAGCGCGGCGCATAGGGCTTCGTCGTCCAGCAGCGACGCGAGGATGTCCCGGTCCAGATTGACGAGCCGGGGCGACTGCCAGCGTCTGGCCAGCATGGCCGAACCGATGCCGGAGTAGGCCACGTCGAGCAGTTCTTGGGCGTCGAGACGCACCATCTTCCCGTCTTCGCAGGAAAGCACGGGAAGAAAGTGCAGGAAGGTCGCCACTTCGCCGGGCTGGTCCCGGCTGGGGATTGTCCCGTTTTCTGTTGAACTTCGGATGGCGGCTCGTGTGTGTTGATGAATGTTAAGCGGCCTTGGTTTGGTGGTCAACGTGCCCTGCTCGTCGTTCGAGGGCGCGGATGAGTTTGGGCATGTCTCGGTAGCCTCTGACGCGGTGGAAGCGTGATTGAGCATCGATGAGAGCGGCAGCGACCCAGCGCTGGATCATGGAGCCGCCCCGCCAGCGCTTGACGTTGCGGGTGTAGCGCCCGACGGAGCTGTTGAGGCTCTCGATCGGATTGGTGCTGCGCATGGTCTTCTGGAGAGCTCCGGCGAGGCCGAGTTCGAGCACGGTGACGGTCTCCTCCATGCCTTCCCGGAGGGAGGCCGCTGCGCCGGGGTGCTCCCGCTCGAGATGACTGGCGAGCTGCCGCAGACGCCTCAAGGCCGTCTTGGCGGATTTGCTGTCCCAGGCCTTGCGGAGCGCCCGGCGAATCGAGGCTCGCCTCTCTTCGGGCAGATGCTCTTCGACGTTCCGGGCCTTGTGGACCTGGCAGCGCTGCACCGTCGCGGCGTCGCCGAAGACCTCCTTGATTGCGCGGCGCAGGGCCTTGCTGCCGTCGATGACGAACAGCAACGGCTTCGCCGTCGAGAGGCCCCGCTCCACCAGGTCGGCGAGAAGAGCGCGGACCACCGCCGTGTTCTCCGTCGAACCCTCGCGAAGGCCAAGAACCCGCTTGTGACCGGACGACGAAACGCCCAAGGCGATCAGAATGCAGTGGCCACCGATGTACTTCGCGTCCACGCACACCACGCGGATGTCCTCGTCTTCCAGCGACGACGACAGGAACTTCTCCATCTGCCGCGCCGACAGCGCCTTGAAGCGCCGAGACACCGAACTCCGCGATGCCGAACGACGGTCCGAACCCGCGGCCGCCGTGTCCAGCGACCGCAGGTAGTTCCGCGTCGACACGCCCGACGCAATCGCTTCCATCGTGTGACGGTCCATCGCGTCGCGAGACGCCGCCCACTCGAACGACTCGAGACGCACCTCGCCCTCCGGACCCCGTACCCGCAGACGCTGAATCTCGATCCGGGCCCCGCCCAGCGTCACTTGGCTCGGAGCACTGCCCGCACGCCACACCGAACGAGCATCCTGGTGACGACCCTTCGCGCCGCACCGCGACTCCCGCTCCTCCTCCATCAACCGGGCCAACGTAGACCGGCCTGTCTCGACGCACAGCTCCTGAAAGCTCGACAGACCGTTGACCAACGAGGGCAATGACTCCAACAGACCAAGCCCCGATCCCGACGACGGACTGCTCGGAGTGCTCCTTCTCTCTTGCCGATTCCCTTCCCGACTGCGATGATTGGCCATGGGTGGCGTCTCCTTTCTTTCGCTGAGACCGGCCCGCTCATCGGGCCGGAGAGCCGCCACCCTACTCCCAAAGTTCAACAACCGACGGGACATCCCCCCCGGCTGTTGCCGGCGAGGCTCCCGCAGTAGGTCGCGATCAGGTCGAGCGCCCGCTGCGGCGCGAAGTCGAAGATCCAGGCGGTCTCCTTCCTGACGGCGCGCCGTCCAGGGTGATGCGGGTCGGCATCGCTCCACGGCGACTGGACCCGGAACGCTGCCTGGAACCAGGTCTCCGCCGCGCTCAGGTTGCGGAGGACGAAGAGGCCTCCCCACTGCGGCACGGTGACGCCGGTCATCAGCTTGCCGCAGGTCAGCGTGATGGTCCTTGTCTTCGTACCGTCGCCGATCGCCGTCTGAACGGGGCCGAGTGCCCTGATGCCCGACCCCGCGCCGGCGCCCGCTGCCAGCACGACGTCGAAGTCGGCGAAGAACGGGTCTTCAGCAAGGAGGGCCTTCATCGCCTTGCAGGAAGCGACGTCCGGCAGAAACCAGACGGCGTGGCGGAGCGGCTCGCGCAGTTCCGGAGTGGCATAAGGGGCGCAGGAGGGAGGATCGCCCGGCCCAGTCGGCTTCTGCAGCCAGTCGAGCCATTGCTGGACGTCCCGTTCGCGCTCGAACCGGCAGCCGCCCGGCCCCTTCGCCGCCTTGAAGAAGGCGTTCAGGTCGAACTCGTCGTCGAATGTCCGTTTGGTGTGGTCACGTACGGCATCGCCCATTCGGTAGGCGTACAGCTCGAGGCTGGGAAGGTCCACGTACGGACTTGCCGGGTCGTCCGCGTGCCGCCGCTTCTCGGTCTGCTCGTCGGCGTACGTCCAGTTGAAGATCTGCTCCTCCATGAACTCGCCCTGGGCGAGCGCCCGGAACGGCGTGCCGGAAAGGTAGAGCCAGTGGCCCGCGGTGACGGCTTCGCCGTCCGCAAGGTCGAATCCGTCCTTGCGGTAGTCCGCGGCGTCGGCGGCTTCTTCCCGGTCCTGATTGTCGCTTGCGTCGTAGAGGTCCCTGGCGCCGTCGCGCCAGGCGCCGAAGTGGTACTCGTCGACCACGATGCAGTCCCAGTCCTCCGCATGAACGAGCTCGAGGGCGGCCTTGATCCGCCCTTGCGGGTCGCGCCCCATCAGGTTCTGGAAGGAGACGAGCTGGGCGATGGGACGCGCTTCGTCGACGGAGTCCCAACCCTCCTGGTTGCCGACGAACTGCCAGTCCTCGAAGTCCGCGTGCTGCTCGATGATCTCGCGCCACGCGCCTTCCGCGGCCGGTTTGAAGGTGAGGACGAGCACTCGCCGCCAGTTCATCTCGCGCGCCAGCTGGTAGGCCGCGAACGTCTTGCCGAAGCGCATCTTCGCGTTCCAGAGGAAGTGCCGGTCGCGGGCTTCCGGGTGGCCGCGGAAGTAGGTTGCGGCCGCTTCGACCGCTCGTTCCTGCTCGGGCCGCATCCTGAAGCGCAACGGCGCCTCGGAGCGGCCGCCGGTGTGGACGAGGCTCCAGGCGCGCCGGATTTCCTCGACGGTTGTCTCAAACCACTCGGACGGGCCTCCGGTCTCGGCCCTTGGAATCCGGTAGGCGCCGAGCCGTTCGAGGGCCTGGTGGACGGCGGCGTCGGTGAACGTCGAGCCCGTCTCCGTGACGGCGGGCTCCTCGAACAGGATGGGCGGCGTCTCCGGGCTGTTCTCCTGTTCGCGTACCCGCTCGCGAACGTCGCGCTCCGTGTAGCCGACCTTGATTCTGCCGCGGCCGCCGCTCCGGCGGCGCCACCCGCGGTGAATGGCGTCCTCGGTCGTGTAGGCGTAGATCGTGGGGGCCGGTCCGTCGGCCTGGTTTGAGGGAGGCCGATCAGCCGCTGTCCTCGGCCAGGTCCGTCGACTCGGAGAGTCAAGCGCCGGGACCGCCGCGGGAGATGCGGGTCGCCTCGGCTCGGCGCTCATCCCGGCATCTCCTTGATCAGGCCTTCGATGTGCGCGATGGCTTCTTCGTCGAGACCGAAGTGGTCGTAGAGGTCTTCGTCGGTCCAGATGCGGTCGTTCGGCATTGCCGGCACGAAGGCAAAGCAGCGCCGGGTGATGTGCTGCGTGGTGACGCGAAGCGACAGGAGAAAGCGACAGAACTTCGTTCTCAGGTAGGCAAGGAAGGCCGTGGCGGCTTCCTTGTCAGAGAACACTCCGGCGATCAGGTAGGTCTCGGTGCAGGCCGAGTTTGGGGGGAGGACACGGGAAACTGAGAGCAGTCGTTTGCGTCCGTCTTTCCCGGGATTTCCTGCATGCTCGGCCGATGTGTACGAGATAGCCACCTTCCAGTCGACCAGAGCTTGTGCGTTCTTCTTGACGTCGGCCGTGCGGATAAAGCGGTCACCATCCTTGGTCATCAACCGAACACTGTTTTTTGTCAGTTGATGACTGGCGGCGTTTTCAGGCACTTTGTCCCCCTGTATCCCGAACGGATTGCGTGCCCAGACTTGGCTGTCGAGGCAGGCGTAGCCGTTCGCGCTCGCTGCCATTTGAACCTTCTCAAGAATGCGTACAGCCCGGTCGTCCCGGACAAACACGTCCCGCTCATTGCTGTCCCACTAACCTCGGGGTATGGCGAGTTGAAGTTGAACGTTTTCTGAGCCCGGCGGTTCTCGTTGGGGCTGTAACAGGTCATTGAGTGTCCGCCGTTCAAACAGATTGAGGTGAAGCAGGCGCAGGATCTCTCTGAGGCTCCACTTGAGACGATTGGCGAACTTCAGGTAGGCAAGCATCAGGTGGACGCACATGGCGATCCAGATCTGCGTCAGCACGGCGTTGCGGGACGTGCCGAGAAAGCTCTTGATGCGCAGGTTCTGCTTGATCCACTTGAAGAAGAGCTCGACCTCCCGGCCTCCGCTGGAGGTTCGCTTCAGCCGCGCCGCCGCAAGGAGTCCGCGCAGGGGACCTGGCCTTCTTTGGGCCGTGCTGCTGCGCGCATCGGAACTCAGCGTACCGTACGGTCGTTGGCGCCGACGCCGCCATGCATCGACGCGCGGGACCGGCGCTCCGCAAGAGGCTGTGCGCTGCATGGGGCGGGACGCGAGCGATCAGCTCTCCGGGACGTCCCGTGGCGGATGCGCGGGCCGCGCGGGGCCGGACGGCTACACTCGCGCGATGCTTGATCGATGCGCCCGTTTCGCTTCCGTGGCCGTTCTCGCCGCACTGCTTGCCGCGCCGGCGGCGACGGAGGAACTGTCGTACTACCTCCCGGACGCGGACGACCCCGCGGCCTACGACCCGGACGTGCCCCGACCGTCCGCGGTCCTCGGTCACGAGGTCGGCGAGTGGCACGTTCGCCCCGATCAGCTCAACGCCTACATGCGGGCCGTGGCCGCGTCCTCGCCGCGGGCGACCGTCTCGGTGCAGGGGAGGACTCACGAGCAGCGTCCCCAGCTCCTGCTGACGATCACGTCGCCGCGCAACCACGCCCGGCTTGACGAGATCCGGGAGCGTCGCCGAGGCCTGGTCGATCCTCGGCTGGCGTCACCCGAATTCGAAGACGGCCTGCCGGACGACCTGCCCGTCGTCATCTGGCTCGGCTACAGCATCCACGGCAACGAGCCGAGCGGCGCGAACGCCTCGATGCTGGTGGCCTGGCGCCTGGCCGCGTCGCTCTCCGATGTCGTCGCCGAGCAGTTGGAACAGGCGGTCATCCTGCTCGACCCCAGCCTGAATCCTGACGGGCTCGGCCGCTTCGCTCATTGGGCGAACACGAACCGGGGCATGGTGCTGAATCCCGATCCCGCTCACCGGGAACACCGGGAACCGTGGCCGGGGGGCCGCACGAACCACTACTGGTTCGACCTGAACCGGGACTGGCTGTTGTTGCAGCATCCCGAGTCGCGGAACCGCATGGCGACCTGGAAGGCCTGGCAGCCGAATCTGGTCGGCGACTTCCACGAGATGGGGTCCGACAGCACGTTCTTCTTCCAGCCGGGCGTCCCGAGCCGGCGCAATCCGCTGATTCCCGAGCGCAACGTCGAGTTGACGGAGGCGATTGCGGCCCATCACGCGGCCGTGTTCGACGGAGCGGGCCGGCTCTACTACAGCCGGGAGGGTTTCGACGATTTCTACCTCGGCAAGGGATCGACGTATCCGGATGCCCACGGCGCGGTCGGTTTCCTGTTCGAGCAGGCGAGAGCGCAGGGGCATCGGATCGAGACGGCGAACGGCGAACTCGCGTTCGTCTTCGGGATCAGGAACCAGTTGCTGGCGTCCTTGTCGATGGTCGAGGGCGGGATCGCCAAGCGTCGGGAGCTGCTCGAGCACCAGCGGGACTTCTTTCGCGGCGCTCTCGACGCCGCCGAGGCCGAACCCGCGGCCTGGGTCTTCCACCTGGACGGAGACCGGGGCCGCGCTCACCGGATGCTCGACCTGCTGCTGAGGCACGAGATCGAGGTCTACGGGACGACGAAAGAGATTGCCGTCTCGGGCCGCGTCTACGCGCCGGGGACGTCGTGGCTGGTTCCGCTGGTGCAACCCCAGTCGACGCTCGTCCGCTCCTTCTTCGAGACGGCGACCGAGTTCAACGACTCGGTGTTCTACGACGTGTCGGCGTGGACTCTGCCGCTCGCCTTCGGCGCGGAGTGCGACCTGCTCGAAGGCGACGTCTACCGGCCCGATCTGCTCGGAACGCGAGTCGCCGACGCCGCGATCGAACCGGGAGCGTTCGGCGCTGCTCCCGGAGACGCGCCAACCTACGCCTACGCCTTCTCCTGGGACGGCTACTTCTCGGCGCGCGCGCTGAACGGTCTGCAGCGGGCGGGCGCGCGGGCACGGGCGGCGACGAGTTCGTTCGTTGCCGAGACGCCGGGCGGTCCTCGCGCCTTCGAACCGGGAGCGATCGTCGTGCCGGTGGGCCGCGAGGGCGAGCCGGGCGCGAACGCGGACGTCGGGCTGGAGACGATCCTGGCGGAAGCGGCGGCGGCGGACGGTGTCGACGTGCATCGGCTGATCAGCGGCCAGGCCGCGGACGGGATCGATCTCGGCAGTCCGAGCCTCCGGCCGCTGGTTCCGCCGCGGCCCCTGCTCGTCACCGGCCGGGGCGTTCCCTCGTACCGGGTGGGCGAGGCGTGGCACCTGCTCGACGAACGCTTCGGCGTCGAGGCGTCGCTGGTCGACCTCGGCGCGCTCGGCGGCGTGGACCTGGACCGCTACACGCACGTCGTGCTGACGTTGGGCGGCGGTCGCTTCGGCGGCGCGCCGCCGGCGGAGTTTCGGGATCGCCTCGGGGATTGGGTGCGGCGCGGCGGCGCGGTCGTGGCCATCGGCGGCGCGAGTCGCTGGGCGGGCGCGGAACTCCTGGGCCGAGAAGAGACGGAAAATGACGCGGCGACCGGTGGCGACGACGCGGGCGTTTCCGAAGACGCGGATGCTCCCGAGACGCCGGAACGCCGTCGCTACGCCGACTACCGCGACCAGCGCGCCGAGCAACTCATGTCCGGCACGATCGTCGGCGTCGAACTGGATCTGACGCATCCTCTGGCGTACGGCTACAGACGGTCGGACCTGGCCGTCATCCGAACCGGCGAACTCGTCCTGCCGGCCAGCCCCGATCCGTTCGAGAACGTCGCTCTGTACCGGGACCCGCCGCGGCTCTCCGGCTGGATCTCGCCGGAGAACCAGCGCCGACTGGCCGGCAAACCGGCCGTCATCGCCAGTCGGATGGGCCGCGGCGTCGTGATCCAGCTCCTCGACAATCCGAACTTCCGCGCGTACTTTCACGGCTCGAATCGTCTGTTCCTGAACGCCATTTTCCTGAGCGGCCTGATCGACGAGACCTCGGCGCCGGACACCTGGTAGCAGGGCCGCCCTGGCGGAGATCTTGCGTTCGCATGGATCGTCATGCTTAGATCCCGAGGTCGACGACGGCCCGGCGAGCGGACATGGCGCGCCGCGGCCGGGTTCAGGCCACGTTGGCGCACGTACGACGTGCGGGAGTCCGTTCATCGTCAACTGTTCACGGAGAAAGTCGAGAGTGACCGAAACCGACCACCCCGACTCCGTCCCACCCGCGACAGCGGCGGAGGACGAGACCGCGCCGGGCGAGACCGCCGCGTCCGGCGAAGTGCTGATCTCCGTCGCCGATCTGACCAGGCACTACGGCGCCATCCGCGCCGTCGATGGGATCAGCTTCACCGTGCGCCGCGGCGACGTGCTCGCGTTTCTCGGGCCGAACGGCGCCGGCAAGACGACGGCCATGAAGATGATCACCGGTTTCCTGGAACCGGACCGCGGTTCGATCACCGTCGCCGGCACCGATGTCGCGGCGGATCGGCTCGCCGTCAGCCGGCGGATCGGCTACCTGCCGGAGGACGCCCCCGCCTACGGCGAAATGACCGTCGAGGCGTTCCTGCGCTTCATCGCCGAGGCCCGGGAGCTTGAGGCGGCGGAGGCGGCGATCGAGGCGGTGTTGGAGACCGCCCACCTCCGGAGCGTGCGGGGGCAGACCATCGAGACCCTGTCCAAGGGTTACAAGCGCCGGGTCGGTCTGGCCCAGGCGCTGATCCACGACCCGGACGTGCTGATTCTGGACGAGCCGACGGACGGCCTCGACCCGAACCAGAAGGCGGTGGTCCAGGACCTGATCTCCAGCCTGTCCGCCAATCGTTGCATCGTCCTTTCGACCCACATTCTCGACGAGGCGGAACGGGTCTGCAATCGGGTCGTCATCCTCTCCCAGGGCCGGATCCTGGTCGATTCGACCCCGAGCGTTCTCGTGACCCAGGCGCCGGGGCACAACGCCGTCCGCTTCCGGGTATCCGAGGGCGACGCCGCCGAAGCGGCCGCGTCGCTGTCGGCTGCCGACTGGTGCGCCGCGGCCCGCGTCCTGCCGGGCGGCCAGGTCGAGGTCGAGCCCAGGGACGGCGAGAACCGTCTGAACGACGTGCTGGCTGTCGTCGGCGAGCACCGGGTCGCCGACGTGACGGTCAGGGAGGGGCGGCTCGACGATCTCTTCCGCGAGGTGACGAGGGGAGTTGCCGCATGAGCGGTCTGGCGCGCCGGTTCACCGGCTTGAGAGCGGTGCTTCGCCGGGAGTTCCACGGCTACTTCGCCTCGCCGCTCGGCTACATCTTCATCGTCATCTTCCTCATCGCCAGCGGTTATCTCATGGTGTCCCGGGATTTCGGCCGCTTCCTGGAACTGCGCGAGGCGAACCTCGACGCGCTCTTCAGCTATCTGCCGTGGATCTTCGTCGTCCTGGTGCCGGCCGTGGCGATGCGGCTGTGGGCGGAGGAGCGCCGGTCCGGCACGGTCGAGCTGCTGCTCACTCTGCCGATCACGCTCGAAGGCGCGTATCTCGGCAAGTTCCTGGCCGGCTGGGCCTTCCTCGCCGTATCCGTGTTCCTGACCTGGCCCGCCGTGTTTCAGGCGGCTCGGCTCGGCGACCCGGACTGGGGGGCGATCTTCGCCAGCTACGTGGCGACCCTGCTGGCGGCCGCGGTGCTGCTGGCGATCGGACTTCTGTTCTCGGCGCTGTCGAAGAATCAGGTCGTCGCGTTCATTCTGGCGGTGACCGCCTCCGTCGGTTTCCTGCTGATCGGCGTGCCGCAGACCCAGGAGTTCGTGGGCAAGTGGTTCGGCGGCTACGTCGAGCGAGTCGTTTCCTCGCTGAGCCTGCTCGATCACTTCGAGGCGCTGACCCGGGGCCTGCTGCAGTTGAACTCGTTGCTGTTCTTCGTCCTTTTCGCCGTCGGCTGGCTGATCTGCGGCATGTTGGTGCTCGGCCAGACGAAGACGAACTGAGGCCAGATTGAGGTTTGGGCAGATGACTGACGAAACGAAGCTGAACCCGGATGCCGGCGGGGAGGCCGGCGCAGCCGGTGTCGGGGCTGCCGGCGCACCGGCCGGCCGGCGCGGGATGACTCCGACGCGAGGCCGGACGGTGACCCTGGTCCTGATCGGGTTGATGACCGTGCTGTCGATTCACGTCGCGAACGAGTGGTTCGATGGCCTTCGCGTCGACCTGACCGGCGACGATCTCTACTCCCTGACCGACGGATCCCGCGCCATCCTCGACCGGATGCGCGAGGAGGGTGTCAAGCCGCTCGATATCCGGCTCTACTTCTCCGAGACCGCCGGCAAGACCCTGCCGAAGTTCGTCAAGGACTTCATCGGGTACGAGCGCTACCTCCGCAGCCTGCTCGGCGAGTACGAGAGGGCCGCCGCGGGGAAGATCCGGGTCGACTGGATCGATCCGATTCCGGACAGCGACGCCGCCGACCAGGCGGCCGAGGACGGCCTCGACGGCAAGCTGATCAACCAGAACGGCGACCTGTTCTACTTCGGCCTCGCCTTCGAGACCCAGACCGGAAGCCGGGAGGCGATCGAGTTCCTGTGGCCGCAGGAGCAGGACAACGTCGAGTACGAGATCTCGAAGAAGATCCACGGTCTGCTCTGGCCAACGCGCCAGCGAGTGGGCGTCCTCTCGAGCCTCGAGGTGTTCGGCGGCGCCCAGGATCCGATGTTGGCTCAGATGCTGGCCGCCCAGGGACGGGCGCCGTCGCAGAAGTGGATCCTGATCCGGGTTCTCGAGGAGCTGTACGACGTCTCCCAGGTCTCGGACGACGTCGACGAGATCCCGCGCGAGGAGTACGACCTCCTGGTCGTCATCCACCCCAAGGCGCTGCCGGACAAGACCGTCTTCGCGATCGACCAGTGGGTGGCCGGGGGCGGCCCCGCGCTGATCTTCCTGGATCCCTACGCGCTCGGCGATACGCCGCCTCAGAATCCTCAGCAACCCTGGGCCGCGCTTCAGTACCAGCCGTCCTCGAACCTTGCGCCGTTGCTCGATGCCTGGGGCCTGGAGCTTCTGGAGAACCAGTTCGCGGCCGACTTCGAACTGGCGGCCCGGCGGCCGATGAGTCAGTTCGGCGCGGCGGAGTCGGTGATCATCGACCTGACGCTCGACTCGACGCGGCATAACGACGTGCTGGATGAGGAGAGTCCCGTTCTTCGCGGCCTGTCCGAACTGCGCTTCTTTCTGGCCGGCGTGCTGCGCGAGAGCCGGGAAGATGCAGTCGCGGAAGCCGCGGGCGAGGGAGGCGAGGATCCGGCGGAGGTTTCCGAGCGGGCCGCGGGCGTAGAGCTTCGCCCCCTGATCTCGACCACGGCCGCCGGCAACACCCTTGAAGTGCTGCCGGGTTTCGGCGGCGGCGACGGTCTCGCCTACACCGACCTGAACGACGGGGCCAGACTCCGCGATGCCTTCACGCCGGGCGAGGAGCCTCTGGTCCTCGCCTACGTCGTGCGCGGCAGACTGCCGACCGCCTTTCCGGATGGCGTGGACTATCCCGACAAGGAGGCGGTGCGGCCGCCGAACCTGCCGCCTGAGATCGAGGTCCCGCCGCCCGACGACGCGGAGATCATCCACCGCGACCCGCTGCCCGACGAAGAGCGGGAAGAGGCGGCCGTGGTCGTGTTCGCGGACGTCGACTTCGTCCACGACCAGATCGCCTTTCTGCAGAACCCGTTCGGGATCGTCCAGGCCCAGAACGACAACCACAAGGTCGTCCTCAACACGATCGACTATCTGCTCGGCTCTCAGGACCTGATGGCCGTCCGCGCAAAGAGCGGCATGAGCCGGCCCTTCCTCCGCTTCGACGAGATCGAAGCCCAAGCGGAACTCGACACGCTCGACCGCGAGCGGCAGATCCGCGAAGAGATCGAGACTTTCGAGGAGGAGCTGCGGGAGAAGCAGGGCGAGATCACCCAGCGCAACGCGGCGCTGTTCGAGCGGAAGCTGCAGGAAGAGGTCGACGAGTTGAACAAGAGGATCCTGGAGGCGAACCGGGAACTCAGGGACATTCGCAAGGGCCGGCGCGAGGCGTTGGAGCGCGAGGAGTCGATGGTGCGGTTCGCGGTGATCGGGTGGATGCCGATCGTCGTGCTGTTGGTCGGGCTGTACCGCGCCCGCCGGCGCTGAGGAGCGAGGGAGTCAACCGGCATGAACCAGATGAACCAGCGACTGGCGGCGGCCGCGGCGGTGCTGCTCGCCCTTTCCGTCTTCAGCTACTGGAACAGCGTGTCGCGCGCGGAGCGCTTCGAGAGCGGCCAGAAGTTCCTGCCCAACCTGAACCCGGACGAGATCGCGCAGGTCGCGGTGATCCAGGGCGGCGAGCAGGTGACGCTGACCCGGGACGGCGACCGGTACGTCGTCGAAGAGACTCACGATTACCAGGCCAGGAACGAAGCGGTGAACCGGCTGGTGCGGAACCTGCTCGACATCGAACTGGCCAAGAAGGTCGGCGCCGGCGAGAGTCTTGCCGCCGAGCTCGGAATCGAACCGCCGGGCGAGGACACGGTCGAGGTGGCCCTCAGGAACGCGTCCGGCAGCGACATGGTCCGGTTGCGGGTCGGCGATCGGTTCGCCGATGGCGGCGGCAACTACGTGCAGCGCCTCGACGGCGAGGACAACCCCATCTACCTGACCGAAGCGACCGTGCTGATCGACAGCGCCGCCGACCAGTTCCTGCAGAAGGAGCTCGCCGACGTCGCCTCGAGTGACGTCGTGCGCATCGAAGGTCCCGACTTCACGTTCAGCAAGGATGGCGAAGAGGGAGCGCAGCTCGCGCTCGAGCGGACGCCGGCCGGCCGGCGCGAGAAGACGAGCGAGGTCGGCCGAGTCAAGAACTTCCTGTCCCGGTTGCGGTTCTCCGAGGTCCATCTGGCCGACGACGAGGAAGTGGCCGATCTCTCCTTCGACGACGAGTTCCGGTACGAGTTGGAGGATGGCTCCGGCTATGTCGTCTCGGTCGCCGCGCGCGAAGACGATCGCTACATCCGCATCGGCGGCTACCACACCGTGCAGCAGGTGGAGATCGAGCGCGACACGCCCGAGGAAGAACTGCGGGAGAAGGCGGACGTTCTGAACCGGGCGGAGGAGATGCGGGAGTTCAACGAGTACCACGCCTCCTGGGTGTACAAGCTGGACAGTTTCACTGGCGAAAAGCTGGACCTCCGCCGCGCCGACCTGATCGAAGACGAACAAGACGAACCAGACCGGGAGACGGACTCATGATTGGCTACTGCACGATCGGCGTGAACGACATGGACCGGGCGGCGGCCTTCTACGATGCGCTGCTTGGCGAACTGGGCGCGAAGGCCATGTTCGACATGGGGCGGATCAAGGGCTACGGCGTTGGACCGGGCCAGCCGATGCTCGCCATCTGCATCCCTTACGACGAGGAGGCCCAGTCGCCCGGAAACGGGAACATGGTGGCCATCCCGGCGGCTTCGGAGGAGCAGGTCAACCAGCTGCACGCCAAGGCGCTCGAACTGGGCGGGTCGGACGAAGGCGCGCCCGGAACCCGGGTTCCCACGTTCTACGGCGCCTACGTTCGGGACCTGGACGGCAACAAGCTCTGTTTCTTCAAGATGTCGGCCGGGTAGGCGTTCCGGCAAGAGGGGCGGCCGCCGTGGCGTCGGCATCCTCCGCGTTGCGCCGGCTGCCGGAGTCGATGCGTCGCGGCTGCGCTACGGCGGTTCGAACGGATTCAACACCGGCACGCCCGTCGGCGCGAAGTGCCGCACGTTCCGGGTGACTACGGTCAGGCCCCGTTCAAGTGCCGTGGCGGCGATCAGGAGATCCACTCCGCCGTGACCGATCGCCCGCGTCAGTCGTCCCCAGCGTCGAGCGGTCGAGAGATCGACCGGCAGGATGTTGGCGCCGTAGTAGCGGAGCACGCTCTTGAGCCAGGCTTCGAGAGCGTTCGCGAACGTCGGGTCGCGTCGCTTCGCGACGGCCAATCCACGCTCGATTTCTCCGACCGAGATCACGCTCAAGTGGAGATCCTGGTTGCTCCGCGCCGACACCCATTGCGTGACGGCGACTTGGCGTCGCGGCGTTCTCAGTGCCGACAGGACATCCGTGTCGACCAGGTACATCAGAAGTCGACGTCACGAGGAATCACTCGAAGCCGCTCGAACTCTCCGTCGTCCTGAGGCATCGCGAGCAGGAGTTCGGCGAAAGTCGGCGCCTTCGAGCTGTCGAGGTGACGAAGGCGTTCGTACTCCTCGTCGGCAAGGACGACGACCGCCGGCTTTCCTCGTCGCGTGACGCGCTGAGGTTCGCCTTCCATGGCGGCAGCCACGACTGCGCTGAACTGGTTCTTTGCGTCCTGTAGTTGCCATGCGCTCATGGGGCCTCCACATCACTGGGCCAGTCAGACTGGCTAGATTCTCTGGCCAGCGATGCGCGATGTCAAGCGCGGATCGTGCGCGGCCGTCCACGGCCATCAGGGCCGCCCTTGCTGCGGAGTGACTGCTACGCTGATCGCCCGTGTCAGTCGCCTCCGTCTTCCTGTCGGTCGCCTTGGCGGCAGCCGTTTCGAGCCAGGTCGATTCAAGCCGGGTCGATTCGAGCCAGGTCGAACCCGCGCCGGGCGATCCGATCGCCGCCCTGGCGCGGGCGCGGGCGGCGGTCGAGCGGGCGCCGACGGAGTTCGGGCCGGCGCTTGATCTGGCCCAGGCGCTCACCGCACTGGGCCGCTCGGACGATGCCCTGGCCGCGTTCGCCCGTTCCAGAGAGCTGGAGCGGACCGGCACGTCCAGCATCATCGGAAGCGCCGCGGAACAGGCGTCGGCCTGGCTCGTCCCGGCCCTGTTGCTCCGCGATCTTGACCGCACCGGGGAAGCGATCCGGCTGCTCGAGGATGCGGTGGATCGTCGGTTCGGCCGTGCCGACATCCATGAGCAGTTGGCTCTGCTTCGACTGGCGGACGGCCGGGCGGACCAAGCTCTGGCGGCCGTTTCGGCGGCCGAGGCCGAGAACCTGGCGAGTCCCGGACTCGACCTCGCCCGCGGTCTGGCTCTGGCGCGCGATCCGAGCCGCCGCCTGGAGGCCCTGAGCCATCTGCGGCGCGCCCTCGATTCCGGCGCGGGCGACCCGATCGTCGTGCGTCTGGAAGCGGCGGACGTCCTCGCCGCCGAAGGGCGCTTTCCGGAAGCGCTTTCCCACCTTCGCGCAGCGGCGGAATCCGCGCCGGAAGAACCGGAAGTGGCTTATCGGCTCGGGCGAACGTTGGCCGCCGCTGGCGACCGCGAAGCCGCCCGCGCCGCGCTCGACGCCTACCGATCTCTGGAGGAGGCCCGGGAACGCGCGGCGAAGGCCGAGCGTCTTGCGTCCACGCAGACGGCGTCGGCCCTGTCCGACGCGCAGCGGTTGGCGGCGGCGGGCGATCTCGACGCCGCGTTCGAACGCCTGGAGGGTCTGCCAGGCCGCTCGGAAGATCCGTTGGCCGCGGACGCCCACTCCTTGAGGGCCAAGGTGTTGTTCTCCATGGGTCGGGTCGCCGATGCCGCGGCCAGTGCCGCGGAGGCGCGGCGGCTTGCGCCGCATCGGGTGGAGCACCACTACCTGGAGGGAATGTTCCTCCACGCGCGGGGGCGCGCCGAGGACGCGGCATTGGCGCTCGAACGGGCCGTGGCGCTCGATCCCGGCCTTGGCGAGGCCCACGCGCTTCTGGGCATGATCGCCGCCGACGCCGGCCGTCTCGGCGAAGCCGCCGAGCGGATGGAGCGGGCGCTCCACCACGGGCTCGACGGCAACGCGCCGCTCCGATTCAACTACGCCCGAGTGCTCGAGGCCCTGGGACGCGGCGAAGAGGCCGCGGTGCAGATGGAGGCGTTCGAGCGTTTGCGAGCCGACGGGCCGCCGTAGTCGTTCGCGGCCCTGCTCACCGGCGATCGAACGGATTCAGCGCCGGTGGTGGCAACGGTACGCCCGTCGGCTTGAAGTGGCGCGCGTTTCGGGTGGCCGCGGTCAGGCCGCGTTCAGGCGCCGTGTCCGGAACCTCGCGGTCACGGCGAGTGGAGCACGTAACGGATCAGGTCCCGGACCTCCGACGGCTGCAGGGTGCTGAGCAGGCCGCTCGGCATGGGCGAGAGGGAGGACTCGTCGACGTTCTTGATCTCGTCGCGGGGGATCGTTTCGACGTGGTTCGGGTCGAGCGGGTTGGAGCGGATACGCACGGCCTCGTCGTTCGATTCGACCAGCAGACCGGAATGAAAGCGGCCGTCGCGCGTCTCGACCAGGGTCGTGCGGTAGTCCTCGGCCACCTCGTCCGAAGGCGCCAGAATGTGCCGCAGCGCGTCCAGCGCTCCCAGGCGCTCGCGCAGGTCGTCAAGCGCCGGGCCGATCCCGCCGCCGGCGCCGCCGAGCCGGTGGCAGGTGGCGCAGCCGACCTCGAGGAAGAGCCGTCGGCCGCGGTCGAGCTCCTCGTCGGTTGCCGACGGTGCGGCCTCCAGAGGGGCGACGTCGGTTTCCAGCATCTCGTAGCTCCAGTCGGCGACGAAGGCGCGCTGGGGAACGTCCGGGGCAAGCCGGGGGGCGGCGTAGCGGGTGACCGCGGCGCCATCGAGCCGCTCGACGACCCGCATCGTGCCCTTCATCAGGATCCAGTGTCCCGGGAAGGTGCAGACGAAGGGATAGAGGCCCGGTTCCCGCGGAGCGTCGAAGCTCATGACCTCCGTCTCGCCCGGCTGGACCAGGCCGGTCCGGAACAGGACGAGGGGCGTCTTCGGCACGTAGCCGGATGCCTCGGCGCCGGCCGGGTTGCGTTCCGCTTCCGCGTCGGCGGCGCGTCCGACCTCTTCCAGCGCCCCGGGCCGGGTGACGACGACGTTGTGGGGCATCACGTCGATGTTCTCGAACGTGATCTCGACCGGTCCGCCGGCGCGGACGGTGAACTCGTCGAGGTCGAACAGCATCTGATGGGGGACGGGGCGCAGGGTGACGATCGCCGCGCCCAGGTTGACGATCTCTTCGCGGAGTTCGCGGCCGCGCTCGCCGCTGCCGCGACCATCGCGGTCGAGCCGCCGGTCGGCGATGCGCAGGCCCAGGTCGTGGATGCGCCGGTAGCGCGGCGAGGTCAGTTCACGCGCCGGCGCGTCGCGGAGCGCGGCCAGGACCGGCGCGACGAGCGCGTCCTCGCCGCCGTCGGCCGGCCAGGCGTCGGGAGTTTCAGCGGTCAGTCGGCCCAGGCCTTCAAGCGCCGCCAGGCCGACCGCGGGATCGGAGACGAGTTCGGCCAGTCGCCGGAAGCTGCGCTCCGCCCCCCGCGGGTTCCGGGCGTCCCCGGCGATGCCCGCGAGAGTGCGCACCGCGGCGTCGAGCACGTTTCGATCGTGCCCGCGGCGGTCGTCCAGCAGGGAAGAGACGGCGGGCCAGGCCTCCGTCCGCAGTGACGGCGGCAGGACGTCCACGGCGCTCAGCCAGTCGATCAGCCGGTCATCGGGCCGCCGGCGAGGCGGCACGGCGGTCGGCGACGGGTCGGCGGCGGCGACCATCAGGGCGGCGAGGGCGGCGCTTCGCGTGCCCTGCCGGGCGCCGTTCTCGGCCAGCGCCTCGAACTCGCCGCGGGCGGCCAGCAGCGAGGGCGCGTCCTGTTCCATCAGGTGGAGGACGATCCGGTTCAGCCGTTCCGGGTCCGCGGTCCGGGCCTGGTCCAGCTCGGCCAGTTCGCCGGCCAGGAGCATGGCCGGCGTTACCCGGATGAATCGGCTGCCCCGTTCGCCGCTGGTCAGGCGGCCGAGCGCCTGGCGCTGGCGCTCGACGCTGGCGTCGCCGCGACGGAGCACGGCGCGGTCCGTGAGCGGGTGGGCGGGCAGGCGCTCGAGCTGTCGGGTGGACAGACGGCTCAGCAGGTGGCCGGCCTCCGCCGGCGCCAACGTGTCGAGCAGCGGCGGTTCGCGGTCCGACGCGAGCGCCGGCCGCCAGACGTCCTCCAGGGTGTCGATCGTTTCTCCGAGGACGTAGTCGAGGTAGTAGTCGGTCTGCTGGTCCAGCGCCTTGAGCGCCGCCAGGGCCGCCGGCGCCGAGTCCAGGTAGCTCAGGCCGAGCAGGGCTTCCAGGCGAACGCGCGGGAAGGGGTCCTCGGCGCGGGCGGCCAGGATCGCCAAGGGATCGTCCAGTTCGCGCCGCCAGAAGCGGGCGACCCGGGTCGCCGCCGCGCGCGCCCGCGGCTCGGGCGAGTCGAGCATGCGGGCGAGCAGCCCGGGTTCGACGACGTTCAGGTTCTGGTGGAGCCACAGGGCTTCCAGGCGGTGGCGCTCCAGGTCGGAAAGGTTCGCGGCGCTGTCCGCCTCGGCGGCTTGTTCGCGAGCGTCGATCTCGCGCGCGTCGAGTTCGTCCAGCCAGGTCTTGGCCGCGGCCAGCACGTCGTCGCGCGGCCGTTCCCGAAGTTCGCGGCGGACGCGGTAGCGCGTGCGGTCCTCGTAGCTCTCGAGCAGCCGGACGAGCGCCGGCGTCGAGGCGGCCGCGATCTCGGGCGGATCGAGCAGCGGCCGCGAGCCGTGCCGCACGCGCCAGATCCTGCCGTGCTCGACGTCGCGGCGCTCGTCCCGGAGCGAGTACTGCATGTGGCCGATCAGCGGGTTGAACCAGTCGACGACGTAAAGCGAGCCGTCCGGTCCGAACTGCAGGTCGACCGGCCGGAAGTTGATGTCGGTCGAATAGAGAAGCGGCTCGACCTCCTCGGAGGTGAAGCCCGAGTCCTCCTCGATCACCCGGTGCCGCTTGATGCCCTGGAAGCCGATCGTGTTGTTGATCAGGAAGTTCCCCTGCGCTTCGTCCGGGAAGTGACGCGAACTGACGATCTCGCAGCCGGATGTCGGCCGGACGATCGACGTGAACGGCTTCATCCGCCGCCGCTTCGTCGGGTAGGGCGCGGCGCCGGTGATCGGAGCGCCGAAGTAGTTCGCGCCGCCGGAGGCGTCGGCGATGAAGTTCTGCCCCCAGCGGTCGAAGACGTGGCCCCAGGGATTGGCGAAGGGATAGGAGACGAACACTTCCAGATGGAACCGCCGCGGTTTGTAGCGGAAGACCCCGGCGTCGACCAGCCGCACCGGCCCGTACGGCGTCTCGACCTGGCTGTGGTGGAACGTTCCTTCCTGAAAGTAGAGCGCGCCGCCCGGCCCCCAGGTGAAGGCGGAGATCGAGTGGTGGCTGTCCTCGGTTCCGAAGCCGTGGAGGATGACCTCGTGGCGGTCCGCGATGTCGTCGCCGTCCGTGTCCTCGATGAACATCAGGTTCGGCTGCTGGGCCACGTAGACGCCGCCGTCGCCCAGTTCGAAGCCCGTCGGCAGGTGGAGGCCCCGGGCGAAGACCGTGTGATGGTCGGCGCGGCCGTCGCCGTCGCGGTCTTCGAGGATGATGATCTTGTCGTCGGGCGCCTCGTCCGGGAGTCGCTGGGGGTAGGAGGGCATGGTCGCCACCCACAGTCGGCCCCGGGAGTCGAACGTCAGCGCCACCGGGTTGCCGATCGGGAAGTCCCGCTCGGAAGCGAACAGCGAGACTTCGTACCCCTCGGCGGGGTGAAGATGTTCCAGCGCGTAGGCCGGGTCGCGGGCCTCGTAGCGGGCTTCGCCGCCGCGGTTCGGTTCCTCGTCCGCGACGTTCTGGGCGATTGCCGGGCCGGCGGCCAGAGCAGCCGTCAGGAGCGCGAGGACAGGGGCGCCGAAGTTACCGTGGCCCATCGAGGAGTGGATTGACCACGCGAAGCTGCCCGAAGGTCTGACCGTCTTGCAGGTCCTCGGTGAGGAGCGCGGTCGCTCCTGCCGCCAGGGCCCCGGACCCCTGACGGCTGGGGGAAGAAGGCGGCTCATCGGTCGACGCGCTCCAGTCGCCAGGTCTCGCCCGAGCGCGCCAGGTCGCGGGCCTCGTCTTCGAGTGCGTCGACCAGTTCGTCGAAGCGGGCCATCTCGGCCGGGAAGGAGCGAACGCCGAAGGGTTCCTTGCGGCCGCCGTAGATGTAGTAGCCGTTCACGGCGCGGTAGCGGTCGAAGAACAGTCGGCTCTTGCGCAGCACCGCGCGGCGCAGGCCGCCTCCCGCCTCCGTCAGCGCGGTGACGGCCGAGCTCTCCCGGACTTCGACTCCCTTCGCCCACTCTCCGTCGCTGGCCGAGGCCAGGGTCCGGTCGCCGCGCCGCAGGGCGTAGTAGCCGGGCGCGAGGTCGCTGACGCTGACGTGGATCCGGTCCGGTTCGCCGTCGGGTCCCGGCGGCAGAACCGGCGGGCGGATCGCAAGCCCGGCGCCGCCCGCGGCCGAAGCGACGACCGTGCCCGGCGGCGAAACGCCGAGCGCCTTGAGGAGCGCGCGGGAAGCGTGCCGGTAGCCGGCCTCGTTCAGGTGCAGGCCGTTCACCGTCAACGGCGCCGGCGCGTCGGCAAACGCGGCCGCAACGTCGTCGAAGATGTCGAGGAAGGGCACGCCGTTCTCGGCCGCGACGGCTTCGGCCGCCTCGGCGTAGGCACGCAGTTGGGCGTTGCGGCGTTCGACCGCGGCTGCGTCCAGCCCGAGCCCGGACGGCAGCGCCTGCTGCGGAATCGGCGAAACGAGAGCCACGCGCGCCGGCTCGGCGCCGTCGTAGAGCGGCTTCGAGACACGGCGAAGCAGCCGCCCGAGCTCGTTCCTGAACGCCGGCAGTCCCCCGGCGCCGGCAAACGATTCGTTGGCGCCGTAGAACAGCAGCACGACGTCCGCGCCCTGCGCCTCCAGATGACGGTCGACCGCGCCGAAATCCAGCGGCCGCGGCCGCAGCGCCGTCTCGTCCCCCGACCAGGCGAGGTTGCGTACCGACAGCTCCAGGTCCGGGAACGCGGCAAGCAACCCGCTCTCGAAGTAGCCGAAGAGCTGGAACCGCTCGGCGAACGCATTGCCGACCAGACAGATCCGGTCGCCGTGGCGAAGCTGCGGAGTCGCGGATTCCGCCGCAAGGCCCCCGGCCGCGACAGGCGCCGCGACCACGAGCAAGAGGGCGGACAAGTACCTTGCGAGCAACGGACCTCCGGGAACTTCCGCCGTGAAGCGTAACGCAGCCGGCGCCGCCTCGCCGAGTGCGCGGATCCTCTGACCCGCTGCCGCCCCCGATGACGGCGCGCCCACTTGAAAACACGGATGCTCATCTTTCGGGGGATGGACATTCGCCCTCCAGGCTCATCTCTCATGGGACTCTCGTGGGGCGGCGCCAGTACAGTAGAGTGTCGCTTGCTCGCATGACTCGGCTACGAAGCGTTCGGGAGATCCTGCCGGCTTTGGCCTGTCTGGCCCTCGTGGCCTGTGCGCCGCCGGAGGATGCGCGGGAGGAGCTCCACGCGCTGTTCGACGAGGACTGGGCGGCCAGGCTTCTCGAGAGTCCGCGGTTCGCCACCAGCGTCGGCGATCACTCGCGGAACGACGAGCTGGCCGACATGAGCCTGGAGGCGATCGAGCGCCGGGTGGAGCGGCGGCGTGATCTGCTGCGGCGGTTCGAGGAGATCGATGTCTCCGGGCTCGACGCGGCGGACCGGATCAACGCGCGGATGTTCGAGCGGCAGCTCCGGGGCAGCGTGCGGGGCTTCGAGTTCGGCGGTTACCAGATGCCGCTCAGCGCGGACTCCGGCTTCCACATGGGGTTCGCGCGGATGCACCGCCCGATGCCGTTTCGTACGGCGGAGCACTACGACGATTACATCGCCAGGATGCGGGCGATGCCGGCGTACTTCGCTCAACAGCAGGACCACATGCGCGCCGGGATCGAGCGCGGCTTCACCCTGCCGCGGGTGACGCTGGCGGGCTACGAGGACACGATCTCCGCCCACATCGTGGACGATCCGCGGGACAGCGCCTTCTGGGCGCCGTTCGAGGACCTGCCCGCGACCGTCGAGGAGCTGGACCGCGAGCGGATCCTGACGGACGCCGAGGCGGCGATCGTCGACGCGGTCGTGCCGGCCTACCGGAGGTTCCACGAGTTCTTCGTCGGCGAGTACCTGCCGGCCGCCAGGGAGACCGTCGGCGCCTCCGACCTGCCGGACGGCGAGGCCTACTACGCGGAGCAGGTGCGCTGGTTCACGACGCTCGACGTGACGCCGCGGGAGGTCCACGAGATCGGCCTCGGCGAGGTCGCGCGGATCCGGGCCGAGATGGCCGAGGTCATCCGGGAGACCGGCTTCGAGGGGACGTACGCCGAGTTCCTCGAGTTCCTGCGCACCGATCCGCGCTTCTACCCGGAGTCCGAGCAAGAGCTTCTGGAGCGCGCCGCCTGGATCGCCAAGACGATGGACGGCAAGCTGCCGTCCCTGTTCGCGACCTTGCCGCGGGTCCCCTACACGGTCGAGCCGGTCCCGGACCACATGGCGCCGAAGTACACCGCCGGCCGCTACGTGTCCGCCCCGTACGACAGTACGCAGCCCGGCATCTACTGGGTCAACACGTACAACCTGCCGAGCCGGCCGCTCTACGCGCTGGCGGCGCTCACCCTGCACGAGGCCGTGCCGGGTCATCACCTTCAGAACGCGCTCGCGGCCGAGATCGAGGCCGGGCCGGAGTTCCGTCGCCACGACTATCTGTCCGCCTTCGGGGAGGGATGGGGGCTGTACTCCGAGTATCTGGGGCTCGAGGCCGGCATCTACGAGGATCCGTACAGCAACTTCGGCCGCCTGACCTACGAGATCTGGCGGGCCTGCCGCCTCGTGGTCGACACGGGAGTGCACGCCCTGGGCTGGACGCGCCAGCAGGTGCTCGACTATCTGGCCGAGAACACGGCGCTCTCGCTGCACGAGGTCACGACCGAAACGGACCGCTACATCAGTTGGCCGGGCCAGGCGCTCGCCTACAAGATGGGCGAACTGAAGATTCGGGAACTGCGGGCGCGGGCCGAGGAGGCGCTCGGCGCGGACTTCGATGTCCGTCGTTTCCACGATGCGGTGCTCGAGAACGGTTCGGTGCCGCTCGATATCCTGGAAGAACTGATCGATGCCTGGATCCTCGACATCCTGGAAGAACTGCTCAATGCCTGATGCCTGGAGCGAAGAGCGGAGCGACGATGCCGCGACCGGCGCCTGGCAGCGTTCGCGGCCGCGCGGCTGACCCCAACCCCGGAAAGCCGACGAGGGCGTCGGCGCACCCTGAGCGGCGTTGCTTGCTCCAATGCGAACCCGCTGCTGGACAGACTGGGTGGGCTGACGTCCCCGTCGGCATCCGGCGCGAAGCGCCGGGGGGCTCCGGACCGCGCATCGCGCCGGCATTGCGGGGCCCGAACCGCCGCTGGCGCGTCCGGCGCCGACCGCGACCCGGGCCATGATCCGGGGCTACGACCCGGGCGGGGCGTCCGGCGCTTCGTCGATGAAGCGGTACGGCGGTCGATCCGCCGTGTCGTCATCGTCGTCGTCTTCGACGGGCTGTCGGTCTTCCGGTTCGGCCGGCGCTTCCGCCACGGTCCGACTGTCGGGGCGGGCGGCGAACTCGGCTTCGACCTGCTGGATCAGTTCTTCCGCGGACTGCTCCTGATCGCGCTCGGCCGCCGCGAGTTCCGCATCGATCAGGGCCAGCAGTTCGTCCGTCGTCAGGTCGTCCAGGTTCCGCAGTGCGCTGCCGGTCGGCGCCGGCGACACGGAAGGCGCCGCGTCCGCCGGCTGTCCGCCTGGCGCTTCATCGACGGCGGCCTGGACTTCTGGAGCGGCGGCCGGTCGCGGCGCGGCCGGGGCGCCCGGCACGGGCGATTCTCCGATCAGCACGCCGGTCGCGGAGGGCGGCAGGCTGGCGCCGAGAGCCACCTCGACGAGCCCTTCCGACTGGCGCACCTGGTAGGACGGCAGGTCCATCCGCAGGTCGACGACCACCCGCAGGAACCCGGGATGCTCGCCCGTGCGCACTTCAAGCGCCGGGCTGTCGGCCGTCGGCGCCGGCATCTCGGCAACCGACCGGTCGATTCCGAACAGGTCCATGACCACCCTGGGCGGCCCGGGCAGGGGGAAGTGCCGCACCGCCTGCAGCTCGTTGTCCACGATCAGGCGGAGGACTTCCCCTTCGAGGCGCGCCGACGTCAGGTGGTTCTCCTGCGCCAGGACCGCCGAACCGAGGAGGACCGGAACGAGAAGCGTGAGGATTCGCATGACGGATTCGGGGGCTTGCGAGAGTCAGGAACTCTACCACCGGGCGTCGCGCGCGGCCTGAGCGATGGCCACGCCTTCGGCACGGCTCGGTACAGTTCGGCGTGCCGGCAGCCGGTTTCCAGGGCACCCGGGCCGACCGGCGGTTGCGAACGTCGCCAGCGACAAAAAGGACGCGGCGCCTGGCGAGTCGTCCCGCAGCGCCGCCGCCGCGGAATCAGTGGCTGTCGAGGACTTCGGCGCAGCGCCGCGCGAAGTAGGTCAGGATCATGTCGGCGCCCGCGCGCCGGATGGCGGTCAGCGTTTCCAGCATCAGCGCGTCGCCGTCCATCCAGCCGTTCGCGGCGACCGCCTGGATCATCGCGTACTCGCCGCTCACCTGGTAGGCGGCGACCGGCAGGTCGACCGCCTCGCGGACGGCGCGGATCACGTCGAGGTAGGCGAGGGCGGGCTTCACCATGACCGCGTCGGCCCCTTCCTCGACGTCCAGCCGGGCTTCGCGCACCGCCTCCCGGACGTTCGCGGGGTCCATCTGGTACGTCTTCTTGTCGCCGGCGCGGGGCGCCGAGTCGAGGGCGTCGCGGAATGGCCCGTAGAAGTTCGAGGCGTACTTCGACGTGTAGCTGAGGATTCCGACCTGGTCGTGGCCGGAGGCGTCGAGGGCGTCGCGGATGGCCCGCACCCGGCCGTCCATCATGTCCGAGGGGGCGATGACGTCGGCGCCGGCGTCGGCCTGGGATACGGAGGTGGCGGCGAGGATCTCGAGGGTCGGGTCGTTCACGATCTCTCCGTTCTCGACCAGGCCGTCATGACCGTCGCTCGAGTACGGGTCCATCGCCACGTCGGTGACGACGAGCAGGTTCGGCAATGCCGACTTGAGTTCGCGCACGGCCCGCTGAACCAGCCCGTCCGGGTCGACGGCGCCGCTGGCGGTGCGGTCCTTCGACTCGTTGTCCACGGCCGGGAACAGCGCCACGGCCTGAACGCCGAGCGCGTGCGCGGCGCGGCTCTCGGCGACCAGGCGGTCGATGCTCAGGCGCGCCTGGCCCGGCATCGAGTCGATCGCTTCGGCCGCGTCCCGGCCCTCCATGACGAACAGCGGGTAGATCAGCCGGTCCGGTCCGAGGTCGGTTTCGCGGATCAGCGATCGGATAGCCGCCGAACGGCGGTTGCGCCGGGGACGGATGGGCATCGGCCGCATGGCCGAGGGATTCTACGCTGGCCCGTCCGCGGCCCGGTCATCGGATTCGGGTGCGGGAATCCGTCTGTGTCTGTACGGGCGCAGTCTGCGCCGGAATCGACAGTTGGAGGACGTTTGTCGTGCCGAGGATAGACTCTTCGCGTGAGCGCGGCTCTGCGGCATCCCGACTTGAGCGGGCTGGCCTTGATCCGAACCTGGCGGCGGCGGTGATCGATGAGATCCATCGGGACGAGTCCCGGTTCGCCACGGCGGAGCAGGTCGGCAGGATCGAGGTCGGCCTCGCGAATCTTCAGGGAGACGTGCGGCAGCTCGAGGCTCGGCTGGGCGGGCGGATCGACGCGATCGTCACGCGGCTGGGCGGCAACGACGACCGGATCGACGAAGCGAGGGCCGACCTGCAGGGCCAGATCGACAGGTCGAGGGTCGGTCTGCTGGACCGCATCGACGAAGTGAGGACCGACCTGCAGGGCCAGATCGACAGGTTGAGGGTCGATCTGCTGGACCGCATCGACGGAGTGAGGACCGAGCTGCTGGACCGAATTGGCGATGTTCGCGAAGAGCTGCTCCGTCGGATGGACAGCCACCGCGAGGAGATCCTGGGTCGGATGGATGCCCAGTTCGATGCTCTTCGCCGGGAGAACAGGCTGCTGTTGTTGTTCTTCTCGACGATCATCGGGCTCCTGATGGCGCTGTTCCGCTTCGGTCTGCCATGAGCGACGCGGCCCACTTTCGAGCATCGTCTGAAATCCGCGCTGTATCGGAGACTTGACCGCGGTGCCCCCCCCCGCGGTGACGAGGAGACAAGGCGAGACCTCTATACTTGCCGCCATGGCGCTTCAGGAGGTATGCCCGGATCTCTGGATCGCCGACCATGCAGAGAGGTTCGCTCTCGGCTTCGCCGCGCCGGCCCGCATGACCGTTGTTCGTCTGGACGACGGGGGGCTGTGGCTGTATTCGCCCGGGCCGATCGACGACCGGACGGCCGAGGAACTTCTGAGCCTGGGCCCCGTGCGATACCTGATTGCGCCGAACCGGTTCCACCATCTTCATCTGCCGTCGGCCGCCTCGCGCTTTCCGGACGCTGATGTGCTTGGCGCTCCCGGCCTGGCCGAGAAGCGCAAGGACATCGCCTTTGCGGGAACCCTCGGCGTTGCTTCGCCTTGGGGCGGGGAACTGCAACCGATCCCGATTGACGGGATGCCGTCGTTCAACGAGGTCGCATTCTGTCACCGGCCGAGCGCGTCACTGCTGGTGGCCGACCTGCTGTTCAACCTGCGGCAGGATCCGGGGTTGTTGGCGTCGCTCTACTTTCGCCTCACCGGCGTCAGCCGGCGCGTCGCCATGAGCCGGATCTTCCGGCTCGCGATGCGCGACCGCGCAGCCTGCGCGGCGAGCTGCCTGCGACTCCTGCAGTGCCGGTTCGACCGCCTGATTCCGTGCCACGGAGACGTGGTCGAGGAAGGAGCGAAGCCGCAGGTCGAGGCGGCGCTCGCATGGATCTTCAAGGATCTCGAGGCGCCGCCGGCGCCGACGCCGGCCGGCGCCGTGGCCGAACTCTGACGGTGGCCCATGTCGGTTCCCCTTGTGGACCTGCCGGTCCCGCGGTCCACGCCACGATGCGGCGGATGGCCGCGCGACTGACCACCGTCGCGACGGCGGCGCTGCTGGCCGTTGCCACGCCGCTCGCGGCCGCCGACAGTCCGGGCTGTTCAGCCGGTGGCGCGGGCCTCGCATCGACTGCCATGCCCGGCGCGAGCGTCGATCTGGAGCTCGCCCACGACGGTCTGGTGCGCGGCTATCGGCTGCGCTTGCCGGCCCGCTACGACGGCGCCTCGGCCCGGCCGTTGTGGCTTCACGTGCACGGCTACACGGGCAGCGCCCGGCACAGCGACGGCTGGACGGGCCTGTCGGATCTTGCCGACCGCGAGGGCTTCGTGCTCGTCTTCCCCCAGGGAACGTCGTTCGAGGCGTCGCTCGGCGGCGAAACGGGGCGCCGGACGGCCGCGATCTCCTCCTGGAACGACCTGGCCTGCAGCGCGCCGCTCCGGCCGGAGGCGCCGGCGTGCCGCGAAGACGCGGACCCGTATCCCTGTCCGCCGGAGTGCGGAAGCTGCGGACGGTGCAACTGGTGCTCATGCCACGACGACGTCGGCTACATCGCGGCCCTGATGGACCATCTCTCGGCGGAGCTGTGCATCGACATGGACCGCGTCTTCGCCTCCGGCTACAGCAACGGCGGGATGTTCGTCCACCGGCTCGGGTGCGTCCTCGGAGATCGCCTGGCCGCGGTCGCTCCGATGCACGGCTACCTGGCGCGCGGCTTCGACTGCGCGGCCGGGGCGCCCGGTCCGTCGATGCTGCTGGTCGGCGGCACGACGGACCGCACGGTACCGATCGACGGTTCGACCGCCGACGACGGCTACGTCTACACTTCGCAGCCGGACGTGGCGGCGAAGTGGGCGGCGTCGCAATCCTGCGCCGCCGAGCCGACCGCGGTCGAAACGCCTTGGGACGGGCGGCGGGCGCTGAGCTGCGTGGAGCACACCGGCTGCGCCTCTGGCCGGGCCGTCCGCGGTTGTTCCTGGAACGGCGCCCACCTCTGGCCGCGCGATGACGCCGGCAACTTCGGCGCCGAACTGCTGTGGGACTTCTTCAGCGAGGCGAAGCGGTAACCGGCCAGCCAGGTCGTCTCGGTTGCCGGAGTCGGCTGACGCCGATCGGCAAGTGCAGTCGAACGTGCGCGAGCTGGAAGGCCTGCTCGACCGCGCCACGCCCTTGCCTCGTCGTGGCGGGTCAGTCCGGCTGGCCGGCGTCGCGCTCGGCGGCGACCGCTTCGAGTTCGCCGGGGTCGACGCCCAGCCGTTCGCCGGCGGCGATGATCTGACGCCAGGATTCGGCATCGACCGGGATGGCTTCGGCGCGTTCGATGCGGCTGACCCGTTCGGGGTCGCCGGGTACGAGCACCGGCTTGTTCGGGTCGGCCGCCGGCGATGCCTTGACGTGGGCGACCAGGGCCGCCAGCTCGTGCTCCATCGCCGAACGCGGGATCAGCCGATCGGGATCGAACACGATGCTGAACATGTTGTTCGTGATCGTCTCCTGGATCCGGTGTTCGGGCTGGGCGGTGCACCCGCCGCTCATCATGCCGCCCAGGAGCTCGCAGAAGACCGCCAGACCGTAGCCCTTGTGGTCGCCGAAGGAGGTCAGCGCCCCGGACGGCTGTCGGAAGAGCACGCCCGGGTCGCGTGTCTCCCGGCCCAGATGATCGATCAGGGCGCTCGCCGGCGCCTCCTCTCCCTTGTTGTGCGCCACCCGCGCCTTGCCGTGGGCGATCCGGCTGGTCGCCATGTCGAGGAGGAGCGCCGGGCGCCGGTCGCCTCCCGGCAGCGACAGGCAGACGGGATTCGTCGAGTAGCGGGCGTCGGTTCCCCGGTAGGGGGCGACGAGGGCAAGGTGGCCGACGACGTTGACGAAGTGGAGCGAGGCGAGTCCGGCGTCCGCCGCCTGTTCGGCGTAAGTGCCGATGCGCCCCAGGTGGTGACAGTGTCGGACCGTCGCCAGCACGACGCCGGTGCTTCGGCAGCGCTCGATCGCGGCCGCCGTTGCTTGGCGGCCAACCGACTGGCCGTAACCCATGCCGCCGTCGAACATCATGATCACTCCGTCGTCGCGGACCAGTTCGACGGTTCGGTTCGGCTTCAGCGTCCCGTTGCCGAGGCTTCGCTCGTAGGCGGGCAGCATGCCGACGCCGTGGCTGTCGTGTCCCGAGAGGTTCGCCAGCACGAGGTGATCGGCGACGATGCGCGCCTCCTCGGCTTCGCTGCCGCCGGCTTCCAGGATGATCGTCGCTGCGCGTCGCAGCGCCCGCGGGTGGATGTCGATCGAATCCAAGGGCGGCCTCCTCTCGTCTTCCCGTCTGCCCAAGGGCTGGAAGCGGCGATCCTATGCGGGCCGTGGCCCGGCGGGTTCGTCCGAGCGCCCGGCGGAGGGAGCCGACTGCCCGGCGGCCGGCGACGGTACGGCGCGCGGATCCGCGACCGCAGCCGGAACTCGGCGAAACATGCGGGCTGGACGGCGGGCCGTCGTCGGGAACTCGCCGAGAAGGCCTGGCGACCGGTTCGACCATCCGCTCAGTCCGTGCACTCCCGGCGGGGCGACAACGGGCGGTAAGCTGCGCCGCATGCTTCAAGCCCCATTCTTGTCGTTGTCGTGCCGGCGGTTCGTTCCGCTGCTCCTGGCTGGTGCGGCGATGCCGGGGTTCGCCCGTCCCGCTGCCGATTCGGGTTGGAGCAACTTGACCGCCGGCGGCATCGAGCAGGGGTGGCGCCGGCTCGGCGGGGAGGCGGACTTCGCGCTCGAAGGCGGCACGATCATCGGCACGGCCGTTGCCGGCACGTCGAATTCCTTCCTCGCGACCACGGAAGAGGTTGGGGACTTCGCTCTGCAACTGGAGTTCCGGGTCGACGAGGGGCTGAACGCCGGCATCCAGATCCGCAGCCACAGCGATCCGGCGTACTTCAACGGCGTCGTGCACGGCTACCAGGTCGAGATCGACTCGAGCGAACGGGCCTGGAGCGGCGGCATCTACGACGAGTTCCGCCGCGGCTGGCTGTTTCCGTTGTCCGTCAATCCGACCGCGCGCCAGTCCTTCCGGCCGGACCAGTGGAACCGGATCTACATCGAGGCGATCGGCCCCGTGATCCGCACCTGGCTGAACGACGCCCCGGCCGCGTTCCTGATCGACGAGATGACGTCGAGCGGTTTCGTCGCGCTCCAGGTCCACGCGGTCGGCCCGGAACAGGACGGCCTCCAGGTGCGCTACCGGAACATCCGTCTGCGAACCGGAGATCTGGCGCCGAGGGGGGACGGCGAGTTTCCCTTCGTCGTCGATGCGCGGCCGAACCGGCTGTCCGAGGCGGAAGCGGCCTTGGGCTGGGAGTTGCTCTTCGACGGCGAGAACACGGAGGCCTGGCGCGGCGTCCACCGGGAGGACTTTCCCGCGACCGGCTGGGACGTGCGCGACGGCGAGTTGACCGTCCTGGCGGCGAACGCCCGGCGCCCCCGCGGCGGCGGGATCGTGACCCGCGAGACGTTCTCCGCGTTCGAGTTTCAGTTGGAGTTCCGGATGACCGAGGGCGCAAACAGCGGCATCAAGTACTTCGTCACCGAGGGCTACGGCTCGGCGCCCGGCACGGCGGTCGCGTTCGAGTACCAGATTCTGGACGACGGCCGCCATCCCGACGCTCGGGCTGGCCGCGACGGCAATCGGACGCTCGCCTCGCTCTACGACCTGCTGCCGGCGACGAAGCGCTTGCGGTTCGTCAAGGGGCCTGGCGCCTTCAACCACGCCCGGATCGTGGTTCGCGCGGACGGCGCGGTGGAGCACTGGCTGAACCACCAGTTGGTGCTGGCGTTCGACCGGAACTCGGCGGAACTCGACGAGGCGGTCGCCAGGAGCAAGTTCGCCGGCAGGGAAGGATTCGGCAAATGGCCTGAAGGACGGATCCTGCTGCAGGACCACGGCGACGAAGTCGCGTTTCGCAGCATCAAGCTGCGCCGCCTCGACGAAGCGGACTGAAGCGGCCGGCGCCTGAGGATCGTGCGGGTCTTCGCGGATTCGTCGAGAAACGCCGGCGGACCCGCGCCGCCGCGAGGCCGTCGCCATGGGGGAGTCCGGTTGCGCCCCTCGCTGCGGACCTCGGCGCCACGCCCGGAGATGTTGGCCGTGTACGCGGCGAGCGGCGACTCGGCCTGAAGTTTCTTGAAGATCACCTGTTGGCCGAGTGATTTTCAAGAAAGTACGCTTGGTTCCGTGAACGTTGACCGTGAACTCGCCGCCCGACGGATCCAGCGCTCCTTCCTGGTGCATCCGGCGGTAGCGGTCGTCGGGCCGCGGCAATGCGGCAAGACGACCCTTGCCCGCGCCTTGTTCGACGAGGCGCCGGAGAAGGACCGTTACTTCGATCTGGAGGATCCTGTCGATCGGAGGCGTCTCGCGACGCCGATGCAGACCCTGGCGCCTCTGCGCGGCTTCGTCGTCATCGACGAGATTCAGCGGCAAGCCGAGCTGTTCGAGATTCTGCGGGTCCTGTGCGACCGGCGGGAGGCGCCGGTCCGCTTCCTCGTCCTGGGCAGCGCATCCCCGGCGCTCGCTCGCGGGGCTTCGGAGACTCTGGCGGGCCGCGCCGGCCAGGTTCGTCTCTCGGGTTTCGACCTGACCGAGGTGGGCGGCGCCGGTCCAGGCGGGTGGCGGAAGCTCTGGCTGCGGGGTGGGTTCCCGCGCAGCTTTCTGGCCGGCGACGATGACCTGTCCGCCCTGTGGCGCCAGAGTTTCGTGGAGACCTTTCTCGATCGCGACATCCCGCAGTTCGGCGTTTCCCTGCCGGCGGAGGCGCTGCGGCGCTTCTGGATGATGGTCGCGCACCATCACGGCCAGGTGTGGAACGCGGCGGAATTCGCTCGAGCGATCGGCTCGGGTCAGGCTGCCGCCCGCCGGTATCTGGACATCCTCGTCGCCGCGCAGGTCGCCAGGGTCCTTCCGCCGTGGCACGAGAACCTCAAGAAGCGGCAGGTCCGCGCGCCAAAGGTCTACATTCGCGACAGCGGCCTCCTCCACACGCTGCTCGATCTTCCGTCGGCGGATCGGTTGGCCGGACATCCGAAGGTCGGGGCCTCGTTCGAGGGCTTTGCCGTCGAGCAGGTCCTGTCCTGCATGCAGCCCTCGAACGCGCACTTCTGGGCTACCCACGGCGGCGCCGAGTTGGACCTGATGATCGTGTCCGGCGGCCGCCGGCACGGGTTCGAGTTCAAGTACAGCGACGCGCCGGGAACGACGAAGTCGATGAGGTCGGCGCTCGCCGACCTGCGCCTCGACCGACTCTGGGTGATCTACCCTGGCGACAGGTCGTACGAGCTGGACGAGCGCATCTCCGTTCTACCGGTGGGCGACGTTCCGAGCCTGGCGACCGACGACCGGGTTCACTAGGTCAATGCCCGGGAACCGGGTGAAGTCTCGGTCGGTCGTGGCGACCGAAGCGCCGTGTTCGAGCGCCAGAGCCGCGAGGTGCGCATCCATCACCATCGGCCCTCTGGCCTGACCGCTCGTGCAGAGTTCGCCCAGGATCGTCCAGGTTCGCGGCCCGGGCTGCAGCAGCCTCACGTTGGGCAGCGCCAGCCACTCTTCGATCAGGGCGCAGCCTTCGACAGGCGTCAGTGGACGTGCGAAGACGCGACGGTCGGAGGAGAGGCGAACGAACGCCAGCAAGGTAACGAGCGCGAAGCAGACCTGCCGGCCGGAGGACAGTTCGGCCGGGGATGTCCCGCCGGCTGTTGAACTTTGGGAGTAGGGTGGCGGCTCACCCGGCCCGGTGAGCGGGCCGGTTCCAGCGAAAGAAAGGAGACGCCACCCATGGCGAATCATCGCAGTCGGGAAGGGAATCGGCAAGAGAGAAGGAGCAGCTCGTCGTCGGGGTCGGGGCTTGGTCTGTTGGAGGCATCGTCCTCGTTGTTCGACGGTCTGTCGAGCTTTCAGGATCTGTGCGTTGAGACAGGCCGTTCTGCCTTGGCGCAGTTGATGGAGAAGGAGCGGGAGTTGCGGTGCGGGGCGAAGGGTCGTCACCAGGATGCTCGTTCGGTGTGGCGCGCGGGCAGCGCTCCGAGTCAGGTGACGCTGGGCGGCGCCCGGATGGAGATTCAGCGTCTGCGGATACGGGGTCCGGAGGGCGAGGTGCGTCTCGAGTCGTTCGAGTGGGCGTCGTCTCGCGACGCGATGGACCGTCACACGATGGAAGCGATCGCTTCGGGCGTGTCGACGCGGAACTACCGGCGGTCGCTGGACACGGCGGCAGCGGGTTCGGACCGTCGTTCGGCTTCCAGGAGTTCGGTGTCTCGTCGCTTCAAGGCGCTGTCGATGCGGCAGATGGAGAAGTTCCTGTCGTCGTCGCTGGAAGACGAGGACATCCGCGTGTTGTGCGTGGACGCGAAGTACATCGGTGGCCACTGCATTCTGATCGCCTTGGGCGTTTCGTCGTCCGGTCACAAGCGGGTTCTTGGCCTTCGCGAGGGTTCGACGGAGAACACGGCGGTGGTCCGCGCTCTTCTCGCCGACCTGGTGGAGCGGGGCCTTTCGACGGCGAAGCCGTTGCTGTTCGTCATCGACGGCAGCAAGGCCCTGCGCCGCGCGATCAGGGAGGTCTTCGGCGACGCCGCGACGGTGCAGCGCTGCCAGGTCCACAAGGCCCGGAACGTCGAGGAACACCTGCCCGAAGAGAAGCGAGCCTCGATTCGCCGGGCGCTCCGCAAGGCCTGGGACAGCAAATCCGCCAAGACGGCCTTGAGGCGTCTGCGGCAGCTCGCCAGTCATCTCGAGCGGGAGCACCCCGGCGCAGCGGCCTCCCTACGGGAAGGCATGGAGGAGACCGTCACCGTGCTCGAACTCGGCCTCGCCGGAGCTCTCCAGAAGACCATGCGCAGCACCAATCCGATCGAGAGCCTCAACAGCTCCGTCGGGCGCTACACCCGCAACGTCAAGCGCTGGCGGGGCGGCGCCATGATCCAGCGCTGGGTCGCCGCAGCCCTCGTCGATGCGCAATCACGCTTCCACCGCGTCAGAGGCTACCGAGACATGCCAGAACTCATCCGTGCTCTCGAACGACGAGCACGTCACGTTGACCACCAAACCAAGGCCGCTTAACATTCTTCAACACACACGAGCCGCCATCCGAAGTTCAACAGAAAACGGGACAATCCCGTTCGGCCTCCAGCCAGCGCTTTGACGCTTCGTGCTGCGGACTCTCGGAGTCATGGGCGTACAAGAGGAGGTTGGCGTCGACGAGGGTCATCGACGGACTGGACCATCGAGGACGTCGAGCAGACCGCCGACGTCGTCAAGGGCAAGGCCCGCTCGCACACCCATGGGACGGGCCGCTACCGAGAAGGGAGTGGCGAGTTCCTCCTCGCTGGGCGCCTCGAACCCGCGCCGAAGCGCAGCGTTCACGATCTGCTTCATCGTGCCGCCGGTCCGCAGCATTTCTCCACGCACCTTCGCCGCAACGTCCTCGTCCAAGGTCAACGTCGTTCTCATGGCAGAGATGCTAGATGTCTGGCATCACGATGTCAAGACCAAGACATCAAGATGTGAGGCCTCGTTGCCCCGGGTGGTCGACTACCCGTGGGGATCAGCTCGCGGGCGAAGGATGCCGGGTGGCCGATCAGCTTGCCGTTCATGTCCGTTGTGGCTACGTTAGCGCTACATCTCAGGCAAGAGCCGCTGGCCGCACGCGACCGCGACCATCCGCTGCGGGAAGTCCGGAAGGGATACCGAGAAGCTCAGGTCGAGCCCGACTGGCTGATCATCTGCCGCGTGAAGGGAACCGAACTGCACCTGGTCCGCACGGGAACGCACTCGGATCTGTTCGGGGAGTAGCGAGTTCACCCCGGGGTTGAGGGGGCTTTCCCGAAGGAAAGCCCCCTCGGAGATTCAGGGAACCTGACGGTCGCGGCTAGAAGCTGAACCGGCCGCCGAGTTGCAACTGACGGGGTCTCGTCGTCAGAGACGACGGGATCCCGAGGTCGTCGGGAACGTTGCCGTTCCGGATGTTGCGCTGATTGAATCCGACGCTGAAGCTGTTCTGGTCGAACAGGTTGAAGGCCTCGACGAATACATCGAGCCGCAGACCGTTTCCGAACCGGAAGAACTTGCCGATCCGCACGTCGATCGTCTGGATCGACTCGTTGCGCTCCGTGTTCCGGCCCACCACGACGCCGTTCATCACGGCGCGGTAGTCGGGACAGTTCCAGCCGACCGAGCTGCAGTAGGCGAAGTCGACGCCGTTGTCGACCAGCGTGTACGGCGTGCCCGACTGGTAGTTCAGAATGCCCGAGATCTGGAAGTCGAGCGGCAACTGGATCATGCCGGTGACGACCAGCCGATGAGTCACGTCACGATCCGAAAGACCCCAGTCGTAGTCCAGGTTGCCGGTGTCGGTGATCGTGACGCCGGTGGCCGAACGCTCGTTCGAGTCGGTGTCGCGGTCCTCGCCCCAGGTGTAGTGGGCGCCCATCTGGTAACGGCCCGTGAAGCGCCGGTTCACCTTCAGGGTGACGGCCTGGTACTCCGACTCGCCGCGCGACTGCCGGACGAGCACTTCCGCGCAGCGAACGCCGTCGAGCCCCGGACAGTCGTCGTTCCGGCCGTTCCACTTCGGACGCCCGAACTCGTCGTAGCCGCCGAAGATCCGGTTGAAGTCCGTGTTCCGCTGCAGGCCGGTCGCTTCGGCGTAGACGGCGTCGACGCCGGCGCTCCAGCCGTCGCCGAGTTCCCGTTCCCAGCCGACGCTGGCGCGCAAGGTCTGAGCGTCGTCGAATGCGGGATCGACGTAGGAGATCGCGGGAATGATGCCCGGCGGGGGATTCTCGTTGTCGATCGGCGTGCCGAGCGGCACGTAGCCGTTCTGGCCAGGTCTGACGGTGATGCGTCCGTAGTTCGGCGGCACGCCGTTGGACTGGACCTGGTTGGCGAAGAGCAGCGTCGGGGTTCTTCCGAAGAAGAGGCCGACGCCGCCGCGCAGGACGGAGCGTCCCTCGTCCTGCGCCAGGGCGAAACCGAAACGGGGCGCGAGGTTTTCGGTGTCCGGGATCTGGCGGCCGTCGGGATGCAGATGTTCCAGCCCGTCCGGGTTGTCGGTCGCCGTGTAGCGCAGTCCGTAGTTCAACGTCAGGTTGTCCCGCTTCAGGCTGTCCTGGCCGTAGAAGGCGAGTGCATCCTGGGTTTCGTCGTAATTCGGGTAGGTCGAATCGCCGAACCAGATGCGGGCGGCACTCGCCTTGTTCGCCAGGAAGTCCTCCGGAGACTGGAAGTCATAGCGGCCGTCGCGGCTGCCGGCGAACAGCTGTTTCAGGTTGTCGCTGGAGTAGTCGACGCCGAACTTCATGTCGTGGGCGCCGAACAGCCAGGAGAAGTCGTTCTTGACCTGGAGCTGCGACTCTTCGACGAAGATCGGCAGGAAGTCGAACTTGCCGACGGCGGCGCCGTTCCAGCGGAAGCGGACCTGGGCTTCCATCGGCGTGCCGACCCGCAAGGACAGTCTGTCCAGGTTGTCCGCGGCGGACTGAATCCGGAACTCGTTCACGCCGCGGCTTCCGACCACGGTGGTCATCGACGCGATGACGGAGAGCGTGTCTTCCGTCTTCAGCGATTCTTCGTCGAGGTAGCTGCTCTCGCGTTCGAAGTCGGTCCAATTGGCGCGCAGGCTGATCAGGTTCGCGTCGCTGATCTGGTGGTCCAGCTTTCCGAACAGGATCCGGTTGCTGACCGAGCGGACGAACAGACCGGTGGCGGAACCGTCGGCGTTCCGCTCGAAGCCGTCCACCAGGGCCGCGAAGGCGGGCTCGCTCTGGGCCCGCTGCATGATCAGGTCGTAGACGCTGCCGCCGCGGTTCGTCAGGAACCGGGTGAAGGGAATGTCCTGGTCGCGCTGGTCGACGCCGAAGTAGTAGTGGGTGCGATCCTGCTTGAACGGACCGCCGATCGAGAAGCCGTAGTTCTGCGTTTCGAACTCGTCCACCGGCCGCGAACCGTCGCGGTCGTTGAAGTCGTCGAGCGGCGAAGACGGCAGATCCTCGGCCATGCTGTCGTCGCGGAAGAAGTAGAAGGCGGAGCCCTTGATCTCGTTCGTGCCGGACTTGGTGACGACGTTGATGAAGGCGCCGCCGTGGCGCCCATACTCGGGCGAGAAGCCGTTCGTCACCACCTGGAACTGGCGCACCGTGTCCTGCGCGATGATCAGCCCGTCGTTCTCCGTTGCCTCGCCGCCGCGGCCATAGCCGAAGAAGGTGCTCTTGTTGTCCGCGCCGTCGACCGAAAGGCCCGTATACATGCCGCGCTGACCGGCGACGGTCAGGAAGCCGCGCTGGCTGTCGGTCTGAACGCCCGGAGTGAGGATGGCGAAGTCGGTGAAGTCGCGGCCCACGACCGGCAGGCTCTCGATCGCCACCTCGTCGATGTAGTTGGCGGCGCCGGAGCGGCTGACCTCGATGATCGGCGCCTCCGAGGTGACGGTAATGATCTCCGAGGTCGACTCGACTTCGAGGGTCAGGTTGACGTCCTTGATCTGGCCGACCAGGACGGTGACGTCGCCTTGCTGCGTCGTCTGCATGCCGGCGAGCGCGGCGTTCACGGTGTACGTGCCGACCTGCAGGGCCTTGGCGCTGTAGAAGCCGGCGGCGTCGGTGATGACGGCACGGTCGATGCCCGTGTCCTGGTTGGTGACGGTCACCGTAGCGCCGGGAACGGCGCCTCCCTCGACATCCGAGATGTAGCCCTCGATGGTGCCGGTGATCGTCTGGGCAAGGGCGGCGCCGCCGATCGGGAAGGCGCAGGCCGCTGCCAGGAAGATCGCAAGAAGACGTGCCCGGGGGCGGGTCGGCTGCATGGTTCGGTTTCTCCTCTGTGTCTGAATGGGCGCCGGTGAACTCGATACGAGTTCGCCGGCGTGCTGTTCACGCGCTTCGGGTCGTGGATTGTTCGGGTGGATGGCGGTCATGGGGCGCTCGCGCGCACGGCCACGGACCAAGGGTGACTATAGAGATCGCCCGGCCCTCCGTCAAAGGACGGCGGCCCCGCTTCAAGATGTTGAATCGACGGCTTGATTCGCGGATTCACGCGGAGAGTATCCGGTAGCGCATGGAAGCCCTCGTGAAGGCGCGCCGGTCATCGAGGCTCAGTGAACCGACGGCAGGGGCAGGCCCGTGGACCCGGTCAGGTACTCGTCGATCCGGGCCGCGGCGCCGCGGCCCTCGTTGATCGCCCAGACGATCAGGCTCTGTCCGCGGCGGCAGTCGCCGGCGGCGAACACGCCGGGGGCGGAGGTGGCGTACCGGCCCGGTTCGGCGGCGAAGGCGCCGCGCTCGTCGGTCGCCAGACCCAGGCGCCGTCCGAGCGTGGCCTCGGGCCCGAGGAAGCCCATCGCCAGCAGCACGAGTTCCGCTTCGAACGTCTCCTTGCTGCCGGGGACCTCCTCCATCGTGAAGCGCCCGGCGTTGTCCCGCCGCCAGGCGACGCGCACCGTCTCGACGCCGGCGACGCCGCCGGCGCCGTCGTCGACGAAGCGCTTCGAGAGGACGGAGAACACGCGCGGATCGGCGCCGAACCTGGCCGCCGCTTCGGCATGCGCGTACTCGACGCGGAAGATGCGCGGCCATTCCGGCCAGGGGTTGTCGGCCGGCCGATCGTCCGGCGGCCGGTCCAGCAGCTCGAAGTTGACCAGCGAAGCGCAGCCGTGCCGGAGCGCGGTGGCGATGCAGTCGGCGCCGGTGTCGCCGCCGCCGATCACGATGACGTTCTTCCCGGAGGCGTGAATCGGCGCCTTGACGGCGGCCCCTTCCTGGCTGGCGTCGTTCGGCAGGTCGGCGTCGAGCAGCGCTCTCGTGTGCTCGGTCAGGAACTCCATCGCGAAGTGGACGCCCGAGAGCTCGCGGCCCGGGAGGGGGAGGTCGCGCGGCCTGGTCGCGCCGCAGGCGAGCAGGATCGCGTCGTGGTCGCGCCGCAGGTCGTCGACGCTGACGTTCACGCCGACATGGGCGCCGGTGACGAACTCGACGCCCTCCGCGCGCATCAGGTCGGTCCGTCGGTCGACGACCAGACGCTTGTCGAGCTTCATGTTCGGGATGCCGTACATCAGCAGACCGCCGACCCGATCCTCCCGTTCGAACACGGTGACAGCGTGGCCGACGCCGTTCAACTGCGCCGCCGCGGCCAGCCCAGCGGGTCCCGAACCGACGATCGCCACCTTCTTGCCGGTCCTTCTCCTCGGTGGCCGGGGGACGATCCAGCCCTCGTCGAAGCCGCGGTCCACGATCGCGTTCTCGATGTTCTTGATCGTCACGGCGGGGTCGGTGATCCCCAGCACGCAGGCCCCTTCGCAGGGCGCGGGGCAGACCCGCCCCGTGAACTCCGGGAAGTTGTTCGTCCGCTCGAGTCGGCGCAGGGCCTCTCGCCAGCGTCCCTGGTAGACGAGGTCGTTCCACTCCGGAATCAGGTTGTCGATCGGACAGCCTTCGTCGGACTGGCAGAACGGCACGCCGCAGTCCATGCAGCGCGCGCCCTGCACGGCGAGGCGCTCGTCCGTCGTCGGTTCGAGGAACTCGCCGTAGTGGGCGAGCCGAATCAGCGGATCCTGGCGGGGAACCGCGACGCGCGCGTATTCCTTGAAGCCGGTGTCCTTGCCCATGCCCTGCCGCCCGTGTTCCGCCCGTGCCGCGCCGGTCCGCCGACTCCGCCGGCCTCAGGCCGCGGCCTCGGCCTTCGCGGCCGTTCGCTCCTCGACCTCGCCTTGCGCCAGCAGGACGCGACGGTAGTCATGGGGCATGACCTGGATGAACTGACGCACGGCTTCGTCCCATCGATCGAGCAGACCGCGCGCCACCGTCGAGCCGGTGGATCGGCCGTGTCGGGCGACCAGGCGTCGGAGTTCGCTCCGGCACTCGTCGCCGACGGGCTCGAGGCCGACCATCTCGACGTTGCAGTTGCCGGCGAGTTCCCCGTTCGGGTCGAACACCCAGGCGATGCCGCCGCTCATGCCGGCCGCGAAGTTGCGCCCGGTTGGCCCCAGAACGACAACGCGTCCTCCGGTCATGTACTCGCAGCCGTGGTCGCCGATCCCCTCGACGACCGCGCCGGCGCCGGAGTTGCGGACGCAGAAGCGCTCGGCGGCGCGGCCCCGGAAGAAGGCCTCGCCTCCGGTGGCGCCGTAGAGCGCGACGTTGCCGATCAGGACGTTCTCCTCCGCCGCGAAGCGGGACCGGCGCGGCGGGTAGAGGATGAGCCGTCCGCCGGACAGGCCCTTGCCGACGTAGTCGTTGGCGTCGCCCTCGAGTTCGATCGTGATGCCGGGCGCAAGGAAGGCGCCGAGGCTCTGGCCGGCGCTGCCGGCGAGGCGGATGCGGATCGTGTCGTCCGGCAGACCGCGTTCGCCGCGCGCCTTCATCAGTTCGTGGCTGAGCATCGTGCCGACGGTGCGTTGGGTGTTGACGATGGGCAGGTCGATCCGCACGCGTTCGCCGCGCTCCAGCGCCGGCCGGGCGCGGTCGATCAGCTCGTTGTCGAGCGCGCTCTCGAGCCGATGGTCCTGTTCGATCGTCTTCGCGACCTGGACGCCCTCGTGCCCGCGCACCGCGGGTTGCAGCACGGCGGACAGGTCGAGGCCCTCGGTCTTCTCGTTCCGGACCGCGAGGTCGGGCAGGAACAGGTCGGTCCGGCCGACCAGCTCCCGGATCGTCGCGACGCCGAGCCGCGCCATGATCCGCCGCGCCTCCTCGGCGACGAGGAAGAGGTAGTTCACGACGTCCTCCGGCGCGCCTTCGAACTTCGCGCGGAGCTCCGGATCCTGGGTGGCGATGCCGACCGGGCAGGTGTTCAGGTGGCACTTGCGCATCATGATGCAGCCGATCGTGATCAGGGGAGCGGTGGAGAAGCCGAACTCTTCGGCGCCGAGCAGGCAGGCGACGACGACGTCGCGCCCGGTCTTGAGCTGGCCGTCGGTCTGGAGGGTCACCCGCGAGCGCAGGTCGCTCAGCACGAGGGTCTGGTGGGTTTCGGCGATGCCGAGTTCCCAGGGCAGGCCGGCGTGCTTGATGCTGGTCAGCGGCGAAGCGCCGGTGCCGCCGTCGTGGCCCGAGATCAGGATGTGGTCGGCGTGGGCCTTGGCGACGCCCGCGGCGATCGTGCCGACGCCGACTTCGGAAACGAGCTTGACGCTGATCCTGGCGCTCGGATTCGAGTTCTTCAAGTCGTGGATGAGCTGCTTCAGATCCTCGATCGAGTAGATGTCATGGTGGGGCGGCGGCGAAATGAGCCCCACTCCGGGCGTGGAGTGGCGGGTCCGCGCGATGATCTCGTCGACCTTGTGGCCCGGCAGTTCGCCGCCTTCGCCCGGTTTGGCGCCTTGGGCGATCTTGATCTGCAGTTCGTCGGAGTTGGTCAGATACCAGGAAGTGACGCCGAAGCGGCCCGAGGCGACCTGCTTGATCGCCGAGCGGCGCAGGTCGCCGTTGGCGTCCGGCACGAACCGCGCCGGGTCTTCTCCTCCCTCGCCGGTGTTGCTCTTGCCGCCGAGCCGGTTCATCGCGACGGCGAGGGTCTCGTGGCTCTCGGCCGAGATCGAGCCGAAGCTCATCGCGCCCGTGCAGAACCGCTTGACGATCTCGCTCGCCGGTTCCACCGCGTCTAGCGGCAGGGGTTCCAGGTCCGCGCGGAACTGGAGCAGGCCGCGCAGCGAGCAGTTCCGGGTCGTGTCCTCGTTGGCGAGACGGGCGAAGCTCTCCCAGGCCTTCGTGCCGTTGCCGCGAGCCGCGTTCCGGAGCAGCGAGATCATCCGCGGGCTCCACATGTGGCGCTCGCCGCCGGCCCGCCAGTGATAGTCGCCGGGGTTCGCGAGTTCGGCCACACGGTCGCGCTCGTCCGTCGGGAAGCCGCGGGCATGCCGCCGCAGGGCGTCCTTCGCCAGTCGTTCCAGCCCCGCGCCCTCGATCCGGCTGGCGGTGCCCGTGAAGCTGCGGTCGATCACCTCGGTGGAAAGCCCGACCGCCTCGAAGATCTGGGCGCCCTTGTAGCTCTGCAGCGTGGAGATGCCCATCTTGGCCATCACCTTGAGCATTCCCTTGCGGACCCCCCTGCGATAGCGGTCGACGACGGCCTGGTCGTCGGCCGCGGCCGGCAGCCGGCCCTGGCGGCGCGCCCGCCAGAGGGCCTCGAAGGTCAGCCAGGGATTGATCGCGTCCGCGCCGTAGCCGACCAGAAGGCAGTGATGGTGGACCTCGCGCGCCTCGCCGCTCTCGAGCAGCAGGCCGACCCGGGTACGCTTGATCGTCCGCAGCAGGTGGTGATGGACGGCGCCGCAGGCGAGCAGCGTGGGCACGGGGACGCGGTCGGGTCCGGCGGCCCGGTCGGTCAGGGCGATGAAGCCGCAGCCGTCGTCCACCGCCCGTTCGGCTTCGCGGCACAGGCGGTCGAGTGCGCCGCCGAGGCCCGAGGCGCCTTCTTCGACCGCCCAGGTGGCGTCGAGCGTGCGGCAACGGAAGCCGGCATCGTCGGCGTCGGTCAGCGCCGCGAACTCCCGGTTGCTCAGGATCGGATGGGGAAGACGAACCCGCCGGCAGTGGTCGGCGGTGGTTTCCAGCAGGTTGCGCTCGGGGCCGATCGTGCACTCGAGCGACATGACGACCTCTTCACGGATCGAATCGATCGCCGGGTTCGTGACCTGGGCGAAGAGCTGCTTGAAGTAGTCGTAGACTGGCCGGTCCTGGTCGGAGAGGGCGGCGAGGGCGGTGTCGTTGCCCATCGATCCGATCGGGTCGCGCTGTTCCTCGATCAGGGGGCGCAGCATGAAGCGCATCGTCTCGCCGGTATGGCCGAACGCCTGCAGCCGCCGGGTGAGTTCGTCGCCCGACATCTCCGCCTGATCCGCGTCCGCCTGGTTCGCGCGGATGGCGCCGTCGCCCGCGGCCGCCTTCTTCCGGGCCTGGGCCGCCAGGTCGGCGAGGTCGGTGCGGCGCTCCAGCCACTTCGCGTAGGGCCGGCTCGAGGCAATGCTCTCCTTCAGCTCCTCGTCGGCGACGATCCGGCCGAGATCGAAGTCGACCAGAAACATCCGGCCGGGCTTGAGCCGCCCCTTGCGCAGCACCCGCTCCGGCTCGACCGGGACGACGCCCGCCTCCGACGCCATGATGACCAGGTCGTCGTCGGTGACGCAGTAGCGGCTCGGCCGCAGCCCGTTGCGGTCAAGCACCGCGCCGATGCAGCGTCCGTCGGTGAAGGCGATCGATGCCGGTCCGTCCCACGGCTCCATCAGGCAGGAGTGGTAGTCGTAGAACGCCCTCTTCGTCCGGTCCATGCGCGGGTCGTTCTGCCACGCCTCCGGGATCATCATCATGACCGCCTCCTGGAGGGTGCGGCCCGTGAGCAACAGGAACTCGAGCACGTTGTCGAAGCTGCCCGAGTCTGAGCAGTCGGGCTCGACGACCGGGAAGGCGAGGGAGAGATCGTTGCCGAACAGGCGGCTTTCGAGAACGCCCTCGCGGGCGTGCATCCAGTTCGTGTTGCCGCGCAGCGTGTTGATCTCGCCGTTGTGGCTCATCAGGCGATTCGGCTGGGCGCGGTCCCAGGACGGGAACGTGTTCGTGGCGAAACGCGAGTGGACCATCGCGAGGTGGGACTCGTAGTCCGGCGCCTCGAGGTCCGGGAAGAACGGCACGAGCTGGCCGGAAGTCAGCATGCCCTTGTAGACGATCACCCGTGTCGACAGCGAGCAGATGTAGAACATCCGGGCCTGGGCGAGTGCATCGGCGCCGCGAAGACGGATCGTCGCCTGCTTGCGGATCAGATAGAGCTCGCGCTCGAAGGCGTCCTGGTCGAGCCCGTCGGCCGCGCGGACGAAGAGCTGCTCGATGACGGGCATCGAGTCGAGCGCCGTGGCGCCGATGTCCGCGATTCCCGGGCGGGTCGGCGTCGTGCGCCAGCCGATCGGTTCCTGGCCGCGCGAGGCCGTGATCTCCTCGACGGTGCGCCGACACAGCTTGCGTTCGTCTTCGTCCTGGGGCAGGAAGAAGAGACCGGAGGAGAACGTGCCGGGCGACCCCAGTTCGGCGCCGAACTCGTCCATGGCCACCCGGCGGAGGAGGGCGTGGGGCAGCGCGGTCAGCATGCCGGCGCCGTCGCCGGTGTTCGGCTCGCAGCCGCAGGCGCCGCGGTGATCCATCCGCGTCAGCATGTGGGCGGCCTGCTGCATCAGTCGGTGGCTGCGCTCGCCGCGCACGTGGGCGATGAAACCGACGCCGCAGGCGTCGTGCTCCCAGGCCGGGTCGTACAGTCCGATCTTGCCGGGGCGCAGCTTCATGCCGCTTCCCCGCGCTCCAGCCTGTCCTCGTCGCCCGCCGGCATCGGCCCGGCGTTCTCGAGCAGAAACCTGGCGAACTCATCGGCGGCCGCCCGCAGCCGGCCGCGGGCGAAGACGATTCCCATGGGACGTTCGAGCAACGGTTCGAGCGGCGCCGCGGCGAGCAGACCGGCGCGCACCTCGGCCAGAAAGGTCCTGAGCGGCAGGATCGCGGCGTAGTCGGTCGCCTGCAGCATGCTCTTGAACGTGTCGATGTTGTCGAGACGCTGCGCGAACACGGCTTCGGCCCCGTTCTCGACCAGGTAACTGCGAATGTGGCGCGCGGCGGGGAGTTCGTGGGTGAAGTGGATCAACTCGCGGCCGTCGAGGTCCGCGGCGAGCACGCGCTTGGCGCCCGCCAGTTCGTGGCCCACTCCGCAGGCCAGGCACATCCGCTCTTCCCGCAGCGGCCGCGACTGCAGGCCGGGCCATTGCTCCGGGTACGAGACGATGCCGAAGTCGCAGCGACCCGTTCGAGCCGCTTCGGCTACCGCGGCCGGCGGTTCGTACTCGATCCGCACGTCCAGTCCCGGTCTCTGAAGCTGGAACGCGGCCCGCAACTGGTTGAGCAAGGCGATTCCAGCGGAATAGATGGCGTGGACCCGGACGGCGCCGCCCCGTTCCGGATCGAGGCGGGACACGCTGCGCGCCAGCTCGTCGTAGCGGGCCGCGAGTTCGCGCCCCTCGCGGGACACGAGTTCGCCGGCGGGAGTCAGCACGAACGGGCGCCTGGAGCGGTCGAGGAGCCGGGCGCCGAAGATCTCTTCCAGGTGCTGGATTCTCTGACTGACCGCCGACTGCGTGATGCCGTGAAGCTCCGCCGCGCGGCTGAAGCTGCGCAGGTCGGCCACGTCGCAGAAGATTCGGAGCCCTTGCATGGAACAGACAACGCCCCACTGGGTGCGCCGACGCCCTCGTCGGCCTTTCGTGTGGGTTCCCCGCACGACCGCGCACTCCGTCGGCGGCGAACCCTTGCATGGGGAGACTGGAACGCTACATTAGGCGAGCCTGATAGGCAAGCGTTGAGCATTAGGGAAGCTGATGCCAGGGCTGCTCGGTGCACGGGTCTGGTCCGCATGTTTCACTGATCTCCTGCCGCGGCTGCGGATCCGCTCGCCGTAGCGGGACCTTCTCCCTCGCGTCGGTTCGACGGTGCGTCCGCCGCGCCGGCGCCGTTCTCGGTCCGAGGGCCCCGCTGCAGCGGCGGCTACGCGCCCTCGCCGCGGCCCTCGGTGAAACACGCGGGCTGGCGTGGTGCGGAAGCCGTGCAGCGGCCCGGCCCCGCCGCGACCCAGCCGGCCTGGTCGATAAACGTGCTTGTCGCCAGGCCGGCTTCGCGTCGACTGGCTACCTCAGCCGCCAGTAGAAGACGACGAGATAGGACGCCAGCAGCACGGCGATCCAGAGCGCCATCGACGCCGTGAGCCAGGATCGTCCGAGGAACCCCCGCGGGCCGAGGTGGCGCCGCCCCGTCCCTAGAGCGGCGGAGGCAAGGCGGGCCAGGCAGCGCGGCATGGCCGGCCGCGGTGCAACGCCGTGAAGGCCGTGGCGAGGCCGTCCCAGAGGCGGAAGCCGAGACGGCGGTAGAGCCAGTCGGCGTCGAGGTTCACCGAGCGCAGCTCGGGCGGGTAGAGGCCGGTGCGCATGAGCGTCGCGAAGGCCAGGGCGGAGAAGAAGAGGAGCTGGCTCTGGGTGATGACGTGAGTCCTGGTGTACGCGTCGTAGTCGACCGGGTAGGGCAGCAGCTCGTGGAACGGGTTCGCCATGCCGAACCACGTCTCCGCCAGCGGAAAGAGGCCGATCGCCATGCTTGCGCCGCGGCCGCCAGGACCATCGCCACGATCATCGACCTCGGCGCCTCCTTGCAGCGGATGCCGGAGTCGTGGTGGAAGAAGGCGAAGAAGGGGATCTTGATCCCGGCGTGGTGGAAGACGCCGGCGGAGGCGAACAGAAGGGACCAGCCATGTCCACAGGTACTGCTCGTAGGCCGGCCGCGCCCATGGTGAGCGACTTCGCGGCGAACCCGGAGAACCCGGGAAACGCGGAGATGGAGGCGGCGCCGACGATGCAGAGCCCGGTGGTGACCGGCATCGATTTGTAGAGGCCGCCAAGGTCCGAGCCGTTGACGTGGCCGACCCCGATGGAGCACCGCCCCCATCGCCATGAACAGGAGCCCCTTGTAGAGGATGTGGGCGAAGGCGTGCGCCGTCGCGCCGTTGATCGCCAGCTCGGTGCCGATGCCGATGCCGACGACCATGAAGCCGAGCTGGTTCACCAGACTGTAGGCGAGCACTCGACGCAGGTCGTTCTCGATGACGGCGAAGAAGATGGGAAACGCCGCCATCAGCCCGCCGATCCAGATCAGTTCGGACTGGCCGGGGAAGGCGCGCGCCAGGGCGTAGATCGCGAACTTCGTGGTGAACGCCGACAGGAAGACGGCGCCGGCCGGCGTCGACTCGGGGTAGGCGTCGATCAGCCAGCCGTGGAGCAGAGGGAAGGCCGCCTTCACTCCGAAGGCGAGGAGAATCAGGGTCGGGGCCGGGTTCGAGAAGCCCAGCCCCCCGTCGTCCAGCAAGCCCGTGAGGTTGCGGAACTCGGCCCAGTCGGGGGCCGCGCCGAGCTCGTGGCGCAGCAGAACGATGCCCGCAAGCAGCAGGACCCCCGAGACCTGCTGCATCCCGAGGCAGCGGAGACCGGCGCCGGCGGACCTGCCGCTCCGCCGGACCCAGACCAGCAGCGCCGACGCCACGGTCGCCAGCTCCCAGAACAGGAAGAGGGTCCAGAGATCGCCGGCGAGCACGACGCCCAGGGACGCTCCGGCATAGAAGATGCCGATCAGCGGCTGGACGTTGTCCCGGAGGTGGAGCGAGTAGACGCTGCCGATCAGAGCCGCGAGGTGGAAGATGACGACGAAGATTCGGCTGAGCGGGTCGACGCGCACCAGAGTGAGGGTCTGGCCGAAGAACTCGAACCGGGCGTGATCGCCGAAGTCCAGCCCCCAGAACCGCCACAAGGAGAAGATCGGCAGCGCCAGCAGCAGCGCGCGCAGAACGGCGCGGGGCAGCACGCTGCGCGGCGCGGCGGCCAGCGCCGCGCTGCCGAGGATCAGCAGCAGCGGCGGCGAAAGCAGGAAATCGGCCATCAGGAGCTCAGGCGCCGCCGGCGTCTCGACGTCGCTCGTAGTAGTCCTCGGACCGCATCAGCAACCGCCGCAACTGCTTCGCCGCCAGGACCAGCAGGAAGGCGCCGACGAAGCCGTAGATGGGGAAGAAGCCGAACCAGGCGTCGAACTCTTGAAACGGCCCGTCCAGACGGCTCCACTCCGAGTGCTTCCGGTACGCAAGGTCCGCCGCCAGCCACAGGACGCTGACGATGATCAGCCCGCGGAAGATCTTCGCGACGTTGCGCCTGTCGTCGAGCCAGTGCTTCTTGCCGCCGTGTCTCCCGCGGTCGCGTCGCGCCATCCCTCGATGTCTCCTGGCTGTCGCCTGTTCCCGTCGTCTTCAGGGCGGCTGAACCCCAAACGGCGCCAACCTGGACCGCCTTCGCGGTACGTTAGCGCTTCGCGCGGCGCGCCTGGGCTACCAGCGACACGGAAACGCCCTGGTATCGGCCAGAGCCGAGACCGAAACGAAGGCGGGGTTGGCGGCCGGCACTCCGGGCGTGGCGGTCCAGCGCGTGCCGCGGCTTGCGTCGGGAGGCCAGACCGTCACGCGATAGCGGAGATCCGTCGCGGGCGCGGCAAAGACCCACCAGTGGCCTTCGTCTTGATCCTTGCATGCGTTCAGCACCTTGACCAGCACTTCGGCGTTGTTCTTGTCGAAGAACCAGAAGACCGCGCTGTCGGCGCCCAGCTGCGCCTGGCGCTTTGCCGTGGACCAGCGTCCCGAGTCCGGATCCCGCCACTCGACCTTGACGACGAAGCCGCTCTCCATGCAGGCGCGATTCGAAGGGCAATCCGGGTCCGAGCCGTTGCCTGGCGGGTCGGATCGAGACGCCTGTTTCGTGAATCGAACCGACCACGAACGAACTCGACCGCCCTCGTTTTCCACTTCGTGCCAGCCAGCGCAGATGTCGGCGGGCGACGGTCCGACCGTCAGGCGCTCGTTTCGGGCCGACGCAGTCAGCCGCGCAAGCGGGCTTCCGTTGCAGGTTGAGCGCTCCGATCCGCGACGGTCTTCGTGGCGGCAGTCGTCATCGTCATCGTCGTCGTCATCGTCATGGTCGTCATCATCGTCATCGCAGTCATCGTCGTAGTCGTCGTCGTGCTCCAGGTGGAAGCGGGGGGCGCGCCCGTCTTCGAATGCCTCGTAGGTCACGGTATAGAACCACGTTCCCGCCGTCAGACGATGCGGCAGGTACCGCGAGTCGTCGCCTCTTCCTCGAACCGTGAAGTCCGTCTCGCTCGCAAGAGCGGGAATCGTGAGGGTCGCGCAGACGGACGCGAGCGTGAATAGCCTCTTCATGCGTTTCTCCCCCTTGGATGGAGTGGACATGGAGCGAACAGTTCGCACTGGCTGCGCCGACGCCGTCGTCGGCCTTCCGGGGTGTGTTCCCTGCACGACAGCGCAGCCTGAAGGCTGCGAACGCTGCTTGGGACGAGTCACTGCTTAGCATATCGCATGGACTCGTTCTCCGAGCCGGTACGCCGGTGGCTCGACGACTCGTTTCCCGGCCCCACCCGAGTGCAGGAACTTGGCTGGCCGGCGTTGGCCCGCGGGCGGAACGCGCTGCTCGTGGCGCCCACCGGCAGCGGCAAGACGCTCGCGGCCTTCCTCTGGGCGATCGACCGGCTGGTTCTCGGCGCCGCGTCGGCCGAGCCGCGGTCGTCGGGCGTGCGCGTGGTCTACGTGTCGCCGCTCAAGGCCCTCGTCTACGACATCGAGCGCAACCTGCGTGCGCCGCTTGCCGGCGTCGTCCGGGAAGCCCGCCGGCTCGGAGTCGCCGCGCGGCCGGTCGGCGTGGACGTACGCACGGGGGACACGCCGGCCGCCGACCGCCGCCGCCAGTCGCGGAGGCCCGGCGAGATCCTGGTCACCACGCCCGAGTCGCTGTTCCTGGTTCTGGGGTCGCGGGCGGCGTCCAACCTGCGAACGGTCGAGACGGTGATCGTAGACGAGGTTCATGCGCTGGCGGCGACCAGGCGCGGCGCTCACCTGGCGCTCTCGCTGGAGCGGCTGGAGGAACTGGCGGACGTGGAGGAGCTTCAACGGATCGGGCTCTCGGCGACCGTGCGGCCCACGGAGCTGGCGGCCGAGTTTCTCGGCGGCGACCGGCGGGTGGAGGTGGTCGACGCCTCCGAGCCGCCGAACCTCGACGTTCGGGTCGTCGTGCCGGCGCCGGACATGGAGGCGCCGCCGCCGGCGCCCGAGACGCTGCCGGACGGCGGCGGCTGGCCTCGCGGGTTCGAAACGGCGGGGCTGTGGCCGTCCATCGTCCCGCGCGTTCTGGAGGCAGTCCGCCGCCATCACTCGACCATCGTCTTCGTCAACAGCCGCTCGCTCTGCGAACGCCTGGCGCAGCGCCTGAACGAACTGGACGACCGGACCCGCGCCGAGGGCGACCCCGACCCGGACGACGCACGGGAAGCCGAGGGACGGCCGCCCCTGGCCCGCGCCCACCACGGCAGCGTCTCCCACGAGCAGCGCCGGGAGATCGAGGACGAGTTGAAGGCCGGCAGCCTGCGCTGCGTCGTGGCCACCAGTTCTCTGGAACTGGGGATCGACATGGTCAGTGTCGATCTGGTCGTTCTGGTCGAGGCGCCGGGGTCGACGGCGAGCGGACTGCAGCGGGTCGGCCGTTCCGGGCACGCGGTGGGCGAACGGAGCCGCGGCCTGATCTTCCCCAGGTTCCGGGGCGACCTCCTCGAGTGCACGGTGACCGCGATCCGGATGCGGCGCGGCGAGATCGAGCCCCTCCGGCTGCCTGAGAACCCGCTCGACGTGCTGGCGCAGCAGGTCGTCGCGATGTGCTGCGGCCGGGACTGGAGCGTCGACCGGATCCTGGCCCTGGTCCGGCGCGCCCGCCCCTGGCGCGCGCTCAGCCGCAACCTGCTCGCCGCCGTGCTCGACATGTTGACGGGCCGCTATCCCTCGGAGGAGTTCGCGGATCTTCGCCCGCGCCTGTCCTGGGACCGCGGCCGCGACGTGCTGACCGCCCGGCGCGGCGCCGACTTCCTGGTGCGGATGAACGCCGGCACGATTCCGGACCGCGGCCTGTTCACGGTCCACCTGGGCCCCGACGGTCCGCGGCTCGGCGAACTCGACGAGGAGATGGTCTACGAGTCGCGGGCCGGCGACACCTTCCTGCTCGGGGCCTCCGCCTGGCGGGTGACGGAGATCACCCGCGACCGGGTCATCGTCCGGCCGGCGCCGGGAGAGCCGGGGCGGATGCCGTTCTGGCACGGCGACGGGCCGGGCCGGCCGCTGGAGCTCGGCCGGGCGCTGGGCGCCTTCCTGCGGGATCTCGGCGGCCGCCGCGGCGTCGAGGCCCGGCGCTGGCTCGCGAACGAAGCGCCGCTCGACCCGCATGCCGTCTCCAACCTCTGTGCCTACGTCGAGGAGCAGTTCGACTGCACCGGAACCCTCCCCACCGATCGCGCAGTGACGATCGAGCGGTTCCGCGACGAGATCGGCGACTGGCGCGTCTGCGTGCTGACCCCGTTCGGCGCGCGGGTCCACGCGCCGTGGGCCATGGCGCTGGAGCGACGCATCGGTCGGCGCTTCGGGTTCGAGATCCAGACCCTGTGGACCGACGACGGACTGGCGCTGCGTTTTGCCGACGCCGACGAGTCGCCGGCGACGCGGGAGTTCCTGCTCGACCCCGACGAGGTCGAGGATCTGGTCGTCGAGCAGGTCGCATCCTCGCCGATGTTCGCCAGCCGGTTTCGCGAGAGCGCCGCCCGCGCGCTGCTTCTGCCCCGCAACCGACCCGGCAAGCGGACGCCGCTCTGGCAGCAGCGTCAGCGGTCGAAGAACCTGCTCTCCGTCGTCCGTCGCCACCCCGACTTTCCGATCCTGCTCGAGACCTACCGCGAGTGCTTGAGCGACCTTTTCGATCTGTCCGGCCTGGTCGACCTGATGGCGCAAGTCGTGGAAGGGAAGATCCGTGTCGACGACGTGGAGACGCCGGCGCCGTCCCCGTTCGCCCGGTCCCTCGTCTTCGCCTACGAAGAGCGATTCCTCTACGACCAGGACGCGCCCGCGGCGGAGCGGCGGGCCCAGGCGTTGACCCTCGACCGGGATCTGCTGCGGGAGCTTCTCGGCACGGACAGTCTGCGAGAGCTGCTGGACCCGTGCGTGATCCGGGCGGTCGAAGAGGAGTTTCAGGGACTGGCGCCGGACCGCCGCCCGCGGCACGAGGACGATCTCCACGATCTGCTGCGGCGAACCGGCGGTCTGACGCGGGAGGAGATCGCGGTGCGGGCGCCCGGCGAGTCGGGCGATTGGCTCGCGGACCTGGCGCGGCAGAAGAGGGTCGTCGAGATCGAGCTGGCCGGGAACGCGGCCGTCTCGCCCGTGGCCGCCCGGGCCGTCGGGAGCGCCCGGAGGATGTGGGTGGCCGCGGACGACGCGGCGCTCTACCGCGATGGTCTGGACGCGGCCGTGGCCGATGATCTGCCCCCGGACCTCCTGGCGCCTGGTCCGGACCCGCTCGAGCGTCTCTTGCGGCGCTACGCGCGAAGCCGAGGACCGTTCACGTCGACCGCCGCCGCCGCGCGCTTCGGCCTGCCGGAGGGGGCCGTCGAGCCATTGCTGGCGGGGCTCGAAAACGCGGGACGACTCGTCAAGGGCGAATTCCGCCACGAGTCGCGTGGCGGGGGCGGGGCCGTCGAATGGTGCGACCGGGAGGTGCTCCGCCGGATCAAGCGGCGGACGTTGGCCAGGCTGCGCCGCGAAGCGGAGCCGGTCGACGGAACGGCGCTGGCGCGGTTTCTGAGTCGCTGGCAGGGCGTCGATTCGGAAGAGGCGGTTCTGGCCCGTCCCGCGTCGCGGGACGGTGACCGGGCGTCGTCGCCGGCGTTCGATGGGGCTCTGGTCCGCCTCCGGGAGGTCGTGGCGCAGCTCGAAGGGGCGCCCTTCTCCTGGCGGACCCTGGTCAACCACGTCCTGCCTGCCCGCGTGCCGGGCTTTCGTCTCGACATGCTGGACCGGCTCGCGGCGTCCGGGGAGCTGCTCTGGGTCGGCTGCGGCAGGCTCGGTTCGAACGACGGCCGGGTAGCGATCTACCGTCGGGAGCGGTTCCGGGCGCTGGCGCGCGGGAGCGAGCCGATCGAAGCTTCGGGCGAAGCGCCGTCGGGAACCCCGCACGCCGCGATTCTCGAGCGGCTTCTGGCGCGCGGCGCCTGCTTCACGTTTGATCTGGTTGGCGATCTGGCGGGCGATCCGGTCGGCGGGGCGGTCGGCGCGGGCGACTGGAGCGAAACGGAAGTCGAAGCGGCGATCTGGGACCTCGTGTGGGCCGGACGGATCACGAACGACACCTTCCTGCCGCTTGCGTCTCTCGGCAAGCGTCGCCCGTCCGGTGGATTCTCCCGCGGCTGGCGTCGCCGGCCGCGGGCCGGGACCGCGCCGGCTGCCATGCGGGCCGGTTCGGCGGGCGCACGCCGCGGCCGGGCCGGCATGCTGGCGGGCGGCCGGTGGTCGCTGGTGGCCGACCTGGCCGCGCCGTCCGGGCGGGCAAGCGACACGGAGTGGGCGCATGCCACGGCAACGTTGCTGCTCGAGCGCTACGGCGTGGTCGCGGCCGAGACCGCCCGCAACGAGAACGTGCCGGGCGGGTTCGAGGCGCTCTATCCGGTGCTGCGCGAGATGGAAGAGGCCGGGCACATCCGTCGCGGCTACTTCGTCCACGGTCTGGCCGGCCGCCAGTTCGCCCTGCCGGCGGCGGTCGAGCGCCTGCGCCGGGAGCGGCAAGGCCCCGCCAACCGCGGGCCGATCGGGATCCTGCCCGCCGTCGATCCGGCGAATCCGTGGGGCGCCGTGCTGCCCTGGCCGCAGCTCGGAACGGAGATCGACAGCCGAAGACGAGGCCCGCGCCGCGTCCCCGGCGCCTGGGTCGTTCTCCGGGCCGGCTCTCCCTGTCTCTTCCTCGAAGCCGGCGGCCGGGGCGTCTGGACCTTCGCGGCCCTCGACGCCGACCCGGACCCCGGAGAAGCCTGGGCCGCTCTGCGAGACCTCGCCGGCCGTCGCCGCCGCCGCATCCTCAGGCTTCTGCGCATCGACGGCCGCCCGTCCCGCGAGTCTCGATGGACCGCGATCCTCGACGCCCGCGGCTTCGAAAAGGACCCGGACGGCTACCGCGTCAGCCGCCTGTCGACTTGAGGAAACCGGTCGGGTCGGCGAGTCGGAACGCTCGGTCATCCGAGGTCCTCCGGTCTCGGGATCAGTAGCCGTTCGACCTCTCCGGGTTCGAACTTGGTCAGGCCGGCGGCGTAGGTGCGGCCCTGCGCGGTTGTGACGTGGCGGTTGAGCCACTTGGTCAGTCCCGCCAACTGGGACTCGGAGAGTTCCTGTCGCGGGTAGAGGCCATGGGCGACGTTGATGTGGCGGGCGCCGCAGAGGTTCCGCGCGAAGGCGGGCGTTTGGCGCGCCATGTAGGTGCAGAGAATCGGCGCCGGGGCGCGCAGGCCGACCGTCCACCAGGGACGTCGGCGCCGCGCGGTCCAGGAACCGTGAGCGCCCTGTTCCCGCGCCCAGCGCAGGAACTCGTCTACCAGTTCTCGATCCGAACGGTCCAGGCTGTCGAGATCGCGCGGCAGGTCCACGATGCGGCGCAAGTCGGCGGCGGAAGCAAGGGCGGGGCGGGCCGCGAACAGCTCCCTGGCGCGGGTGATGGCCGGAATGAGGACCTCGTCCGGCAAGTCGCCCTCGTAGTTGCCGGCGATCCAGACCCGGTTGGCGCCGGTGACCTGGCCGCGGTGGACCCGGCAGATCTCTCCGAGTTCGATCGCGCCGTTGCGCTTGCCGCCGCGGGGTCTGACGATCTCTGACCACCGATCCGCCTTGCGGAGCGTGCTCCAGGCAGCCGACCGCCGCGTTCGCAGGCCATCCAGTTGGTTCGGGGTCTCGACGGCGCGGATCGCCAGCGAGGACGCGCGATGGCCGGCCTCCCAGCACGTGATCGCGGCGGACGTCAGCGCGTCGGGGAAAGGCGCGGCTGTCGGCGACAGCAGATGGAGGGCAAGCCCGCCCAGCCCGTTGGCCAGAGCGTGGCGAAGCACGGAGCCGTAGTTCACGTCCAGCCATTCTGCGGCGGTGATGTACGCGCCGTAGTCGCCCGGCCGCGCGAGTTCCAGGCTCTTGACGAAGAAGTGGACGTGGAGTCCGGCCAGCTTGCTGGCGCGCAGGCCGTGTTTCGCCGCGCAGTGGACGAACCAGTCCTTGTTCGCGGCATCGATCAGGTGGTGGCGCACGTAGGGCGGATTGCCGATGAACAGCGTGGGCCCTTCGACCGTCGGCAGCGAGAGGTCGCGGTAGTCGATCGCTTCGATCCTCAGGCGATCGGAAAGGCCCAGCAGCTTCGCGTTGGCCCGGAGAATCAGGATGGCGAGCGGGTCCGTCTCTACCGCGACCAGGGCGGCCTCCGGGAACCGGCGTCCCGCCGCCAGAATGAAGCGCCCGGATCCGGCGCCCGGATCGATCACGCGCGCCGGCGACTTGTGCCTCGCGGTCCAGGCGAGCATGTTGTCGACGATCGCCGGCGGCGTGTAGGTCGCTCCCCGTTCGCGACGTTCCCGGGGGCTTCGGATGCTGCAGAAGGCCTCGCCGAGAGGGTCGCCGCCGTCGCGTGTCCGTTTCCGGATCGCCTCCAGGATGCTGTTCTCGACGGGCTTGACGGTCGGCGGCCGGCTGACGCCCGCCAGTTCCGCCGCTACGGCGCCGAGTTCCCGCTCGGTTCGGAGATGCGCGACGGCGTCGGACGGCCCGATGGCGGGTTCCTCCACTCGGCCATCCTACCGTTGCGGGACCGGCCGGGCCTCGCCACGGCCTGGCCGCGCCGGTTGTGGGAACCGCGGGGATGACGGAGAGCTACTCGGCGCCGCCGAACGCCTCGCGGAGCGCCGCGCAGGCCTCGTCGACCGCCTTGCGGCCGCCGTCCAGGATCGGCGAGAGCTGTAAGAAGACGTGGACCTGACCTTCGTAGTTCGAGAGGGCGGCGGGGACGCCCGCGGCCCGGAGCGCCTCGGCGTAGGCGCGGCCCTCGTCGCGGAGCGGGTCGAACTCGGCGGTGATGACGAGCGCCGGCGGCAGGCCGCCGTGGTCCGGGGCCAGGAGCGGCGAGGCGCGGAAGTCGGCGCGGTCGGCGTCTGAACGGAGGTAGTGGCCGCGGAACCAGGTCATGTGGTCCCTGGTCAGGACGTAGCCGTCCGCGTTCTCTTCGATCGACGGGCGGCTGAAGTCCATGTCGACGGCGGGGTACACGAGGAGCTGGAAGACGAGTTGCGGACCGCCGTTGTCGCGGGCGAGCAGGCTCATCACGGCGGCCAGGTTGCCGCCCGCACTGTCGCCGCCGACCGCGATCCGGGCCGGGTCGCCGCCGAGGTCTTCCGCGTTGGCGGCAACCCACTGCAGAGCGGCCCAGGAATCGTGGACCGCGGCCGGGAACTTCGCTTCGGGCGCCAGCCGGTAGTCCACGGAGACGACCAGACAACCGGCGCCGACGCAGAGTTCGCGGCAGGCGTGGTCGTGGGTGTCGAGGTTGCCGATCACCCAACCGCCGCCGTGGCAGTACAGGAGGATCGGCAGGCCGTCATCGGCGCCCCGAGGTCGGTAGACGCGGACCGGAATGTCGCCGGTCGGCGCGGGAACGGCGGAGTCCTCCGTGTCCGTGTCCGGCCCCCGCCCCAGCGTTTCGGCGAGCGCGAGATAGCCGGCTCGGGCCATCTCCACGGTCTGCTCGCCGATCGGCGGAATCCGATTCTCGATTGCGGCCCGGGCCTGGGCTTCGAGGAAGGCCTGTACCTGAGGGTCGACTGGCATCCGGGCGCCTCCGATGGTCGTGTCTCGGAGCGCCAGCTTACGCTACGCGCGCCGGTTTTCCGCGCGTTGTGGGTGCGCCGCTACGCGTCGACCGAACGGGCCGCTTCTTCCGCGGCCTCGACTGCTGCCTCGGTCTCCTCCGCCTCCTCGGCCGCTTCTTCGGCGTGCTCGATCGCCTGCTCGACCGTCTCGCTGACGAGATCGGCGAAGCCGCTCCAGTCGGCGCCTTCGAGGCTGTCGGCGATCAGTTCCGCCAGCTCGCCCATCTGCTCGCCGAACGCTCCGATCGCTTCGCCGAACGTCTCCCAGTCGGCGCCTTCCATGGCTTTCCCCAGGGAGGCGCCGAAGCGCTCGCCGAACTCTTCCCAGAACCGCTGGAATCGATCCCGGTCGATCTCGCCGTCCGGGTGCTTCATGTCGTCGAACCTGTCCGCCCAGGCGTCCCATTCCTCCTCGTCGAAGGCCTGCTCGAAGGACGCGGCAAACTGCTCGCCCCATTCTTCCCAGCGCCTGCCGATCTCTTCCCAGTTCTTGCCGTGGGACTCCCAGTCGGCGTCCTCGAAACTGCGGCCAAAGCGCTCGCCCCATTCCTCCCAACGCCGACCGAGTTCTTCCCAGCGCTCGTCCTGACTCGGTTCGGCATGCTCCTGGGCCAGCAACATTCCTGGAACGAGGGCGACCAGAAGGGCGAACGCCAGCGTCGCCCATGGGTGTCGATGGAGGTTTCTCATGTTCGGTCTCCTTGCCGTTGCGGAGATGAGGGGCCGGCGGCCCGATGGGGCCGCATCTCCTCCATACAACGTCGCGGCGTTGCGCGAGTTTCAGAACCGACGGATCGGAAGAACGGGCGCCCGCGGCGGCGTTCCTGTGGTCAACTAGCCGTTCAATGAAGACCATCCGATGGAAGTAGCCGGACACATGCCGCGTTCCCGGTTCGTGATCGAAGGCGGTCAACCGATCTCGGGGACGCTGCGGCCGCGGGGCAACAAGAACGCGGCGCTGCCGTTGCTTGCGGCCGCGCTCCTCACGGACGAAGAGGTCACGCTCAGGAACGTGCCCCGGATCCGCGATGTCGAGGCGCAGATCGGATTGTTGCGACAGCTTGGCGCCGAGGCGGCGTTCGTCGACGGCGACGCGGTGCGCGTCTGCGCCGCGGGTCTCGGCGACGACGATCCGGACCCGGATCTCTGCCGGGCGATCCGCGCCTCGATCCTGCTGGCGGGGCCTCTGCTGGCGCGGCGCGGCCGCGTGGACATGCCGGCGCCGGGCGGCGACGTGATCGGCCGCCGGCGACTCGACACGCATGCGCTGGCGCTCGAAGCTCTGGGCGCCAAGGTTGCGCTCTGCCCGCGGGGCGGCCTGGCGTGTCGCGTCGACGCTGCCGACGGCCGGCTGCGCGGCGCGGAGATCTTCCTGGACGAGGCGTCGGTCACGGCCACGGAGAACGCGTTGATGGCGGCCGCCCTGGCGGCGGGCGAGACGAGAATCCTGAACGCGGCGAGCGAGCCCCACGTGCAGGACCTCTGCCGCCTCCTGAAGGGCATGGGGGCGCCGGTCGAGGGCATCGGCACGAATCTGCTCGTCGTCCAGGGCGTCGAGCGCCTCGGCGGGGCGGAGTTCGAGATCGGTCCCGACTACATCGAGGTGGGGTCGCTCGTCACGCTGGCGGCGGTCACCGGCGGCGAACTGTGCGTTCCGAACGCCCGGCCGCGGGAGCACCGGGCGACCCGGATCGCTTTCGGCCGACTGGGAATCGACTTCGAGGTTCGCGGCGACGGCAGCGACCTGTTCGTGCCCGGCGGTCAGGATCTGCGCGTGCGATCGGACCTCCTGGGGGCGATTCCGAAGATCGAGGACGCGCCCTGGCCGGGTTTTCCCGCCGATCTGACCTCGATCGCGGTCGTCGGAGCGACCCAGAGCCGGGGCTCGATACTGATTCACGAGAAGCTCTTCGAGTCGCGGATGTTCTTCGTTGACCGCCTGGTTGCGATGGGGGCCCGGATCGTGCTCTGCGACCCGCATCGCGTCGTGGTGAGCGGGCCGTCGGCGCTCCACGGACGGGACATGGCGAGTCCGGACATCCGTGCCGGCATGGCCATGCTGATCGCCGCGCTCTGCGCCGAAGGCCGCAGCGTGATCGACAACGTGCAGCAGATCGACCGCGGCTACGAACGGATCGACGAGCGGCTGCGGTCGCTGGGCGCCAACATCGAGCGCGTCGCCGATCCGCTCGGCTAGCAGCCCGTGGCAAAAGTCGGGCTGTCCGCCGTTTCGGCTATGCGATAGGATGGGTTCATGGCTATGGGCAAAAGGCGTCGTGAGAATCAGGAGCTTCTCTGGGCATTGCTGTCCCGTTGACCGAGTTGAGAAACGGGCCTGAATCCGTCTCTTGCTGTATCATTGGTTGTCGTCGGAAACCCCAATGACTACAAGGAGGATTCAGGCCCATGGCGTATCGTAGCACGGTGTTCGGACAGCTGCTCAGGATGGTGTCGAGACATGAGTTCGAGAGAGACGCACGGACACTTGACACGGGGAGAAAGCTCCGATCCATGAGCCGGTGGAGTCAGTTCGCGGCGATGGCGATGGTTCAGTTGTCGGGGCGGTGCAGTTTGCGGGACGTGGTGTCGAATCTGGATGCCCAGAGACGCAAGCTCTACCATCTCGGAATCGGACGAGTCGCTCGAAGCTCGCTTGCCCGCGTCAACCAGAACCGGTCTCCCAAGCTCTTCGAGTTGCAGTTCGAGCGCCTTCTGGGTCGCTGCCGCGGCATGGCGCCCGGCCACAGGTTTCGCTTCAGGAACCGGCTCGTGTCTCTGGACGCGACGCACATCGACCTGTGCCTCGGGCTGTTCTCGTGGGCCAAGTTCAGCAAGAGCAAGGGGGCGATCAAGGTCCACGTCGGTCTCGACCATGCCGGCCATCTGCCGTCGTTCGTGAGGGTGACGGACGGGAAGGGGAAGGGGAAGACGTCGGACATTGCGATCGCCCGGACTCTGCGGCTGCAGCCGGGGAGCATCGTCGCCGCAGACCGGTTGTACCAGAACTTCAGCTGGCTGAAATCCCTTGATGCACAAGGGGTTTTTCTGGTCACCCGGCTCAAGCGGAGGGTGAAGTACGCGGTCCGTGAGCGTCGTGCGTACGCTTCCGGTCGCGGCGTGACTTCGGACCAGACGATTGAACTGACGACCAGGAAGGGCCAGAAGGACTGTCCGATTCCCCTGCGGCGGGTCGGCTACCGGGACGCCGAGACCGGCAAACACTACGTGTTCCTCACCAACAACTTTCAGCTCGCGCCAAGGACCATCGCGGACATCTACAAGGCGCGTTGGGAGGTCGAGCTCTTCTTCAAGTGGATCAAGCAGAACCTGCGCATCAAGAGCTTTCTCGGCACGTCCCGCAACGCCGTGCTGACGCAGATCTGGATCGCCATGTGCGTTCACCTGATGCTTGCCTACCTGAAGTTCGCCAATCGTCTCAAGTGGAGCCTCAGCGAGATCCTGCGCCTGCTTCACCTCAATCTGTTTGAACGACGGACACTCAATGACCTGTTACAGCCCCAACGAGAACCGCCGGGACCAGAAAACGCTCAACTTCAACTCGCCATACCACGAAGTTAGTGGGACAGCAATGTTCTCTGGGTGTCTGGATCGGCTCTGCCGCGGAGTTCCGGCCATCCGTTCTACGAGCGTTTGGACCGTGTGCTGGAGTCGAGCGGTTTCGACGAGTTCGTCGAGTCGGAGTGTGCGGGGTTCTACGCGGAGCGGATGGGTCGTCCGAGTCTTCCTCCAGGTACGTACTTCCGGTTGTTGATGGTGGGCTTCTTCGAGGGTCTGGATTCGGAGCGGGAGATCGCCTGGCGTGCTCAGGACTCGTTGAGCATTCGTGGGTTCCTGGGCTTGAGTGTGACGGAGGGTTCGCCGGATCATTCGACGATTTCTCGCACTCGTCGTCTGATCGATCTGGAGACTCACGGCAAGGTGTTCAGCTGGGTTCTTGAGCGCTTGGCGGAGTCGGGTCTGGTATCGGGGAAGACAGTGGGCGTGGACGCGACGACGCTGGAGGCGAACGCTGCGCTGCGCAGCATCGTTCGTCGGGATACGGGTTCTGGCTACGAGGAGTTCGTGCGTGGCTTGGCAGAGGCTTCGGGCTTGGCGACGCTGACTCGTGCGGAGTTGGCTCGTTTCGACCGCAAGCGGAAGAAGAAGCTGTCGAACGAGGAGTGGGAGAATCCTCACGATCCGGATGCCGAGGTCACGAAGATGAAGGATGGCCGCACGCACCTCGCGTACAAGGCGGAGCAGGCGGTGGACCTGGAGAGCGGGGCCATTCTGGGTGTGACGCTGCATGGCGGCGCCAAGGGAGACACGGAGTCGGTCCACGAGACGTTGGAGGAGACGTTCGAGCAGGTGGAGTCGGCAGTCGGCGATTCGTCGGTGATCGAGGAAGTGATTGCGGACAAGGGCTACCACAGCAACGACGTTCTCGCCTCCATCGACGAGTTGGAGCTTCGCAGCTACATCGCGGAGCCGGACCGTGGTCGTCGTCGTTGGACAGGCAAGAAGGACTTGCAAGCCATCGTGTACGCGAACCGTCGGCGGGTCCGCGGCAATCGGGGCAAGCGGCTGCAGCGCCGGCGCGGCGAGCGCGTCGAACGTCCCTTCGCTCACCAGTTCGAGACCGGCGGCATGCGGCGCTTGCATCTGCGCGGCCGCGACAACGCGCTCAAGCGCCTTTACATTCATTCCTGCGGCTTCAATCTCGGTCTCCTGATGAGGAGCCTCGCGGGAGTCGGCACGCCACGATCGCTGCAGGGCCGTGTCACGGCAACTCTGGGCGCCCAGACTGGCTTGCTTGCAGCGTTCACAGCCCGATTCGACGGGCTGATGCAGTCGATCTGCGCCTCTTGGCGCGCACATCGCCTCGGCTTCCAACTTTGCGTCGCGTAGCGCTGCCCAGACTCAGCCTCGAAGCAGCAGTGGCACTCCGGGCCGAATCCACTTTTGCCACGGGCTGCTAGGGTTCCCTCATGGCGGGTCTCTACTACGAGCAGTTCGAGGTCGGTCAGCTCTTCGACCACGTCCTCCGCCGCACCGTGACCGAGGCGGACAACGTCTTCTTCACCGCGATGACCCACAATCCGGCCGCCCTCCACCTCGACGCCGAGGCGATGAAGAACAGCGAGTTCGGCGAGCGGATCGTCAACAGTTGTTTCACCCTGAGCCTGATGGTCGGCATCTCGGTCGGAGACACGACCCTCGGGACGACCATCGCCAACCTGGGCTGGAACGACGTCGTGTTCCCGCGGCCCGTGTTTCACGGCGACACCCTGCGAATCCAGACCGAAGTGAAGGACAAGCGGGAGAGCCGCTCTCGGCCGAACGCCGGCATCGTGACCTTCGAACACCGCGCCTACAACCAGCGCGACGAACTGGTCGCCCGCTGCACGCGGCTGGGGCTGATGCTGAAGCTGCCGGAGGAGGAGAACAGGTACTCCGCCGGATGAAGCAGATCGATCGAAGCCACGTTGCTTCTTGCATGGAACAGACTTCGGACCGAGGGCATGCCGCCCGCATCCGGGGCCTGTTCCCTGCGCCACGGCGCAGCCCCAAGGCGGCCGGACCCTGCTGGAAGAGTTCCTGCTAGAAGAGTTCCTGCTGGCCCTGCAGGGCAGCGAGACGCGGCAGAGCGTCACACGCCATGCGGTGATAGTGCGCGTCCTTCTCGATTCCGAGGCTGTGGTATCCGATGACGTTCGCCGCGGCCAAGGTCGAAGCGGCGCCGCAGAATGGGTCGAGCACGACTCCTTCACCCAAGGGCAGGACCGCCCTCACAAGGGGTCTGAGAAAGCGCTGTGGCTTCAGGCTCGGGTGCGGCGCCAGCTTCCGTTCGGCGGCCCGAGTGGGCGCGGAACGGATCACGTCGCCGAATGGGCGACCGCTTTCGGGGCGGCGGAATCCCCCGGCGCCCCACTTCCGCAGGTTGTCCTGGATCCTGCCTTCGGGCGGTTTGCGGAACAGCAGCCACGGTTCCCACATGGACCTGGGCATGACGCTGACGTCCTCGAACTCGACGTGCGCTCCCTTCGGTCGGTCTCCGCCGCGCATTGTCGTGACCAGGCGGACGATTTCGCCGCGTCGCTCGAGTCCGCCTCGGGCAAGCGCGCCCGACACCAGGTAGGAGAGAAGGGGGTTGGCGGCGACGACGACGTTGGCGCCGGGAACGAGCGCCGGCCGCAGCAGCCTCGCCCAGGTCTCGAAGAACGCCTCAAGCGCTTCCTTGTCGTCGTCCGAGAGTGTGGTGAACCGCGGGAGAGGAGACCGCTTGGCGCCGTCGAAGGAAGGTGGGATGCGCCACACGCCGCCGCTTCTGGAACGGAGCTTCTCCTGCTCAAGGGTCGAGTACTCGACGAGGCCGTAGGGGGGATCGGTGACCACGGCGTGAATCGTGTTGGGCTCGCAAGTCCTCAGCCAGTCGAGGCAATCAGCATGGATGATCGAAGCGCCGCCGTGGTCGAATGCCGGCAGTGCTTCCCGGATTTCACTGCCAACTGGCCCCCAGCGAGTCTCGCCGCCGCCAAGTCGATAGAGACCCCGCGCGGGCTTCTCGAAAAGACCGCGCGTGTTCAGCCGCAGATAGGAGCGGATGCTCGAGCCAGCCACGGCGCCTATGCGTTGCCGCACACCCTTCTCGATGAGACTGGGCGAGGCGCCGCCAGGATACGTGCGCAGCACCGCGACGATTGCGTCCCGGACCTGACCGGGCGGGCGACGGGGCGGTTCCATGGCCTGCAACTATAGACGTCGGGACGTCTTGGTGCAACTGACTGTACTGACTGCACTGACTGTACAGACCGTGCGGTTCGGGCCGGTCGTTCCCGGCAGCATGCCGGTGTTGGCGCCGGTCAGAAACGGTTGTCGAACAGCCTGGACGCCTCCTTCCGCGTCGAGGCCCTCGGCGAGGGTCGTTCCGTCGTGGTGGAAGTCCCCGTCAATCGGGTTGTCGTACAGTTCCGGGTAATGTCTCTGCTCGCCATCCTGGTCATGGTGCTTGTCGGCGGTTTCGTCTGGGGCGGTTTCGCCTTCTTTCTGGTGCGGGCGCTTCGGAGCGAACGGGCGCGGCGGCCCGGCGGCTGAGAGCCTCCGCCCCGCACCCGACCGGTGGGATCGCGCGCCGCGCTTTCCGTGCTGCCCTGAATTCACACTCTGAAGTTGACGTTTCAGACGAGAGGATAGCGATGGAGATCACCGCACAGGGCTTGGGGAGTCTTGTAGGCGAAATCCTCGCGTGCGTGGAGCGCGGCGAGACCTTGACGGTTACCTGCCGCGGACGACCCGGAGCAAGGCTCGTGGGCATCGAGCAGCCCCGCGACGCGGTCCGTGGCGAGAAGGAGGCGTCGCCCGCGTTCGGCATGTGGAAGGACCGCCCCGACCTGGCGGATGTTCAGGCCCACGTCGGGCGGTTGCGGGACGGGCGCCTCCTTGCCGGTTGATTGCGAGACGGACTGAGACCGCGACCGATGCGCGTGTTCCTGGTCGGCTTCATGGCGGCCGGCAAGAGCGGCGTCGGCCGCTGGTTGGCGCAATCCTTGGGCTGGACGTTTCGGGACCTCGACGAGGACATTTCGGAGCACGAAGGACAGCCGGCGGCGGATCTGATCTTGGAGCGCGGCGAGAGCTGGTTCCGCGAACGGGAGACGGCGGCGCTCGAACGCTGCGCGGCCCTGGATCAGGCGGTGATCGCCACCGGCGGCGGCGCCTTCGCTCTGGAGCGGAACCGCCGCCTGATCGCCGAGCTCGGCGTCAGCGTCTGGCTCGACCCGCCATGGGAAGCGCTCTGCCGCCGCGCCCAGCAGTCCCACAAGCGCCGGCCGCTGTTCGAGTCGCCGGACCAGGCTCGGGCGCTGTACGAGAGCCGGCTCGACGCCTACCGTCAGGCGGACTTGAGGCTCAGGACTCGTGGGACCGAGCGGAAGCGCGATGTGGCGGCGGAGCTGAACCGACGGCTGACGTCGAGCGACTGAGATTCGGTCGCGGATGCCTGCGGCTTCAAGCCGGGCCTCGCCGCTCCGCGGCGATTCCTTGGACGGATTGCCGACCCGCCGCCAAGGCGGCCGGGAAGCGTGCCGGTCCCTGGCCGGCTCGGCTGTCGCCGTCAGAGCGGGTTGTTGACGATCTCGTCGACTGTTCGGCCTTCGCGGGCCATGGCGGCGACCTGCTCCAGGCGGGGGCTGGCGCGGGCGGCGGCGGCGTTCTCCCAGGTTGCGATGGCGCCGTCGCGGTCGCCGAGTTGCAGCAGCAGCAGGCCTCGCATGAGAGCTGCCTGTTCGTGGCCGGTGTCGCTTCGGAGCGCCCGGTCGAGGGAGTCGAGCGCGACCTGGGTCTGGCCCATCTGGAGGCGCACGACGCCGGAGACGAAGTGCGCGTCCGCGTCCTCGGGAGCGGCCCGCAGCGCGAGCTGGGCGGTCTGGAAGGCGTCGAAGGCGCGGCCGTTGGCGAGCAGGAGTTGCATCAGGGCGCGCATCGCGTCGAGGTTCGAGGGGTTGGCGTCGATCTGCCGCCGCAGCTCGTCGGCGCGGGCCGCCAGCTCGGGCGGGAGCGGCCGCTGGCCGCGGAAGTCCGTTTCGCCGCCTCTCGGCGCCATGGCCTGTTCGGCTTGCGGATCGGGCCGGGCGTCGGACTGCGCCCAGATGACCAGCGCGGCGACCAGTCCGACCACGCCGCCGCCGAGAAGGACGCCGGCCAGCAGGGGATGCGCCTGCGCCAGGGCGCGGCCGGCCGGCGCCGCTTCCCGCCGCCTGACGTCCGTTGCCGGAGCGAGGTCGTGCACGGCGATGCCGGCGATCGCCTCTTCGACTTCGTCGAGTTCCTTCAGCACGCGCGCCGTCGAGACCTGCAGTCGGCGGCGGTCGGCCGGTTGCAGGCCCTCCTGCTTCAGCCGGGCGAGCAGGTCCTCGCGGCGGTTCAGGAGGTCGGCGCGCTGGAGTTCCAGCGCGGCCGCGCGCGTCGCCGCCCCCCTGGGCAGGAAGGCGAACCCGACTCCCAGACCGGCGAGGACGGTGGCGACGAGGGCGATCGTCGCGACGACAGTCAGGTCGCCGTCTCCTCTTCCACCTGCCGCAGCCAGGCGTCCAGGCCCTCGTCGGCGTTTCGTCGCCGCTGCCGCAGACGAAGGACGACCAGCAGGCCGCCGAGCAGGACGATCCCGGCGGGCGCCGTCCAGACGATCAGGTTCAATCCGCGCGGCGGCGGCGCCAGCAGGACGAACTCGCCGTAGCGTTGCTCGAAGTAGCCGACGACCTGCTCCCCCGTGTAACCCTGGGACAGCAGGGACCGCGCCTCCGCCCGCATCGCCTGGGCCGACGAGGCGTCGGAGTCGGCGATCGAGAGGGCCTGGCACTTGGGACAGCGGATGTCGGCCGCGACCTCGGCCACGGCGCGGTCGAGTTCCGCGCCGGAGAGCGGACGGCCGAGCGGGTCGCCCAACTCGTGGGACGTCTCGATTCCCAGCCCGGGCCGGATCTCGCCCTCGGCTGTCGGCAGTCGTCCGTCCTCGGCATCCTGGCCAGGTTGGGCCGCCGCCGCAACGGCGAGCGACACCGCCGCGAACGCTGCCGGGACTGCGGTGACGCGCCGCATGTCAGCCGGTCGCCGAGGCCGGCCGGGCCAGCAGACGGTCGGCGACGCTCAGGAGCCGTTCCGGCGATACCGCGCCGGTCGCCTTGTCGACGATCACGCCGTCGCGGTCGATGAAGAAGGTCTCCGGCGGTCCGTAGACCCCGTAGGCGATCGCGACCCGGCCGCCGTCGTCGATCAGCGACGGTCCCCAGCTCCCGTACTCGGCGTTGAACTGCGCGATCGTCTCGGGGTCGTCCTGGAAGATGACGCCGAGGAACTGGATCTCGCCCCGCCAGCGCAGCGAACCCTCCATGAACAGCGGATGTTCGACCCAGCAGGGCGCGCAGTAGGTGGCCCAGAAGTTGACGATGACCGGGCGGCCCCGCAACTCCGCCAGGTCGACGATGGCGCCGTCGAGATCGGCCAGCCGGAAGTTGGGCGCCGACTTGCCGACCAGCGGCGACTCGACGATCCGCGGGTCGTGCCGGAAGGCGAACCCGAGCAACCCGAGCAACGGCAGCGAGATGCCGAGACCCACGAGCAGGACCTTGCGGTTCATCGCCCGCCCCCCGCGGGCGAGGCGGCGAGGTCGGGAACCGGGCGCGGGACCGTCGCCCGCCGTTCGGCGGCGGTCGGGACGAGGCACAGGGCTGTGCCCAGCACCATGACGACGACGCCGATCCAGATCCACGCGACGAGCGGCGTCGTGATCGCCCGCAGCCCGATCGATCCGTCGCTGCCGACGTTCATCAGGGTCAGGTAGAGGTCGTGTCCCGCCGTCGTGCGGACCGCCGGCGTGCCGATCGGTTCCCGCTGGTTCGGGTAGATGTTGAGCGACGGGTAGAGCACGCCGCGGCGTCGGCCGTCGGTTGCGACCTCGACCTCCGCCTGGTGCCGGATCAGATGCGGCTCCTGGATTCTCTCGGCGCCGCGGAAGGTCATCTCGTACCCGCCCAGCCGCAAGGTGTCGCCAGCGCGAAGGGTCGACTCCGCCTCGCGCTGGAAGGTCGACGACACGGCGACCGCAACGAAGGCGATGAGGACGCCCAGGTGGACCACGTAGGCGCCGAGCCGGTCCGGCGCCGTCAACAGGGCCGCCAGCGGACCCCTGCCCCCTTGGCGTCTGGGCCGCGCGCGGACCGGCCGCAGGCCCTGGTCGGCCGTCACCCAGAACGCGAATCCGGCGAAGGCGGAAACGATGAGGACCGGCGCGGAGCGGGCGCCGAACAGCAGCGCCACGACGAGTCCGACGGCGGCCGCCGGCAGCGGACGCACCAGGGCTCGGCGGACCAGCTTCGGGTCGCTGCCGCCCCAGGGGAGAGCGGGTCCCACGCCCATCAGGAGGAGCAGAGCGGCGAACAGCGGCACCGCCATGCGGTTGAAGTAGGGCTCGCCGACGCTGACCTTCACGCCGCGCAGCGACTCGGCGACGATCGGGTAGAGCGTGCCCACGAGCACCGTGAACATCAGGCTGACGAAGAGCAGGTTGTTCAGCAGGAAGGCGCCTTCGCGGCTGACCAGGCGCTCGTTCGAAGGCTCGGAGACCAGTGTGTCGATCCGGAGCGCGAGCAGCACGACGACGGCGGCGGCGCAGACGGCAAGGAACCCGAGGAACACGGGGCCGATCGGGCTCTGCGTGAACGAGTGGACCGAGTTCACGACCCCCGAGCGGGTGAGAAAGGTGCCCAGGATGGTCAGGAGGAAGGTGATCATGACGAGGATCACGGTCCAGGCCTTGAGGGTCCCGCGACGCTGCTGGACGATCCCCGAGTGGAGCGCCGCGATGCCGGTCAGCCAGGGCAGGAAGGAGGCGTTCTCGACCGGGTCCCAGGCCCAGTAGCCGCCCCAGCCGAGCACCTCGTACGACCACCAGCCGCCGAGCATGATGCCGGCGGTGAGGAAAGAGGTCGGAACCAGCAGCCAGCGGCGCATCGGCCGCAGCCAGGTGGCGCCCAGATGCCCGCGGAGCAGCGCCGCGACCGCCATGGCGAACGGCACCGACATGCCGACGTAGCCGAGGTAGAGCGTCGGCGGGTGGACCGCCATCAGCAGGTGGTTCTGGAGCAGGGGGTTAGGCCCGGGGCCGTCGACCGGGACGGGCGGCGGAGTGGGCGCGAACGGATGGGCGACGCTGGCGATGAGGAAGGTGAAGAAGGCGCCGATGCCGAGCAGGGTGGCCAGGGTGTAGGCGAGGTAGTCCTCGTGGCCGCGGCGCTGGAAGACGGCCGCGGCGGCGATGTAGAGCCCCAGGATCAGCCCCCAGAACAGGATCGATCCCTCCAGCGACGACCACAGGGAGAAGATCGTGATGTGCAGCGGCGTCGCCAACGACCCGACCTGGGCGACGTACGAGACGGAGAAGTCGTGGCTCAGCAGCGCGTACCACATGACGGCGGAGGCTCCGACCATGGCGGCCGCGAACAGCAGCGCGAGCCGCCTCGTGAGGCGGAGGCCGGCGACGGAACGCCTGGCGCCCGCGACGTAGCCGAAGGCGGCGCCGAAGCCGGCGGCGAGCAGGCCCAGGAGGACGAACCCCTGGCCCAGGGCCGACGTCACGTGTCGAACTGCATGGACTCGATCAACTCCTCCATGCCGCGCTGGTCTTCGGCGTCGGGCGCCTGGTACTCGTTGTCGTGCTTGACCATCAGACGCGAGGTGTCGAACCGCCCGTCCTCGCGCATCGTCCCTTCCAGCACGACGCCGATGCCCTCCCGGAACATGGCCGGCGGCACGGCCGTCGTGCGCACGTCGACCCGCGACTCCCCGTCGGTGACCGTGAACTCGAGGGTCAGGCCATCGTCGTCGCGGTTCACCGAGCCTTTCTCGACCAGGCCGCCGAGGCGGATGCTGGCGCCGACCGCGTCCGGGCCCGCCTCGTGGAGTTCCGACGGACTCCAGTAGTAGACGAGGTTCTCGCCGACGTCGCCGAAGGCCAGCACCGAGAGCGCCGCGGCCACGGCGCCGCCGGCGGCCAGCAGATAGAGCCGCCGGGTCCTGGAAGCGGGTCTGGCGTCAGGCGCCGGGGTCGTGGGTTCCAACCTCATGTCTCATGTTCGGTTCATCTGGCGCTCAAGGGTCGCCGTCAGCGGCTTTCGCGCCTCGCTTCTCGCGCCGCCATCATGTGGGCGATGACGTGGAGCGGGATCGTGATGAACAGTCCGACACCGAAGAACAGAAGAGCGAGCAGGTGAAGCGGAACGAAGATGCAACCGACGGATCCCGTGCTCATGCCGTGACGTTCCGGTCTCGTGAGGGAGCGTGATCATCTGGAACGGAAGGAGCGAGATGGACCGTGTCCTCGATTCGACGCAGGCGGACGAACAGGCTGCAGACGTGGAAGGCGAGGACGGCGCCCGCCGACGCATAGGCCACGACGACCCATTCCCAGCCTCCGACTATAACGCCGTCCACGTTTCGCTCGCTCCCTCAGGCTCCCGGCGCGGAGGCCCTACTCTTCCATGGCGACCCTCGCCAGCACGCCTCCCAGCGCCCAGTAGACTACATCGAAGGCGGCCAACAACAGGAGCCAGCTCGGGGCTTGGTCCATCGGGTCCCCGTGGAGCAGCAGTTCCGCGCTCTTGACCGACGCGATGAGCACGGGGACGACCAGGGGAAAGAGAAGCAGAGGCAGCAGGACGTCCTGGCTCTCGGCCCGGCTGGTCATCGCCGCGTACAGCGTGCCCGGGGCCGCGAGAGCCGCGGCGGCGAGCAGCCAGACGGCGATCACGCCGACGAATCCGGCGGCCCCGGTTTCGATGCCGTAGAGGATGATCGCCGAGGGCACGAGCACCGGCGCCAGCATCGCGAGGAAGACGAAGGCGCCGAGCGCCTTGGCGTAGAACAGGACCGCCGCCTCGACCGGCAGCAGGAGCAGGCCCTCGAGGGAGCGGTTCTCGCGCTCCACGCGGAAGGACTCGGACAGGCCCAGGGTCGAACTGAGCAGCAGGGCCAGGGTGAGAAAGCCGGGCGCCATCGCCGTCGCCAGGTCGCCCTCGGCGTCGGTCGCGAAGGAGAACAGGACCAGCGTGATGCCGCCGAACAGGACGATCGAGAAGAAGCGAACCCGTCCTCGCCACTCGACCCGCAGGTCCTTCAGCAGCAGCGCCAGCATCGGCCGCGGCAGCTTCACGGTCCGAGCCTCCGGCGCCAGGCGGCATCGAGCCCGGCGGCCTCGCCTCGCCAGGCGGTCTGGCCCTGTTCCAGCAGGAGCGCCCGCCGGCACAGCCGGGCGGCCCGTTCGATCGCGTGGGAGGCGACGATCAAGGCGCCGCCGCCGTCCGCGAAGCGTTCGATCCACCGTTCGACCAGGGTCTGGCCCTCCGGATCGAGCGCCGCGAACGGTTCGTCGAGAAGCAGCAATCGCGGGTTCTCGAGGCGGCAGCGGGCGAGGAGCAGCCGCTTCCTCATGCCGGCCGAGAAGCCGCCCACCTGGCGGTCGGCCGCGGCTTCGAGCCCGACCTCGTCGAGCAGCTCGGCAAGCCGCCCGCGGTCCGAGCCGGCGTCGCCGAGTTCGTTCCAGAGCCGCAGCGTCTCCATCGCGGTCAGACGGTCGTATAGATAGTCGTGGTGGGAGACCAGGGCCAGTTCGCGACGGGCGCCGGCGCGGTCTTCGAAGGGACGCCTGCCGCCGACGGTCAGGTCGCCCACCGTCGGACGCCGGAGCCCAGCGATCAGTCGCAGCAGAGTCGTCTTGCCCGAACCGTTGGCGCCGGCCAGCAGCAGGCGTCCCCCGTCCTCGACGTCGAGGTCGACGTGGGCCAGGGCCCAGTGCCGCCCGAACCGGATGCCCAGACCGCGTGCGTGGATCAGGTTTGCCAAGGTGACCCGGTTACTCTCCGCGCGGCGCGGTGGAGGGCGGCGGCGCCCGTGCCACGGGGCGGAAAGGCTACAGCAGCCGCGGTCGCGCGGCGGCCCGGCCGGTTCGCCTTGCGCTCGCGCCGCCGCGCAACAAACGGAGGCGGGCGACGTAGGTGAAGGCTGTGGAGGCAATTCGGGCGACCGACGAAGAGTTGGTGGCTGCGATTCTGGACGGCGAGGCCGCCCTGTACGCCGATCTCGTGGAGAGGTATCGGGGGCGGCTGATCAACTACCTGAATCGTTTTCTCGGCAACGTCGAAGAGTCCGAAGAGCTCTCGCAGGAAGTGTTTCTGAGGGTCTATCGGGCCCTCGACCGTTACAACCCCCGGTACCGATTCTCGACATGGCTGTTTCGGGTGGCGAAAAACGCCGCGATCGACCTGATCCGGAAACGGCGCCTGAAGCTGGTTCCCATGCAGGGGGTCGGCGCGGACGGACAGGCACAGGAACGGGAGTTCGAGAGCGAGGAGAGGGATCCCTACCGGACGCTGCGGAACGTGGAACGGCGCCAGGCCATCGGCGCCGCGATCGACGGGCTGAAGGAGGAGTACCGAGAGTTGATCCAGTTGAGACATTTCGCCGAGATGACCTACGAAGAGATCGCGGAGTTCAAGGGCATGCCCCTGGGCACCGTCAAGAACAAGTTGTTTCGCGGCCGCCGGATGCTGAAGTCCCGGCTGGCCGACTACCTCACCGACTGACGGACGGCGGGAGCGAAGGGCGATGACGAGTTCAGACAGGTCGACGGTCATTGAGAGTGGCGCCTGTTCCCAGGCGGAGTTGGTCGACGCCTACGTCGACGGCGACGTCAGCGAAGCGGAGCGCCGCTTGGCGGAACGGCACCTGGCGGGATGCGCCGCTTGTCGGGCCGAGGCGCGGGCTCTCTCGGCGCTCCGCGAGCTTCTGGCGGCGGAGCGTCTTTCACCGGCGCCGCGGGCGCTCGACCTCCATGCGCCGCGGTCGGCAGGCCGCGGGCGCGCCGCTCTGGCCGCCGCCGCTCTGGTCGCGCTGTTCGGCGGCGTTCTGGCCGTCCTTGCGGCGCTTGCGCCGACGGTCGGCTCGGCGGCCTCCGCGGCCGCGACCCTGTTCGACTTCACGGTGACCCTGGGCCTGCTCGGCGCCGGCCTGCTCGATGCCTCCTGGCGCGGTCTCAACGCGGCCATGTCCTCGGCCCTGGCGCCGGCGACGCCGTCCCTGCTGTTCGGCGTGACGGCGGTCGTCGGTCTGACGGGGCTTCTGTTCGCGCTGCTTCGGCGGGGTTCCAGGGCGTCGGCGCGGCGCCGATCCGACCGCTGACCGTGCGCGTCGGCCGCGGCGCCGGCGGTCTGTCCGGGCAGCCCGGCCGCGGGGACGCTCGGTCCGGCGCCGTCGGGTCCGGCTCCGCGGCCCGATCGTCCTCGTTGCGCGGCGGCTACGATGGTCCGCCCGTGGCGAAGCTCCGGTTCCATCGGGCCGTTAACGGCCTCGTTCTGTGCGCGGTCGCCGCGACGGCGGCTGGCTGCGCCGCGCCGCGGTCCTCGCCGGAGGCCGACGGCGCGGCCGTCGCGATCGGCCCGGATGCCGTTGCGCGGGACCAGCTGCTCGCCATCGGGAGAGACCTCGAGCTCCGCGGCGAGGCGCGGTCCGACGCGATCGTCCTGAACGGCGACGCCCGCATCGACGGCGTCGTTCAGGGCGACGTGATCGTCCTGGGCGGCGATGTCGAGCTGGGTCCGCTGGCGCGCCTGGGCGGCGACGTGTTCGTCCTGGGCGGCCGGGTGGACGCGAAGTCGGGCGCCGCCGTGAACGGCCGTACCGTCGCTTACCCGCGGGCGTCGGCCTCGCTGCTCGTTCTCGCGGAGGGGCCGGTGTTCGGTCGGGCCGCGCCGTCGCCCGCGGCGGCGTTGCTGAACCTCGGCCTGTTGCTGGCCTGGCTGCTGGTGACTCTGGCGCTGGCGGCAGGTTTCGAGACGGAGTTGACGGCGACGGCGCGGAACGTTCTCGAACGGCCGTTTCGCAACTTCTTCGTCGGCTTGGTGGCGGTGCTCGCCGCGGCGGCGGCCTTCGCCGTGCTGACCGCGGCGGCGCCGGCGTTGGTCGGCGCGCCCCTGCTCGCAGTCTGTGGGGCGGCGACCCTGATCTGCAAGCTGTGGGGCACGGCGGCGGTGTGTCTGGCGGTGGGCGCCCGCCTGCTGCCCGACCGCTGGGGCTTGGCCGGACGACCGCTTGCCGCCGCCCCGTGCGGGCTTCTGGCCCTGGGCCTCGTCAAGATGACGCCCTACCTGGGCGGCTGGACGTGGACCATCGTCACCTGCGTCGGCATCGGCGCCGCGCTGGACAGCCGGCTCGGCCGCCGCGACCCCTGGTTCGCCGGCCTCGACTGACGCCAGCGTCAACGCTAACGACGCACCCGCTCGATGATGCGGGCGGAGTCCTTCATGAACTCCATCATCTTCTCTTCGATCGCGCCGCCTCGTTCGTCGAGTCGCCGGGCCTGGGCCAGAGCGCCGCGCGCTCCGTCCTCGTCGCCCGCCGCCAACAGCGCCATGCCCAGGCGGGTCAGCGCGACGGTCGACGGTCCGAGTTCGGTCGACCTGGACAGGAACTCGATCGCCTCGTCCAGCTCCTGGCGCTTGTAGTGGACCCAGCCAAGGGCCGCCAGCGGGAACTGGCGCAGCTCCTCCGGGGCGTGCTCCAGGGACCGGCGCGCGAAGTCGAGAGCCTGATCCAGGTCTTCGTCCATCTCGGCCAGGTTGTACGCCATCTCGTAGTAGGCGATGCTCTTCGAGAAGTTGGAACCGGCCTCGTCGAGCAGCCGGCGCCCCGCGGCGTTCGCATCCCTGTACTTGCCCTCGCTCCGCAACGCCTCGATCAGGGTCGCGTAGGCGGTCGCCCGCAGCATCTCGCCCGGCTTCGACGCGAGCACCCGCTCGGTCAGCGCTCGGATCTCCTGGCTCCGGTCGAGCCGAAGGCAGGCCAGGGCACAGGACATCAGCAGCGCCGGGTTGTCCGGATCGAGCGCCAGCGCCTCGTGGTAGCAGCGGAGCGCTTCCGGCGCGTCGCCGGAACGGATCGCCTGCTCGCCGCGGCTGACCCAGTCGGCTGCGACGGGGCTGGTGCTGGGCAGGTCAGCGCCGGAACGCCCCGAGAGGTAGGCCACCAGGTCGCGATAGCGCATGCGCCTCGGATTCAACCGCTGCGCCGTGCGAAACGCGCCGAGCGCCTTCCGGTTCCAGCCCCGGTCCAGGTAGCAAAGACCGAGGAGATGATGGCACTCCTCGAAGGCGGGATCGGCCTGAACCGCGCGGCGCAACGACTCGATCGCTTCGGTCGGTCGGCCCATCTCGTAACGGCAGCGGCCGAGCAGATAGAGCGCCTGCGGCACGAGGTCGATCTCGACCGCGCGCTCGAGGTGCGCGGCGGCGGACTTCAGTTGTCCCCGGCCGGCGAGCGACGCCCCTAGGCAGAAGTGCGGCAGGAACGCGTCGGGGCGCCGGATCACGGCCTTCTCCAGGAGTTCCTGACCGCGCCGCTCGTCGCCCTGCTGGAGCTGGATGACGCCGGTGTAGACCAGGCCCTGGATGTGGTCCGGCCTGGCCTCCAGCAGGCGGTCGAAGTGCTCCAGCGCGCGGTCCAGTCGGCCTTCCTGGAAGTGCGATTCGCCCAGGAACCGGGCAAGTTCGTGGTTGCGGCGGTCGAGGCGGGCCGCTGACTCCAGGGCGTCCATCGCGCGGGCCAGATCCAGTCCGTTCAGCGCGTGCTCCGCGTCCTCGAGGAGCTGCGTGAAGGCGGGGCGGCGACCCCCTTCGTAGAGCCCGAGAATGCCGTCCTTGACCGCCGCGAACCGCTCGCGCTTCTCCAGCGCGAGGAACTGGCGGTCCATCCTGGACTCCCAGAGATCGCTCCATTCCGCGGCGCTGATCACGTTCTGCCGCTCCAGGAGGTCGCGCAGAGCCAGCATCCCGGCGTGATGGACGAGGATGCTCTCCTCCTGCCGCTCCATGGCGCCCAGGACCTTCTGCACGGTCTCCCCGGTGCGCTTGAGGACCTCCTCCAGGATCGAGATCCGTTCCAGCAGGTGCTCGTCCAGGGAGAACTCCTCGTCGCCGGCGTCGAGGGTCTCCTCGCTCGAGACGGCGGCGCCGGAGAGCACCATCAGTTTCTGCCGGCAGCGTTGGCAGTGCTCCGCGTCGTCCTCGTTTCGCGCGCCGCAGACCTGGCAGTACATCGCGGCGAGCCTAATCCAGCGGTGCCCGGATTCGGTTTGCCTTTCTCGGGGGACCTGTGGCAACATTCCGGCCGTTCGTTGGAGGCAGAACGTGGACGGACGGGCGGTTCAGGATGATTGGGTGGAGACGAGCGTAACCGCGCTCCGTCCGCAAGAACTGCCTCACCCCCCCCCCGGAATATCTGAAGCGCGTCCCGGCGAACCAGCAGTTCGCCGAGTCTCCAGCCGGCGTCCGGGCTGCGTTCGGGCCCGTCTTCGGTCCTGCCCCTCGCTCGCCCTTGCTGCGCCCTTCGGGTCTGGCGGCGTTCGCAGGCGCGAGGCCGCACCGGGGTGCGGTTGCGCTCTCTGGCCGCCCGGCACGTTGCCGGCGCCGCGGTCGGTGAGGACGGCGCGGCGGTTCAAACCGAGTCCGAGCGTCCGCGCTCGACCCGAAACAGGGGATGTCCCGCCGGCTGTTGAACTTTGGGAGTAGGGTGGCGGCTCACCCGGCCCGGTGAGCGGGCCGGTTCCAGCGAAAGAAAGGAGACGCCACCCATGGCGAATCATCGCAGTCGGGAAGGGAATCGGCAAGAGAGAAGGAGCAGCTCGTCGTCGGGGTCGGGGCTTGGTCTGTTGGAGGCATCGTCCTCGTTGTTCGACGGTCTGTCGAGCTTTCAGGATCTGTGCGTTGAGACAGGCCGTTCTGCCTTGGCGCAGTTGATGGAGAAGGAGCGGGAGTTGCGGTGCGGGGCGAAGGGTCGTCACCAGGATGCTCGTTCGGTGTGGCGCGCGGGCAGCGCTCCGAGTCAGGTGACGCTGGGCGGCGCCCGGATGGAGATTCAGCGTCTGCGGATACGGGGTCCGGAGGGCGAGGTGCGTCTCGAGTCGTTCGAGTGGGCGTCGTCTCGCGACGCGATGGACCGTCACACGATGGAAGCGATCGCTTCGGGCGTGTCGACGCGGAACTACCGGCGGTCGCTGGACACGGCGGCAGCGGGTTCGGACCGTCGTTCGGCTTCCAGGAGTTCGGTGTCTCGTCGCTTCAAGGCGCTGTCGATGCGGCAGATGGAGAAGTTCCTGTCGTCGTCGCTGGAAGACGAGGACATCCGCGTGTTGTGCGTGGACGCGAAGTACATCGGTGGCCACTGCATTCTGATCGCCTTGGGCGTTTCGTCGTCCGGTCACAAGCGGGTTCTTGGCCTTCGCGAGGGTTCGACGGAGAACACGGCGGTGGTCCGCGCTCTTCTCGCCGACCTGGTGGAGCGGGGCCTTTCGACGGCGAAGCCGTTGCTGTTCGTCATCGACGGCAGCAAGGCCCTGCGCCGCGCGATCAGGGAGGTCTTCGGCGACGCCGCGACGGTGCAGCGCTGCCAGGTCCACAAGGCCCGGAACGTCGAGGAACACCTGCCCGAAGAGAAGCGAGCCTCGATTCGCCGGGCGCTCCGCAAGGCCTGGGACAGCAAATCCGCCAAGACGGCCTTGAGGCGTCTGCGGCAGCTCGCCAGTCATCTCGAGCGGGAGCACCCCGGCGCAGCGGCCTCCCTACGGGAAGGCATGGAGGAGACCGTCACCGTGCTCGAACTCGGCCTCGCCGGAGCTCTCCAGAAGACCATGCGCAGCACCAATCCGATCGAGAGCCTCAACAGCTCCGTCGGGCGCTACACCCGCAACGTCAAGCGCTGGCGGGGCGGCGCCATGATCCAGCGCTGGGTCGCCGCAGCCCTCGTCGATGCGCAATCACGCTTCCACCGCGTCAGAGGCTACCGAGACATGCCAGAACTCATCCGTGCTCTCGAACGACGAGCACGTCACGTTGACCACCAAACCAAGGCCGCTTAACATTCTTCAACACACACGAGCCGCCATCCGAAGTTCAACAGAAAACGGGACAATCCCCCCGAAACACGCTCGGACCAGAAACAACGGTAGCGGAAACCCCTCAAGAAAGGACAGAACGATGAAGCTGATGAAGCGCGTTTCGATCGCGCTGGTTCTCTGCGCGATTCCCGCGATGGCGGTCGGGCAGGTGACGACCACCTGCGCCGGCTGCACACACGCCCTCTCGCACTACATGGGCGCTGGCGGGTTCATCGCCACGGCGACCGAGGGCACGAAGAAAGTGACTTGGCTCGGCCAGTGCGGTGGCGTCACCCGGACCGGTGAACTTGTGCCGAACGACGACGGCTTGGTCAGCGCGTTGTTCACCAGGGAGAACGGCCTCGCCTGCATGGCGGAGAAGGCCTCCTTCGAGCTCGGCCCGATCATGGACGGCGGCTGGTTCTGGATCACGGACGACAAGAACTCGGCCGTTGGCCTTCTCGTCGACAAGGAGGTCTACAAGGCGCTCAAGTACGACGCGATAGAGCTCGCGAGCGCCGGCGACGGCGTGAAGATGACGGCCGGCATGGGCGCCGTCTACCTCAAGGAGACCGCGACCGGCCGCGTCGGCATCCTGCCGAACATTCTGCCGAAGCCGATCACGCCGCTCCGCAAGTGCGGCTACACCACCGGCGGAACGGCTGCGTCGCCGACCTACAGCGTCCTGAACACCTCGTGTCAGCTGAGCGACGGCTATCTCAAGGTCTGGGCGAGGTACGCGGACCCCCTTACGGGCGCGACGCGGGAGCTCATGGACGGCGGCACGGTCGTTCGGCCCGGGGCCGGCGTGCTGAAGATCCGCGTCGACGCGTATGGGGACAGCCACTTCACGACCGACCCGACGAAACACGGCGCGCGGCTCGGACACAAGAGCGGCATCGTGGCCAACTATCGCGCCGACAGCATCCGCGAGATGACCACTCAGGCGTATGTCGGGCACCGGCCGACCCAGACGACGTTGAAGATCGTGGACAGGAGTGGTGGCGACGCAACCGGTTTCGTTCACGGCGTCAGGGCTCACGGCACCCCGGGCCCCACGATCGAGATCCGCCCGGACGAAAACTTCTGCAGCAGCAAGAACAACATCTCCCTGCCGGTGGAGCACTATCTCAACGTGGCGCCGGAACATCGGGTCCACATCACTCCCGCGATCAAGGTCCTTCCGCAATGGCTCCGCCCGCAGTATCGGAAGGATCTGTGGCGGATCACGGAGCTCAAGTTCACGGTCGTGTGTCCTCCTGGCTCCGGCTCAGCCTCGACCTCGTCTGACCAAGGCCAGGATCCTGGGCCGGACAATCCGCTTCCCGTCGAGTAGAAGAAGGGGGGCGCCGCCGCTCTTCCGGCCCTGAACGGGTCTCGCGCGATCCTTCGGCCCGAGAAGCGGCGGCGCAGCAGGCGTAGAGCCGACACGCCGTCGAGCCGACGCGAGGGACAAGGTCCCGCTGCAGCGAGCCGGATCCGCGGTCGCAACAGGAGATTCGGTGAACATGCGGGCGGGCTTGACTGCCTGGCGGCGACGCCAGCGGCCGCTGCTAGTAGTCTCCGCGGCCCGAGAGAGCGACGGTGCGCTGGACCGACTACTACCTGATGACCGCCCGCGAGGCGCCCCGGGACGCCGAGGTGGCCAGCCACCGATTGATGGCGCGCGCCGGACTCGTGCGTCGGCTGGCGGCCGGGATCTACACGATGCAGCCGGCGGGCTGGCGGACGATGCGCAAGTTGATGGCGATCGTCCGCCGCGAGATGGAGCGGGCGGGAGCGGTCGAGCTGTCGATGCCGGCGATTCAGCCCGCCGAGCTGTGGGAGGAATCCGGACGCTGGTTCAAGTACGGCGCCGAACTCCTGCGGATGGAGGACCGTCACGGAAGGCGGTTCTGCTTCGGCCCGACCCACGAGGAGGTCATTGTCGATCTGGTTCGGCGCGACGTGAAGAGCTACCGGCAGATGCCGCTCAACCTGTTCCAGATCCAGACCAAGTTCCGGGACGAGATTCGTCCCCGGTTCGGTCTCATGCGCGGCCGGGAGTTCATCATGAAGGACGCCTATTCCTTCGACGTGGACGAAGAAGGTCTGGACCGCAGCTATCGGGCGATGTACGCGGCCTATTCGCGCATCTTCGAGGCCTGCGGACTCGAGTACTCGGTGGTCGAAGCCGACCAGGGCGCCATCGGCGGTTCCTCGTCGCATGAGTTCATGGTGCTTGCCGACACCGGCGAGAGCGCGGTTGCGAGTTGCGCCTCGTGCGGCTACGGCGCCAACGTCGAACGGGCGGAGATCGGCGCTCTCCCGCGGCCGGCGGAAGCCCGCGTCGCCGCCGACGATGGACCGCGCAGGGTCTCGACGCCGGCCGCGGTGACGGTTGCCGAGGTTGCCGGGTTGCTGGAGGTGGACAGGGCCCTCGTGGTCAAGACGCTGATCTACGAGACGGACGCCGGGCCGGCGGCGGTCGCCATCCGCGGCGACCGGGAGGTGAACGAGGTCAAGCTGCTCAACGTGCTGGGCGGCCGGGGCACGCGGCTCGCTTCGGCCGAGCAGGTGGCGAAGGCGACGGGCGGTCCGCCCGGTTTCTCGGGTCCGGTCGGCCTGTCGCCCGATGTGCGCCTGGTGGTGGACGAGTCGGCCCGGCAGCTCTCCGGCTTCGTCTGCGGCGCCAATGCCGGCGACGAACACCTGGTCTCCGTGCGCTGGGACCGGGACGTGGCGAGCGGGCGGCCGCTCGAGTGGGTCGACGTGATGACGGCCGAAGCCTCCGACCCGTGTCCGCGCTGCGGCGCCGGCGAACTTCGCATCTCGCGGGGCATCGAGGTCGGCCACATCTTCAAGCTGGGCGCCGCCTACTCCGAGAGGATGAACTGCACCTTCAGCGACCAGCAGGGCCGGCCGCGGCCGGCCGAGATGGGCTGCTACGGACTGGGGATCGGCCGGACGGCGGCGGCGGCGATCGAACAGGGTCACGACGAAGACGGCATCGTCTGGCCGCAACCCCTGGCGCCCTTCACGGTGGTGCTCAGTTCGCTCGATCCTGGCGACGAGGCCGTGCGCTTGGCGGCGGACGGCCTGTACGAGGAACTCGAAGCCGCGCTCGCCCCGGGCGGCTTCGACGTCCTCTACGACGACCGCCGGGAGCGGCCCGGCGTCAAGTTCAAGGACGCGGACCTGCTCGGCTTCCCGGTGCGGGTGGTCGTCGGCGCCCGCTCGCTTCGGGCCGGAGGCGCCGAGGTCTCGAATCGGGTGGACGCCGAGCGCGAGGTCGTGCCGCTCGCTCAGGTCGCGGAGACCGTCGTCGCCCGGCTTCGCCCCTGACCGGGGGCCGCGGCGAAGGGGCGGCAGCGAGCGGATCCGCGACCGCCGGCCGTTGAACGCGCGGGTCGGCTACTGGTCCTCCTCTTCCGCCGGCGCCGGCAGCACCCACAGCCGCAGAGACACGATGCGGTTTCCGTCCACTTCAACGACTTCGAGTCGCAGCCGACCGACCTCGACGGTGTCCCCGATCTCTGCGGTCCGGCCGAGCTCGGACAGGACGATGCCGGCGACGGTGTCCTCCGCGCGCGCATCTGAGATGTCCATGCCGAGTTCGTCTTCGAGGTCGTCGAGCAGCATGCCGCCGAGAATCCGGTAGCCGCCATCGTCGAGGCGGACGAACTCCGGCGTCTCGGCGTCGAACTCGTCCTGGATCTCGCCGACGATCTCCTCCAGCACGTTCTCGAGCGTGACGATGCCGGCCACGCCGCCGTACTCGTTCACCACGGCCGCCATGTGGATGTGCTCGTGGCGCATGCGGGCCATCAAGTGGTCGAGCGGCAGGGTCTCGGGCACCGCGAACGTCTCGCGCGCGATGTCGCGGAGCGACTCCGGCGGTTCGCGCGCGATGAACAGGTCCTTGATGTGCACCAGGCCGATGAGCTGGTCGAGGTCGCCCTCGCACAAGGGAAACCGGGTGTGACCGCTCCGACGCGCGCGGTCCAGATTCGCGTCCATCGACTCCGCGGCGTCCAGGTAGACGACCTCGGTGCGAGGAACCATCACCTGCCGGGCGTTGCGGTCCGAGAGCTCGAACACGTTGTCCAGCAGTTCGCGCTTGGGCTCGGAGAGTTCGGTTTCCTGCTCGGAGGCAAGGAGACTGCGAATCTCCTCCTCGCTGTGGGCGAGTTCTCCGTGCCGGAGAGGTTCGATGCCGAACAGTCGCAGGAAGGCGTTCGCCATCTGGTTCAGGACCCAGATGCCGGGGTAGGTCGCCTGGTAGAAGAACCACAACGGCGCCGCCACCCACAGGCTGGTCGGCTCGGGTCGACGGATGGCGAGCGACTTCGGCGCCAGTTCGCCGAGCACGATGTGGAACATGCTGATGATCGCGAACGAGACCATCAGGCTGATCGAGTGGGCGGCTTCGGCCGGCAGGCCGGGCGCCAGGTCGAAGAGGGGCTGCAGCAGGCGGTTGACCGCTGGCTCGCCGACGATGCCGAGGCCGATGCTGGCGAGGGTAATGCCGAGTTGAGTGGCCGACAGGTAGGCGTCGAGCTGATCGATCATGCGCTGCGCCAGACGGCCCCGCAGCGTGTCCTGGTGGGGCGCCACCTGGGTCGGCCGGACCTTGACCAGAGCGAACTCGGCGGCGACGAAGAAGCCGTTCAGGCCGACCAGGAACATGGCCAGGGCCAGGCTCCAGCCAAGCGGCAGGTCGAGATTCACGGGCGGCCCGGCGGCCGCGACGATCGGCGGGATCATGCGCGCGCCGGGAGGGGGCTGCTCGTCAGCGGGCGGCGGGACCCGCGGTCACGGCCGCGCTGGTCGGGGTCCGGGTCGGGATCCTCCGGGCTGGAATCGGATGGCGAAGGATCCGAAGCTTCGTCGTTCACGCCGGCAAAGCGTAGCAGCCGGGGCGCCGGTCGCCGGCGAGAAGAGGCGCCGGCCAGACGCCGGCCGGCCTCTTCCCGTGTTCCTGTCCGCCGCCGGCGCGCGGCTATCGTGGGCGAGAAGGCCCGCGGCGCGAGACCCGCGGGCCCGGCGCCCCGACCCCCTGTTCGTGCCAGGGCTCAGGCTCGCTCTGGCGCCGGACGTGGAGACCGGCGTCGGCGATGCGCTGGATCAGCTCCTCGACGTGTTCGACGCCTCGGGTTTCGAGCCGCAGCTCGATGTTCACTTCATTGAGTCCGAGGGCGGTGAAGGCGCGCTCGTGATGGGTCTCCAGGACGTTGGCGCCCGCCTCGCCGACCAGGTTGAGCAGTGCCGCCAGGGCGCCCGGGCGATCCTTGACGCAGACGTCGAGACGAACGAGACGGCCGTCCTTGCTCAGGCCGCGGTCGATGATGCGGCTCAGCAAGGTGACGTCGATGTTCCCTCCAGTCAGCACCATCGCGGTCCGGCGGCCCTTCGCCTGGGGGACGCGGTCGTTGACGACCGCGGCCAGCACGGAGGCGCCGGCGCCTTCGACGACCGCCTTCTCCCGCTCGAGCAGCAGGAGGACCGCGTTCGCGATCTCTTCCTCGTCCACCGTCACGACGTCGTCGACCAGGTCGCGGACCAGGCCCATCGTGAGTTCGCCGGGCCGCTTGACAGCGATGCCCTCGGCGATCGTGTGGCGGCGCTCGACGGTGACCGGGTGGCCGGCGGCGAGGCTTGCCCGCATCGACGGGACGGCCTCGGTCTGCACGCCGACGATCCGGGTCTGCGGCCGGTGCGCCTTGTACGCGGCGGCGATCCCGGCGATCACGCCGCCGCCGCCGATCGGCACGACGACGACTTCGAGGTCCGGCTCCTGGGTCATCAACTCGAAGCCGATCGTGCCTTGGCCGGCGACGACCTGGGCGTCGTCGAACGGGTGGACGTAGGTCTTGCGTTGCTTCGCTTCGAGTTCCCGGGCGTGGGCGGTTGCGTCGTCGAAGGTCTCGCCGGCCAGCCGGACGTCGGCGCCGAAGTTCCGCGTGTTGGACACCTTGATCAGGGGCGTCGGCAAGGGCATGACCACGGTCGCCTCGAGCCCGAGGCGGTGCGCGTGGTACGCGACCGCCTGGCCGTGGTTGCCGGCCGAGGCCGTTATCAGGCCGCGGCGCCGTTCCTCTTCCGAGAGGGTGAGGATGCGGTTGAGCGCCCCGCGTTCCTTGAAGGAACCGGTCATCTGCAGGTTCTCGAGCTTGAACCAGGCGCCGGTGCCGCAAAGGCGGGAGAAGTACTCCGAGCGGGCGCAGGGACTCTCGTAGACCGCCCCGGCGATCCGGCGGCGCGCCTCCTCGATCAACTCGGCCATGCGAAGAGCGTCCATTGCGTCGAGATCCTGCAACAGGGCAAGACCGCCGCCGTGTTCCCGACGGCAGCGGCATCTCGCCGCGTCCGCGTTGACAGGGCGACGCTCCCCTTTGTACCGTTGCGGTTTCTCGCGGTCGGGCCTTGCCGGCGTTGCGGCCTCGGGATGCCAGGCCCGTAGCTCAGTTGGTTAGAGCGCTACGTTGACATCGTAGAGGTCAGCGGTTCGAGTCCGCTCGGGCCTACCAGACATGGGCCGTTCGGTCCGTGGCTCAGGCGCTTAGCTCAGTTGGTCAGAGCGCTACCTTCACACGGTAGAGGTCAGCGGTTCGAGTCCGCTAGCGCCTACCATCGCGGTACCTGCCGCGTCCCCGGACCAACCTGCTCTTTCACGATCCGATCGACCAGATGCTCGACCTGACGTTGCCCGACGGATCGGTGCGCAGCGTCCTGCCCGGGACGACGGCGCTGGACGTGGCGCGCTCGATCGGCCGCGGTCTGGCGAAGGCGGCGGTCGGCGCCGAACTCGACGGCCGGCTTGTCGACTTGCGCGCGCCGATGGAAGCGTCTGGCCGCTTTCGGCTGTTCACGGCGAAGAACGACGAGGCCGGCATCTTCCTTCGCCACACGGCGGAGCACGTGCTGGCGGACGCGGTGCAGAGACTCTGGCCCGGGACGCAGATCGACGTCGGGCGGCGCGATCACTCCGAGAAGTACCAGTACGACTTCCGTTTCCCTCGGGCCTTCGTGCCGGAGGATCTCGAGGCGATCGAGGCGAAGATGCGGGAGATCCTCGCCGAGAAGCATGAGGTGGAGCGGGTCGAGATCGACCGCGAGGAGGCGCGGGAGCTTTTCGCCGGCATGGGCGAAGAGCTGAAGCTGGAGCGACTGGACGACATCCCGGAGGGCGAGCCGATCACGCTGTTCCGGCATGGCGGGTTCGTCGACCTGTGCCGCGGTCCGCACGCCCAGCGCGTCGACCAGGTCGGCGCGGTCAAGCTGCTCGAGAGTTCGGGCGTGTTCCATCGCGGCGACCAGAGCCGCGAGCAGCTGCAGCGCATCTACGGAACCGCGTTCGCTGGCCGGGAGGCGCTGGACGGCTACCTCGCCGACGTGGAGCTGCGCCGGTCCCGCGACCACCGCCGCCTGGGTCCGGAACTCGACCTGTTCAGCTTCAACCGGAACGCACCCGGCAGTCCCTTCTTTCACCCCCGCGGCACGGTGATCTACAACCTGCTGGTCGACTACGTGCGGGGGCTCAACCGGCGCGACGGCTTCGAGGAAGTGCGGACGCCGCAGATTCTCGACGTCGATCTCTGGCGGCGCTCGGGTCACTGGGACAACTACCGGGAGAGCATGTTCTTCACCGAGGTCGACGAGAGGCGGTACGCGGTGAAGCCGATGAACTGCCCCGCTCACTGCCTGATCTACCGGACCGGTCTCCGTTCCTACCGGGACCTGCCGATCCGCTACTCCGACTTCGGCCGCCTCCACCGCTACGAACGGTCCGGGGTCATCACCGGCCTCACCAGGGTGCGCACGTTCTGCCAGGACGACGCCCACACCTTCTGCACCGAGGAGCAGATCGAAGCGGAGGTCCTGCTGCCGGTGTCGACGATCCTGGAGATCTACGGCGCGTTCGGCTTCGACGACGTCCGGGTCGAAGTGTCCACTCGGCCGGAGAAGTCGATCGGCAGCGACGAGCTCTGGGAACGCGCCGAGGCCGCGCTGACGGACGCCCTGGGCAGCCGGGGCCTCGAGTTCGAGATCAACGAAGGCGCCGGCGCATTCTACGGCCCGAAGATCGACTTCCAGGTCCTCGATGCGCTGGGCCGCGGCTGGCAGTTGGGGACCGTCCAACTGGACTACCAGATGCCCGAGCGGCTGGACCTCGAGTACACCGCCAAGGACGGCGGAACCCGGCGTCCGGTCATGCTCCACCGGGCCATGCTCGGTTCCGTCGAGCGCTTCCTGGGGATCCTGATCGAACACACTGGAGGCGCTTTCCCGGTGTGGCTGGCGCCGACCCAAGCGGTTGTCCTGCCGGTCTCGGACCGCTTCCTCGACTACGGCCGCGAGGTCGTCCGTCGGCTCTCGGCCGCCGCCGTCCGCGTCGAACTCGACGAACGCAGCGAGAAGCTCGGTTACAAGATCCGCGACGCCCAGAGGCGGAAGGTCCCCTACATGCTCGTCGTCGGCGGCCGCGAACAGGAGGCCGGCACGGTGTCGCTCCGCCTCCGCGAGGCGCCGGCAGGCGATGCGGCCGATCAGGGCGCTGTCGCGGTGGACGAGCTCGCGGCCCGGATCGCCGATCGGACGGCTTCGAAGTCGCTCCGTTTGTGAAGCTTGGCAACCCGTGGCGAGTTTCACGCTGCATTCGGACGGCCAACCATCCCCCGGCATCGTTGCTCCTCGGTCCGAGTTGGCCCGATATGCTCCCCCGTCGAGCCTTGCCCGACGGGCGCTTGACCGCATGCGGTGCGACGCGCACTTCCACCGGGGGCCGCTGGGGCGAGGAAGGAGGACAGCGTGCTGAAGGAACTCCATCTCGAGAACTTCAAGGCTTGGCGGGAACTCAAGATCGAGTTCGGCAAGGTCACGGTGCTCTTCGGCGAGAACAGCGCCGGCAAGAGCAGCCTCATGCAGTTTCTGTTGATGCTCAAGCAGACGAAGAATGCCGCCGATAGAGGACTGGTTCTCGATTTCGGTGGCGGACCGACGGAGCTGGTCAACTTGGGCAACTACCGTGTAACCGTGCATCGAGGCGATGTCCACGAAGACGAGCTGCCGCAGATGCAATGGAGTCTGAACTGGCGACTGCCGACTCCACTGCGAGTTCATGACGCGCTCGGCCGGAGCGGCGAGTATGCCGGCGACAGACTACAGCTGACCACGGCCGTGGGACCTGCACCAGGCGGGCCGGGGCTATCCGCCAGGCGTCTGGTCTACGAGTTTGACGGCACGACGTTCGAGCTTCGGCCCAAGGAACGCGGCGGCCGCTACGAGCTGATCTCCGAGGGCGGAAAGCCCTTTGAATTTGTTCGGAATCGGGGGCGGGGTTGGCCCTTGCCCGGTCCGGTCAAGACGCATCTCTTCCCCGGGGCTGCGAGAAACCTCTTCCAGAACACGGACCTTCTTGGCGAGTTCGAGAACGCGTACGAAAAGCTGATGGACGGGATCTACTATCTCGGTCCTCTTCGTGAGCACCCCCAACGCGAGTACAGATGGACCGGCGCCGGTCGCGAGGGCGTCGGAGATAGTGGCGAGTTCACGATAGACGCGATCCTTGCGGCGACGGATCGCGATTGGCGTGAGAATCTCGCCTGGAAGCGACGGGCCAAGCCGTTCCAGGAGATGATCGCCTACTGGCTTCGTGCGCTGGACCTGATCGAGTCCTTCTCCGTTGGAGAGATTGTCAAGGGTTCAAGCCTCTACGAAGCACGGGTCAAGAGGTCGCGGGAAGGGCCAGAGACCACGCTCATGGATGTCGGCTTCGGCGTCTCTCAGGTTCTCCCGGTCCTTGTTCTTCTTTACTACGTGCCGCCAGGCTCGATCGTGCTGATGGAGCAACCGGAGATTCACCTGCATCCCTCCGTTCAGAGCAGTCTGGCGGACGTGATGCTCGCGGTTGCCTTACGCCGCGACGTGCAGGTTGTGGTCGAGAGCCACAGCGAGCACTTTCTGCGCCGTTTGCTCAGGCGGGTGGCCGAGGAAGAGCAGCCTCACTCGGGTCTGCCGCTTGACTCCTCTGATCTGAGGCTGTACTTCGTGCGTTCAGAGCGTGGCGAGGCGACCCTTGAGTCCCTTCGTCTCAACGAGTGGGGCGGCATCGAGAACTGGCCGGAGCATTTCTTCGGTGACGAGTTCGGCGAGATCGCGGCCACGAGCAAGGCGGGACGAGAGAAGCGGATGCGGAAAGCCGAGTGATGGAGAAGGCGTTGGGGCCGAGGAGCGTGGTCGATACGAATGTCGCCGTTGTGGCGGAAGGCGGTAGCGAGTCCGTGTCCGAATCGTGCAGACAGGCCTGCGAGGAGGCTCTCGGTGCGTTGGTGGAAGAAGGCGTGGTTGTTGTTGACAAGGGTGGCAGGATCGTCGAGGAGTATGAGAAGCGATTGGGCCACGCTCCTGGAGGCGTCGGCGCCAGCTTCTTCAAGCACGTTTGGGACGAGCAATGGCGAGGCGAGAAGGTCAGGCGGGTGACGATCACCGAGGCCGAGGAGGAGAGAGGCTTCGAGGAGTTGCCGCCAAACGGGCTCGATCCCTCGGACCGGAAGTTCCTCGCGGTCGCGGTCGTGGGAAAGGCCAGGATCCTGAATGCCGTGGACAGCGATTGGTGCGAGCAGCGGCGCCTTACGGAGGATCTGAGCGTCGACGTCGTTCAGCTCTGCCCGGAGTACGCGAAGAAGACCGAGGCGTGACCGACGGATTCCAAGCCGTGACGCGGCCGCCGAAGTACCCCCGAACGCCGTACTGGCCGTACTCGCCTTCAACCGGCGGCGGCAACCTGATGGCCGACGCGCGTCGCTTCGTGGACGAACCGGTCGTTGTCACCGAGAAACTCGACGGAAGCTGCGTTCTTCTCCACGAACGTGCCGTCTATCCCCGCAGTGTGGAGACCCCGACCTCCGCCAAATGGATTGCCATGGTGAAGAAGCACCATGCCTGGAAGGTGACCGAACGCGGTGTCTTCCTCTACGGCGAGGACATCTACGGCGTCCACAGCATCGAGTACGAACCGGTCCCGGAGGACCGGACGTTCTACGCCTTTGCTCTCCGCGACGGCACGGATCGCTTCGCATCGTTCGCGGATCTTGCCGACTTCGCCGGTCAGCGCCGGATTCCGGTCGTGCCGGTCCTGTTCGACGGCGTCTTCCGTTCGGAAGATGCACTCCGCGGTTTCGTCGACGCCGCTCATGCCGAACCCTCGGCCCTCGGTGGAGAACGAGAGGGCGTCGTCATTCGCCTCGCGGGTTCCTTCCCTGCCTGGGAGTTCGGGCGCGCCGTCTGCAAGAGCGTTCGTGCCGGCCACGTTCGGACCGACCGGCACTGGACGCGGAACTGGAGACCCTGTCGCCTGGCGCGTGCCGGTTGAGGCTCTCTTGGCGAGGCAGTTTGTCGAGCCGCTTCGCGGCGCGTTCTCCTGGCAGGCGCCCGCTCAAGACTGGCCCCGCGCTGCGTTTCCGGCTAGCATGTGCCGTTCGGCGGCTCCTCCGAGCCCCGCAGGAGGCTCAGGCATGCCCAAGCAGAAAACGCATCGTGGAGCGGCCAAGCGCTTCAAGCTCACCGCCAGGGGCAAGGTGAAGCGCAGGCACTCGATGATGAACCACATGCAGACGAAGAAGGCGCAGGGGCGGAAGCGGAAGCTGCGGAAGCAGGCCGAGGTCGTCGGCGGTTTCGCCAGGGCGATCAAGGGGATGATCCGGTAGCCCGCCGGGGCTACGGGGACAGAGACGATGACACGAGTGAAACGGGGCAGTCGGCGCGCCCGCCGGCGGAAGAAGATACTCAAGCAGGCGAAGGGCTACTACGGCGTCAAGTCGAAGGGCCACCGGATAGCCAAGCAGGCGGTCGACCGGTCACTCGCCTACTCCTACCGTGACCGGCGGCAGCGGAAGCGCCAGTTCCGGAGCCTCTGGATCGTTCGGATCAACGCCGCCGCGCGTCTCAACGGGCTGTCCTACAGCAGGTTGATGTCGGGGCTCCGGCTCGCCGGCATCGAGTTGAACCGGAAGATGCTCGCGGACCTGGCGGTGCGGGATGCCGAGGGATTCGCCGCCGTCGCGACGGCCGCGCGTGGAGCGCTCGAAACGGGCGCCGGTTCGACTTCGTCGTCCTGATGCCTGATGGCGCGCTCGACCCGGTCGCGCGCCTCGAGGCGGCGATTCAGCGCGCCAGGGAGGAGCTGGCCGCCGAACGCCAGCGGACGCGGGAACTGACGGCCGACCTCGAAGCGGCCGAGAAGCGTGTCGCCGACGAGCGGGCCGCTATCGGTCAGCGGGTCGAGGCTCTGGCCGAGGGACTCGAGGCATTGCTGGCCGACGGCGATTCCTGACGCGCGGGGCTTCCGTGGAACTGGCCGCCAGGCGGAGCCGGTCAGACGGCCGGCGCGACACGCGGTCCAGAGCACGGCGCTTCGCGCCGGATGCCGACGCCCTCGTCGGCCTTCCGCGCGGGTTCCCTGCTTGACAGCGCGGCTGGCGGCGGCGAACGCTGCTATGCTCGTTCGCGAGGGATGTCGAGAAATGGCCGAAAGTGAACGTCGAGAAGAAGTTGCGGCAACTGTCGTCGTCGAGATCTTCGGCGCTCCGTATTCCCTCCGCGAGGAGGGAGAGGCGGATGCGGGTCGTCTTCGCGACCTCGCCGAGACGGTCGATCGCAAGATGCGCGAAGTCGCTGACGAGGCGCCGAGTCTGGAGCGGAGTCAGATTGCCATCCTCGCCGCGTTGAATCTCGCCAACGAGGCCAACGGCGGCGGAGAAACGGACGACGGGCGCTACCGGGAACTCGTGGAACGCGTAGCGAGTCTCGCGTCCGATCTGGAGGCGGCCCTTGACGCCTGACTGTTGCTCGAAATGGAACCTTGACCTTGCATCCCCTGCGCGGTTCGTGATGAAAGCCGTGGTTGGAACCATCGCTCTTGTCAAGGGAGTCCTTCAACTGCTCGCCCGTGCCAGCCCCGCTCGAACGGGGACGCTGACGGCGAGTGGCGCGGACACCCACCTGGTCCCGCTCTGGTTCTGTGTCGGGGCGCGTTCACACGGCCCCGCGGGGGATGCCCTTCTGCCCGAATCGAGGGCCGATGACCGAAACCACATTCATTGCCGCGAGCGTTGCGCTGGCGACGCTGGCGGCTGTCTGGCTGTCCTGGAGCCTTGTCGGACGACGTAGCGCGGCGAAGTTGATCGTAGAGGCGCGGCGCCGGGCCAAGGGCCTCGTCGAGGAAACCGAGCGCGACTGCGCGGCCAGACGCCGGGAACAGGAACTGGCGGCGAAGGAAGAATTGCTGACGCTGCGCGCCGAGTTCGAGCGGTCGACCACGGAGCAGCGCCGGGCGATCGAGGAACGCGAGCGGAAGCTGAGCGCGCGTCGCGCGCGTTTCCGGGAGAAGGCGGCGGCGCTCGAGTCACTCGAGCAGGAGCTGAACCGCCGGCAGCGGGCGCTCGGAGACGCCGAAGGCCGCCTCGAGGTGGAACAGGTCGAGGTCGGCGAACGGCTGGAGGAGGTGCGCCGGCAGCTGGAACGGGTGTCCGGACTCACCGTGCAGCAGGCGCGCGAGGAGTTGAGCCACAGTCTGGAACACGAGGTGCGCATGGAGTCGGCGCACCTGGCGAAGCGGATCGAGGACGAGGCCCGGGAGTCGGCGCAGCGCGAGGCCCAGCGGATCATCAGCCTCGCCGTCGAGCGTTCGGCGTCCGACTACGTTTCGGAGACGACGGTTTCGGTGGTCATGCTGCCGAACGACGGGATGAAGGGCCGGATCATCGGCCGCGAAGGGAGGAACATCCGTGCCCTGGAACTGATCACCGGCGTCGACCTGATCGTGGACGACACGCCCGAGGCGGTCATTCTCTCCGGCTTCGATCCGTTGCGGCGGGAGATCGCGCGCGTCACCCTGGAACGCCTGATCGCCGATGGCCGCATCCACCCGGCCCGCATCGAGGAGGTGGCGGCCAAGGTCAAGTCGGAGTTCGAGGATCGGGTGCGGCGGGAGGGCGCCGATGCCCTTCTGGAACTGAACCTGTCCGGTCTCCATCCCGAGTTGGTGACGCTTCTGGGCCGGCTCCGGTTCCGCACGTCCTACGGCCAGAACGTCCTGCAGCACAGCAAGGAGGTCGCCTTCCTGGCCGGCGCGATGGCTGGCGAGTTGAAGGCCAACGTCCATGTCGCCAAGCGCGCCGGCCTGGTCCACGACATCGGCAAGGCGGTGGACCGCGAGATCGACGGTACGCATCTGGAGATCGGCATCGACCTGCTCCGTCGCCACGGCGAGAGTGAGGAAGTGGTGCACGCGATGGCCTGTCACCACGGCGACTACGACCCGGAGACGGTGGAGGCGGTTCTCGTCACTGCCGCCGACGCGGTGTCCGCCGCGCGTCCCGGCGCCCGGAGGGAGGTCGTCGAGAACTACGTGAAGCGCCTCAAGAAGCTCGAGGACGTGGCGTCGAAGTTCAAGGGCGTCCAGAAGAGCTACGCGATCCAGGCCGGCCGCGAGGTGCGGGTCATCGTCGACTGCAAGGAGATCAGCGACGAACAGGCCGTCTGGCTGAGCCGTGACGTGGCGCGCAAGATCGAGAGCGAGCTCACGTATCCGGGCCAGATCAAGGTCACCGTGATTCGGGAGTCGCGGTCGATCGAGTACGCGCGCTGAAAGAGCTTCCTCGTGGCCCGGTTCCTGTTCGTCGGCGATGTGGTGGGCAAACCGGGGCGGCGAGCGCTGTGCCGGCTGCTGCCGGAGTTGATCGACCGCCATCGTGTCGACGCGGCGATCGTCAACGTCGAGAACGCGGCCGGCGGCAGCGGCGTGACGCCCGGCGTGCTCAGGGAGCTTTCGGCCCTGCCGATCGACTGCATGACGACCGGCAATCACGCCTGGGCGAAGAAAGAGGGCGTGCCGTGCTTCGACCAATTCCCGAACCTGCTGCGGCCGGCGAACTACCCGGAGGGAAACCCGGGCGTTGGAGTCTTCGTCGGCGAGCTGCCGGTGGGAACGCCGTACGCGGTGATCAACCTCGAGGGCCAGGCGTTCATGAAGCCGCTGCCGTCGCCGTTCGTCGCCGCCGACTCCATCCTGGCTGGCCTGGACCCGGCGATCCGGATTGTCCTGGTCGACTTCCACGCGGAAGCGACGAGCGAGAAGCAGGCGTTCGCCTATCACCTGGACGGCAGGGTGACCGCGGTGCTCGGCACCCACACTCACGTGCCTACCGCCGACGCCCGCGTGCTGCCGGGGGGCACGGCGCTGGTGACGGACGTGGGCATGACCGGCCCCTACGACTCGGTGATCGGCGTACGCGCCGACCGTGCGCTCAAGCGCTTTCTCCTGAACACGCCGGCCGGCTTCGAGGTCGCCCGACGGGATGTCCGCCTGGCGGCCGCGCTCGTCGACGCGGACGAGGCGACCGGCAGGGCCTCGATGATCGAGTCGCTGCTGCTCCCGGTCGGCTGACGCGGCCGGCGCCGCCGTCTACCTGGCGACGGTTCCGGGTTCGAGCTCGGCCAAGCCCCGCCAGGTGCTCCTGCTGTCGTCGAAGGATGGCAGCGGCGGCTCGATGCCGCGCCTCCGGTTCACGCGCCAGGACCAGACGTAGGACCATTTGAGGTAGGTGCCGTACGCCTGAAGCAGGCAGAACACGAGACCGCGCATGCCGTCGAGCACGCCGAGCTGCAGGCCGTACGTGCGCAGGAATCGCCACAGCGAGCGCCCCAGGACCTCGGCCGGGCCTGACCGTCGGCCGTCGCGCCAGAGTTGCGCGGCGCCCCACCAACTGTAGCGCTGGATCCTGCGGGAGTAGGAGAGCAGGTCGTCGACCATGAAGTGGTTCATCGGACGCCGGAGCACCGGCGCCGGCGTCCGCGTCAACATGTCGGCGTGAACGCGTCGGTTGGGATATCGGCCCGCGTCGCGGCGCAGCAGTCGGACGACGCGGTCGCGCTGCCAGCCGGAGAAGCGGATCACCCTGCCGAGGAAGTACACGCGGCGCTTGATCGTGTACGCGTCGTGGGCCGGCTCTCCGTTGCGGAACAGCGCCGTGATCTCCGCCCGGAGTTCGGGCGTGCAGCGTTCGTCGGCGTCGAGAATCAGCACCCACTCGTTGTGCGTCTGGTCCATGGCCCAGTTCTTCTGCGACGCCGAACCGTAGTACGTGCGCTGGACGAAGCGGGTGCGCTCGCACTGGCGCACGATCTCCGGAGTGCGGTCGGTGGAGAAGGAGTCGACGACCAGCACTTCGTCGCACCAGTCGAGGGACGCCAGACAGTCGGCGATGTGGCGTTCCTCGTTGTAGGTGGTCACCAGGGCCGAAATCGGCGGTCGCCCTCCGCCTGCCGACGTTTCGTCCACGCCCGCATTGTATGCGGAGGTAGGCTATGGCGGCCGTGCGCTATCGAGGTTTCCGCAACGTGGCGTCCGTTCCGTCGTTGCTGGGTCTGCTCGCGTCGTCGGGAAGCCTGGTCGCTCCGGCCGCCTTCGCCTGCAACGTGGCCGCGGAGCCTGCCGGACCGAGCCGTGCCGACGAGTCCGGTGTGACCTTCAGCGCGGGAACGATCGCCTTCGGCAAGGATCATGAGGCCGTCGAGACCGGCGTCGAGCACCGCTTCGGCGTCGACTGGTGCCTGGGACTGGGTCCCCATGTGGGCGCCTTCGTGACGCCCGACGAGTCGTTCTACGTCTACGCCGGCGTCGACCGGCGGGTCGACCTGGGGCGCTACTGGTTCATCGACATGAGCGCCTCCGCGGGCTTCTACGAGGAAGGGGACGGCAAGGACCTCGGCGGCAAGCTCGAGTTCCGGTCGGGAATCGCCGTCGGACGACGGCTGCCGAGCGGGTCCCGGTTGAGCTTCGGTTTCTTCCATCTGTCCAACTCGTCCTTCTATCGTCGCAACCCGGGCGTGAACTCCCTCCTTCTCCGCTGGTCGAAGTAACGCGAAGTGGCTGTGGATCCGGAACTGCTCGAACTCCTGGTGTGCCCCAGGTCGAAGGGGCCGCTTCAGCTCGTGCCGCTGTCGCCGGAGGTGTGCGGGCGGCTCGTCGACCGCTATCGGGAGCACTTCGGCGATGAAGAGCCCGAGGTCTCGGAGGGGCTCTGGTGTCGGGTGTCCGGTCTGGTCTATCCGATCGTGAGCGACGTGCCGGTGATGCTCGCGGCCGAAGCCCTGCCGGCGGCCGAGGTTCTGCCGGAGGCAGCCGAAGAGAGCGAGCCGGCGCACCGCCCGTGAACGACTTCCCGTCCTTCCTGTCCGCTCTAGGGCCGGAGGTCGACCGGGCGCTGGACCGGCTGTTGCCGGACGCGGCCGCCGAGCCGGCGGAACTCCACGAGGCGATGCGGTACAGCGTGTTCGCGGGCGGGAAACGGGTCCGTCCGGCCCTGGTCGTTCTGGCCGGCGAAGCCTGGGGAGGCTCCCGCGCGGACCTGCTGACGGGCGGAGCGGCCCTCGAGATGGTCCACGCGTTCAGCCTGATCCATGACGATCTGCCGGCTCTGGACGACGACGACCTGCGGCGGGGGAGGCCGACCCTGCACCGCGCGCGGGGAGAGGCGATGGCCGTGCTCGCCGGCGACGCCCTGCTGAACCGGGCGGTCGAGATTCTGGCCCGCGAACCGGCCTCGGCGCCGCCCGAGCGGCGGCTGGAGGCGGTCCGGCTGGTCGCGGCCGCGGTCGGAACGGCGGGGATGATCGGCGGCCAGGTCTTCGATCTCCGGCACGAAGGCGCCCCCGACCGCGGCGCCGGGAAGGGGCGCGCGGCGGCTGTCGGCTCGCTGGAACGGATCCATCGGCTGAAGACGGGCGCACTGATCGAGGCGAGTACACGGCTCGGCGGCGTCTACGCGGACGCGGGACCGGAGGGCATCGATCAGGTCGGGCGGATCGGCGCCGAGTTGGGGCTGCTGTTCCAGATCGGCGACGACATCCTGGACGAGGTCGGCAGTCCGGAGGAACTCGGGAAGACGCCCGGAAAGGACCGACAGGCCGGGAAGCTGACCTATCCGGGCCTGTTTGGCCTCGAGGGCAGCCGGAAGAAGGCGCTGCAGGCCGCGGACCGGTGTCTGGCGCTGATCGAGGGCCTGCCCTCCAGGCGCGCGCTGTTCAGGGCGCTGGTCGCCTTTCTGGTCCACCGAAGCTCGTGAGGCGGCGCCTCGATCGACTGCTGGTCGAGCGCGGGTTGTTCTCCAGCCGGGAGCAAGCGAAGCGGGCCGTGATGGCGGGCTGGATCCGGGTCGACGGCGAGCGCCGGGACAAGCCGGGGAGCGCCGTGGACGTCGCGGCCGCGATCGACGCGCGAGGCCGCGCCGAGCCCTATGTCTCGAGGGGCGGCCGCAAGCTCGAACAGGCGCTGGGCGCGTTCGGGGTGGATCCGTCGGGCGCCGTCTGTCTTGATGTCGGCGCCTCGACCGGGGGGTTCACCGACTGCCTGCTGGCGCATGGCGCGGCACGGGTCTACGCGGTGGACGTCGGCTACGGTCAGCTCGACGCGGGTCTGCGAGAGGACGCCCGGGTGGTTGTCATGGAGCGGGTCAACGCCCGCCGCCTGCCAGCGGACGCCCTTCCCGAGCTCTGTCGGATCGCGACCGTCGACGTCTCCTTCATCTCGGTCGTCAAGGTGGCGCCGGCGTTGCTCCCGCACCTGGCCGCCGGGTCCGATCTGCTGGTCCTGATCAAGCCCCAGTTCGAGGTCGAAAGGCGTCAGGTCGGCAAGGGCGGCGTGGTGCGGGACGACGAACTGCGGCGGGACATCGCCGCCCGTCGCAGCGCCGAGCTCTGCGCGCTGGGTCTCGAGTTCAGGGCCTCGGTAGACTGCGACGTCCGGGGACCGGCAGGCAACCGCGAGATCTTCGCCCACTTCAGGACATGAAGTCGTGACCAGGATCGAGGAAGTGGCGGTCGTCGCCAAGCTGGACAGCGAGAGGGCGGCCGCCACCGCCGCCGATGTCGAGCGCTGGCTTGGCGACCGCGGGACGGCGACAGGCCACGTCGACGCGCCCGGTCTGGGGCTGATCGTCGTCCTCGGCGGCGACGGCACGTTGCTCTCGGTGGCCCGCCGCCGGCCTGGCGTGCCGATCGTTGGCGTCAATCTCGGCAGCCTCGGCTACCTGGCCGAGATCGGTCTCGACCGGCTGTACGCGAACCTGGGGGCGATCCTCGAAGGACGGTTCGAGGTCGAGGAGCGACTGCTTCTGGACGTCGAGCTGCGGCATGCGGCCGGCGGCATGGATCGCTACCGCGCGCTCAACGACGCGGTCGTGCACAAGAGCGCTCTGGCCCGGATGATCGAACTGGCGGTCGAGATCGACGGCGATCCGGTGGCGCGCTACCGGGCGGACGGCCTGATCGTCTCGACGCCGACCGGGTCGACGGCGTACAGCCTGTCGGCCGGCGGGCCGATCCTCTATCCGACGCTGCCGGTCGCGTTGCTGACGCCGATCTCGCCCCACACGCTGTCGATGCGGCCGATCGTGGTGCCGGAGCGAAGCACGATCGCGATGACCTTGGGCGGCCTGGACGAGGAGGTCTACCTCACGCTCGACGGCCAGGAGGGGGCCCGGCTCCATCGTGGCGACAGGGTCGTCGTGACCGCCTCCGAGTCGAGAGCGCTGCTTGCCAGGGTCGACGGCCAGACCCACTACGACGCTCTGCGCAGCAAGCTCCGCTGGGGCGAGTAGGTTCGCCGCCGCCAGGCGCTCGCGACGGGTCCATGACGCCGCGAGCAGGCGGAGTGTCCGGCAGGCCGAGTTCGCCGCCCGCGTAGCGGTCCCGCTGCTACGATGAGGCGCATGGCGAAGGTGGACGAAGGTCGGGAAGCGGCCGTCTTCACGCCGATCGAGGAAGCGGTCGATGTCTTTCGCGACGGCGGACAGGTGATCATCGTCGACGACGAGGACCGGGAGAACGAGGGCGATCTGGCCATCGCGGCCGAGAAGGTGACCGCCGACGCGATCAACTTCATGGCCACTCATGGCCGTGGGCTGATCTGTCTGGCGATGACCGAAGACCGCTGCGACGAACTCGATCTGCCGCTGATGGTTCGCGACAACACGGCGCCCTTCGAGACGGCGTTCACGGTGTCGATCGAGGCCCGCGGCAAGGTCACGACCGGCATCTCCGCAGCCGACCGGGCGGCGACGATCGCCACCGCGATCGACCCCGGCACGGCGCCGAGGGACCTGCTGCGGCCAGGTCATGTCTTCCCGCTTCGCGCCAGACGCGGCGGTGTGCTGAAGCGAGCCGGGCAGACCGAGGCTTCGGTCGACCTGGCGACGCTGGCGGGGCTGGCGCCGGCGGGCGTGATCTGCGAGATCATGAACGCGGACGGGACGATGGCGCGGGTGCCGGACCTGGTCGAATACAGCCGCCTGCACGAACTGCCGATGATCACGGTGTCGGACCTGATCCGCTATCGGCTGCAGCACGAGAGCCTGGTCAGGCTGATCGCTTCTCCGACCATGCCGACGCTCTACGGCCGGATGAGGGCTTACGCCTACCACGCTGAACTCACGGGCGAGGAACACGTTGCTCTGGTGATGGGCGAGCCGAAGCCGGACCGTGACATCCTGGTGCGGGTCCACAGCCAGTGCCTGACGGGCGACGTCTTCCATTCCGAGCGCTGCGACTGCGGCGTCCAGCTGCATCGCGCCCTTTCCGCGATCGCCGAGGAAGGAACGGGCGTCGTGCTCTACCTGCTGCAGGAAGGGCGGGGCATCGGTCTGTTCAACAAGCTCCGCGCCTACGATCTGCAGGACGAAGGGCACGACACCGTCGAGGCCAACCACAAGCTCGGGTTCAAGGCCGACCTCCGCGGCTACGGCATCGGGGCGCAGATTCTCCGCGATCTCGGCGTGCGCCGGATGCGGCTGATGACGAACAACCCGCACAAGTACATCGCCCTTTCCGGCTACGGCCTGGAGATCGTCGAACGCGTGCCGATCGAGATCGAGCCGACCGAGGCGAACCGCGACTATCTCCGGGTCAAGCGGGACAAGATGGGCCACGTGCTCAAGCTGGTTTGAGCGGGGACACCGCCGCACGGCGGGCTCTGATCACCGGCGTGACCGGCCAGGACGGTTCCTATCTCGCGGAGCAGTTGCTCGAGGAGGGGTTGGAGGTCTGGGGCCTGGTGCGGCCGGTCGCCCGGACCGGCGGCGTCAGGCGGATCGACCACCTGCTGGATGGCCGAGGCGGCTCGGGGAAGCGGCTCCGCCTGATCGTGGGCGATCTGACCGACGCTTCGTCCCTGCATCGCGCCGTCGGCGAAGTCATGCCCCACGAGATCTACAATCTCGGCGCGCAATCCCACGTCCAGGTCTCGTTCGAATTGCCGGGGGCCACGAGCCAGGTCACCGGTCTGGGCGTTCTGCGGCTGCTCGAGGCGGTCCGGAGGCAGGCGCCCGAGGCGCGCTTCTACCAGGCGTCGTCCTCCGAGATCTACGGCCTGGTGGAGGAATCGCCGCAGCGCGAGACGACGCGCTTCTACCCGCGCAGTCCCTACGCCGCGGCAAAGGCCTACGGCTTCCACGTGACCCGCAATTATCGCGAGGCCCATGGCGTGTTCGCCGTGAACGGGATTCTGTTCAATCACGAGTCGCCGCGGCGGGGCGAGAACTTCGTCACGCGCAAGATCACCCTGGCGGCGGCGCGGATTCGGGCGGGTCTGCAGAACACTCTGGAACTCGGGAACCTGGAGTCCCGCCGTGACTGGGGCTTCGCCGGCGACTACGTGGAGGCCATGCGACTCATGCTGCGGGCCGAGACTCCGGATGACTACGTCATCGCCACCGGCGAGACGCACAGCGTCCGCGAGTTCTGCGAGATCGCCTTCGCCCGCGCCGGGATGCCTCTCGCCTGGCGCGGCGAAGGCGTCGAGGAGCAGGGCCTGGACGAGGATGGCCGGGTGCTGGTCACCGTCGATCCCCGGCACTTCCGCAAGGCCGAAGTCCCCGCGCTGCATGGCGACGCAAGTCTGGCCCGCGAACGTCTCGGTTGGCGTCCGCGCGTCGCGTTCCGTGAACTGGTCGAGATGATGATCGACGCCGACCTCGAAGCCGTCGGACGGGGTTGACGTCGTCGCGGAGTCGCGTTCTGCCGCCCAGCAGCCCGTGGTGGGCCCGAGACGACGAACTTCCGGTCGACGAGGTCCGGCGCTGGGCGCGCCCGCGGCGCACGGCGGGTCGTCGTCGGTCGCTTGCGGCGGCTGACGCCCGCCAGAGAGCGCTCTTGCATCAGTCTGGCGACCCGCTTGCGGCTCACCGGAAACCCCTCGGCGGCCAGTTCAGCCCGGATTCCTGGCGCGCCATCGGTCCCTCGGCTCCGTTCGTGGATCGCCCGCACCCGTTCCGCGAGAGCGCGGTCCGCCTTCCGGGGCATTGATCCTGGCATCGTGGGTACCTCCTCCTACAAGGAGGAAGTGTCCACGAACCGGGGCAAGTCCAGGCTGCTGCTACACTGCCGCCGAGGCCGACGTTTGGCTGGGCTGGATCCACGACGACATCGACGGAGCAGATGATGAACGAGCCGCGGTTGGCGCGGCGTGGCGGCCCGCCGCGGTCGTTGATCGCCGGTTCGGAACGCCTGAGCGAACTGCGTGAGGGATCGCGGGAGTGGTCCTCCTGGACGCTGACGCCTCGGCAGCTCTGCGATCTGGAACTGCTGCTCTGCGGCGGATTCGCTCCGCTGGACGGGTTCATGGCCCGAAAGGCCTTCGACAGCGTCTGCGAGACGATGCGCTTGCCATCCGGGGCGCTGTGGCCGATCCCGATCACGCTCGACGTGACGCCGGAGGCGGCGGCCGGGTTGAAGGCCGGGTCGAAGCTGGTCCTGCGCGATCCGGAAGGGCTCATGCTGGCGGTTCTCGCAGTGGACGACGTCTGGGAACACGACCGGCGAAAGGAAGCGGAACTGGTCTACGGCACGCTGGACCAGGCCCACCCGGGCGTCGCCTACCTTCATCAGCGGACGAACGCGGTGTGCGTGGGCGGAAGAGTGGAGGGAGTCCAGGCGCCTCGGCACTACGACTTCCCCGGACTGCGCAAGACGCCGCGGCAGTTGCGGCGTCGTTTCGCGCAGCTCGGATGGAAGACGACCGTGGCCTTTCAGACCCGCAACCCGATGCACCGGGCCCACTTCGAGCTGACCTTGCGGGCGGCCCGGGAGCTGGAAGCGAACCTGCTGATCCACCCGGTCGTCGGCATGACGAAGCCGGGCGACCTGGATCACTACACCCGGGTCCGTTGCTACCGCGAGGTCCTGAGCCGTTATCCGCGCCACACCGCCGAGTTGGCGCTGCTGCCGCTCGCCATGCGCATGGCGGGACCGCGCGAGGCGCTCTGGCACGCGCTGATCCGCAGGAACCACGGCTGCACCCACCTGATCGTGGGCCGCGACCATGCCGGGCCGGGCCAGGACGCGCGGGGGAAGCCCTTCTACGGTCCGTATGACGCGCAGCAGCTGATGGTCGAGCACGAGGCGGAACTCGGCGTGAAGATGGTCCCCTTCCGCATGATGGTCTACGTTGAGGACCGTGATTCGTACGAGCCGGTGGACGCCGTGAAGGAGGGAGAGAGGACCCTGTCCGTCTCCGGCAGCGACCTTCGCCGGCGGTTGCGCAAGGGCCTTCCCATCCCGGAGTGGTTCACCTTCCCGGAAGTGGCCCGGGAACTGCGCCGCAGCCACCCGGCGCGCAGCAGGCAGGGCTTCACCGTGTTCTTCACCGGGCTTTCGGGCGCCGGCAAGTCGACGATCGCCAACGTGCTCCTGGTCAAGTTCCTGGAGGCCGGCGGCCGCCCGGTGACGCTGCTCGACGGCGACATCGTGCGGACGAACCTCTCGTCCGAACTGGGGTTTTCCCGGGAGCATCGGGACATCAACATTCGCCGCATCGGCTTCGTCGCTTCGGAGATCACGAAGAACGGCGGCATCGCCATCTGCGCTCCGATCGCGCCGTACGAGACCGTGCGTCAGGACGTGCGGGAGATGATCGAGGCCGGAGGCGGGTTCATCCTGGTCCACGTGGCGACGCCGCTCGATGTGTGCGAGGAACGCGACGTGAAGGGCCTCTATGCCAAGGCGCGGGCGGGACTGATCGACGCCTTCACCGGCATCTCGGACCCGTACGAGGCGCCGAAGAACCCGGACATGGTCATCGACACGACGGACATCACGGCCGAGGAGGCTGCGCAGCAAGTTGTCCTTCACCTGGAGAAGGAGGGGTTCGTCGGACCGCGTTGACCCGTCTCGACGACGGATCGCGCCGGCCTGGCGGCTGCTGTCGGTCGGCGTCGCCGGCGTCATCGCCTTGTTCCTGCTCCTGCCGGCGGAGGCGCTGGCCGGCACGTTCGAGCGCGGCGTCCGGTGGTTGGCGGGTCTGCTCGGCGGCGAACCGCGCCGCATGGCGGCCGAACTGCCGTGGGATCGGATCGTCCATGGCCTGCTCTTCGCCGTGCTGGCCTGGGTCTGGTGCCGGCCGTTCGCGCGTTCCGGCCGGATTCGCGGCGTGGCGGCGGCTGCGGCCGGGGCCGTGGCCTACGGCGCCGCGATCGAACTCGTCCAGATCCAGGTCGGCTACCGGTCCGGCGAGTGGATGGATCTGGTCGCCGACGCCATCGGGGCCGCGGTCGGCGCTCTGTTTGCCGCCGGAGCGTGGCCGCGACCGGCGCCCGTGGAGCGCCGTGCGTCCGAGTCGGCATGAGGCCGAGCCGCGAAGCGGCGCGGCCGCCGCTGCGCTAGCGTGCGCGGTCGGCTGAACGACCAGCCGCGGGAGCCAACGAAGTGCACGACCTGCCGCCCGATCGCGCTGCACGCGAGCGCGCTCTTCTTGCCGCGCTGGAACGGCGTATCCTCGTGCTCGACGGCGCGACGGGCACCGCCTTCCAGGCGGCGAGCCTGGGGCCGGAGGACTTTGGCGGCGAGGAACTGGAGGGCTGCAACGAGGTCCTGGTCGCTACGCGGCCCGATGTCGTCCTCGACGTCCACCGCGTCTATCTCCGGGCCGGCGCCGACATCGTGGAGACGAACACGTTCGGGGGCACGCGCCTGGTGCTCGCCGAGTACGGCCTGGAAGCGCGGACGTTCGAACTGAACCGGCGCGCGGCGGAGTTGGCCCGTCGGGCGTGCGCCGAAGAGGGCCCCGAGCGCTTCGTCTGCGGTTCGATGGGGCCGACGACGAAGGCGATCTCGGTCACGGGCGGCGTCACGTTCGAGCAACTGCGCGACGACTATGGCGCCCAGGCTCTGGGTCTCGCCGCCGGCGGCGCGGACTACCTGCTGCTCGAGACCTGCCAGGACACGCTGAACGTGAAGGCGGGTCTGATCGGGATCGAGAAGGCGTTCCGGCGCCTGGGCTGGCGTCTGCCGGTGGCGGTGTCCGTGACGATCGAGACGACGGGGACGATGCTCGGCGGTCAGGAAGTCGAGGCGCTGGCGGCGTCGCTGCTGCACCGGGACCGCCGCGATCTTCTCTACGTGGGCCTCAACTGCGCCACCGGACCCGACCGGATGTTCGATCACCTGCGGGCGCTCTCCGAGATCTGTCGGACGCGCGTGGCCTGCGTGCCGAACGCCGGCCTGCCCGACGAGGACGGCCTCTACGCGCAGACGCCGGACGACTTCCGTGCCGTCTTTTCCCGCTTCCTCGATCACGGCTGGCTGAACCTGGTCGGCGGCTGCTGCGGCACGACGTCCTCCCACGTCGAGGCGCTTGCCGACCTGGTTCGCGGACGAACCCCGCGGCGGCCCGCCGATCACCGTCGCTGCCTGGTCTCGGGTCTCGAGGCGTCCGAACTCTCGGAGGACAACCGGCCGCTTCTCGTCGGCGAGCGCACCAACGTGCTCGGAAGCCGCAAGTTCAAGCGCCTGATCAGGGAAGGCGAGTACGAGGCGGCGGCCGAAATAGGCCGCGCCCAGGTCCGGAGCGGAGCGCAGGCGATCGACGTCTGTCTTCAGGACCCGGAGCGCGACGAGACGGACGACATGGAGCGGTTCCTGGAGCGGCTGGTGCGCCGGGTCAAGGCGCCTCTGATGATCGACAGCACGGACGTCGAGGTGATGGCGAGGGCCTTGACCTGGTGCCAGGGGCGGTCGATCCTGAACTCGATCAACCTGGAGGACGGGGTCTCGCGGTTCGAGCGGGTCGTGCCGCTGGCCAGGGAGTTCGGCTGCTCGCTGGTGGTCGGGCTGATCGACGAGACCGGCATGGCGGTGTCGGTGGACCGGAAGCTGGAGGTCGCCGAGCGGAGCCACGAACTCCTGACCGGGCGATGGGGCATCGAGCCCCAGGCGATCTGGTGGGATCCGTTGGTCTTCCCCTGCGGTACGGGCGACGAGGCCTACCTGGGTTCGGCGAAAGCCACGATCGAGGGGGTGCGCCGAGTGCGCGAGGCGTTCCCCGGCACGCGGACGATTCTGGGCATCTCGAACGTGAGCTTCGGTCTGCCGCTCGCCGGCCGGGAGATCCTGAACTCGGTCTTCCTCTACCGATGCACCCAGGCGGGCCTGGACGCGGCGATCGTCAACACGCAGGGCCTGGCGCGCTACGCCGAGATTCCGGCGTCGGAACGGGCCCTGGCCGACGCCCTCCTGGACCTCGAGCCCGGCGATGCGGAGGCCGGACGGCTCGCCGTCGAGGCGTTCACGGCAGCGTTCCGGGATCGCGACGCGCGCCGGGAGCAGGCGCCGCGGGAGCTGCTGCCGCTGCCGGAGCGGCTGTCGCGCTCGGTGGTCGAGGGCAGCAAGGAGGGCTTGCGGCCGGACCTGGACGAGGCGCTCGCCGACCCGCGCTGGCCGGATCCCCTCGACATCGTCAACGGACCGCTCATGGCCGGCATGGCCGAGGTCGGACGCCTGTTCAACGACAACGAGCTGATCGTGGCCGAGGTGCTGCAGAGCGCCGAGGTGATGAAGGCGGCGGTGGATCATCTGGCGCCGCACATGGAGCGGTTGGAGGGCATGACCCGCGGCCGGGTGATCCTCGCCACGGTCAAGGGCGACGTCCACGACATCGGCAAGAACCTCGTCGACATCATCCTGACGAACAACGGCTTCGAGGTGACCAACCTGGGGATCAAGGTGCCGAGCGAGCAGTTGATCCAGGCCGCGCGCACGCACCGGCCGGACGTCATCGGCCTGTCCGGGCTGCTGGTCAAGAGCGCCCAGCAGATGGTCGCCACCGCCGGCGACCTGCGCGACGCCGGCATCGACACGGACCTGGTAGTGGGCGGGGCGGCGCTGACGCGGCGGTTCACGCACAACCGGATCGCCCCGGAGTACGAAGGCGTCTGCACTTACGCGGGCGACGCGATGAGCGGCCTTGACCTGATCGAGCGGCTGTGCGACGACGGCCGCCGAAGCGAGCTGCTCGACCGGATCGCAACTCTCCGCGAACGGGACCGGGCGCCGGCGTCGGCCGGCGCCGGCGTGAAGACGGCGGCGCCGACGGCGCGCCGGAGTTCGACCGTGCGCACCGACCTCGCGCCGCCTCGGCCGCCCGACCTGGAGCGGCACGCCGCGCGCTTCGATCTCGACGACGTGTGGCCGCATCTCAACCTGCAGATGCTCTACGCCAAGCACCTCGGTCTCAAGGGCGCGGTGGAGCGGCTGCGCGCGGCCGGCGATCCCAGGCTCCTCAAGGTCGAGGCCGTGGTCGAGGAGATCAAGGAGTTCGCCCGCCGCGCGCTCGCGGTCCGGGGCGTCTGGCGCTTCTTCCCGGCCCGGAGCGAGGGCAACCGGCTGACCCTGCTGGCGCCGCAAGGCGACGGAAAGGAGAGGGTCGCGGCGGAGTGGCTGCTGCCCCGGCAGCCGCGCGAGGACGGGCTCTGTCTCGCCGACTACGTGCTGCCGGCCGGCGACCGCGTGGCCCTCTTCGTCGTCACCGCCGGCGCCGGCGTGCGCGAGACGGCGGCGCGGTTCAAGCGCGAAGGCGAGTACCTCAGGAGCCACGCCTACGCGGCGCTCGCGCTCGAGACCGCCGAAGCCGCCGCCGAGCTCCTGCATCAGCGGCTGCGCGCCGACCTCGGCTTCCCCGACCCGCCGGAGATGACGGTCCGCGAACGCCTCGCCGCGAGGTACCGCGGCAAGCGCTACTCCTTCGGCTATCCCGCCTGCCCGGATCTGGCCGGCCAGCGCCAGCTCTTCGCGGCGCTCGAGCCCGCCGACATCGGCGTGGAACTCACCGAGGGCGACATGATGGACCCGGAGGCCACCGTCTCGGCGCTCGTGTTCCACCACCCCGACGCGCGCTATTTCGGGGTGTGAAGGAACGGGGAGCTACCCGGCGCGCGCCGACGCTTTCTTCTCCCGCTTCTCCCGCTTCTCCCGTTTCGCTCGTTGGAGCGCGGCGGCGCGGTCGAGGTGGTCGTCGCCCAGGCGTTCCAGGTACTCGTCGTAGCCGCCGAGGAAGTCGTTCACGCCCTGGTCCGAGATCTCGATGATCCGGGTCGCCAGGCGGCTCACGAACCACCGGTCGTGCGAGACGAGGAGCAGCGTTCCCTGGTAGTCGGACAGGCCGTCGATCAGGGCCTCGATCGCCTCCAGGTCGAGGTGGTTGGTCGGCTCGTCCAGCACGAGCACGTTCGGCTTGAGGACGATGTGACGGCAGAACAGCAGGCGCGCGGCCTCGCCCCCGGAGAGGCTGACGATCCGCTTGACCGCCTCGTCCTTGGTGAACAGGACGGCGGCGAGCTGGCCGCGGACGAAACCGATCGGCTCGCCCGGGCAGCAGTCCCAGAGCCAGCTCTCGACCGTCTTCCGTTCGGCGCCGTCCTTGTCGAACAGCTGCTGGCGGTGGTCCTGGGCGAAGTAGCCGGGGTGGGTCTCGTATCCCCAGTCCACCTCGCCGGCGTCGGCCCGGACCTCGCCGAGCGCGATCTTGAGCAAGGTGGACTTGCCGATGCCGTTCGGCCCGATCACCGCGACCCGTTCGCCGCGGCCGACCTCGAGCGAGACGTCGTCGAGCACCTGGTTGTCGCCGTAGCTCTTGGAGATCCCTTCCAGGGTCAGCACGCGCTTGCCCGAGGGACGGCGGGAGTCGAAGCGGAACAACGGGTAGCGGCGGGAGCTGCGGGGAAGCGGTTCGATCGTCATCCTGTTGATCAGCTTCACGCGGCTCTGGGCCTGGCGCGCCTTGCTTGCCTTGTACCGGAAGCGGTCGACGAACTTCTGGTGGTGGTCGATCTCCTGCTGGCGCTGCGCGATCTCGGCTTCCCGGCGGGCCCGCTCCTCGACCTTCTTCCGCTCGAAGCTGGAGTAGGCGCCGGGATAGACGGTCAACGTCTCGTAGTCGATGTCGAGGATCCAGGTGCAGACGCTGTCGAGGAAGCGGTGGTCGTGGGAAACGACGACCACGACCCCCTTGAAGTCGGTCAGGAACTTCTCCAGCCAGCGGATCGACAGGATGTCGAGGTGGTTGGTCGGCTCGTCGAGCAGCAGGGCATCCGGAGCGGCGGCCAGCGTCTGGGCCAGCAGCACGCGGAGCTTGAAGCCGCCGGAGAGGATCGACAGCGGTTCCCGGTGGATCGCCGTGTCGATTCCCAGTCCCTCCAGGATCTCGGCCGCGCGGGACTCCAGGGAGTAGCCGTCCCAGCGCATCACGACCTCCTCGAGTCGGGCGTAGCGGTCGCCGTCGAAGTGCTCGTCGGCCTGTTCGAGCAGACGATCCTTCTCTACCATCGCGTCCCAGAGCTCGGCGTTGCCCATCATGACGACGTCGAGGATGGGCGTCGTCTCGTACTCGAAGTGGTCCTGCTTCAGCACCCCGAGCCGGCAACGCCTGGGAATGGAGATCGATCCCTCGCTGGCCGGTTCCTCGTCGCTCAGGATGCGCAGCAGGGTCGACTTTCCCGATCCGTTCGAGCCCACGATGCCGTACCGCTCGCCCTTGACGAAACGGACTGTCGCGCCTTCGAACAGGGTCTGTTCGCCGAAGCTCTTGGCGAGGTTGGAAATGGAAATCATGGGTTAGGCTGCCTGCCTGGAAGGCGGCGCCGGAACGTGGAGCGGGGATGCCGTTGTTCCCGCAACGGCGGTTCGTCTGGCGCTTTCCGAACCCCGGCGAGGATAACAACGCATGGACAACGCGCGAACGAGAGACGACCATGCCGAGTGAGCTTCGCCGGAAGACCCGCGCGGCGGCGCCGGGCGGGGCGCTGGACGCCGCGCTCCCCGTCGTCGGCTGGGCTGGAGGCGCGGTTCTGGGCGCCGTGCTGGCGTTCGGGGGAGTTGCCAAGGCGCTCGACCCGCGGTTGTTCGTCCAGCAGATCGAGAGCGAGGGCCTCGACTTTCTGCTGCCGGCCGGCGTGGTCGCCGCGATTGCCCTGGCGCTCGAGATGGGTATCGGCGGCGCCTTGATCCTGGGGCTTCGCCGAACCTGGGTGCTGGGGCCGGCCGCGCTCCTCGTGGCCTTCTTCCTGTTCCTTACCGGCCGCTCCTACTACCGCGACCTGCGCGGCATCGCGACCGAGGACGAAGCCGGCTGCGGCTGCTTCGGCGCCCTGGTCGAGCGGACGCCGGCGGAGGCCTTCTGGCAGGACCTGGCGCTCATGGCGCCGGCGCTGGCGCTGGCGTTCCTCGGCCGGCGTGCGGCCGACGGCCTGCCCTGGATCCGCCTCGCCGTCGTCGGGGTTCTGACGGTGGGGCTGCTCGCCTTCGCCCGCGCCGCGCCGGACCTTCCGCTCGACAACCTGGCGACGCGGCTGAAGCCCGACCTTGCGATCGATCGGATCTGCAGCGGCGACGGCGACGGACGACTCTGCCTGTCGACGATCGTGCCGGAACTGGAGGAAGGCGAGCACTGGCTGGTCATCGCCGACCTGAACGAGGACCTCGGGGAAGCGGTCGACGCGCTGAACCAGCACGTCTTCGGCGGCGGTCGGATGTGGGTCCTCAGTTCGGCGTCGCCGGACGAGAGCCGGACGTTCTTCTGGTCCTGGGGCCCCGCCTTCGAGATCCGGGAGGCGCCGCCGACGTTCCTGGGTCGGCTGTTCCGGACGCTGCCGCGGTCGTTCCGGGTCAAGGACGGCATGGTGGTCGAGACGGTCTCGGGGCTGCCGCCGGCGCCGGGTGGGCCGCGGTAGCCGGACCCGCGCGAACGCGCCCGAGCTTCGATTCGCCGCCATCGCCGCGTGCGAACTCGGCGGTCAGATCGATGCCGCCGTTGCGCCAGGCGGCGTCGGTGGCCTGGAGTTGACCGGCGGGGGCGAAGCGGGAAACTCCGGCCTGCTGGAAGGCGCGGCGGACGCTCGAGGGCATGCGGCCGGACACGGCAACGCCTTGAAGGCAGCCGCTCCAATCGTCGAGTGACGGGAGGCCTTCGACCGGGTGGACGCGGACGGTGCGGACGCCAGGCGACGGACGGATTCGGGGTTCGGGGTCGACGATGACGGCGCCGCCGCGAAGCGCCTCGCCGTGCCAGTCCAGACCTCGAAAGTCGGCGTCCTCGCGGGCGAGCCGCGCGCCGGCGCGCTCGGCGGCGCCGCCGCGTCCGGGCGGCAGTTCGAGCGCGAGGTCGGCGAGGGCCTCCGCGAGGGCGGCGGCGAAGGCGGGGACGGCGCCCGGCTCGGCGTAGACGGCGTGGATGGAGAGGCAGCCGCGCTGGTCGAAGGTCGCGATGTCGAGCGCCATGCCGCGGGCGGCCTGTTTCAGGTCGGCGCCCGGACCGAGCCAGCCGAGGCTGAGCTTCGGACCGAAGGCGATGGGGCGGCGGGGCGCGGCGGTCCGCAGAGCGTTGACGGTCTCTGCGCCGCCGTACGCCACGAGGACGCGGGCCAGGGCGTGGAGGGGCGCTTCGATCGCCGCGTCGCCGCCGGTCCATGCGGCGGCGGCGTAGGCGTCGCGCAGCGCGGGCAGTCGTCGGGCCAGGGCTGCGAGGAAGGCCGGGGCGAACCGGGGCTCGGCGCGGGAGGACTTGAACAGGACGGGAGCGCGCGCGGCCAGGGCCGGCAGGAGGGACTGGAGCATCAGGCCGGGGGGTTCGGCCGGAAGAACGACCAGGCTGAAGCCGTCTTCCCGTTGGCGGTGGGAACGCCTCAGTTCGGCGGCCGCGGCGTCCCCGAGCATGCCGCCGCCGATGCTCCTCAGACCGTGGTTCAGGCCGGCCGGCGAGAGACCGGTTGACCGGAGCAGGCCGGGATCGAGGTTGCGGCGTTCCCGACTCGCGGGATCGAGGAAGGCGCCGAGGGCGTCGTTCCAGGCGCCAAGAAGGCGCTCGGTCGGAATGGCGCGGAGGAGCGGCGCGGCCGCGGCGAGACGACGGGCCGCGGCCTCCGCCGGGGTCACGCGGCCCCCAGTTCCTCGGCGGCGAGGGAACAGCCGCGCAGTTCCGCGCCGCTGGCGCGGCCGAGCAGCCGGAAGCCGCCGCCCTCCCGGACGCCGAGGTCCTCGGTGAGCACGTGGCAGACGGCGCCGAGGTTGGCCAGATCGAAGAAGGCGAGAAGCCCGGTCTCGCCGTCTCCGAGCTCTTCGAGCGTTTCCGGGTCCAGCACGCGAAACGGCATCCACCGCGGCGGTTGCAGCCGCTCGCCGCCGGGTCGGGAGTAGGCCTGGCTGGTCAGTTCGGTCATGCCGTACTCGCGCACCACGGCGTTCGACGGGAGGCCGAGCAGGTTGCGGGTGCGTCGCCGGAGCGCATCGGCCGTGGTCCTGAGGGCGCGGCCCTTGAATCCGCCGGTCTCGAAGACGCGGCTCCGCGGCGAAAGCCGGATGGAGCCTCCCGCGTCGCCTTCGAGCCGGTCGAGCAGCAGGACGAGGGCCAGGGCGGTCGCGAGGACGAGGACGGGCTCTCTCTCGGACCGCGTGCGGAGCCAGCGGCAGGCGAGGTCCAGATCGATGCCGGCTGTCCGGACTGCCCAGGCGCTGCCGGCCGCGGCGTGGCGCTCGAACACGTGAGCCGCCATGAACGAGAGGCTGGAGTCGGGAGCGATGGCGCGGTCGGGGATGAGCGAGAGGATCGGCAGGGGCCTCGCGCCGGCGGGCAGGCAGGCGTCGGCGAAGGAGGCGTCGATCACGGTCCGGTAGAGGTCGGGATAGGGGTGGTAGTGAACGCTCCGTCGGTTCGCGCCTCGCGTCGTGCCGCTGCTCCTGAAGACTTCGCGGGGTTCGTCGGCGGCGAGCTTCAGCGACTTGAAGGCGGAGGCCGGCACGGCCGGCGCCTGGCGCCAGTCCTCGAGCGCGGCCGGGTCGACGCCGCGCCGAGCGCACAGGCGGCCATAGGGCGCCACTCGCTCGCAGCCGAACCGGACCGCCGCCGCGGCAAGTTCGTCGAAGTCGCCGTCGCCCGCGACGATGAAGGCTTCGACCCGCTGGAGAAGTTCCGTCACGGCCGTTCTTCGGCGCCGACGGCTGGCGACGCGGTCTCACCGAAGAAGGCGGCCGCGGCCGCCGCCGGATGACCGGCGATGTCGACTCCTTCGTCGCCGGCGGACTCCGGCCACCACTCGGCGGGCAGGTGCCGACGGTACGGGCGCTGCAGGAACCGGCGGTCGAACAGGGCGATCACGCCGCGGTCTTCGGCGGAACGGATGAGTCGGCCGGCCGCCTGGACCACGCGGGTCATGCCGGGGACGACGAAGGCGTACTCGAATCCGCGCTCGAAGCGCTCGTCGTAGTAGGCCTGAAGCAGCCTCTGCTCGATCGTCACCGCGGGCAGGCAGGGGCCGACGACGGCCACGGCGAGCAGCGCATCGCCCGGGTAGTCGACGCCCTCCGAGAACACGCCGCCCGCCACGGCGAGCAGCAGCGCGTCGCCGTGGAGCGGATTGGTCAGGGCGTCCAGGACTTCCTTTCGCTTCTCCTCGCTGGTCGTCCGCTGCTGGATCAGGAGCGCGCGGCCGCAGTCGGGGAGCCGTTGTCGGACCTCGGCGAGGAACCGGTAGCTGGGAAAGATCGCCATCGAGTTGCCCGGGACCGAGCGGGCGAACTCGGCCAGCCGCTCGGCGATCGGGCCGTAGTTCCGGTCGCGGACCGCGTACCTGGTGGTGACCGACGTGTCGACGACGATCCGGCGGTTCTCCGCGGGAAAGGCGCTCGGCACGTCGAGCGTCGAGGTGCGGGCGGGGTCGAGGCCGAGCAGGTCCCGGTAGAAATCGAACGGCTGCAAGGTCGCGGACAGGCCGATCGTCGAGCGGCAGCGGTTGATCGTGGCGCCCAGGAAGGAGCTCGCGTCCTTGCACAGGATGGCCAGGCTGGACGCCCGATCGATCCGTCGGAACAGGAAGCTGAAGGACTCCGCGTGCCGCGGCCGCGAGGCGAGATCGAGGGTGTTCAGGAACCGCAGCAGGTCGAAGTAGAGCTCGACGAAGGCGTCTTTCGCGGCGAAGGACCGGGTGTCGCGGCGAAACTCCAGGTAGTCCGCGAAGCCCTGGTCGAACGCGGTCCGCAGGCGCCAGAGCTGCTCTTCGGGCGCGTCGCCTTCGGCCACGGCGTCGCCGTCGACGCCTTCGAGCCGCAGATCGACTTCGCCCTGGATCAGCTCCTCCAGAGCGGCGCAGAGCTCCCGCAGACGCTCCGTCGGCCCGCCCTCCGTGCCGCTGCCGGCCCGGCGCAGACCCGCCCGGGCCGCGCGGCAGCCTGCCGCCGTGAGTTCCGGGCTGTAGTAGCCGCGGCCGCGATCGATCAGGTTGTGGATCTCGTCGACGACGAGGACCGTGCCGGAGAGGTCGGCGTCACCCTGAAACTCGGTCAGCTTGACGAAGGGGTCGAGCGCGTAGTTGTAGTCGCCGACCACGACCTGCACTCGCCGGCCGAGCTCCAGGCTGATCTCGAAGGGGCATGCCCGAACCCCCTTCGCCACGTCGAAGATCGTGTCGGGTCGCAGCAGGCTGTGTCCGTCGAGCAACCGGGGGATGACCCGACTCCGTTGCAGCTTGACGTGGTAGTCGCGGGCGTACTGACAGTAGTCCTCGTGGCAGATGATCTCGTCGTTCGCGCACATCCGCGCCTTGGCGCGAAGGTGCAGGCCGTGGAAGGCGCGCTCCCGGTTCAGCAGGTCGATGACCCGGTTCGCCATGGTCTGCTGGGTGTTCTTCGCGGTAAGCACGAACACCCGCAGGTCATGCGCCAGCGCTTCGCGGAGCACGGGGAAGAGGACGGCGGCGGTCTTGCCCAGGCCGGTCGGCGCCTGGACCAGCAGGTGCTCGCGCTGCTCCACGGCGAGGCCCGTGCGGTCGATGATCTCCCGTTGGCCCGGCCGGGGCTGGTGGAAGGGGAACTCGAGCCGCTCGGCGGCCAGTTCCCGGCGTTGGCGATCCGCTCTCTCCGACTCGTACTCGCGGACGAGCCGGTTGAGCCGCAGCCGGATGTCGGCGTCGAGCTCCTCGAAGTCGAGTTCCACGTCGAGGCGATCGATCTCGGCCGTGCCGATCTCGACCAGCACGAGTTCGGCGCGCACGGGAAGCGCGGCGGCGACGCCCGAGCGATGGACGATCCAGGCGTAGATCGCGGCCTGCCGGCGGTAGGTCGAGAGCAGGGCCGGGGAGGGGTCGGCGTTCGGCCGCACGGACTTTACTTCCTCGATCGCCAGCCGGCCGTCGGCGTCCCGGTAGATCCCGTCGGCCCGGCCGGTCAGGGTGACGTGCCAGCCCCGGTGCTCGAACTCGAGCGACAGCTCGACCTCGCGTCGGTAGCTCGGCTCGCGCGCCATCGCCCGCTCCTGGTAGCGGCTGTGGATCGCCTGCCCCACCCAGAGCCGCTCGAAGCCTCCGCGGTTGGCGAACCCGATGCGCCTCCCGGCGCCGTGTTCGAGCAGATCCGCCACGGACAGCCGGAGCGTCCTCCCGTCGTCGTCGAAACGCGGCGGCATAGGCGGGCAAGACTACAGCCATGCCGGTTGTCATTCCGGGGACGATGGCATAGCCTCGCTGACCATGTCCGACAACTTTCCCGGCGCCGACAGTCCCCTCGATCTCGGCAATGTAGGCAAGGCGCTGCGCGAGCGCCTGGGCGGCCTGAAGATCCTCGCCGTCGTGGTCGTGGCTGGCTTCCTGGCCCTGTCCAGCGTCTACACGGTGCAGCCCGAGGAGGTGGGAGTCATCCTTCGTCTCGGCCGCTACGCCGGCACGACCGAACCGGGTCTGCGCTTCAAGATCCCGGTGGTCGACCAGTTGACCAAGGTACCGGTCCGGCGTCAGTTGAAGCAGGAGTTCGGCTTCCGCAGCGAGAGCGTGGGGGTGCGAAGCTCCTTCCTGTCCAATCCGGACGAGGCGAACATGCTGACCGGCGACCTGAACGCCGCGGTCGTCGAGTGGGTGGTGCAGTATCGGGTCGTCGACCCTTACCAGTACCTCTTCCGGGTTCGCAACCTGGACGAGACGTTCCGCGACATGAGCGAGGCGGTGATGCGCAAGGTGGTCGGGGACCGCACGGTGAACGAAGTGCTGACCGTCGGCCGGGCCGAGATCGAGGCCTCCGTCAAGATCGAACTGCAGGAACTCTGCAACCAGTACGAGACCGGGATCGATATCGACCAGGTCGTGCTGCAGAGCAACAATCCTCCCGAACCGGTCAAGCCGTCGTTCAACGCCGTCAACCAGGCCGAGCAGGAGCTCGAGCGGCTGGTCAACGAAGCCGAGGCGGAGTACAACCGGATCATTCCGCGAGCCGAGGGTCAGGCGCGGCAGACGATCCAGCAGGCGGAGGGCTATGCGCTTGACCGGGTGAACCGGGCCCAGGGCGACGCGACTCGTTTCAACGCTCTCTTCGACGAGTTCCGGCAGGCGCCGGAGGTGACGCGCAAGCGGCTGTTCATCGAGACGATGGAACGGGTGCTGCCGGAGGTGGGCCGGAAGATCGTCGTCGACGAGGACATCGACGGTCTGACGCCGATCATGAGCTTCGAGGGAGTCAGCGCGGCGCGGGCGACGCGGGTCGCGGCGCAGCAGGCAGGGGAGGGAACGCCGTGAAGAGGATCCTGGGCGTTGTGCTGGCCCTGGCGCTGCTTGTGCTGGCCAATCTGTCGCTGTTCGTCCTTCGAGAGGATCGTCAGGCGATCATCACCGAGTTCGGCCGCCCGGTTGGCGACGCTCTTGACACGCCGGGCCTCAAGTTCAAGCTGCCTTGGCGGAAGGCGCAGTACTTCGACCGCCGTTTCCTGGAGTGGCAGGGCTCCGCCGAGGAACTGCCGACCCGCGACAAGGTGTTCATCTTCGTCGACACCTACGCCCGGTGGCGGATATCGGACCCGTTGCTCTTCTTCCAGCGGCTGCGCGACGAGCGCGGCGCGCAGTCGCGGCTCGACGACATCCTGGACGGCGAGACCCGGAACGCGATCGCGAACCACGATCTGATCGAGGTCATCCGCAGTTCAAACCGCGAGGCTGCCGCGGACGAGTCGTATCCGGACGCCGGGGGCGGTCTCGAGGAGATCGTGACCGGCCGGGACAAGATCCGTCAGGACATCCTTGCCGCGGCGCAGACGCGAACCGACGATCTCGGCATTCAGGTGCTGGACGTCCAGTTCCGCCGCATCAACTACGGCCAGCAGGTCGAGCCGGACGTCTTCAACCGGATGATCTCGGAACGGCAGCGGATTGCCGACCGCTTCCGTTCCCAGGGCCAGGGCCAGGCATCGGAGATTCTCGGCAACATGGATCGCGACCTGAAGCGGATCGAGTCCGAGGCCTACCGTCAGGCGACCGAGATCCGCGGTCGGGCCGACGCCGAGGCCACCCGGATCTACGCCGCGGCCTATAACCAGTCGGTCCAGTCGAGGAACTTCTATGAGTTCCTGCGGACGATGGAGGCCTTCGAGAATACGATCGACTCGAACACCTGGTTGGTCGTGTCCACCGACAGCGACTACTTCAGCTTCCTGAAGGCCAGCGGTCCCTAGCAGCCCGTGGCGAATGCAGCCGGCCAATGACGGGTCTGATCGGACTCCTCGTCATTCCGGGCATCGCCTGGCTGCTCTCCACGAATCGCTCCGGGGTCCGCTGGCGGACCGTGATCACGGGCGTCGCGATCCAGTTCGTCCTTGCTCTGCTCATCCTGAAGACGGCGCCGGGGGATGCGTTCTTCGCCGGCGCCACGAAGGTCGTCATCTCCTTCCTGGCCTTTGCCGACGACGGGTCGCGGTTCGTTTTCGGCCAAGGCGTCGAGCACGTTCCCTTCGCCTTCAGGGTGCTGCCGACGATCATCTTCTTCTCGAGCGTTGTCGCGGTGCTCTACCACCTCGGGGTCATTCAGCGCGTGGTCAAGGTCTTCGCCGTGGTCATGACGAAGACGATGGGCGCGTCCGGCCCCGAGTCGCTCTGCGCCTCGGCCAACATCTTCGTCGGCCAGACCGAGGCGCCGCTGCTGATTCGGTCCTACGTCGGCGCCATGACCCGCTCCGAACTGATGGCCGTGATGACCGGCGGCTTCGCTACGGTCGCCGGCGGCGTTCTGGCCGCCTACGTCGGCATGGGCGTCGAGGCCGGTCACCTGATCGCGGCCAGCGTCATGTCGGCGCCGGCGGCCCTGGTCATGGCCAAGCTGATGATCCCGGAAACGGCGCACGACAAGGTCTCCGCGAAGGCCGACTTCAAGGTCAGGACGCCTTGGGCCAACATGATCGACGCCGCCGCGCAAGGCGCCGGCGATGGGCTGAAGCTGGCCCTCAACGTCGGCGCCATGCTCCTTGCCTTCATTGCCCTGGTGGCGCTGGTCAACGGCCTGCTCGGTCCGCTGGGCGGCTGGATCGGACTTCCCGGCCTGAACCTGGAGATGATCCTGGGCTTCCTGTTCCGGCCGCTGGCCTGGGTCATGGGGGCGCCGTGGTCCGAGGCGGACGCCGTGGGAACTCTCCTCGGCCTGAAGACCGCGGCCAATGAGTTTGTCGCCTATTCCCGCTTCGAGGACATCGCCGCCGAGAACGGTCTGTCCGAGAAGTCGAAGGTGATCGCCACCTACGCCCTGTGCGGCTTCTCGAACTTCTCGTCCATCGCGATCCAGATCGGCGGCATCGGCGGCATCGCCCCGGAACGCAAGAGCGAACTCGCCAGCCTCGGCCTCCGCGCGATGATCGCCGGCACTCTCGCCTGCCTGCAGACGGCGACGATCGCCGGCCTGCTGGTCTAGCAGGGTCCGCCGCCTTGGGGCTGCCCTGTCGCACAGGGAACAGGCCCCGGATGCGGGCGGCATGCCCTCGTCCCGAAGTTTGTTCCATGCAGGTCCGTGGTGGAAGTGCGCGTGGCGCCGAGAGTGGTCAGGCGCCCGCCCGGCAAGGCGCGACGAGGGAGCAGTTCGGGCCAACTTCGACCGAGGAGCAACGATGCCGGGCGGGATGGTTGGCCGCTCGAATGCAGCCCGACTTTCGCCACGGGCTGCTAGCCCGCCTGACTGTGTCGGACGCTCCCGGCTGTCGCGGCTAGGTCCCGGCCGCGCTGGCGGCGGTGGGCACGAGGATCAGCAGCTGGATGGCGTCGAAGAGGAAGTGGGCGGCGATGGCGGGCCAGATGTTTCCCCGCCAGATGGTCAGGCAACTGAAGCCGACCGAAAGCAGGGCGACGCCCAGGAGCATGAACGGCTGGCCGTAGGACAGGTGCGCCAGCACGAACAGGACGTTCGACGCGACGAATCCGGCACGCGGCATCAGGAAGCCGCGGAAGAAGATCTCTTCGACGACGCCGGCGGAGAGGCTGACTGCGAGCCGCAGGAGCGCCGGCAGGCTGCCCATCCAGAGCACCATCTTCGGCGCTTCATCGGGCAGGTTCTCGAAGCCGCCGGCGGCGCCGACGATCAACGCCGAAAGCGCGACCACGGCGATCACGCCGACCCACAGCGCGATGCCGGCGCCGAGTCCGATCCCGACCTCGGCGGGAATCGACTGGCCGGCGCGGGTTCGCAGCCCGAGCTGGGTCATGATCACGGCGCCGGCGTCATGCCCGCAGCGCCAGTAGCCGAGCGTCAGCCAGCCCGCCAGCGTGGCGACCAGGACCGCGTGCATCTGGAACAGCAGCAGGGGCGACAGGCTGTCGAAGTCGATCTGGTCCATGGCGGACGGCGCTCCGACCTGGCCGACGGCCGCGAAGACGCCGGACCACAGCACCAGCGCGAGCAGGGCGATGCCGGCGAGGCGCCGCTCGAGACCTGCGCCCGCGACGTTTCCGAAACGCGGCGGCGCCAGGCCGCGCACCGCGGTCGAGCGGTCGATCCACCAGGCGCAGACGGCGCCCGCCACGATGGGAAGCGCGAAACGGATCAGGGTCACGCCCGGCATCCTACTGGTAGGGTTCGGCGCTGCCGCGAACCACCCGGAGAGGGCTTTGGACCGATTTCCAGGCGTTGACTTCATGAGCTTCGACTCGCTGCTCAGCGGCGAGGAACGACTCGTCCGGGAGACGGTCCGTCAGTTCGTCGACGAGCGCGTGAAGCCCATCATCGAGCGCTGCCATCGAGAGGCGCGGGCGCCGATGGAACTCGCGCCGGAACTCGGCGATCTGAACCTGTTCGGAGCGAACTTCACCGCGTACGGGTTGCCGGGTCTGGGCGACGTCGCCTACGGCCTCGTCATGCAGGAGCTGGAGCGCGGGGATTCGGGGATCCGCAGCATGGTGTCGGTCCAGAGTTCGCTCGTCATGTACCCGATTCTTTCCTTCGGCTCCCAGGAGCAGAAGGACCGGTTCATACCGGGGCTGGCGAGCGGACGGATGATCGGCTGCTTCGGTCTCACCGAGCCGGACTTCGGCTCGAACCCCTCGGCGATGCGCACCCGCGCGCGGCGAGACGGGGACTGGTGGGTGCTGAACGGCGCCAAGCAGTGGATCACCAACGGCAGCGTCGCCGACGTTGCGGTCGTCTGGGCGCGAACGGACGAGGGAATCCGCGGGTTCCTCGTCGAGAAGGGAACGGAGGGCTTCGCGAGCGCGGAGCAGCGCGGGAAGTTCTCGCTCCGGGCCTCGGTCACCGGCGAACTTTCGTTCCAGAACTGCCGCATTCCGGCGGACAGCATCCTGCCGGGCGCCCGGGGCGTCGGCAGCGCGCTCCAGACACTGAACCAGGCGCGCTACGGCATCTGCTGGGGCGGCCTCGGATCGGCGATGGAGTGCTACCACACGGCGCTCGAGTATGCCCGGCAACGGGTGCAGTTCGCCGGTCAGCCGATCGCCAGTCACCAGCTGGTCCAGGAGAAGCTGGCCTGGATGATCACCGAGATCACCAAGGGACAGTTCCTCGTCTACCAGTTGGCGGGGCTGAAGACGGCGGGGACGATGGCGCCGCGGCACGTGTCGATGTGCAAGCGGAACAACGTCTGGGTGGCGCGCGAGTGCGCGAAGCTGGCGCGCGAGATCCTGGGCGCCAACGGGATCTCCGACGAATACCCGGTGGTACGCCACATGCTGAACATCGAGTCTGTCTACACCTACGAGGGCACGCACGACATTCACGGCCTCGTGATCGGCGCGGCGATCACCGGCATCCCCTCCTTCAACCCGCCGATGAGCCGCAGTCAGGCGCGCGAGGCCGCCGACCGGCCGGATCTCGCCGGCGCCGCGCCCGGGGCCGACTCGTGACCGGGGAGCTCCGCGACCACGATTTCGTCGCCGTCACCGAGGCCGCGGCGGTCGCGGCGGCGCGGACGATGGGGTACGGCGACCGCCGCCACTCGGACCACGCGGCGGTGGAGGCCATGCGCGGCGCCTTGGCGGACATGGCGATCGACGGCCGGGTGGTGATCGGCGAGGGGGAGCGGGACAAGGCGCCGATGCTCTACGTCGGCGAGAAGGTCGGCCGTCGGGCCGCGGGCGACCTGCAGGTGGACTTCGCGGTCGACCCTCTGGAGGGGACGAATCTCTGCGCCACCGGAGCTTCCGACGCGATGGCGGTGCTCGCCGCGTCCGAGCGCGGCGGCCTGCTCCATGCCCCGGACATCTACATGGACAAGATCGTGGTCGGCCCGACCGCCCGCGGCCGGGTCGACCTGGACGCTCCGGTCGAGGACAACCTGAAGGCCATCGCGGCCGCCTTCGACCGTGCCGTCAGCGCCCTGACCGTGGTCGTTCTCGACCGGGATCGTCACCGCGGCCTGATCGACGACATTCGCGGCGCCGGGGCCCGGATCAAGCTGATCGGCGACGGGGACCTGTCGACGGCGATCGCGGCGGCCGTCCGCGGCACCGGCGTTCACGCGGTGATCGGCGCCGGCGGCGCCCCGGAAGGAGTGATCACGGCGGCGGCGATGCGTTGCCTCGGCGGGGAGATCCAGGGGCGGCTGTCGGCGCTGTCGGACGAGCAGAAGCGGCGGCTGGCCGAGTTCGACATCGAGGATCCCGACCGCATCTACCGGACTGAAGAGCTTGCCCCGGGGAACGACATCCTGTTCTGCTGCACCGGCGTCACCGGCGGCGACCTGCTTCGGGGCGTGCGCTTCCTTGGCGACGGCTTCCGGACGTCGACGTTGACCATGTCGCTCAGGGAGGGCGTCATTCGTTTCGTCGAGACGATTCACCGCGGCGAGGACGGTGGTCCCGTCCGGTTCCGCTGAGGCGGGAAACGTGGACGGCTCGGTGGAGGAGCGGCCGTGATCAAGCCTGACCACTGGATCCGCGACTGGGGCGAGGCAGGCGGCGTCGACCCGTTCGCGTCGGACCAGGTGAACGCGGCCAGCTACGATGTCCGCGTCGGCGACCACTGGATCTGTCCCACCCGCGATCCGGAGGAGTTCCACGGCGACGGGATCAAGCTGTTCCCGAACGAGGTCGTGCTTGCCACCACCCTCGAGTTCGTGCGCATTCCGCGTTCGGTGGCCTGCGACCTGAAGCTCAAGTCCACGCTGGGCCGGCTGTGGATCAACCACTCGCTGGCCGGCTGGTGCGATCCGGGGTTCGAGGGGAACATCACCCTGGAACTGCAGAACCTGGGCCCGGCGCCGTTCGTGCTCGACGCGGGCCGTCGGATCGCCCAGCTCATCTTCATCGCGATGGAGTCCGAGCCGCGAACCGCCTACGGCGAACCCGGCGCCGGCAGCCGGTACCAGCACCAGCGCGGCGCCACCCGGGCCCGGTCCTGAGAAGGGGGCTGCCGTGCCGGAACCTGTTCAGCAGACGATTCGGCTCTCCATCGGCAGCCGGTACGAGAACATCGAGCTGGTTCAGGCGGTGCTGGACGAAACGCTCGAGTCGCTGCCGATCGACGAAGAGTCGGGGTACAGGATGGGGATTGCGTTGCGGGAGGCGCTGACCAACGCGATCAAGCATGGCAACGGCCTCGATCCCGAGAAGAAGGTGGACGTGTGTCTGTCCGTGGACGAGCGGGGAGTCGACATCACGGTCGAGGACCAGGGCAGCGGCTTCGACCCGGAGGCCGTGGCGGACCCGCTGGCCCCCGACAACCTGCTGAGGACGGAAGGCAGAGGCATCTTCTACATGCGCAGGTTCATGGATAAGATCGACTACGATTTCGGCGCCGATGGCGGTACGAAGGTCCGGCTTCACAAGAAGTTCGGCGCCCCGGGCATCAGCGTCGAAGCAGACCAGGGAGGAGCGAATGAAGATTGAAAGGCGCCAGCGCGATGGAGCGACGATTCTCGATCTCCAGGGCAGGATCACGATCGGCGAAGGCGACGTGGCCCTGAGGGAGGCAGTCCAGGCGGCGGTGGGCGAGGGCGCCACGAGCATTCTGCTCAACATGGGCCGGGTTCGTTCGATCGACTCCTCCGGCGTCGGCGAGTTGGTTGCGGCCTACACCACGGTCACCAACCGGGGCGGCAAGCTGCGCCTGTTCTCCCTGCCGAGCAAGGTCCTGGGGGTGCTCCAGATCACCCAGCTGGTGACCGTGCTGGACATCCTGGAGGACGAAGACGAGGCAGTCGCTTCGCTCCGCTGAGGGAGCCGTGGACGCGGAGGGCAGCCGGCGGGCGTGGGCGAATCGCCGCCGCGGGCTCGCGGGCGGCCGGCTGACGGTCGTCTGTCTATCCCTGCTGTTCGTCCTGAGTCTCGCGAGCGGCGCCTGGCTGGGCGCCAGCGACGACGCGGAAGAGGGCGGACGGGACTCGATCTACAAGTACCTCACGCTGTGGGAGGAGGTGCTTCGGCTGATCCGCAGCTCGTACGTCGAGGAGACCGATGGACGCAGTCTGACGGCGGGCGCGATGGATGGCGTGACGGATGCCCTCGATCCCTTCTCGGTCTACGTGCCGGCGAGCGAGGTCGAGTCGTATCGGGCGGCGAGCGAAGTGGGTCGTCGGCATTCGGGCGCCCTGGTGCTCAAGGATCGCGGCGCTGCCTACGTGGTCGCGGTAGACAGCGGCAGTCCGGCCGAGGCCGCGGGTCTGGAGCGGGGCGACATCGTCGCCGGCATCAACGGTCGGTCGTCCCGGGCGATGCCCCTCTGGGAGCTGCGGCGCCAGTTCGCCGGTCCGGTCGGTTCCGAACTTGCCTTGGAGCTCGTGCGGCGCGGCGCCAGCGTCGAGGCGACCCTGACTCTGGACGAGTACGAACCGCTTCCTCCGGAGTTCGAGGAGATCCGCGGCGTCGGCGTGCTGAGGATCCCGAGCTTCGGTTCCGGCGCCGCGGACCAGGTGAAGGCTCTGCTCGACGGCTACGCGGGCGACTACCTGCTGATCGATCTCCGCGGCGTCGCGGGAGGTTCGGCGGAGGCGTCCTACGCGGTGGCGGGACTGTTCGCGGCGGGCGAACTGGGCAGTCTGATCGATCGGGAGGACCGCAAGCTCGAGACCTTCGAAGGCACGGGGGGCCTGTACTCGGGCGACGTCGGCATCCTGACGGATCGCAGTTCACAGGGACCGGCCGAGATCCTGACCGCCGTCCTGCGTCAGGCGATCGACGCGGATCACTGCGGCGAAGCGACGTTCGGCCACGCCGGAACGCTGCGGCAGATCGAGCTGGCGGACGGCGGCGGCCTGCTCGAGACGACCGCGGCCTTCTACACGGATCCCGAGGGTGAACGGCTGAACCGCAGAATCCGCGTCAGCAACGACCGCCGCCTGAGTGCGCTTTCCTTCGGAAAGGCGGACGACGGATCGGATCCGGTCCTGGAAGCCGCCCTGGATCTCATGTGGAACATTCTGGAGGCGCCCGCCGAGTCGAACCAGCTCTGAGACCGGTCGCGCTCGGTCGGGGCCGCGCCTCCGTTCGCTTCACCCGTTCCCACAGGCGTTCCAGTCGTTCGGTTCGGCTGCTGGCCGTCTCGTCGTCGGCGCCGGACTCGATCTCGGCTTCCATTGCCGCGAAACGGCGGCGGAACTTGCGGTTCGCCGCCGCCAGCGCGCGTTCCGGGTCCACGTCCAGATGGCGGGCAAGGTTGGCGACCGCGAACAGCACGTCTCCCAGTTCCTCTTCGACCCGCGCCCTCGTCTCGGCGGATGGGGCGCCGCCCGTCTCGCGGTCGAGTTCGCGGAGTTCCTCCGTCACCTTGGCTCGCACGGCCTCGGTCGAGTCCCAGTCGAAGCCGAGGCCGGCGGCCTTCTGCCCAAGCCGCCGGGCGCCGACCAGCGCCGGCAGGGAGACCGGCACGCCGTCCAGAACCGAGCGTTCGCCGTCGGGGCGCCGCTTTCGTTGCTCCCACATGGCCGCGACCTCGGCCGCGGTACCGCCCTGAGCCTGGTCCTTCTCGTCGCCGAAGACGTGGGGGTGTCGCGCGATCATCTTGTCGATCACCGCTCGGATCGCCCCGCCGAGCGGATCGCCTCCCGGTCCGACCTCCAGTTCGGCGCCGGTCAGACGGGCGACGTAGACCGCCTCGAACAGCAGATCGCCCAGTTCCTCGTGGATGGCGGCGGGATCGCGTTCGTCGATCGCCGCGGCCAGTTCGTGGGCCTCTTCAATCAGGTACGCCCGAAGATCCGCCAGGGACAGCTCGCGGTCCCACGGGCAGTCGACGCGCAACCGGTCGATCAGATCGCCGATCGGAGCGAGCGAGCAGGCGTCGATTCCGGCGCCGTCTCCTTTGCTACGATCCCGCATTCGTTGGGAGCGGAGGTCGGAAGTGAAGGTCACGGACAGAAGGATGTTCACGGACGACGGCGAACTGCGCGAAGAGTACCGCTTCCTTGAGCAGCGGAAGGCCGGAGCGACCGGCGCCGCCGGGGAACAGCCGCCCTCCGGCGCCGGCCCGGAGGGTGCGGCGAGTGCGAGAGAGGCGCCGGCTGGAGGCGCTGACCAGGCCGCGTCCGCGACGCCGTTGTCGGACGCCGAGGCCGCGGCCGCTTCGCGGCCGCCGTCGGGCGGGGCGCGGTCGCCGGGCTTCATGGACCTGGTCGCCGTGCTTGCCGAGCCGATCGCCTTCCTGCTTGGCGACGCCCAGTTGCCGGATGGCAAGAGTGCGCGGGATCTGCCGCGGGCCCGGTTCCACATCGACCTGCTGGCGGTGTTGCAGGACAATACGCGTGGCGCCGTCTCCGAGCAGGAAGCGGCGCTGCTCGAGGAGCTTCTCGCGCAGGTCCGGATGCGGTACGTCGAGAAGAGCCGCAACTGACTGCCGCCGATCCGGGCCCGTTCCAGCGTGGGCTGCCGGCTGCGATCTGAGCAGAGCGAAGTAAGATCTCTTGCCTCTCGGACTTGACAACGGGCCGCTTAGGTCCTAGTCTCCCCGCGCATCGGGCCACGGAGGCGGTTGAGACCGACCTGCGAAACGCCGAGGACGAGAATCGATCAGGAGAGACAGTCTTGAACAAGATCATTGGCATCGACCTGGGGACGACGAACAGCGTCGTCGCCGTGATGGAGGGTTCGGACCCGAAAGTGATTCCGAACTCGGAGGGAAGCCGGACCACCCCGTCGATCGTGGGGTTCACCGAGAAGGGCGAGCGGCTGGTCGGGCAGGTCGCCAAGCGACAGGCGGTGACCAACCCGCGGAACACCGTGTTCTCGATCAAGCGCTTCATGGGACGCCGGCTGGGCGAGGTCTCCGAAGAGCAGAAGATGGTCCCGTACTCGGTGTCGAGTTCGGGCGACGACGTGCAGATCGAGGCCGCAGGCAAGAGCTACACGCCGCCCCAGATCTCGGCGATGGTGCTGCAGAAGCTGAAGCAGGCGGCGGAGGACTATCTCGGCGGTCCCGTGGAGCGCGCCGTGATCACGGTCCCCGCGTACTTCAACGACGCTCAGCGTCAGGCCACGCGAGACGCCGGCCAGATCGCCGGCCTGACCGTCGAGCGGCTGGTCAACGAGCCGACGGCGGCGGCTCTTGCTTACGGCCTGGACAAGGAGGGCGACCGGACGATCGCCGTCTACGACTTCGGCGGCGGCACGTTCGACATCTCGATCCTCGAGGTGGGCGAGGGCGTGGTCGAGGTCAAGGCGACGAACGGCGACACCCACCTGGGCGGCGACAACATCGATCAGCGGATCATCGACTGGCTGCTGGAGGAGTTCAAGAAGGACCAGGGCATCGACCTCGGCCAGGATCCGATGGCCATGCAGCGACTCAAGGAGGCCGGCGAAAAGGCGAAGATCGAGCTGTCGGGCGTGCGCGAGACGGAGATCAACCTCCCCTTCGTGACCGCTGACGCCTCGGGGCCGAAGCACCTGAACGTCAAGCTCTCCCGGAGCAAGCTGGAACAGCTGACCGACGACCTGGTCAGGAGCACGCTCGAACCCTGCCGGCAGGCGCTCGGGGACGCCGGTCTCGGCGCCAGCGACATCGAGGAGATCGTTCTGGTGGGCGGTCAGACCCGGATGCCGGCGGTGCAGGAAGCGGTCAAGGAGTTCTTCGGACGAGAACCCCACCGCGGAGTGAACCCGGATGAAGTGGTGGCGATCGGCGCCGCGATTCAGGGCGGCGTGCTGGCCGGGGACGTCACCGACGTCCTGCTGCTGGACGTCACGCCCCTGTCGCTCGGCATCGAGACGCTGGGCGGCGTCTTCACCAAGCTGATCGACCGCAACACGACGATCCCCACTCGCAAGAGCGAAGTGTTCTCGACCGCCGGCGACAACCAGACCTCCGTCGAGGTCCATGTGCTCCAGGGAGAGCGTGAGATCGCCGGCGACAACCGAACGCTCGGCCGCTTCCACCTCGTGGGCATACCCCCCGCGCCTCGCGGCCTGCCCCAGATCGAGGTCGCCTTCGACATCGACGCGAACGGCATCGTCAACGTGTCGGCCACGGACAAGGGGACCGGCAAGGAGCAGAAGATCACGATCACGGGCTCGGGCGGCATCGAGAAGGACGAAATCGAACGGATGGTCGCCGACGCCCAGGCCCACAGCGACGAGGACAAGAAGCGTCGCGAGGCGATCGACGCCCGCAACCAGCTCGACTCCCTAGTCTACGGCACGGAGAAGAACCTCTCCGAACACCGGGACAAGCTCTCCGAGAGCGACCGCGCCGAACTCGAGTCCGCGATCGAGGACGCGAAGAAGAGCATGGAGGGCGAGGACGCCGGCGCCATGCAGAGCGCATCCGCGCGGCTGAACCAGGCTTCGCACAAGCTGGCGCAGGTCATCTACGAACAGACCAGCGCCGAGTCGGCGCCCGACGCGGCGCCGGGCGCGGCCGGGCCCGGAGACGGCGGGCCTCGGGCCGTCGATGACGACGTGATCGACGCGGACTTCGTCGACGTGGACGAGACGGCCGAAGGCGGCGGAGCGTCGGGGGACAAGGGGGCCAGCTAGGTGACGCCGTCGCGGTCGTCGCGTGGGCGCCGCCTCCCGTCCCGCCGCCGGCGGGTCGGGGGCGGCCGCTACGTGATGATCAGCAAGGTCGCCGAGCGCTACGACATCCATCCCCAGACCCTCCGTCTGTACGAGCGCGAGGGCCTGCTGGAGCCGGAGCGGAGCGACGGCAACACGCGTCTCTACGATGAAGACTCCCTGAACCGGCTCGAGTCGATCCTCACGCTGACCCGCGACATGGGGGTCAACCTGGCCGGAGTGGAGGTGATCCTGACGCTGCGGGAACGGCTGGCGCGGATCGAGGCCGAACGGGACCGGCTGCTCTCGATCGTCGAGCGCGACGCGACGGACCGCCGCCGGGGCGTCCGCCGCCGGCACGCCCTGGTCTGGGTGAGAAGCGGCGCGCTGGTCAAGGTCGAGGACGAGGAGTGAACGAGGAAGGCTGCGAACTCTGCGGAGGACGCGGCTGGATGGTCGACCTCGCGACGAACCAGGCGCGACGCTGCGCCTGCCACTCGACCCGCCTCCGCGGCCGCCGCGTCGACGCCCTGGGCATTCCGCCCAAGTATCAGAGCTGCCGGTTGACCAACTTCCGGCTGGCGGGGGACGTGGGCGACCAACTCCTCACCGCGCGCCGCGACTGCGACCAGTACATCGAGGAGTTCATGGAGCTTGACGGCTCGCTGAACGAGACCGGACTGGTGTTCATCGGACCGAGCGGCCGGGGCAAGACGCATCTTGCCGTTGCCGTGCTGATCGAACTGGCCGAGCAGTACGGCGTGACCGGCCGCTTCGTCGATTTCACCTGCCTGGTCGCCGACATCCAGGCGACCTTCCAACCCGACGCGCCGCGGAACCAGGCCGACCTGCTGCGTCCGCTGCAGGAGGCGGACGTCGTCGTGGTCGACGAGCTGGGCGCGCGACGGCCCACGCCCTTCGTCTCCGATACCTTGTACCTGCTGATCAACGGCCGCTACATGGCCCGCAAGCCGACCCTGTTCACCAGCAACTACCGCCTGACGCCCGAAGCGGACGACGATGGCGTCGACGCCGGCCGGACCCTGGACGGCCGCGTCCCCGCCAGCCTGATCAGCCGCCTTCACCAGATGGCGAAGCCGATCCTCATCGACGCCGTCGGCGACTACCGGCACGAACTCCAGGCGCATCGTCATCGGTAGCTCGTGTCCAGCGACCGACGGGACGCTTTGTCCTGTCCTCGCCGGGCCGGAAAAGGAATGGCGCAGGTCTCCTGAGCGAGACGGTAGGCGCGGGATGACTGGACCGGCACTGGCCGACCGCCGACCTTCCTGCAACCGGACGCGACCACCGGTTCGGAGCACGATCCGAACCGGCACGACTATCTCGGAGTACACTCCGAGACATTGAAGGGTCCGACGTGTACGCCCGCGAACTGAGGATCGATCTCCCCCCCGGTCAGTCGGCGTTCCTCTGGGGCGCTCGCAAGACAGGGAAGTCCACCCTGCTCCGGCAGCAGTTTCCGGGGTCGATTCGTTTCGACCTTCTGGACACGCATCTCATGCTCGAGCTGAACCGGGCGCCCTGGACTCTCGGCGAGCGAATCCGGGCGTTCAAGGGCTGGGGCCGCGGGATGCCCATCCTGATCGACGAAGTGCAGAAGGCGGCCGCGCTACTGGACGAGGTGCACCGTCTCATCGAGAACGAACGACTGAGTTTCCTGCTGTGCGGCTCGAGCGCCCGAAAGCTGAGGCGCGGCCGCGCCAATCTGCTCGGCGGCCGCGCGTGGCGCTTCGCGCTTCACCCGCTGACCCGGCAGGAGATTCCCGACTTCGATCTGTTGAAGGCGGTCAATCACGGCCTGGTGCCGGATCACTACGACTCGCCCAACCCACGACGGGCCCTCGCCGGCTATGTGGACGACTACCTCAAGGAAGAGGTTTTCGACGAAGGACTTACGCGAAACGCACCGGCTTTCTCGCGGTTCTTCGAGGCGCTCGCCTTCTGCCACGGCGAAATGCTGAACTACAGCAACGTCGCCAGGGACTGCGGCGTGAGTTCCAAGACCGTCAAGGAGTACTTCCGGATTCTGGTCGACACTCTCCTGGGCGTGCTGATCGAACCCTTCAGCCGGCGGCGGTCGCGCGCCGTGATCGGCAGCGCGCCGAAGTTCTATCTGTTCGATGTCGGCGTGGCGAACCACGTGATGGGCAGGCGGATCGCAAGGGCCGGCGGCCCCGATTTCGGGCGGGCCCTCGAGCACTTGATCCTGATGGAGCTGCTTGCCTACCGCTCGTATCGCGAGCGCGACTTCCCGATTCGCTACTGGCGCACGAAGTCCGGCCTGGAGTGCGACTTCGTCCTCGGTCGCGACGGCGACGTGGCGGTGGAAGTGAAGGGCGGCCGCCGCCTGCGGCCCGCCGATCTCAAGGGGCCGCGGGCGTTCATCGAGGAGCACCGACCGCGTCTGGCCTTCGTTGTCTGCAACGAGAGCGCGGCCAGACGAACCGAAGAAGGGATCTGGATTCTGCCCTGGGAGCGTTTCCTGCGGCGGCTCTGGGAAGACGAGCTGGTGGAGGAGTAACGGGCATCGTCAGGACCGACATCCAGGTTCATGAACCCGGCACGGCGGGTCGCCCTCGCCTCATGATGCGGCATCCCGCACGCCCGCCGCAGCCTCTTCCGGCAGCGGTGGACAGGATGTGGACCGAAGCCGCCGTCCAGCCCCGGAAGTCTCCGGGAGGGAACACGGTCCGCTGCTTGAGGCGAAAAAGCTCGCGGATGGACGCCGCTTCCGCGGGGCTGATCTCGCAGCCCAGTTCCGTCCAGGGCGTGTCCTCGGTTACGGATTGGAACCTCTCCGGTTCCGGCGAGCTGAGCTTCCAGGCCAGGGCTGTGGCCAGCGCCTCGCCTATGCGCTCCTTGCCGCGCACCGTGCCGTCGGGTCTGAAGGCGTACGAGGCAGCGACCCAGTAGGGCCCGTCCAGGTCGCGGTCGGGATGGGCGTGCAGAAACCTGGGCGGTTTCTCGGCGCCAAGGCTGGTCGCGGGCATTGCGACCATGAGCGCCGCCAGAGCGGCAAGGACAACATTTCGTCTCTTCATGGAGCCTGCTCGGAGGGCGCCAGTTCGCCGTTCGGGTTCGTTCGCGAACGTATCCGGCGTCTGGATCTGGAGTGAGAATTGGCATGACTGTATCAAGGAGCGGTCGTAGAACGATGTCGGCGTCGCGCCGGGTACGCCGACGCTGCCGGAGCGACACGGAGTCCGGCCTCCCGGGTTCTTCTCCCTGCGCGACATCGGGGCCCGAAGGCGGCGAACCCTTCCATGGAAGCCGCGCTGGCGCGGAAGGGCCGCATGTCTCACATCCCGACCGGCGGAAGAACCGTCTGTCCAGTTTCCCATAACGTAGGCGCCGGGCGATGGAACCGGGCGGATCACGGATGGTCAGGCGGTGGGTGACAAACCTGGGCTTGGGGGCAGCGGCCTGTCTGCTGCTGATGGCGGGGCCGAGCCCGGCGACGGCGCCTCCGTCGATCGTTTTGCCGGAGGAGATCCGGATCGGACTGGCGACGGACCTGGAGCGGGTCGAGGTCGCCTGTTGCGACGGGCCTTCGTGGCTTGTGGACGACGCGGGCCGGCGGTACGAGTTGGCCGGGCCCTTCGAGGTGCTGGCGGCGCCGGGGGAGGCGAATCCGGGAGTCCATCGGCTGCAGGCGGCGGCGCTGCGGGATCCGGAGCAGGCGGAGAAGCTGGCTGGACGGTTGGCGGGTCTGCTCGAACAGAAGGCGGACTCGGTGCTCGACGCGGCCACCGGCCTGTACCGGGTCCGTGTCGGGCGATTCGCTGACCGGGAGGCGGCGGAGGAGGCGCGCGGCCGGCTCCGTGTCGGGGGGTTCGACGACGTCTGGATCACGGTCGAGGGCCAGGTTCTTGAGGAGCCGGGATTCGAGGTCGATGGAGTTGGGGGGATTGCGGGACGAAGGCTGCGGTTCGAGTCGGCCGGCGTCGTCGTCGACATCTTGGGCCGTCGCTACCGGGGGGCGCTCGAGGTGTTCCTGAACGACCGGTCCGGACTGAATGTGGTCAACGCCTTGCCGCTTGAGGACTACCTGCGCGGAGTCGTGCCAAGCGAACTGGGTCCGGACCTGTACCCGGAGCTCGAGGCGATCAAGGCGCAGGCCGTGGCCGCGCGCACGTACACGGTGAAGCGCCTTGGCGAATTCGAAGGGGAGGGCTACGACCTCTGCGCCACGCCGCTCTGCCAGGCGTACGGCGGTCTGGAGGCGGAGCACCCGGTTTCGGACCGGGCGATCGCCGACACGCGCGGCGAGATTCTGCTGCGTGGCGGCCTTCCCCAGGAAGCGCTGTTCACGGCGAGCTGCGGCGGCGGCACGGAACTCGTCGATCACGTCTTTCCTCTTCTGGCGGGCGGCGGTCCGACGGGAACGGCCTGCGTCGAAGGGGGCGTCCTGACTCTTGCGGGCGGCGCCGAGGGATCGCCCGCCAGGCATCTGCTGGCGTCTCTGGGCGGTCGCGGGGTACGTGAGAACCGCGGCGAAGAGCGGCTGAGCCGCGCCCGCGCGGAAGGCGACCTGGAGGTCGTTGCAGGCGGCCTGGGAGGACTCGACGGCGGTTGGCTGGACCTGCGCCAACAGGGTCGCCGCCGGCTGGCGCCGTTGGCTTCCGGGGCGGCGTTGATGGTGACCGAGGTCAGAGCGGACGCGCCGCCCGAGGACCTGGGCGTTCCCGCGCGCGCCCTCGCGGCGGCGCCCGGGGACCGGCTGCGCGCCTACCTGGCCCGCGGCCGGGTGGTGCTCGTCGTTCACGAGGCGCCGAAGCGGCGAGATCAGGCGGCCGCGACGCCGTGGTCGCTGTGGCGTTCCCACGATTCCGTGCGCGCGGCGGCGGAAAGGCGCTTCCCCGGCCTGGGGCTCCGGACGCTGAGAGTGCTCGAACGCGGCGTCTCGGCCCGGGTGGTCCGCCTCGACCTGATCGGCGAACGGGGCGCCGTGGAGCTTCGCGGTCTCGCCATTCGCTGGCTGCTCGATGTCCCTGAGCATCTCGTGGAGCTGACGGCCGAAACCGGCGCCGGGGCCGTTCCGGGCTGGCGCTTCGCTGGCCGCGGCCGCGGCCACGGCGTCGGCATGTGCCAGGTCGGCTCGTACTTTATGGCGCGGCGCGGCCTGACGTACCGCGAGATCCTCTGGCACTACTACGGCGCGGTCGAGATCCGCGGGTTCGCGTCATGAGCGCGGACAAGGCGGCGGAAGCCTGGCTGGATGCCCGAGAGCCCTGGCGCGAAACCCGGCGTCTGGGCCGGGCGCTGACCGCCATCGAGGGCGGAGGCGCAACGCAGGCCCTGGCGAAGACGGTCTACAGGCGGGCCGGCCGCGCGATGACGATCGGCCTGACCGGGCCGCCCGGGGTAGGCAAGAGCACGTTGACGGCCGCTCTGGCCCGGGAACTCCGGCGGCGGGGAGAGCCGGTGGCGGTGCTCGCGTTCGATCCGAGCAGCCCGCTGACCGGCGGCGCCGTGCTTGGCGACCGGGTGCGGATGTCCGACCTGGAAACCGATCCGGGCGTCTTCATCCGGTCGATGGCCTCGCGCGGCGTCGGCGGCGGATTGGCGCGGTCCGCCGCGGCGGCGACCGATCTGCTCGATGCCGCGGGCTTTCCCTGGATTCTGGTCGAGACCGTGGGCGCCGGTCAGGCCCAGACCGCCATTCGCCGGAACGCGGACCTGGTCGTTCTCGTCACGGCGCCCGGACTGGGCGACGGCGTGCAGGCCATCAAGAGCGGGACGATGGAGATCGCGGATGTCTTCGTCGTGAACAAGAGCGACCTGCCGGGCGCTGGCGCCGCTCGTCGGTCGATCCTGGACATGCTCCACCTGGCGGACGGAGGCCGCTCCGAACCGCCGGCGGTTCTGCCGACCGTGGCGCGAACGGGCGACGGCGCGGCGGAGGTTCTGGACGCGGTGTCCGCGTGTTTCGGGCAGCTGAGCGCGGCAGGCGAGATGGGCGCCAGACGGTCGGCGCGTCTGCGGCGCCGGGTGCTGGACCTGTACCGCGCCGAGGTCCTGCGGCTCGCCATGGGCTCGGTCGACGAGGACCGGCTCATGCGGGATGTTCTGGCCGCGGGCGACTCGAAGGCTCTGGACGAAACGCACGATTCGCAGCAGAATCAAGCGCTGCGGGAATCCGGGTCGGCTGCCTTCCACTCCGACGGCGCGATCGATCCGTACGTTCTGGCGGACCGGTTGGTCGGCGAGTTCGTCGGTGGATTCCGTCGCGACCGAGGCGGACAGCAATGATCACCGGCCTTGACCATGTTGCGATCGCCGTCCCTTCGATCGAAGAGGCGAGGACGTTCTACGAGAAGCTGGGTCTCGAGATTGCGGCGGTCGAAGTGGTTGAGCACGAAGGCGTCCGGGTGGCGATGATTCCCTGCGGCGGCACGCGCATCGAACTGCTGGAGCCGCTTTCGAGCGATTCCCCGGTGGGGCGTTTTCTCGAGCGGCGCGGTCCCGGCATACACCACCTGTGCATGCGGAGCGACGACGTGTGGGAGGACGACGGGAAGCTGCGCGCGGGCGGCCTTTCTCTCCTGCGCGAACAGCCTGGCCCCGGCGCCGAGGGCGCCACGGTTCAGTTCGTCCACCCGAAGAGCGCCGGCGGCGTGCTGCTGGAGCTGTCTGAGCCGGCGCGATGACGGGTCGTCTGATTCTCGAGGACGGCGCCGTCTTCCGGGGCGAGACCCTGGTAGAGGGCAGCCGTTTCGCGGAGGTCGTCTTCAACACGTCGATGACGGGTTACCAGGAGATCCTGACGGACCCCTCCTACCGGGGCCAGATCGTGATCATGACCCAGCCTCACATCGGCAACTACGGGACGTCGGACGGCGCGGAGGAGTCGCACCGCGTGTGGGTGGAAGGCTTCGTCGTCCGCGAGTTCACCGTCCGCCGCTCGGGATTGGGCGACGGCGAGCTGGGCGCGTATCTGACGGCGGCTGGCGTGCCGGCGCTCGCGGGCATCGACACGCGGGCCGCGGTCAGGCGGCTTCGCGATCGCGGCGCCATGCGGGGTCTGATCACGAGTTGCGATCGCCCGGACGCCGAGCTGGTCGAGGAACTGCGCCGGCAGCCGACGATGGAGGGGCGGGGCCTGGTCGACGAAGTGACTTGCGAGGCGCCGTACGAGCTTGGGCCCGAGGGCGAGGAGAGGTTCCGCCTTGCCGTGTACGACCTTGGCGTCAAACGGAACATCCTGCGTTCTCTGGTCCGGCGGGGCGCCCGGGTCATCGTGCTGCCGGCGCGTACCCCGGCTCGCGACTGTCTCGCTCTGGGGGTCGACGGCGTGGTGCTCTCGAACGGGCCGGGAGACCCGGCGGCGCTCCACGAGATCGTCGACGAGGTGCGGGAACTGATCGACTCCGGGACGCCGCTGTTCGGCATCTGTCTCGGCCACCAGCTCCTGGGTCTGGCCTTGGGCGGCAAGACGTTCAAGCTGAAGTTCGGGCACCACGGCGGCAACCAGCCGGTCCGCGACGAGGAGACCGGCGAGGTGTCCATCACGAGCCAGAACCACGGCTTCGCTCTTGCCGCCGACAGCCTTCCCGACGATTGCCGGGTGACGGCGATCAATCTGAACGACGGAACGGTCGAGGCCTTCAAGGCGACCGGCCGGCCGATCTTCTCGGTCCAGTACCACCCGGAGGCGGCGCCGGGACCGCACGACGCCGCGCGCCTGTTCGGGGAGTTCCTCCACGTCTGTGGCTGATGCCCGCGAGCCGGGCGCTTCGGCGCGGAAGCGCCGAGTGGTGTGGTGGATCGCCGCACGCTACCTGCTCGGTGGACGAAGTCGGCTGCTGACCGGGACCGCGAGATCGGCTCTCGGGTCGACCGGCCTGGGCGTGGCGGCGATGGTCGTTTCGATGGCGCTGATGAGCGGCTACACGAGTTCGGTCGAGAACCGACTGCTTCGGAGCGGACCTCTGGTCGTCACGCCTCTGGGCGAAGCCGTCGGAGATCTCGCTTCGGCCGACGAGACGGCGGGCCGACTGCGACGGCTGCCTGGCGTGGAACGGGTCGGCGTCACGCTGGCCGGCCAGGGCGCGTTGGCGAGCGGGACGAATCCGGCCGGCGTGGATGTCTGGTTCCGAGGCGTCCTGCCGGGCGCCTCTTCCTTCGGCGCCGGCGAAGACGAACTCGCGCGGAGCGCCGACGGCATTGATGCGATCGTGCTCGGCCGCCAACTCCGGCGGACGCTCGGCGCCGCGGACGGGGACCTGCTGCGCCTCACCGCGATCGTCGGATCGCCCTCGGGTCAGCCGCGCTTCGCCTACCGTACGCTCCGGGTCGCCGGCGCGTTCGAGACCGGGTACTCCGAGTACGACCGGAGCTACGCCGTCCTCCACCGGGACGCGGTCGAGGCTCTCGGCGCCGTCGGCGTGGTTCTCGAAGTGGCTGCGTCCCAGGGCGCCGACCCGTCGGATGTGCACCGGAGAATCGAGGATCTCGTGGGCGCCGAGGCGCTGGTGACCGACTTGCGACGGGGCAACCAGCGCATCTTCGCCGCGCTGCGGCTGCAGAAACGGGGTCTGTTCCTGGTGCTGGGCCTGATCGTGCTGGTGTCGACGTTCAACATCGCCGCGGCCCTGGTCGTCATGGTGCGGGAGCGGGGCAGGGACACGGCGGTGCTCTCTGCGCTGGGACTCGGCCCCCGGCGGTTGCGACGCGTGTTCCTGGTCTGCGGCTTGAGCCTTGGCGCGACCGGCGCCGGCCTTGGTCTGCTGCTCGGTTCGCTGGTCAGCGTGATCGTCACCCGCTACGAACTCGTGCGGTTCGATCCCGGCGTGGCCGAGATCTACTTCATCAGCAGCGTGCCGTTCGACGTGCGGGCGCTGGACCTGCTGGCGGTGGCGGGCTTCAGCCTCGTCGTCGTCGGCCTCGCGTGCTGGTGGCCCGCCCGACTGGCATCGGCCCTCGAGCCGGCGCGGGCGCTTCACTGGGAGTAGCTGAATCCGGCCACACGTGGAAGGAGGGGTTGCCTGAAAGCAACCCCTCCCGGGTGAATCGCGCTTCAGTCGGCCTGTGGCCGCTGAGCGGAAGTTGAGGGTTTATGGCAGGTCCGGACAGTGTCCGGGGGTGGGTCGCAGTTCCTCTGGCCGCGGACGCGTCCAGTCGCGACCCGGTGGGTGACGACACGGGAGCCAAGGACCGAAGTCGATCGACTCTTGCCTGTGGCTCGGCGCCGCCTCGAGAAGGAGTATACGCGAGTCAGCGCAAAGGTGTTGCTTCCGCGCCGTCCCCTCCGGGCTGAGCGCCCGGAAACCGGGCCGGGCAGCCTGTACACTCCGCGCGCTCATGGCGAAGCGGACGGACATCGAGTCGATCCTGATCTTCGGTTCCGGGCCTATCGTCATCGGCCAGGCGTGCGAGTTCGACTATTCCGGCGCCCAGGCCTGTCGGGTTCTGCGGCGGGAGGGCTACCGGGTCATCCTGGTCAACTCGAATCCGGCGACGATCATGACGGACCCGGAGTTCGCGGACGCGACCTACGTCGAACCGCTTGTGCCCGATGTGGCGACGAAGATCATCGAGCGCGAGCGGCCGGACGCGCTGCTGCCGACCGTCGGCGGCCAGACCGGGATCAACCTCACCCTGGCGCTTGAGGAGTCGGGCGCGCTGCGGGACTCCGGCATGAAGCTCCTCGGCGCCGGCATCGAGGCGCTGCGCCTGGGGGAGGACCGTCAACTGTTCAAGCGGGCCATGGTCGAGGCGGGTCTGGAAGTGCCGGAAAGCGGCACTGCCAGGACGCTGAAGGAAGCGCGGGAGATCATCGGACGCTTGGGCTTCCCGGTCATCGTCCGGCCGAGCTTCACGCTGGGCGGCGAGGGCGGCGGCGTGGTGTTCAACCGCGACGAGATCGAGGACATGATCGTCCGCGCCCTGCAGGCGAGTCCGGCATCGCTCATCCTGATCGAGCAGTCGGTTCTGGGCTGGAAGGAGTTCGAGCTCGAGGTGATGCGCGACGTGGCCGACAACGCGATCGTCGTCTGCTCGGTCGAGAACGTCGATCCGATGGGCGTGCATACCGGCGACTCGATCACCGTCGCGCCGCAGCAAACGCTGTCCGATCCCGAGTACCAGGACATGCGCGACGACGCGTTCACCGTGATCCGCAAGGTCGGCGTCGCGACCGGTGGTTCGAACATCCAGTTCGCGGTGCAGCGGAGTACCGGGCGGCGCGTCGTGATCGAGATGAATCCCAGAGTGTCCCGGAGTTCGGCCCTGGCGTCGAAGGCGACGGGTTTCCCGATCGCCAAGATCGCCGCGCAACTGGCGGTCGGCTACACCCTGGACGAGATCCCGAACGACATCACCGGAAAGACCTGCGCGGCCTTCGAGCCGACTCTCGACTACACGGTCGTCAAGATCCCGCGCTGGGCGTTCGAGAAGTTCGAGCGCGCCGCCGGCGCCCTCGGCACGTCGATGAAGTCGGTGGGCGAAGTGATGGCGATCGGCGGCAACTTCCGCGAGGCGCTGATGAAGGGACTCTCCGGTCTGGAACTGGAGGCGGCGTGGCCGCGCCAGGAGGAACTCGTCAGCGATCCGGTCGGTCTGAGGCGGCGGCTCAGCACCCCCGACTGGCGGCGCCTCTTCGGGGTCTTCGCCGCGCTGCGACAGGGTTGGACGGTCGGCGAGGTGGCGGCGGCCTCGGACATCGACCCGTGGTTCCTGCGCGAGATCCGGAGCATCGTGGAGATGGAAGCGGAACTCGCCTGCTGGGACCTCGAATCCGTGCCGGACGAGCTTCTGGGCCGGGCCCGACTGAGCGGGTTGAGCGATCAGCGGGTCGCCACCCTGCTCGGCAGCGGAGAGGACCTGGTGGCGCGCGAGATGTCCAAGCGGCAGCTCGACCGCGTCTTCAAGCGCGTCGACACCTGCGCCGCCGAGTTCGTGGCCGCCACTCCCTACCTCTACTCGACCCCCGGGGTGGAGGACGAAGCCGAACCCTCCGAGCGCCGGAAGGTGATGATCCTGGGCTCCGGGCCGAACCGGATCGGCCAAGGGATCGAGTTCGACTACTGCTGCGTCCATGCGGTCTTCGCCCTCAGGCGGGCCGGCTACGAGACGATCATGGTGAACTGCAACCCGGAGACGGTGTCGACGGACTACGACACCGCGGACCGGCTCTACTTCGAGCCGCTCACGTTCGAACACGTCATGGCGATCTACCGCCGCGAACAGCCGCTGGGCGCGATCGTCCAGCTCGGCGGCCAGACGCCGCTCAAGCTCGCCCGCGGCCTCGAGGCCGCGGGCGTCTCCATCCTGGGCACGTCGCCGGAGGCGATCGACCTTGCCGAGGACCGACGCCGCTTCGGCGACCTGCTGGCGGAGGAGGGCATCCTGGCGCCCGCGAACGGCTCCGCCGTATCGCTCGACGAGGCGTGCCGGGTGGCGGACGAGATCGGCTATCCCGTCGTCGTGCGGCCGAGCTACGTGCTTGGAGGCCGGGCGATGTCGATCTGCTACGACCAGCCGACCCTGATCAGCTACATGCGCCGTGCCGCCGACGTCTCGCCCGGGAGGCCGGTGCTGCTCGACCGCTTTCTGGAGGACGCCTTCGAGGTCGATGTCGATCTGGTGGCGGACGGGGAGCGGGCGGTGGTCTGCGGCATCATGCAGCACATCGAGGAGGCCGGCATCCACTCCGGCGACTCGGCGGCGGTGCTGCCGCCTTATCGGGTGGACGAGGCGGACCTCGACAGGATGCGCGACATCGCCGGGCGGCTTGCGCTGAGGCTGGGTGTCGTCGGTCTGATGAACGTGCAGTTCGCCATCTTCGACGGCGACGTCTACGTGCTGGAGGTGAACCCCCGAGCCTCGCGGACGGTGCCCTTCATCGCCAAGGCGGTCGGCCTGCCCCTGGTGCAGATCGCCACCCGCGTCATGGTAGGAGAGACCCTGGAGGAGATCGGCCTGGTCGAAGAACCTCGGGTGGACCGCTTCTTCGTCAAGGCGCCGGTCTTCCCGTTCGACCGCTTCCCGGACGTCGACCCGGTCCTGGGTCCGGAGATGAAGTCGACCGGCGAGGTGATGGGTATCGGCCGCAGCTTCGGCAGCGCGTTCGCCAAGGCCTGGCTAGGCGCCGGCCACGCGCTGCCGGACGGCGGCGCCGCGTTCCTGTCGGTCAACGACCGGGACAAGCCGGCGCTGCTGCGAGTCGCCGAGCGCTTGCGGGACCTCGGTTTCGAGCTCCTGTGCACGGCCGGCACCGCTTCGTTCCTCGGCGACCGAGGCATCGAGACGCGGCGCGTGAACAAGGTGGCCGAGGGTCGCCCGCATGTCGTGGACCACCTGATCAACGGCGAGGTGAGCCTGATCGTGAACACGCCCCTGGGCGGCGAATCGTACAAGGACGACATGGACATCCGCACCACGGCGCTCAAGTTCGACATCCCCTGCGTGACGACCATCTCAGGCGCGATGGCCGCGGTGGACGCCATCGAGGCGTTGCGCGAGAGCCTGTTGCAGGTGACCGCCCTCCAGGATCTCGGCTCGGCGCCGGTGACGAAGGGCGACGTCGCGCCGTCCCCGGCCCGACGTCGACCACGAACCGTTGGGTCTCCAGGGACCTCGTGACCTGCCAGGGCACGCCCGGTGCGGCGCCTCATGCCCGCTGTACCAGGGAGCGCTCGCTCGCGTCCTGGTCGCAACACGCCGGCGGCCCGAGCAGCGACGGCGCCGGTGTCTTGCGGGCGACCGCGCCGTCGATGGCCTTGGGCAGCACGGTGACGATCTTCTCGATCTCTTCGTCGCCGAGGATGAAGGGCGGGCCCAGACAGATGACGTCGCGGGCGGGGTCGTTGCCGCCGGGGTAGAAGAACACGTCCATCGACAGGCCGGCCGCCATGACGGCGTTGGTCATCGCCAGTTCCGCCGGGAAGGGCGCCAGCGTCTCGCGGTCCTGGACGATCTCGATGCCGTGGAGCAGGCCGCGGCCGCGGACTTCGGCAACGTGGGGATGATCGGCGAAGGTCTCTCGCAGACGCTCGCCGAGCACCGCGCCGACGGTGGCGGCGCGTTCGACGAGTTCCTCGTCCTCGAGGATGCGCAGCGTTTCGGCGGCGGCGGCGCAGGCGGGCGAATGGGCGCCGTAGGTGAAGAACATGACGGAGTCTCCCGCCTCCGCGATGGGCGCCGTGACCTCCTCGCGGGCGCAGATCGCGGCCAGGGGCGCGTAGCCGCCGGTCAGTCCCTTGCCGCCGACCAGAATGTCTGGCGTCACGTCCCAGTGGTCGACGCCGAACTTGCGGCCGGTCCGTCCGTAGCCGGTCATCACCTCGTCGGCGATCAGCAGGATGCCGTGCCGCTTGCAGGTCCGGGCGACCCGCTCGAGGTAGTCGCCCGGGGGCACGAGCGCGCCGGCGTTCGAGCCGACGATCGGCTCGACGACGAAGGCTGCGATCTCCTCCGGGCCGATCTTCTCGAACACCCGCTCCACCTCGTCGGCGCAGGCGATGTCGCAGCCGGGAAACTCCTTGCCCAGCGGACAGCGCATGCAGTAGTGGGCGGGCGGCCGAGGCTGGTCGGTCCGTTCGTCGACCAGCCAGTGTTCGAAGCCCGCCCGGCGCCCCGCGTGTCCGCCCACCGCCAGCGTCGCCATCGTGGCGCCGTGGTAGGAGAGCTGACGTCCAAGCACTCGCCAGCGTTCGGGACGCCCCGCGGACAGGTGGTGCTGGCGGGCGAACCGGATCGCCAGGTCCATCGCCTCGGAACCGCCGCTCGCGAACAGGATCCGGTTGATGTCGCCGGGCAGCCAGCGAGTGCGCATGCGGTGGACCAGCTCGGCTCGCGCGGGAGTGGCGAACGGAGGCACGATGTAGTCGGTTTGCGCCGCCGCGCGCGCGTAGGCTTCCGCCACTTCACGCCGACCGTGGCCGATGTTCGAGACGATGGCGCCGCCGGCGGCGTCGAGGATCCGGCGACCGGTCGGCGTGATCAGGTAGCAGCCTTCGGCGGCCGCCACTTCCAGCGGCGATCTGCCTTGGCCCAGGAAGGGATAGTCCTCGCCGTGCGCCAGACCGGCGCCCGCGAGGGGCTGGGAAGCGACGTTGTTCATGGCTGGAGAATAGCCCTTGGTTGGTACACTCGCGGTCGCTGCCAGGGACGGCACGGCGACTCTCGAAGCATGAACGGGATCCACGACATGGGCGGCATGCACGGCTTCGGGGCCGTGGAACGCGGTCGCGACGACGGCCCGTTCCCCGAAGCCTGGCAGGGTCGGGTATGCGCTCTCGTCGGCTGCGCCATGAGCGCCGGCCTGGCGAACATCGACGCCTTCCGCCATGCGATCGAGCGCATGCCGCCGGACCGCTATCTCGCGGACGGCTACTACGGCCGCTGGCTCTACGCGCTGGAGACGCTGGCGGGGGAACGTCTGGGCGGCGACGCGGCGGTTGATCGCCCCGAGCGGTCGGGTTCGGTTGTGCGCGAGGTTGGCCGTGCGCCCCGATTCGGGGTCGGCGACGCGGTGCGCACCTGGAACAGCCACCCGCGGGGGCACACGCGGCTGCCTGGCTACGCCCGCGACCGGAGGGGCGTGATTGCCGAGGTTCATCCGGCCTGCGTCTATCCCGACACGAACGCCGACGGTCGGGGCGAGTCGCCGGAGTACGTCTACACCGTCGCCTTCGAGAGCCGGGAGCTCTGGGGCGAGGACGCCGAGGACGGCGCCACGGTCTGCATCGATCTGTTCGAGCCGTACCTAGAGGCGACCGAGTGACCGCCAGTCGCCGGCGCGCGGGCGGAAGTCCGGCGACTCGCACCGAGGCGATCGAGGCGCTGCTGGTCGAGAAGGGGCTGGTCGAGTCGGCCGCCGTCGACGTCCTGGTCGAACGCTACGAGCAGGACGTCGGACCTCTGCGCGGCGCCCGGGTGGTGGCCGAAGCCTGGACCGATCCGGCCTTCAAGGCGCGGTTGCTTCGGGACGGGATGCCGGCGATCCGGGAGCTCGGATTCGGCGACAACACGGACACTCACCTCGCTCGCCTGGTGGTCAAGGAGAACACGGACTCGGTCCACAACCTCGTTGTCTGCACCCTCTGCTCGTGCTACCCGTGGGCGGTGCTCGGGCTGCCGCCGGCTTGGTACAAGTCGCCCGCCTACCGGTCGCGCGCGGTGCGGGAACCGCGGCGCCTGCTCGCCGAGTTCGGGCTCGACCTGCCGCCGGAGGTCGAAGTGCGGGTCTGGGATTCGAGCGCCGAGATCCGCTACATGGTCCTCCCGCGGCGGCCGCGGGACACGGACGGCCGGGGCGTCGAGGAACTGGCGGCCCTCGTCACGCGCGACTCGATGATCGGCGTCGAACGCCGCTGACGCAAGAGATGAACCTGCCTGTCCGCCTTGACGAGAACGGCGCACTGGCGCCCCCGCGCAGCAACGGGGAGTTGGCGTTCAGCGCGCCGTGGGAGAGCCGGCTGTTCGGGTTGACGATGGCCTTGGTGGAGGCGGGACGCCTCGACTGGGAAGCGTTCCGCGGACGATTGATCGGCGCGGTCGCCGCCTGGGAAGCCGCCGCTCGAGAAGAGGACTGGAACTACTGGCTACGCTGGCAGGCGGCTCTCGAAGACTCGCTGGATGCGGCCGGACTGGTCGCGACGCCGGAAATCGACCGCTTGACCGGACGGCTTGCGGCTCGACCGCACGGCCACGATCATCGGCACGTTCACGATCTTCACCACCAACGCGCAACGGAGAGCGACGAATGACGGCTCGACTTCTCGCAGGTCAACCGGTGGCGGAGGCCGTGCTGGCGGATGTCGCCGGACGGGTTCGGGAACTCGTCTCCGCGGGCGTCAAGCCGGGTCTGGGCACGATCCTGGTCGGCGACGACGCGGCATCCGCGGGCTACGTGCGCAAGAAGCACGAGACCTGCGAACAGGTCGGCGTCGCCTCGTTCCACGAACAGGTGGCGGCGGACGCCGGCCAGCGGGCGCTCCTCGCCGCCGTCGACCGCTTCAACGCGGACCCGGAGGTCGACGCCTACATCATCCAGCACCCGGTCCCCGCCGGCTTCGACTTCAACGAGGCTCTGGCGCGCATGGATCCGCGAAAGGACGCGGACGGTCTGCACCCGGTGAACCTCGGCAAGCTCGTGCTGCAGGAGCGGGGGCCCGTACCCTGCACGCCGGCCGGCATCCAGGCGATGCTCCTGCACTACGGGATCGACATCGGCGGCCGCGAGGTCGTGGTCCTCGGCCGCGGTCCGACTCTCGGTCGGCCGCTTGCGCTGCTGCTGACCTTGAAGCAGCCGGGCGCGAACGCCGTGATTACGGTGGTGCACACGGGCGCCAGCGACGTGACCCCGTTCACGCGCCGCGCCGACGTCGTGGTCGCGGCCCTCGGCGTGCCGCGCTTCGTGAAGCCGGAGATGATCAGGCGGGGCGCCGTCGTCGTCAGCGGCGGCATCAGTTGGGAGGGAAGGAAGCTGCTCCCCGACGTCGACGAGTCGGTGGCCGAGGTCGCGAGCTGGATTACCCCTCGCCTCGGCGGCGTCGGCCCGACGACGGTGGCGATGCTCCTGCGAAACACGGTGCTCGCGGCGGCGGATCGGGGGGCGTGACACGCCGTTCGGCGCGCCCATCAGCGGATTGACATCGCCGCCAGCGTACGCGCCGCCGACGTGGAGCGATCGGAACGGATGGCCGCGCCGCGGAACCCCTGAACCGTGGTCCGGCCATCCGGGACCGGCGTCCACGGATCGACTTACGCGATCGCCGGATGACCTGCCGCGGAGCGGAGGAGGCCGTAGCCGCTCGCGTCCACCCGACCGCGGCTCTGGACGTCCCGCTCGATGTCCTGGCCCCAGGCGCCCTCGGCGGCGCGAGGGCCGGCGACCAGGGACAGGATCTCGGAACCGAAACCGGAACCGTAGGAGAAGGCCGCTACCTGTTCGCCTGCCTTGAGCCCGCGGAGCGCGTTCGCCACCGCGATCCACAGGGACGCGGTGTACGAGTTGCCGGACAGCCGGTTCCAGTGCATCGACGGCTCGACCTTGTCCCGGTAGATCTGCTGGATGCGCTCGGCCGACCAGCCGGCGACTTCGCCGACAAGGTGGAAGGCTTTGCTGACCATCTTGGGGAACGGCACGTGGAAGCAGATCGCGGAAAACTGCTCGAGCACTTCGGCCGGGTTCTCTCCGCGCGTGAGGGCGGAGAAGCACTCCCGGGCCGCCTTCTTGTAGCACTCGAGGCTCAGCTTTCCGTCGACGCGCGGGTAGCACTCGCCGACCGGGCGATAGAAGTCGAACGCCGGCTGGCTCCAGGCGTGGGACTCGAGCCCCACGGAGGCGATCTCGGGCCGCTCGACGACGAAGGCGACGGCGCCGGCGCCCTGGGTCGGTTCGCCTGGGTCGCCCTGCTCGTACAGGGCGATGTCGGCGGCGACGACCAGCGCCGCCTTGTCGCGCGCGGCGCCGGACATCCGCCATTCGCAGGCCTGACGCAGGGCCAGGGTGCCGCCATAGCAGGCATGCTTGACTTCGTAGGAACGGATGTTGCCCGCCAGGCCCAGTTCCTCGGCCACGAAGGCGGAGAGGGGGCGGCTCATGTCGACCGCGGTCTCCGTGCCGACGGCGATCATGCCGATGTCGTCCAGGTCGCCCTCCCAGCGGGACAGGGCGCGCCGAGCCGCCTCGGAGGCCAGGTCGACGATGCTGAACTCCGGCGGGCAGAGGGAGATCTCGGAGCAGCCCAGCCCGATGCGGTACTTGTCCGGATCGACGCCGCGGAGCGACGCGAGTTCCTCCACTGGCATGGCCAGGGGAGGCAGGTGGAGTCCGATGGAGGCGATGCCCGTGTCGATCCTGGTCATCTCGTCTCTCCTTGCTTGCGTGGTTTCCCTGACTCCCTGGCGAGCGCCCGGCGACGTGCCGCCGGCTCGGTCGGGTGCGAAAGAAAGAAAGGACAATAGCACGCAGATGCGCGGTGGTTGGCGTTTTTCTTTTTGAACCAGGACTGAACCGTTGGAAGTTTCAGGAATCCGTGAAGGTTCGGCCCCGGGGCGCGCTCGCGGGCTGACTGGCGCCGCCTCGCGGAGCGAGCCGTGCGCGGGTCGGGACCCCGCGGCTACGGGATGCTGCGGGCGCAGCGGAAGCCCGTGTTGTCAAGGCTGGAGTCGGGGGCCGAATCGTTCCGGTTCGCGTTCCGGTAACCCTCGCAGTAGCTCGTGGCGCAAAGCCAGGAGCCGCCCTTGAGGACCTTGTGGCCGCCGCGGCCTCCGGGCAGGCGCCAGTCGTCGCACCACTCCCAGACGTTGCCGCCGAGGTCGAAGATTCCCAGTGCATTCGGCGGATAGGCGCCGACGGGCGCCAGCCAGGAATGGCCGTCGTCCGCGTCGTCCCGCATCGGAAAGTCGCCCTGCCAGACGTTCGCGAGCCAGCGGCCCTCGGGAGCGGGTACGTTGCCCCAAGGGTAGTGGGCGTCGCCTTCTCCGTCGGCGCCGACCGCGGCGGCGAGATCCCATTCCGCCTCGGTCGGAAGCCGCTTGCCGCGCCACTCGCAGTAGGCCCGGGCGTCTCCCCAGCTCACATGAACGACCGGGAGATCGGCTTCCGCTTCGGAACCGGGTCCTCGGGGATGGCGCCAGTGCGCGCCTTCGACCTTCAGCCACCAGGGCGCCGGCTGGGGCCGAAGTTCCGTTTCCGGGTGAGCGGTGGCTTGCGGATGGAAGACGAAGGACCAGCCGAAACGCTCGGCTTCCGTCTGAAAGCCGGTCGCGTCGACGAACGCGGCGAAGTCTCGATTCGTCGTTTCGTAGACGTCCAGATCGAAGGCGGCGACCTGCCGGTCTCCGCCGGGACGGGGAACGGCGCCGGCGGGCACGCGGACCATGCCTTCGGCCGTCGGCTTCGGCGCGGCCGCCGGGGCGGGCGTCGAGGCCTCCGGAACCCTCCGTCCGGTGTCATCGCATGCCGCGACGGCGAACAGCCCGACCGCAAGCAGCGCGCGGCGGCGAGTCGGGAGCCGCGATGAGCTCATGGCCTCCATCCGAAGCGCTGCAGATCGATGCGGCCCCGGCGGTCGAAGACGACGCCCTCTTCCTCGAGCAGGAAGCGTTGCCGTTCCACGCTCTCGAGGGGGTCGAGCCCGCGTTCGCTGATGGCGCCCCTGACATTCACGACGCGATGCCACGGTACGCTCCCGTCGTTCAGGCGGGCCAGCGCGCGACCCACCTGTCGGGCGTGGCGCGGCCAGTTCGCCAGCGCGGCGATCTGACTGTAGGTTGCCACCCGGCCTTCCGGGATCAGCCGGACGACGCGGCGGACGGTCTCGTGCAGGTCGTCAGGGCGCCGATCCCCGGGTGTCATCGTCTTCCGGCTGCGTGTTACCTTGGGGTCAGGCATGTCCTCCGCCGACCGAGGTCGCAGCCGCCTCGACCGGCGGCGCAACTACGCCGCCCTCCTGGCCCACGGCCTGCTCGGGATGACGGGGTTCCGGCTGCTCCAGGCCCCGACCTTCCTGCCAACCTACATCAACCTCCTGACCGGCGCCAATGCAGCGGTCGGCTTGGCCTCCGCCTGCCAGAGCCTGGGCATGTTCGTGTCGCCGCTTCTGAGCGCCGCGTGGGTCGAACACCGTCGTCACGTCAAGCGGGTTGCCTTGCTGTTCGGCGGCCTGATGCGGCTTCAGGTGCTGCTGCTGGCGCTGACGGCCCTGTTCGTCCCGGTCGACGTCGCGGTGTTCCTGGTCTGGCCGGTACTGCTGGTGTGGGGTTTCTCCAGCGGCATGCAGATGGTCGCGTTCAACCTGCTGTTCGCGAAGTCGGTGCCTGTCGGGCGTCGCGGGCGGCTCCAGGGAACGCGCAACCTGGCCGCGGGGACTTCGGTGATCCTGCTCTCCGTGGCCGCGGGCTGGGTGCTGGATCGGTACGGCTTTCCGCGCGGCTACGGCCTGACCTTCCTGGGCGCCGCCCTGCTGGCCGCGGTCGGACTCGTGTTCGTGGGCTTCCTGCGCGAGCCCGCGGCCCTCGACGTCCACGACGCGGGACTCGGCCTGCGCGCCCGGTTGGGGAGACTGCCGGATCTCCTGCGCTCCGACCCGCACTACGCCCGTTTCCTGTCGGCGAGGCTGCTGACCGCCGCCGCCCGGGGCGCCCTCCCGTTCTACGTCCTTCTCGTCGGTGAACGGTTCGGGGTCAGCGGCGCGCGTCTCGCCGGCCTCACCGTCACCTTCGCCGCCGCGCAGTCGGTGGGTGCGTTGGCGTGGGGCCTGCTGGGCGACCGCTCGGGCTATCGCGCCGTCTACGTGCTGGCGCTCGGCGCCTGGATTCTCGGCAGTCTGACCGTTCTCTGGGCGCCTGTCTTTCCGGTCGCGTACGCGGTCTTCCTGTTGGTGGGGGCGGGGTTCTCCGGCGTCGTGCTGGCGTCTCAGAACCTCGTCCTCGAGTTCGGCCGCGAGCGCGACCGTCCCATGCGCATCGCCGCCACCCACTCGTTGGCCGAGGCGAGCGGCGTGGCGGGGTTCCTGACCGCCGGCGTGGTCGGCCAGCTTGCCCCGATCGAGAGCGTCTTCCTGATGGCGACCGTCCTGCATCTGCTGGCGCTGCGGCAGTTGATCCGCATCGAAGATCCGCGGCGAGCGGTGCGCCAGGCCACCGCGGACCACGCCTGAGGCGGGCGCTTCGACGGATCGCCCGCCGGCCGACGAGAGGCCTGGCACGACCCTTGCTTGTTCCCTGTGCGTCGGGATTGCAAGCGTCATTCCGAAGATGTGGAAACCATCGGAGGAGGTCCCCTCCAGACAGATTCCTTCCCCAACAGCGAGCGAACCGGCGGCGTGGCCGCGTGCTCGACACGCTTGGTCAGCCCGTGCGCCAGTGCCGATATGCCGGTATAGCCTCCTGCTCGGAACCACCGACTCGCGCGTTTGACGACGCGACGAGCCCTTCCAGAATCCCTCCAACCGGACCTCCTCCGCGCCACTTCCTCAGTTTGTTCTCCTGGTCGCCGCCGCCTTTCTGTCCTGTCGGCAGCGGCGGCTGATCGTGTCAGAATGGCGCGGTTCAAGGGCTGAGGCGTTCGTCCAGGTAGCGGGACACGGCGTCGATCGACAGCCGTTCCTGCGCGCCGGTGTCGCGATCGCGCATGGTGACCGTCCGGTCTTCCACCGTTTGCCCGTCGACGGTGAAGCACCAAGGGGTCCCGGCCTCGTCCATCCGCGCGTAGCGCTTTCCGATCGACTGCTTCGCGTCGTACTGGAGGCGGTAGCGGGGACGCAGCTTGAGGTAGAGGGACTCCGCAATCTCCGGCATGCCGCCCTTGTTGACCAGCGGGAAGACGCCGGCATGGATCGGCGCCAGGCGGCGAGGGAAGCGCATCAGCTCGGAGGAAGGCCGGTTCTCGTCGACCGAGTAGGCCTCGCAGAGCAGGGCGAGTACGCCTCGGCTGAGACCGGCGGCGGGCTCGATCACGTGCGGAACGAACCGTTCCCGCGTCTCCGGGTCGAAGGTCTCCAGCTTGACGCCGCTCCATTCCTGGTGCTGCTCCAGGTCGAAGCTGCCGCGGTGCGCCACTCCTTCCAGTTCGCCGTAGTCCGGCTCGGTGAACGGGTACCGGTACTCGACGTCGAAGGTTCCCTCGCCGGTCCGCGCGTAGTGGGCTAGCTCGGACGCCTCGTGACGGCGCAGGCGCAGCCGGTCGCCGGCGAGACCGAGGCCGCTCCACCAGTCCATCCGTCGCGTGGTCCAGAACTCGAACCAGAGCTTCGCTTCGGAGGGATGGCAGAACCACTCCATCTCCATCTGCTCGAACTCGCGCGTGCGGAAGATGTAGTTCCTGGGAGTCACCTCGTTGCGGAAGGCCTTGCCGATCTGGGCGATGCCGAACGGCAAGCGCACCCTGGAAGTGTCCAGCACGCCCTTGTAGTTCAGGAAGATGCCCTGGGCGGTCTCGGGGCGAAGGTAGGCGGTGTTGTCCTCGCCGGAGGCCGCGCCGACGAACGTCCTGAACATCAGGTTGAAGTCGCGCGCTTCGGTCAGGGTTCCCGCCTCCGAGGCGCCGGGGGCCCAGACGTGGGGCCGGTCGGACTCGTCGAGTTCACGGAGGGGCAGCGACTCGAAGTCGTCGAGGCTCGCCCGGCCGCGCATCGCCTTGCGGGCGGTCCTCAGCGCCGGATCCGGTTCGCCCTCCAAGTAGGCGAAGTACGCGGGGGCGTCCAGTTCCCGCTTCGGCCGCAGGACGTGCACGTGGTCCGCCCGGAAGCGGGACTTCGTCTCGCGGCAGTCGATCATCGGGTCGGAGAAGCCGCCGACGTGGCCGCTCGCCTCCCAGGCCCTCGGGTTCTGGATGATCGACGAGTCGATGCCGACGATCGACAGCGGAGAGCCGTCGGGGCCGATCGGCGGGCACTCGACCATGTCGCGCCACCAGGCGTCGCGGAGATTGTTCTTCAGCTGGACGCCCAGGGGCCCGTAGTCCCAGAACCCGTTGATCCCGCCGTAGATCTCGGAGGCGGGAAACACGAACCCGCGGCGTTTCGCAAGCGCCACGATCCGTTCCATCCGTTCGCTGCCTGTGGGCTGGGACATCGCTCCTCCAAGTCCCGGCGGCGCGGGAAGCGGGAGACAGTAGCAGCTTGGCTGCCATGCCGTCTTCCCTCTTCCCGCGGTGGCCCCGGGGCCTGCCGGTCCGGGCGTCGCCGCGCCTCTCTCGATCGACTCCGACCGGGTCGAAGAGACGATGGGCAGGCATGCTGACCAATGCTCCTTGAACGGGAGGCCTCGTCCGGTGGCCGCGTCGCGGAAGCCGTCGGCCGGACAGCGTTGCGTCCTGGCGGTCAGTCTCCTTCGGTTCTCTCTTCCAGGCGGCTCTCCAGCTCCGCGAGGCGCTCCTTCAGGCTCTCGAGACGCTCCTCGAGCGCCTTCATGTCGGGGCGGCGCTCGTGAAGGAAGCGCCGCAGGTGCTCGTGGCGCTCCTTCCACTCGTCGCCGTCGAAGTACTCCTGGATCTTCTCGTGCACGTTCTCGGGGCTGACGAAGACGTCCAGCTCTCCGTCGCCGTCGAGATCTTCGCGGCCGCGCAGGAAGTAGACGGAGTTCGCCTGAAGATCGGGCCGGGGCCGCTCGTCGAGGGTCGTGCCGAGCGTCTCGACCTTGCCGTCGCGCCATACCTCGAGATCGGCCGGATCCCCGGCCTCGGCCTTCCGCACCATCGTGCTCAGTTTCCGGGAGCTCGTTACGTCCTCGCCGTCGAAGCGAGTGATGACGTCGCCGACCTGGACGCCGGCGCGCGCCGCCGGGCTGCCGTCGACGACGTTCGAGACCAGTACGCCGCTGCCCTCGGGCACGCCGAAGTGCGCCCTCAGCGGCTCGTTCAGATTGATGAGTTCGACGCCGAGGTAGGCGCCGCCCCAGTGCAGCGCGAATGTCGGTCGGACGCCATCGGGCAGATTGTGGAACGCCTCTTCCTCGACTGAAGCGGCGAGGTTCACCGCCAGCGCGTGGACGTCTTCGCCATCCTCGACGACCTCGACCTGCCCGTCTCCGAGCACCATGACCCGGATCGAACGCTCCTTCTCTTCGGATTCCTGCGCGAAGGCGGCGACGCCCGAGCCGGTCGCGATGACCGTGGCGGCCAGGGTCGCGACGAGAGCGAGTCGGGAGGGGGGGGCGGCAACGAGGCTGTTCGTGGTCATGACGGAATTCTCCTATTGGATTGCGCGGCTCCCCGCGGACGCAAGGCTGACGGGAAGCGGTTCGATGTCGCGGAGGTCGAAGAGGACTTCGGTCCGGGGATCGATGGAAACCGGCACGAAGGGCTGCGTGTCCTCGGCGAGGCGGAGGAAAGAGTCGAGTTCCCGGTTGAGCTCCCGGACTTCCGACCTGAGTTGCTCGAGGCTCTCCGCGGTGACGGTCGCCGGTTCGGCGGTCGCGGACTGCCGCGCCCACCAGGCGCCGGCCGCGGCCGACAGGGCGACGACCGCCGCGGCGACCGCCGCCAGTCTCGGACGCGTTGCGCGGCGGCGAGCCCGGTCGGCCCGCACTCGCCGCAGGACGTCGGCGGCGAAGTCGTCCGAAGCCGTCGCGCGGGGCAGTCGTTTCAAGTCGAACTGGTCGGTCACCTGGATCCTCCGTTCCAGTAGTCGTGGAGGTGTTCTCGCAGCAGATCCTTGGCGCGGTGGACGCGGGACTTGACGGTTCCCTCTCGACAACCGAGGGCCCTGGCGATGCGGGCGTAGGGCCAGCCCTCGATCTCGCGGAGCACGACGGGCGCGCGGTGGTGGAGGGGCAGGCGGCGGATCGCGGCGGCAACCGCGTCGACCGCCTCCTCGCACAGCGCCGCGCCCTGCGGCGACGGCGCCGGCGGACGTCGCCGCTGCTCGGCCGCCAGCGACGGCAGCAATCCCCGCCAGCGGGCGGCGCGGCGCTCTTCGCTGCGCAGTTGATTCGTGGCGATCCGGAACAGGAAAGCCTGGAACTGGCCCCGCTCCCGGTAGCGGCCGGCCGAGCGGTAGACCCGCACGAACGCTTCCTGCGCCAGGTCTTCAGCCTGCTCGCGGCTCCGCGTCATTCGGGTCAGGTAGTTCACCAAGGTGTCCTTGTAGCGGTTCACGAGATCGGCGAAGGCCTGTTCGTCGCCGTTCTTGACGCGGGCCATCAGCGCGCCGTCCTCCAGTGCGCGATCCGCCCGTGCCGCCTCTGGCGTGGCGGTCGTCTGCGTCGCGGCGCGTCGGAGTCCAGTCGTCGGCGCCGCCAACGGATCGTGCCTCAGCGCGGCCACCGGCATCTCAGTGTTGTAACGCCCGAGCGCGTGAACTGTTCCCGCGCCGGGCCGTATTCGACCGGGCGGCGTCGCCGTCGGGCGGGATGCATGGCCGATCGCATGCGGCGCGGGCTTCCGCCGTCAGAAGCTAGACTCCGGGTCTTCCCTTGAGCGTCAGGAACCAGGAGGAACGGAAATGACCGTAGCCGAGATGAAGACCGCCCCCGAGCCGGAGCTTCGGGTCGACGTAACGGACCGCGTCGCTCTGCTGACGCTGAACCGCCCCGGTAAGCTGAACGCCCTGTCCGCCGAGATCACGCGCGGTCTGCGGGAGGAAGTGCCGCGGCTGGCGGCCGACCCGGAGGTCGGAGTCATCGTCCTCACCGGCGAGGGACGCGCCTTCTGCGCCGGCGGCGACGTGTCGGGCATGGGCGGCTCGAGCGGCGCGCCATCGACCCTGGAGGAACGGGTCGACAGTCTGCGGCGCGGTCAGGAAGCCGCCTGGCTCGTCCACTCCGCGCCCAAGGTCACGATCGCCGCGGTCAACGGCTTCGCGATGGGCGCCGGCCTCGGTCTGGCGGCAAGCTGCGACCTTCGCCTGGCCTCGAGCGCGGCGAAGTTCGGGACCGCCTACTCCAAGGTCGGCTTCGGCGGCGACTGGGGCACGACCTGGCAGCTCACCCGGCTGGTCGGCCCGGCGGTGGCCAAGGAGCTGTTCTTCACGGCCGACATCATCGACGCCGAGGAGGCGCGCCGCATCGGTCTGGTCAACCGCATCCACGACGCGGAGACCTTCCGCGATGAGGCGATGGAGTACGCCTCGCGGCTCGCTCACGGTCCGCTCGTGAGCTACCGCTGGATGAAGGAGAACGTGAACCTCGCGGTCAACTCGGACTTTCGGTCCATCCTCGACCGCGAGGCCATCTCTCACATCCGTTGCGGCCAGACGGACGACCACAAGGAAGGCGTCGCCGCGTTCATGGAGAAGCGGACGCCGAAGTTCAAGGGCCGCTGAAACGGCGGGCGCAGCGACGCGATCGTCCTCCGATGATCTCCCGTCGCCGCATCTCGGACTCATCTCCCGTTGGATTGACGCGCTCGCTTCAGCATCATCTTCCACTGGACAGCGCTCTTCGCACCGTGTGCGAAACTGCCGACATCCATGAACGCTGCTTACCGCTAAGGAGGGCTCCAAGCACATGAAGAAGCCTCTGACCTTCGCCGCTGCCGCGCTGTTCGCCCAGTCCCCGGACGAGAAGCCAGGCCAGGAACCGCAGCGCGTTCCGACAATCGAGGAGCTTGACGCGCTGATCGCGAATTCGCCCGCACCGCCCGTGCCGATCGACCCCTTCGATGCGCGGACCACGGCTCAGTCCATGCTTGACGCGGCGGACGACGAAGAGATCGTCTGGTTGTATCTCAGTCTGCGCGAAGCCAAGAACGAGTACTCGACGATCAAGCGAGAAATCGGGAGAATCGAAGGAAGCATCAGGGCAAACCGCGAGCGTCGCGAGCGAAGCCAAAGAGCCAAGCGATGAAGAGAGCTTTCGCCGCTATTGTTCTTCTGGCTAGCCTTCTTGGCCTGTCTGTTCCAGCGCTTGCGGCTTGCACTGCCGAGATTGACACCTTCAGTGCTGCCGTCGCAGTCAGAGGCCTTGCTTGCCGCGAAGGGGATGTCCCGCCGGCTGTTGAACTTTGGGAGTAGGGTGGCGGCTCACCCGGCCCGGTGAGCGGGCCGGTTCCAGCGAAAGAAAGGAGACGCCACCCATGGCGAATCATCGCAGTCGGGAAGGGAATCGGCAAGAGAGAAGGAGCAGCTCGTCGTCGGGGTCGGGGCTTGGTCTGTTGGAGGCATCGTCCTCGTTGTTCGACGGTCTGTCGAGCTTTCAGGATCTGTGCGTTGAGACAGGCCGTTCTGCCTTGGCGCAGTTGATGGAGAAGGAGCGGGAGTTGCGGTGCGGGGCGAAGGGGGGGATGTCCCGCCGGCTGTTGAACTTTGGGAGTAGGGTGGCGGCTCACCCGGCCCGGTGAGCGGGCCGGTTCCAGCGAAAGAAAGGAGACGCCACCCATGGCGAATCATGGCAGTCGGGAAGGGAATCGGCAAGAGAGAAGGAGCACTCCGAGCCATTGCTGTCCCACTAACCTCGGGGTATGGCGAGTTGAAGTTGAACGTTTTCTGAGCCCGGCGGTTCTCGTTGGGGCTGTAACAGGTCATTGAGTGTCCGCCGTTCAAACAGATTGAGGTGAAGCAGGCGCAGGATCTCTCTGAGGCTCCACTTGAGACGATTGGCGAACTTCAGGTAGGCAAGCATCAGGTGGACGCACATGGCGATCCAGATCTGCGTCAGCACGGCGTTGCGGGACGTGCCGAGAAAGCTCTTGATGCGCAGGTTCTGCTTGATCCACTTGAAGAAGAGCTCGACCTCCCAACGCGCCTTGTAGATGTCCGCTATGGTCCTTGGCGCGAGCTGAAAGTTGTTGGTGAGGAACACGTAGTGTTTGCCGGTCTCGGCGTCCCGGTAGCCGACCCGCCGGAGGGGAATCGGACAGTCCTTCTGTCCCTTCCTGGTCGTCAGTTCAATCGTCTGGTCCGAAGTCACGCCGCGACCGGAAGCGTACGTGCGACGCTCACGGACCGCGTACTTCACCCTCCGCTTGAGCCGGGTGACTAGATAAACCCCTTGTGCATCAAGGGGGGGATGTCCCGCCGGCTGTTGAACTTTGGGAGTAGGGTGGCGGCTCACCCGGCCCGGTGAGCGGGCCGGTTCCAGCGAAAGAAAGGAGACGCCACCCATGGCGAATCATGGCAGTCGGGAAGGGAATCGGCAAGAGAGAAGGAGCAGCTCGTCGTCGGGGTCGGGGCTTGGTCTGTTGGAGTCATTGCCCTCGTTGGTCAACGGTCTGTCGAGCTTTCAGGAGCTGTGCGTCGAGACAGGCCGGTCTACGTTGGCCCGGTTGATGGAGGAGGAGCGGGAGTCGCGGTGCGGCGCGAAGGGTCGTCACCAGGATGCTCGTTCGGTGTGGCGTGCGGGCAGTGCTCCGAGCCAAGTGACGCTGGGCGGGGCCCGGATCGAGATTCAGCGTCTGCGGGTACGGGGTCCGGAGGGCGAGGTGCGTCTCGAGTCGTTCGAGTGGGCGGCGTCTCGCGACGCGATGGACCGTCACACGATGGAAGCGATTGCGTCGGGCGTGTCGACGCGGAACTACCTGCGGTCGCTGGACACGGCGGCCGCGGGTTCGGACCGTCGTTCGGCATCGCGGAGTTCGGTGTCTCGGCGCTTCAAGGCGCTGTCGGCGCGGCAGATGGAGAAGTTCCTGTCGTCGTCGCTGGAAGACGAGGACATCCGCGTGGTGTGCGTGGACGCGAAGTACATCGGTGGCCACTGCATTCTGATCGCCTTGGGCGTTTCGTCGTCCGGTCACAAGCGGGTTCTTGGCCTTCGCGAGGGTTCGACGGAGAACACGGCGGTGGTCCGCGCTCTTCTCGCCGACCTGGTGGAGCGGGGCCTTTCGACGGCGAAGCCGTTGCTGTTCGTCATCGACGGCAGCAAGGCCCTGCGCCGCGCGATCAGGGAGGTCTTCGGCGACGCCGCGACGGTGCAGCGCTGCCAGGTCCACAAGGCCCGGAACGTCGAGGAACACCTGCCCGAAGAGAAGCGAGCCTCGATTCGCCGGGCGCTCCGCAAGGCCTGGGACAGCAAATCCGCCAAGACGGCCTTGAGGCGTCTGCGGCAGCTCGCCAGTCATCTCGAGCGGGAGCACCCCGGCGCAGCGGCCTCCCTACGGGAAGGCATGGAGGAGACCGTCACCGTGCTCGAACTCGGCCTCGCCGGAGCTCTCCAGAAGACCATGCGCAGCACCAATCCGATCGAGAGCCTCAACAGCTCCGTCGGGCGCTACACCCGCAACGTCAAGCGCTGGCGGGGCGGCGCCATGATCCAGCGCTGGGTCGCCGCAGCCCTCGTCGATGCGCAATCACGCTTCCACCGCGTCAGAGGCTACCGAGACATGCCAGAACTCATCCGTGCTCTCGAACGACGAGCACGTCACGTTGACCACCAAACCAAGGCCGCTTAACATTCTTCAACACACACGAGCCGCCATCCGAAGTTCAACAGAAAACGGGACAATCCCTGCCGCGAAGAGGCATGGAAGACAGCACAACCTGCGCAACCGCGCGAGGCTTGGTCAAAAGCAGCGCAAATGACCTGATCATCTGCCTGCAACGGGAGATCTGACCCGCTTTCCAGGCCCGGTGGACTTTCCCCGGCTTCGTGGACAGGTCCTTCCCATGCAAGGGAGGAGGCACTCACGATGCCAAGATTGACTCCGGTACTCGGCAGAGTGCCGGCGCCAGATGGTGGATCTGGTCCGGTCCGGGCGCAGCCCGGACCGCTTGGCCAGCGAGTTCGAGGCTTCAGCGCAGTCGATCCGTAACTGGGTCAGGCAGGTGGACCTCGCCGAGGGCCGCCGCAGCGACGGCAGCATGACGGCGGGGCGCTTGGAGTTGCGTCGGCTGCGGCGGGAGGTTCGGCGGCTGCGCGAGGAGCGGGAGATCCTGCTAAGAGCCACGGCCTGGTTCGCTCGGGAGACGGACCGGAAGGGGGCTTCCAGTTCATGAGATCGCACCGGGCCGAGTTCCGGCAACCAGCAGTTCTGGAGAGAGTCAGGGCGAGACGCCCGGTCTTGTCCGCGATCCTCCTGTTGGTTCTTGCGGCCGGTGCGGCGCGGTCGTCGGAGTTCAGCGTCTCGCTGGGAGAAGGTCCTAGGTCGTCCCTGGGGCCCGCCCGGGTGTCTCTTGTCGAGGCGTGCACGTCCCGGGAGTGCGGACTGGCATGGCTCGACGGCGCCTTCGGGAGCCCTCGCGTCGTCGCCGTGCCGCCGGTGGTCGGGAACCCGAACCTGTTCCGGGGTTCCGCGCCGTCTGACGGAGACGCCTGGTGGATCGTGGTGGAAGCCGCCGGGTCGATGCCCGTGGCGACCCTGTGGCGTCCGCGGACGACCCCGGCTCATCTGCCGCCGCCGCCCGTTCTTCAGCAGTCGACGTGCCGCGTCACCGTCCTTGACGACCAGGGCGCCGCCGTTCCCGACGCCCGGGTCGTCGCTTCGTCGAGCGATCCGGATGCGGAACCGAAGGCCAGGTCATCGGTCATTCCGCCCTGGCGACCCTGGTTCCCGCCGGTGTCCGCGGACGGCCAGGGCGACGCCGCCGTGCCGGCGCCGGCGGGAACGCGCGTCAGGGTCCACGCGCGTGCTGCGGGCTTTCGAAGCGCGGCCGCGTCCTGTCGCTCCGGTTCGGCGACCGTCCTGCGACTGGATGCCGAGTCGCGGTTTCCCGTTGCACTTCGGGATACCGCCGGCAGTTCCCTGTCCGGGGCGCTGGCACGCGACCGGCGGGGGTTTCCGGTGGCGCTCAGCGACAGTTCCGGCCGCCTGGAACTCGATGCGGCCCTGGCTCGCTCGCTCGACGTCTGGTTCGAACTGCCGTCCGGCGCCGTGCTCAAGGCATCGGCCATCGAAGCCGCCGCGGACGAAGGCCCGTACCTGCTCGATGCACGGACGATCTCGAAGCTGCGTTCGGGGACCGTCGCTCTCGATGGCGCGGGAGGCCCGCACTCTCCCGTCTTCGTCTGGCGCGAACCACGCTGGCCCTGGATCGTCCGCCAGCATCGAGCCGCGCCGGCGCTGCGGCAGCTGGACGGACTGGAGTACGCCATCCACGCCCTGCCGGAGGAGCGGCTGTGGTTCGCCGCCGACGGCTTCGGGCACGGCGCCTGTCGGACCGGCGACTCGGGAACGCGACGCGCCCTCGTCGAGGACAGCCGACCGTGCCCACCCGTTCTGCGGGCGGCGCGGCCGACCGCGGGCGTGGTTGTCGACGAGACGGGGGCCGGAGTGCCCAACGCGGACGTGTGGCTCGAATGGAGCGGCGAATCGACGGTGCTGTGGAACGAGGGCCCCGGCAGTCGGATGCTGATCCGGACGGACTCGGCCGGCGCCTTCTTCTCCCGCCGAATTGCTCTTCCTTCCGTCGGTTTCCTGGGCGGCGGATCGACCGGGGGCTTTCCTTCGCTTTACCTGAAGGCGCGGGCAGTGGGCTACCTGCCCGTGCCGACGGTGGCCTTCGGCCGCCTGGCGTCCGAGCCGTACGGCGCCGAAGTCACGCTCCTTCGCGGCGCCAGGGTCACGGGCCGGATCGTCGACGGCGGGACCGGCAGGCCGCTGGCGGGAAGCGAGGTCGGCTTGCTGAAGGGCTTCGCGCGGAGCGGACGGACGGTGCTTCTGCGTCCCCTGGCTTCCCTGAACCCGAACGACGGCCGGTTCGCGAGGCTCCGAACCGCGCACTCGGACGCTTCCGGCGCCTTCGCGCTGACCGCCTGGCCTGGGCGACACGACCTGATCGCGTGCTCTCCCGACGGGGCGTTCCTCGTTCGGCCCGATGTCGTGGTCGGCGCCGCCGACGTCGACCTCGGCACGATCTTCATGGCGGCCGGAAGCGAGATCGTTGGCGACGTTCTCGACGGCGACCGCCGCCCCGTCGTCGGCGCGCGGATTCTCGCTGCCGAAGCGGTCGACCGCGACGCCGACGAGACGCCGATCACCGAGGCCGACGATCGGACCGGCGTCGCGGCGGAGCTGCGAACGGATGCGAGCGGGCGCTTCCGTCTCGCGGGGCTGAACGAGGGCGACGCGGGTCGATCTCGCGGTTTCCGCTCCCGGCCTGGCGACCGAGTTCCTTTCCGCCGTCGCGCCGACCGTGGACGGCCCACTGGAGGTCGTTCTGTCCAGCGAGGCGGTCGTCAGCGGACGAGTGACCCACGACGGTGAAGCCGTGTCCACCTGGGTCAAGGCGCAAGGCGGCCTCGCCACGCGCGTTCGGTCGCCGATCTGGGAGTACGCCGGGGCGGACGGCCGGTTTCGCTTCCGAGGGCTCAAGGAGGGGCGCTACGACCTGACGGCCAGCGGCGGCCGTCGGCTCGAGGACGCTCGAACGTCCGTGCAGGCAGTCGCCGGCAAGGAAGTCGACGCGGCGCTCGATCTTGGCGAAGCTCTCGGCCGGCTCGCTGGCCGAGTCACCGCGGAAGGCGCCGGCCTTCCAGGCGTCTCCATCGCCGCCAACGGCAAGGAGACGGTCACCGATGCCGCTGGCCGCTACTCCGTTGGCGGCCTCAAGCCGGGGCGGCTTTGGGTCGCCGCTTCCCGGACGGATCCGTCGTCGTCCGGCGGGCCTCGCGAGCAACTCTCCGAGCTCGTCCACCTTCGCTTGGGGCAGGCTCGTCTGGACTTCGACTTCAGCGCGTTCGAGATCGCCGGCCGCGCTCTGTGGGGGGACGGTTCGCCGGCGGCGGGCGTCGAGCTGTCCTTCTCGCGGCGGACCGAGGCCTTTCCGCACCGCGCAAGCGCCAGAACGGACGGCGCGGGCGTGTTCGCCGTCCGCCTCCTGGCGGGGGTCTACGACGTCGGCACGCTGACCGAGCGCGGTGGATGGCTCGTTGCGCGGGACGGACTCGAGGCGCGCAGAGGGCGGTCCGGCGTCGACGTCCGCTTCCCGAGCGTCTTCACGCTCGAGGGCGTAGCCCATGGCCTGGACGCGGACGAGGCGCCGCTGCTTCTGGTCGAAGCCAGGAACGAAACCCTGGAGAGCCGGCCGGCGCGCGTCGAGTCCACGGGTCGGTTCCGCATCGAAGGAATCGAGAACGACGCCTGGCTCGTGGTGGGCCGGATTCCAGGCACGGGCCGCCGCGCCGAGCGGCGAGTGCGCATCAGGAACGACGATGGTCGCGTCGACCTTGAGTTCGAGCGCCTGCCGACGCTTCGCGGCAGCGTGACGCTGAAAGGTCAGCCGTATCAGGCCGCGCCGGTTTTTCTGATGCGAGGTCGGGACCTGGCCGCGGCGCGCCGCGTCTGGACCCGGCATGACGGTTCCTGGGAGTTTCGGGACCTGGCGGCCGGCGACTACACGCTGGGCGTCGGCCCCGAGACCAGGTCGGTCTCGTTGCGGAACGATGAGGTTCTCGTGATCCGCCTCGACTCCGGCACGGTCGAGGGAACCGCCCACGAGCCGTCGACATCGCGGCCTCTCGCCGGGGCGATCGTGACCATCTGGCCCAGGGCCGCAAGCCGCGCCGAAGCGGAAGCGCTGGGACTGGCCCGGCAGGCCGTTTCCGACGCGGACGGCAGGTTCGTCTTCTCGCGGGTACCCGCCGGCGCCTGGTCCGTCCAGGCGGACGACGGACCGCGGGGAGCGAAGAGCGTCGACGTGGCGGCCGGTTCGACCGCGTTCCTGCGCCTGCCGTAGCCGGAGATCGTCTAGAACGAGAAGCCGATGCCGGCCACGAAGTCGACCGGCTGCTCGGGGAGGGCGTCGCTGTCGAGCGCGTCGACGTAGCTGACGAACGCCGACCACGCGCCGCCGGAGAGACCGAGCGTCACGGCGCCGTCGTACATGCCGCCGGAGATCCCGTTGGAAGCGGCGGCGAAGTCGTCGCCGGCGTAGCCGGCCGCGACGTCGACGCTCCAGGCCAGTGCGTCGCTCACGTCGCCGCCGAACGAGACGCCGACGTTGGCGTAGAAGTCCTTGACCTCGTCCAGGTCGTAGTAGACCGAGATGCTCGGGGCGGCGGTCACGTCCCAGCCCAGGGTCAGGTAGACCTCGCGGGTTCCGGGGGAGAGCGTGTTCGGGAACAGGTACTCGATGAAGCCGACCTCGGCGGAGACCGTGTCCGTGCCGAAACCCCAGGAAGCGGTGAGGTCGACCTCGTTGAACTCGCCGCTCATGTCGTTCGCGTCGTCGAGGTCGAGGTTGCCCCAGACGTTGATCGCGAAGCCACTGTCGTTCGAGGCGGTGACCGAGGGCTGCCATACCGCGCCGTCGGTGAAGGTGATGCCGCGCCACACGTAGGCGGACGCGAAATCGAGGCTGTACGAGGTGTCGGCGGACGCCGGTGCGGCCGCGAGGCCGAGCGTCGCCGCGGTCAGGAGAGTCGCTGATGTCCGGAACATTGGGTTTGAACCTCCTTGAGAGGGCGGATTGCCAGTTGCGCGCCTTGAATAGCAACACAGGCGCCAACAACAGGGGCCGCCCGTGTCTTCTGTCGGCAGTCTGTTTCCCATCAGGGTCTTGTCTTCCGTGTACGGCCTCCCCGAAGGTCTCGCGCGAAGTAGGTCGGCTACAAATTTGTATCAACGTCGCTTGCGGCCGACAAACGTGAGCCGGATGCTGGCCAGTCGGCAAGGCGCCCGGAGGGGAATGGTCCTGGCTGCTAGTTGGCGTAGCGGCTGGGGTCGATGCCGTACTTCCTCATCTTGTAGCCGGTGATGCGGGGCGTGGTGCGCAGCTTGCGCGAGGCTGCGGCGATGTTGCCGCGGGCGCTCTTCAGCGCGTCGCGCAACAGGTCCCGCTCGTAGTTCTGGACCAGGTACTGGAAACTCCCGGGGGGTTCGGTGCCGGAGCTCTCCGCGGTCTGGAGGGTCGGCGGCAGATGGTGGGGGTGGATGACATCGTCTCTCGCCACGAGGACGGCGCGCTCGATGCAGCTTTCCAGTTCGCGCACGTTCCCGGGCCAGTGGTAGCTCATCAGCATGTCGATCACGGCGCTCGACAGCCGGCGCACGTTGCCGCCGTTCACGCGCGCATAGCGTTCGAGAAAGAAGTCGGCCAGCTGGACGATGTCCGACTTGCGCTTGCGCAGGGGCGGCACGTGGATCGGGAAGACGTTCAGACGGTAGAACAGGTCCTCGCGGAACGCCCCGTCCACGGTCATCGCGGACAGGTCCTTGTTCGTGGCGGCGATGATCCGCACGTCCGCCCGCAGTGTCCGCGTGCCGCCGACCCGCTCGAACTCGCGTTCCTGCAGCACGCGCAGCATCTTGATCTGGATCAGGAGCGGCACGTCGCCGACTTCGTCCAGGAAGAGCGTGCCGGTGTGGGCGAGTTCGAAACGGCCCTTCCGTTGCTGGATCGCGCCCGTGAAGGCGCCGCGTTCATGCCCGAACAGCTCGCTCTCGATCACGCTCTCCGGCAGCGCGGCGCAGTGGACCTTGACGAAGGGGCGGTCCGAGCGGGCGCTGTTGTAGTGGATCGCCTGGGCGACGAGTTCCTTGCCGGTGCCGGTCTCGCCCGTGATCAGGACGCTCGTGTTGCTGCTCGAGACGGTGGCGATCTGGTCGTAGACCTCCTGCATCTCGTGGGAGGCGCCGACGATGTTCGCGGGCCGGAAGCGGTCGCGGAGCTGGGCCCGCAGCCGCTCGTTCTCCTCTTCGAGCTGCTCCCGCTCCTCCTCGACGGTGCGGCGGAGCTTGACCGCCTGGGCGATCAGGGAACCGGCGATCAGCAGCAGGCGGACGTCGTCGTTCAGGTCGTGGTCCGGCTGGTAGGTCCGGTCGACGCTCAGTGCGCCGTAGGTCTCGTTGCCGGTGCGGATGGGCACGCAGAGAAAGGAGACCTCCGCGCTCTTGCCGCGCCGGGTGCGGTCGAGGAAGGTCTCGGACTCGCTCGTCCTGGGGATCACCCGGGCCTCGCCCGTCTCGATCACCTGACCGGTCACGCCCTCACCGAGGCGGTAGCGGACTCTGGCGATCTGATCGACGCTCAGTCCGTGCGCGACCTCGATCCGGATCTCGCCGGTCTTCCGGTTGAGCAGCGTGATCGTGCCGTGCTTCAGGTTCAGGTGCTCGGCCAGGGTCTCGAGCGCGGGCCCGGTGACGTTGCGCAGGTCGAGGCTTTCGCCAAGGGTCTGACTCAGACGGTAGAGGAGTTCGAGTGCCCTGGGTTCGCGTGAGTTCACTGGCGGCCCGTGGTAGAAGTGCGTGTCGCGCCGAGAGCGGTCAAGCGTCCGCTCCGGCAAGGCGCGAAGAGGGAGCATATCGGGCCAGACCTGTCTTCATGATCGATCCCATGCCCAAGCCGGTGCGGGGCGCGCGCCGCCCGACGGAGTTCAGCGACGGAACGGGACTGGAACCGCTCGTGCCGCTTGATCTGGGTGCCGTCGACTCCTTCTCGGACCTGCTCGCGGCGATGAAGTCGACCTCTTTCGGGGGGCGTCAGCTTGGCGAGGCGGCGGACGTGCTTCTGGAGATGGCGGTCGATCCGGACTGCCTGGTCGTCGGCACGTTCACCGGCGCGATGACCGCGGCCAAACAGGGGCTGGTCCTGTGCGACATGATCGACCACGGACTTCTCGACGCGATCGTCTGCACCGGCGCGCTGATGGTCCACGGCTTCGTCGAGTCCGCCGGGATGGTCCACTTCAAGGCGCCGGCCGGACAGCTCGACGACCGCGCGGCGTACTACTCCGGCTACGACCGGATCTACGACACGCTGGAACTGGAGAGCAACCTGGACCGCGTCGGGGCGATCGTCCACTCGGTTCTGGAGCAGTGGCCCGAGGGCGAGGTTGCCTGCTCGCGCCTGCTGAACGAGGCGTTCGGTCGGTGGCTGGCCGAAGCGGACCGGGCGCCGGCGCCGGCCGGCCCGGAGGGAGGCGCTGCGCCGGTCCGCGGCGTGCTGTCCTCGGCCTGGCGCCGCGGGGCGCCGGTCTACGTGCCCGCGTTCACCGACTCGGAGATCGGGCTGGACTTCGCCCTCTTCAACCGGGCCAGGGAGCGCCGAGGCCTGGCACCGATCCGCTTCGACCCGTTCCTCGACCTGGAGCACTACACGGAACTCGTCGCCGGGGCGAAGCGGCTCGGCATCTTCACGGTCGGCGGCGGCGTGCCGCGGAACTGGGCGCAGCAGGCGGCGCCGTATCTGGAGGCGGCGGCCCGCCGGGCGGGAGAGGAGTCGCCGCCGCGGCGCTTTTGCTACGGCGTACGAATCTGTCCCGAGCCGGAGCACTGGGGCGGCCTCTCGGGCTGCGGTTACAGCGAGGGGGTGTCCTGGGGCAAGTTCGTCCCGGTCGAGGAGGGCGGCCGCTTCGCGGAGGTCCCCGCGGACGCGACCCTGGTGTGGCCGCTGCTTGTCGCCGGCGTGCTGGAACGGATGGGCTTGCGCTAGCAGGGTTCGCCGCCTTGTGACTGCGCTGTCGCACGGGGAACAGGCCCCGGATGCGGGCGGCATGCCCTCGTCCCGAAGTCTGTTCCATGCAAGTCCGTGGTGGAAGTGCGCGTGGCGAATGCAGCGCGACGTTCGCCGCGGGCTGCTAGCCCTCCAGTGCAGCAAGACGCGGCAGATCGTCGCACGCCATGCGGTGACGGTGCGCGTTCTGCTCGGGAGTCAAGTACTCGACGAGGCCGTAGGGGGGATCCGCCAAGTCGATAGAGACCCCGCTTGATCTTCTCCAAGAGATCGGGCGTGTTCAGCCGCGGACAGGAGGGGATGCTCGAGCCAGCCACGGGCCCTATGCGCTGCCGGACCTCTTCTTGATGAGACTGGGCGCGGCGCCGCCGGGATGCGCGCCCAGACCGTTTGGGATGCGACCAGAAGCGTCCCGGGTCGGTTGGTGCCGGGAGTCCGGGCAGCTAAGCTGAAGAGAACGGCGTTGCAGGAGCCAACATCCGTGAAGTTCGTCGAGCTCGCCACCTTCGATTCCCGGCTCGAGGCCGAGACGATCGGTCACGCTCTGGACCAGTACGACATTCCGTTTCTGGTGCAGAGCGCCGGCGTCGGCATCTTCGGCATCGGGATGATGGGGAAGTCCCCGGTGCCGGTGAAGCTCTGCGTGCCGGACCACCGGCTGGACGAGGTGAAGGAACTGCTGACCTGCTTGGCCGGTCCGGTGGAGGAAGAGGAACCGCCGGACGGCGGCTGAGATCTCTACTTCCGCGAAAGCGTTCGAAGGCCCGAGAGCTCGACGTTGGTTCTCCGCGCAGCGGACTGCGACCGGACTGAAGCCTTGGGCTGGCTTGGCTGCGCTGGCGCTTCAAGGGCCGTTGCTACCAGCTGCGAACCAGCGGCCCGACGGTGAGCGGGTTGTGTGTGTAGTGGCTCCGCGCGCTCTGGCGTAGGATGCGCGGCCATGTTTCTCGCATGGCCCGCGTCAATGGCCTTCCGCAACAGCCTCCCTCTTCGCAGGCCCCTGCCGTGGCGAGACGGTCGGCTGCTTCGTTGCGCGGCGCCGCTGTTCAGGGCTGATTCCCGTCTGTTCCGGGCGCTCCTGCTGGAGCTGAGACGACCGAGGGGGTCCTGACCGTGAACGTGATGGGTCGAGGCCTCGAGTCGGTCCTGGGCGGGCTTGATCCGCGCGGCGTGACCGAGGCCTTTCTGTGGCTTTTGGGGGGACTGCTTTTCCTGGCTTTGTTCGGCAGGCGGAAGGGGCAGCTTCCGACCCTGACGGCGCACGCGCCCGTGGTGCTCGCAACCGTCGGGATTCTGGGTACATTCGTCGGGATCGTCGTGGGGTTGCTGGGCTTCGATCCGGCGCAGCTGGACGAGAGCATCCAGGGGCTGCTGCAGGGGTTGAAGACTGCGTTCATCAGCAGTGTCGCTGGACTCTCCGCCAGCCTCCTCTTCAGGTTGTTTGCGCCGTTGCCGTTCATTGTGCCGCGGGATGGTGGGGCGGCGGAGGCGGAGGTGGGTCCCGAGGACGTCGTTGCCGTGCTGACCGAGCAGAAGGATCTCCTCCAGGCGACTCGTGACGCCATTGCGGGCGGGGAGGAATCGAGTCTCGCTGGTCAGTTGAAGCTGCTGCGGGGAGACCTCGGGGACCGACAACGAGCGTTCGAAACCAAGCTCTGGGAGCACCTTGACAAGTTCGCCGAGTCGCTGTCCAGGTCCGCGACGGAGCAGGTGATCGAGGCGCTGAAGGAGGTCATCGTCGATTTCAACCGGAACCTGACGGAGCAGTTCGGCGACAACTTCAAGAAGCTCGACGAGTCGGTGCGGAAGCTCGTGGAGTGGCAGGAGAACTACCGACGCCAGATCGAGCAGCTGCACCGCCTGTACGACCAGTCGGTGCGGCAGATCGCCGCGATCGAGGAGTCCGTTGCGCGGGTCGCGGAGCGCAGCGAGAGCATCCCGGCCACGATGGAACGGTTGACCGAGGTCGTGAAAGCGGCCAGCGCCGAAATCGAGGAACTCGAGCGCCATCTCGCGGCCTTCGCGGAGCTGCGCGACCGCGCGGTCGAAGCGGTGCCCCAGGCGCAGGCGCATGTGCAGTCGATGACGGAGGACATCGGTGCGGCCGTTCGCGTGGCCGGCGAGCACGTGACGAAGATGCAGCAGGACTCCACCGACCAGCTCGCACGTTCGCGGGAGCTGCTGGAAGGGCTGGCGCAGGCGGGCGACACGGTGCGGGGCGACATCCTGATGGTTCAGGACAGTGTGACCTCCGCCATCGAGCAGATGCAGTCGCGGGTGGAGACAGCCTTGAAGGAAGCTCTCGATCAGCAGGCACGGGCCACGGAAACTCTGGTCCAGCGCACACTCGAAGAGACCGGGCAGGTCGTCAGTCGAGCCGGCGAGTCGATCACCAGGCAGCTCGAAGCACTCGACGAGGCCCAAGTCGGCGAGATGGAGCGGGTAAGGCAGCTGCAGTCGCGGATGGATACAGCGTTGAAGGAAGCTCTCGATCAGCAGACGCAGGCCACGGAGACGTTGGTCCAGCGCACACTCGAAGAGACCGGGCAGGTCGTCAGTCGAGCCGGCGAGTCGATCACCAGGCAGCTCGAAGCACTCGACGAGGCCCAAGTCGGCGAGATGGAGCGGGTAAGGCAGCTGCAGTCGCGGATGGGATTGTCCCGTTTTCTGTTGAACTTCGGATGGCGGCTCGTGTGTGTTGATGAATGTTAAGCGGCCTTGGTTTGGTGGTCAACGTGCCCTGCTCGTCGTTCGAGGGCGCGGATGAGTTTGGGCATGTCTCGGTAGCCTCTGACGCGGTGGAAGCGTGATTGAGCATCGATGAGAGCGGCAGCGACCCAGCGCTGGATCATGGAGCCGCCCCGCCAGCGCTTGACGTTGCGGGTGTAGCGCCCGACGGAGCTGTTGAGGCTCTCGATCGGATTGGTGCTGCGCATGGTCTTCTGGAGAGCTCCGGCGAGGCCGAGTTCGAGCACGGTGACGGTCTCCTCCATGCCTTCCCGGAGGGAGGCCGCTGCGCCGGGGTGCTCCCGCTCCAGATGACTGGCGATCTGCCGCAGACGCCTCAAGGCCGTCTTGGCGGATTTGCTGTCCCAGGCCTTGCGGAGCGCCCGGCGAATCGAGGCTCGCCTCTCTTCGGGCAGATGCTCTTCGACGTTCCGGGCCTTGTGGACCTGGCAGCGCTGCACCGTCGCGGCGTCGCCGAAGACCTCCTTGATTGCGCGGCGCAGGGCCTTGCTGCCGTCGATGACGAACAGCAACGGCTTCGCCGTCGAGAGGCCCCGCTCCACCAGGTCGGCGAGAAGAGCGCGGACCACCGCCGTGTTCTCCGTCGAACCCTCGCGAAGGCCAAGAACCCGCTTGTGACCGGACGACGAAACGCCCAAGGCGATCAGAATGCAGTGGCCACCGATGTACTTCGCGTCCACGCACACCACGCGGATGTCCTCGTCTTCCAGCGACGACGACAGGAACTTCTCCATCTGCCGCGCCGACAGCGCCTTGAAGCGCCGAGACACCGAACTCCGCGATGCCGAACGACGGTCCGAACCCGCGGCCGCCGTGTCCAGCGACCGCAGGTAGTTCCGCGTCGACACGCCCGACGCAATCGCTTCCATCGTGTGACGGTCCATCGCGTCGCGAGACGCCGCCCACTCGAACGACTCGAGACGCACCTCGCCCTCCGGACCCCGTACCCGCAGACGCTGAATCTCGATCCGGGCCCCGCCCAGCGTCACTTGGCTCGGAGCACTGCCCGCACGCCACACCGAACGAGCATCCTGGTGACGACCCTTCGCGCCGCACCGCGACTCCCGCTCCTCCTCCATCAACCGGGCCAACGTAGACCGGCCTGTCTCGACGCACAGCTCCTGAAAGCTCGACAGACCGTTGACCAACGAGGGCAATGACTCCAACAGACCAAGCCCCGATCCCGACGACGGACTGCTCGGAGTGCTCCTTCTCTCTTGCCGATTCCCTTCCCGACTGCGATGATTGGCCATGGGTGGCGTCTCCTTTCTTTCGCTGAGACCGGCCCGCTCATCGGGCCGGAGAGCCGCCACCCTACTCCCAAAGTTCAACAACCGACGGGACATCCCCTCGCGGATGGATGCAGCGTTGAAGGAAGCTCTCGATCAGCAGACGCGGGCCACGGAGACGTTGGTCCAGCGCACGCTCGAAGAGACCGGGCAGGCCGTCACTCGAACCGGCGAGTCGATCACCAGGCAGCTCGAAGCACTCGACGAGGCCCAAGCCGGCGAGATGGAGCGGGTAATGCAGAGAATGGGGAACGCGCTGGGCCAGATAACCGATCGGTTCACGGACGATTACGTGCGGCTCGTGCAGGAGATGGAGCGAATAGTCAGGACGAGGCCTCATGACCCCGGTTCGGTCCCGCCGGGCGGGCGATGAAGCAGCGAATGGAACGTTTGTTCGACTCGCGCCGAGCCGCCGCTCCGGCGGGTGAGCACTGGTTGACAATCTCGGATTTGATGGCCGGGCTGATGATGGTCTTCCTTCTGATTTCCGTCGCGTTGATGCGAAACGCGTTTCTCGACCGGGACAGTATACGCGAAATTGCGGATACCTATCGCGAGCGTCGGATCGACATCGACGCGGCACTGCGTAGTGAGTTTGCGGCCGATCTGGAGAAGTGGGACGCGGAGATCAATGCGGAGAACCTGACGTTCGCGTTCCGCTCGCCGGAAGTGCTGTTCGAGCCAGGCAGGAGCAGGTTGCGGCCGTGGTTTGCCACGATCCTCTCAAACTTTTTTCCCCGCTATCTGGGCGTGCTTCGGAAGTTCGATGAGTACATCGAAGAAGTGCGCCTCGAAGGACATACGTCGAGCGAGTGGTCGTCAGAGGCTACGCCGGAAGAGGCCTATTTCAACAACATGGGCTTGTCTCAAGCGCGCACGCGGTCGGTGCTGGAGTACGTCTATCATCTTCCCGCGAACCTGGACGATCGAAGCTGGGTGAAGAGCAAAGTAGCGGCGGTGGGCTTTTCCTCGTCACGGCCCGTTCCAATTTCGAACACGGATAGTCGTGAAGATCCAGAGAAGTCTCGTCGCGTGCTGTTCCGCGTCCTGACGAACGCGGAGGCGCAGATCCAGAAGATTCTCGAGCAGTGACGCAGTGCGATTGAACGTCGATCTTGGCCTTTTGGAGGACGCGGCAAGACGGATGCGCGGAGGCCGGCCCCAGGTGGATCAGAACATCAATGTCCGCCGGGGCGTGGATCGAATCGACATCAAACTGAAGAGCGGGATCGAGATCGACGATCTGGCCAGGATCAGAATCGAGCCGACATTGGGTCTGTTGAGCTATGAAGGACGGCCGGTCGTTTTGTACATCCAGGATCAAGGTTGGCGCGTTCGCGACGTGATGGAAGAAGGGAAACTGGGCAAGAAGGTACACGTCGCGGATTGCCGTACACTGGAGGATATGCGGTATAACAGCCCGTGGCAAAAGTCGGGCTGTCCGCCGTTTCGGCTATGCGATAGGATGGGTTCATGGCTATGGGCAAAAGGCGTCGTGAGAATCAGGAGCTTCTCTGGGTGTCTGGATCGGCTCTGCCGCGGAGTTCCGGCCATCCGTTCTACGAGCGTTTGGACCGTGTGCTGGCATTGCTGTCCCGTTGACCGAGTTGAGAAACGGGCCTGAATCCGTCTCTTGCTGTATCATTGGTTGTCGTCGGAAACCCCAATGACTACAAGGAGGATTCAGGCCCATGGCGTATCGTAGCACGGTGTTCGGACAGCTGCTCAGGATGGTGTCGAGACATGAGTTCGAGAGAGACGCACGGACACTTGACACGGGGAGAAAGCTCCGATCCATGAGCCGGTGGAGTCAGTTCGCGGCGATGGCGATGGTTCAGTTGTCGGGGCGGTGCAGTTTGCGGGACGTGGTGTCGAATCTGGATGCCCAGAGACGCAAGCTCTACCATCTCGGAATCGGACGAGTCGCTCGAAGCTCGCTTGCCCGCGTCAACCAGAACCGGTCTCCCAAGCTCTTCGAGTTGCAGTTCGAGCGCCTTCTGGGTCGCTGCCGCGGCATGGCGCCCGGCCACAGGTTTCGCTTCAGGAACCGGCTCGTGTCTCTGGACGCGACGCACATCGACCTGTGCCTCGGGCTGTTCTCGTGGGCCAAGTTCAGCAAGAGCAAGGGGGCGATCAAGGTCCACGTCGGTCTCGACCATGCCGGCCATCTGCCGTCGTTCGTGAGGGTGACGGACGGGAAGGGGAAGGGGAAGACGTCGGACATTGCGATCGCCCGGACTCTGCGGCTGCAGCCGGGGAGCATCGTCGCCGCAGACCGGTTGTACCAGAACTTCAGCTGGCTGAAATCCCTTGATGCACAAGGGGTTTTTCTGGTCACCCGGCTCAAGCGGAGGGTGAAGTACGCGGTCCGTGAGCGTCGTGCGTACGCTTCCGGTCGCGGCGTGACTTCGGACCAGACGATTGAACTGACGACCAGGAAGGGCCAGAAGGACTGTCCGATTCCCCTGCGGCGGGTCGGCTACCGGGACGCCGAGACCGGCAAACACTACGTGTTCCTCACCAACAACTTTCAGCTCGCGCCAAGGACCATCGCGGACGGGATTGTCCCGTTTTCTGTTGAACTTCGGATGGCGGCTCGTGTGTGTTGAAGAATGTTAAGCGGCCTTGGTTTGGTGGTCAACGTGACGTGCTCGTCGTTCGAGAGCACGGATGAGTTCTGGCATGTCTCGGTAGCCTCTGACGCGGTGGAAGCGTGATTGCGCATCGACGAGGGCTGCGGCGACCCAGCGCTGGATCATGGCGCCGCCCCGCCAGCGCTTGACGTTGCGGGTGTAGCGCCCGACGGAGCTGTTGAGGCTCTCGATCGGATTGGTGCTGCGCATGGTCTTCTGGAGAGCTCCGGCGAGGCCGAGTTCGAGCACGGTGACGGTCTCCTCCATGCCTTCCCGTAGGGAGGCCGCTGCGCCGGGGTGCTCCCGCTCGAGATGACTGGCGAGCTGCCGCAGACGCCTCAAGGCCGTCTTGGCGGATTTGCTGTCCCAGGCCTTGCGGAGCGCCCGGCGAATCGAGGCTCGCTTCTCTTCGGGCAGGTGTTCCTCGACGTTCCGGGCCTTGTGGACCTGGCAGCGCTGCACCGTCGCGGCGTCGCCGAAGACCTCCCTGATCGCGCGGCGCAGGGCCTTGCTGCCGTCGATGACGAACAGCAACGGCTTCGCCGTCGAAAGGCCCCGCTCCACCAGGTCGGCGAGAAGAGCGCGGACCACCGCCGTGTTCTCCGTCGAACCCTCGCGAAGGCCAAGAACCCGCTTGTGACCGGACGACGAAACGCCCAAGGCGATCAGAATGCAGTGGCCACCGATGTACTTCGCGTCCACGCACAACACGCGGATGTCCTCGTCTTCCAGCGACGACGACAGGAACTTCTCCATCTGCCGCATCGACAGCGCCTTGAAGCGACGAGACACCGAACTCCTGGAAGCCGAACGACGGTCCGAACCCGCTGCCGCCGTGTCCAGCGACCGCCGGTAGTTCCGCGTCGACACGCCCGAAGCGATCGCTTCCATCGTGTGACGGTCCATCGCGTCGCGAGACGACGCCCACTCGAACGACTCGAGACGCACCTCGCCCTCCGGACCCCGTATCCGCAGACGCTGAATCTCCATCCGGGCGCCGCCCAGCGTCACCTGACTCGGAGCGCTGCCCGCGCGCCACACCGAACGAGCATCCTGGTGACGACCCTTCGCCCCGCACCGCAACTCCCGCTCCTTCTCCATCAACTGCGCCAAGGCAGAACGGCCTGTCTCAACGCACAGATCCTGAAAGCTCGACAGACCGTCGAACAACGAGGACGATGCCTCCAACAGACCAAGCCCCGACCCCGACGACGAGCTGCTCCTTCTCTCTTGCCGATTCCCTTCCCGACTGCCATGATTCGCCATGGGTGGCGTCTCCTTTCTTTCGCTGGAACCGGCCCGCTCACCGGGCCGGGTGAGCCGCCACCCTACTCCCAAAGTTCAACAGCCGGCGGGACATCCCCATCGCGGACATCTACAAGGCGCGTTGGGAGGTCGAGCTCTTCTTCAAGTGGATCAAGCAGAACCTGCGCATCAAGAGCTTTCTCGGCACGTCCCGCAACGCCGTGCTGACGCAGATCTGGATCGCCATGTGCGTTCACCTGATGCTTGCCTACCTGAAGTTCGCCAATCGTCTCAAGTGGAGCCTCAGCGAGATCCTGCGCCTGCTTCACCTCAATCTGTTTGAACGACGGACACTCAATGACCTGTTACAGCCCCAACGAGAACCGCCGGGACCAGAAAACGCTCAACTTCAACTCGCCATACCACGAAGTTAGTGGGACAGCAATGGTGTGCTGGAGTCGAGCGGTTTCGACGAGTTCGTCGAGTCGGAGTGTGCGGGGTTCTACGCGGAGCGGATGGGTCGTCCGAGTCTTCCTCCAGGTACGTACTTCCGGTTGTTGATGGTGGGCTTCTTCGAGGGTCTGGATTCGGAGCGGGAGATCGCCTGGCGTGCTCAGGACTCGTTGAGCATTCGTGGGTTCCTGGGCTTGAGTGTGACGGAGGGGATTGTCCCGTTTTCTGTTGAACTTCGGATGGCGGCTCGTGTGTGTTGATGAATGTTAAGCGGCCTTGGTTTGGTGGTCAACGTGCCCTGCTCGTCGTTCGAGGGCGCGGATGAGTTTGGGCATGTCTCGGTAGCCTCTGACGCGGTGGAAGCGTGATTGAGCATCGATGAGAGCGGCAGCGACCCAGCGCTGGATCATGGAGCCGCCCCGCCAGCGCTTGACGTTGCGGGTGTAGCGCCCGACGGAGCTGTTGAGGCTCTCGATCGGATTGGTGCTGCGCATGGTCTTCTGGAGAGCTCCGGCGAGGCCGAGTTCGAGCACGGTGACGGTCTCCTCCATGCCTTCCCGGAGGGAGGCCGCTGCGCCGGGGTGCTCCCGCTCCAGATGACTGGCGATCTGCCGCAGACGCCTCAAGGCCGTCTTGGCGGATTTGCTGTCCCAGGCCTTGCGGAGCGCCCGGCGAATCGAGGCTCGCCTCTCTTCGGGCAGATGCTCTTCGACGTTCCGGGCCTTGTGGACCTGGCAGCGCTGCACCGTCGCGGCGTCGCCGAAGACCTCCTTGATCGCGCGGCGCAGGGCCTTGCTGCCGTCGATGACGAACAGCAACGGCTTCGCCGTCGAGAGGCCCCGCTCCACCAGGTCGGCGAGAAGAGCGCGGACCACCGCCGTGTTCTCCGTCGAACCCTCGCGAAGGCCAAGAACCCGCTTGTGACCGGACGACGAAACGCCCAAGGCGATCAGAATGCAGTGGCCACCGATGTACTTCGCGTCCACGCACACCACGCGGATGTCCTCGTCTTCCAGCGACGACGACAGGAACTTCTCCATCTGCCGCGCCGACAGCGCCTTGAAGCGCCGAGACACCGAACTCCGCGATGCCGAACGACGGTCCGAACCCGCGGCCGCCGTGTCCAGCGACCGCAGGTAGTTCCGCGTCGACACGCCCGACGCAATCGCTTCCATCGTGTGACGGTCCATCGCGTCGCGAGACGCCGCCCACTCGAACGACTCGAGACGCACCTCGCCCTCCGGACCCCGTACCCGCAGACGCTGAATCTCGATCCGGGCCCCGCCCAGCGTCACTTGGCTCGGAGCACTGCCCGCACGCCACACCGAACGAGCATCCTGGTGACGACCCTTCGCGCCGCACCGCGACTCCCGCTCCTCCTCCATCAACCGGGCCAACGTAGACCGGCCTGTCTCGACGCACAGCTCCTGAAAGCTCGACAGACCGTTGACCAACGAGGGCAATGACTCCAACAGACCAAGCCCCGATCCCGACGACGGACTGCTCGGAGTGCTCCTTCTCTCTTGCCGATTCCCTTCCCGACTGCGATGATTGGCCATGGGTGGCGTCTCCTTTCTTTCGCAGAGACCGGCCCGCTCATCGGGCCGGAGAGCCGCCACCCTACTCCCAAAGTTCAACAACCGACGGGACATCCCCTGACGGAGGGTTCGCCGGATCATTCGACGATTTCTCGCACTCGTCGTCTGATCGATCTGGAGACTCACGGCAAGGTGTTCAGCTGGGTTCTTGAGCGCTTGGCGGAGTCGGGTCTGGTATCGGGGAAGACAGTGGGCGTGGACGCGACGACGCTGGAGGCGAACGCTGCGCTGCGCAGCATCGTTCGTCGGGATACGGGTTCTGGCTACGAGGAGTTCGTGCGTGGCTTGGCAGAGGCTTCGGGCTTGGCGACGCTGACTCGTGCGGAGTTGGCTCGTTTCGACCGCAAGCGGAAGAAGAAGCTGTCGAACGAGGAGTGGGAGAATCCTCACGATCCGGATGCCGAGGTCACGAAGATGAAGGATGGCCGCACGCACCTCGCGTACAAGGCGGAGCAGGCGGTGGACCTGGAGAGCGGGGCCATTCTGGGTGTGACGCTGCATGGCGGCGCCAAGGGAGACACGGAGTCGGTCCACGAGACGTTGGAGGAGACGTTCGAGCAGGTGGAGTCGGCAGTCGGCGATTCGTCGGTGATCGAGGAAGTGATTGCGGACAAGGGCTACCACAGCAACGACGTTCTCGCCTCCATCGACGAGTTGGAGCTTCGCAGCTACATCGCGGAGCCGGACCGTGGTCGTCGTCGTTGGACAGGCAAGAAGGACTTGCAAGCCATCGTGTACGCGAACCGTCGGCGGGTCCGCGGCAATCGGGGCAAGCGGCTGCAGCGCCGGCGCGGCGAGCGCGTCGAACGTCCCTTCGCTCACCAGTTCGAGACCGGCGGCATGCGGCGCTTGCATCTGCGCGGCCGCGACAACGCGCTCAAGCGCCTTTACATTCATTCCTGCGGCTTCAATCTCGGTCTCCTGATGAGGAGCCTCGCGGGAGTCGGCACGCCACGATCGCTGCAGGGCCGTGTCACGGCAACTCTGGGCGCCCAGACTGGCTTGCTTGCAGCGTTCACAGCCCGATTCGACGGGCTGATGCAGTCGATCTGCGCCTCTTGGCGCGCACATCGCCTCGGCTTCCAACTTTGCGTCGCGTAGCGCTGCCCAGACTCAGCCTCGAAGCAGCAGTGGCACTCCGGGCCGAATCCACTTTTGCCACGGGCTGATAAGGGGCGCTATGAGCGCTACGTTGCCACCAACGATGTTAGCGGGAATTTCTACGTCACTGGAGTAGATGAGGACAGACGTCGAGTTGATGGACGAGCCAGGCTGAAGGTCTGCCAGAACTGTTTGGCGAGGTTGAACTACCGCGGCTTTGAGCGGAATCGCTACGAGGTGTTCCGGGCATTCGAGTGGAGCGAGTTCTTCGACGAGTACAGACCCCACTTTGACCGGTTGCCAATGCGGAAAGCGGGGGAGTTTGACGGTGGCTACACGGCGGATTGGAGTGCGATCTCCGATCGGTACAGAAGGTCACGGAGCTTCGTCTGCGAGCTCTGCGAGGTGGATCTGAAGGAGGAGCCCGGGCTGCTCCATGTGCATCACGTGAACGGAGTCAAGACCGACAACCGCTGGTCGAATCTGAGGGCACTGTGCGTCGAGTGTCACCGGAAGCAGCCGGGACATGATCACATGCGTTGATCAGGTGTGCGTGGAGCTGGAGAACATTGGAGGCGCCGCGACGTCTTAGTGGCGGCGGGGCTTGCCCTCAGTTGTCATTGGATGGTCGGCGGCCGCTCCTTGTGTTACACCGAGGATTGAGTGCCCGGTGCAAGACGGCCCCGGCTGGATCGACCGCAACGAGGTCTTGCCCGGGGGCGCTTGATGCGCGGCTGCGTGCCGCACGGGAACGGCGGGGCGGCTGAAGCGCCGCGTTCGACGGATGCTTGCCGGCGCGCCGGCAGCCAGAGGTCGGCGGAGCTTCAGTCGGCGAGCAGTTTCAGGACTTCGGGCAGCAGGCGCCGGGTCGTGCTGAACGCTCGGTCGCCGTGGATTGTCTCGGCGCCGTCCCAGTCGCCGAAGTGGCCGCCGGCTTCGCGGAGGATGGCCGGGAACGGTCCGCAGTCCCAGGCGCTCATCATCGGATCGACCATCAGTTCCAGGCGGCCGGTGGCGACCAGGGCGTGGCCGTAGGCGTCGGACCAGCCGACGCGGTAGGCGGCGCCCGCCATCATCCGCTGCCAGGCCCTTTGGTGCCGAGGGTCGCGGAAGAGGCCCGGGTCGCCGAAGGAAACGTAGCCCTCGGCCATGCTGCTCGTGTCTCGGACCGTGGCCGGTTCGCCGTTCAGGGTGCAGCCGTGGCCGGAGGCGGCCGCCACCGTTTCGCCGATGCCCGGGAAGTGGGCGACGCCGACTTCGACCCGGCCATCGACTTCGAGGCCGATCAGGATCCCGTAGAGCGGGACGCCGCGGACGAAGGAGCGGGTGCCGTCGATCGGATCCACGTACCAGCGGCGCCTGGCGGCGTTCTCCGTGCCGGTCCCTCCGTCGCCCGCCCCGAACTCCTCGCCGACGATGAGGTCGTCCGGGAAGACCTCGCCGATCCGCGACCGGATGAGTTCCTCGGCGCCGCGGTCCGCCTCGGTGACCGGCGTCAGGTCGTCCTTGAGATCCGGATCGATGCCGTGGCGAAAGAACTCGAGGGTCAACTGGCCGGCGATCCAGGCGGTCTCGACGGCGAGGTCGAGTTCGGCTTCGTAGTTCGTCATGGCGTGAGGTTAGCGCTTGGCGCGCACTTCCGGCAGCTTGCGGCGCCTGTCCGCAGCGGATCGGCTGATTGTATAGTTGTGTTGACGATCAGCCCCTGTCCGGTCTAGCCTCCGGGACGTGATCCGCCGAGCGTCCCAGTCGATTCTCCAGTCGCTGGCGCGGGAGTACCCCGTGGTTGTCGTCACGGGTCCCCGGCAGTCGGGCAAGACGACGCTGTGCCGGGACACCTTCCCCGAACATGCGTACCTGTCGCTCGAGGATCCGGACGTCAGAGACGTGGCGCTCGCCGATCCAAGAAGCCTTCTCGGCCAGTACGCGGAAGGAGCCCTGTTCGACGAGGTCCAGCGGGCGCCCGATCTCCTCTCCTACCTGCAGGGCATGGTGGACGCCGATCCCCGACCCGGGAGGTTCGTCCTGACTGGTTCACAGCAGTTCGGGTTGCGGGCCGGCGTGACCCAGTCGCTGGCCGGCCGCGCGGCCCAGGTGGCGCTGCTGCCGTTTTCCCTTGGGGAACTGCAGGGTGGCCGTTGCGCTCCGGAGTCGATCGAGGATCTGCTCCTGCAGGGTCTGTTCCCGCCGATTCACGATCGGGGCCTCAACCCCGGCGTCTGGTACGGAAACTACGTGACGACATACGTGGAGCGGGATGTCAGAGAGCTGATCGACCTCCGCAACCTGACCACCTTCCGGCTGTTCATCCGGCTCTGCGCCGGTCGGTCGGGACAGTTGCTGAACGTTTCGGGACTGGCGAGCGACTGCGGCATCAGTCGCGTTACGGCGCGGGAATGGCTCTCGGTGCTGGAGACGAGTTTCCTCGTGACGCAGCTTCGACCGCACTTCAGCAACTTCGGCAAGCGCCTCGTCAAGACGCCGAAGCTCTACTTTCTCGACCCCGGGCTGGCGGCGTGGCTGGTCGGCATCCGGCAGGCGGACGAGCTCGTGCATCACGCGCTGCGCGGCCCGTTGTTCGAGACATGGGTGGTCGGAGAGTTGCTCAAGGGGCGCGCCAACCGCGGCCTGACCCCGAACCTCTGGTTCTGGCGTGACCGCCGCGGAATGGAGGTCGACTGCGTCCTGGAACGCGGAACGCAGCTCGTGCCGGTCGAGATCAAGTCGGGGCGGACGTTGGCGAGCGACTTCTTCCGCGGCCTGGCGCAGTTCGGCGAACTGGCCGGCGACCTGGGTGAACCCGGCTACGTGGTGTACGGCGGCGACCGCGTCCAGCACCGTCGACAGGGTTGTGCGTTGCCGTGGCGGGAGGTCGAGTCGCTCGTCGCGGCGAACGGCTGCGAACGCCGCTAGAAGTTCTCGATCGTCCGCTCGTCGCTGTTGGCGGGCAGAGCGATGTGCATGCCGTCGGCGCCGACGACCGCGTCGTTCGGGGCGTCCTCGGCGCGGCCGCGCATGAACACGCCTTCCGCCTGAGCGGCGGGCAGGGGCGGAACGAGGTGGCTCAGCACCAGGAGCTTGACCTTCGCGTCCGCCGCCAAGGCATGCACGTCGGCCGGGAAGGTGTGGTAATCGAGCGTGTCCCGGAGCATCTTCGCAGTCCGTTCGGCGCCGGCCCTATCAAGTGCGCCTGCCGCCGAGCCGATCAGGGCGTCGGACAGGGCTTCGTGAACCAGTACGTCGACGCCCTGGCTCGCCGCCTCCAGGTTTGCCGATCGAATCGTGTCGCCGCTGACCACGACCGAGCGGCCACCGTAGTCGATCCGGTAGCCGAGCGCCGGCGCGATCGGCTCGTGCTCGACCAGGAACGCCGTCATCGTGAGGCCATCCTCGTCGTAGAAGACCCGCGAGGGGGCGTCTTCGGCGAGTTCGATCGCGTGTCCGTTCGCCTTGCCCCCGTCCGGCGGCAGGATGTCGGCGCCGTGGTGAGCGACCCGGTAGGAAACGTCCAGTTCGTAGGCGGCCTGGAAGCCGGCGACGACCCGGTCGACGCCGACCGGCCCGTAGACGTCGAGGGGCGTGGTCCTTCCCGATGTCCAACTGGCGAAGACGGCCTCGCCGAGCTCGGCGATGTGGTCGGAATGGAAGTGCGTAAGGAGAACGCCGGCGAGACGTCCCGTCGGCAGTCCCCACAGGCGCAGGTTCTCCGTCGATCCAGGGCCGACGTCGATCAGGAACATCCTCCCCCCGGCAGTCACCGCCGTGCAGGGCCCGGCGCGCTCGGCGCTGGGCAGAGGCGAACCGCTGCCGCAGATGACGACGTGCAGCGCGCCGTCGTCGAGGAGGGACGACCGGTCGGGCCGCGTTCCGAACTGGGCTTCCGCGAGGGAACCGAACAGCAGGAAAGTCGCCGTCAGGCAGGACGCGGCGGCGGGACTCTGATGTCTCATGGCGGGGCTCTCCTGGCGGTTCGGGATCGGGAACGCGGGCTTCAGACGATAGCAGCGCTCGCCGCCTCGGGGTTGCGCTGTCGCGCGGGGGACGGTGTGCGAGTCTCGGCTGCGCCGTTGTTCCGTTGAAGTCCTGGCGGCCGATGCGTGCTCGCAGGGCGAGAGGCGCAATGTCAGAGAGGCCGGGGAGAAGTGTTCCCGACGTGGAGGCGCTTGCTGGCGACGAGGTGGTATCGTCGGCGAGCTGGTCGTTCGGGAGGTTGAGTGATGGGGAAGCACGTCTTCGGAGTCGGCGGCGGATACGTCCCGTGCGTATTGGCGAAGGCCGTCGAGGCGGTGGCGGCGAGACATGGGGCGACGTTCCATCGCGGCGACACTCCCGGAGGGGAGAGATACTGGTTCGTCTGCGACAATCGCGTCGCTTCGAGGGCCGTGGTCGACGACCTGGAGTCTGAGGGCCTGTGGGATGCAGGCGTCGTCCATCCGCCGGCGTTTACCGACGAGAGGGAGGTCCCCGGCGGGTTGGTCTTGCCGGAGGGCTACGGTCCTGGCCGGTCGGCGAGGACGCTGGCTGAAGTGGAGGACCTGGCGCGCGACGTGCTGGCCGCCGAGGCGTCGAGGTGAGCGACCCGGCGGAATCGGGCGGCCGACAGACCGTGGCACGGTCTCCCTGATCCGCTAACGCCAGCGGATGCAGACACATGCACTCGCCCACGATGGCGGCCCCGGCGCTGATCGACGATCCCACCGCGCTGCTCGTGTTCTTCGCCGGCTTCGTGGCGTTGATCTTCGCCTTGGCGCGGGCCCCGGCTTTCGAGCGGCTGTTCAGGACGCTGCCGCCGATCGTCTGGATCTACCTGCTGCCCGTGGCGTTGACCACGGCGGGGATCACGCCGGCCGAGTCGCCGTTCTACGACTGGTGCACGGATTACCTGATGCCGTGCTCGCTGCTTCTGTTGGTGCTGGCAACCGACGTGCCCGCGATCAAGCGGCTCGGGCCGCTGGCGGCGGCGATGCTGCTCGCCGGCTCGGTGGGCATCGTGATCGGCGGGCCGATCGCCCTGGCGATCTTTCAGCCCTTTCTTGATCCGCAGGCCTGGAAGGGGCTTGGGGCGCTCTCCGGCTCCTGGATCGGCGGCCTCTCGAACATGATCGCGATCAAGGAAGGCGTTGGCGCACCGGACGACATCTTCGCTCCGATGATCATCGTCGACTCGGTCGTCGGCTACGGCTGGATGTCGATCGTCATCCTGCTCAGCGGCCACCAGAACCGGATCGACCGCCGCCACCGGGCGCGCCGCGAGGAGCTCGATCGGTTGAACGAGCGGCTGCGGAAAGTGCAGGAGGAGAAGGCGCGGCCGATCACGCTGCCGGCTTTCGCCGCCATGCTCGGCGTCGGTCTGGTGGGGAGCTGGCTGTGCATGCGCGGCGGCGAGCTCCTGCCGCAGGTGGGCTCGGTGCTCTCGCACTTCACCTGGGGCATCCTGCTCGTCGTGGCGGTCGGTCTGGGCCTCTCGTTCACGCCTCTCCGCCGCCTGGACCACCGAGGCGCCACGCCGGTGGCCTACGGCGGTCTCTACCTGATGGTCGCGACGATGGGCGCCGGCGGCAATCTGGCGGCGATCGTCGAGGCGCCCCAGGTGCTCGCGGTCGGCGTCGTGTGGATCGGCATTCACGTCGCCTGCCTGTATGCGGCCATGCGCCTGCTGCGGGCGCCTCTGTTCCTGTTCGCAACCGGCAGCATGGGCAACGTCGGCGGCGTCATCTCGACCCCGGTCGTGGCCGGCGTCTTCCAGCCGGCCCTGGCCGCGGTCGGCGTGCTGATGGGCGTCCTCGGCAACCTGGTCGGCACGCCGCTGGGCCTGCTGTGCGCTCAGCTGATGGCCTGGGTTGCGCGGGCGTACCATGGCGCGGCGTCGCTGTAGCTCCACGCCGGCGAAGGCTATTTGCCTACGCCTGATCGCGCCGTCGCCGGCTGTCAGGGGGTTGCGGCGGGAGACACGGAGTCCGGTTCCGGCGCGTCGGCGCAAGCGGTCGGAGCCCGGAAGAGATCGATCTCGGTCTTGCAGGTCTTGACCACCCAGGCGATCACCGCGGCGTCGTCGATGAAGCCGGCCACCGGGATGAAGTCGGGGATCACGTCGACCGGGATGACGAAGTACAGCACGGCGCCGGCGATGAGGATCAAGGTCTCTTTTCTGAGGCGGTAGTCGCCGCGGGCGACCGCTCGGAGCAGGTCGAACATCGTCTTCAGGTCGTCGATCACGCTGCCGAGCGGACCGGCGGCGTCACCGGCGGTATCCGCCTTCTTCCTGGCTTCGGCGACCATCTCCCGGAGCTTGTCCGGGCGTCGGACGATCTCGGCGGCGCGGTTGCGGGCGTGGAGCGGGAGCTCCATCTCGCCGGTTTCAGGCGGCGCCTGGGGCTGGCCGGACGCTCCCTCGGCCGTGCCGGCGCTCAACTCCCGATCGGATGCCATGTCGTCTTCACTTCCTGCAGGTCGGTGATCTCGTAGGGGCTCTCGACATCCGTCCAGTCCTCGTGGGGCCGGACCGCGACGCGCTTCAGGTTGTGGACGGCTTCGATCTCGGCGGACCTGGCCACGTCCGGATCCGGAGTGCAGATGAGCAGGGCGTCGACGTCGCGGTGCGCGGCGAGCGGCGCGAGCAGCTCGTCCCGGCGACCGGTGAGGATGTTCACGACGCCTCCGGGCACGTCGGAGGAGTTCAGGACCTCGCCGAACGTGGTGGCCGGGAGCGGTTGGCCGCCGGTGGCCAGGACGACGGTCGTGTTGCCGCCGGCGATCGCGGGCGCGATCGAGGAAACGAGGCCGAGCAGCGGAGATTCCGGGGCGAGCACCCCGACCACGCCCATCGGCTCGAGGATCGAGAAGTTGAAGTGCGACGTGGCGACCGGATTGACGCTGGAGAACACCTGCTGGAACTTGTCCGTCCACCCGGCATAGTGGAGGAGCCGGTCGGTGGCGGCCTGGACCTCGGCCGCGGCTTCGTCGGGCGCCGCCCCGCCGGCCGCCAGCAGGGCCTCGAACTGGCTGTTCCGGCCTTCCAGCATCTCGGCGATCCGGTAGAAGATCTGGCCCCGGTTGCAAGCGGCGCGCGCGGCCCAGCCGGCTTGTGCGGCGCGGGCCGCGGTCACGGCGTCCCGTACGTCCTTGCGCGAGCAGCGGCAGACGTTCGCGATCGGCGCGCCGTCGGGCGCCAGGGCCCTGTCGAAGCGTCCCGACTCGGAGCGCGGGAATCGGCCGCCGACGTAGACCTTGTGGGTCTTGAGCACCGGCAGGCGATCGGCCGCCGCGGCTGGTCGTCGCTCGTTCATGCCGCCTCCTCCGGTTGCAGGTAGGCGTGGAGTCCGGCGAGCCCGCCCTCTCGGCCGATGCCGCTTTCCTTGTAGCCGCCGAACGGCGCCGTCGGATCGAACTTGTTGTAGGCGTTGGCCCACAGCACGCCGGCGCGGATCCGGCTGGCGACCCGGAACGCCTTGGCCCCCTTGTCGCTCCAGACGCCGCCCGAGAGACCGTAGGGCGTGTTGTTCGCCATCGCGATGCCCTCGTCCACGGTTCGGAACGTCTGCACAGCGAGCACCGGGCCGAAGATCTCCTCCTGGACCACGCGGTGCGACTGGGCAGCGCGCAGGAACAGTGTCGGCCGGCACCAGTAGCCGCGCTCGGGCACGGAGCAGGAGGTCTGGAACAGCGTTGCGCCTTCCGCTTCGCCGATCTTCAGGTACTCCTCTATCCTGTCGAGCTGGGCGCGGGAGCTGATCGCGCCGATGTCCGTGTTCTTGTCGAGCGGGTCGCCGACGATCAGGGTCTCCATCCGGTCCTTCAACCGGGAGACCACTTCGTCGGCGACGGATTCCTGGACCAGCAGACGGGCGCCGGCGCAGCAGACGTGGCCCTGGTTGAAGAAGATGCCGTTGACGATGCCTTCGACCGCCTGGTCCATGGCGGCGTCCTCGAACACCAGGTTGGCTGCCTTGCCGCCGAGTTCCAGGGTGTAGCGCTTGCCGCTGCCGGCGAGGGCGCGCCGGATCAGCTTCCCGACCTCGGTGGAGCCGGTGAAGGCGACCTTGTCGACGTCCGGGTGCTGGACGACGAAGGCGCCCGTTTCGCCGGCGCCGGTGACGATGTTGACCACGCCCGGCGGCACGCCGGCGTCGCGGATGATCTCCGCCAGTCTCAGCGCGGTGAGCGGCGTCGTCTCCGCCGGCTTGAGCACCACGGTGTTGCCGGCCGAGATCGCGGGCGCGATCTTCCAGGCCGCCATCAGCAGAGGGAAGTTCCAGGGGATGACCTGGCCGGCGACGCCGAGCGCCCTGGCTCCGCGGCCGGGGAAGGCGTAGTTCAGCTTGTCGGCCCAGCCGGCGTAGTAGAAGAAGTGCGCGGCCGCCAGCGGGATGTCGACGTCCCGCGATTCGCGGATCGGCTTGCCGCCGTCGAGCGACTCGGTGACGGCCAGTTCGCGGCTCCGCTCCTGGAGCACGCGGGCGATCCGGTAGACGTACTTGCCGCGCTCCTTGGGCGCCAGCTTCGACCAGACCTCGTCGTAGGCGCGCCGCGCGGCGGCCACGGCCGCGTCGACGTCGGCGTCGGAGGCGAGGGCGACGTCCGCGATCTTCTCCTCGGTGGCCGGGTTCGCCGTCTCGAAGGTGCGACCATCGGCGGCGTCCATGAACTTGCCGTCGACGAACAGGCCGTAGCGGTCGCGGAGTTCGACGTGGTCCGTCGACTCGAACGCCGGCGCGTAGTTCCAGCCGTCGCCGTTGTCGTCGCGGAAGCCGAGGCGGAGCTTCGGCGCCGTGAGTCCGGTCGATGGAGTGGGTTCCGTCATCGTTCCGGCCGTCGCGCTCAGAGGGAGAAGTCGTCGAACGACTGGTAGATGCCGCTGCGCTGCTTGACGATCTGGCGCAGGACGTCGTTCGCCAGCGAACTCGCGCCGAACCGGTACAGATCGGGGTCGAGCCAGTCCTGGCCCAGCGTCTCGCGCACCATGACCAGGTGACGGATCGCATCCTTGGCCGTGGAGATGCCGCCCGCCGGCTTCATCCCGATCTTCTCGCCGGTCCGGCGGTAGTGGTCGCGGATCGCCTCCAGCATGACCAGGACGACGGGCATGGTCGCGGCCGGCTGGATCTTGCCGGTCGACGTCTTGATGAAGTCGGCGCCGGCATGCATCGCGAGATCCGCGGCGCGGCGGACGGCGTCGAGGGTCCCGAGTTCTCCGGTTTCGAGAATCACCTTGAGGTGCGCCTCGCCGCAGGCTTCCTTGATCGAGGCGATCTCGTCCGCGGTGCATGCGTAGTCGCCGGCCAGGAAGCGGCCGCGGGAGATCACCATGTCGACCTCGTCGGCGCCGGCCTCGACCGCCGTGCGCGCCTCGAGCAGCTTGATCTCCAGCGGCGCCTGGCCCGCGGGAAAGCTGGTTGCGACCGATGCGACCCGAACGCCGCTGCCCGACAGCGCCCGCCTGGCTACGCCAACCAGCGCCGGGTACACGCAAACCGCGGCCACGTGAGGGAGATCGGGCGCCGCCGCATGAAGCTGGAGCGCCTTGGCGCAGAGCTGCAGCACCTTGCCCTCGGAGTCGGCCCCTTCGAGGGTCGTCAGGTCGATCATCGACAGGATCAGCCGAAGGGCCTGAAGTTTGGCGTCCTTCTTGATCGAGCGCGAACAGAACCGCGCCACCCGCTCTTCGACGCCGACGGCGTCGATCGGCGGCGACTCGAACGAAGCGCCGAGAGATGCGCCGTGCGGCGCCTGCGCGTGAGGCTCCATCCGTGCGAGTCTACGCCCGAATCGGCCGCCGGCCATGGCGGCCGTCGCTTCCCGGCGGCCAACTCGGGACTGCCGTGCCGGGCAGTGGGCTGGCTGTCCGGGTGTGTCAGAGTGCCGGCGCCATGGCCGGAAACACGTTCGGAACAGCACTGCGGCTGACCACCGCGGGCGAGAGCCACGGCCCGGGTTACGTCGGCATCCTTGACGGCGTGCCGCCTGGTCTCGAGCTGTCCGAGGCGGATCTTCTGCCGGATCTCGACCGGCGCCGGCCGGGACAGTCGAAGCTCACCACGCAGCGGATGGAGTCGGACGAGGCCCGCATCCTGTCCGGCGTGTTCGAGGGCAGGACGACGGGCGCACCGATCGCCGTCCTGATCGAGAACCGCGACCAGCGGCCCAGGGACTACGGCGAGATCAAGGACAAGTACAGGCCCGGCCACGCCGACTACCCGTTCGACGCGAAGTACGGCTTCCGCGACTACCGAGGCGGCGGCCGCTCGAGCGCCCGCGAAACCTCGGTGCGGGTGGCGGCCGCGGCGGTGGCGAAGAAGCTCCTGCGGAAGCGTTGGGGGGTCGGCATCGTCGGCTACGTGAAGAGCGTCGGCGACATCGAGGGGCGCATCGACGATCCGGCCGCGGTCACCCTGGAGCAGGTCGAGTCGAACCCCGTGCGCTGCCCGGACCAGGAGGCCGCGGCGCGGATGGCGGAACTGATCGAGCGGATGCGCTCGGAGCGCGACTCCATCGGCGGCATCTCGGAACTCGTCGCCACCGGCGTGCCGCCGGGTTGGGGCGAACCGGTGTTCGACAAGCTGAAGGCGGACCTGGGGAAGGCGCTCTTCAGCTTGCCGGCGGTGCTTGGCGTCGAGTACGGCGCCGGCTTCGGCGTCGGCCGCGCGCGTGGCAGCGAGAACAACGATCCGTTCGAGATGCGGGAAGGGCGTGTGGCGACGCGCGGCAACCGCCACGGCGGCATGCTCGGCGGCATCTCGTCAGGTCAGCCGATCGTCCTGCGCTGCGCGGTCAAGCCGACCAGCAGCCTGCCGCGGCCCCAGGACACGGTGACCCGTGCCGGCGAGCCGACGACGATCGCGACCAGAGGCCGTCACGATCCTTGTCTGCTGCCGCGCTTCGTGCCGATGGGCGAGGCGATGATCGCCTTGGTGCTGGCCGACCATGCCCTGCGGCAGGTCGCGGTTGCAGACGTGCTGGAGTAGTCCGCGCGGTTCATCGATCTCCTGCCGCGGTCGCCCCCGAATGCCGCTTGCCAGCGCCCGGCTGCCGCGTACTCCGCGTCGCGGTCCTGGCAGCCCGTGGCGAAAGTCGCGCTGCATTCGAGCGGCCGTGCATCCCGCCCGGCATCGTTGCTCCTCGGTCGAACATGGCCCGAACCGCTCCCTCGTCGCGCCTTGCCGGGCGGCCGCCTGACCACTCTCGGCGCCACGCGCACTTCCACCACGGACTGCTGGCGCGGCCGTCTTCGGGCGGTCGGATGTTCAGGCCGGCGTACCGGCGCGGCGGCTACGGATCGATCTTCGCGGTCGCCTTCCCGGTCACCACGACGTCGCCGTCCTGGTTCACCGTCGTCACCGACAGGTCGACCAGACCCTGGCCGTCCTCTTCGCGCACGGCATCGACCTTCGCCGTCGCGGTCAGCGCGTCGCCCGGCCACACCTGGCGCGTGAAGCGGACGCCGTAGGCGGTGAGGCGGCCGTCGCCGACAAGGTCCGTGAGCATGCGTCCGGTCATGCCCATCGTCAGCATGCCGTGGGCGAAGACGGTGGGGTACCTGGCGATCTCCCTGGTGAAGACCTCGTCCGTGTGGAGCGGGTTGTAGTCGCCCGAGGCGCCCGCGTACTGGACGATCTGCGTGCGGGAGAGATCGTCGGTGAGCTTCTGCTTGTGGGTGTCGCCGACCTTGATCCTGCTTGTCTGAAGTGCCATCCGTTCTCTCCTCAGTCGCTCTCGACGACCTTCTCGGTGCGGACGCCGACGCCGGTGGCGCGCACGACGAGTTCGCCGGATTCGTCGTAGTACTCGGTGACGTTCTCGCTGAACGTGAGTTTGCCGCCGCGCTTGCCCTGTCTTTCCCAGGTCTTGCCGGGGCGGGTCCTTAGCGTCAGGGTCTCGCCGGGGCTCACGTGCCGGAAGTACTCGAAGCGCTGCTCGGCGTGAAGACCCGTGCCGCCGTCGCCGCCGGTCTGCGTGGGCGGTGCGCCGGTCGGCGTCTTGCCGGATCCGAACCACGGCTCGCCGATCTTCGGGCGCAGGAAATAGTCGGGGTCGAACTGGGCCGAGGCCTGGTAGAAGGTGGGCGGCGCGATCGTCTGGCCGGGCTCCGTGTCCGCCGCCGCCTCCGCGTCGTGGTAGATGGGGTTCGGGTCGCCGACCGCGCGGGCGAACATCATGATGTGGCCGGCCTCGATCGGGAACTTCTCTGCTGCCATACGGTTCCGTCCTCCTCTGCGAGTGGTCTCCGAAGCGCAATCTTCGACGTCGTTCGATGCGGCGACTGTAACAGCATGAACGTCGTTCGAGAGTCTGGAGCGCGGACCGCGAGCGGACCGTGAGCCTCGGACGGCGCGATCTTCCGCTTCGACCGGGCCGCGGTCGCGCGGCTCTCGCGGCGCGGATGGGCGGTGCGCTATTCGCGGATCCTGGCGCCGACCGCGCTCGCCGCCTGTCCCAGGATGCGCCGGCGGAGCTTCTTCACGTCACGGTCGCGGAGGGTGCGGTTCGGGGCCCGGAAGACGAGGTGGTAGGCAAGGCTCTTCGAGCCTTCGCCGATCGCCTCGCCGCGGAACACGTCGAACAGCTCGACGGCGTGGAGCAGAGGCTTGCCGGAGGCGAGAAGGGCGCTCTCGACGTCCGCCGCCGGCGTGGCCTCGTCCACGATCAGGGCCAGATCCTCGCGCATGTCCGGATAGACGGGCGCCGGCTCGACCTGGAGGGAATCGGGGACGCGCTCGAGGATGCGGTCGAGGTCGAGTTCGGCGGCGAGGACGGGGTGACCGTCGGCCGGTTCCAGGTCGAAGTTGGCGACCACCGCCGGCTCGATCTCGCCCAGCCAGCCGACGGGCGTCGCCTCGGCGTCGACCTCGATCGCCGCCGAACGTCCGCGGCGGAATGGCGGCGGCGTGCTCGTCGGTGACGCGGTGTACCGAACTTCGAGTCCGAGCCGATCCAGGACCGTCTCGACCACGCCCTTGACGTCGAAGAAGTCGAACCAGTCGTCGCCGTCGCCAGCCGACCTCCAGTGGGCCGCTTGGCGCGGACCGGTCAGCACGAGGGCGGCCCGCTGCCGCTCCTCGGGCAGCGACTCGCCTTCGGCGACCGGGAACACGCGGCCGACCTCGAACAGCGCGAGCCGGTCCGTGAAGCGGCCGTTCGACGCAGCGGCTTCCAGGACGGACGCGAGCAGGCTGCGGCGCATGACGACGCGGTCGAGCGTGGAGGGATTGGCGAGCCGGACGTAGCGCGGCGGCACGGCGACTTCGAGTTGCAGCTTCGCTTCCGCCTCAGGCGTCGTCAACCGATAGCTGACGACTTCCTGCAGGCCCAGGTCGACGAAGGTGTCCTTGACCCGGTCCTCGAAGGACTGCTCGCGGTTGCCGCGCTGGGGCGGCAGCACGTCGCTGAGCACGGTGGAGGGGATGCGGTCGTAGCCGTAGATGCGGCAGACCTCCTCGACCAGGTCGTGCGGGCCTTCGATGTCGAGGCGATGGTCGGGGACGGTGACGCGTAGATCGACGGCGTCGTGCCCGGTCGCGACGTCGAACTGGAGGCGGCGCAGCAGGTTCGCCGTCTCTTCGGCGTCGAGATCGAGACCGCTGAGGCGGCGCAGGCAGCGGAGGTCGAAGTCGACGGTGACGCTCGGCGTCGGCTGCGGACAGTGATCGACGATCCCTTCCGCGATCGTGCCGCCGGCGTGAAGCCGAAGCAGTTCCGCGGCCCGCCGGGCGCCGAACAAGGCCTGGCTGGGGTGGACGCCGCGGCTGAAGCGGAATCCGGCCTCGGTGTGGATTCCGAGTTGTCGCTGCGCGCGTCGGATGCTTCGCGGCGCCCAGGCCGCCGCCTCCAGCAGTACGTTGCGGGTTTCCGGACCGATCTCGCTGTCCCGGCCCCCCATCACGCCGCCGACGCTGAGCGCGCCGGCCGGGTCGGCGACCAGGATCTGGTCTGGTCGCAGAGTCCGCTCGACGCCGTCGAGTGTCGTCAGGCGTTCGTCTGCGCGCGCCAGCCGGGTGACGATCCGCACCGCGCCGTCCTCTGCGTACGAATCGGCCCGCCGCCGCAGCAGGTCGTAGTCGAAGGTGTGGTTCGGCTGGCCGACCTCGAGCATCGCGTAGTTGCTGATGTCGACCACGTTGCCGATCGGCCGCTGTCCGGCGAGCTGCAGCCGGCGCCGCATCCACCAGGGAGACTCGCCCTGCTCGATGCCCTCGATCAGCAGGGCGACGAACCGGGGATTGAGCTCGGGGTTCTCGGTCGCGATCTCGACCCGGTCCGCGATCGGCGGCCCCTCCATCGTGAGCGGGGCGGCGGGCGGCCGGAACGGGGCTTCCGTGAGCGCCGCCACCTCGCGCGCGACGCCCAGGATCGAAGCGCAGCGGGCGATGTTCGGGATCACGTCGATGTCGAGCACGACGTCGCCGAGCACTTCGGCCAGGGGCCGGCCGGGCCGCAGTTCCGGGAGTTCGTTGGCCGGCTCGAACAGGATGATCCCTTCGTGGTCTTCGCCGAGCCCCAGTTCCGCTGCCGAGCAGAGCATCGCGTCGCTGGCCATGCCGCGCAGCTTCTTCGGCTTGAGGCGCGTGATCTTCAGGTCGCGGTAGGGATTCCGGTAGTTGGCGCCGGCGAGCAGCAGGGCGCCCCAGAGGTCGGCGTTGGCCAGGTCCTCGCCGAGATACGGGAAGAGGTTCGGCGCTCCGGTGATCACTTTCCGCGTGGAGTCGGCGCCGTGGTCGACCGTCGCCAGCACCAGGCGGTCGGCGTCCGGCGCGGGCTCGACGCGCAGGATCCTGGCCGCCATGACCAGGTCCGTCGGCCACGGCAACTCGGCGCCGTCGACGCCGAACCGTTCAATCGCCTTGACCTCCAGGCCGGCGTTCGTCAGCAACTCGGCCAGGTCGTCGGGCGGAAGATCCGGGTCGACGAAATCGGCGAGCCAGCAGAGTGGAACACGCATCAGACGAAGCGCTGGAACTGGCGCAGAAAACGCAGGTCGTTCGACCAGAAGCAGCGGATGTCGCGGATCCCGTGGCGCAGCATGGCGATGCGCTCCGGCCCCATGCCGAAAGCGAAGCCGCTCCACTGGTCAGGGTCGTAGCCGCCGTTCGCGAGCACGTTGGGGTGGACCATGCCGCAGCCGAGAATCTCGAGCCAGCCGGTCTCCTTGCACAACTGGCAGCCCGCGCCGTCGCAGAGGAAGCAGGCGATGTCCATTTCGGCGCTCGGCTCGGTGAACGGAAAGTAGCTGGCCCGGAAGCGGGCGCCGCGGCCCTCTCCGAAGAGGCGCCGGGCGAACTCGGTCAGGGCGCCCTTCAGATCGGCGAGGGTGATCGCCGGGCCCACCGCCAGCCCCTCGATCTGGTGGAACTGGATCTCGCTGCGCGCCGTGATCTGCTCGTTGCGGTAGCACATGCCGGGCAGAATCACGCGCACCGGCGCCGGGTGTTGCTCCCGCATCGCCAGGAGCTGGCCGCCGCTGGTATGAGTGCGGAGGACGACGCCCGGATCCGTCGTGTAGAACGTGTCCTGCATGTCGCGCGCGGGGTGGTCGGGCGGCATGTTCAGATCGCCGAAGTTCAACTGGTCGGTGACCACGTCCGGACTGCGGTAGGTCTGGAAACCCATGTCGCCGAAGATCCGTTCGATGCGGCGCATCACGAGGGTCGACGGATGCAGACCCCCGAGAACGGGCCGTCGTCCGGGCAGGGTGACGTCGAGCCGGTCCGGTTCGCCGTCGGTCGTATGCGCCGACCGCTTCAGGGCTTCCTGGCGCGCTTCGAATGCAGCCTGCAGAGAGGTCTTGATCTCGTTGATCCGCTTGCCGTAGGCCGGTCGGTCAGCCGGTGCGATCTCCCCCATGCGGCGGGTCAGAAGCTGAACCTCGCCCTTGCGGCCGATCGTCGCGCGACGCCATTCTTCGAGTTCGTCCAGAGAGACAACGGCGTCCAGCGCCGCGGCAACCCGCGCTTCGATGTCGTCGAGCTGGTCGATCATGGCGGCGTCAGACGAATCGTGCGGTAGCGGACGGTCGGCCCGTGGCGGCACCCGACTCTACCTGCCGGGAGCTTCCTCCGCGGAATGACCGCGGCTCCCAAGCCGCCCGTTCCGCTTCCGCCGGGCGCTGTGAGAAAGCAGCGTGCCGATGAAGACTGCGAGGTCTCGCCCCGGATCCGAGTGCGGGTTGGCCAGGCCTGGCTCCTGTTGCGGTCGCGGATCCGCTCGCTGTAGCGGGACCTTCTCCCTCGCGTCGGCTCGACGACGTGCCGGCTACGCCTGCGCCGCCTCTCGGTCCGAGGGCCCGGCGCCAGCGGCCCTCGCTACGGACTTCGGTCAAGTATGCGGGCTAGTTGGCGCGCGCCGCCGGATCCGTCAGAGTTCGCCCATGGCGCCCGCCGCCGATCCCTTCGACCGCTTCCGCGACCTCTTCGAACGCGCGTCCGCCACCGGTCTCGCCGAGCCGAACGCGATGGTCCTCTCCAGCGCCGACGAGGAGGGGCGTCCGTCGTCCCGGGTCGTGCTGCTCAAGCACTTCGACGACGAGGGCTTCGTCTTCTACACGAACCTCGAGAGCCGGAAGGGGCGGGAGATCCTGGCGCGGCCGGACGTCAGCCTGAACTTCTTCTGGCGCGAACCGAAGGAGCAGGTCTGCGTCTTCGGCCGCGCCGAGCGGGTCAGCGACGCCGAGGCCGACGCCTACTTCGCGACCCGTGATCGGAGCAGCCAGCTCGGCGCCTGGGCTTCGCGGCAGAGCCGGCCGCTGGCGAGCCGCGAGCAGCTCCTCGCCGACTTCGAGCGGGTGACCGAGCGCTTCGCGGACCGCGACGTGCCCCGGCCTCCGCACTGGACCGGGCTGCGGGTCGCGCCCCGGCGCTTCGAGTTCTGGGTCCCCGGGGAGCACCGGCTGCACGACCGGACGTTCCACGAGCGGGACGGCGACTGCTGGCGGTCGGGCAAGCTGTACCCGTAGCGTGGCGCCCGGCGCCTGTACCATTCCCGCGATGACCGTCACCGGCCGGCGACGCGCTCCAGCGCCGCGCCGATGCGTTCAAGATCGCGATTCCACGCCATCCTCCAACGGTCGATCGAGTTCACTGCTTGTCCCGATGATCGCGGGCGTGCGCTGCCGGACAACGAACAGCGCCAGTCCTTGAGGTCGAAGTCTGCGCGTTGGGCAGGCGGCCTCGGCTCAGTCCAGGACCTGCCGAAGTCGTTGCAGGAAGTAGCCGGTGTCCAACCGGTAGTTGGGGTATGGCTCATCGTTCGCTTCCTGGTTGGCGTGGCGACAACGCGGAAAACGGCGGGATCATCGGCGCCAACCGTCTCTTCATGCTGGAGGCGGCGGACGATTGGGCCCGTCTCCAATGACGGCGGAGATGCGAGTCGAGAGTTTCTTGCGCAGATCGCCCGGGCTCTCCCAGACGATGTGGTTGTATTGCCGAGTGTCGAAATGAACTGATCCGAACTCGCTTGGGATTGTCCCGTTTTCTGTTGAACTTCGGATGGCGGCTCGTGTGTGTTGAAGAATGTTAAGCGGCCTTGGTTTGGTGGTCAACGTGACGTGCTCGTCGTTCGAGAGCACGGATGAGTTCTGGCATGTCTCGGTAGCCTCTGACGCGGTGGAAGCGTGATTGCGCATCGACGAGGGCTGCGGCGACCCAGCGCTGGATCATGGCGCCGCCCCGCCAGCGCTTGACGTTGCGGGTGTAGCGCCCGACGGAGCTGTTGAGGCTCTCGATCGGATTGGTGCTGCGCATGGTCTTCTGGAGAGCTCCGGCGAGGCCGAGTTCGAGCACGGTGACGGTCTCCTCCATGCCTTCCCGTAGGGAGGCCGCTGCGCCGGGGTGCTCCCGCTCGAGATGACTGGCGAGCTGCCGCAGACGCCTCAAGGCCGTCTTGGCGGATTTGCTGTCCCAGGCCTTGCGGAGCGCCCGGCGAATCGAGGCTCGCTTCTCTTCGGGCAGGTGTTCCTCGACGTTCCGGGCCTTGTGGACCTGGCAGCGCTGCACCGTCGCGGCGTCGCCGAAGACCTCCCTGATCGCGCGGCGCAGGGCCTTGCTGGGGGATGTCCCGTCGGTTGTTGAACTTTGGGAGTAGGGTGGCGGCTCTCCGGCCCGATGAGCGGGCCGGTCTCAGCGAAAGAAAGGAGACGCCACCCATGGCCAATCATCGCAGTCGGGAAGGGAATCGGCAAGAGAGAAGGAGCACTCCGAGCAGTCCGTCGTCGGGATCGGGGCTTGGTCTGTTGGAGTCATTGCCCTCGTTGGTCAACGGTCTGTCGAGCTTTCAGGAGCTGTGCGTCGAGACAGGCCGGTCTACGTTGGCCCGGTTGATGGAGGAGGAGCGGGAGTCGCGGTGCGGCGCGAAGGGTCGTCACCAGGATGCTCGTTCGGTGTGGCGTGCGGGCAGTGCTCCGAGCCAAGTGACGCTGGGCGGGGCCCGGATCGAGATTCAGCGTCTGCGGGTACGGGGTCCGGAGGGCGAGGTGCGTCTCGAGTCGTTCGAGTGGGCGGCGTCTCGCGACGCGATGGACCGTCACACGATGGAAGCGATTGCGTCGGGCGTGTCGACGCGGAACTACCTGCGGTCGCTGGACACGGCGGCCGCGGGTTCGGACCGTCGTTCGGCATCGCGGAGTTCGGTGTCTCGGCGCTTCAAGGCGCTGTCGGCGCGGCAGATGGAGAAGTTCCTGTCGTCGTCGCTGGAAGACGAGGACATCCGCGTGGTGTGCGTGGACGCGAAGTACATCGGTGGCCACTGCATTCTGATCGCCTTGGGCGTTTCGTCGTCCGGTCACAAGCGGGTTCTTGGCCTTCGCGAGGGTTCGACGGAGAACACGGCGGTGGTCCGCGCTCTTCTCGCCGACCTGGTGGAGCGGGGCCTCTCGACGGCGAAGCCGTTGCTGTTCGTCATCGACGGCAGCAAGGCCCTGCGCCGCGCGATCAAGGAGGTCTTCGGCGACGCCGCGACGGTGCAGCGCTGCCAGGTCCACAAGGCCCGGAACGTCGAAGAGCATCTGCCCGAAGAGAGGCGAGCCTCGATTCGCCGGGCGCTCCGCAAGGCCTGGGACAGCAAATCCGCCAAGACGGCCTTGAGGCGTCTGCGGCAGATCGCCAGTCATCTGGAGCGGGAGCACCCCGGCGCAGCGGCCTCCCTCCGGGAAGGCATGGAGGAGACCGTCACCGTGCTCGAACTCGGCCTCGCCGGAGCTCTCCAGAAGACCATGCGCAGCACCAATCCGATCGAGAGCCTCAACAGCTCCGTCGGGCGCTACACCCGCAACGTCAAGCGCTGGCGGGGCGGCTCCATGATCCAGCGCTGGGTCGCTGCCGCTCTCATCGATGCTCAATCACGCTTCCACCGCGTCAGAGGCTACCGAGACATGCCCAAACTCATCCGCGCCCTCGAACGACGAGCAGGGCACGTTGACCACCAAACCAAGGCCGCTTAACATTCATCAACACACACGAGCCGCCATCCGAAGTTCAACAGAAAACGGGACAATCCCCCTTGCTGCCGTCGATGACGAACAGCAACGGCTTCGCCGTCGAGAGGCCCCGCTCCACCAGGTCGGCGAGAAGAGCGCGGACCACCGCCGTGTTCTCCGTCGAACCCTCGCGAAGGCCAAGAACCCGCTTGTGACCGGACGACGAAACGCCCAAGGCGATCAGAATGCAGTGGCCACCGATGTACTTCGCGTCCACGCACAACACGCGGATGTCCTCGTCTTCCAGCGACGACGACAGGAACTTCTCCATCTGCCGCATCGACAGCGCCTTGAAGCGACGAGACACCGAACTCCTGGAAGCCGAACGACGGTCCGAACCCGCTGCCGCCGTGTCCAGCGACCGCCGGTAGTTCCGCGTCGACACGCCCGAAGCGATCGCTTCCATCGTGTGACGGTCCATCGCGTCGCGAGACGACGCCCACTCGAACGACTCGAGACGCACCTCGCCCTCCGGACCCCGTATCCGCAGACGCTGAATCTCCATCCGGGCGCCGCCCAGCGTCACCTGACTCGGAGCGCTGCCCGCGCGCCACACCGAACGAGCATCCTGGTGACGACCCTTCGCCCCGCACCGCAACTCCCGCTCCTTCTCCATCAACTGCGCCAAGGCAGAACGGCCTGTCTCAACGCACAGATCCTGAAAGCTCGACAGACCGTCGAACAACGAGGACGATGCCTCCAACAGACCAAGCCCCGACCCCGACGACGAGCTGCTCCTTCTCTCTTGCCGATTCCCTTCCCGACTGCGATGATTCGCCATGGGTGGCGTCTCCTTTCTTTCGCTGGAACCGGCCCGCTCACCGGGCCGGGTGAGCCGCCACCCTACTCCCAAAGTTCAACAGCCGGCGGGACATCCCCACTCGCTTTCTCGGCAGCAGAAGATGACGGGGATTTTGAGGCCATGCGCGAATCCAGCCTCGTAGTAGACGCCACCGCGCGCCCCTGCGTCGCCGTGCGTGAAGTCCGCCACGAGAAAGCGGGACCGGCGGATCTCGGCTACGATCTTGTCGTCGATCTTCTCCACATGCTCTATTTGGTCGACTCGGACCGGTTCGTAGCCAGCGTTCTGGATCGCGACCCGGAAACCGTTCTGCCATGCATCATTCATTGATTCATCGAACCACATTGCGACGAAGGCCCGCTTGGAAGGGGACTGCACGCCCTCCAGCTCAGCAAGGCGTGCGTAGCCTTGGACGGTCACAGTGCAGGCTTGCTCTGGATTGCCGATGCCGTTGCGCCTGATGAAGCGAAGCGGGATTGTCCCGTTTTCTGTTGAACTTCGGATGGCGGCTCGTGTGTGTTGATGAATGTTAAGCGGCCTTGGTTTGGTGGTCAACGTGCCCTGCTCGTCGTTCGAGGGCGCGGATGAGTTTGGGCATGTCTCTGTAGCCTCTGACGCGGTGGAAGCGTGATTGAGCATCGATGAGAGCGGCAGCGACCCAGCGCTGGATCATGGAGCCGCCCCGCCAGCGCTTGACGTTGCGGGTGTAGCGCCCGACGGAGCTGTTGAGGCTCTCGATCGGATTGGTGCTGCGCATGGTCTTCTGGAGAGCTCCGGCGAGGCCGAGTTCGAGCACGGTGACGGTCTCCTCCATGCCTTCCCGGAGGGAGGCCGCTGCGCCGGGGTGCTCCCGCTCCAGATGACTGGCGATCTGCCGCAGACGCCTCAAGGCCGTCTTGGCGGATTTGCTGTCCCAGGCCTTGCGGAGCGCCCGGCGAATCGAGGCTCGCCTCTCTTCGGGCAGATGCTCTTCGACGTTCCGGGCCTTGTGGACCTGGCAGCGCTGCACCGTCGCGGCGTCGCCGAAGACCTCCTTGATTGCGCGGCGCAGGGCCTTGCTGCCGTCGATGACGAACAGCAACGGCTTCGCCGTCGAGAGGCCCCGCTCCACCAGGTCGGCGAGAAGAGCGCGGACCACCGCCGTGTTCTCCGTCGAACCCTCGCGAAGGCCAAGAACCCGCTTGTGACCGGACGACGAAACGCCCAAGGCGATCAGAATGCAGTGGCCACCGATGTACTTCGCGTCCACGCACACCACGCGGATGTCCTCGTCTTCCAGCGACGACGACAGGAACTTCTCCATCTGCCGCGCCGACAGCGCCTTGAAGCGCCGAGACACCGAACTCCGCGATGCCGAACGACGGTCCGAACCCGCGGCCGCCGTGTCCAGCGACCGCAGGTAGTTCCGCGTCGACACGCCCGACGCAATCGCTTCCATCGTGTGACGGTCCATCGCGTCGCGAGACGCCGCCCACTCGAACGACTCGAGACGCACCTCGCCCTCCGGACCCCGTACGGGATTGTCCCGTTTTCTGTTGAACTTCGGATGGCGGCTCGTGTGTGTTGATGAATGTTAAGCGGCCTTGGTTTGGTGGTCAACGTGCCCTGCTCGTCGTTCGAGGGCGCGGATGAGTTTGGGCATGTCTCGGTAGCCTCTGACGCGGTGGAAGCGTGATTGAGCATCGATGAGAGCGGCAGCGACCCAGCGCTGGATCATGGAGCCGCCCCGCCAGCGCTTGACGTTGCGGGTGTAGCGCCCGACGGAGCTGTTGAGGCTCTCGATCGGATTGGTGCTGCGCATGGTCTTCTGGAGAGCTCCGGCGAGGCCGAGTTCGAGCACGGTGACGGTCTCCTCCATGCCTTCCCGGAGGGAGGCCGCTGCGCCGGGGTGCTCCCGCTCCAGATGACTGGCGATCTGCCGCAGACGCCTCAAGGCCGTCTTGGCGGATTTGCTGTCCCAGGCCTTGCGGAGCGCCCGGCGAATCGAGGCTCGCCTCTCTTCGGGCAGATGCTCTTCGACGTTCCGGGCCTTGTGGACCTGGCAGCGCTGCACCGTCGCGGCGTCGCCGAAGACCTCCTTGATTGCGCGGCGCAGGGCCTTGCTGCCGTCGATGACGAACAGCAACGGCTTCGCCGTCGAGAGGCCCCGCTCCACCAGGTCGGCGAGAAGAGCGCGGACCACCGCCGTGTTCTCCGTCGAACCCTCGCGAAGGCCAAGAACCCGCTTGTGACCGGACGACGAAACGCCCAAGGCGATCAGAATGCAGTGGCCACCGATGTACTTCGCGTCCACGCACACCACGCGGATGTCCTCGTCTTCCAGCGACGACGACAGGAACTTCTCCATCTGCCGCGCCGACAGCGCCTTGAAGCGCCGAGACACCGAACTCCGCGATGCCGAACGACGGTCCGAACCCGCGGCCGCCGTGTCCAGCGACCGCAGGTAGTTCCGCGTCGACACGCCCGACGCAATCGCTTCCATCGTGTGACGGTCCATCGCGTCGCGAGACGCCGCCCACTCGAACGACTCGAGACGCACCTCGCCCTCCGGACCCCGTACCCGCAGACGCTGAATCTCGATCCGGGCCCCGCCCAGCGTCACTTGGCTCGGAGCACTGCCCGCACGCCACACCGAACGAGCATCCTGGTGACGACCCTTCGCGCCGCACCGCGACTCCCGCTCCTCCTCCATCAACCGGGCCAACGTAGACCGGCCTGTCTCGACGCACAGCTCCTGAAAGCTCGACAGACCGTTGACCAACGAGGGCAATGACTCCAACAGACCAAGCCCCGATCCCGACGACGGACTGCTCGGAGTGCTCCTTCTCTCTTGCCGATTCCCTTCCCGACTGCGATGATTCGCCATGGGTGGCGTCTCCTTTCTTTCGCTGAGACCGGCCCGCTCATCGGGCCGGAGAGCCGCCACCCTACTCCCAAAGTTCAACAACCGACGGGACATCCCCCCCGTACCCGCAGACGCTGAATCTCGATCCGGGCCCCGCCCAGCGTCACTTGGCTCGGAGCACTGCCCGCACGCCACACCGAACGAGCATCCTGGTGACGACCCTTCGCGCCGCACCGCGACTCCCGCTCCTCCTCCATCAACCGGGCCAACGTAGACCGGCCTGTCTCGACGCACAGCTCCTGAAAGCTCGACAGACCGTTGACCAACGAGGGCAATGACTCCAACAGACCAAGCCCCGATCCCGACGACGGACTGCTCGGAGTGCTCCTTCTCTCTTGCCGATTCCCTTCCCGACTGCGATGATTGGCCATGGGTGGCGTCTCCTTTCTTTCGCTGAGACCGGCCCGCTCATCGGGCCGGAGAGCCGCCACCCTACTCCCAAAGTTCAACAACCGACGGGACATCCCCTGACCGCCCTGCGTGACCTGACGGCGTCATGGCGCGAAGCGGAAGTCGTGTTCTTCGACCGGCGTCACCGGAACGTCGCGAAGCGCGGACGAAGGATCGAGTGAAGTCGATGTTTCATGCCGTCCGTTCCAAACCTGGCCGGGAATCGTCTCCGAAGGACGGGGGCCCGATTCCGTGGGTCATGGCGACCGCTTGCAGACGAACGTCTGGCTGGGTTGGCCTCGGAGCGGAAATGAACTGTAGTAGAGGCCAGTGCCGTCGGGTTCGATCACGAACGTGTAGTCGGCGGTTGGGCGGCCGTCGTCATCATCATAAGCAAAAGTAAAAGCCCATTGTCGGTCCAGCCCATCGACGAAGAACGCCGCTGTGTGCTTGACGCCGGCGACCGACACCTCGCCGCCTGATCCCAACCGATTCAGAGTGAGCAGTACGTTCGTTTGTCCTGCATCGCTCTCGCCGAAACAGCGCCAGGTCTCCCGTGATTCGAGCGCTTCCGCCGCCCCGTCGTTTCCGCTCTCGGCAGCAAGCCGAATCCGACTCAACGCTTCGCCAAGATCGTGCTCGACGCCTTCTCCGCGGGCGTACATCGTCCCGAGGATGAATTGCGCCATGGCTTGGCCTTGTTCGGCGGCCAGTCGGTACCACCGTGCCGCTTCGGTGTGGTCTTGCCCCACGCCTTCTCCTTGGTAGTACATCACCCCGAGGAGGAACTGCGCTGCGGCGTCGCCCTGTTCGGCGGCCAGTCGGTACCACCGCGCCGCTTCGGTGTGGTCTTGCCCCACGCCTTCTCCTTGGTAGTACATCATCCCGAGGAGGAACTGCGCATTGGCGTCGCCCTGTTCGGCGGCCAGTCGGTACCACCGCGCCGCTTCGGTGTGGTCTTGCTCCACGCCTTCTCCGCGGGCGTACATCAGCCCGAGGTTGTGTTGCGCCATGGCGTAGCCCTGTTCGGCGGCCAGTCGGTACCACCGCGCCGCTTCGGTCTTGTCGTGTTCCACGCCTACTCCGACGTAGTACGTCAGCCCGAGGGCGAATTGCGCATTGGCGTCGCCCTGTTCCGCCGCCGGACGGAGCGTTTCCGTTGCCTCGGTGTCCGCCGAGTCCCCGAGCGTTGCGGCATCGGACGGGTGGGGCCGGTCCTTGCCGTCGGTCTGGGCGTGAACAGTCGCGCCGAGCAGGAGGCACGTCACGAACACGAACCCGGTTGGTCTCCCGTCAATCCTGTTCTCCGTGGGTTTCGTCATCGTCCGTTCCGGGTCATTCCCGGGCAGCTTCGTAGAGAGTGCCCGAGTGTCATCTCGATGGCGGCCGCGGCAGTCGTCGCCTCTCGTGAACTGCCGCATCCGGGAATCTGGCCGACAGTCGGCCCCAGCCTGATCGCCACACATGGCGCCAAGACTACATGCGATCAGCCATTGAACCGGGAGATGGCTCGGAGGAACCACGGAGGTCACGGCCCCGGTGCAGGGAACAGACAGCGCGGCGCGGCGCGGCGCCGGGTGCGCTTCGCGCGACATGCGGTCCGGAGACCGGTGCTTCGCGCCGGATGCTGGCGGAGACGCCGGTGCACCCAGTGTGTCCCGCCGCGGGTTCTTGTGGAGCAACGACGCCGCACCCAGTCTGGCCCGCCGCAGGGTTGCATGGAGCGAACGGCGCCGCACTGGCGCGACTGCTCATTGCATCACTTCGTCAAGAACGAATCGTGCCTCTCCGTTGCCCCGTTCGGCTGCGAGCCGGTACCACCGCACGGCTTCCTCGTGGTCCCTCCCCACGCCTTCTCCCTGGCGGTAAATCGTGCCGAGGTTGACCTGCGCGCGGACGTCGCCCTGTTCGGCCGCCAGGCGGAACCATCGCGCAGCCTCGGCCTTGTCTTCCTCCACGCCATGTCCGTCGCGGTGCAACCGGCCGAGGTTGAACTGTGCGTTGACGTCGCCCTGTTCGGCTGCCAGGCGGTACCACCGCGCGGCTTCGGCGAGATCCTCGTCCACGCCGTAGCCGTGGAAGTACATCTTGCCGAGGTTGACCTGCGCGCCGGCGTTGCCCTGTTCGGCCGCCAGGCGAAGCCATCGCGCGGCTTCGGCTTCGTCTACCTCCGCGTCTTCTCCGTGGTAGTGCATCCAGCCGAGAATGAACTGTGCCTCGGCGTCCACCTGTTGGGCGGGCACGTGAAACGAAGGTGTGGTTCTGGAGAGCTTCAAGTAATGGAAGAATGCCTCGGGGTGGCCCTGTATGGGGATGTCCCGCCGGCTGTTGAACTTTGGGAGTAGGGTGGCGGCTCACCCGGCCCGGTGAGCGGGCCGGTTCCAGCGAAAGAAAGGAGACGCCACCCATGGCGAATCATGGCAGTCGGGAAGGGAATCGGCAAGAGAGAAGGAGCAGCTCGTCGTCGGGGTCGGGGCTTGGTCTGTTGGAGGCATCGTCCTCGTTGTTCGACGGTCTGTCGAGCTTTCAGGATCTGTGCGTTGAGACAGGCCGTTCTGCCTTGTGGCAGTTGATGGAGAAGGAGCGGGAGTTGCGGTGCGGGGCGAAGGGTCGTCACCAGGATGCTCGTTCGGTGTGGCGCGCGGGCAGCGCTCCGAGTCAGGTGACGCTGGGCGGCGCCCGGATGGAGATTCAGCGTCTGCGGATACGGGGTCCGGAGGGCGAGGTGCGTCTCGAGTCGTTCGAGTGGGCGTCGTCTCGCGACGCGATGGACCGTCACACGATGGAAGCGATCGCTTCGGGCGTGTCGACGCGGAACTACCTGCGGTCGCTGGACACGGCGGCCGCGGGTTCGGACCGTCGTTCGGCTTCCAGGAGTTCGGTGTCTCGTCGCTTCAAGGCGCTGTCGATGCGGCAGATGGAGAAGTTCCTGTCGTCGTCGCTGGAAGACGAGGACATCCGCGTGTTGTGCGTGGACGCGAAGTACATCGGTGGCCACTGCATTCTGATCGCCTTGGGCGTTTCGTCGTCCGGTCACAAGCGGGTTCTTGGCCTTCGCGAGGGTTCGACGGAGAACACGGCGGTGGTCCGCGCTCTTCTCGCCGACCTGGTGGAGCGGGGCCTTTCGACGGCGAAGCCGTTGCTGTTCGTCATCGACGGCAGCAAGGCCCTGCGCCGCGCGATCAGGGAGGTCTTCGGCGACGCCGCGACGGTGCAGCGCTGCCAGGTCCACAAGGCCCGGAACGTCGAGGAACACCTGCCCGAAGAGAAGCGAGCCTCGATTCGCCGGGCGCTCCGCAAGGCCTGGGACAGCAAATCCGCCAAGACGGCCTTGAGGCGTCTGCGGCAGCTCGCCAGTCATCTCGAGCGGGAGCACCCCGGCGCAGCGGCCTCCCTACGGGAAGGCATGGAGGAGACCGTCACCGTGCTCGAACTCGGCCTCGCCGGAGCTCTCCAGAAGACCATGCGCAGCACCAATCCGATCGAGAGCCTCAACAGCTCCGTCGGGCGCTACACCCGCAACGTCAAGCGCTGGCGGGGCGGCGCCATGATCCAGCGCTGGGTCGCCGCAGCCCTCGTCGATGCGCAATCACGCTTCCACCGCGTCAGAGGCTACCGAGACATGCCAGAACTCATCCGTGCTCTCGAACGACGAGCACGTCACGTTGACCACCAAACCAAGGCCGCTTAACATTCTTCAACACACACGAGCCGCCATCCGAAGTTCAACAGAAAACGGGACAATCCCCCCTGTATGGTCGCCAGGCGAAGCCATCGCGCAGCCTCGTCTTTGTCTTGCTGCACGCCTTCTCCTTCCTTGTAGGCCATTCCGAGTCTGAACTGCCCTTCGTCGTCGCCCTGTTCGGCCGCCAGTCGGTACCACCGCGCGGCTTCGGCGTGGTCCTCCTTCACGCCTTCTCCGTCGTAGTACAACCAGCCGAGTTCGACCTGCGCCGTGGCGTCGCCCTGTTCGGCCGCCAGTCGGTACCACCGTGCGGCTTCGGCGGCGTCGTAGCCTATGCCCGGCAGCCGGCCGCGTCGGCGGGAAACGAGAGACGCGATCAGGCCTCTGTTGTAAGGAGACGCGAAGTGGCGGTAAAGAGACGCGAGGTGGCCCTGCGCCGCGGTGTTGCCCTGTTCGGCTGCCAGTCGGTACCATCGCGCAGCTTGGGCGTAGTCTTGCTGCACGCCTTTTCCTCCCTTGTAGGCCCACCCGAGCCTGGACTGCGCGAGGGCGTTGCCCTGTTCGGCGGCCAGTCGGTACCACCTTGCGGCCTCGGCATCGTCCTGGACGACGCCCAGCCCTTCGTGGTTCAGGTTGCCCAGAATGAACTGCGACATGGCGTGGCCCTGTTCGGCCGCCAGGCGGTGCCACCGCGCGGCTTCGGCGTGGTCTTGCGCCACGCCTTCTCCATACGCATGTTGAACTCCAAGCTTGTACTGCGCCCGGACGTCTCCCTGGTCAGCGGCTCGGCGGAACCAGCGTGCAGCTTCGGCGCGGTCCCGCACGACGCCCTGCCCTTGCCAGTACCTGAACGCGAGCTTGAGCTGCGCTTCGGCGCCGCCTTTCTCGGCCTGGTCTCGCAGGACTGCGATGTCAGACGGCTCCGTGCGGCCCGCGGAGTCTGTCTGGGCGCACGCAACCGCGCCGAGCAGGATGCACGCAGCGAGCGCAGCAAGTTGTTGTGGATGGATCGTCTTCGCCTTTGCTTTCGTCATGGAGGGGCTCCGGTTTCGTGAGAAGTTGACGCTTGGACGGACTTCAGGCGACGGAACCACCTCGCCGTGCCGAGATGCGGTCGCGGCGATCGGCATCTTCGGCCGCGGCGAGCCGCGGCGTCTCCAGCCAGCGCCGCCTTCAAGACCTGGACGCAGCGGTGGACTTCCGATGTTCGTTTTCATCCGTGACTTCTTGCCTGTCGAAAGCTGCAACCCCGGACACCCGTCCGGTTCTTCCGGGACCGTTCGATTTCTCGCCAACAGGCAGCGTCAGCGTGGCCATCCGCGTCTTGATCGAGTTGCTTGCCGCACGCGGAAGCAGAGGAAACCGCCGCAAAGCCGGGCGCCTCCGGCCTGCGTCGGGCGCTCGCCACTGTGCAGGCGAACGTCTGGCTGGGCGTGTTGGAGCGATTCGCCGGCTTCGGCGGAAGCGGGTTGCAAGACCGGCGGACCCAGCGGCGGGCGGCATGCCGCGCCGGCGGAGAAGCGACCGCGTCATGGCGGAGCTGGCGTCGCGGGTGCGCCGCGGCGGTCGCGACCGCCTCAGAAACTCAGCAGCGACGCCAGATCGCTCGCCGCGAAGAACAAGGCCAAGGAGAGCAGAGCCGTCAGAACCAGTGGCGCGACGCAGAGGAACGGCGCCTCGGCGATTGGCCTCCTGGCGCCGCCGTCGGCGCCGCCGGCGCCGTCGGGCGGCGCCGCGAAAAAGCCGCGAACGACGACCGGCATCAGGTAGAAGACGGCGAGCAGGGAACTTGTCATCAGCACGCCCAGGAAGGCGGCCTGCCAGGCGAAGCCGGTCTCCAGCGCGCCGACCATCAGGTACCACTTGGACCAGGCGCCGCCCAGCGGCGGGATGCCGATGATCGAAAGCGAGGCCAGGAAGAAGGCGCCGAAGGTCCACGGCATGGCGCGGCCGAGCCCGTCGAGTTCGCTCACCTTCTTCTTGTGGGCGGCGACGAGGATGGCGCCGGCGCAGAAGAAGAGGGTGATCTTGCCCGCCGCGTGCATCGCGATCTGCAGACCGCCGGCCAGGACGCCCGTCGCCGTGGCCATCGCCGCGCCGAAGACGACGTAGGCGAGCTGACTGATCGTCGAGTAGGCGAGCCGCGCCTTCAGGTTGTCCTGGCGGATGGCGATGACGGCCGCCATCAGCATGGTGAACGAGGCGACCGTCATCAGCGCCAGCGACGCGGCGCCGCCGGCGAGCAGGTCGAGGCCGAAGACGTAGACGACGACCTTGAGGATCGCGAACACGCCGGCCTTGACCACCGCGACCGCGTGCAGCAGCGCGCTGACCGGCGTGGGCGCCACCATCGCGTTCGGCAGCCAGCGGTGGAAGGGCATGAGCGCCGCCTTGCCGGCGCCGAAGGCGTAGAGCAGCAGCAGCGCCGTGACCATCCCGGAACTCGTCTCGGCGCCCAGGATGCCGCCCGGCGTGAACTCGATCGTGCCGGTCAGCCGCCAGGTCGACAGGATGGCGAACAGCAGGAAAGAGATCGAGGTGAAGAGGAGAATGCCGAGATAGATGCGCCCCGCGCGCCTCGCCTGGTCGCCGCCGTGGTGGGTGACGAGCGGAAAGGTGAGAAGCGTCAGCGCCTCGTAGAAGAGGAACAGCGTGAACAGGTTGCGGGCGAACGCGATGCCGAGCGCGGCGAAGATGGAAAGGGCGAAGAAGGTGAAGAACCGCGTCTGGTTGCGCTCGCGGTGACCCCGCATGTAGCCGACGGCGTAGATCGAGGTCGGGATCCACAGGCCGCTCGCCACGAGGCCGTAGATCAGACCCAGAGGCTCGACCTGGAACGCAAGTTCGATGCCCGGCAGCGCCTCGAACAGGACGAGTTCCGGCCGGTCCCCGCGGAGGACGTCCGCGCCGAGCCGCCAAACCGCCGCGAAGGCGCCGACGCCGAAGAGCGGCGTGGCGAGGTCCCGCAGGTTGGGACGGCCCAGACCGCCGCCCAGGAGCAGGCAGGAACCCGCGGCCAGCAGCGGCAGCTGCAGAGCCGCCAGAATCGCCGTCTCGGAGCTCATCGCCGACTCAGATCCCGCCCGCAAGCAGGAGTTCGGCGGCCTCTCTGGCGACACCGTACGTCCAGTCCGTCGTCAGGCCGAAGACGATCGCGGCCGCGGCGAGCGCCCAGGTCGGCGCCAGCATCCCGAGCGGGGCTTCCCGCACGTGGTCGATCGGCTGGGTTTCGGCCGGCTTGCGGAAACAGACGACCTCGACCACCTTTCCGACGTAGACCAGGGCCAGCAGCGAGCTCAGCAGGATGAGCGCCGCGGCCGCGGTCCAGCCGCGCTCGAGCGCGCCGGACACCAGGTACCACTTGCTGACGAAGCCGACCGTGCCCGGGACGCCGATCAGGCTCAGACCCCCGATGACCAGCGCGGCCGCGGTCAGGGGCATGCGGCGGCCGACGCCGGCAAGGGCGTCGATGTGGACCGAGCCGACGCGGTGGAGCAGGCAGGCGGCGACGAGGAACAGCCCGCCCTTCATCACCGCGTGGTTGAACAGGTGGACCAGGCCGCCGGCCAGTCCGGTCGCGTTCGCGGTCGAGAGGCCGAGAGTCATGTAGCCGATCTGGGCGACGCTCGAATAGGCCAGCAGCCGCCGCAGGTCGGTCTGGAAGATCGCGGCGCCGGAGGCCAGGAACATGGCGAGGATGGAAAGCGGCAGCAGCACGGCCTGAAGCCGCAGTTCCTCGAACACGAAGGGCGCGCCGAAGATCGTGAACAGGACCATCGCCAGCAGGTAGAAGGAGACCTTCGTCGCCGTCGCGGCCAGAAAGGCGCTGACCTTTGGCGGCGCGAACGAGTAGGCGTTCGGCAGCCAGTGGTGCAGAGGAAAGACCGCCAGCTTGATCGAGATGCCGACGACGAGCAACGTCAGCGCCAGGACGACGCCGCGGTCGTCCAGGGTCGGTTCCAGGCGCGCGGCGATGTCGCGCAGGTTGAGGGTCCCGGTTTCCTGGTAGAGCAGCCCGACGCCCAGCATGAAGAAGACGCCGCCGATCGTGCCCATCACCAGGTAGTAGAAGGCGGACATCAAGGCGCGCCGGTGGCCGCCGAGGCTGACCAGGATGTAGGACGAGAGCGACGAGATCTCGAGGAACACGAAGATGTTGAAGGCGTCGCCGGTGATCGCGATGCCGAGCAGACCCGCGATGCAGAGCAGGAACGCGGCGTAGTAGAAGTGGCGGCGCCGCTCCGGCGCCCGCGGCGGTCCCCCGCGCGAGTCGAAGCTCAGAACGACGAGCGCCATCGCGGTGACCAGCGCCAGCACGTAGGCGTTGACGGTCGAGACCCGATACTCGATCCCCAACGGCGGCGCCCAGCCTCCGAGCTGGTACGCGAGCACTCCGCCGCCGCGCACCTCGAGCAGCAGGGCGACGGAGATCGCGAAGCAGGCCGCGACGACGGCGAGGCTCCACAGGCGACAGAAGCGCGGGTTGCGCACCAGCAGGCACACCGGCGCCGCCAGCAGCGGCAAGACCACCTCGAGGACGACGATGTGTTTCGTCACCTTCCGGGCGCCTTACGCGTGTTCCATGTCGACCGCCAACGTTTCTTCTTCTTCGGCCGTGCCGTACTCGGCGTGAATGCGAACGACCAGTGCGAGTGCGAGGGCGGTGGTGGCCACGCCGACCACGATCGCGGTCAGCATCAGCACGTGAGGGAGAGGACCCGAGTACAGGACGTCGCCGCCGTTCCGAGCGGCTTCGCTCGAGACGATCGGCGCCGTGCCGCCCTCGACCTTTGCCATCGCGATGAAGAAGAGAATGGCTGCCGCTTGCAGGATGTTGAGCCCCATGACCTTCTTGATCAGGTGATCGCGGGCCGTGACGATGTACAGGCCGACCATCATGAGGACGATGATCAGCCAGTAGATCCAGAGTCCGGAAGCCGTCTGGATCAGACTCACGCCGAACCTCCGTTCGTCCCTCCGAGCGGCGACGCCTCCTCCGGCGTCTCTCCGCCGATCGGTCCGTGGCGGACGAAGGCGTAGAAGATGCGCATCAACGTCGCGGCGACGGCGATGCCCACGCCGAGTTCGATCAGGATGATCCCCAGGTGCTGACCCTGATCGCCGGCGGTCAGAGGATCGAGCGCCGTGTAGTCGAGAAACTCGCCGCCCAGGATCATCGCTTCGATGCCCACGGCGCCGTAGAGCAGCAGGCCGGCGGCCATCAGCCGCTCGGCAAGGGTCGCCGGAACAACCCGACGCAGCGCGTCCACGCCGAAGACCAGGCCGAAGATGATGAACCCCGCGGCGAAGATGACCCCGGCCTGGAAGCCGCCGCCCGGTCCGAAGTCCGCGTGGAACTGGACGTACAGGCCGAACAGGAGAATCAACGGCGCCAACGCCTTGGCCGTCACCCGCAGGACCGGCATCTCGCGCACTCTGGACGGCGCTTTCACGCGTCTTCCCCCTGGCGGGCCTGCCCGGCGCCACGGTTCAGCCCGCCCAGCAGCAAGGCGACGCCGATGCCGGCCGTGAAGATCACGACCACCTCGCCGAACGTGTCGTAGCCGCGGAAACTCGCGAGGATGGCGGTCACGATGTTCGGGATGTGGATCTTCTCGGCCGTTTCGGCGATCAGGTCCGGTTCCAGGTAGCGGTGCATCACGGCGTCGGGATCGCCGTAGGCCGGCATGTCCCAGGTGCCGTAGATCAGCGCGGCGCCGGTGGCGGCGACGATCAGAAACGGCAGGACCTGAAGTCGATCCTGCCGCTTCTCGCGCCGCGAGGTCAGGCTGAGCGCTCCGAGGAAGAGCACGGTGCTGACGCCGGCGCCGACCGCGGCCTCGGTGAAGGCGACGTCCACGGCGTCCATCAGGACGAACAGCCCGGCCGTCAGCAGGCTGGCGATCCCGGTCAGCATGGCGGCGGCGAACAGGTCCTTGAGCCTCGCCACCACGACGACGGTGGCCAGCAGGAGCAGCATGAGGAGGAGTTCAACCGGCGGCATCGCTCTCCCCGCCCGGGTCGCCGTCTTTCTCGGCCCTGTTCGGGATCTCCAGTTCCAGCGCCAGTCCGTGGCCGTGAGCCGCCTTGACCAGTGCGTGCGCGATCGCCGGGCTGCTGAACAGGAGGAACGCGAGCGTCAGGACCAGCTTCAGGGTGACCATGGACAGTCCGCCCTGAAGCATCAGGCCCAGGAGCATCAGACCGGCGCCCGCGGTGTCCGTGACGCTCGCCGCGTGGGTACGCTGGTAGAACTCGGAGAAGCGGTGCAGGCCGATGCCGCCGACGATGCAGAAGAAGCCGCCGGCAACCAGCAGCGCCGCGGTCGCGATGTCCAGCGCGGCGTTCATCGGTTGGCCTTCCGGTCGTCCCTCGCCAGGTTGCCGAAGCGCGCGAAGCGCAGCACGGCCAGGGTGCCCGTGAAGTTGACCAGGGTGTAGACGATGGCCAGATCGAGCCATTCCGGACGCCCTGTCAGGAAACCGCTGACCGCGATCAGCAGCACCGTCTTCGTGCCGAACATGTTGACCGCCAGGATGCGGTCGAAGACGGTAGGGCCGATCGCGGCGCGCGTGAGCGCGAGGAACATCGTCACGATGATCGCCGTCATCGCCGCCATGTACATCAGGCCGAGCCTCCCTCGATCCGCAGCGCGTCGCGGTCCATCGAGCCATCCATCACGGCCGCCTCGCTCTCCGCGTCGAGGGCGTAAACGAGCAGTTCGTCGTCCCGGAGGTCCAGAGTGATCGTCCCGGGCGTGAGGGTGATGAAGTTCGCGTACAGGACCTGGCCGAACGCCGTCTTCTGACTCGCCCGCACGCGCCGGAGACGGGGGTGGAGTTCGATCTTCGGCGACAGGATCAGCTTCGTCACGTGGAGATTGGCTGCCGCCGTCTTCAGCGCGAAGGCGATCAGAAACCGCGGCAGCCGCAGCCAGGAGGAAGCGCGGAAGAACTCGGAACCGCCTCCCGCCGCGCGGTCAAGGGCCAGATGGAGACGCCAGACGAACGTCACGGAGAGGACGCCGAAGGCGAGAATCAGCCACTCGTGCAGCGTGTACGGCCCGGACAGGGACAGCCACGCCGCCGCCAGCAGCGCGAGGACGCCCCACCTCACGTCGGCGCCGGCGGTTTCGACGGGAGGGTTCGCCGCCGTCGGGCTGCGCCACCGCACAGAGGACACACCCGGAAAGCCGACGAGGGCGTCTGCGCAGCCAGTGCGAGGCGTCGGCGCACCCAGTGCGAGGCGTCTGCGCACCCAGTGCGGCGTTGCTGGTTCCATGCAAGCGCCCGAACGCCCGCTCCGGCGAGCGGGAAGATGCGCCTCACTCTTCGCCGTCCGTCGAGTCGGCGTCAGGGGTCGCGGTTTCCTCGTCCTCCTCGGCGTCGTCGCCGCTCTCGGCCCAAGGCAGGTAGGCGGCGTAGTCGATCTCGCGCGGCGGCGGATCGCCGCCGGGACCCTTGAGGTAGTGCTCCATCCAGCGCAGGGTGCGGAGCAGGTAGTCGAGGCGGGCCGCCGAGCGCCGGTTGCCGTGGCCTTCGCCAGGGTAGAGGACCAGCCGCACGGGCGCCTGGCCCAGGGACTTCAGGTGCCGGTAGAGCTCCAGCGATTGGCTGGGATGGACCCGGGGATCCTCCTTCCCGTGCAGGATGAGCGTCGGCGTGCGGTTGCGGGTCACGTAGTAGATCGGGCTGCTCTTCTCGAAGTAGTCCCAGTCCTCCCAGAGCCGCGTGCGATGGTGAACCAGGTACATCTCCATCGGGATGTCCGTCGTTCCCAGCTTGGAGATGTTGTTCGAGATGCCGACGAAGGGAATCGCCGCGGCGAAACGGTCGGAATAGTGCGTCGCGCCCCAGGCCGAGGCGTAGCCGCCGTAGGAGCCGCCGGTGATGCCGACCCGGTCCCGGTCGACGAGGCCGATCTCGATCAGGTGGTCGACCGCGACGATCAGGTCGTCGAACTCGGGGCCGGCGGCGGCGCGCTGGCCGAGCTTCGAGAACTCGACGCCGCGCCCCGTGCTGCCGCGGTAGTTCGGGTAGAAGGAAGCGAAACCGCGGGCGGCCGCGAGCTGTGCGAAGTTCGAGTAGGAGGTCAGCCAGCCGTTGGCGTGGTGGCTCTCCGGGCCGCCGTGGACGAACAGGATCAGCGGATAGCGCCGTCCCTCCTCGTAGTCGAGCGGGTAGATCAGCAGACCCTCGAGTTCGAGCCCGTCGGGCGCCGTGTGCCGGACGACTTCCTGGCGAGCCAGGTCGAGGTCGTCGAGCCAGGGGTTCGAGTTGGTCATCCGCACCGGCGGCGACCGCGGCGCCGACGGGTCGTAGCGGTAGATCTCCCTCGGGTGCTCGGGGCTGTCCGCGACTAGCGCGGCCGCGCCTCCGCCGCGCGGCAGGCTGAAGCCGACGACGATCGGGCCGCCCGGTTCGATCAGCGTTTCCGCTTCGCCGTCGGTGGACACCCTGCCCAGAGTGGTCCAGACCCCGACGGAGGCGGCGTACAGGAGGTGCTCGTCGTCCTCCCATGCGAAGGAGTCGACATGACCCTCGAGTTCCGGCAGCAGGTCGTTGAAGGCGCTCTCGCCCTCCGCGAGTTTCGGGCCGCCGAGGAGCATCAGCCTGCCGGCGGCGGGGTCGTGCCGATCGGCCGCCGACACGGCGGCGACCCGCTCGCCGTTCGGGCTGAACTCGACCTGACCGAGCTTGCCGATGGCCGCGACCTCCGAGACGACGGGGAAGTCGTCCGTCGACGCGTCCACGATCACGACGGACTTGCTCGTGTAGGAGTCGTCGATCAGCGCGGTCGGCGTGGTCACCGCGGCGAGGCGGTCGCCGGCGGGACTCCACACGGCGGAGATGACGTGTCCATCGACCGAGTCGACCTGGACGGGCTTCGACTCGTCGTCGACGCGGTCCGCGTCGAGCGCCGGAACGTCCGCGACCCAGAGCCGGGTCAGCGGCCTGTCCTCTTCGACGATCTCCTGGTTGAAGCCCTTCTCGCGGAGCGTCTTCAGTTCCTTGGCGGTTTCCTCGCGGGCCAGGAACGCGACCCGGCGTCCGTCCGGCGACAGGGCCCAGGCGCCGACGCCAGTGTCGTGTTCGACCAGCTTGCGGCTTTCGCCGCCTCCGACCGGGATCCCGTAGAGAGCGGCTTCCTTGTCCTTGCCGCGGCGGGAAGTGAACAGGATCTCGTCGGCGCCGCGGAAGCCGGGCCGGCCGACGTTCACGGCGCCGGCGACGAAGGGCCGGGAGGATCCCGGCTCGGCCAGGTCGAGCACGTGCAGTTCGGTCCAGGCGGCGCCGCTCTCCTCGTCCAGCGGCCGCCGCGGGACGCTCAGCAGATAGGCCGCGAGACGGCCGTCGGGCGACGCCTCCACCGCGCCGACGCTGCGCAGCGTGGCGATGTGGTGCGGCTCGATCGGGTTCGTCTCCTGGGCCGCGACGCCGGTCGGCGCCGCTAGCGTCGCCGACAAGGCGACCGCGAGCGCCGCCGTCAGCCGACGAAACACGCGGGTCGGGCTCCCTGTTGCGCCGCCGAGGCGCCGCGGGCGGCGGCCGCTCTGGTCGGTGGACCGGTTGTCGGTGCGGGCGATGTTCCGGTTCATGGTCTCTCTCCCCGTCATGGGACCGCCGCGGTCCGCCGTCGTTCGATTGCCGTCAGCCGTTCCCGGATATCGGGCGACAGCTTGACGCCCAGGCACCCAATGGTATCCGCCGCCATCGCGATGCCGATCTCGCAGCAGGTGCGGATCGGCAGGTCTCGCAACAGACCGTAGAGGAAGCCGGCGGCGAAGCAGTCGCCGGCGCCGGTCGTGTCGACGACGTCGACCCGGTGCGCGGGAACACGGTGAACCTCGTCGCCCCGGCGTACCCAGGCGCCGCGAACGCCGTCCTTGACCGCGACCACCTCGATCGTCCTGGCCAGGTCGCGGGCCGCCTCCTCCGGCCCTAGGCCGGTCATCATCCGCGCCTCCTCGGCGTTGGCGAACAGGATGTCGAAGCCGTGCTCCCTGTGCCGCATGAGGTGCTCGCGCGAACGGCCGACCGCGAACGGATCGGCGAGATCGATCGCCAGCCTGGCGCCGGCGCCGCGGGCGACCTCGATGGCGCGTTCGATCGCGTCGATCTGGTTCGGCGTGTCCCAGATGTAGCCGGTCGTGAAGAAGATCCGCGACCTCCGGATGTCGTCTTCCGGCACGTGTTCCGGGCGATACCGCCGACAGACGCCCAGGTGCGTGTTCATCGTGCGCTCGCCGTCGGGCGTTACCAGCACGACCGACGTGCCGGTGACGCCGTCGATCCGCGCCAGTCGATTCCTGACGCGGCTCGCTTCGAGGCCTCGCTCGAACAGGCGGCCGGTGTCGTCCGCGGCGACGGCCGAGCTGTAGCTGGCGGTCACGCCGAGCAGGGACGCGGCGCGCAGCACGTTGGCGCAGGACCCGCCGGCCTCGATCTCGGGCTGCCGGACCTCGCCGTCGCGGTTCAGCACGCGGTCGAGGATCGCTTCCTGTTCCTCGGCCGTGACCAGCTTCATGATCCCCTTGTCGAGGCCCATCTCGGCGACGTCCCGGTCCTCTACCTGGACCAGCAGGTCGAGGATCGCGTTCTCGATCCCGACGAGTTCCGGGTCCGCCCCTTCCGGGGCGATGCCCGCCCGCGGCGGCTGCGGCATGACGGTCAGTGGAATGCGCCGCGGCATGCGGCGTGGCGGGGGCTGGTGGGGCCAGGCACGAAGTCGTGGGCCGACCGGGCGGCTCAGGCGTCTCCCCAGCGATCTCTGACCGCGGCGCGGTCGACACGGCCGCCGCTCCGCGGCAACTCGCCGGTGAAGATGACGTCCCGCGGCCGCTTGAAGCGGGCGATGCGGCCGCCGACGTGTTCGCGGACGGATTCCCGGTCGAGCCCGGCGGAGGCGTCGGCTTCCGGGTCGACTTCGACGACGGCGCGAATCGCCTCGCCCCAGCGATCGTCGCTGACGCCGAAGACGCAGACCCCGCGCACGGCGTCGAGTTCCAGGATCGCCGCCTCCACCTCGGCGGGGTACACGTTCTCGCCGCCAGGCTTGATCAGTTCCTTCTCGGGCTTTCGACCGACGTAGAGCAGGGCGCCGTCCTCGTCGAAGCGGCCGATGTCGCCGGTGTGGTGCCAACCGCCCCGGAAGACGTGGGCCGTGACCTCGGGCTGCCCGTCGTAGCCCAGGAAGACCAGCGGTCCGCGGACGACGATCTCGCCGTCCTCGCCGGGCGGCGTCTCGCGGTCGTCGTCGTCGACCAGGCGGACGCTGCACAGTTCGCCCGCCTTGCCGGCGCAGCCGAGCCGCTCGCGAGCGTTCTGGATCGTGACGAAGCCGCTCGTCTCGCATTGGCCGAAGCCGGTCCAGAAGGTGGCGCCTGTCTCGTCGTGGAGCCGTTGCATCGTCTCCGGCGAGTCGAGGCCGGTGACGTGACGCAGGCTCGGCAGCCGGCTTCCGGCCGCGGCCGCGGCGTCGAGCAGGTTGGAGAGCACGGGCGGGAAGTCGCTGACCATGGTGATCGCGTAGCGGTCGATCAGCTCTACCGCCTGCGCCGGGTCGTACTTCGCGGCGACGACGTTCGCGCCGCCGGCGTGGAAGACGCTCAGCAGGTGGCCGAGTCCGGCGATGTGGAAGAGCGGCAAGGCGACCAGGTTGCGGTCCGAACCGTCGAGCCCGAGCGATGCGATCTCCTGCAGGTTGGCGCAGATCAGGTTCGAGTGGCTGAGCAGCGCGCCGCGAGGAATGACGTCGACCGCCGCCGTCGCGATGACCGCGAACGGCTGGTCGGCCGCGACGTCGGGCCGCGGCAGGTCGTTCGCCGCGTCGGCGTCGGCGTAGAGCGAGTCCAGCGCGGAGAAACCCTTGGCCGGGACGCCTTCCGCCGCTTCGGGGCCGAACTGGAGCCAGTGGGGGATCGCGTCGTCGCCGGGACCTCCCGGCACGGCGTCCAGGCACTCCGCGCCCACGACGAAGGCCCGGGGCTTCGCCCGCTCGCGGACGAGCGTCTCGATTTCCCCGGACTGAAGCCGCCAGTTGATCGGATAGACGACGATTCCCTGGCGGGCGCAGGCGAGATACAGCTCCACGCAGGCCGCCGAGTTGTGGCCCAGCACGGCGATCCGGTCGGCAGCCGCCAGCCCCAGACCGTCGAGCCCGGCAGCCAGCGCATCGACCCTGCCGCGCAGTTCCGCGAAGCTCCGTTCCTCGCCGTTCTCCGTGACGAGCGCGAGCCGATCGCCGAACGCCGCCGCGTTGCGGACGAGGACATCGTAGAGCGTGAAGTTCTGAACGCTGGACACGGCGGTCGCGGGCTTCGGCGGAGATCGGACGGCGCGGACGTTATCAGCGGCGCCGCGCCCGTGCCCTTGGCGACGCGCGTCTTCCCATCGGAGAAAGGACCGACCCTGGCGCGCCGGTCCAGTTGTCAAATGTAAAGGTCCTTTGACACGATGCGGTCGAGACAAGACTGGCGATGGCGCCGCCCGGTTCCAGCGATGACGAGAGGCGGGGGAAACCGGAGGACGGCGTCCCCTTCCGGCCCCGTTGCGTTTCTCTCGACATCGAGGTCGGCTCGGACGGCCGCATCCGTGCCTTTGGGGCGGTGCGTCCAGACCGTCAGGTCAGCAACGACGGCCTCGTCCATCCCGATCAGCGGCAGGCGTCCGATCACGGCGGCTCCTCCCGCCGCGGCGATTCGCTGACCGGAGGAGGGACGGCCGCCGCGCTGGCGCGTCTCGACGGTTTCGTTGAGGGCGCGTCCTTCGTTCTAGGTCACAATCTGATCGAACATGATCTGCCCTTCCTGGAGGCGTCGATGCCGGGCCTCCGGCTGCTGACGCTGCCGGCGGTCGACACGCTGCGCCTCAGCCCGCTTGCCTTCCCGGCAAACCCCTATCACCGCCTCGTCAAGCACTACCACGACGGACGGCTCAGGCGAGGCCGCCGCAACGATCCCGAACTCGACTCCCGCCTGGCGCTGGAGCTCTTCGGCGATGAACGAGAGTCGATGGCCAAGTGTTCGCCGGACCTGCTCGAGGCATGGCACTGGCTATGTGCTCCCGAGCCGGAAGGCGTGGACCGCGCTCTGGACGATCTCTTCCGCGGGATTCGGGGCGTGCCTCGGCCGTCGCAAGCGGAGGCCGCGGCGGCGATTCGGTCGAGACTCTCGCACGCCGCCTGCATCGTGCAGGCACGCGAGGCGATCGCGAGCGCGGACGAACTCGGCTGGGCGCTGGCGTATGCCTTGGCGTGGCTGTCCGTGGCGGGCGGCAACTCCGTCATGCCGCCCTGGGTGCGCCGCCAGTTTCCGGAAGCCGGAGAGCTCGTGCGCCGGCTCCGGGACACGGCGTGCACCGATCCGGCCTGCGGCTGGTGCCGGGAACGCCATGACGCGTGCAGGGAACTGAAGCGCTGGTTCGGCTTCGACGGCTTCCGTCCCGAACCGGCGACTAACGACGGACAGTCCATGCAGCAGGCCATCGTCGAGCACGCGCTGGCGAGAAGGCACGCGCTCGGGATCCTTCCGACCGGCGCCGGAAAGTCGCTCTGCTACCAGCTTCCCGCACTGTCGCGCTACGACAAGACCGGCGCGCTGACGGTCGTCATCTCGCCTCTGGTGGCGCTGATGGCGGACCAGGCGGCAGGACTGGAGCGAGTTGGCATTCACTGCTGCGTGACGGTCAACGGACTGCTGTCGATGCCGGAGCGCGCCGACGCCCTGGATCGGGTGCGGCTGGGCGACGCCGGCATCCTGCTGATCTCGCCGGAACAGTTGCGCTCCCGCACCCTGTGGCGGGCGTTGGACCAGCGCGAAATCGGCGCCTGGATTCTGGACGAGGCGCATTGCCTGTCGCGCTGGGGCCACGACTTCCGGCCCGACTATCGCTACGTGGGGCCCTTCATCCGCAAGAAGGCGGGCGACGATCCCGTGCCGCCGGTTCTGTGCCTGACCGCGACCGCCAAGCCCGATGTCGTCGAGGACATCGTCCGGCATTTCCGGGAGGAGCTCGGTATCGAGCTGGCGGTGTTCGACGGTGGCGCCGAGCGCGACAATCTCGACTTCGAGGTGATCCCGACCGCGGGAGGAGAGAAGTTCTCGGACATCTTCCAGGTGCTGACGTCCCATCTGCCGCCCGATGCGCAGGGCGGCGCCATCGTCTACTGCGCGACGCGTGGGAAGAGCGAGGACGTCGCCGAGTACCTGCAACAGAAGGGGTTGGCCGCGGACCGCTTTCACGCGGGCCTGCGACCGGAGACGAAGAAGAACGTGCAGCGGCGCTTCATCGACGGCGAACTTCGCGTGATCGCGGCAACCAACGCGTTCGGCATGGGGATTGACAAGCCGGACGTGCGGCTGGTCGTTCACGCCGACATCCCGGGCTCGCTGGAGAACTACCTCCAGGAGGCCGGCCGCGCCGGCCGCGACCGCGATCCGGCGCGCTGCGTTCTTCTCTACGCGGCGGACGATGTCGAACGTCAGTTCGGCCTTTCCGCGCGCTCGCGGCTCACCCGCGCGGAGATCGACGGCGTTCTGGGAGCTCTGCGCCGTCTCGACGGGAAGAAGAAGCGGTTCGCCGGCGCCGTCGTGGCGACCGCCGGCGAGATCCTCGGCGAAGACGACGAGAAGACTTTCGAGCGCGACTCCGCGACCGACGACACGCGGGTGCGCACCGCCGTTGCCTGGCTCGAGGAATCGCAGCTCCTGACCCGCGAGGAGAACTTCGTTCGGGTCTTCCCGTCCTCGTTGCGGGTGGATTCGGTGGAGGAGGCTCGCGAGCGTCTCTTCAGGCAAACCGGGATAACGAACCGCTACCGCGCGCAGCTGCTGAGCATCGCGCGCGCGTTGATTGACGCGGCCGCCGACGAAGGAGTGAGCACGGACGAGTTGATGGGCGTCTCGGGTCTGAGTCCCGAACGCGTGCGCGGCGCCTTGTTCGATCTTGAGGGGTTCGGCATCGCCAGCAACGACACGGCGCTGACCGCGTTCGTCCACGCAGGGGTGAAGAGCTCGTCGCCGAAGCGTCTCGAAGAGACGGCCGCTCTGGAGAGCGCCCTCATCGACCACATGCGAGAGGCCGCTCCGGACCTTGGCAAGGGCGACAGTTCCTCCCTCCATCTTCGCATCGCGGCCCAGACGCTGCGGGACCAGGGCCTGGCCGACCCGTTGCCGGAACGGCTGTTCCGCATCGTCCGGAGCATCGCCTGGGACGGTCGCGGCGAGAACGACGGCGCCGCGGGCAGCCTCCGGGTCCGCAAGCGCGACGCGGAGACCGCGTGCATCACCCTTCAACGAGAATGGGGTTCGCTGGAAAAGACCGCCAGCATACGCCGCCGTGCCGCCGCTCGCTTGCTGGACCATCTGCTCGGCTGCTTGCCGTCCGGCGCGCGGGGGACCGATCTTCTGGCCGAGACCACGCTCGGGAGACTCCTGCAGGCGATCAAGTCCGATCTGGTCCTGAAGGCCAGGGTGCGAGACCCGGCCAAGCTGCTGGACCGGGCCCTGCTGTGGCTTCACGAACAGGAGGTCCTCCGGCTGAACAAGGGGCTGGCCGTGTTCCGTCCGGCCATGACGATCCGTCTGAAGCAGCGGGAGCGGCGCCGCGGCTTTTCCGGGACGGATTTCGAGCCGCTTGCGCTGCACTACAAGGGCCAGGTGCTCCAGATCCACGTGATGAAGGAGTTCGCCGAGCGAGGTCTCGCCGCGATGAGCGAAGCGCTGCGACTGGCAATGGACTACTTCACCCTCCGCGAAGAGGACTTTCTCGCCCGCTGGCTGCCGGGGCGGGACAAGGAGATCGGCCGGGAGACGACCCCGGCGTCCTGGCGCGCCATCGTCGAGAGTCTGGGGAACCCGGACCAGCAACGCATCGTGGCCGACAAGCGGAAACGCACGAACGTGCTGGTGCTCGCGGCCCCCGGTTCGGGCAAGACCCGCGTGCTCGTGCACCGCATCGCCTGGTTGATCCGCGTCCGACGGGAGAATGCCCGAGGCATCGTCGCGCTCGCCTACAACCGACACGCGGCCGTTGACATCCGCCGCCGGCTCGGCGAGTTGATCGGCGACGACGCCCGCGGCGTGACCGTTCTCACGTGTCACGCGCTGGCCATGCGTCTGGCGGGCGCGAGCTTTATCGGCCAGTCGGAGCGACCGGACGACGACATGTTCAGGGAAGTGATGCGCCGCGCGGTCGAGGTGCTCCGCGGCGAGGAGCTGTCGCCGGAGGAAGCGGACGAACGCCGCCGCCGTCTGCTCACGGGATTTCGGTGGATTCTGGTCGACGAGTATCAAGATGTCGGTCGCGAGCAGTACGAACTGATCTCGGCGCTGGCCGGCCGGACGCTGGAAGACAAAGCGAGCAAGCTCACGCTGTTCGCGGTCGGGGACGACGACCAGAACATCTACTCCTTCAACGGCGCGTCGGTCGAGTTCATCCGGCGCTTCGAGGTCGACTACCAGGCGAGGCCCAGCTACCTGACCGCCAACTACCGTTCGACGGCCCACATCGTGACGGCGGCCAACGCCGTGATCGAGCGGGCCCGTCAGCGCATGAAGGCGGAGCATTCGATCCGGGTCGACCGCGGCCGCGAGAAGGATCCGCCGGGCGGGGAGTGGACGACGCTGGATCCGGTCTCGCGCGGGAAGGTGCGGATCCTGCCGGTGGTCCCCGATCCGATCCGTCAGGCGCGGGCCGTCATGGCGGAGTTTCTTCGCCTCGCCGGGCTGGCGCCGGAGTGGGACTGGTCGCGGTGCGCGGTGATCGCGCGAGAGTGGCGGTACCTGGTCCCGGTGCGGGCCTTCTGCGAGGCGCACGGCATTCCCGTGCAGATGGCGAACGAGGAGATCCCGAGCTTCTGGCGCCTGCGGGAGACCCGAACGTTCGTCCGCTGGCTGCGCGAACGGAAACCGCCCGTGGTTGACGCCGCCTCGCTGAGCAGCTGGTTGGATGCGCGACCCTCCAATCGCTGGCACGACCTGCTGCGGCAGGCGGTCGAGGAACATGCGCTGGAAGCCGGAGGCGGAGACACGCCGGTCGCCCATTTCATCGAGTGGCTGGCCGAGTGGGGTCGGGACATACGCCGCCGGCAGCGGGGGCTGCTGCTCCTGACCGCCCATCGCGCCAAGGGGCTGGAGTTCGATCATGTGGCCGTGCTCGACGGCGGTTGGGACCGCGTGGGCCGCGACGAGGATCCGGACGCGCCGCGCCGGCTGGTCTACGTCGCCATGACCCGCGCCCGGTGGACGCTCGCGCTGGCGCGCCTCGACGGTTCCCGGAACATCGCTACCGAACTTGTTGGACATCCCTCAACGGTGCTCCGGGAGGCCGTCGCGCTCCCGCCGTGTCCCGAGGCGGTCGAGTACCGGCATGTCCGGCCGAAGCTCAAAGAGGTCTACCTGGGCTTCGCCGGAGGCCATTGGACTGGCGCTCCGGTGCACGGCGCCATCGCGGCGTTGTCGATCAACGATTCTCTGGACGTCCGAATCGATGGGAATGGTCGATGGTTGTTGCTGGACGGAACCGGTCGGACCGTCGGGCGCCTCGCCCAGGCGTTCAAGCCGCCTCCCGGAATGCGCTGTCGGTCGGCGGCCGTCTACGCGGTGGTCGGCTGGCGCCGTGACGACTCGGACCCGAAGTACCGCGACGCCGCGAAGTGCGATGAGTGGGAAGTCGTCGTGCCCGAGCTTGTCTTCGAGCCGGAGCGTTGAACGCCGCCGGGACTGCTCCTGACGCTGTTTCGACTGATCGAGTGGCTTGCGGGCTGATCTGGCCCCGAGACATGCCGAGGGCCCGCCCTCCCCCTCGCGCGACAGCGCTGTCCGACGGCCGCGGCCGCTGCTACCTTAGTTGGCCGATGTTCGACAGGTTCCCCTTGGCGGCGGAAGCGGCGGATCTGGAACGATTCGGTTTCCGTTTCGGTCCCCTTGGCCCCCACGCCAGCCGGACGATCATGCTCGCCGACCTCCGGGAACTGCTCCGCGCCGCGGCCGCCGATGCGGACCGGGCCGGCTACGCCCGCGCCGTCGTCGAGGACAACGTGCTCGGCAAGAAGACGTTCGCCAACCGGCGCGAGAGTCTCCGACGGCTTCGGGAGCTCTATGCGCTCGACCCGCGGGTTCCGCTCTTCCGGGTCTTTCTGCGGTTGTGGACCGAGGCGTCCGCCGGAAGGCCGCTTCTGGCCCTGCTTGCCGCCCTCGTCCGGGATCCGCTGCTGCGGGCCACGGCGGCGTCGGTCGTCCGGCTCGATCCGGACGCCGGCTTCCAGCGGTCCGTTCTGATCGAACCGTTGCGCGAAGCCGCCGCCGGCCGTCTGAACGAAGCGACGATCGACAAGGCGGCGCGCTACGCAGCCAGTTCCTGGACCCAGGCGGGGCTGCTGGAGGGCCGCGTTCGCAAGCTGCGTCGACGGCCCGACCCTTCGCCCGAGACGGCGGCCTTCGCGCTCTGGCTGGCGGCCCGCGAGGGCTGGCCGGTACGCCGGATGCTCGAGTCCCCGTGGTGCCGCCTGTTGGACCTCCCTCGTTCCGGCCTCCTGCAGCTGACGCTCCAGGCGAACCGACTGGGTTACATTCACGCCCGCGCCGCTGGCGACCTGCTGATGATCGACGCCACGATGGCCGACCCGGCCCGCTGCCGATGACCCTGAGCCGCACCGAGCGCTTGGCCCGCGCTTGGGAACGGTACGTGGCCGCCCCTTGGCAGCGGACGCTCGCCGGGTCCCAGCGGGTCGCCTTCGTCGTCTACGACAAGGAGATCGAGCGCTCCATCCGAGCACAGTTCCGTCTGTTCGAATGGGCCGCCAAGGGCGCCGGCCATGGCTGGACCCCCGTCGACTGCACGTCCTGGTTCGCCGACTGGATGGCCCGGGAAGAGTACCGCGAGGCGTACTTCGAGGAGGACTGCCTGCTCGAACCGAAGCTGGAGACGGAGTTCCGGGATCACTGTGTCCGGACTCTCTCCGCCGCGCTGGAACAGGCGGGCGAGAACGACGTGGTGGCCGTCCTCGGCGTGGCGTCGCTGTACGGTTTTCTGCGCGTGTCGGAACTCGTGCGCTCCGTCGAACCGGCGATCCGCGGGCGACTCGTCGTCTTCTTCCCCGGCAGCGTGGCCGGCAGGAGCTTCCGGCTGCTCGACGCGCGAGACGGTTGGAACTACATGGCCGTTGCGATCACGGCGGACGACATGGAGATGCCGCGGTCTTGAAGATCCACGACATCCTCGACCGCGATCCGCGAAGAGAAGGCCTGGCCAACAAGGGACAGGCTCGGCTCGACGACGACGGCCTGAAGCAGGCGGTGCTCCGCGAGGAGCTTGCCACCTTCGTCTGCGACGGCAAGTTCGGCGAGGGCCTGACGGTGATGCTCGATCGGTACCTCGGCAATCTGGACCGGTCGAGACAGGAGGCTGCCTGGGTGAGCGGCTTCTTCGGTTCCGGCAAGTCTCATCTCCTGAAGATGGCGGCGCACCTGTGGGTGAACACCGAGTTCGAGGACGGCTCGACGGCGCGAACCCTGGTCCAGGCGGCGGCGCCGCCCGAGGCGTTGGAGTCGCTGCGCGAACTGGACACGCGCGCCCGCCGCCTGGGGGGCCATCCGCCGGTCGCCGCCGCCGGAACGTTGCTGGGCGGCAACGACCTGGTGCGGCGGACCGTGCTCGACATCATCCTGCGCGCCCGCGGTTGGCCCGGGCGCTTCGAAGTGGCCGAGTTCCGCGCGTGGCTCGAGAAGGAGAACGCATACGAGAAGGTCCGCGACGCGGTCCTGTCGGCCGGCAAGTCCTGGGACGCCGAGCTCAACAGCCTGTGGGTGAGCACGATCATCGGCCAGGCCACGTCCGAGTTCGTTCCTTCGTTCGCCGCTGACGGGCCCTCCGCGCTGAAGGCGTTCCGCGCCCAGTTCCCCCCGAACGCCGGCGCGGACATCACCACCGGCCAGTTCGTCGCGGCCGCCCGGCGCGCCCTGTCACCCGACGGCGACGTCGTTCCCACGGTGCTGGTCCTCGACGAAGTCCAGCAGTACATCGGCGGCGCCGAGGCGCGGTCTTCCGCGATCACGGAGGTGGCCGAAGCGATCTGCACCGGCTTCGACAGCCGCGTCCTGCTGATCGGCGCCGGGCAGTCGGCGCTCTCCGCCGACACGCCGCTTCTGGCGAAGCTGCGCGACCGCTTCCGCATCCGGCTCGAACTGACGGACGCGGATGTCGAGGCCGTGACTCGCAAGGTACTCCTGCGCAAGAAGCCGTCGGCCAGACCGGCCGTCGAGGAGCTGTTCGAGCGCCATGCCGGCGAGGTGTCCCGTCACCTCCGCCAGACGAAGATCGGGCCGAGGCCGGAAGACGAACACGCCGCGATCGACGACTATCCCCTGCTGCCGGTGCGGCGCCGCTTCTGGGAGCAATGTCTCCACGCCGTGGATCCCGGCGGCGGCGCCTACGGTCAGCTTCGCTCCCAGTTGCGCATTCTGGACGAGTCGCTCAGGGGTCTCGCCACCAAGGATCTGGGTGCCGTGATTCCGGCGACCGATCTCTGGAGCGCGCTGGCCGACGACCTGGTGAGCGGCGGCGTCCTGCTGAACGAACTCCACACCCGCATTCGCTTGCTGGACGACGGCACGGACATGGGCCGGCTGCGGCGCGACCTCTGCGGTCTCGTCTTTCTCGTGGGCCGTCTACCGCGGGAAGGCGGTCTGGACACGGGCGTCCGTGCCGACGCGGAGACCCTCGCGGATCTGATGGTGGACGACGTCGCCGCGGACGCCGACGAACTCCGCCGCACTGTTGCTCGGGAGCTGCGGTCGCTGGCGGACCGCGCCGTGCTGCTGCGGGTCGGCGACGAGTTTCGGCTGCAGACGAGGGAAGGCCAGGAATGGGAGCAGGCCTGGAACGAGGCGCGCGGATCCCTTCGCGCCGACGACGTGGAGACGACCCGGATGCGCAACCAGCTTCTGGGCCAGGCGGCAGAGAAGGCGACTCCCTCGAGTCGACAGCACGGCGAGTCGAAGACCAGGCGGAGGTTCAGGCTCCACTACAAGGACGAGGCGCCGCCCCTCGGAGACGAGGTGGTCGTCTGGCTGCGCGACGGCTGGTCCGCCGCCGGCGGCGCCGTCGAGACGGCGGCGAGAGAGGCGGGAACGTCGAGTTCGACGCTGTTCGCCTTCTTGCCGAAGGAGAAGGCGCGCGGCGACGAGTTGAAGGAAGCCGCCCTGGCCGTGGCGGCGGCCAGCAAGGTGCTGGATCGCAAGGGGGCGCCGGCGTCGGCCGAAGGCCGCGAGGCCCGGGCCGGCATGGAGAGCCGCCTGGCCGAGAGCCAACGCCGGCGGGACGAACTGGTCGTGGACCTTCTGCGCGCGGCGGTGCTCTGGCAGGGCGGCGGCGCCGAGGTTCATGGCGAGGACCTGGGCCAGAAGGTCGAGACCGCGGCGACCGCCTCGCTTGCCCGCCTGTTCCCGGAGTTCGACAAGGCCGACCACCGTTCCTGGCCGACCGCCCTGACACGCGCCCGCCAGGGCGCCGATGCTCCGCTCAAGGCCGTGGGCTGGACGGGGCCGACGGAAGAGCATCCAGTGGCGCGCGAGGTGCTGACCAGGGTGGGGGCGGCCGCCCTGGGCGCGGAGGTCCGCCGCGTTCTGGAGGCGCCTCCCTTCGGCTGGCCGCGCGACGCCATCGACGCCTGTCTCCTCGCGCTCCACGCCAGCCGCCACCTGCGGGCGACGAGGAACGCCGCGCCGGTGGCGCCGGGAGCTCTCGACCAGGGGGCAATCCCGCAGAGCCGGTTCCAGCCCGAAAAGGTCGTTCTCGGCGCCCGCGACCTGATCGCGCTCCGCGGCCTCTTCCAGGACGCGGGCCTCCGGACCGAGCGGGGCGAGGAGGAACGGACCGCGCCGGCGTTCGTCGAGAAGCTGCGCGCGCTCGCGGCCGCCGCCGGCGGCGAGGCGCCGCTGCCTCGACGGCCCGACACCGCGTTCCTGGACGACCTCGCGCGCCTCGCCGGCCCCGAGCAGTTGAGCGCCATCCTCGCCGCGGCGGAGCGCGTTCGCGCGGCGCTCGGCGAATGGAGCGCTCTCGAGCGGCGAGTCGCGCCGCGGTTGGAGGCGTGGCGCCGGCTGGAGCGCTTGCAGCGGCACGGCCGCGGGCTGCCCCGTCACGCCGAGGTCGAAATCGAGATCCAGGCCATCCGCGGTCAGCGCTCGCTGCTGGACGAGACGGACCCCGCGTCTCCGCTCCGCCAGCGGCTTGCGTCCGACCTGCGCGCGACGCTCAAGGAACGTCGGGCGACCCTCGACCGGGCGCTGGCGGACGCCTTGGCCCGGCTTGAGGCCGAGCCGGCCTGGGCGCGCCTTGAACGCGGCCAGCGTGCCGCCGTTCTGAACGAACAGGGGCTGGCGCCGGCGGAGCGGGCCGAAGTGGGATCGGACGAGGAACTCCTCCGGGTTCTCGACGACCGGTCGCTCGACGCCTGGGATGCCGAGATCGACGCGGTTCCGGTCCGCCTGTCGCGGGCCCTCGACGCCGCGGTCCGTTTGGCTCCTCGGGCGGAGGACGAGCCGGCGGGACCGACGAGCGTCGTTCTCCGCCGTGTCGCGCTCGCCGACGAGGCGGCGGTTCGGACCTGGCTCCGTGAGCAGGAGGAACGCCTGCTCGCGGCGGTGCGGAAGGGGCCGGTCATCCTGCGCTGAGGAGGTCGGCGATGACGGGTTGCAATGACGCCGACTAGAGATCGGCAGCCCACGCGCGCGCGATCGACACGGTCCGCGGCGCCGCAGTGGAAGATCTGCCGACGAGGGCGATGATGCGGGCGGATCTCAAGGCGCTGGAAGTGCGCCTGGTTCTTCACGGCGTGAGTCTCGCCGGTCTTCTGTTCGCCGCGCTGCGGTTCGGCTGAGCCAGGGCGCGGGCCGTCTGGCCTGCCCGTAGAATGCGCTCGTGACCGGCCCGTTGCCCGTGGAACTGCGCAGACGGCTGGAGCAGGCCGCGCGGCAGGCGCGGCGGGCGGCGGAGGTCGGAGCGCGGGCGGCGCTTGAGGGCCTGACCGTATCCGCTCCGGCGCCCCACGGCGCGATGCCGGAGAAAGAGCGGGACCTCAGGCGCCGCCTGCGGGCGCACGGCCGGCAGTTGGGCGACCGGCTGGACCAGCGAAGCGGCGCCCAGGAGACGGATCGGCTCGCGCACGAAGTCGCGTACGAGCACTGGCACCGGCTGCTGTTCGCGCGCTTTCTTGCCGAGAACGGCTTGCTGATCGAGCCCGAATCCGGCATCGCCGTGACGCTCGAGGAGTGCGCCGAACTGGCCCGCGAGCGCGGTCCGGCAGCCGGCGCCGCCGCGGACGGCTGGTCTCTCGCCGAGCGGTTCGCGGCGTGCATGCTGCCCGAGATCTTCCGCCCGGACGATTCGTCGCTCGAGGTGACCCTCGCGCCGGAGAGTCGGCAGGCTCTGGAGAAGCTGGTCATGGCCTTGCCGGCGGAGGTCTTTACCGCTTCGGACTCGCTCGGCTGGACCTACCAGTTCTGGCAGGCCGACCGGAAGAACGAGGTGAACGCCGCCGAAACGAAGATCGGCGCCGACGAACTGCCGGCGGTGACCCAGCTGTTCACCGAGAACTACATGGTCCGCTTCCTGCTCCACAACACGCTGGGCGCCTGGCGGGCGGCGAAGATCCTGGCGATGCGGCCGGAGCTCGCCCGGAGTGCGGCGAGCGAGGCCGAACTCGCCGCGGAGATGGGGATTCCGGCGATGGGGGCGGTTTCGGGCTACGACGTCGAGTACCTGCGCTTCGTCCGGGACGAGGCGGAGGCGCCGGACGCCGGCGCCCCGGCCCGGCGGCCGACGTCCGGGGACGCGGCCTCCTTCTCGGACGACGCGGCGCCGGAGGACCTCGGCTCCTGGCGGCCCGCCGCCGGCGGCTACCGCGGCTGGCCGCGGTCCGCCCGCGAACTCCGGGTGCTCGACCCTTGCTGCGGCAGCGGACATTTCCTCGTGGAGGCGCTCGAACTCCTCGCGCGCCTGCGGATGGAGGAAGAAGGGTTCGGTGTCGAGGAAGCGGTTCGGCGGGTGCTCCGGGACAACCTGTTCGGGCTGGAGCTCGACCCCCGCTGCGCCCAGATCGCGGTGTTCAACCTTGCCCTTGCCGCCTGGAAGATGGTCGGCCGGCACGTCGAACTGCCGCGGCCGAACGTCGCCTGCTCGGGAGTCGCGGTGACCGCCAGGAAGGAAGAGTGGCTGGCTCTCGCCCGGGAAGGGGACGGCCCGGCGACGGGGACGCGGCGGACCCCGCCTGACGAAGAACGGCGGATGCGTCTCGAAGGCGCGCTGGAACGTCTCCACGGACTGTTCCGGGACGCGCCGACCCTCGGCTCGCTGGTCGACCCAAGGCGGGTGGGCGGCGCCGCCGGCGAAACGGGAGGACTCTACGAAGCCGGCTACCAGGAGGTGGCGGAGGCGCTGGAGCAGGCGTTGCGCCGCGAGGATCCCGGCGAGCGGCGCGCCGACTCGCGGCGACGAGCGGCTGGTCGCCGGACCGAGGGCGTTGGCGGCGGCAAAGACGGAGAAGCGGCGGCGGACCGGGTCGAATGGCGCCTGGCCGCGGCCGGCATCTCGCGCGCCGCGCGGATTCTCGTTGGCGAGTACGACCTCGTCGTCACCAACGTGCCGTACCTGGGGCGCGGCAAGCAGGCGGAGGCGCTGCGGAGCTTCCTGGCCGAACAGCACCCGGACGCGAAGGTCGACCTCGCCACGGCTTTCGTCTCCCGCGGCCTGTCCTGGCTCGGCGGCAAGGGCGCCGCGGCACTCGTCGTTCCGCAGAACTGGCTGTTCCTGAGGAGCTACCGGAAGCTTCGCGAGCGGCTGCTCGACGAGCGGAGATGGCGGCTGGCGGCGCGCCTGGGGACAGGAGCGTTCGAGACGATCAGCGGCGAGGTCGTGAATGTCGCCCTGGTCGTCCTCTCGGGCGAAGCGCCGGCCGCCGACGGTCGCTTGGCCGGCATCGACGTTTCCGCTCCCCGCGGCCAGAGGCCGGTTCGCGCCCACGAGAAGGCGAAGCTGCTGCGGGCGGACGACTGCGCGCGTCGTTCGTCGCGCGAGTTGGAGACCGAGTCCGCCGAAACAGCGCTCGGTGCGTCGCGGGATGCGGCGGAGGAAGAGCCCGCGTCCGGCAGCCCGCCGCCACGTTCCGAAGCGAGTTCGGTCAAGACGGAACCGCCGCACGCCGATTCGTCCCGCGGCGCGGTCGTGCTGTCGCGACAGCGGGATCAGCGGGAGAACCCGAACGCGGTCTTGCTTCAGGTTCCGTTGGCCGGCCAGACCCTGCTGGGCCGTTACGCCTATGGTCATGCGGGGATCTGTACCGGCGACTACCCTCGGTTCGGACGGCATCATGCCGAGTTGGGTTCAGAGTTCCAGAAGGCAGGTTGGGCCCTCCAACAATCCACGGTTCAGCAGGGGTCAGCCTTCTGGAACGGGGGCGAGAATCTACTCTTGTGGGAAGGTGGTGCCGGAACCCTCTATCGATCAGTCGAAGCACGACTGGGAGAAGGCAAGACCGGTACTTGGCTACGTGGAGGCTCTGCTTGGGGAAGGCCCGGCGTCGCCGTGAGTTCAATGGGCGAGCTTCCGGCAGCGTTCTACTACGGTGGCGTCTTCGACAACAACGTAGCCGTCCTGACGGTCACGAACCCGGAGCACCTGCCGGCGGTCTGGTGCTACTGCTTCTCGTCCGAGTACGCGCGGGCCGTGCGGGAGATCGACCAGAAACTGAACGTAACGAACGCGACCTTGGTGAGGGTCCCTTTCGACCTCGACCGCTGGCGCAAGGTCGCCGCCGCACGGTACCCGAACGGCCTCCCGGAGCCGTACTCGGACGATCCCACGCAGTGGCTGTTTCACGGCCACCCCTGCGGTTCGGTGGTCTGGGACGAGAAGCGGAAACGGACCGCTCACGGTCCGCTCCGGACGGACGCGTCCGTGCTCCACGTCGCCGTCGCCCGTCTGCTCGGCTACCGCTGGCCGGCGGAACGGGACGCGGAGATGCGGCTGGCCGCGGAAGCGCGGGAGTGGGTCGAGCGCTGCCGGGACCTGCACGACTTCGCCGACGCGGACGGCATCGTCTGCCTCCACGCCGCGGCCGGGGAGGCGCCGGCGACCGAGCGGCTGCGCGCCCTGCTTCGGGCGTCGTACGGGGACGGCTGGTCGGCGGCCAGGGAAGAGAAGCTCCTGGCCGCGGCCAACCAGGGTGTTTCCCGGAGGAAGCAGGCCCGTTCGCTCGAGGACTGGCTGCGCGATCTCTTCTTCGCCCAACATGCGAAGCTCTTCCACAACCGGCCCTTCGTCTGGCACATCTGGGACGGCCGGCCCGACGGCTTCCACGCCCTGGTGAACTGCCACCGCCTGTGCGGCCCGGACGGCGAGGGCCGGCGCACGCTGGAGGCGCTCGCGTTCCGCCACCTGGGCGACTGGATCGCTCGCTGTCGCGATGCCCGCTCCCGCGGCGCGGAAGGGGCCGACGGCCGCCTCGCCGCCGCCCTGGACCTTCAGCGCCAGTTGGAGCTCATCCTTGAGGGCGAACCGCCCCACGACCTCTTCATCCGCTGGCGGCCCCTGCACGAACAGCCCGTCGGCTGGGCGCCTCGCCTCGATGACGGCGTCAGGCTGAACATCCGCCCCTTCGTCAAGGCGAACTTGCAGACGGGAGGCGTCGCCGGCGCCGGCCTCCTGCGGGCGAAACCCAACGTCAAATGGGACAAGGCAGACCGCGGCAAGGAGCCCGAGTCGCTTCGCCCCCGCGAGGACTTCCCCTGGTTCCGCGCCTGCCCCGGCGGCGGCACGGAGTCCGACCGCACGGACTACCTGGCGCCGGGCGACGCTCGGTACGATGGCAAGCGCTGGAACGATCTGCACTACACGCGGGAGACGAAGGAGAGGGCCCGAGCGAGACATGAGGCTGATGGCGGATAGCCGGCCTGACCGCGCCCCGGCCAGGCGCGCGCCCTCGAATGGCGGGGTCCTCGAGCGCGAGGAGTGGCGTCCCGGCGGCCAGGACGCGGCGGGTCGCCGTCTGGCTGCCCGTGGCGAACGTCGCGTTGCATTCGAGCGGCCATGCCTCCCGCCCGGCGTCGTTGCCCCTCGGTCGTGCATGGCCCGACACGCTCTCTCCTCGCGCCTTGCCGGACGGCCGTCTGTCCGCTCTCGGCGCCACGCGGACCGCCACAACGGGCTGCTGGAGTGTAGTGATGGGCGGTGAGGTGTTCGGCGCGAGGTGGTGGAAGTTCGACTTCCACACCCACACGCCGGCTTCCGCCGACTACGGCAAGGGGCCGGATCACGCAGCACATCGCAAGGTGGCGCCGCGCGACTGGCTGCTCGACTTCATGCGCGCCGGAATCGACTGCGTCGCCGTCACCGACCACAACACGGGCGGCTGGATCGGCGAGCTTCAGACGGCGAACGGCGAACTCGAAGAAGAGAGACCGGAGGGATTCCGGCCTCTCTTCCTGTTCCCGGGAGTGGAGTTGACGGTCCACGGCGGGTACCACCTGCTGGCGATCTTCGACCCTGGCGCCAGGAAAGATGACGTGACCGCTCTGCTGGGCGCCGTTGACGTCCCTGGTGGAATGCACGGCAATCAACAAGCACTTGCGAATGTGACGATCACCGAGGCCGCGGCCAAGGTCGCCGAACATGGCGGCTTGCCGATCCCCGCGCATGTGGATCGGTCGAGAGGCATCCTAGGGTGTGAAGAGGACATCTCCAGGCTCGATGGCAGGAGTCTCGCCACGCTTTACAGGTCGCCGTTCATTCATGCCGTCGAGGTTGTCTCTCCAGACTTTTCGCTGCCTCCTTCCCACGCTGACCACGGAGCGCCCTGGGCGGCAGTCCTCGGTTCGGATTGCCACCATCCGAGCGGTTCGAGCGCCGACGTGAGCCGGCAGCCAGGCGGCCGCTACACCTGGGTCAAGATGGGTGGACCTCCCTCACTGGAAGGTCTGCGTCTGGCTCTCCTGGATCAGGCGCCGTGGTCCCTGCGGAGAAGCGACAGCCAGGACGGGGACCCGAATCGGTGGCCTGCCCTGGTCATCGAGCGGCTGGAGATCGACAAGGCGCAGTACGCCGGCCGGGAAGAGCCGCTCTCGGCTTCCTTCAGCCCCTGGCTCACCGCGATCATCGGTGGGCGCGGCAGCGGCAAGTCCACCCTGGTCGAGATGCTGCGCCTCGGTCTTCGCCGGGAGGGCGACTTGCCCGAGCGCGTCAGGGAGGAGACGGACCACTTCCGCCGAGTCCAGCAATCCCGGCAGCTTCACGGTGCGCTGACCGCGGAGACCCGGCTGACCCTCTTCGCTCGCAAGGAGGGCGAGAGATTCCGTATCCGTTGGCGGCAAGCCGGGGCGGAAGGGCCAGAGATCGAGCGGCTCGTTGGCGACGGCGCGGAACCAAGTCCCGGCGAGGTGGCCGAGAGGTTCAAGGTCCGCATCCTGAGCCAGAAGCAGGTCTTCGAGATGGCGAGCGACGAAGGTTCTCTGCTTCGCCATGTTGACGAATCGCTGCCGGTCTCCAAACGTGAATGGACGGCGCGCTACGAGGAGGCGCGGGCGCTGTTTCTCGAACTGCGCAGTCGGGAGCGGACGCTGGCGGCGACGTTGGCTGACCGGGAGCGTCTCGAAGGCGAGTTGGAGGACGTCAAGCGCAAACTCGCCATCCTGGAAGAGAGTGGCGAGCGGGACGTGCTGGTCCGTTACCGACGGTATACCCGTCAACGGCGGGCGCTGGACGATCGCCGACGGGAGCTTCTCGCGGCGATTGACGCCACGCGCGGCGCGGCGGAGACGGCCGAGCCGTCGGATCTGGACGAGACGCTCTTCGCCGTTGACGACGCGGCGCAAAGTGGACTCGGTCTGCTTCGGCAGCTCTCTGACCGGCAACGGGAGCTTGCGTCGGCGTTGACGAGGCTGGCCGACGGCGCGGAGACTCGGGTCGAGAAATGGGACGCGGCCGTTGCCGAGTCGGAATGGGCCGCGGGCGAGGAGCGGTCCGTTGCGCGGTACGCGGCGCTGAGCGAGGCGGTGCAAGGGCGTGCCGGGCCGGGCCCGGCCGACTTCGGAGAACTGGTTCAGACGAGACAGGAGGTGGAGAGCCGCCTTGCTGCACTCGCGAAGAACGAGGAAGAGCTCGAACGGGTGCGCCGCAGGGCGGAAGGCGCCCTTCGGCGTGTAGACGAGCTTCGTCGAGAGCTGACGGCGAACCGAGTGGAGTTCCTGGGAGACGCGCTCTCGGACAACGAGTTCGTCCAGACAAGGGTTCTACCCTACGGTGAGGGCGCCCGGGCAACCGAGGCAGGCTTCCGCGAAGCGATCGGACGGGATAGTCGCCTGAACGACATCCTGAGCGAAGATGGCGAACGTGGGGTCCTCGCGGACCTGTACCGCGACCTTCCGGCGCCTGCCGACGAGCGACGCGAGGAGTTGCTCGAACGAGTGGACAAGCTGAAGCGAAAGCTCCTCTTCGCGGAGAAGGAAGACGGCGCCTTGGGAGAGTGGCTCAGGAAACACGCGCTCGGACTCTCTCGCGAACAGAGGGGCGCCCTGGAGATGTGGTGGCCGGAGGACGCGCTGCACGTGGAGTACCGAAGCGACGGCGAGAAGGGGTTCAAGCCGATCGCTCAGGGTTCGCCAGGCCAGAAATCCGCCGCGCTGTTGGCCTTCCTTCTCTCGTATGGGGAAGAGCCGATCGTGCTGGATCAGCCGGAGGACGACCTGGACAATCGCCTGATCACCGAACTGGTGGTGACGCAGCTCAGGCGAACCAAATTGAACCGGCAGATCGTCGTGGTGACTCACAATCCGAACATCGTCGTCAACGGCGATGCCGAGGCCGTTCTTTCGATGGATCGCAAGGGGGGGCAGTGCCGCGTACTGGAGGATGCGAGCGGCTGTCTGCAGGATCAACGAGTTCGAGACGAGGTGTGCAAGGTGATGGAAGGCGGCCGTGAAGCGTTCGAGCGCCGCTATCGACGGCTGCATGTGGATGTTCCTGATGCCGGATAGCCAAGCCGATCTGATGGCGAAGATTCGGCTTGCCGAGGACAGCCGCCTCGAGGTCAAGCAGGTCGTCTTTGCCGGACGGAAGATCAAGGGCCCCGAACGGGCGGAGCTGGGAGACGACCTGGCCGCCTTCGCCAATGCGTATGGCGGCACGCTGGTTCTCGGCGTTCGGGACCGGCCCCGGGAGGTCCTGGGAATTCCGAGTGAGCGAGTTGGAGAAGTCGTCGGTTTCGTAAGGGAGATCAGCCGCGATTCGATCGACCCGCCTCTGGATGTGCTGGTCGAGAGCATGGAGTTGCCCGACGCGGAGGGTGTGCTCCGTTGGGTCGTGACGGTGGCTGTTCGGCCGAGCCTTTTCCTGCACAGGAGCCCGGGCGGCTACTTTCGGCGTCAGGCCGACTCGACCGTGGCCATCCCTTCGAACCTGCTCGTGCGGTTGATCCAGGAGCGCAGTCAATCCCGACTTCCCTCCTTCGATCAGGGAATCGTCGAAGGGGCCGGCTTCGAGTCACTGGATCCGGGTTTGATCGACCGCTTCCGTTCGCCGCTGACCACGGATGCCCGGGACGTCCTGGCGGGCAAGCTGGGCTTGGCGAAGCGAACCGACGAGGGGCCGTTCGTTCCCACCTTGGCGGGCGTGCTGCTGGCCTCCACGGAGGCCGAGCGGTGGTTTCCGAACTTCTACGTTCAGGCGGTGGCGTACCGGGGCAAGAGCATTGGCGACGCGCTCTCGGCCGCGAACTATCAGCTGGACGCGGTGGACTGTCACGGTCCGCTCGACCGGCAGGTCGAACTTGCCTGCAGGTTCGTGGCCCGCAACCAGCGCGTGGCCGCCCGCAAGACGATCGGGCGCCGGGACGTTCCCCAGTACGACATGGCGGCCGTGCTGGAGGCGGTGGTCAACGCGGTCGCTCATCGTGACTACTCGGTCTACGGGTCTCGCATCCGGCTTCGCATGTTCGATGACCGTCTGGAGATCTTCTCGCCTGGCGCCCCGCCGAACGGCATGGAGCTGGAGGACCTCGCCTGGCGGCAGTTCTCGCGCAACGGCACGGTGACGAGCATTCTCGCCCGTTGCCGGATTCCGGACGACATCCCGTTCCTCGAGTCGCCGCGCGTGACCTTCATGGACCGTCGCGGCGAAGGGGTCAACGTCATCCTGCGGCGCAGCGAGGAGCATTCCGGCCGCCTCCCCGAGTACAAGCTCTTCGGCGCCGAGCTGCGCTTGACCATCTTCGCCGCGAGTCCCTCCGAGTGAGCGGTTTGCCTGACGAGTCGGGGGGCTGCATGGCGGGATACGGCCGGCGCACCGTCATCTCGATCCTCAGGGACAGTCTGCGCGATCGGGGGCGGCCGAGCGACGCTCAGGAACCCCCCGCGGCCGTCCTGTGGCCGGACCCGGGTGGCGCGTGGCGTCCGGTGCTGCCTTCGTTGCGTCGGTGGATGCCGGAACTGCTGAGCTTGGGCGACTATGCCCCCGAAGAGCGCTCCGGGCCTTCTATCTGGCTCAGAACCATGCTGGATGGACCGGAGGATCCCGGCCCAGCGAAGGTTGGCGCGGATGTGACGCCCGAGTCCGGCGCCGGCGGCCCGCCGGTCCTGTATCTGCCGGGCGCGTCACGGCGGATACTGCGGGCGGGCGACGATTGCCCGCCGCGCCTCAGGCCCTTGGTCGAACTGCTCTACCGCGGCGCCGTGTGGTTGCATCCGAGCGGGAGGGAGTGGACGCCCTGGGCTTTTCTCGGATCGACGCTGGGCCTCGATCTTGACGTCGCCGAGGACGGCGCCACCAGGCAGGCCCTCCAGGAAGCGCTGGGCGAGGTGGCCTTGCTGTCGTTCTCGCGGCTGGAAGGGAGAGTTCTGGACGCGGACTGGTTTCGCGAGGTGCTGAGCCCCGATCCCAGGCGCGACGTACTGGTCTGGATGAGCGACGGCGAAGCCATGCGGTCTCGTCTCGGACCGGAGAGATGGAGCGCGTTCCGCGGCCAGTGCCGGGCCGACTTCGGCTTCGACCCGGAGAGCGATCCGGACGTCGTGGCCGGGGAGATGCTGGGCCGCGGCGAGGGCGCCTGGGAGCAGGTCTGGGAGCGGTTCGCGGAAACGGCCGAGAACCATCCCGGAGTCGTCGACCTGCTGCGCCGCTCGCGCCCGTCCGGCGACCTGCCGCTGTTCGTTCGGCGCGAGCGCTGGCCCGGCCTGAACGACGACGACGAGGCCGGTCTGCGGCGCCGCCTGAGCTTCCCGTCGAACCTGGACCACGCTGGCCTCTCCGCCGGCGTCCTGGCGTTGGAGAAGGAGCATGGGCCTCGGCGCGACTGGGTGTGGGCCGGGATCGGCCTTGCGCCTCTGGCGCGGGCGCTCGAGCCGCTGGCGCGGCTCGCGCGCGAGGTCTGCGCCGACCTCGGCGGCGCCACGCCCGACGAACTGGCGTCCGCCTACCTCGCCCGCGGCTGGCGCGCCGACCTGGCCGCGCGCGAAGCGCTGGCCGCCGCGCCGCCGGCGGACCAGGCGTTGATCGGCGACGTCGTGCGGCGTCTGCTGGAACCCTGGGCCGAGCGGGCGGCGCTTGCCTTCCAGGCCGCCGTCCAGAGGAGTCCGTTCCCGGGACGGGACGAGGCCGCTGTCGTCGAGATTGCGGAGGGCGGCTGCCTGCTGTTCGTCGACGGTCTCCGCTACGAGCTGGGGGTCGCCCTCGCGGCGAGGCTGGAGGCGCGTGAACTGCCGGTGACGCTCGGGCATCGCTGGGCGGCACTGCCCACCGTAACGGCGACCGGGAAGCCAGCGGCGACGCCCGTGGCGGCCGAACTGGCGGGCCGGGACCCCGGCCGCGACTTCGCGCCTCGCTTCGCCGGGAACGGCAGGGTCGCCGACGCCGCCGCTCTCAGGAAGGCGATGGAGCGGCGCGGCTGCCAAGTGCTCGTCGACGGCGCGCTCGAGGCGCCGTTGAGCGGTTCGGCCCGCGGCTGGATGGAGCATGGAGCGATCGACAAGCTCGGGCACGATTCCTCGGCGCCGGAACTTGCCCGCAAGCTCGACCCCGAACTGGATGGGCTGCGAGACCGGATCGCGCGACTGCTCGAGGTCGGCTGGAAGGAAGTGCGGGTCGTGACGGATCATGGCTGGCTGTTGCTGCCTGGGGGTCTGCCGAAGGCGGACCTGCCCCAGCACCTGACGGTGAGCCGCGGCGCCCGTGCCGCGGCGGTGTCCGGGGAGTCGCGGCCGGATGCGTTCGCGCTGGTCCTGCCCTGGCACTGGAATCCGGCGGAACGGTTCGCCGCGGCCCGCGGCATCGGGGCGTTTCGCAAGAACGTGACGTACGCTCACGGCGGCCTCAGCCTCCAGGAGTGTCTGACGCCGGATCTGCGGGTCACCGCGCCGGAACGGCGCTCCGGCGCGGTTGCCCGCATCGCCACGATCGCCTGGCGTGGATTCCGCTGCCTGATGGAGGTCCGATCGGTCGAGGCCGGGGACGTCTCGGCCGACCTGCGCCTGGAGGCCGATCTGGCCCGGTCGGTTGCGAAGACGGACAGACCGGTCGGCGAGGACGGCGCCGCGAGTCTCCTGCTGGCGGGCGACGAGCACGAGGATTCCTCGTTGGTCGCCGTCCTGGTCGATGCTGACGGCCGCATCCTGGACCGGCGGCCCACGAGGGTGGGAGAGGACTCTTGACGGAACCGCGCGCTCCGGAGCTGGACCGCCTCGACGGGATGGCCGCCGAGGCTTTCCCGGGCTTCCTTGTCCGCAAGGACCTGGTGCGTCGCTACGCCCGCCAGTACCCGGTGCCCACGTATGTTGTCGAGTTCCTGTTGGGGCGCTACTGCGCGAGCGTGGACGAGGCCGAGATCGCGGAAGGACTTGGCATCGTCGAACGGCAACTTCGGGACCGGACGGTGCGGGCCAGCGAGCAGGAGGTGTTCAAGTCGCGGGCTCGCGAACAGGGTTCGGTCAAGCTGATCGACATCGTACGGGCGCGCCTGGATGCAAGAAACGATCGCTACGTGGCCGAGCTGCCGAGTCTCGGTCTGCGACACGTGGGCGTGGCCGACCGCATCGTCAAGGACAACCAGCGCATTCTGACCGACGGTTTCCACGCCGAAGTCACTCTCGAGTACGACGCGCTGGTCGCCACGGAAGAGCGCGGCAATCCCTTCCGCGTCGCTCGGCTACGGCCGATTCAGATGTCGGATTCCCGGGTGCTCGAGATCCTGAAGCGCGGCCGCGCCGCGTTCACCACCGCCGATTGGCGGGACTTTCTCGTCCGATCGGTCGGCCTGGAATCCGCCGCGCTCGACCATGCCGCCAAGCGGGTCGCGCTGCTGCGGATGGTTCCCTTCGTCGAGAGCAACCACAATCTGGTGGAGCTCGGTCCCCGAGGCACCGGCAAGAGTCACGTCTACCAGCAGATCTCGCCCTACTCCCATCTCATCTCGGGCGGCAAGGCGACGGTGGCGAAGATGTTCGTCAACATGGCGACCGGCCAGCGCGGCCTCGTCTGCCAGTACGACGTCGTCTGCTTCGACGAGATCGCCGGCGTTTCCTTCGACCAGAAGGACGGCGTGAACATCATGAAGGGCTACATGGCCTCGGGCGAGTTCAGTCGCGGCAAGGAGAGCATCCGCGCGTCTGGCGGCATCGTCATGGTCGGCAACTACGACGTCGAGGTGGAACAGCAGCAGCGGATCGGCCACTTGCTGGGCCCATTGCCGAAGGAGATGCGGGACGACACCGCGTTCCACGACCGGATTCACGCCTTCGCGCCGGGCTGGGACTTTCCCAAGCTCGACCCGGCGGCCCACCTGACGGATCACTTCGGGCTCGTCACCGACTTTCTCGGCGAATGCTGGAACCAGCTGCGGAAGGAAAGCAGGGTGAGCGCCCTGCAGAACAGGGTGTTCTGGGGCGGCGCCCTGAGCGGTCGGGACATCGAGGCGGTGAACCGAACCTGTTCGGGTTTGTTGAAGCTCCTGTTTCCGGACCCGGAGATGCCGATCGAGGACGAGGACCTGGAAGAGATCGCGCGGCTCGCTCTGGAGTCGCGCCGACGAGTCAAGGAGCAACAGAAGCGCTGTCTAGCCAGCGAGTTCCGCAACACTCAGTTCTCGTTCACGCTGGGCGTGGACGGCGTCGAGCAGTTCGTCGCCACGCCGGAGCTCCACAGCGACGAAGCGATCGACAGCGATCCGCTGCCTCCCGGCCAGGTGTGGGCGGTCGGTCCCGGTGCGGCCGGGGCAGGTCCCGGACTCTACCGGATCGAGGTAGCGGCCGGGCCCGGCGGCGGCATGAAGTTCGTGAATCAGCCCGTGCCGCCGGCGTTTCGGGAGAGCGTTCGGGTGGGAGAACAGAATCTCTACCGGGATGCCAGGGCGCTGGTCGCGCACCGGGACCCGCGCGCCCACGAATTCTCCCTCCAGTTGCGCCCCTTCGACGCCGACCGTTCGGGCGCGGGTCTCGGCATGCCCGTGCTCGCCGCCTGCGTCGGCGCCCTGCTTGGACGCGGCGCCCGCGGCGCGACGATCCTCGCCGGTCAGCTGAACCTGGGCGGCAGTCTGGACCTGTTGCCGAATCCGATGAGCATCGCCGAACTGGCGGTCGACAAGCAGGCCACGACCCTCCTGCTGCCGGTGAGCGCCCGACGGGCCCTGCACGACCTGCCGGACGAACTGTGGACCAAGGTGACGATCGAGTACTACGGGGATCCGGTCGATGGCGTGTTCAAGGCGCTGGCGCCCTGAGCCGAACGGGGCGACGGGGCGGGCGCCGGAGCCTGCGCGCCGCTCGCCGCACAGGCGCGACACGCGGTCCGGAGGCCGGCGCTTCGCGCCGGAAGCCGCCGGCGCCCTCGCCGGCCTTCCGGGTGAGTTCCCGCGCGACCGAGCAGCCCGACGGCGGCGGGTTGGATGATCCGCCCGCCAGGCGGACGAACCGTTTCCCGCTACACTGCCTCCGTGCGCTTCCGACGACTTCTCCCGTCTGCCTTCGCGGCCGGTCTGATCGCCGTCGCCTCGAGCCCCCCGGTCCACGCCTGGAACGACTTCGGCCACGAGGTCGTGGCCCGTATCGCCTGGCGGGAACTTGACCCCGAGATCCGGAGTCGGGTTCTGGCGCTGCTTCGGCAGGCGCCGTCGGACAGTCTGATGCAGTGTCTCGACCTCAACCAGGACCGGCGCCGCGGCTGCGGTCGGTTCGCGTATCGGCTGGGCGATGCCGAGAGTGCCGAAGACGGCGACCGCATCCTGTTCGAGCGGGCCGCGTACTGGCCCGACCTGGCGCGGGATCTCGACAAGTACAACCGGCCGACCTGGCACTACATCGGCTGGACCTGGCGTCAGGCCGCCGATGGATCGGCCGATGACGCGGAGCTGCCGGCGGCGGAGCCGAACGCCGTGACCCAGTTGGTCCAGCTCGCTCTCTCGGTTGCCGACCGGTCGGGCCGGGCGGACAAGCGCGCCGTCCATCTGGCCTGGATCTTCCACCTCGTCGGCGACGTCCACCAGCCGCTCCATGCGGCATCGCGCGTCACGGAGCGTCCCGACGAGCGGGAAGGCGACCGCGGCGGCAACGGTTTCGGTCTGGACGAGTGGAATCGCAACCTCCACGCCTTCTGGGACGGCGCGCTGGACGGCCGGTTCCGGGCCGAGCACCGTCGGCGGGCGCTGGACGAACTCGCCTCCCGGTCCGGCCGGTCTCCGCCCCCCGAGGCGTTCTGGCGGGTGTTCGGAGACTTCCGCGACCGCGAATATGAGGCCGACAAGAACCGGGTCGCCGCCGAGGCTCGCGCTCGACATCCCCTGGACGACACGATCCGGGCCAACCTCAAGTCCGGCGACTTCGAGGCCTGGGCGAGAGAGTCCAACCGGATCGTCCGCGAATCGCTCTATCCCCCCGACCTCGCGCGGGGCCAGGCGCCGTCCGACGCCTACGTCGACCGCGCCCATGACGTCGCCTTGCGGCGCGCCGCACTCGCCGGCTACCGCCTGGCCGATCTGCTGGTCGGCCTTCTGGGCGATTCGAACGCGCCGCGATGACACGCGAAGCGTTCCCGTGTGCGGCCCACCGCGGCCCGCGGCGGGACTCAGGCGTCCCCGGACTTGGCCTCGAGGTCGGCTTCCGTACCGGACGATTCCGGTTGCGCCCTTCCGCCGTATCGAACGAAGAGATAGCCGAACAGGCCGGATAGCAACGAGCCGCACAGGACGCCGAGGCGGATCGGCGCGGCGAACGTCTGGTCTCCCGCGGGATCTTCGAAGGCCAGACTGCCGATGAACAGACTCATCGTGAAGCCGACTCCGCAGAGCATGGACACGCCATAGACCTGCGGCCAGGTCGCTCCCGACGGTCTCCTGGCGATGCCGAGCCGAACGGCCGCCGCGATCGGCACGAAGATGCCCAGCTGTTTGCCCACGAACAGGCCCGCGGCGATGCCCAGCGGCACCGGTTCGAGCAGGGACGCCGGCGAGAAGCCGGCGAACGAGACGCCGGCGTTCGCGAACGCGAACACGGGCAGGATGCCGTACGCCACCCAGGGGTGCAGGTCGTGCTCGAGCTTCCTGAGCGGCGATCGTTCCTTGTCTCCGCGCGCCCGGATCGGTATCGCCGTTGCCACGACGACGCCCGCCAGCGTTGCGTGCACGCCGATCTGCAGCACGAACACCCAAAGCAGCGCGCCGATCACCAGGTAGCCGGACGTCCTCGTCACGCCGAGCCGGTTCAGGACGAGCAGACCGACGATGCAGAGCCCGGCGCCCTCGATGGTGACCAGGGAGAGTTCGTCCGTGTAGAAGAAGGCGATGATCAGGATGGCGCCGAGATCGTCGAGGATGGCGATCGCCGCGAGCAGGACCTTGAGCGAGAGCGGCGCGCGCTTGCCGGCGAGGGCCAGGATGCCAAGAGCGAAGGCGATGTCGGTAGCCGCCGGGATGGCCCACCCGTTCAGGTTCAGCGGGTCGTTGTCAAGATTGATGAAGACGTAGATCGCCGCCGGCAGGACCATGCCGCCGACGGCGCCGAAGAAGGGCAGAAGCGCCTGTCGGACGCTGGAGAGTTGCCCCTCGATGAACTCTCTCTTGATCTCGAGAGTGACGAGCAGGAAGAAGACCGCCATCAGGCCGTCGTTGATCCACAACAGCAGCGGCTTGGCCAGGCTGCCGTCGCCGACCGTGATCGACAGCGGCACGTCGAGCAGGCGTCCGTACAGGGGGGCCAGGGAGGTGTTGGCCAGAACGATCGCGACGGCCGCGGCGGCCATCAGCAGGAGGCCGGCGGTGGCTTCGTACCGCAGGAAGTCACGCAGGCTTCGGACAGGCAATTCGCTCTCTCGGGTGGTTCGCCATTCCGGGTCGGGTTGTCCTTGCCCTTGGCCGTTCAAGCCAGGTCGTCGGGCGGGGACGTTATCGCGCAATCGGTCCGGGTGCTACGATGCCGCCTCCTTCAGCCCCGCGAACTCCGCGGCGCCGAACCCACTCCAGGACCCCCACGGGATAGCGAGCCAGATGACCAGCGACGCCCTCCGCGAACGCGGCGATTCACTGGAGGATGCCTTCTTCCGCAACATGGACAGGAAGCTGATCGACGAGCTTCGGACGAAGAAGGAGCGCGAGCGGCAGCTCGACGAACTGGCCGCGGCCTCGGGCATTGCGCACCGCAAGGTGCTCGGCGCCCTGCTCGATGCCGGCGTGCACGGCGAGGCGCTGGCGGCGGCGGGCCTGGTGCCGCTGATCGAGGTGGCGTGGTCTGACCACGCGATGGACGCCGCGGAGCGGGACGCCATCATGCGAGCCGCGAGGGATGCCGGAGTGACCCCTGGATCGACCGCGGACGAACTGCTCTCCGCCTGGCTGGAGCGGCGTCCGGGAGCGGAGCTTCTCGAGGCCTGGAAGGGCTATGCCGCCGCGCTGGTCGCCCAGCTCGACGAAGCGGACGCCGCCGTCGTGCGCGAGGACATCATGAGCCGTGCGCGGGCCGTCGCCGAAGCCGCCGGCGGTTTCCTGGGTCTCGGCGCCGTGTCCCGCGAGGAGCGGCGGATGCTCGCTGACCTGGCCGCGGCGCTCGGCGGCTGACGCCCTACCAGCTCGCCTTGATCACGCCCGGGAGTTCGCCCCGGAGCGCGAGATCCCGCAGCGCGATCCGCGAGAGGCCGAACTTCCGGTAGTAGCCGCGGGACCGGCCGCTGACGGCGCAGCGGTTGCGGACGCGCACCGGGCTCGAGTCGCGGGGGAGCTTGTTCAACAGGCGCTGGGCCTCGAAGCGCTGGTCGGGCGGCAGACGCTCGTCCTTCGCCAGCGCCCGCAGTTCGTCGCGGCGCTCCTTGTGTCTCTCGACGATTCTCTTGCGCCGGTCGTTCTTGGCGACTGATGCCTTGGTTGCCATCGATCCTGCTCTTTCCTGGGAACTGATTGCCATGCGGACGGGCGAAACGCACGCCGACGTCGCCGTGAAGTCCACGGATTGCAGACCCTAGCAGGTCCGGCGTCGTCGCGGGCGCCTCTCCGGTCGTTGCTCCAGGGAACCGTTCAGGGCTCGATCAGGTCGACCAACTCCCGGACGCCGCCGTCGAACCGGTCGAACGCCCGCCGCGCGCGGGCCCGGTCGGCCAGGTCGCCGCCGCGGTCGAGTTCCGCCGCGCTCTGCATGACTCGGGCGATCGCCCGTCGCGCCTGACCACGCTCCCGGGCGCTCAGGCCGTCCAGTCTCTCGAGCAGCGCCTCGGCGAGGTCCCGCGCGTCGAACGCGGGAACGTAGAGCGTCAGCCACTCGCCGTTCTCGATCCGGGACCGGACGCCGTCGCGCTTGCGCGCCATCAGCGCGGCGATCGCGGTCGGGTGCTCGGGGATCGTCATCGGCGGCCGCTCGTGGCTGTGCGGGCCGGCGCGCGTCGCGCCGCCGCCGCGGGAGGCGTCGGCGGGCGGTTCCACCGTTGTCTCCTCGAAGTAGAAGTCGTAGCGCTGCCGTTCGCCGGCGAGCCAGACGTGGGCGAAGAACTCGCTGGGCATCTCTTCCGGGATCCCGGAGACGAGGTAGTCGCTGCCGATTGCCGGACGGAGCGGGTATCGCGTTTCGTCCCAGGTCCCGGTCTCCTCGTTCCAGGCCTCGAAGACCACGTCGCCGCCGAAGTTCCGCGGATCGACCGGCTGCTTGAAGTCGTCGTAGACGTAGAGGCGGAACTCGCCCGCGTTCGGCAGCGCTCCCTCCAGGTGGTGGTAGTTGTTCGCCGCCATGAAGAACTGGCCGCCGTGGAGCGGGCTGTGGTCCATGTGGGCGGCGGCGTTCGGGTCGGCCGGGTCGGGCTCGAAGCCCGGCGCCGCGCCGCCTGCGCCGGCCGGCGGATCGGCGCCGCCGAGGCCGGCGGCCAGCATGCCGCCGCGAGACGGGGGATCGTCGCGCGGCACGAAGATCTCCGGCAGGACGAGGTGGTCGTCGAGCTCGTAGTCGACCTGGACCGCGAAGGGTTGGACGATCGTCTCCTTCGTCTTGCCGACCTCGAACGATCCGAGGAGTTCGATCCGCGTGCCCGGCGGCGCGTGAATCGCCTCCTCGAACAGGTAGCTGGCCGGGAACTCGGGATCGTACGCGGGGACGTAGAGCAAGGTCTGCGCGCGTTGATCGGGGAAGTGGGCGCGAACCTCCATGCTGACGAGCCGATCGCCGACGTGCGGATGCAGACCGATCAGGCGGCCGCGTTCGGCCAGCGTGAGGCTGGCCGTTCGCGGCCGCCCCGCGCGCCGACCCTTCAAGGCGACCTCGCCGCCGACCCGCGCGCTCTCCACCCAGAGTTCGACCTCGTCCTCGGTTCGGGCCAGAAACAGACCCAAGCTGGACCGGTCGCGGACCTCGATGCTCGGGTCGTCGTTCGGACGTCGCCGATACTCGACGACGAGCTCGATCGTCGAACCGGTTCGGAGCCGCTTGCCGGCGCCGTCCGGAAGCAGGACCGGGTCGTCGCCGCGCAGCCACTGGCCGAGGAAGCGAGGTCCCGGGCGGCCGGTCCGCATGCGGGTCGGCTCGGGTTCGTCCTCGTCGCGGAACGGGTCGTAGGGGACCTGGACCTCGACTTCGAGCTGCTCCGGCTCGACGTCCTCGGGCTCGTGGATCCACGCCGCCATCCGGTAGACCACGCCGGGGTTCCGGGGGCGGAACTCGTAACCGGTGATCCAGGCGTCCTCGTCGAGTTCGACGGCGAGCGTCTCGCGGCGCCGGGCGGTCCGCCGGCCCGGTTCGACGACCGTTTCGGCGGCGGGCTCGAGCACCAGGTCGGGGTAGCCGAGCGCCCACTCCTCCTCCGTGAACTCCAGCGGCGGCGGCAGGTCGCGACGGGGCCCCTGAGGCCCGCCGCCCTGGACCCAGGCGACGACGATGTCGATCTCCCGCTGGCTCATCCGCCGCGAGTTCCGGAATCGGTCGTAACGGGCGTCGGCGGTCCACGGCGGCATGCGCCCGGTCATCAGTTCTTCTTCGATCGCCACCGCCCAGGCGCGGGCGCCGGGCTTCGCGTCGTTGCCGTAGATGGTCAGATCGATGTAGTCCGGCGCCGAGCCCTTCGGGTTGTGGCAGGGCATGCAGTAGCGGCGGAGGATCGGGCGCACGTCCTCCGCGAAGCTGATGTCCGTCGTGATGCGGACGTGAGCCGGGGCCGGCTCGATGGCGATGCCGGTCAGCGTCAGCGCGGCGAGCGCGCCCGCGGCCGCGACGAATCGCCGGCCGGTCGAGGTCGTGCCTCGGGGCCTCATCGTCCGTCCCGGAATCCGGGCGTCAGGTCGCCTTCGCCGTCCGCGACGAACAGCGGCCGGAAGTCGTGGCCGAGCTGCCGCAGGCGGTCGCCTCCTCCCTGCTGGCGGTCGACCACCGCGGCCACGGCGGCGACCTCGCAGCCTTCGGCCTTCACGGCTTCGATCGCGCGCAGGATCGAGCCGGCGGACGTGACGACGTCGTCGACCACGGCCACCCGGCGGCCCGCGACGATCAGCTGGCGGCCGTCCGGGTGGTACGAAGCGTCGATGCGGGCGCGGGCGCCGTGCCCTTTCGCCTGGTTGCGGACGAGGAAGCCGAACAGGGGCGGTCCTTCCCGGTCGCTGGCGGCGGCGGCCGCCGTCGCCAGGTAGGCGCCGCCGACTTCGGGCCCGCCGACGGCGTCAACCCCGAAGGGCCGCAACAGGTCGCGGAGGGCCTCCCCGATGAGCCGCGAGCCCCGCGGCGACAGCACCGTAGCCTTCGTGTCGCAGTAGTAATGCGAGCGTGCGCCGGAGGTCAGGACGAAGTCTCCCCTGGCAATGCTCCGCTCCTGAAGCAGGGTCTGCAGTTCGCGCAGCCGCGGGTCGTTCCTGGGGTCCTGCACGGTCGGGGAGGGTATCAACGAGCAGCGGGCGGATAGGCTGCGGCCGGTGGTGGATCAAGGCGTGTCGGGCTCTTCCGCCCGCATCGGCATCGTGACCGTCTCGGACCGCGCGTCGCGCGGGGTCTACGATGACCGTGGCGGGCCGGCGATCCGCGACTACCTGGCGGAGGCGTTGACCTCGCCCTGGGAACCGCGCGCGCGGCTCGTCGAGGACGAGGTCGACCGGATCGCGGCGGCGCTGCGCGAGCTCTGCGACGACGAAGCGTGCTGCCTGGTCGTGACCACGGGCGGCACCGGGCCGGCGCGGCGCGACGTGACGCCGGAGGCCACTCGGGCGGTGTGCGGGAAGGAGATGCCGGGCTTCGGCGAACTGATGCGGCGGGTGTCGCTCCGGGCCGTGCCGACGGCGATCCTGTCGCGGCAGACGGCGGGGATCCGCGGCTCGTCGCTGATCGTCAACCTGCCGGGGCAGCCGAAGGCGATCGGCGAGTGCCTGGACGCCGTGTTTCCGGCGATCCCCTACTGCGTCGACCTGATCGGCGGTCCGTACCTGACGACGAACGAAGAGCGAATCCAGGCGTTCCGGCCGAAGTCGGCCAGGAACCCGGACAGTTGAGGAGGATCGACATGGAGAGGCGCCGGAATCAAACGACTGCCTGAGGCCGCACGGCCGCGACCAGGCCGAGAAGCTCTTCTCGGTCGGCGCCATGAAACCGACCTGGTTCGCCCGCGAGGACCTGCTTGCCGACGGCGGCGCGAACGTCGTTTCCGAGACGCGGCTGGTCTGCGAACCCGAACGGCAGCGGACGCCCGGACCGGCGGGCGCTTGCGCCGGCTGATCCTACTGGCCGCCTCCGGCCGCCTGGTCGGCGCGCCAGTCGTCCTCGAGGATGCGGGCGCCGCGGAGAGTGCCGCCCATCGAGTAGTTGCCCTCATGGCAGGCGTACTCGTAGACGCGTTCCTGGTCGCGCTTCCAGATGTACTCGCCGGACCAGGGCGCCTCCCAGGTGGCCGGATCGTCCATCGTGAAGCGGTAGAGGATGTTTCCGTCCGGCTGGAGCGTCAGGCGCTCGGTGACGTGGAGGTCCCTGGTCGCGCCGCGCAGGAAGCCGTCGGGCCGGAAGTGCACGGAGTCGATGACCAGGGTGTCGCCTTCCCACCAGCCGATCGAATCGCCCAACCAGCGCCGCTCCTCTGGACTCGGGTGCTCGTCGTTCAGGCGGACGATCCGGGCGTCATGGACCATCTCGATCAGGATCATGACGTGGTCCTCGGTCTGCACGACCCGCTTGTAGTTGTTGTAGCCGCTCGGGAAGGTCGGCGTGGCGCCGGTGAAGCCCAGGATGCAGCGCTCGCTGATCGGCAGCGACTCGGGGCCGTCGTAGGGGCCGGGTCCATCCAGCTCGAGCCACCAGGCGACGCCCTCGTTCGGACGCCGCAGCCTGGCGCGCTCCGCGAGTCGTGCCTTTGCCGCTTCGGTCCTCTCCGGCATGCGGCCGTTCGGCGGGTCGATGATGATCGAGGTGCGGAACCTGCCGTCCACCGCGAACGCGTCGGTACCGCGGTCGAGCCAGAAGCTGTTGTAGCCGCCGACGTTGCCGGCGGCGCCGGGCGAGCCGTCGCCGCCCTCGGGCGGCGCTTCGCGGGCCGGGTCGGAGACCTGGTGGCGTTCGGCGCGGGCCTTCGCCGCGTCGGCCGCGATCTTCTCGGCCTCCTCCCGGGTCAGGTACAGGTTCTCGCCGTACTCCTCGGGCCGCTCGAGCGGCGTCAGCGTGGCCGCGTCATACGTGCCGGTCAGGTCGGGCTTGCCGTTGGCGGTCCGCTTGATCTCGCCATCGGCGGCCGCCAGCGAGGCCGCCGGCAGAGCGAGGATGGCGACGAGAGCCGCCGGAAACCGGATTCTCATTCCGTGTCCTCCGTTGTTCGACTGGAAGCCGAAGTGTAGCGGAGGGCGGGGCGTCTTCCAGTCGCCGCCGCCGCGCGGCTCGTTCGGGCGCACCGCCTCAGGGAACGACGGTGGCGCTGAACGTCACGCTGGCGGACCGGCCCGTACCGTCCGTGACGGTGTAGACGATCCTGTACGTCGTCGCGGTTCCGACCCTGGGAAGCGTTCCCCTCGCCGTCCTCGTCGACGGCGTGAAGGAGAGCCCCGGAGGCAAACCGGACAAGCGGTACGAGTACGGCGCGACGCCTCCGGTCGCTGCCGGAAACGGCGTGTTCACCGCGCCGCCGGAAGGCAGCCGCGGGAAGTCGGGAATCGCCGGCAGCGACAGCGGCGGAGGCGGCGCCGCCGGCGTCGTCAGTTCGACGACGTTGGACCAGGCGCCGTCGCCCGCCGCGTTCGTCGCCCGCACGCGATACTGCCGGTACAAGGTCCAGGGCGTGACCACGCTCCACGAACGCGCGCTCGGGCCGATGTTCGACGAAGGCGACGGCGTGCCGGCGTCGGTGAAGCGCCACGCATGCGCCGAGGACGACCGGGTCTGCAACTGGTAGCGGGTGATTCCGTCGTCGGCGGGCTGGTTCCAGGAAACGGTCTGGGTCTGTCCCGAGATCGAACCGCTCAGCGAGGGAGCGGCGGGCGGCGGCGGCGCGAGAACGGTGACGCTGAACGTCACGGACGAGGAGGCCGCCGCGCTGTCGCTGCAGGCGTAGGTCACCGTGTACTTCGTGTCGGTCGTCGCCGTCGGCAACGTTCCGCTCGCCTTCCGCGTCGACGAAGCGAAGGAGATCCCCGGAGGTTGCCCGGACAGGGCGTAGGCGTAGGGCGCCGTGCCTCCGGTCGCCGCCGGGAACACCGTGTTGACCGTTCCTCCGGACGGCAGACGGAAGTCCGGGATCTTCGGACAAGTCAGCGCGGACGGAGCGGAAGGCGGCTGCCCGGTGGGCGGCGGCGGAATCAGCTTCTCCACGATCGCCACCGACAGCGTGTAGTTTCCGGCGCCGCCGCCGCCGTGCGGCCACACGGTGATCGTGTGCTCTCCAGCCGGGAGCGTTCCGCTCCAGGAGTCGTCGGAACGGCCGCCGCGGTTCGAGCAGGACCAGGACGCTGGCGCGGATGCGCCTCGGGGCCTCGACGTACGGGCGAGACCGTTGCCGGCGACGCCCCGACAATCGAAGTCGCGGGTCATCTTCGTCAGCGACACGGTGACGGTGGATTGGGCGCGAAGTCCGATCACGTAGCCCCGAGCGCTCGACACGCGGGTGTGGGTCGTCGTGACGCTTCCCGATCCCGGCGGTCCGGAGAACGCGAAGATGTCGCATTCGCCTTCGTCAATCGAGCCGTTGCCGTTCTTGTCCTCCCACTGCCCGAGGCACTCGGGACCGTAGGTGATCTGCGGGCAGCCGGGCGCGCTCGGGTTCAGGCTGCAATCGGGCTTGCAGCGAAGATCGTCCGGGTTTTCGGTGCAGTTCGGATTCGGATTGGCGCCGCCGCCGGGGTTGCCGCCGTCGCCGCCAGGACCGTCGTCGCCGCCGCCACCGGGCGGCGGCGGTTCCGTCGGCAGCCGCGGTGACCGTCTGGCCTTTTCCCGGTCGATGGCGTCGCAGTCGTTCGTGGAGTCCACCACCAGAGAAGCCGCGTTGTCGATGTCGATTTGGGGACTTCATGATCGACGTGCAGCTGGCGCCGCCGACGTTGGCCAGTCGCATGGGATGACCCAGTTCATGCGCCAGCACGCCGGTCCAAGCCGCCTTGCCGCGGTTGCATCGTGGTTGGTAGTAGAGGTGGATCACCTTGTCGTCCCGGAACGCCTTCCCGCAAACTCCGCGGTCCTTGTAGTCGGTGGCTGTAGGCGCATCGAGCAACTCGGTGTGCTTGCCTCTCTTGATCGTCCAGATCTCCGCGCCGGCAGGCGCACGTCCACGCGGACCCGAAGACATCGGAACGCCGGCGGTGCAGGCGTTGGTCCACTTGCCCATGGCGTCGGTCAGGATCGTCTTCAGCTGCCTGGTGGCTTTCTTGCCCTTGAGATCGACCACCCTGCCCGTGTCGTAGTAGAATCGTGCTTCCGTTCAGCGGCGTCCAGTGCTTCTCCGGTGCTGAGACCCAAGCCGCCGGGAGGGGCGGTCCCGCGGTCGACGGCACGCAGCTGCTCTGCGAGTTCGCGGCGCCGGCGGTGAACACAGCGACCGAAACGACGAACGGCAGGACGAGCTTCAAGGCTTCATCGGAACAGGCCGCAGATCGGCTGCTTCTTCCACGCCTTCCTGGAACCTCCGTCTCGTGCCTCCGCCCGGTCGCAGAGTTCCGCCGCGGGGCGGTCCAGCTTCCTGGCCGCCTCCTCCGGCGTGCCCGACTCGCAGACCCTGCTGACGCGGGCGGTCTTGCCCAAGCGGGTGTAGCCGATCATGCGACAGCCTTGAAGGTAGTGCTCGGCAACCAGATCCCGGACCATCTTGCGATCTCTGGAGAACGGTTTCTGCCGGCTCGCCAGAGCCTGGAGATCGAGCAGGCCTCCGACGGATATGTCGTGCACCCGCTGATGGAGCCTCGGCAGGTCGGCGGGAGCGCCTTCGATCAGCGGCATCATCCAGTTGATGGACCCATCGGAGTCAATCACGCCGAGCAGACCGGAGTCGCCGGCGCCGGTGACGACGGGCACCACGCCCTGATGCCAAGAACCGACGATCGCCAGGCGCGTCCCGGAAGAGAAGTCGTAGCCGGCGCTCCGAGTGGGGTCGCCGCCGCAGAATACCCGGTCGTGGGTGACCACGCGACCGACGGGAACCAGCACGTAGCCCGGGGTGGGCGACGCATCGTGGAGAAGCACGACGTCGGTGAGCGCCAACAGGCTGTACGGCCAGTACCTGGAGAATCCCGGGATGACGTCCGAGACGGTGGCGGTCACAGCGACTTCGCCCAACAGGAGGCTGGCGTCGAACTTGAAACGGCTCTCCGGTGTCGCGTACCAGACGTCCATCAAATCCGGACTCCACTCGCCGCCGACGCATAGTTCCAGCGGGGGATAGTCGCCTTCTTTCAGCCCGTACCGCGCGGCGGAACCGTACTTCTCTGCGAAGCCGGCCGACTTGAAGGCCAAGGTCCTGGCGGTCTCCCGATCGTTTCCTTCGACCGCGACCGTTCCGTCCGGGTTCAGTGCGTACGTGGCCGCCGTCCAGGCCATCAGGTCCAGCGTCTCGGGATGACTCGTCCGCGCCTGGGGCGTTGGCTGCTGCGCAACGAGCAGCGCGCCGATCAGCATGGCTGCAGGGCTGGTCATTGACGTTCGCTCCTTTCAGGAGATGCTGATTTGAACTCTGCAATCCTACTCGACTTCCTCCACCCTCTTCGAGTGCGGCGACCGCACTTGCTGGCCAAGGGTGCGGGAGTTGTCGTCCGGTGCGTGGGGTGGTGGGCCTCAGGGAACGACGGTGGCGCTGAACGTCACGCTGGCGGACCGGCCCGTACCGTCCGTGACGGTGTAGACGATCCTGTACGTCGTCGCGGTTCTGACCCTGGGAAGCGTTCCCCTCGCCGTCCTCGTCGACGGCGTGAAGGAGAGCCCCGGAGGCAAACCGGACAAGCGGTACGAGTACGGCGCGACGCCTCCGGTCGCTGCCGGAAACGGCGTGTTCACCGCGCCGCCGGAAGGCAGCCGCGGGAAGTCGGGAATCGCCGCCAGCGACAGCGGCGGAGGCGGCGCCGCCGGCGTCGTCAGTTCGACGACGTTGGACCAGGCGCCGTCGCCCGCCGCGTTCGTCGCCCGCACGCGATACTGCCGATACAAGGTCCAGGGCGTGACCACGTTCCACGAACGCGCGCTCGGGCCGATGTTCGACGAAGGCGACGGCGTGCCGGCGTCGGTGAAGCGCCACGCATGCGCCGAGGACGACCGGGTCTGCAACTGGTAGCGGGTGATTCCGTCGTCGGCGGGCTGGTTCCAGGAAACGGTCTGGGTCTGTCCCGAGATCGAACCGCTCAGCGAGGGAGCGGCGGGCGGCGGCGGCGCGAGAACGGTGACGCTGAACGTCACGGACGAGGAGGCTGCCGCGCTGTCGCTGCAGGCGTAGGTCACCGTGTACTTCGTGTCGGTCGTCGCCGTCGGCAACGTTCCGCTCGCCTTCCGCGTCGACGAAGCGAAGGAGATCCCCGGAGGTTGCCCGGACAGGGCGTAGGCGTAGGGCGCCGTGCCTCCGGTCGCCGCCGGGAACACCGTGTTGACCGTTCCTCCGGACGGCAGACGGAAGTCCGGGATCTTCGGACAAGTCAGCGCGGACGGAGCGGAAGGCGGCTGCCCGGTGGGCGGCGGCGGAATCAGCTTCTCCACGATCGCCACCGACAGCGTGTAGTTTCCGGCGCCGCCGCCGCCGTGCGGCCACACGGTGATCGTGTGCTCTCCAGCCGGGAGCGTTCCGCTCCAGGAGTCGTCGGAACGGCCGCCGCGGTTCGAGCAGGACCAGGACGCTGGCGCGGATGCGCCTCGGGGCCTCGACGTACGGGCGAGACCGTTGCCGGCGACGCCCCGACAATCGAAGTCGCGGGTCATCTTCGTCAGCGACACGGTGACGGTGGATTGGGCGCGAAGTCCGATCACGTAGCCCCGAGCGCTCGACACGCGGGTGTGGGTCGTCGTGACGCTTCCCGATCCCGGCGGTCCGGAGAACGCGAAGACGTCGCATTCGCCTTCGTCAATCGAGCCGTTGCCGTTCTTGTCCTCCCACTGCCCGAGGCACTCGGGACCGTAGGTGATCTGCGGGCAGCCGGGCGCTCTCGGGTTCAGGTCGCACTTGGGCTTGCAGCGAAGATCGTCCGGGTTGGCGGTGCAGTCCGGATTCGGATTGGCGCCGCCGCCGGGGTTGCCGCCGTCGCCAGGACCGTCGCCGTCGCCAGGCGGCTTCGGTAGTCGTCGGGCCTTTTCCCGGTTCATGGCGTTGCAGTCGTTCGTGGAGTCCACCGCCAGAGAAGCCGCGGTCGCGATCCTGATTGGGGACTTCATGATCGACGTGCAGCTGGCGCCGCTGACGTTGGCCAGTCGCATGGGATGACCCAGTTCATGCGCCAGCACGCCGGTCCAGGCAGCCTTGCCGCCGTTGCATCCCGAGTGGTTGTAGAGGTGGATTACCTTGTCGTCCCGGAACGCCATCCCGCAAACACTGCGGCGCTTGTAGAAGGCGGCTGTAGGCGCATCAAGCAACTGGTCGTATCTGCCCTTCTTGATCGTCCAGGTCTCCGCGCCGGCGGGTGCGCGTCCACCTGGCCCCGAGGACATCGGAACGCTCGCGGTGCAGGCGCTGGTCCACTTGCCCATGGCGTCGGTCAGGATCTTCTTCAGCTGCCTGGTGGCTTTCTTGCCCTTGAGATCGACCACCCTGCCCGTGTCGTAGTAGATCGTGCCCCCGTTCAGCGGCGTCCAGTGCTTCTCCGGCGCTGAGACCCAAGTCGCCGGGAGGGGCGGCCCCGCAGTCGACGGCACGCAACTGCTCTGCGAGTTCGCGGCGCCGGCGGTGAGCGCGGCGACCAAAACGACGAACGGCAGGACGAGCTTCAAGGCTTTACCGGAACAGGCCGCAGATCGGCTGCTTCTTCCACGCCTTCCCGGAACCTTCGTCTCGTGCCTCCGCCCGGTCGCAGAGTTCCGCCGCGGGGCGGTCCAGCTTCCTGGCCGCCTCCTCCGGCGTGCCCGACTCGCATACCCTGCTGACGCGGGCGGTCTTGCCCAAGCGGGTGTAGCCGATCATGCGACAGCCTTGAACGTAATGCTCGCTGACCAGATCCCTGATCATCAAACGATCCTTGGAGTACGCCTCCTGTCGGCTTACCTGAGCGCGGAGATCGAGCAGGCCTCCGACGGCCATGTCGTGCACCCGCTGACGGAGCCCCGCCAGGTCGGCGGGGGCCCCGTCGTCGATCAGCGGCATCATCCAGTCGATCGATGCATCGGAGCCAATCACCCCGAGCAGACCGGAATTGCCGGCGCCGGATACGACGGGCACCACGCCCTGATGCCAGGAACCGACGATCGCCAGGCGCGTACCGGGAGAGAAGTCGTAGCCGGCGCTCTGAGTGGGATCGCCGCCGCAGAACACCCGGTCGTGAGTGACCACGCGACCGACGGGAACCAACACGTAATCCGGGGCGGGCGATGTATCGTGCAGAGGCACGACGTCGGTCAGGGCCAGCAGACTGTGCGGCCACTCCCAGGAAAAGCCCGGGATGACCTCCGAAACGGTGGCGGTCACAGCCACCTCGCCCAGGAGGACGCTGCCGTCGAACGTGAAATCACTCTCGGGTATCGCGTAGGAGGCGTTCTCCAGTAGCGGATTCCACTCGCCGCCGATGCACAGTTCCCGCGGGGGATAGTCGCCTTCCTGTAGCCCGTACCGCGCGGCCGAACCGTACTTCTCCGCGAAGCCGTTCGACTTGACGGCCAAGGTCTTGGCGGTCATCCGCTCGTTCCTTTCGGCCGCGACCGTTCCGTCCGGGTTCAGCGCGTACGTGGCCGCCCTCCAGTCCATCAGCTCCAGCGTCTCGGGATGACTCGTCCGCGCCTGGGGCGTTGGCTGCTGCGCAACGAGCAGCGCGGCGATCAGCATGGCTGCAGGGCTGGTCATTGACGTTCGCTCCTTTCAGGAGATGCTGATTTGAACTCTGCAATCCTACTCGACTTCCTCCACCCTCATCGAGTGCGGCGACCGCACTTGCTGGCCAAGGGTGCGGGAGTTGTCGTCCGGTGCGTGGGGTGGTGGGCCTCAGGGAACGACGGTGGCGCTGAACGTCACGCTGGCGGACCGGCCCGTACCGTCCGTGACGGTGTAGACGATCCTGTACGTCGTCGCGGTTCTGACTCTGGGAAAGCGTTCCCCTCGCCGTCCTCGTCGACGGTGTGAAGGAGAGCCCCGGAGGCAAACCGGACAAGCGGTACGAGTACGGCACGACGCCTCCGGTCGCTGCGGGAAACGGCGTGTTCACCGCGCCGCCGGAAGGCAGACGGAAGTCCGGGATCTTCGGACAAGTCAGCGCGGACGGAGCGGAAGGCGGCTGCCCGGTGGGCGGCGGCGGAATCAGCTTCTCCACGATCGCCACCGACAGCGTGTAGTTCCGGCGCCACCGCCGCCGTGCGGCCACACGGTGATCGTGTGCTCTCCAGCCGGGAGCGTTCCGCTCCAGGAGTCGTCGGAACGGCCGCCGCGGTTCGAGCAGGACCAGGACGCTGGCGCGGATGCGCCTCGGGGCCTCGACGTACGGGCGAGACCGTTGCCGGCGACGCCCCGACAATCGAAGTCGCGGGTCATCTTCGTCAGCGACACGGTGACGGTGGATTGGGCGCGAAGTCCGATCACGTAGCCCCGAGCGCTCGACACGCGGGTGTGGGTCGTCGTGACGCTTCCCGATCCCGGCGGTCCGGAGAACGCGAAGATGTCGCATTCGCCTTCGTCAATCGAGCCGTTGCCGTTCTTGTCCTCCCACTGCCCGAGGCACTCGGGACCGTAGGTGATCTGCGGGCAGCCGGGCGCGCTCGGGTTCAGGCTGCGATCGGGCTTGCAGCGAAGATCGTCCGGGTTTTCGGTGCAGTTCGGATTCGGATTGGCGCCGCCGCCGGGGTTGCCGCCGTCGCCGCCAGGACCGTCGTCGCCGCCGCCACCGGGCGGCGGCGGTTCCGTCGGCAGCCGCGGTGACCGTCTGGCCTTTTCCCGGTCGATGGCGTCGCAGTCGTTCGTGGAGTCCACCACCAGAGAAGCCGCGTTGTCGATGTCGATTTGGGGACTTCATGATCGACGTGCAGCTGGCGCCGCTGACGTTGGCCAGTCGCATGGGATGACCCAGTTCATGCGCCAGCACGCCGGTCCAAGCCGCCTTGCCGCGGTTGCATCGTGGGTGGTAGTAGAGGTGGATCACCTTGTCGTCCCGGAACGCCCTCCCGCAGGTCATGCGGCGCTTGTAGACGGCAGTCCATCAGCTCCAGCGTCTCGGGGTGACTCGTCCGCGCCTGGGGCGTTGGCTGCTGCCCAACGAGCAGCGCGGCGATCAGCATGGCCGCGGGGCTGGTCATGGGCGTTCGCTCCTTCCGGGCGGGATCGTCAAGTGGAAGAAGTTCATCCTGTCGGCGCCGGGTTCCGCCCCTGCAACCCTTGAGCGAATTCACTGCACGTCGCGAGAACCGCAAGCGCCGCGAGAAGGCCCGCCGTGTCCAGGCGGGACTACCGGGCATTGCAGAGGCCTTCAGACGGTAGAGTGGCTCTACGGGGCTGCTCGGTTGGTCGAGTGCCGGCCGCCGTCCTTTCGACAAGGGAGCCGAAGGAATGCAGGAGTACACCGCGATTGTCAAGCGTACCGGCGGCTGGTGGATTGGCTGGATCGAAGAGGTACCGGGCGTGAACTGCCAGGAACGGAGCCGGGAGGAGCTGTTGGAGACCTTGACCATCACTCTGGGCGAGGCGCTGGAGTTCAATCGGCAGGCGGCGCTGACCGCGGCGGGCGACGGATACACGCTGGAGAAGGTCGTCGTCGCTACATGAAGCGCAGGGCCCTTCTGCGGCATCTTCGAAGACGAGGCTGTGAACTGTGCGCGAGGGGCGACGACATTCCTGGTGGCGGAACCGCGCTGACGATCGGCGCAGCGCGATTCCACGGCATACCGAGATCAATCGGATACTGGCGCGGAAGATCCGCGCGAATCTCGGGGTCGAGCCGGTCCCCTGAGCTGTTGGGCCGGCGGCGTCCCGCCAGGAGACGGCTGGAGCCTTCGACGTTGCCTGGAGGGCCGGCACGGCGGAATCAGGCGCCTTCGATCCGCCGTCGGGGCAACGGCCGCTCCGGCACGTCCTCCAGCAGACCGCCGTGGCCGAGCGCGGCGATGTCGCGGCGGGTCAGCCGGTCGCCGACGAGCAGGCGGGGGAGCACCAGGTCGACGATGTTCCGCTTCGGGCTGCGGGCGCAGCCGGGGGCGCCGAGGACCGGAACCCCGCCGAGTTCGGCGAGCAGCAGGAGGTTGCCCGGATCGACCGGGGCGCCGTAGCGGATGACCTTGCCGCCGGCCGCTTCGATGGCGCGCGGAGCGAGGTCGCGGCGGTCCTGGATCGCCGTTTCGCCGGCGAGGATGAGGAGATCGACGGCCGGGGCCAGTTCGGCCGCCGCCGCCGCGAGTTCCCCGGTTTCCCGCTCCCGGTCGAGAGGCACGAAGCGGACCTGGGCGAGTTCGGCGCCGAGAGCGCCGAGCCGCTGGCGGAAGGCCTTCTCGAAGCCTTTGACCAGCCGTTCACGGCCGGCGGAGCGGCCGGCGCCGACGGTCCCGGAGACGATCAGACCAGCCGTACTCCGCGGCAGCGGGTCGATCCGGATCAGGGGACTCGCGGCGACGCGTTCGGCCGTGGCCACCGTCTCTTCGGGCAGAGCGTAGGGGAGGATCTTCGTCGTCCCGACCATCTTGCCGGCGCGGGCCACGCTGTGGTTGGGCAGGGTGGCGAGGGTCACGCCGTCGCAGTCGTTGATCCGGTCGAGAGCCGCGGCGTCGACGCGCAGCACGCCCAGTGTCCGCGCGTGCAGGTTGACTCGCCCGGTGGTCGGCCCCCGCAGGTCGAGGCCCGTTCCGGCAACGGCTTCGCTGACGCGGCGGGCGGACTCGTTCTCGTCGACGTCGCCGGGTTCGAGCCGTGCCGCGAACACCCGGTCGCGGCCGAGACCGGCCAGCGCTTCCAGTTCCTCGTCTCCGAGGGCGCGGCCTTTCCGCAGGACGCGGCGGCCATCGTGGTCGTAGACGTTGTGGCCGAGGATCGCGCCGCGAGCCTCGGCGAGCGGCGTCGGTTCGAACTTCATCGCTGGGCGGGAGACTGTACCGCGGCCGCCGCATGGTTCGCCGCCGCGCCGCGACGGTAGACTCCGTCGTCTCATGGCCTCCGACGACTACGGCCGCATCGACGGCTGGCGCGACGAACTGACCGAATGGCGGCGCGACTTTCACCGTCACCCGGAGCTCGCCTTCGAGGAGGAGCGGACGTCGCAGATCGTGACGGAAAGGTTGCGGTCGTTCGGCATCGAGGAGGTCCATCACGGCATCGCCAGGACCGGCGTCGTCGCGACGGTCCGCGCCGGCGGTTCGGATCGCGCGGTGGCGCTGCGTGCCGACATGGACGCGCTGCCGATCCATGAGCGGAACCAGTTCGGACACTGCTCGACCGTGCCCGGAAAGATGCACGCCTGCGGCCACGACGGCCACACCGCAATGCTGCTGGGCGCGGCCCGCTACCTCGCGGAGACGCGGAACTTCGACGGCACGGTCCAGCTCGTCTTCCAGCCGGCGGAGGAGAGGGACGGCGGCGCGGGGGTCATGGTGCGGGAAGGGCTGTTCGAGCGGTTCCCGGCCGACAAGGTCTTCGGCCTGCACAACTTCCCCGGCGTGCCGACCGGCGCCTTCGCCACCGCCAGCGGTCCCTTCATGGCCGCCGTCGATCAGTTCGAGATCGAGATTCGGGGCCGCGGAACGCACGGCGCCTGGCCGCACAGCGGCATCGACCCGATCGTCGCCGCGTCCCAGGTCGTACTGGGGCTTCAGACCCTGGTGTCCCGCAACGTGGATCCCAGGCGCCGGGCGGTCGTGTCGGTCACGATGAGCCATGCCGGCGAAGCCTTCAACGTGATCCCCGAGACCGCGCGGCTCGCCGGCGGCGTGCGCTCCTTCCTGCGCGAAGTACAGGACACTCTCGAGCTGGGGCTGGAACGCGTCGTCCACGGCGTCTGCGCCGCCCACGGCGCTTCGGCCAAGGTCGACTACGAGCGCTACTACCCGGCGACGGTCAACGCTCCGCGCGAGACGGAGGAGATGGCCGCCGCGGCGCTCGGCATGGGCTGGGAGGTCGATACGGAGATGGAGCCGCTGATGGGTTCGGACGACTTCGCGTTCCTCGCCGAGGAGCGTCCCGGGGCCTTCATGATGATCGGCAACGGCGACAGCGAGATGCTGCACACGCCGAGGTACGACTTCAACGACGAACTGCTGACCGTCGGCGCGAAGTTCTGGGCGCGGCTGGCCGAAAGTCAGCTTTCGTAGAGGCGCTCGGAAACAAAGCCAGCGGCCGCGGCGTATTCCCTGATGACGCGGGCGGTTGGCCGGATGAACAGTCCCCGCTGTCTCGAATGCTCTCTCCGAAGGAGTTGGCCGGCCGCCCGCTCTGCCCCGCAAGGACCTGAAAGCCGCAAGGACCTGAAAGCACAGTCATGAACTTCGCACAACCCTTGAGGATCGCCCAACCCTTGACGAGGGCGCCCGCCCGGACCTTCGCGGCGACGATCCTCCTGTTCCTCCCTCTCGTGACCGGCTGCGCGTTCGACAGCGGCGTGGCCGGCGAGCCGCCGACGTCCGAGGCCGCGACATCCGCGAACGACGCGATTCCCGTCGCGGCGCTGCCCCTGTTCCGCGGCCGGATCGAGTCCGTGCTCCGCTTCTCGTCGAACCTTGAAGCCGAGAATCGAGTCGGCGTGCTGTCCGAGGCCGAGCGGCACGTGACCGACCTTCTGGTCGAGGAGGGAGACGCCGTGCGCGCCGGCCAGACCATGCTGCTGCTCAAGGACGACGCGCAGCGCACGGCGCTCAAGAGGGTCGCGAGCCAGCTCGAGCGCTCCCGACTGGAGTTCGAGCGCCAGAAGCGTCTCTTCGAGCAGGATCTGATCAGCGAACAGGCCTGGATCCAGGCGCGCCACGACATGGAGCAGCTCGCGCTCGCGCTCGAGGACGCCGAGCGGGAGTTGAGCTATGCGACGGTGACGGCACCGATCTCCGGAGTCGTCACCGAACGGCTCGTCAACGTGGGCGACCACGTCGGAATGCACGCCAGGCTGTTCGAGATCGTGGACTTCGACTCCATCGTCGCTCGGGTGTTCGTGCCCGAGCGGCAGTTGGCGGGTCTGGTCGTCGGCCAGCCGGCGCGCATACTGGCCCAGTCCCTCGCGGGTCCGCGGGAAGCCGCGATCAAGCGCATCTCGCCCGTGGTCGATCCCCAGAGCGGCACGGTCAAGGTCACGCTCGGCATCCCGGGCGCCCAGGGCCTGTTGCCCGGCATGTACGTCGAAGTCGACCTGGTCGCCGCCACTCTGGAGGATGCGTTGCTGGCGCCGAAACGGGCGCTGGTCTACGACCAGGAGCAGGTCTTCGTGTTCCGGGTCGCGCAGGACGACGGCGGTCCCCGCGCTGAGCGGCTGCTGGTCCGGATTCTCGTCGAGAGCGAAGACGTCGTTCATCTGGAGGGCGATCTGACCGACGGCGAGCATCTGATCGTGGCCGGGCAGGCGGGACTGAAGGATGGGGCCCGGATCCGTCTGCTCGACCCGGCGGAAGCCCTCGGCTCGGCGGCGGAACTGGGTGCGGCATCGACCCCGACCTACCAGCCCTCGAGCTGAGCCGGCCCGCGACGGAGAGACGGGAGCGCCGCGTGCAGGCTGCAAAGTCGTTCCTTGCCCAGCGCCCGGTCGCCGTGTCCATGGTGTTCCTGGCGGCGGTCGTGTTCGGCCTGCTGTCCTACCAGGGCCTGCCGGTGACGCTGATGCCCGAGCTGTCCTACCCGACGCTCACGGTACGGACCGAGTATCCGGGCGCGGCGCCGGAGGAGGTCGAGAACGACGTCTCGCGGCGGATCGAGGAGCAGCTCGGAGTGGTCGGCGGCTTGCGGCGGATGAGCAGCGTCAGCCGGGCCGGGGTCTCCGACGTCGTGCTCGAGTTCGCCTGGGACACGCCGATGTCCGACGCCGTGCAGGAAACGCTGGAGAAGCTCGATCTCGTCCTCCTGCCCGATGCGGCGGAGCGTCCGCTCATCCTGCGCTTCGACCCGGGCCTCGATCCGGTCCTCGAACTCTCCCTGTCCGGCGACGACGAACGGTTCGAGGGCGAAGAGGGCCTGCGCCGTCTGCGTCGGCTGGCGGAACTCCAGGTCAAGCGGGCGCTCGAACCCATCGACGGCGTCGCCGCGGTTCGCGTCCGCGGCGGACTGGAAGAGGAGATCCACGTTCTTCTGGACGCTCAGGCGCTGCAGCGCTCCGGACTGTCCGTTCAGCAGGTGATCGACCGTCTGGGCCAGGAGAACATCAACGTCGCCGGCGGCACGCTGAAGGAGGGGCGCACCGAGTACATGGTGCGCACCGTCAACGAGTACGCGAATCTCGACCAGATCCGGGCCACGGTCGTCGCCTCGGTGGAGGGACGCGAGGTTCGGGTCGGCGATCTGGCCGAAGTCCGCGGATCGCACCGGGACCGCGAGATCCTGACCCGCACCGACGGCGGCGAGAGCGTTCAACTCGACGTCTACAAGGAGGCGGACGCGAACATGGTCGCGTTGGCCGCCCGCGTCCGGGAGCGAGTCGGCGAGCTGGACCTGGAGCGCGAGCGCGCGAGGGCTCGCGGCGAGGCGGTGGAGCGACCCCGGAGCCTGCTGCAACGGCTGACGGGCGGGTCGGGCGGCGCTGGCGGCCGGCGCGGTCCCTCGCTTGGCGGAGCGACCCTTTCGGCCGATCTCTACCGTTCGGAGGGGGCGGTGCTGACGGTGGTCTCCGATCGCTCCGAGTTCATCGAAGGCAGCATTGCCGAAGTTCGCAACACGGCGATCCTGGGCGGGCTCCTGGCCGTCGTCGTCCTCTACCTCTTCCTTCGCAACCTGGTGACGACGCTGTTCGTCGCGGTGTCCATCCCCATCTCGTTGCTCATCACGTTCGCGCCGCTCTCGGCCGCCTCCGTGTCGCTCAACATCATGTCCCTGGGCGGCCTGGCGCTCGGCATCGGCATGCTCGTCGACTCCTCGATCGTCGTGCTCGAGTCCATCTTCCGGCGCCGCGAGGAGGGGGACGACCTGGTCACGTCGGCGATTCGGGGCGCGAAGGAGGTCCGTTCGGCGGTGATCGCCTCGATCCTGACCTCGATCGCCGTCTTCCTGCCGATGGTGTTCGTCGAGGGGATCGCCGGTCAGGCGTTCGGCGACCTGGGCCTGGCCGTTGTCATCTCGCTGCTGGCGTCGATGGCCGTTGCCCTGGCCTTCATCCCGATGCTCGCCAGTCGCCGCGGCTGGGCGCTGCCGGAGCGCGGCGGCACGGCCGCCCGGCTGCGGCGATACGCGGCGTGGGGCGCGTTCCGTCGCGACGCGGCCGCGCTGTCCGGCTGGGCGCGGTCGCGGCGCCCGGCGATCCGCTGGCTTGCCGCCGCGCCGGCGCTGGCGTTCGTCACGGTCCGGCTGGTCGTGGGCAGCGTGCTCGAGCTGATCGCCAAGGCGGTTCTACTGGCGCTGGCCGGACTGGCGTTCCTGGTCCTGCGCCTGATCGGGCCGGTCCTGGTCAAGCTGTTCGGCTGGCTGAGCCGAGGGCCGCTGATCGTGGTCCGGCGCCTGCTCGAGTGGCTCGGCGGGGTCTATCCCGCGCTTCTCGATCGGTCCCTGCGGTACCCCGTCGCGGTGGTGGCGGTAGTGGCGGTCACGTTGTGGAGTTCCTGGTGGCTTCTCGGCCGTCTCGACAGCGAGCTTCTGCCGGAGGTTCGCCAGGGAGAGTTCACGATCGAGGTCTCGCTGCCGGTGGGCACCCCCCTGTCCGAGACCGAGCGCACGCTGGCCGCGGTCGAGAGCGCGATTCTCGAGGAAGAGCGCCACGTCGAGCGGCTGCTCGTTACCTATGGCTACGACGTGACGAACGCCCAGCGCTCTGACGAGGGCGAGCACACGGCGCGGTTCAAGGTGCTGCTGGCGCCGGTTCAGGCGGCGGTCGAGGACGAGGTGGTGGAGCGGTTGCGGCGCCGCTTCGAGTCGATTCCGGACGCGTCCTCGCGCGTCTCGCGGCCGGTCCTGTTCAGCTTCAAGACGCCGATCGAGGTCGAGGTCCACGGCGAGGATCTCGACCGCCTCCAGGAGGTCGGCGATCGCGTGCGCGATCTGATGGCGGCGATGCCTGAACTCGCCGACGTCGAGACGACGCTGAAGCGCGGCGCGCCCGAAGTGCAGATTGTCTACGACCGGGCGATCCTCAACCGGTACGACCTCCGGACGTCGGTCGTTGCCCGGATGGTGCGCAACCAGATCGAGGGCTTCGAGGCGACGCTCTACAACCTGCGGGACCGACGGATACCGATCGTGGTCCGGCTCGCCGAGGAGGATCGTCGTTCGACGGACCAGTTGAACGGTCTGGTCGTCAACCCGGGCGGCGAGCGCCCGATTCCGCTCCACGCGGTCGCCGACGTCGCCGTCGGCGAAGGGCCGTCGGAAGTGCGGCGGATCGACGGCAAGCGGGTGGCGGTGATCGAGGCCAACCTCGGCGCCGCCTCGCTGGGGCGCGCCGTCGAGCGGATCGAGGAGACGTTGACCGAAGGCATCGACTGGCCGGCGGACATGAGCTTCCTGGTCGGCGGCCAGAGCCAGGAGTGGCAGCGGTCGAGCGCCAGTCTCTGGCTGGCCCTGGGGCTGTCGGTGTTCCTGGTCTACGTGATCATGGCGGCCCAGTTCGAGTCCCTGCTGCACCCCCTGGTCATCATGTTCTCGATACCGCTGGCGTTCTTCGGCACCCTGGTCACCCTCTATCTGCTGGACGTCAACCTCTCGATCGTCGTCTTCCTCGGCATGATCATGCTGGCGGGGATCGTCGTGAACAACGCGATCGTCCTCGTCGACTACATCAACCGACTCCGCGCGCGCGGCCTGCCCCGCCGGCGGGCGATCGTCGGCGCCGGCCTGGTGCGGCTGCGGCCGATCCTGATGACCACGGCGACGACCACGCTCGGCCTGCTGCCGATGGCGCTCGGCCTCGGTCAGGGCGCCGAGATCCGCACGCCGATGGCGCTGGCCGTGATCGGCGGCCTGGTCGCCTCGACGGCGCTGACCCTGGTCGTTGTGCCGACCATCTACGAGATCGTCGAACGGTTGCGGGAGGCGCTGTCGTTCTCGCGCGTCTCCGGGCGGGCCCCCGCGTCCGCCGCGATGGAACCGCCCGCCCGCCCGGCGACCGCCGCCGTCAAGGCGGCCGGACCGGCTGGTGCGGCGGCGCCCCAGGCGAGCCGCCCATGATGCCCGGCGGACTCGGCAGGTCATTGCCGCGGCTTTCCCTGGAGCGCCGCGTCGGCGTTCTCGTGGTTGTCGGCGCGGTCCTCGTCATGGGGCTGGTCGCGGCGCTGTCGCTGCCGATCGAGCTGATCCCATCCGGCTACAGCTCGCCCTTCCTGCGCGTGACCGTGTCCTGGCGCGACGCGCCGCCTCAGGAGGTGCTGGACAAGGTCACGATTCCGCTGGAAGAAGAACTGGCGACCGTTCGCGGGCTGGAGAACCAGTACTCGTTCTGCGCCGTCGGCTTCAGCCAGGTCTTCCTGAGCTTCGCGCACGGGACGGACATGAACGTCGCCTACCGCGAGGTCCGGGACCGGATCGAACGCGCGCGGTCGCGTCTGCCGGAGGATGTCCAGCAGGTCTTCATCCGCAAGGACGACGACACCCGGATGCCGGTGGCGATGGTCGGCGTCCTTGTCGACGAGGGGACGGCCGACACGTACAACCTGATCCAGAACGAGGTCATCCTGAAGCTGGAGCGGCTGCCCGGCGTGGCGTCGGTCGACGCCCAGGGTCTGCTGGAGCGGGAAGTGCTGATCGAACTCGACCGGCAGCGGGTCGAAGCCGCGGGTCTCAACATCTTCGAGATCGCCCGGGATCTGCAGTCGGACTACTTCACTCTGGCGTCGGGCGCCGTTCGCGCCGGCGACCGCAAGCTGCTCCTGCGGTCGGTGGCGGGCTATCCCGCGCCCCGGAACGTCCGCGACATGTGGGTGACCGACACGGTGCGGCTGGGCGACATCGCGTCCGTGCGGTACGACGTGCCTGACGACGAGTTCCGGGTGCGGGTGAACGGCGTGCCCGCGTACGCGATCCAGGTGCAGAAGGAAGGCGAGGCCAACGCGTTGGACGTGGCCCGCGAGGTCGAACGCGTGGTGCGGGAACTGGCGGAGAATCCGCGCCTCGCGGCGATCGAGGCGGACGTGATCATGAGTTCGGGCGAAATCATCCGGGAGTCGATGGGCGTGCTCCTGTCAAGCGGCCGGATCGGGGCGATCTTCGCGATGATCGTGCTCTTCTTCTTTCTCCGCCGCCTGAGGATGAGCCTGATCATCGCCTTCTCGATCCCGCTCTCTCTGGTCGTGGCGGTGGTCGCGATGTACTTCTTCGGCGAGACGTTCAACGTCATCTCGCTGCTCGGCCTGATGATCTCGGTCGGGCTGCTGGTCGACAACTCGGTCGTGGTGGCCGAGAACATCCACCGGCTGCATCAGAACGGCGCGGGGCGTCGTCAGGCGACGCTTCAGGGAGCGGGAGAGATCGCGCTGGCGATCACCACGGCTACGTTGACCACCGTGATCGTCTTCCTGCCGGTTTCGCTCGTCGACGGTCAGGGTCAGTTCATGTTGCTGCGGCTCGTCATCCCGATCACGGTCTCCCTGCTCGCTTCCCTGGCCGTGGCGCTGGTTGTCGTGCCGCTGGCCGTCTACGCCACGTTGCCGTCCGGGTCGTCGGAGGAAAGCGGGGCGCTGCGCCACGCCAGGAACGCGTCCAACGCCGTTCTGCGCCGGGCCTACGGCGCGACGTTCGGCCTCCTGAACCGCGTCTACGGCGGCCTGCTGGCTTACGGGCTGCGCCATCGGCTCGACGTCGTCCTGCTGCTCGCGGCGGCGTTGGCGGTGACCCAGATCGCCGCCAGCGGCCGTGTCGGGGTCGTTGCCATGTCGGAGGACGACCAGGCGTTCTTCAACGTCGAGGTCCGGTTGCCGCGCAACATCTCCTTCGACGAGACGGTCGAGTACTTCGCGCGCGCCGAGGAGAAGATCGACGGCCTGCGCGACGAACTCGATATCGAGTACCTCGTCTTCTTCCACGAGCGGACCTGGGGCCAAGTCCAGGGCATCATGGCGGCCGGCGGCGACCTCAAGATGCGCGAGGTCGCGGAGCGCGTCATCGATCTGATGCCCGAGAAGCCGGGCGTGCGCTTCCACACCGGCTTCGCGTCGGAGCGGGAGACGACCGACAAGGCGCTCGAGACGTTGACCCTGTTCGGCGAGGACCCGCAGGTTCTGGAAGAGGTTGCGAGCGGCGTCGAGGATCGGCTGGCGCGCGTTCCGGGCGTGCTGGCGGTCAAGAAGTCGGCCGACGAGGCCCCGAACGAACTTGCGCTGGTCCTGGACAGGGATCTCGCGATGCGCCAGCAGGTCAACCCGCAAACGCTGGCGACGATGGTCGGCTACGCGCTGCGCGGCCAGGCGCTGCCCCGGATCTACTACGGCGGACAAGACATCCCGGTGCGCATCCGCTTCGAGGAGCAGGACCGTCAGAGTCTCGCCGAACTCCGTGACTTCTCGGTGCCGACCGACAGCGGCGAGGCGCTCGCCCTCGGCACGCTCGTCGACGTGCGCCAGCAGCCGGCCTCGACCCGGATCTGGCGTCGGGACAAGCAGACCGCGCGCCGGATCGCGGTCGAGCTCGAGGAGGGCCGGGAGCAGGAAGCGCGCGTGGCGGTACGCGCCGTCGCCGCGCGGACCGACCTGCCCGAAGGCGTGGCCTGGTCGCGGCTGGTGCGCAACGACGCCGCCGAGGAGACGCGGAACCTGATGATCGCGGCGCTCATGTCGATTGCCTTCGTCTACCTGCTGATGGGCTTCCTGTTCGAGAGCTTCCTGTTGCCGTTGGCGATTCTGGTCACGATTCCGCTTGCCAGCATGGGGGTGACCTGGATCCATCTCCTCGCCGGACGCGACCTCGATTTCCTCGGACTGGTCGGCCTGATCATCCTGATCGGCGTCGTCGTGAACAACGGGATCGTTCTCCTGGACGCGGTGAACCGGTTGCGAGCCGCCGGGATGGAACGCGCCGAAGCCCTGCTCGAAGCGACCAACCGGCGGTTCCGGCCGATCATGATGACCGCGCTGACGACGATCTGCGGCATGGTGCCCTTGCTGTTCGGCGAGCCGACCCAGATGGGCCTGAGCTACAAGAGCTTCGGCCTGACGCTGATCGGCGGCATGGCCGCCGCGACTCTGCTGACCCTGCTGGCGGTGCCGGTGTTCTACACGCTGATCGAGGACGGCCGGGCCTGGCTGGGGCGGACGCTGGCGGGTGCGCTGGCGCCGAGGCGGAAGGCGGCCGCGGGGTCCGCGACGCCGTCATAGTTCCTTGGGCCCGCGGGAAACAACCGACGCCGCACTGGGCGCTGCGGACGCTGCTAGCGTGGCCGAATGGGTTCGCGAGGCGGTTTCCGGTGGCTGGCCGTCGTTCTTGTCGCGGTCGTGTCCTTCGGTTCCCCTCCCTGTTCGGCCTCCGACCCGGAGAGTTGCGGATTCCTCTTCTCCGAGGTGACGGCGCCGTCGGGACTTCGTTTCCGGCACGACGCGGGCGCCGCCGGCGAGCTGCATCTGCCGGAGACGATGGGCGCCGGCGTCGCCTGGATCGACTTCGACGGCGACGGCTGGCTCGACGTCTACTTCGTGCAATCCGGTCCGTTTCCGCCTGACGGCGGCGAGGCCGCGACGGACCGGCTGTTCCGGAACCTGGGGCCGGACGAAGCCGGGGAGTTCCGCTTCGTTCCGGCCCGCGCCGGCGATCTCGCGACCGGCTACGGCCAGGGTGTCGCGGCGGCCGATGTCGATGGCGACCGGGACGTCGACCTGTTGGTGTCGCACTATGGTCCGACGGTCCTCCTGCGCAACGACGGCGCCGGCCGCTTCGCGCCGGCGGAGTCGCTGCCGGCGCGAGCCGAGGACGGGTTGGAGACGTTCCCCTGGGGCTCCTCGATGGCGCTCGCCGACGGCGACGGCGACGGCGACCTCGACCTCTACGTCAGCCGCTATCTGGACTACGACCCGGGGCACGGTCTGGACTGCCGCCGCGACGGGCCGGACTCGCCGCCGGAAGTGTGCGACCCGTCCCTGTTTCCGGGCCAGCGCGACCGCTACTACGAGAACCGCGGCGCCGCCTCGTTCGAGGATGCGACCGAGGCGGCGGGTCTCGGCGCGGCCGACGGCAAGGGCCTGGGCGTTCTGTTCGCGGATCTGGATGGGGACGGCCGGCCCGACGTTTACGTCGCGAACGATCTGACGCTGAACCTCCTGTTCAGGAATCTGGGCGGCGGCTTCGAGGACGTGTCCCTGCTCTCCGGCGCCGCCGTCAACCGCAACGGTCGGCCCGAGGCGGGCATGGGCCTGGCGCTGGCCGACGTCGACGGCGACGGCGACCCGGATCTGGCGGTGACCAACTTCGACGTGGAGACGAACACGCTCTACCGGAACGGCGGTTCGGCGTCCGCCATGCTGTTCGAGGACGTTTCCGCGGCCGCCGGTTTCGGCCAGCCGTCGTTCAACCTGCTCGGCTTCGGGATCCTCGCCGAGGACTTCGACGGCGACGGCGCGCTCGACGTCTACGTGGCGAACGGCCACATCTTCGCCTCGCCGCGGCGGGACAACACGAAGCACCGCCAGCGCAACCTGCTGCTGCGCGGCCTTGCCGGCGACGACCGGGGCCGCTTCGGCGAGGCGCCTTGCCAATGGGCCCGGGAAGCGCCCCTGGTCAGCCGCGGCGCCGCGGCGGCCGACTTCGACAACGACGGCGACGCCGATCTGGCGGTGACCGCGAACGACGGTCCGGCGCGGCTCTGGCGAAACGACACGGCCCCGCCGGCGGGCGCGGAGTGGCTGACCGTGGAACTGCGCGGCCGGTCGCCGAACACCCAGGCGGTGGGCGCCGTCGCCACGCTCCGGGTCGAGGAGCAGCCGCCGGCCCGCCGGTGGGCGATTCGCGGCGACAGCTACCAGTCGTCGAGCGGCCACCGCTTGCGGTGGGCGGTTCCGGGCGACGGCGGGCGACGGCGGCTCGATCTGCGCTGGCCGTCCGGCGCCCTCGCCCGGATAGTCGATCCACCCGCCGGCGCCTGGCTCGTCGTCGAGGAACGACCGTGACGTCCAGCAGCGTTCGCGGGCGCGGGGCCGCGCTGTCGCGCGAAGCGCCGGGATCCGGACCGCGTGCCGCGCCGGCAGCGTCGGCGCACCCGGCGCCGCGCCGTTTGTTCCGTGCGCGCCCGCGGCGTCTCGCCGTTCTTCTTCTTGCCGCGGCTTCCTCGGCGGCCTACGGCGCGTCGCCATCGCTGGAACCGACTCGATTCACTCTGGACAACGGGATGACGTTCCTCGTCGTCGAACGGCCGGGGCGTCCTCTGGTGGCCGCCGTCTGGGCCGTGCGCGGCGGTTCGGCCGACGACCCGCCCGGTCGCCGCGGTCTGGCCCATGTCGTCGAGCATCTCCTGTACGGCGGCAGCCGGACGATCGGCACGCGGGACTGGGAGGCGGAGGCGCCGTTGCTGCGGCGCTGGGAGCGGCTCTACGAGCAGTCCGTCCGTCGCGGCGCGGCAGCGTCCGGTCTGGATCGGGTGGAGCGCCGGTTGGCCGCCTTTCAGCTGCCCGGCGCCTATGCCGGCGTCTATGCCCGGGCGGGGGCCGTCGGCATCGACGCGTTCACGCGGCACGACTCGACGGCGTTCCAGGTCCTGGCGCCCAGGGAGAAGGTCGAACTCTGGTTCTGGATGGAGTCCGACCGCCTCCTCGAACCCGTCTTCCGGGGGTTCCGACGCGAGTTGGCGGTCGTCGAGCAGGAGCGGCGACAGCGCATCGACTCGAGACCCGGCGGGACCTGGTTCGAGCGGTTCGACGCCGCCTGGTGGGGCGTCGGCCATCCGTATGCCCATTCGCCGGGCGGCGACCGGCGCGAGGTGGCGAACCTGCTGCCGTCGGACGCGCGATCCCACCTGGAGGCGGTCTACCGGCCCGAGCGCCTGGTCGCGGCACTGGTCGGCGACCTGCCTGCGGACCGTGCTCGGGATCTGGCGGAACGCTACTTCGGCCGGCTTGGCCGGAGCGGCCGCGGCCGTGCCGGACGAGGCAGCGGCGCCGGTGGCGAGACCGCGGCCGCGGCCGTCCCTGAACCGGCGCGCGGCTCGGTCGAGGGCGTCTGCGCCTGCCGCCGCCAGATCGAGCTGCGCTACGCCACCGTACCCTTCGGGTCGTCGGGCGACGCGGTCGCTCTGGACGTGCTGGCCGGCCTGCTGAACAGCCGCTCCGGGAGGTTGTACCGGGAGCTGGTCGTGGGCGAGGACCGGGTGGCGTTCGCGGCGTCGGCGGAGCACGTGTCGCGCCGGCTCGGCGGCTACTTCGCGGTGCGGGTCGAGGCCGGCGACGGGGTGAACTTCGAGGAACTGGAGCCGGCCTGGGACGGGCTGCTCGCGCGGGTGCGCGCGGCCGGCGTCGAGGAGGCGGAACTCGAGCGGGTCCGACGTCAGTTGCTGACGGATTCCTGGCGTCAACTGGAACGGGATGCCGCGCTGGCGCATCGCCTCGCCGCCGCCGAGGCGGCGGGCGACTGGCGGCAGTTGACGAACTGGCTCGACGCCGCGGCGGCCGTCTCCGCGGAGGATCTGGAGCGGGTGATCGACCGCTACCTCCAGCTGTCCGGCCGCGCGATGCTGCGGCTGAACCGCGCCGGAGGCCGCTGACTCATGCGTCGACCGGCCGGGTTCGCTCGCTACCTCCGCCGCGCTGCGTTGGCGGAGGCCGTCGCGTTCGCGGCCTTGACGGCCTCGGCGCCGGCGGTGTCCACCCAGGCGATTCCCGAGCGGCCCGAACACCTGCGGTTCTCGCCGTCGACGTTCGAACCGCCGCCCGCCGCCGGGCTGCGGTTCGAGCTCCGGAACGGCGTGCCGGTCTACGTCGTCTCCGATCGTGGCCTGCCGCTCGTCGACGTCGTGCTGGCCCTGCCGGTCGGCGACCGGAACGAAGGGCCGGGCGAGGACGGACTGGCGTCGATGACCGCCGCGATGGCGCGTCGGGGCGGCGCCGGCGAGCTCGGCGCCGAGCAGCTCGACGACGAGATCGACGCGCTCGGCGCCCGGGTCGAGGCGAGCAGCTCCTGGGGGCGCACCGTACTGGCGCTCGATGCCGGGTCGGAGGCGCTGGACCGGGGGCTCGAGCTGCTGGCGTCGCTCGTGTTCGCGCCGCGGTTCGACCAGGAACGGCTGGCGCAGGCCAGGGAGAGCCTCCGGGTCAGTCTGCGGGCGGAGAATGACGACCCGCGGACGGTGCTGGACCGCGAGTGGCTGGGCCTGGTCCACGGTCCGGCGTCTCCGCGGGCGCGACGCCTGACGGAGGCCTCGGTCGCGGCGTTCGATCGGGATGCTCTGGCCCGCTTCCACCGGCGGCACTGGCGTCCGGAGCGGGCGGTGATCGCCGCCTCCGGCGATGTGGACGCCGAGCTTCTGGTGTCGCGTCTCGACGACCTGTTCGGCGGCTGGGAAGGCGTCGTGGAGTCCGCCGAGTCAGCCGCGGACGCGGCGGCGGCCGATCGCTCCGCCGCGCCGGCGCCGCCCGTCGCGGCCTCGGTCGACCCGGGCGCTTCCGGCAGCGATTCTGACGCCGCCGTCGGCGCCGAACGCGGCGTTGACCGGCGGCCGACGGCCGCCGCCGCGTCTCCCGGCTGGCGGGTCATCGCTCGCCCGGAACCGCAGGCGGCGTTGGCGATCGGTCACCGGGGCGCCGTCTTCGACTCCTGGGACAATCCCGACCGTTGGGCTCTCCTGCTCCTGACCGAGATCCTCGACGGTCCGGGCGCCGTGTCGCGCTTGCGTTCGCGGCTGCAGCTCGCCGAAGGGCTCGCTTACCGCGTGTTGACGCACTTCGATCTCGACGTGGCGCCGGCCGCGCCGGCGTCCGGGCGGTTGCCGGAGCAGGACCCCGGCGAGTTCCGCATATTCCTGGAGACGGCGCCGGAGTCGGCCGCGGCGGCCGCCGCGGCTGTGCTCGAGGAACTCCGACGCCTGCGGCGCGAGCGCGTCTCCGCAAGGGAGCTTGCGGCGGCCCGACGGTCGCTCCTTGCTCGTCTGCCCCTGCTGTTCGACCGCGCCGAGACGATCGCCGGCCGCTACGCCGAGGACGAACTGCTCGGTCGTCCGCACGAGTACTGGGAGATCTACCGGGAGCGGATTCACGCGGTTGCCGCGGCGGACATCCAGCGCGCGGCCCGGACGTTCATCGACCCCGACGGGCTGGCGTTGCTCGTCGTCGGGACGGCCGCGGCCGACGGCGTGGAGCGGGACGGGAGTCGGGAGGCCGGCCGCCGTCGGTCCCGGCGATGACCTCCCGTTCGGCTTGGCCCCCTTTGGCCCCCTTTGGCCCCCTTGCCGCGTCTTTGAGATCGCGTGTCCGCCATGATGTACTCTGCGTTCGGACCAGGGAGTTCCGGCGAGTCCCGGCAGACGCCGTCGCCCGACGCTTCCTTCGGAGGTTTCGGTGTTCCGTCCACGCAGTGCCCCGGCAAGGATGACAGCAATGCCGCGCCAGCAGGACAACCTGACGCGCGGTTTCTCCCGAAGAACCTTCGGACGCTGTCCGTGACCTTCGGCCGCCTCGTCTGGCTGTCCGGCCTGATTCCGCTGGTGCTGCCGGCCGCGGCTTCGGGTCAGCTCTTCGCGCGTCCGGATTCCGTGGTCGACGCGCGAAGCGCCGCGGCGCGCGCGGCCGGGGCGGCGATTCTCGTGGACGGCGAGCTCGTGCGTTCGGGTCCGCCGCGGCTGGAACTGCAGGCGGCGGACGGTCGGATCCTGGTCGCCGAACGGAGCGTGTTCGAGGATCGGGGGGACGGCGCCGCGATGTGGGCGGGGCGGTTCCCGGGCGCTGACTGGGACAGCGTCGTGCTGACGGTCCAGGATGGTTACGTCCAGGGCATGTTTGGCGAACCGGGCCGCGCGGCGCACTGGATTCGCGCCGGGCCGGACGGCGCCGGTCGGCTGGACCAGCCGGTCGCGCGGGGTTCGCGGGACGGCGTCGCCTTCTGCGCCGGAGGCGTCGCGCCGAGTCCACCGGACCCGGCCGCGTTCGGCGCGCGACGGCTGGCGACGCCGGCCGCCGGCGCCTCGAGCCGCGACAGGCTCGACATTCTCGTCCTGTACACGGTGTCGGCGGCGGATGCTTGGGAGACGTTCGGCTACGGCACGCCGCGGGCGTCGGTCCAGGCCGCCATGGACTTCCTGAACCTGGTCTTCCGGAACCACTCGATGCCGGCGGCCGCTCGCCTGGTTCATCTGGCCGAGGCGCCCGCGTCGCTCGAAGGCGCGGTCGGAGTTCTTGGCCGATTGTGGCAACTCCGGGAAGTGGCCGACCTGCAGGAGGCCCACCAGGCGGATCTCGTTCATCTGTTCATCGGCGAGGAGGAGTCGCGGCGCCTCGGCTACTGCGGACAGGCCTACACGCTGACTCGCGCGGGTGAGCGCGACGAGCGGCCTGCCGCTCACGGCTGGACCGCCGCGACCTGCGGCATCCCCGCGCGGGAAGGCGCGTATCCCTACTTCGGTCAGGTCTTCGCTCACGAGATCGGCCACAACCTCGGCGCCAACCACGACCCCGCCCATACCGACAGGCGCCCCGATGTCGCCGTCAGGCCCTGGGCCTTCGGTCACATCGACATCAACGTCTTCCCGACGGTCGAGACGATCATGAGCTACCGGAGCTACGTGCCTCGCCAGTGGGTTCCCTCCTTCTCGTCGACGCGGATCCGGCCGAACGGCTGGACGATCGGCGTCCCGGACGAGCGGGACAACGAACGCGCGCTGGTCGACACGTTTCCGCTGGCTCTTCGCTACAGCGAGCTCCTGCCCGATCCGTCGCGGTTCGGCGATCCGTTCGGAGGTTGGGGACCGTATGCCCCGGCGGATCTGACGGCGTCGCCGACGAGCAGCACGAGCGTCCGCTTGGCTTGGGAGGACCGGTCGGACAACGAGTCCGGTTTCCGTATTCACGCGAGGTTGGCGGGGGGCATGTGGAGAACCGCGCTCACTGTCGCCGCCGACGAGAGCGCGGCGGAGGTCGTCGGCCTGAAGCGCGGGGGGCGGTACGCGTTCCGGGTGCGGTCCTGGAACGACGAGGGCGGCGGGAGGGACAGCGACATTGTCGAAGTCCTCCTGCCGAGCAGCGACGACCCTGGCCCCGACGACCCTGGCCCCGACGACCCTGGCCCCGACGACCCTGGCCCCGAGGGGATTGACGGACCGGACGACATCACCGCCGCGGCGGTGGGGGCGACCTCGGTGGAACTGGGCTGGTCCGGCGTTGCAAGCGGCATGGTGGAGGTCGAGGTCCGGACCTGGAAGGACGGCTGGCGGCGCCTGGCGGTTGCCGACGGCGCCGCCGGTCGCGTGACGCTGGAGGGCCTCGACGCCGATGCGCCGCATACGTTCCGGCTTCGGCGGCGATCTGGCGGCGAAAGAGTCTCCGCCTGGTCGGAAGAGATCAGCGTCACGACGGGCGGCGCCTCGGGTCCCTGCCGGTCCGGGGGGCGGTATCTGTGTCTGGCCGGGGGCCGCTTCGAAGTCCAGACCCACTGGAAGGACCACAACCGCGCCGGCGTCCACGGGACCGGGACGGCGGCGCCGATCGAGGTGTCGGACGAGTCGGGGATGTTCTGGTTCTTCACCAGAGCGAACATCGAGCTTGTTGTCAAGACGCTGGACGGCCGCGGCGTCAACGGCCACTGGTGGGTGTTCTTCGGGGCGCTCTCGGACGTGGAGTACTGGGTTACGGTCCGCGACACGTCGGCTGGCGGTCAGCGGACGTGGTACAACCCGCCGAAGGAGATCTGCGGTCAGTCCGACACGACGGCGTTCGCCTCGTCCGCCGCGTCCGGGTCGGCTGCGCGGTCCCGGAAGGCTCGCCGCGGCGTCGGGTCGGAGGAGACCGAGGGCTTCGACCTCGTTCCGATGACGGTCCGTTCCGTCGCGCCGGCGTCCGTCGCTCCCGCCCGGGACGAGGGCGGCTGCGAACCCGGCGGGACGCGGCTCTGCCTTCGCGGCGGCCGCTTTTCGGTGGAGGTGGAGTTCCTCGACCCGAACTCGGGAGAGCGCAAGGCCGCAGCGGTCGTTTCCTCGTTGACGACGGCGGAGACCGGCTTCTTCTGGTTCTTCAGCCCGACCAACGTGGAAGTGGCCGCGAAGGTGCTCGATGGCCGGTCGCTGACCGGCAAGCACTGGTTCCTCTACGGCGGCCTGTCGGATGTCGAGTACGCCATCACGCTGACCGACACCGCTACCGGCGAGTTGAAGCGGTACGTCAACGAGGCCGGCAGTCTGTGCGGGGGCATCGACACCGAGGCGCTGTAAGAGGCGCCGCGAATTGGCGTTTCGTAACGCGGCTTCGAAGCGAGGGTGCGCCGCCGTCTGGCTGCGCTGTCGGGCGGGAACACACTCCGGAGAGCCGACGAGAAAGGCTTCATGCGCGGAGAAGTCCCTTGTGCTAGCGTGGGTGAGTTTCGGACATGCTGGGGCTAAACAACGATGGGAGATCGCTCGTGAAGAACATGACGTTAGTGGTCGTTTCCGTTCTGATGTTCCTGGTCGCGCCGTTGATTGCGCAGTCGATCGAGGAGAAGCCCGAACCTGGCATCGAGGAAATCAGGACCGAGCTCCTGAGTCTCATCTCCCGCGCCAGCCCCGAATCACTGGCCGAGATGTTGCGGGACCAGAGCCGGTGTGCAAGGCAGCGACCGGTCATCCGCGAACTGCTGAAGGTGTCCGGTGCTGGAGCATCCCGCCCTCGTGATCGATCTCGGCCAGGAACCGCGGATGGCATCCAGACGATAGCGAGTCCCGCGGGCGCTCGCGTATGCATCGCGTGGAAGAGAAGGGTCGACAGCTGCTGGCGCGATCACATGCGCTGCACGGAACAGCCGGGTCCTGACGGCGTATCAGGCACGGATCGATGCGAGGCCAGGAAAGCGATGTGCGAGATGTGGGAAGACTTGATCGCCAGCTACTGCGGACCGGATGGAGGCGGAATGTGGCCGTGAGGCATCCCCGGACACGCTGAACGACGATCGCTCCGCTCTTGAGTTCTGTTTGTCATGAACAGGTGCTGTTGTTGGCGTCGATAACGACGGCGTCGCGCAAACAAGGCAGCGCGGTCGGCCCACGGCGGAGAGCTTGGAGCGCCCTTGCGCGCCTCGTCTGGGTGTCCGGCCTGATTCCGCTGATGCTGCCGGCCGCGGCTTCGGGTCAGCTCTTCGCGCGTCCGGATTCCGTGGTCGACGCGCGAAGCGCCGCGGCGCGCGCGGCCGGGGCGGCGATTCTCGTGGACGGCGAGCTCGTGCGTTCGGGTCCGCCGCGGCTGGAACTGCAGGCGGCGGACGGTCGGATCCTGGTCGCCGAACGGAGCGTGTTCGAGGATCGGGGGGACGGCGCCGCGATGTGGGCGGGGCGGTTCCCGGGCGCTGACTGGGACAGCGTCGTGCTGACGGTCCAGGATGGGTACATCCAGGGCATGTTTGGCGAACCGGGCCGCGCGGCGCACTGGATTCGCGCCGGGCCGGACGGCGTTGTTGGGGATTGTCCCGTTTTCTGTTGAACTTCGGATGGCGGCTCGTGTGTGTTGATGAATGTTAAGCGGCCTTGGTTTGGTGGTCAACGTGCCCTGCTCGTCGTTCGAGGGCGCGGATGAGTTTGGGCATGTCTCGGTAGCCTCTGACGCGGTGGAAGCGTGATTGAGCATCGATGAGAGCGGCAGCGACCCAGCGCTGGATCATGGAGCCGCCCCGCCAGCGCTTGACGTTGCGGGTGTAGCGCCCGACGGAGCTGTTGAGGCTCTCGATCGGATTGGTGCTGCGCATGGTCTTCTGGAGAGCTCCGGCGAGGCCGAGTTCGAGCACGGTGACGGTCTCCTCCATGCCTTCCCGGAGGGAGGCCGCTGCGCCGGGGTGCTCCCGCTCCAGATGACTGGCGATCTGCCGCAGACGCCTCAAGGCCGTCTTGGCGGATTTGCTGTCCCAGGCCTTGCGGAGCGCCCGGCGAATCGAGGCTCGCCTCTCTTCGGGCAGATGCTCTTCGACGTTCCGGGCCTTGTGGACCTGGCAGCGCTGCACCGTCGCGGCGTCGCCGAAGACCTCCTTGATCGCGCGGCGCAGGGCCTTGCTGCCGTCGATGACGAACAGCAACGGCTTCGCCGTCGAGAGGCCCCGCTCCACCAGGTCGGCGAGAAGAGCGCGGACCACCGCCGTGTTCTCCGTCGAACCCTCGCGAAGGCCAAGAACCCGCTTGTGACCGGACGACGAAACGCCCAAGGCGATCAGAATGCAGTGGCCACCGATGTACTTCGCGTCCACGCACACCACGCGGATGTCCTCGTCTTCCAGCGACGACGACAGGAACTTCTCCATCTGCCGCGCCGACAGCGCCTTGAAGCGCCGAGACACCGAACTCCGCGATGCCGAACGACGGTCCGAACCCGCGGCCGCCGTGTCCAGCGACCGCAGGTAGTTCCGCGTCGACACGCCCGACGCAATCGCTTCCATCGTGTGACGGTCCATCGCGTCGCGAGACGCCGCCCACTCGAACGACTCGAGACGCACCTCGCCCTCCGGACCCCGTACCCGCAGACGCTGAATCTCGATCCGGGCCCCGCCCAGCGTCACTTGGCTCGGAGCACTGCCCGCACGCCACACCGAACGAGCATCCTGGTGACGACCCTTCGCGCCGCACCGCGACTCCCGCTCCTCCTCCATCAACCGGGCCAACGTAGACCGGCCTGTCTCGACGCACAGCTCCTGAAAGCTCGACAGACCGTTGACCAACGAGGGCAATGACTCCAACAGACCAAGCCCCGATCCCGACGACGGACTGCTCGGAGTGCTCCTTCTCTCTTGCCGATTCCCTTCCCGACTGCGATGATTGGCCATGGGTGGCGTCTCCTTTCTTTCGCTGAGACCGGCCCGCTCATCGGGCCGGAGAGCCGCCACCCTACTCCCAAAGTTCAACAACCGACGGGACATCCCCCGGCGTTGGTCGGCTGGAGCAGCCGGTCGCGCGGGGTTCGCGGGACGGCGTCGCCTTCTGCGCCGGAGGCGTCGCGCCGAGTCCACCGGACCCGGCCGCGTTCGGCGCGCGACGGCTGGCGACACCGGCCGCCGGCGCCTCGAACCGCGACGGTCTCGACATTCTCGTCCTGTACACGGTGTCGGCCGCTGAAGCCTGGGAGACGTTCGGTTACGGCACGCCGCGGGCCTCGGTCCAGGCCGCCATGGACTTCCTGAACCTGGTCTTCCGGAACCACTCGATGCCGGCGGCCGCCCGCCTGGTTCATCTGGCAGAGGCGCCCGCGTCGCTCGACGGCTCGGTCGGCGTTCTTGGCCGATTGCGATCCCTCCGGGAAGTGGACGACCTGCGGGCGGCGCACCAAGCGGATCTCGTCCATCTGTTTGTCGGCGAGGCGCCGCGGCGCCTCGGCGCCTCGGCTATTGCGGGGTGGCCTACCTGCTGACTCGCGCCCGTGAGCGGGCCGAGCGTCCGAGCGCTTGGGGCGTGACCGCCGCGACCTGCAGTTTCCCCGCCCAGGAGGGCCGGTACCCGTACTTCGGTCAGGTCTTCGCTCACGAGATCGGCCACAACCTCGGCGCCAACCACGACCCCGCCAATGCGTTCGTGCCCCCGATGTTGCGGTCAGGCCCTGGGCTTTCGGTCACATCGACATCAACGTGTTCCCGACGGTCGAGACGATCACGAGCTACCGGAGCTACGTGCCTCGCCAGTGGGTTCCCTTCTTCTCGTCAACGCGCATCCGGCCGAACGGCTGGACGATCGGCGTCGCGGACGAGCGGGACAACGAACGCGCGCTGGTCGACACGTTTCCGCTGGCTCTTCGCTACAGCGAACTCCTGCCCGATCCGTCGTCGCTCGGCGATCCGTTCGGAGGTTGGGGACCGTATGCCCCGGAGAATCTGACGGCGTCGGCGACGAGCAGCACGAGCGTCCGCCTGGCCTGGGAGGACCGGTCGGACAACGAGTCCGGTTTCCGTATTCACGCGAGGTTGGCGGGGGGCATTTGGAGAACCGCGCTCACTGTCGCCGCCGACGAGAGCGCGGCGGCCGGTCGCTGACCGGCAAGCACTGGTTCCTCTACGGCGGCCTGTCGGATGTCGAGTACGCCATCACGCTGACCGACACCGCCACCGGCGAATCGAAGCGGTACGTCAACGAGGCCGGCAGTTCGTGCGGGGGGATCGACACCGAGGCGCTTTGAGAGGCGCCGTGAACTGGCGTTTCGCGACGCGGCTTCGAAGCGAGGGTGCGCCGCCGTCTGGCTGCGCTGTCGCGCGGGGAACACGCTCCGGAGAAGCCGACGAGGGCGTCGGCGCACCCGGTGCGAGGCTGTTCTGGCGGTTCGTAGTAGCACGAGCCCGGCCGGCGAGATCACGGCTATACTGTGTCGCATGGCCACTCCGAAACACGCCGTCTCTCGTCGCGCCCTGCCCGGTCCGCGGCGCGTTCCGGTCCTGTTGCTGCCGCTCGCCTTGGCATCGGCCTCCGGTCTGTCCGGGCAACGGCTCCTGACGGTCGCTTCGACTGTCGATGGCCCGACGGCCGGCGCCTGGTCCGTCGAGGTCGACCACGATCTGCTGCGCTCCGCTCCGTCGCGCCTGGAGTTCGAGCTTCCGGACGGCCGCGTGCTGAGGCCGGAGATGCGCGTCTTCGAAGACCGGGGCGACGGCAACGCGATGTGGGTTGGCGGCTACCCCGGGAAGGGCTACGACAGCGTCGTGCTGACTCTGCGGGACGGCGACCTGATCGGCCGCCTCGGTCTGCCGGACGGCGGGACCTGGTGGCTTCGGCCCGGCGCCGGGGCGACCGCGGCGGCCCGGACGCCGGGGCTGCTGAGCGAAGGGACCGCGGCGTCCTCGCGCGTCTGCGGCGGCGGCATCGTCCCGGAGATCGAGACGGTCGTCCCTCCGGCGGCGGCGCGGCGGGCCGATCCGCCCCGGAGGGTGGGGAGCGCTTCGAACCACGACCGGCTGGACATCCTGATGCTCTACACGCCGGCGGCGGCGACCCGCATGGAGCAGGCCGGCTGGGGCGAGATCGGCGCCACGATGCAGGCCGCGATGGACTACCTGAACCTGGTGTTGCGGAACAACCGGATGCCGGTGACGGCGCGCATGGCGCACGCTCAGGAGGCGCCGGCCGCGCTCTCCCAGCTGGTCGAACCTCTCGGTCCGCTGCGCAACAACCGCGACGTTCACGATCTCCGGGTCAAGTACCGGGCGGACGTGGTTCACCTGTTCTTCGACGGGATCCCGGGCTGGTGCGGTCTGGCGTACCTGATGTCGAAAGCCACGGAGGCGAACTTCTGGCGATGGGGCTACGGCGTCACGACCGTTGGCGGAGGCTGTGTCGGCGTCGCCGACCAGGTTCGGGACGGCGAGTACGGCAGCCAGTTCGAGACCTTCGCGCACGAGGTCGGCCACAACCTGGGCGCGAATCACGATCCGGACAACGCCAGCATCGATCCGGCCGACGCTGTCGAACCTTATGCCTTCGGCCACCACAACTTCGAGCCGCAACCGAACGTCAAGAGCGTGATGAGCTACAACGAGGGTCGGCAGTTGCCGTTCTTCTCGAACGTCCGGGTCCAGCCCGAAGGCTACACGCTCGGCGTGGCCAACCAGCGCGAGAACGAACGGGCGCTGCAGCGGACGATTCATCTCGCCGCCCGCCTCAGCGATCAATTGCCGACGCCCGGCGAGCCGCCGCCGCCTCCGGGAGACAATCGCCCAGCCGCGCCGACCGACGTCACCGTTCTGGCGACCGGCGCCGCGAGCGTCAAGGTCACGTGGACCGACCGATCCGACAACGAAGACGGCTTTCAGGTCCATGCCCGCCTCCGGGGCGCCAGGTGGCAAACGGTCGCCAACGCTCGGCCCAACGCGGAGTCGGCCGTTGTCGGCGGTCTCGGCAGCGGCGGCCGGTACGACTTCCGCGTCCGCGCCTGGAACGGGAGCGGCGGTCGGAACAGCAACGTGGTTACGCTGGTGCTGGACGCGGCCGAGTACACGGACTGCAAACCGTCCGCCTCGCAGATCGCGTTCGAGCACCGCGGAGGCCATCGCTTCGCCGTCCGCATGTGCGTCGAGTACTCGAAGGACGGCGAGACGGTCGTGGAGGACGCGAAGGACTACGGCCTGGAGTCGCGGGAATCCGGGCTCCTCTACTTCTTCGACCGAGACAACGCGGAAGTGCTGGTCAAGGTGCTGGACGGCTGCGCCGTGAACGGCCATCGCTGGGTGTTCGTGGCGCCGGTGACCGACCTGGCCTTCAACCTGGACGTCGAGGAGACGGCTACCGGAAAGGTGTGGACGCACCGGAATCCCAAGGGCGGCCAGACCGCATCGACGAAGAGCGACGTATCGGCCTTCCCCTGTGGGGCGTCCGCCGCCGCGGCTGGAGACGGGGGCGGCGCCCGTACGGGAGTGGAGCTCGTGGACGCGGGCTTCCCGGCGCGGGCGGCGGCGGCCGCACCGCCGCTCTCGGCGCCGGCGCCGACTGGCGTCGTTCAGGCGATTTCCGCCAACGAGGCGACCGACTGCGAGCCCAGGCCGGTTACGACGCTTGCGGGCGGCTACACGGTGAACATGTGCGTCGAGTACCTGAAGGACGGGAACGCGGTAGTGACGGAGGCCCGGGACTTCGGGCTCGACTCCCGGCAGTCGGGTCTCCTGTACTTCTTCGAGCGAACGAACGCGGAGGTCCTGATCAAGGTGCTGGACGGCTGCGGCGTGAACGGCCACCGCTGGGTGTACGTGGCGCCGGTGACGGACCTTGCGTTCAATCTGTCGGTCGTGTCGCCCGATGCTGGCGAAGATCCCTGGACGCACGGCAATCGCCTCGGTCAGACGGCGTCGCCGAAGAGCGACAACGCGGCCTTCTCCTGCAAGAACGACTGAGCGCGTCGTCCGGTCGCGGTTCGGCTCGAGCCGCGATCGCGCGGATCAGTAGACCGTCGTTTCCGGGTGGAACGCGTACCAACCGAACCAGAACGCCTGGTGTCCAGGAACGCGCGGCAGAGGGTCGCGGTCGTCGTTTCCCTCCGCGGGCGCCAGGTTCTCCTCCGTGATTCGCCAGATCGTTCCGTCCATCGCGACGAGCGATTGCAGTGGTTCTTGCTCTTTCACGGCGGCGGGGGCCTGGAACCTCAGACTTCGGCTTTCGTAGGCACGGACGGCGTCGCTCGCCGCGTCCAGGACGAGCACGATGTCGACTCCGCCCAAGGTGTCGTTCACCACGCGCTCGGCCCGGAGCTTGTCGAGCGGGTAGGCTTTCGCTTCCCCTTCGATCTTCAGCGAGTAGATGGGCGCGTTTCGCTCGAGCGCGTCGCTTCGCCGCCAGACCGGGAACTCGACGCCGGTCCGCGCCCGATCCGCGGCCCCTTCCACGTACCGGTAGCCGGTGCGCCGCGCCGAGCCCGGGTCCGGGCGCATGATCGTCGTGTCCGGATGCCGGCGCCGCCAGACGTCCCATCGGGTCAGGGTCATCGGCAGCATCTCGAGCCGGGCGCCGGTCTCGGCTCGCGGTCCGACGACGGCCTCGCCGGTCAGGTTCGTCCAGAGGCTGAGCGTCGACCGGTCGAACATCAGCTTGTTCGAGCGGTAGAGCAGGCCGGACGTGCCGAACCTCAGCCGATTGCCATCTTTGTCGACGGCCGAATAGAGAATCCCCGAACCGCACAGCGTGCAGAACGAGAGAACGATCGGCTGGCCGCCCAGCGTGTCGTTCAGCAGCTCGTGCCAGCCGAGGACCTTCACCGGATAGGCCCGCCGTTCGCCGCCCAGGCTGACGCCGAAGACGCTGTCCGTGTCGCGCATGAAGCGGGCGTCGTCGGCCGGGACGGACTCCGGGTCGTCGATGGCGGGAATCCCGTCCAGGGGAACGCCTCCCGACTGGACCTCGCGCAGCCTCAGGCGGACGGTCGTGCGCGGGTCGAGAATCCGCCCGTAGACGGGATCGATGCGCGAGAACAGCTCTCCTTTCCAGGCGAGGTAGCCGGGCGGCGTCTCGATGTCCGATCGGCCGCCGACGTGAAGGAACCAGTCCCGGTAGCGGCTGCCGGGCCGTTCGCCCGACAGCTTCTCCATCAATCCGAGCATGTCGGCCCGGGCCTCGCGCGAGGCGAAGAAGTAGGCGTCGACCAGGGGAACGAGGATCGTGGGATCGCTCTTGCCCAGCGCCCTGGCCGCTCGACGCCTCTCCCTCGGTTTGTCCGAGAGGAGACGGCGAAGACGGTCCATAGCCGGCGCCCTGGCGTCGCCGGGCATCAGTGCGGCGCGTTCGACCGGCATGGCGCGTTCGGCTGGCGCCGCGGCCGTCGGCTCCGGCGGGTCGGGGATCTGCCTCGGCGGTCCCGTCAGGCCGGTCGACCCCGCCCAGACGAGCGTTGCGGCGGCGAAGTGGAGAACGATGGGAGTCACGGGTTGCCGGGATCGTCGTCGGTAGTATTCATGAGGTGCGGAACCTCGATCCTGCGGCCATTGCTTCCGTCGCCTTCCGCAGGTCGCCCTGCGGTCAGCTCCAGCTGGTCATCGCGTGGCTGCTGGCGGCGGCGGTTCCGGTCACGGCGCAGACGATCGAGGCGCCGCGGGTCGTCATGGAGAGCATCGCGGTGACGCCGGCGTCTCCCGGCGCCGAGACGCTCTGCCGGCTCAGCGTCAGGATCGCCAACAACGGCACGCGGGCCGTCTACGGCTTTGGCTTCGATGTCGAGTTGAACGGACAGCCGCTGCGGGTGTACGAGGACCAGCTCTTCCTTCAGGTGATCGAGGCCGGCGCGGCCGACGATGTCGCTCTCTGGAACTTCTGGACCTCGGAGACCGGCCGCCCGGCGCCGAAAGACGGCCGGCTGGAGATTCTGGTGCGCCTGCGGGAGGCGCGGTGGGTCGACGTGTCCGAGGTCGAAGAGGACGGCGAGACGGTCGAGGTGTGGACGCCGATCGGCGATGTGGACGGTCTGCCGCAGGTCGTCCGCCGGACCTTGGAAATGGCTGACTCGCCTTGATCCCCGGTTCTGCCGCCGCCGTCTCCGGCCCCCGCGTCGCGACGACCTTGCGTTCCCGGACTCGCCGCGCCGCGTTCCGCGGCACGGGGGGCTGGCGGTTGCGGCGGCTGCTTCTGACGGCCGCGGCACTGTCGGTCGGAGTGGCCTGCATCCGGTCGCCGACGCCTGAGGATCCGGGCTCCGCGGCCGCGGCCAGGCCGCCGATCGTCCTGATCTCGATCGACACGCTGCGTTCCGACCGGCTGCCGGCTTACGGCTACCCGCACGTCGAGACGCCCGCGATCGACCGGCTCGCCGCCGACGGCGTGCTGTTCGAGCGCGCGTACACCCACGCCAACACGACCTTGCCCTCCCATGCCAGCGTCTTCACCGGCCTGTTGCCGCACGAACACGGCGTGCGGGACAACATGGGCTATCGGCTGGACGAGTCGATTCCGACCCTGGCGGCGGAACTCCGGCGGCATGGCTACGCGACCGGCGGCTTCGTCTCTTCCTGGGTGCTTCGTTCGGAGACCGGACTGGGACGTGGATTCGAGGTCTGGGACGACGGCGTCGCCTACGAGACCGGCCGACCATCGGGTCAGAACCAGAGGTCCGGGACCGAGACCCTGGCGGCCGCGTCGGAGTGGCTCGCCAAGGTCGCCGACGCGCCGTTCTTCCTCTTCCTGCATCTGTACGAGCCGCATGCCCCGTACGATCCGCCGATGCCGTTCGCCGCTCGCTACAGCGACCCGTACGACGGCGAAGTCGCGGCGGCGGATGCCGTTGTCGCCGCCCTGATCCGACGCCTGGAAGAGCTTGACGTGTACGAGGAGGCGCTCGTCATCCTGCTCTCCGACCATGGCGAGGGTCTGATGGACCACGGCGAGATGGACCATGTGATCCTGATCTACCGGGAGGTCCTCCAGGTGCCGCTGATCGTCAAGCTGCCCGAGGGAAGGCGGTCCGGGGATCGCGTCGCCGTCAACGCGCAGCTCAGCGACGTGGCCCCGGCGGTGTATGCACTGGTCGGCGTCGAACCGCCGGCGCCGCTGGCTGGCGTCGACCTGCTCGAGATCGACCGGACAGGACCGGGCACTCCGCCTCGTCAGGTCCTGTCGGAGAGCGTTTATCCGCGGATCCACTTCGGTTGGAGCGAACTCGTCTCGATCGTCGAGGGGGACCTGCACTTCATCGAGTCGCCCGATCCGGAGTTGTTCCGACTGTCGGTGGATCCGCGCGAACGGAACAACGTCATCCAGCAGGAACGTACCGCCGCCCGCCGGTTCCGCGCCGCCCTGTCCAGCGTCGATCGGACGTTGACTTCTCCGGTCGAAACCGACGCCGAGACCCGGCGGCGGCTGGCGTCCCTTGGCTATCTCTCGGGAGGTGCGCGGGACGGGACGGCGCCGCGCGCGGATCCGAAGGACCGCCTCGGCATCGTCGCCGATCTGGGTCGGGTTCCGCGGTTGATCGACAGCGGAGAACTGGCGGAAGCGGAGACCGCGTTGCGCGCCGTCCTCCATCAGGATCCGCGGCTCGTTCTCGCCTGGCAGCAACTGGGCGATGTTCTTGAGCGCGGCCGGCGTCTGGAACAGGCGCTGGCGGCCTATCGGAAGGCGTTCGAGCTGTCCGGCGGCGATGCCGTCGAAGCCGGCGTCAAGGTGGCGGAGCTGCTTCTGATCGAGGGCCGCGTCGACGCGGCCCGGGAGCATGCGCTGGCCGTGGCCGAGCGGGCGCCGATGGCGTACGACGTGCTGGCCCAGGCGGCTCTGATCGAGGACGATTTCTCGGCGGCGGAGGAGTACCTGCGGCGGGCGGTAGCCGGTCGCGGCCGCCGGGTCGCGCCGCTGATCACGAGGCTGGCCTGGCTGATCGGTCAGGATCGCTTCGAGGAAACGCTGGCGCTGAGCGACGAGGTGCTGGCGGAGTTCGGCGACCGCCGAGACCGCCGCGTCCTCGGGCATCTGTACTTCTACCGAGGCGCCGCTCTGACAGCTCTGGGCAGCGAAGGCGCCGCCGAAGGAGCCTACCGGGAAGCCATATCGCTGCGCCCCGAACTGCTCGGCGCGTACTCTTCGCTGGCCTTTCTCCAGGCGCACACGGGCCGCGGCGCCGAAGTCGGCAAGACCCTGGAGAAGATGGTGAAGGTCAACCCGCGTCCCTCCGCCTGGGCCGAGGCGGTGCGCGCGCTGCGGGCGATGAACGACCCGCGCTCGGCCGACGGCGTTCTTGGCGAGGCGCTTCGCCGATGGCCGGACGCGGAAGAACTGCGCCTGCTGGCCGAGGCTCGCTGAGATTGGTCCACGCGGTCAGGCCGTACACCCGGCGGTACGTCCCGGAATGGTCCAGCGTCTGCCCGGAACGCGCTATTCTGTCCGTCATGACCTGCCGATGCCCTGCCGGACGGATGGACCGCGCCGAGCGCGGCCGGTTTCCGGCGCGAGCGGTCGCGGTTCTGACCGTCTGGTCCGGCGTCGTCCTGGCCGGATTCCCAGCGGCCTCCCAGCAGCAACAGCCGGCGCGGGCACCCTCCGGTCCGGGCTTCACCGAGACCGTCGATGTGCGGGTCGTCAACATCGACGTCTACGTCACGGGCGCCGATGGCGAACCGGTCCTCGGTCTCGGACCAGACGACTTCGAGCTCCTGGTCGACGGCCGTCCGGTTCCGGTCAGCAACTTCTACGCCGTCGAACTGCGCGACGACGCGCTCCTTGTCCGGCGCGGCGGAGAGGTCGAAGCGCGGCCTCTCCTGCCGACGCCGGTCGAAGAAGACCCGCGCGAACCGCGCCGCCGCCGACCCGAATCGGCCCTTCCCGCGGAGCATGATCTCCACGTTGCGATCTACGTCGACAACTTCAATCTGACGCCGTTCAACCGGAACCGCGTGTTGCGCGAGCTGCGCGCCTTCATTCGCCAGGAGCTGCGGCCGGAAGACCGGGTCATGCTGGCGACGTCCGATCCCTCCCTCAACCTTCGTCTGCCGTTCACCAGCGATCGGGATGAACTCAACCGGGCGCTGCTCGAGATCGAAACGGTCTCCGCGCAGCGGATTCACCGGAACAACGAGCGCCGCGACCTGATCGGTAACGTCAACGACGTGAACAACGAGCTCGACACGACGGATCGTCCCTTCCTGGCCAGCGCCGTCGAGAGCCGGGGGACCATCGGCGGCGGCGCCAGCCTGGCCCGGACCCAACTGATGGCCTACGCGGGGTCCGTTCGCAACGACACGAACCTGTCGATCGACGCGTTGTCGCGCGTGGTCGAGAACCTCTCCGCGGCGCCGGGTCGCAAGGCGCTCGTCTACGTCGCCGACGGGCTGCCGATGATCGCGGCCGAGGACATGTTCTACTTCGTTGAACAGCTCTACGAGAAGTCGGTGTCGCTGATCGAGATGGCCGACTACGACCTGTCAGGGCGATTCCAGCGCCTGGCCGCGGCGGCAAACTCGAACCGGACGAGCTTCTACACGATCGATGCACGCGGTCTGACCGTCCTGTCGCAGGGCACGGTGGCCGGACAGGTCGCCGGGGCGCCCGGCCAGGCGACGCTGATCGACCAGATCCGGTTGACCAACCTCCAGGCGCCGCTTCAGCTGATGGCGGAGGAGACCGGGGGCCGTTCCGTGATCAACGCGAACCGCGTGATGCCCGATCTCCTGAAGTTCGCTGACGACTTTCGCAACTACTACTCGCTGGGCTACCAGCCGATGACGGCCGAGACCGGTCGCTATCGCCGGATCGATGTTCTCTGGAAGGACCGGCCCAAGGGCGCCTCGGTGCGTCATCGCAGAGGCTATCGGGCGAAGACGGTCGAATCGCGGATGATCGAGGGCACGAAGTCCGCCCTGAACCTGAACATGCAGATCAATCCGCTCGAGGTCCGGGTGGACAGTCTGCCGGCTAAGCTGCGTGCGGACGGCGCCTGGGACGTTCCGTTGGTCATCGCGGTGCCCTGGAAGGAAATCGCGCTGATTCCTCGGGACAGGGTCTATCATGGCCGGATCCAGCTCTGGCTGGCGGCCAAGGACGAGCAGGGCCGCGCGACGGATCCGCAGCTTACGTCACTGACGATCGCGGTTCCGCGGGAGCGCATAGCGGAGACGGAGGGCGGTTCGTGGCGCTACGGCCTCGAGGTGACGATGGAGGCCGGCTATCACGACGTCGGCGTCGGCGTTCGCGACGATGTCGGTGGCCGCCATGCCTTTCTGCGCGGAGGGATCGACGTCGGCCGATAGCTGCCGCGTGGGCGTCGGCGAGAACGCCTCGAAACCCCCGGCATGGAACAAACAGTGCGGCGCCGGGTACGCCGACGTTGCTGGCGCGACACGCGGCCCGGAGCCCGGCGCTTCGCGCCGGATGCCGGCGGAGACGCCGGCGCACCCTGAGTGGCCCGCCTTGGTTTGCAAGGAGCGAACAGCCTCGCACCCAGTCCGTCGCGTCGCGTGGAGCGAACGTCCTCGCACTGGATGCGCCGACGCCCCCGTCGGCCTTCCGGGGGAGTTCCCTGCGCGACAGCGCGGTCCGACGGCGGCGAACGCTTCTACAGAACCCGCATGGGTATCGACGAAGAGTGCTCCCTGTTCTCGTGGTCCGTGACCACCAGGGACACGGTGTAGTCGCCCGCGGTCAGGCCCTTGCCCGCCCGGAACGTGCCCGAGAGCTGGGACAGGCCGGCGCCGGCCTGAGCGCCCCGCGCGAGGACGAGTTCGCCGCCGCCTTCGACTTCCTGGCCGTGCGAGTCGAAGACGACGGCTCTCACGGACACGGGACCGGCCCCGATGTTCATGCCGACGATGCTGATCGGCGTCTCGCCGCCGGCCGTCAGTTCGGGCCGGGCCGCGGGAATGAAGGGCTCGCCGCTTCGCAGGAAGGGGAAGGCGACGTCTTTGCGCTGTTCGGACTCGTCCTCGCGGACCAGAACCCACTTGCCCGGCGCCTCGGGGAACAGCGGCGGCTGGAGAGTCGCGGTGTCGCCGGGGATCCGCAGCACCGACGTGCTCAACGCCCGCCGCCCGGTCGCGTCGTTGCGGATCAGCACGCGCACCGAGTACTCGCCGGGGTCGAGGTCGAAGTGTCCCCAGTACTTCAGACCGCTCTGGCGCAGGGCCGGTCCCGCTTGGGTCGTGTCCAGCCCTAGCGCCCGGACGAAAAAGTCGCGGACGATGCCGTCGCCGTCCAAGGCGTAGGCGTAGATCTGCAGGGGCAGGGCGTCGCCTTCCAGTCCGGCCAGAAGGTCCTCTCCCCGCGTTTCGATCAGCACCGGCGCCCAGGCCTTGCCGCTATCGACGGCGAATCCCGCGGCGAGGACGGCGGTGTCGATCTCGCCCGTCTCCACGCCGCCCATCACCTCCTGAGCGGAGGTCAGGGCCCGCTCGAACCGATTCGTTTCGGCGTAGGCCTTCGGCGCGTAGTAGCCTGGCCGATGAACGACGCTCGTGCCGCGCGGAGCGTCCTTGATCCGCACGCGCAGCTTTCTGAACCTGCCGTCGCTCTTCAGGTTGGCGGGCTGGAACGCGAGCAGGTAGGTGACGCTGGTGCGCTGCAGCACCTCGTCCATCGCTTCGCCAAGGTTGCCGTAGTTGCTGAAGAGTTCGCCCCCCGTGTCGCTTGCCATCATGATCAGGGAGGATCGCTTGCTCCCGCCCGCCGTCTCGATCCGGGAGCTGACGTCCACCGCCTGGATCGTGCAGTTCGCTTCGCGGAGCTGATCGAGCATCCTGTTCATCGCGCTCTGGGCCGCGCTGCTGCCGAACATCTGCTCGTTGTCGACTTCCCAGGACCGGCCGCTGGTCACGGCGTCCTGCCGTTCCCGGATCGCGTCCTGGTCCTGTCCCGTCAGGCCCTGCTGACCCACCAGAATCGAGTCGTCGAACCCTTCGGACAGGAACACGACGTGCTTGCGGCCCTCGACGGCCCGCATCCAGGCGGCCAGTTCGCTCATGCCGGCAGCCAACGCGGCGACCTTGCTGGCCTCTTGTCCGCGTTCCGCCGCGTTCTGGAGCGTCTCCAGCTCCCGGAGGCTCGTGGCCACCTCCTGGCCGACGTCGAGCGTCGTGGCGCCGCCGCTCGAGACGCCGAGTTCCGCGCTCGTCGGCGCGGCGCCGGCCAGGTCGCCGATGACAAGGCCCAGGGGATCGCGGACCGCGTTGCCGGTCTCGATGTTCCCGAGACTCGTGATCGCCTGCCGGAGCTGACTGCGGTCGGAGGTGAAGCCCAGCACGAGCCGCGGCCTGGTGTCGAAGATCGCCACCGCGGCCAGGTCGGTGGGATGGAGTGCCGTCAGAACCAGGTCGGCGGCCGCCCGTTGGGCGCGGCCGACGGAGTCGGGAGACGTGAAGAAGAGGTCGAACAGGAGCAGGAAGTGCCGCCTGGCCGCGGCCGGCACGGGGACCCCCGTCGGTCTGCCATCGACGGTCGACAGGTCGATGGCGTCGAAGCCCGTGATCTCCACCTGCTTGCGGCCGTCGAACAGTTCGAAGTCGTCCAGGGTCAGGCCGCGAAGCGGGTCTCCACCGGAGCTGACCTGAACCGGAACCTCGATCACGGTCACCGTTGTCGTGTCGCTGAACTCGGCCTTGGGCTGCCGTCGCCCGCGCTGGGCGTCGGCGGCGGCGGCCAGGAGGAGCGCTCCGGCACAGAGCAGGGCCGCCGCTGGACGGCAGCCGCGGATTCCGGGCGTGCGAGTGGTCGAAGTCTCGATCGTGTGCGGGAAGTCGTTCATGTCAGGGGCGCTCCTTCGCTGGAAGACCTGGTTGTCGGATCGAGTGCCTGTCCGGTGGGTCGAAATCCTCCCGCCGGCTCGGTCGAGGCCTCTCGGATTCACTTGAGCACTCTCAGCGAAATCGAGTTCTTCGAGCGGGCGTTCGTGGCCGCCTCGACGACGGCCACCTCCAGAGTGTAGTCGCCCGCGGGCAGATCGACGGGATCGAACTCGGCCACGAGCTTGTCCAGGCCGGGAATTCCGGTAACCGTACGCTCTCTCAGCGCCAGCTTGCCGCCTTCCACGGGTCGGCCGTCGGAGGCGGTCAGCGCGGCGTCGAGAGAGAGATCGCCCGGCCCGAGGTTGTAGCCGACGAGGCTGACCTGGGCGCCGTCCGCGTTCCGGGCGCCGCGGACCAGCGGAACGGCGGAAGGCACGTAGGGTTCGCCGTTCACCGTGAAGGGATAGACGGTGGTTCCGGCGCGGCGTTCGACGGATTGCTCCCGCACCAGGAACCAGGTTCCCGGCGCCTCGTGGAAGAAAGGCGGCAGAAGGGTGGGTTCGCCTCCTCCGAAGGTCGGCACGTCGATTCTCGCGGTTTCGACGCCGGTGCTGCCGGTGGCGCTGTTACGAACCAGCACGCGCACCAGGTGCTCTCCGGGATGAAGTTCCAGGCTGCCGTAGTACTTGAGACCGGTGTTGGCGAACTCGTCCTCCCGGCCGGTCAGGTCGAGCGTCACGACCCGGCTGAAGAAGTCGCGCATCTCGTTGTTTCCGTCGGTCACGTAGGCGTAGATCTCGACCGGAAGCTGCGCCGCTTCGTGGTCATGCAGCAGCTCCCGGCCGCCGATCTCGACGATCACCGGAACGTAGGCGAGGTTGTCGCCGGCGCGGAACGGCGCCGCCAGCACTTCGACCTTCAGGTCGTCGCGCTCCTCGGCGGCGGCGATCAGGTCGGAGGCCAGCAAGCGCTTCTCCATCGGATGCAGGTCGCCGAACGGCCTCGGCGTGTAGTAGCCCATGCGGTGGGAGACCTTGGCGCCCCTGGGCGCCTGGACTCGCACCTGAAGTCTTCGGTGGCCGCCCGGCTCGCCTGGCGTGGACGGCGAGAAGCTCAGCAGATAGGTGACCGTGGAGGACTCCAGCACGTCACGGAGTTCCGCGCCGAAGTCGTTGGCGTCCTCGTGCAGCTCTCCGCCGGTCTGGTTCGCCAGGTAGAACAGGGCGTCGCGATGCACGATCCGGGTGCGGTGTTCCGCCGGCTGGTCGGCGCGCAGGCCGGAGATGTCAACCGTGTGAATGACCGTGTTCGCCCGCTGGAAGTCGTTCAGCATCCGGTTCATCTGGCCTTGCAGCAGGGTGTTGCCGTACCGGTTGTCGGTGTCCACGCGAAACCACTGGCCGGAGTCGATCGCATCCTGTTCGCGTCGCATCTCCTCGTCGAACTGGTCCGGTTGCCGGCCGAACAGCAGCCGGCCGTCGAACCCTTCCGAGAACAGGACGACGTGCTTACGCCCCTCGATGCTGCCGAGGATGCGCGCCATCTCCCGAAGGGAGGCGGCCCAGGTCGAGATCTGGCCCCGGGCGTAGCTCTTCTCGTACTTCTCCATTTCGTTCCCGATCAGCTGGAGATACGAGTCGAGGCTGCGCATCGCGCGCAGGTCCTCGTTCACGCCGCCGACGTCGAGGGCGCTCGATCCGGTTCTGTCGCCGGGAACGTCGATCAGGAAGCCGAGTGGATCCTTCACGGCCAGCTTCAGCAGCCGTGGATTGCCCAGAGTGGCGATCGCCCGCGCCGCCTGCGCCCGATCCGGCGTGAAGGTGATGAGCAGCTGCGGACCGCTCTCGACCGTATGGACGGCGACCGCCGCCAGGTCGGCGGGATGCATCCGCTCCAGGACGAAGTCCTGAGCGGCGGCGCGCGCCTTGCCGATCGAAGTCGGCGCCGAGAAGGAGAGGTCGAAGAGAAAGAGGAAGTGGCGGCGCGCCGCCGGGGGGATGCCGTAGTCCGTCTCGATCACCCGGCGCTCGTCGGGCGCGACGACCTCGAGGTCGACGACCCGAAACCCCGTGATCTCCTGTCGGTCGCCCTCGTCGAGAATCTCGAAGTCCTCCTGACTCAGGCCGCGCACGGGTTCGCCGTCGCGCGTGTATACGTTGACGGGTACCTGAACCTCGAACACGGATGCGCTCGCGTCGAACCGCGGCAGATCGTCCGAGGCCTGGGCCGCGGCCGCGGCGCCGCCGAACGACGCCGCCGCCAGCGCCGTCAGGGTCCAGGCCAGGACGGCCCCGGCGCCCTTGCGGCCGGCAACGGGAAGAGCGGACGACGGTTCGGTCTTCATCTTCGGGATCCTCTCTCCGGTCTGCGGAGCGGCGCTCCGGCCGGGTTCTTCGTCGGTTGCCGCGGCGCCGGCGATCACGGCGGTCCTCGCTGGATCAGCGCCGCGTAGCGCCGGGCCTCTTCGTGGGTGGCGTCCAGCCTCAGCGCGCGCTGTACATGGTGCCGCGCTTCCGCCGTCCGGCCGACCGCCAGGTAGACCCGCACGAGGCCGACGTGAACTTCCGGCAACTCGGCGTCGGCGCGCAGGGCGCGCCGCATGTAGTCGAGCGCGGTCACCGCGTCGCCCGCCGCCAGCGCGGCGTCGCCCCGGTACACGTAGAAGAACGGGCTCGCCCGGTTCATGTCCTCCAGGACGTCGAGCAGCTCGCCCGCCCGGTCGTGGCGGGCCTGGAGCTGATAGGCGCGGACCAGATTCGTCAGCAGGGGCACGCTGTCCGGATGGAGTTCCAGGCCCTGTTCCAGGATGCGCGCGGCGTCGTCCAGCCGGCCGCGCCGGAGCAGGGCGATCCCGTGGTTGTTCACGGCCTTGTCGAAGTCGGGCGTCAGGCGGGTGGCGATATCGAGCCAACGTTCGGCGGCGTCGAGGTCGTCCGCCATCAGAGCCTCGGCGCCGAGGTTGTTGTAGTAGTGGCCGACGGCCGCCAGATCGGTGATCGGCCGGAAGGCGCGGTAGGACTTCGGGCGGTAGGGAAGGAAGTCGTAGGTCGCCATCTTGCCGTTCACGTACATCCCGGCGACGATATGGCCGCGGCTGACCACCACGCCGTCCTGGTAGTTCCAGCGCTGGTAGTCCTCTACCTCGACGAAGAAGGGGTTGAGCCGCCGCTCGCGGCCGATCGCGACGAACAGGTTGACGAAGGACAGGCAGTTGCCCCTGGCCTCGGCGAAGGCCTGCATCGCCGTGCGCGTGGGCGTGAGCTCGTACTCCAGGCCGACCCGACCGAAGATGAAGTCCAGCACGGCGTCGCGGCGGCTGGTCTCGCTGCCGGCCGGGCTGATCCGCTCGTCGATCGCTTCGCGAAGCTCGTCGTCCAGCGCGAAGGGCACGACCACGACGTCCTCCCAGCCGGCGCCGAGCCGACGCTCGAACTCGGCCTCCGCGGCGCTTGCGCCATCGAACGGAACGTAGCCTGCGCATCCCGCCGCCAGGGCGAGCGGGAACGCCCGGATGGCCCGGCCGAGCGGCCCCGCGACGGCTTGTCGCCGCATCGGCGACGAGAGGGTCAGGGAGGTGGTCGGAGTCATTGTGCTGGACGCTCTGACGGGCCCGTTACTGGCCCGTTACGGCGACGATGGACAACCGGACACGTCTTCTTGTACGATTCCCGCACTCGACAGGTTGCTTGGCGCGCTGGACCGTCATGGGCCGGTCGGAAGCCTTGTCACGGACCGCGTCGGTCGATGCTATCGCGTCAGCCGGGATTCGCGGCATCCGTTGCGCTTCCGGTCCGGATCCCATGAAGGCTCTTGGTGAGCCGTTTGTCGTCTGGCGGGTCATGGAGTGGAGAGGGGTCATGTTGGTACGCGAGTGTCTTGCGCGAGTATCATTCAAGAGAATGAACCCGGACCGCCTTTTCGGATGCGCCCTTGGGCCCGCCGCGCAAATCTGGCGCGGCGACTGGTCGGTGCGCGCCCATGTGCCTGTCGCTAGTGCAGCTTTTGCCCACGCGCGAGCCGCCAGGCCGTCTGCCAATCTGGCACGATCCTTGCTTTTATCCTGTTCACTGTTTGTTGTTGACGGGCCGCACAGGCCCTTCACGAACCTGCGGGAGGTGTTGCCGGGTCGCCGTGGCGGCTCGAATCTCTCGTCAAACACACTTCGGAGGGAGTATCAAACGCATGGACAGACGCTTCGTTTCGACCATCAGCGTCATTCTCTGCCTGTTGGCGGGCGGCTTGGCCTGGGGCCAGGCGCAGCCGACGGGCAACATCTTCGGCTCCGTCACGGATGAATCAGGCGCCGCGCTGCCTGGCGTCAGGATCACCGTCAGCGGGATCGGCGCCCCGCGCGAGCAGTTCACCGACGCCAACGGCAACTGGCGCGTTCTGGCGCTCGACCCTGGCGCGTACACGGTCATGGCCGAGCTGGACGGCTTCGGCGGGATCCAGTACCCGGATGTCGTCGTGGGCGTTGGCAGGAACACCAACGTGCCCCTCGTGCTGACGGCGGCGGTCGAGGAGACGATCACCGTCACGTCCGAAAGCCCGCTGCTCGACGAGCGCAAGCTGTCGGCCGGCACGAACGTCAGCCAGGTCGAGCTGGAAAAGATCCCGACCGCCCGCGACCCCTGGTCGCTGCTGTCGCAGACCCCCGGCGTCCTCGTCGACCGGGTGAACGTCGGCGGTAGCGAGTCCGGCCAGCAGGCCGTCTTCCGCGCTCCGGGAGTCGACTCCGATCAGAACGACTTCCAGATGGACGGCATGTCGATCACCGACATGGCGGCGACGGGCGCGTCTCCGACCTACTATGACTTCGACCAGTTCGCCGAGATGTCGTTCACGACCGGCGGGTCGGACGCCCGGAAAAACAGCGCCGGCGTGCAGGTCAACATGGTGACCAAGCGCGGCACGAACGAGTTTCGCGGTTCCGCCCGATTCTACAACACGCAGCGGAACGGGATCTTCGGCGGCGCCCTGAAGCAGTCGCAGCCAGACATCGAGGACGAGCTCTACAAGAAGAACTTCCAGACGAGTCTGGCCGGCACGCAGACCCGGAAGATCGAGGACGTCGGTTTCGAGGGCGGCGGCGCTCTGCTTCAGGACCGTCTGTGGTTCTGGGGAAGCTGGGGTCAGCAGGACATCCAGATGAACGCGGCGAACGGTCTCGCGGACGACACGATTCTCGAGAACACGGCGATCAAGGCGAACGCGCAGATCTCGAGCTCCAACTCGATGGTCGGCTCGTTCAACAACGGCGACAAGCTGAAGTTCGGGCGTGGCGCGGGCACCAGCCGACCGGCGCCGACGACGTGGAATCAGCGCGGCCCGTCGGCGGTTTACCGCCTGGAAGACACTCACGTATTCTCGTCCAACTTCTACCTGACCGGCACCTGGTCTCACGGCGACATGGGCTTCTCCCTGCTCGCCCGCGGTACCCGGTCAGACGAGAACGGCATGCACCCGAGCGCGCGGGATCCGCGCTACGTCGACGGCGTCTGGCAGGACAACTACCTTTCGGGCTTCAGTTCGAGGCCGTACGACCTGATCCAGTTCGATACGTCCTACTTCTTCACGACCGGCGCAACCGTCACTCACGAGTTGAACGTCGGCGGGCGCTTCCGGGAGTTCACCCAGAACTCGGACTTCTCCTGGGGGCCGCGCGACATCTTCCACCGCACGTACAGCTTCGGGCCGAACACGATTGCGCATCGCGGGCAGACGGGCGTCGCCGTCTCCGACTACACCGCGGTCTGGGCACAGGACACGCTGACGCTGGGCAGGGCGACGATCAACGTCGGCCTCCGGTACGACGACCAGAGCGGCATGAACGAGCCGTTCAACCGCCCGGCCCACCCGATCGCGCGGTACCGTTCCGTGTTCCCCGAGACGAACTTCGCTGGCTCGGAGGCCGGCTTCACCTGGCAGGACGTGGCGCCCAGGCTCAGCGCTACGTACGCCCTCGGCGAGGAACGGAAGACGCTGCTTCGTCTGGGCTTCTCCCACTTCTACGATCAGATGGGGTCGTGGCGGGTAACGCGGAACTCTCCGTTCGGCGACGTCTACGCCTGGTTCGACTCGATCACCGGCGAACTGAACTACTGGTCCGGCTTCGATCCTGACGATCCGCTGAAGGTCGTCGACAGGAACCATCCCGACCTGAGCGCGCCGAAGACCCAGGAGATCCTGGCGACGATCGAGCGCACGCTCCTGCCCGAGTTCGTCGTCGCGTTCACGGTGACGGCGCGCGAGGTGGACGACCTCATCTGGAACAGGACGTTGGTCCGGGATGCGAACGACAATGTGCGGCCGCTGAACGGGAGCGACTACGAGAAGGTGGGCGACTGGACCGTGACGCTTCCTCGGTTCGGCATCGAATCGACGGTTCCCTACTACAGCGCGCCGAACGCGGACCTGACGAATACGGGCGGCACGCTGGCAGCCAACACCGCTCGGGGCCGCGACTATCTTGGCTATTCGATCAGCTTCACGAAGCGGCTGGCGAATCGCTGGATGGCTCGCGGCTTCTACCAGTACGGCAAGGACGAGTGCCGGGTTCCCGAGTCCTTCTACAGCATTGCGAGCCGGAACGTCGACCGTGCCGGCTGCCGGGACGGCGAGCTCTACCTGGAGCGCTCCACGGGTTCCGGCAAGGGCGAGCGATTCCTGCAGTCGACCTGGTCCTACAACCTGAACGGGATGTACCAGGTGATGCCGGACCGGCCGTGGGGGTTCAACGTTTCGGCGAATCTCCAGGGTCGCGAGGGCTACCCCCTGTCCTACTACGATCTCGCAGGCCCGGTCGTGTCCCTGGGTCAAAGCAGCAACGTGAGGGTCAACGTCTCTCCCGACTACGACAAGTACCGGCTGGACGACATCCACACGATCGATCTGCGCGTAGAGAAGGAGATCGCGTTGCAGGGGCCGGTCAACATGACCTTCGGCATCGACGCCTTCAACGTGACGAACGAGGGCACCGGTCTGGCGTACCTGCTGAACATGACGGGCACCAACGCCGGCAACCTGGACGACAACATTGCGCCGCGCATCTATCGCTTGGGTGTGCGTCTGAACTGGAAGTAGTCCAGTCAGCTTCCCCATATAGGGAGCTGAACGTTCGAGTCCGAGGGGGCCGGGGCCGGCAAGGCGCCCGGCCCTCTTTTTTCGTGTCTTGCGTCTGCGATAGCTTTGATGCAAGGGTTCGCCGCCGGGCTGCGCTGTCGCGCAGTGAAGCCACGTGGAAGGCCGACGCGGGCGGCGGGCATACCCAGTTCGGCGTTGTTTGTTCCATGCAGGATGTTGACGGGATCAAACGGGAGACAGGATCGTCATGGGGTACCAGATGCGCGTAGGTGTGTGGTTGCTGGCGGCGGCGTTCCTTGCCGGCGCCGCTCTTTCTCAGCCTTGGGTGGGACGCGGCCGTCTGGCCGGCGCCGTCCAGGACGCGGAGGGCAACCCGGTCGAAGGAGCGAGTGTCAGGCTGACGCTGGACGGCGCCGGTCCCGACGAGGTGTTGACGAACCGGAAGGGAGGCTGGGCTCGTGCAGGTCTCGGCGCCGGGTCCTGGGAAGTGCTCGTGTCGAAGCCGGGCTACGTGTCCGTCGCCTTGACCGCGGCCGTGAACGAGCACGCCAGCGCCGGCGAGCGCGCGTTTCTGAGAACCACTCTGCAGGCGGGCGGTGCGTCGGCGACCGACGGCTCGGCGGCCGCGCTGGGCGATGACGAAGAGGCCCAAGCGGCCAGAGGCCTGCTGGAACAGGGAAACGGCCTGCTGGCTGCCGCGGACTACGAAGGAGCGATCCAGGTCTTCTTGGAGGCGCTGCCGTCCCTGCCGGACGGCGCCAGAGCGGCCGTGCTGACCGCGATCGCTCAGGCCCAGGTCGAGCTGGAGCGCGACGACGAAGCGCTGGCCACGCTGGAGCGGGCCCTGAGCCTGGCGCCGGCGAACGTGGACGCGCTGCGCCTGATGAGCCGCCGCCTGACGGCTCTGGGCCGGGCCGAGGAAGCTCGGGCCTACCTGGACCGGATGCCGGAGGATCAGCGGGCCGACCCGGAGATTCTGGTTCGCGAGGGAGTCGCCGCGTACAACCGGAACCATTTCGCCGTCGCCGTCGAGAAACTGGACGCCGCACTGGCGGCGTCGCCGGACTGGGTCGAGGCGTACTACTTCCGCGGTCTCGCCCACCTGGCCATGGGGAACAACGCCGCCGCGGAGGGCGATTTCCGGCGTTTGCTCGAGGAAGCGCCCGAAGGCGAGAGGGCCGAGGAGGCCAGGCAGTTCCTGGAGTACCTCGAGTCGCTTTGAAGCGCTCTTCGGTCTCGGTTCTGGCCGCCTGTCTGCTGGCGGCCTGCGGGCCGGCGCCCGATGCTCTTCCGGAGCGCCGGACGCCGCGGCCCTCCCCTCCCGCGGCGCCTTGGCCGGAAGCGCCGGCGCCGGGCTTCGCCCGGGATGTCGTTCTCGTCACGATCGACACGCTGCGCGCCGACGCGACCGGCTTCGCCGGCAATCCGAGGGCCGAGACGCCGCATCTGGACCGGCTGGCGGCGAGCGGTTGGGTCTTCGAGAGGGCCCACGCGCACAGCGTGATGACGCTGCCGTCCCACGCGAGTCTTCTCACCGGACAGCTGCCGTACGAGCACGGCGTGCGGGACAATGCCGGTTTCGTCCTGCCGCGGAGCGTGCGGACGGGAGCGGAGGCGTTTGCCGACGCCGGATTCCGCACCGCGGCCTTCGTTGCCGCCTTTCCGCTGGACGCACGCTACGGTCTGGACCGGGGCTTCGAGGTCTACGACGACGCGGTTCCGCCTGGCGCCGCCCGGAGATTCGCCGTCGCGGAACGAAGCGGCGCGGAGGTGGTGGCGGCGGCGTCCGCGTGGTGGCGGTCGAACGAGAGCGCGCGGAGGTTCCTCTGGGTCCATCTGTACGAGCCCCACGTGCCGTACGAACCGCCGGCGCCGTTCTCGGCCCGCTTCGCCGACAGTTCCTATCTGGGGGAGGTCGCCGCCGCGGACGAGTACGTCGGTCGGCTGCTCGCGGAGGTCGAGTCGTCGTCCTCCGGCGATTCGCTGGTCGTCGTCACCTCCGATCACGGCGAGGGACTGGGAGACCATGGCGAGCGAACCCATGGGCTGTTCGCCTACGAGTCGACCCTCGCGGTGCCCCTCCTGTTCTGGTCCCCGGCGCTCGACGGCGCCCGTATCGCCGCTCCGGTTCGTCTCGTCGACGTGGCGCCGACTCTCCTCCAGGCCGCCGGCATCGAGCTCTCGATGCTGCCTCGCCTCTCTGGCCGCAGTCTGTGGCGGCCGTCGGACGGCGCATCCCGCGGGACGGGAGAGCCGGCGACCACCTACTTCGAGGCGCTCCGAACAAACCTCCAGCGTGGCTGGGCTCCGCTCCGGGGGGTGATAGCGGTGGAACCGGCCGAACCTCGGGGAGGAGCGAAGCCGGAGGGGCCTTTCAAGTACATCTCCCTGCCGATCCCGGAGCTCTACGACCTTGCTTCCGACCCGAACGAGACGCGCAATCTCCACCGGACGCGGCCGGACACGGCGAGCCGGCTCGCGGCCCTGCTGCCGGTCGAGTCGCAGTGGCCGCCGACGGCGGGCGCCGTTACGGAGGAAGAACGGCGGGCCCTCGAGAGCCTGGGCTACCTGACGGCCTCGGGCGGCCGCGGAGGACCGCCGAGCTACGGCGAGCAGGACGACCCGAAGGTTCTTGTCGACCTGGACCGGATGATTCAGGACTGGTCCGAGGCGTACCTGGGAGGCCGCTTCGAACAAGCCGAGCAACTGGCGCGGCGGATGATTGAACGGCGTCCCCGGATGGGCCTCGGTCATCTGAACCTGGCGCAGGTCCTGCTGGACCGCGGGCGGACCGAGGAGGCTCTGCGGGTCATGGTCGACGCCGAACGGGCCGGCATCGCGTCTCCCTTCCTTCGGCGGCAACTGGCCCTGACGTTGGCGGAGGTCGGCCGTGCCGAGGATGCGGTCAGGCTGATGGAACGGCATGCCTCCTCGCGCGATCCGGACAACCTCAACGTGCTCGGCCTGGTTCTCTCGGAGGCCGGCCGGCCGGACCGCGCCCGGGACATCCTGCTGCGGTCCCTCGAGATCGACGGACGAGACCCGCGGGCGCGGCAGAATCTCGCCCTTGCGGCCCTGCACCAAGCCGACTGGCCGCTCTGCGAGCGGGAGGCGCGCTCGGCTCTCGCGCTCGACCCGGTGCTGCCCTTGGCTTGGAACTACCTCGGCATCGCGCTGTTCAACCAGCGTCGCGCGGACGAGGCGATCCAGGCCTGGCAACGATCCGTCGAGCTGGACCCGGGCGACCTTGACGTTCTGTTCAATCTGGCAAGCGTGGCCGCGCGGTCGGGTCGCCGAGACGTCGCCCGACCCGCGCTGGAACGGTATGTGGAGGCAGCCTCGGCGCCCTCCTTCGGCGACCGGTTCGCGGCGGACCTGGAGGTGGCGCGGTCGTTGCTGCGGGGGCTGTAGTCAGTTGCCGTCCGGGGGGCTCTTCGCCGCGGCGAGGCCACTGTTCCGCGTGGCCTGCTGATCGTCGCCGTAGAGCTTCACGTAGCGCTCCAGGTGGGCCGCGGCCTCGTCCTCCCGGCCCAAGAGCTGGATCACCTTGGCAAGTCCGTAGAGCGCTTCGCTGTGGTCGGGCATCGCGGCGACCGCTCGGCCGTACGCCTCCTCGGCCTTGGCCAGCAGCGACCGCTCATCCGCCTTCCCGGCTGCGTCTCCGGCCGCGCCGTCCCAGGAGCGGGCGAGGTCAAGCAGCAAGGCCCCGTCTGTCTCTCCCAGCGCGGTCGCGCGTTCCAGGGACTGGGCCGCCTCCAGGTGCTCGCCGTGCCAGAGCAGCAGACCGCCCAGCATCCGGTGCGCCGCCGCTGAGGACGGATCGAGCGCGGTGGCCTCCCGGGCGTGCGACTCCGCCATCGCTGGCTTGTTGTTCTCCCATAGCGCCGATGCCAGGTCGATGCGGAGGCTCGCGTCCTGGGGGTTGAGCAGGACGGCTCGATCCAGAGGGGCCTCGGCGGCGCGAAAGTCCCGGTTCCGCAGAAGTTCGCGGCCCAGCGCCGCTGGCGGCAGTTCTTTGTTTCGGGCTGCGCTCGACGCGCCCGTCGAGCGGAGCCGGTCAAGGTGGCCGTGCGCGACAAGGTCCCCTGGCCGCAGCTCCAGCAGTCGGTGCAGCAGTCCGGCAGCCTCGTTGCTCCGGCCGCCGCTCATCAGCAGGACGGCGTAATCCGACAGCGTCGCCGCGTGGGTCGGCTGGGTCTGGAGCGCCTGCCGGAACATGCGCTCCGCTTCGGCAAGCCGTGCCAGCGACATCAGCACGGCGCCGCGCTGATACAGGCCGTCCGCTCGTTCCGGGGCGGCGGCAAGCGCGCGGTCGGCGGCGGCCAGGGCCTCCTCGTTCCGGCCGGCGTCCAGCAGCAGGGAGGAAGCGGCGTACGCGGGCCGCGGATCGCTCGGAGCTAGCCGCGACTCTCGATCGAGCCTCTCCAGCGCCTGGTCCAGTTCGCCGGCCGCCGCAAGTTCCATGGCCGCGCGCAGTTCCCGGCCTGTCGGGTCGTCGATGTCGCGTCGCCTTCGGTTGGTCGAGGCGACGTCGTCGTCGGCCGTCCGGGACAGCTCCCGGAAGCGGTCCAGAGCCTTCTTCGCTTCGTCCCGGTCGCCGCTGGCCGCAAGGGCCTGGCCCAGCGCCTGGAAGACCTCTGGGCTGTCGCCGCCGAGTTCGGCGGCGAGACGCAGGAGGGGAAGCGCTCGATCCGACTCGCCGGCTGCGTGCAGGTAGCGTCCGTAGTCGAGCGCGATGTCGCGGGTGGCCGGCGGCGTCCGCGAGGGGCGCGGACTGGTCGTCAGCGGCTCGGCGAAGGGCGCCAGAGTGTCGAGCGCTTCCTGCAACCGTCCGGCCTGGAACCGTGCGCTGGCCAGAATCACCGCGTCCTCGGCGCCGACGTCCTCCAGGCCCTCGAGCAGTTCCATCTGTTCCACGGCGCCTTCCGCTTCGCCGACGACCAGGTAGGCCTTGGCAAGGGATCTGCGCACGGCGCCTTCGAGGACGGAAGGCGGCTCGGCGGCCAGCGGGCGGAGTTCGTTGATCGCGCTCCAGGGGTCGGCCCGCTGCAGGTGGACTTGGGCTCGCAGCAGCTTGACGTCCGGTGCGTCGGGGGACAGGGGTTCCAGCAGGACCTCCGCCTCGGGAGTCCGTTGCAGGGCGATCGCGGCCGCCGCGGCCGCCTTGCGCGCTTCGTGGTCGTCCGGATTCGCCGCGGTCCAGGGTTGCAGCGACACGTAAGCGTCGCCCGGGCGGCCGTTGCGGCCGAGCATCATGCCAAGCGCCCTCAGGGCCGGCGAGACAGGCTCTCGTTCCAGGGACTTTCCGTACCACCGGGCGGCCTCCGCCAGCAATCCCAGCCCTTCCGCGGCTCGCCCGGCGTTGTAGAGCACGCCCGCGTCGGCGTCGTCGCGTTCGGCCAGGGGCAGCAGGACCTCCAGCGCCTCGTCGAAGCTCCCGACCTCGACGTGAAGGCCGCCGAGCAGCCCGAGGGCCAGGTCGGGCGCGTCGTTCTTGGCGCGGAGGGGCGCAAGCAGGGCGATGGCCTCGCGAAGATCGCCCGCCTCGACCATGGCGAGAGCCTCGGCGACGACGGCCCTCGCGGGCTCGGATGCCGGCAACGGAACCGGCTGCTGCGGAGCGTGCGCTGCCGGCGCCGTTGGCGTCCGTGTTGACGCCGCCGCCGGCAGGACGGTCGCCGCGGCGAGTGCGGTGGCCGTGAAGCGCAAGCGCCCATAAGATGGCGTTCGTCGACGCCGTGTTCGGTGCATGACGGGATGCTATCGCCTGACGAGTAGGCGGCGGTTCGCCGGCAGGTTGCGAAGAACCAGTCCGTGCGCGGAAGTCGGCTGCCGCACGGTCAGGCGATCGACGCTCTTGGCCCCGTCCAACCCGAAGAAGGCGGTCAGCGTGCTCTGGGAGAGGTAGGACGAGCCGGCTCGCGTCTCCCGGACCTGCTCTCGTTCGCCCGCGGCGAGGACCAGCCTGACGCCGACCTGCGGCGCCCGGTTTCCGCCGAGAGCCGCGGCGTCCACCGCCAGCCAGGTTCCGGATGCGCGGTTCTCGTACACCTCGGACGGTTGATTGGAGTTGACGACCACGATGTCCAGGTCGCCGTCGAGATCGAGGTCGCCGATCGCCGAACCGCGGCTGACGCGAATGGCGTCGAGTCCGATGGCGGTTCGCTCGCGGAAGCGGCCGTCTCCCAGGTTCTCGAAGAGCTGATTCGGCTGCTCGTACGCGCCGACCTCGCCGATCCGATCGGCCTCGGGCTGGATGTGGCCGTTGGCCGTGAACAGGTCGAGGTCTCCATCGAGATCGGCGTCCAGCGCGTTGATTCCGAAGGCCAGACGGTGCAGCGACGGCGGCGCCAGGCCGGACGGAAATCGCCGGTCGATGAAGACGCCGCCGCCCGCCGCGCGATAGAACGCGTTCGTCTCGAGCGCGAAGTTCGTCACGACCAGGTCCTGGCGTCCGTCGCCGTCCAGGTCGGCGAGCTCGACCCCCATCCCGGCTTCGGCGACGCCGCGCTGGTCGTAGGCCGTTCCGGAGAGCAGGGACTCGTCCTCGAACCGGCCGGCGCCTCGATTGCGGAAGAGCAGGTTGGGGTCCTTGTCGTTCGCAACGTAGATGTCGGGCCACCGGTCACCGTCCAGGTCGCCGACGACGACGCCGAGTCCGGCCTCCGCGGCGCCGGCGAGGCCGCTCGCGGCGGTTGCGTCGGCAAAGAAGCCCAGACCGTCGTTGAGATACAGACGGTCCGGCACGCCGTTGTACACGTCGGGGTGACAGTAGCCCCGGATCGCCTCCTCGGCTGGAGCGCCGTGGCCCTTCCCGCCCGGACCGCATATCCTGTGGTTGGCCAGAGAGAAGTCCGTGTAGTTCGTGACGTACAGGTCGAGGTCGCCGTCCAGATCGATGTCCCCGAACGCTCCGGAAGCGCTCCAGCCCGGTTCGTCCACGCTTCGCTCGGCGCCCGCGGCGCGAAAGGACCCGTCCCCCAGGTTCAGGTAGAGCTCGTTCCGACCGAATGCCGTCAGGTAGAGATCGGGATCGCCGTCGCTGTCGATGTCGCCGGCAACGCCGCCCATGCCGTAGCCCGTGAAGTCGATGCCGGCTTCATCCGTCACGTCGACGAAGCGGGGCGCCGAGTCGCACTGTTCGTTCCGAAACAGGCGGGACCGCGGCGGCGGCCCTTCGTAGCCTGGCAGGATGCCGCCGTCGACGAAGAACGCATCGTCGTCGCCGTCGCCGTCGTAATCGAAGAGCACGACGCCGCCGGACGCCGTTTCGACCATGTACATCCGTCCGGTGAACGCGGCGTTGTGGCGGAAGTCCAGACCCCAGGCGCCGCTCGCTTCCCGGAAATGGAACTCGCCGCCGGAGACCGGAGCGGATCCGAGCAGAGCAGCGACCGTCAGCAAGGTTGCGGCCGGCAGGTCTCTCACCTCACGATGCGCAGCCGCTGCCCGGGATCGAGTCCCGGCAGGCGCAGGCTGGCGCCTCGCGGCCAGCGGACGAGGAGGGCAATGTCGCCGCCGCTCGACGCGCCTTCCTCGTTCAGGGACGTTGACTCCGGAATGCCGAAGATCTGGGTCAGCGAGTTCCGGGACAGGTAGGACGATCCGGCTCGCACCTCCCGGCGTTGAATGCGTTGCCCGGACGTCAGCGTCAGGACGGCGCCCACGGCGCGAGCGTTCGGCACGGTCCGATCCAGGAGGTCGACCTGCAGCGGCCGTCCTCCCCGGACGCTTTCGTTGCGGTAGACCTCGGCCAGGTCGTTGCAGCTCGACACGACGAGGTCCGGATCGCCGTCCAGGTCGAAGTCGGCGGTTGCCAGACCGCGGCTTGTGCGAACGGCGGAGATGCCGGCGCCCTCGACCTCGGCGAACCGCCCCCCGAGGTTCTCGAAGAGTTGATTGGGTTGCGCGAAGACCGCGCCGGTAGGGTCCTCGTTCCGGGAGACGCTGGAAGCGCCGTGGCTGACGTGCCCGTTGGCGACGGCCAGGTCGAGATCTCCATCGAGGTCGAAATCCGCCAGATCGACGCCGAAGCCGACCCAGGGCGTGGAGGGCCCCGCGATGCCGGCGTCGAACCGACGTTCCAGAAAGATCCCGTCCCCCCGGTTCGCGTAGAGGGCGTTCGTCTGGCGGTCGAGGTGGGTCACGATCAGGTCATCGAAGCCGTTGCCGTCGACGTCGCCGGCCGCGATGCCCATCCCGGCTTCCGGTTCGCCGCGGTTCGAGAGGGCGGCGCCGGCCAGCAGGGCGACGTCCTCGAAGCGCGCCCCGTCGCCGGCGTCGCGATTCAGGAAGAGGAGGTTGGCGTCCATGTCGTTGGCGACGTAGATGTCGGGTCGACGGTCGTTGTCGAGGTCGGCGATGACGACGCCCAGCCCGGCGCCGCGAGCGCCGTCGAGGCCTGCCTCGAGCGAGGCGTCCACCAGTGCGAACGCGCTGCCTTCGCGCCGGTCGTTGCGGTAGAAGCGGTCCGGCAGTCCGTCGTAGACGTCGGGATGGCAGTAGGAACGCAGGCCGCGGTCCGGCTGCCCGCAGGGCGGGTTGCGGTCGTAGCTGAAGTCGACGTAGTTCGTCACGTACAGGTCGAGGTCGCCGTCGCGATCGACGTCGCCGAGCGCCGCCGACGCGCTCCAGAGATCGTCTTCGGGGATCGTTCCCGGCGGGGCGGCGCAGAAAGCGCCGTCTCCCCGGTTGAGAAAGAGCCGATTCGGCCCGAACGCGGTCAGGTACAGGTCGGGATTCCCGTCGCCGTCGAGATCGCCGGCGGTGGCGCCCATGCCGTAGCTGTCGAGCCGGATGCCCGATGCGTCCGTCACGTCCGCGAAGGTACCGCCGTCGTTGCGAAGCAGGGTCGTTCGGCCCGGCACGCCGTCGTAGGGCGCCGGCTCGCCGCTGTCGACGAACAGCAGGTCGTCGTCGCCGTCGCCGTCGTAGTCGAACGCGACGACGCCGCTCCCCATCGTCTCGATCATGTAGTACTCGCCGCGGCCGCCGTGGCGGTGGCGGAAGTCGATGCCCCACGCGTCCGCCGCGTCGACGAAGCGGAGGCCTCCCGCGGAGGTGCGGGCGGCGGGTCCGGCGCCGTCCGGCGCGCCAGCCAGGACGAGGACAAGCCCGGACGTCAGGGCGAGAACCATGGCTCCCGGACCGGTTGGCCGTTCAGGTAGGAGCGGAGTCGTCGCGCCTGGCCGCCCGTCGGCGCACTGCCGCGGCGCTCCACCTCGGCGAGCGCTTCACGTTGCACGGCGGCGGCCTGTTCGAAGTCGCCGATCTCGGCCAGCGCCATCGCGAGGGTTTCCGCGTGCTGAATGGTCGGCCGCTCCGCCATGAGACGCCGCGCGATGGCGACGGCCTCGGCGCCGTTGCGGACCCAGGGGTCGGAGCTTGCGGCCAGCAGGCGCGCCAGCAGCGTGTCCAGGCGATCGACGGCGGACGTCGGCGTGGTCTCGGCGCCGTCGAGCGCGCCTCGGCCGCTGACCAGTGCGCTTCGCGCCGACTGGTAACGCCCTGCCAGGATGAGCGCCATCGCGCGGTCTCCGTGCCAGCGGGCGTTGGTCGGATCGCGGGAGAGCGCCTGGGCGAAGTGCCTGGCCGCCTTGCCGTACTGCCGGCCGCGGCCGAGCAGACGGCCGAGCAGAGCGTGCGCCTCGGCGAAGTCGTCGTCGAGCGCAAGCGCCTGCCGGAGGTGGGCCATCGCGTCCTCGGCGGTCGCGTCGCCTCGGTCGCCGGTTGCCGCGGTCAGCGCCCCGGAGTCGCTGTCGGACAAACCGGAGTCGGTCAGTGCGGCCAAGCGATAGTGCGCTTCGGCTCGTTCCCTGGGCGCTCCGGGGGCTGCCTCCAGAACCTGGAGCAGGGCGGTCCGGGCGGCATCGCGGTCGCCGGCCGTCTGGTGCGCGGCGCCGAGCGCAAGACGCGCCATCGGCAGGGCGGGATCCATCGCGAGAACCTCCTCCAGCAGTTCCAGCGCCTCCCTTGGCCTGTCCAGCCGGCTGAGCGTCTCGGCCAGCCGCACTCGGGCCTCCAGGTCGTCCGGGTCGATCTCGGCTGCTCGTCGGAAGTGACGCTCCGCGGCCACGAGGTCGTTTCTCTCGGCCAGGATCAGTGCCAGGTTGAAGTGGGGCTCCCGGTAGTCCGGGTCGACCTCGATCGAACGCCGCAGACGTTCCTCCGCCCGCGCCTTGTCGCCGAGTTCGATCAGCGCCATGCCGATGTTGAACAGCGTGATGGAGTCGTTCGGCAAGGCCCGGTCGGCCGCCTGGTACGCGGCCAGGGCCTCCCGGAGATCGCCTCGCCGCATCGCGTCCGTGCCGCGCTTGACGTGCGCTTCCCGGCTGACGTTCAGCCGTTGCAGCGAGACGAACAGCGGGTCGGGAAAGACGACTCTCACGTGCCGGTTCCGCTTCAGCTCGTTCGCCGCGTCCTCTCGTCGCTCGAGACGCCGCAGTGCGCGGCCGAGGTGGTGGTGAACGACCGACCCTTCCGGTTGTCCGCGGAGCGCGGCACGGAAGTTCTGGACGGCGCCGACCAGGTCGCCTCGTTCGAAGGCCGCGCGGCCGAGACCGAAGCGAGCCGCGGAGTGGTTCGGTTCCAGGTCCAGGATGTGCCGGTACTCGGCCTCGGCGTCGTCGACGCGGCCCAGGTCGAACAGAGCGTCGGCGCGGCGGACTCTTGCCGCAAGGTCGTCCGGCGCCAGCAGGAGCACGCGATCGAGAGCGGCGACGGCATCCTCGAAATGCCCCTCGAAGATGTCGTGGATCGCGAGGAAGTAGGGCCAGCGAAGGTCATCGGGGTCGAGCGCCTCGGCGTTGCGGAGGGCGGCCGCCGCCGGCGCCATGAAGTCGTGGAGCAGATAGAGCTGACCCAGGCGGCCGAACGCGCGCGTCAGTGCGGCCGGGTCCGATTCCGAGGCGGCCAGCAGGCGGTCGACCCCGTCCCGAGCTGCCGTCAGCTGAGCCTGGACCGGTTCCTCGTAGTGGTCCATGCGCGGTCGGTCGACCCGCTCGAGAGTCGGTTGGGCGGCGGCCGGCGGGGCGCCGCCCGCGCTGCCGGCCAGCGCGCCGGCGAGCGCCCATCCGCCAAGCCGGGACGTTCCGGATCTCCCTCTCACGGCGGCGAACTCGCGCTGGCGGACGGGGACTGGCCGCGGCCGCGAACCAGGGTGACGTAGCGGCCGGTGTCGGAGAGCCGGAAGGACTCCGGCTCGCCTCCCGGCCAGGCGACGATCACGACGGGCGGCTGGTCCTGGATCGGAAAGGCCACCCTGGGGTCGTTGGCCGATGCGTAGGAACCGTCGGTATGGAACCTTCGCCACCGGCGGCGGCCGGTCCCGGCATCGACGACGCCGACGCCGGCGCCCAGGGCGCGCCGTCCGACCGGCTCGCCGTCTTCGCCCGGGAAGCGCAGGTCGACGCCGACCCAAGCGGATTCCGCGTTCCGAGCCCGGTTGATCAGGAGGCGGGCCGGGCCGTTGTTGTTGGTCACCACGAGATCCCGGTCGCCGTCGTTGTCGACGTCGCCAGCCGCCACTCCTCGGCTCGTTTCGGCAAGGGCCGGCGTCTCGAAGTTCGGCGCCTCCGCGAAGCGGCCGCCGCCGAGCCCCCGGAAGAGCTGGTTCCGCTCTCTCAGGGGCAGCGGCTCGCCCGCGCGGAACTGCGCCTCGATCCGCTTCACGGCGCCGTTGGCGACGTAGATGTCGAGTTCGCCGTCCGAGTCGACGTCGAGCGCGGCGGCGCCGAACCCCGTGAAGGCATAGCTGGGTCTGCCGAGGCCGCTGGCGTGGGTGCTGTCGTCCCAGAGGCCGTTCCCCTCGTTCAGATAGATCGTGTTCGTCTCGCGCTTCAGGTGGGTCATGAACAGGTCGATCATGCCGTCGCCGTTGAAGTCCTCGGCCAGGACGCCCATGCTGGCCTGAGGCTGGCCCGAGGCGTCGACCGCGGCGCCGGCGAGGGCGGCGCCGTCGACCAGGGCCTTGCCGGCCTGGTTCAGGAGCAGCGCGTTGGGCTGCAGGTCGTTGGCGACGTAGACATCGGTCCAGCCGTCGCCGTCGAAGTCGGCCGTCACGGCGCCGAGAGTGGGGCGCCGGAGGTCGCCGATGCCGAGTCGGTCGGTCCAGTCCTCGAACGCGCCTCCGCCCCGGTTCCGCAGCACCCGGTTCGCTTCCGAGCGGTAGGCCATCGGTCCGCAGTAGTCCAGCACGCCCTCCGCGGAGGCGCACTGCTTGTGGATGGAGACGCGAAACTCGACGTAGTTGCCGACGAACAGGTCAAGCAGGCCGTCGGCGTCGAAGTCGAAGAAGCTGGCAGCCGCGCTCCAGCGAGGGTCGGCGGCGTTGCTGCCCTCGGTGATGTTGGCGAAGCGGATGGCGTGGGGCTCCGAGTCGTTGCGCCACAGTTCGTTGGCGCCCAGATTCAGGATGTAGAGGTCGGGATCGCCGTCGTTGTCGATGTCGCCGACGGTAACGCCCATTGCGTAGCCGCGGGCATCGAGGCCGCTTTCTCCGGTGATGTCGGTGAAGCGGAGTTCGCCGCCGTCCAGGTCGTTGCGGTAGAGCCGATCCCGAAGAGTCCGTTTGCCGCCGCGCCTGGCGCCTTCCGGGTCGTCGCCGGGCGCCGGCGACTGCAGCGGACCGCCCTGGCCCAGGTAGAGATCGAGGTCGCCGTCGCCGTCCATGTCGAACAGGGCGGCGGCGCCTCCCATGTGCTCGGCGAACCAGAGCTCGCCGGTCATGCCGTTGACGTGCGTGAAGTCGATGCCGAGTTCGGCGGCGCGGTCGATGAAGATGGGTTCGGTCCCGCCGGCCGCCTCCGTCAGGAGCGCGAGCGCCATGGCCAGCAGAACGGCCCGCCGGCCCGCCGCGGTCGAAGCTGGGTCGCCTTGCGTCACGTGGCCCTCAGACCAGCGCCACGGCCGCCGCCGTTCGCGGCGCCCCGACGCGGGCCGTTCGTCCGTATCCCAGGTTATGGAGCACGTCCTCGGTCGTGTGTCCGGGCACGATGTCGCAGACGAAGCCGCCGGCGCCGTCGTCGTCGATCAGGAGTTCGGTTGCCTCGGGGAGGACGCAGTGCTTGCTGCCGCGCACGCCGCCGAGCATCTCCTGGTAGGCGCCGACGGAGAAGAAGCCCACGTACAGCGGCGTCCGGTCGAGGTCGGCGGCCGGGATGTCCGGGAGGAAGAGCGGCGCCGCGCTTCCGCGTGGCGGGTACACGTCGTCCCGGTCGCAGGTGATGCCGCCGAGACGGACGCGCCGAAACGGGCGGTCGAGGCGGTTGAGCGGCAGGCAGATGAAGTGCTCGCCGAGAGCCCAGGTGTCGGGAAACGAGGTCATGATGGAGCCGTCGACCAGATACCAGGGAGGGCCGGCCTCGTTCTCCTTGACCGCGATGATCCGAAACAGGTGCGCGGCATGCTCGGACACCGTGTAGCGCCCGAACTCGCCGATCAGCGCCGGCGGCTTCGTGCCGCGGCGGGCGCAGACGTCGAGCGCCTTCTTCAGCAGGAGACGCGCAAACCGGCCGTAGTCGAACCCGTCGTCCAGGGTGGTTCGGCCGGGCACGCCGCCGCCGAAGTCGAAGAAACGAAGGCGCCGGAAGCGGCGTCCGAGGCGAGCGAAGAGGTCCAGGGCTGGTTCGAGCGCCTGGACGAACTGCTCCTCGCCGTCGGTCGGTGCGCCGAACATCGCGTGCAGGAGAACGAAGCGCGCGCCCGGCGTCCGATCGATCTCGAGCGCCAGTCGCTCCAGTTCGCCGGCGTCCACGCCGAAACGCGAGTCCCGGTCGGCGGCGCGTCCGGGCGGCCATTCGCCGCCGCCTGCGTCCTCCCGCGTCCGTTTCATCCGGATGCCGAACTCGAAGTCCACGCCGCGTCCGGCGAGGGCGCCGAGCTCGGCGGAGTCCTCGAGAATCGGCATCACGCGGGGGTGTTCGCGGCGGAGCGCCAGCAGGTTCCGCGCGTAGGCGCTGCCCGGTCCCTTGAAGCCGTTGGCGAGCACCATTCGATCTGCCGGCAGCAGGCCGGCCCGGATCATGCGGCGGGCGATCTCCACGTCGACATCGGACGACATCTCGTGGTGCGCGCCGGCGGTCAGTGTCGAGCGGACGATCTCCTCCGCCGTGTTCGCCTTCGAGGCGAACGCGAAGTGAAACGGCGCGGGGTATCCGATTTCTTCGATCGCGCGGAGGAAGCAACCCTCCATCGCCGCGACCTGGGCGCGGACGTTCGGCAGGAAGGCGATCTCCAGGGGGCTGGTCATGGCGTCGCCGCTCAGGCCGGCGGCGGGAGGGCGACCGGGTTCGAAGAACGCCGCAAGGTCCAGACCGTGCGCCCGGAGTCTGCCTCCGGTCGCCTCGAGAAACGGGTTGAACCGGCAGCCTTCGGGCACGGGGGTCGGCGACTGCCAGCCGATCCCGCGGGCGACGGAGGGCGGCGGCGCGAGAGTAGAGTCCATGGCGTCCCTTGGGGAGCATTCTAGCCGGGGCTGACCGTAGGCGAACCGTATTCTCTGCGCATGGCGGAGGCGCTCAGGCAGCGGGCGGAGGAGATCTTCCTGATCGGCGTTGCGGCCGCCGATCCGGCGTCGTCGACGGCTTCTGCGCTTCGCGAACTGGACCTCCGAGCCGGGCCGGGCGGCCGGCTGGCGGTGCTGGGGTTCGGGAAAGCGGCGTTCGGGATGACCCTAGCCGCGATCGAGGCGCTTGGCGACCGCGTGCGACCCGCCGACGCACTGGTCGTCGCTCACGACGAGGCGAAGCGCCTGGGTCGCTTCGAAGCCCTGCGGTCGGGACACCCGCTGCCCGACGAGCGCGGCCAGGCGGCGGCGAGAGAGGTTGAACGACGGGCGGCCGCTCTGGACGCCGCCGACCTGGCCGTGGTCCTGATCTCCGGCGGGGCTTCCGCGCTGCTGCCGGCGCCGGCGCCCGGCGTCCGGCTGGAAGACAAGCTGGGGCGACCCGCCAGCTTCTCCGGAACGGCGCGGCGATCCACGAGCTGAACGCCGTGCGCAAGCATCTGTCGACGATCAAGGGGGGAGGCCTGTTGCGTCGACTGCGTCCGGCGCGGGTAGTGACGCTGGCCTTGTCGGACGTGATCGACGACGATCCGTCGGTCATCGGCGGCGGTCCGACGGCGCCCGATCCATCCACGTTCGAGGACGCTCGCGCCGCTCTGGCTCGCCGCGGCGTTCTGGAGACGTGCCCGGCGCGCGTCCGGTCGCGGATCGAGGCGGGCATCCGCGGCGAGCTGGAGGAGACGCCAAAACCTGGCGACCCCCTGTTCGACGGGGCGGCGTACCGGATCGTCGGCGGCAACCGGACAAGCGTCCGGGCGATGGCCGCGGCCTGCGGCGCCGGCGTCGAGGTCGAACCCGCGCCTCTCGCGGGCGAGGCGCGCGAAGTCGGCGCCAGGCTTGCCGGACGTCTGGCCGGGACATCGACCCGCGCCTGGGTCGGCGGCGGCGAAACGACGGTCACCCTTCGCGGGAGCGGACGGGGCGGCCGCAACCAGGAACTGGCCCTCGCCTTCGCGCTGGAAGCGACGAAGGGTCCGCTCGCGCATCGGTTCGACTGGGTGTTCCTGGCCGCCGGCACGGATGGCCGGGACGGCCCGACCGACGCGGCCGGCGGCATCGTCGACGCGGCGACGGTGTCCCGTATTCGGGCGGCCGGCATCGCCCCGGTCGCCGCGATGGCCGGGAACGACTCCCACCGCGCCCTGGACGCCGCCGGCGCGCTGATCCGCACTGGCGCCACGGGTACGAATGTCGCGGATGTCGTTCTGTTCCTGTCGAAGCGGTAGGCTGTCGCAGGTTCCGGGTTGAGCGTGCCCAAGACCCCATGGCCGCGCTCGGACGCCACTTGCCCCCTGGAGGATTCCCTGGTGAGCGAGAGCATGGAGGCTCGGTTCGGCGCCGGGCTTGCGGCGGTTGGCTTGGCGTTGTTGCTCGCGGCGCCGGTGAGAGGCATCGTCTACGTTGACCCGGGCGACGCGGTGTTGGTGGACCGGACGCCGATCGTCGTCTTTGGCGAGGTGCGGTCGGTCGCGGCGGCTTCGCGTGCGCGGCGGCCGTCCACGGACGCGATCTTCGTGGTGGAGCAGGTGCTGAAGGGCAGCGTTCCGGGCGGTGCGATTCTCGTTCGGCAACCGGGGGGCATGAGCGAGGACGGCGTGTACTCGGGTATTCGCGGGCTGCCGATGATGGCGCCGGGAGACCGGATGCTGCTGTTTCTCGAGGAGGCGCCGGATGTCGGGGACGTGCGCGTGTACCGCACGGTGGAGTTGTCGCTGGGCATGTTCTTCGAGGCGCCGTCGGCGGAGGGCCGGCTGCTCGTGCGCGAGGCTGCGCTTCACGAGGAGGCGCCTGGCGCGGCCGATGAGGCGGAGTCCGAGTCGCTGAGCCAGCGGCCACGGGTCAGCGAGAGCTTTCTCGGCTGGATCGCCGATCGTGCGCGCGGCTTGAAGCGGGAGGCGGAGTACTTTGCGGCCGCGCCAGCCGACGGTCCGGTCTCGGCGGTTTCTCCCTACCGTCTCAGTGCTGCCCCCGCGCAGTGCGCGACGCCGCTTCTCCCCATGCGGTGGCGGCAGTTCGACCGGGGACGCGCGGTCGGGTTCACGATCCAGGCCGACGGGCAGCCCGGCATCCCGGGCGGCGGAATTGCCGAAGTGGTGCGCGCGATGCAAGCCTGGAACGAGGACCCGGAGAGCGCCATCCAATTGGTGAACCTGGGCACGACGAACAGGAAGGCCACGGTCGACGAGCCGGACCGGGTCAATTCGATTCTCTTCGAGGACCCGTACGACGAGATTCCGGGCTACTTCCAGAAGGGCCTTGGCGGCATTCTTGCGGTCGCCGTGACGCGCCATCGCTGTGTCGAGAAGGACCGCCACCGGATTCCGGGCAACAGAGCGCACGAGGCCCTGCCGATCGTGGAGGCGGACATCCTCACGCAGGATGGCTACGGCCAGAGCTGGGCGGCGCTGACCCTCGATGCCAGCAAGGTGCACGAGCACGTGATGGCTCACGAGTTGGGCCACGCGCTGGGCCTTGCCCACTCCTGCGCCGAGGATGTTGCCGATGCGTGCAGCGCACTGACCGGCGATTCGTTGATGAAGGCGACCGCCAGCGGCAAGCACATCTACCGGGGCGGCCGGCCGAACGCCGACGATCTGGCCGCCGTGCGTTTTCTCTACCCCGCTCAGGGCGGACCGGCCAGTCCTTCCGATCTGACCGCCAAGGCGGTCGACCAGCACCGCCTGGAACTCGCCTGGCGGGACAACTCGAACGACGAGACGGCCTTCGACATCTTCGAGCGGTCGGTCACCGAGACGGACTTCACCCTGATTGCCAGTGTCGGGAGCGATACGACCTCGTTCCAGGTGGAAGGGCTGCCGCCGGCGGCCTACCGCTCCTACCGGGTGGCCGCGCGCAACGCCGGCGGCCGTTCGTCGGCGACCGCCGAGGCGAGCGCGGTCACCCTGGGCGAGGTGCGCGCATGCGTCGAGGACGGTCGGACACTGTGCCTGAACGAAGGCAGGTTCCAGGTGACCGCGGCCTGGGCCGCGGGGAACGGCAAGGCGGGGCCCGCGAGATCAATGACCCTCACGCCGGACACCGGCGCGTTCTGGTTCTTCGATTCCGGCAACGTCGAGATGGTCGTCAAGCTGCTGAACGGCTGTGGAGTGAACAAGCGCTTCTGGGTGTTTGCCGGCGGTCTGACGGACGCGGAGGTCCAGTTGACGGTGGTCGATACCGAGACCGGCGTCGCGAGGGTCTGGTTCAACCCGGAGGGGACGCTGCTGACGCCGGTGCAGGACAACCAGGCGTTCGAGACCTGCGGGACCGGGGAGACCGCCGCGGCGGCGGACTCGGCGACGGCTATGCCCGCGCCCCGATTCGACGCTGACCGTGACGTGCGACTGGCCCTGGAGCGCCTTCTCGCCCGCCGCGTCGAACTGCCGCGGGCCGCTCCCGGCGAGTGCAAGGCCGACGACCGGACGCTGTGTCTCGAGAACGGCCGCTTTCGCGTGCGTCTGGACTGGGAGAACAAGGACAAGAAGACCGGTTCCGGCAGGGCCCGACCCCTCAGCGGCAACACCGGGTTGTTCTGGTTCTTCGAGCCCGACAACATCGAGATCGTGATCAAGGTGCTCGACGGCTGCGCCGTGAACGGCCACCGTTGGGTCTTCGCCGGAGGACTCACCGACGTGGCGGTCGAGATGACCGTCGTCGATGTCCGAACCGGCGTCACGCGCGAGTACGCCAACGGTTCGGGAACGCCGTTCTGGCCGCTCAAGGACACGGAGTTCTTCTCCTGTTCGGCGACGGACGATCACGCGGCCGGCCGTGTCGGAGCGACGGAGATTCCCCTCGAGTACTCGTTGGCGGGCCACCTGGGGCCTGGCGACAGCGACGTGTTCGTCTTTCGCGTTCCTCGATCCGGCCGGGTGCAGCTGCGCACGACGGGTTCGACCGACACGGAGGGTGCGCTGATGAACGCCGCCGGGACGGTTCTGGCGACCGACTCGGATTCCGGCGCCGAGATGAATTTCCGCATCGCTGCCCGCGTGGCGCCGGGCGTCTACTACGTGCGCGTCTCGGGCAAGGACTCCGAGACGAACGGCGTCTACGAGCTGCACACGGGATTCTCGGCCGCGAAGTTCATCTCCAGGCGCGACCGCGATGCGCTGATCGCGCTCTATCGCGCGACCGACGGGCCGAACTGGACCAACAAGGAGAACTGGCTCAGCAATCGTCCGCTGGACGAGTGGCACGGCGTGGCCACCAGTTCGACCGGACGCGTGACCTTGCTCGATTTGGGCGAGAACGGCCTGAAGGGCAGTCTGCCGGCGGCCCTCGGCGATCTGGACCGACTCCGGGTCCTGCACCTGTACTCCAACCGACTGACCGGCGAGATTCCGGAAGAACTCGGTCGTCTGTCCGATCTGCTCTTCCTTCGGCTGGGCTTCAACAACCTGACTGGCGGGATGCCGGCGTCGTTCCGCAACCTGAGATGGCTTTCCCTCCTGGAGCTGAGGGACAATCAGCTGTCCGGTTCCGTGCCCGCCTGGCTGGGACGGTTGACGAACCTGCGGTGGCTCTGGCTCGGCGACAACGAGTTCACGGGCGGCCTGCCGCCGGCGCTCGGCGCCCTGAGCGGCCTCGCGTCTCTTCGTCTCGGGGCGAACGACCTGACCGGTCCGGTGCCGCCCGAGATCGGGCGTCTCACGGCGCTGGTGGAGATGCACGTCCAGGACACCGACCTGTCGGGCGCTCTGCCCGATGAGCTTCGCGACATCGCCGGACTCGATTTCCTGTGGTTCCAGCAGACCGATCTCTGCGCTCCGGCAACCGCCGAGTTCGACAAGTGGCTGGAGGGAATCGAAGACTGGCGCGGCGCCCGCTGCGATTAACCCGGATCAGCCGGCCGGTCTTCGGGCCGGGAACGCGTCCAGACCGGGATAGACGGCCCGGTCGCCGAGTTCTTCCGCGATGCGGAGGAGCTGGTTGTACTTCGCCGCGCGGTCGGTGCGGGCGGGGGCGCCGGTCTTGATCTGACCGGTGTTCCAGGCCACGGCCAGGTCGGCGATCGTCGTGTCTTCCGTCTCGCCGGAGCGGTGGCTCATGACGACGCCCCAGCCGGCGGCGCGGCTGCGTTCGACCGCGGTCGCGCTTTCGGAGAGGGAGCCGATCTGGTTCACCTTGCACAGCAGGGCGTTGCAGGCGCGTTCTTCGATCGCGCGATCGATGCGATCGATGTTCGTGACCAGCAGGTCGTCGCCGACCAGTTGCACGTCGTCGCCGAGACGCCGGCACAGTTCGCTCCAGCCGACCCAGTCGTCCTCGGCCAGCCCGTCCTCGATGCTGACGATCGGGTACTTGCGGCGCCAGTCCGCCCAGAGGTCCACGAGTTCGCCGCTCTCCAATTCGCGGCCCTCCATCGGCAGGCGGTAGCGGCCGGTCGCTTCGTCGTACAGTTCGCTCGTCGCCGGGTCGAGCGCGATCCGCACCTCCTCGCCGGGACGGCGTCCGGCGGCCTCGATCGCTTCGAGGATGACCTCGACGGCCCGTTCGTTGCCGCCGAGCGCCGGCGCGAAGCCGCCCTCGTCGCCGACCGTGACGGAGAAGCCGCGGTCGAGGAGGATCGCCCGCAGCCGCTGGTAGATCTCGACGCCCCAGCGCAGACCCTCGGCGAAGGAGCCGGCGCTCGTCGGCACGATCATGAACTCCTGGAAGTCGGTGGAGCCGGCGGCGTGCCGGCCACCGTTCAGGATGTTCAGCATGGGAACCGGCAGGGTGCGGGCCTCGGCGCCGCCAAGCGAGGCGTAGAGCGGCACGCCGCGCGCCGCCGCCGTCGCGTGCGCCGCGGCGAGACTCGTGCCGAGCACGGCGTTCGCGCCCAGGCGGCCCTTGTTGGGCGTGCCGTCGAGCTCCAGCAGGACGCGGTCCAGCGCCGCCTGATCGGTCGCGTCGAGCCCGCGAAGCGCCGCGGCGATCTGGCCGTTCACGTGGCCCACGGCGGCCGTCGTACCCTTGCCGCCGTAGCGCGCCGGGTCGCCGTCCCGCAATTCGACCGCCTCGTGACGTCCGGTGCTGGCGCCGCTTGGGACGATGGCGCGGCCGCGGCCGCCGCCTTCGAGGAGGATCTCGACTTCGACCGTCGGGGCGCCCCGGCTGTCGAGCGCTTCGCGGCCGGTGACCGCGGAGATGAAGGTCGCGTTGGCGGCCATCGGTCCGGCTGAGACTACTACTGGATGGAGCAGCTCGGGCCTGTAGACGCCGACCGCCTCGTTGTGCGATTCTCCGCAGTCCGATGAAGCGGGTCGGCATCAGTACCGGCGGCGGCGACGCGCCCGGCCTCAACGCGGTGATCCGGGCCGTCACCCTGGCCTCGATCCGGCGCGGTTGGGAGGTCGTGGGCCTTCTGCGCGGTTACGGGGCCTTCTTCGATCCCGAACAGGTCCGCGTCCTTGACCGCGACGCGGTGCGCGGCACGACGCACCTCGGCGGCACCATCCTGGGTACCCGCAGCGGCGCCTATCCCTTCGAGCGGCGGGTCGAGCAGGACGACGGCTCGGTCGTCGTGGAGGATGTGACCGAGGAAGCCGTCGAAGGGTTCCATCGCCTCGGACTCGACGCGCTCGTGGCGGTGGGCGGCGACGGCTCCATGCGCCTGGCGCTCAAGCTGCACCAGCACGGCGTACCCGTGGTCGGCGTGCCGAAGACGATCGACAACGACCTCGCCGGCACGAACGTCACTTTCGGCTTCCACACGGCGGTCGACGTGGCGACCGCGGCGATCGAACGCCTGCATTCGACGGCCGAGGCCCACGACCGGATCTTCGTGGTCGAGGTGATGGGTCGCTACGCGGGCTGGATCGCCCTGTTTGCCGGCGTCGCGGCGACTGCCCAGGTCATTCTCATTCCGGAGGTCCCGTACGACATCGAAGAAGTCTGCGATCACCTGATGGCGCGCGAGAGGCGGGGGCGGCATTGGGCGGTGGTCGTGGCGGCGGAGGGCGCGCGGCCCGTCGGCGGCGACTTCACCTGGTCGAAGCGGATCGGCGGCCAGGCGGAACAGCTCGGCGGCGTCGCCGAACGGCTGGCGACGGAAATCCACGAGCGGACCGGCAAGGAGACGCGCACGGTCAGGCTGGGCCACCTCCAGCGCGGCGGTCAACCGATTCCGTACGATCGCCTGATCGCGCTTCGCTTCGGCGCCGCCGCCGTGCGCCAGATCGAGGAGGGAGAGTTCGGCGTCATGGTGTCGCTCGACCCGCCGACCGTCCGGGCCGTACCGCTCGAAGAAGCGGTCAGCCGGATGAAGAGCGTCCCGCTCGAAGCGGACGTCGTCGCCACCGCCCGCGATCTCGGCATCTGCCTCGGCGAGTGAAGGACTGTCAACCCGCTGCGTCTGGCCCTTGGCTTTGGCCAGGCGACGGGCTGTGCCCGTTCCGGCATGCACGGCGCTTCGGTCCATGACGAGGGGAAGTCGAGATTCATCCCATCCGGAAGCGCAACTCGAAAAAGGAACTTGTCGATTTCTGCGTGTCTGGAACCTGGTCCGCGTAGCTTCGTACGAGCGGGTTGGGGCGCGGTACCTTCGCGGGGCTCACTCGTCTTGCTGAATGACCGCCTCGGAAGCGAGGTGGGCAACGGACGTGGCCGCCGTCGCTCGCACGCCGTTCAGGTACCCGGGCCATGGACGGCCGACTCCTGCTCGGCGAGTCTGCGACGCAGCCTCGCGATGATCCGGGCGCGTCGCTCGTCGTGGAATTGCGGGAACTGTGCGATTCCGTGAGGAAGCCGCCCCAGGTCGTGACGCTCGCAGTGATTCTGGATCTGTTCCGGCGTCCGGCTGCGCTTCAGCCAGTCGAGCGGCAAGGCGGCGCCCTTGGCGCTGTTGTCCGATCCCTCGAGAAGCTGCAGGTTCGGGAGGCGATTCACTCGCTCCAGGAATCTGTCGATGTCGCCCTCCTCGACTCCCGCCTGTCTCAGTCGAGCCGGAGTCAGAAGGGCACGGGGAAAGACGTGATCGACGTGGAATCGATGGTTCTCTACGTCGACGAAATCGTAGAGCAGGGTCAGGACGCTGTATGCCTTCGCGCCAAAGGGCGTATCCGCCAGATCCTCGATCTCTTCCTCGCCGAATTGCAGGCCCTTACCTCTCTTCTGCATGGCGGTCTCGACGTCGCGTGCCGGAAATCCGCCGCGGAGGTCGGCGCTTGTTCGTATCGCGTCACGGATCGCGACCAACAGGGTGTCCAGACCGCTGCCCCAGACGCCGCGCTTCAGAAGCGACCGAATCAGCCAACCGCGAATCGCGTCCCGTTTCGCGCCCCCGTGAGGATCTCGATGGAGAAAGTACGCGACTGGCAGCAGCGCGTTGCTCGCCGTCAGAGTTTCGCGCGAATAACCGAGAGCGGATGCGAGTTGCACGGTGGCGACGAGGGTGTCCTTGATCCGCGGCCACTGAGTCTGCAGGGAGCCGATCGTCGAGTTCCTGAAGTTGGCCACCTTGAAGCGCACGCTGGGGCTGTCGCCAAGCAGCAGGCAGGCCTTCAGCACGAAGTCGTGGTCCAAGGCGAAGCCTTCGCCGACCGCATTGAGAGTGTCGACCAGCTCGTGAATCTCCTGGCGCGCGTCAACCTTGTCCCATTGGGCCACGGCCATGCTGAGCAGCATGTCGGAATGGGACAGGGGCGTACCGCCGCTGTTCGTCCGAACAAAGATGTTGAGGACTCGTTCCGGGTCCTGATCGTCTTCTTCCCAGGCGGCGATGAGAGGTTTGTCGTGAATCACCTTGTAGAGGCGATCCAGCAACTTCTGAGGCGCTCTCGTGGCGGTGAGTCCAAGGTCGTGCACGACGTCGATAATGTCGGTGGAGTCGGCTGCCTTGAGGATGTCACCCACCTTGTACCAGTGCTGCGCGTCGTCGCCGCGTTCTGCCTGCTCGTCGGTCAGAAAGCGGAACTTGTAGGAGAGTTCGTCGTCGTCCTCGGCCTCCGAGCCAAGAAGGTTGAGATGGAGTCGTCTCTTCGGAAAGGCACGAGGATTGTTCCACCTGTGGTACTTCAGCTTTGATGCGTAGGTTCCGTGCAGACCGATGTTCAATGCAGTCAGCCGCTGCTGACCGTCCAGAACGGCCGTGAGCTCAGTCAGGCTGGAAGGCGATGGATGACGGGGATTGTGAGTATTCGTTCGCTGATCGTAGTCCGTGATGAACCCGTAGAAATTGTATTCCGTCAGTCTCTCGGGTTCGACCCGCCAGAAGAGGAACCAGCCGATTGGATATCCGCGCATCAAACTGTCGAACAGGCGCTCGATGGCTTCGGACCGCCAGACGAACTCCCGTTGAATCGCCGGAAGAAGGTAGCGGTTGGACTGGATGTTGTCGATCGCCTTCTTGATGGTTATCGGCGTCTGAAATGACATGGTCGACCGTTCCCTTGGTGCGGATTCCTGGCAGCCCCGTTACCGCAACGCCTCCACGACTCTCTCGAGCGTGTCCTTGGCGTCCCCGAACGTCAGCACGGTGTTCGGCGCGAAGAACAGCTCGTTTTCGATGCCGGCGAAGCCCGGTCGCATGGACCGCTTGAGCACGATGCAGGACCTTGCCAGGTCGGCGTTGAGCACTGGCATGCCGTAGATCGAGCTTCCCGGGTTGTGCTTGGCGGCGGGGTTGACGACGTCGTTGGCGCCGACGACCAGGGCGACGTCGGTGTCCTTGAAGTCGTCGTTGATCTCCTCCAGTTCGCAGAGCGAGGTATAGGGAATCTTGGCTTCGGCCAGGAGCACGTTCATGTGGCCTGGCATGCGGCCGGCGACGGGGTGAATCGCGTAGCGGACCTGCGTGCCGTTCGCCTCGAGGATCCCGGCGAGTTCGCCGACGACGTGCTGGGCCTGGGCCACCGCCATGCCGTAGCCGGGGCAGACGATGACGGAGTTGGCGCCGGAGAGCAGCATGGCTGCGTCGCCGACGGAGGCTTCCTGGACCCGGTCGCCGCCGGCCGCGGCCTTGGCGGAGTCCTCCTCGTCGATCTTGCCGAAGGCCCCGAACAGGACGTTTCGGAACGAGCGGTTCATCGCCTTGCTCATGACGACGGAGAGGATGAAGCCCGATGCGCCGTCGATGGCGCCGGCGATGATCAGGACGTTGTTGTTCAGGGCAAAGCCGGTCGCCGAGGCGGCGAGGCCGGCGTAGGAGTTGAGCAGAGTGATGACGACCGGCATGTCGGCGCCGCCAATCGGCGCCACGAAGAGAATGCCGAGCAGCAACGGCATCGCGGCCATGGCGTAGAACAGCCCCTGGTTCGAAGGGTCGATCGTGACCAGGGCGAGGAGAACGAACGTCCCCCCGAACATCAGGATGTTGCTCTGGTTCTGGAGCGGCCAGGTGATGTTGCGGCCGGGAATGAGCCCCGAGAGCTTGCCGAAGGCCATCAGCGAGCCGGTGAAGGTCAACCCGCCGAAGAGCACTTCGAAGCCGATCGCGGCCATCGTCGTGTGATCCATGTGTCCGGCGACGACCTGCTCGCGGTAGTACTCGGAGACGCCGACCAGGGCCGCGGCGAGTCCGCCGAAGGCGTGCGAGAGGGCGATCCGCTCGGGCATCCGGGTCATCGGGATGAGCGCGGAAATGGCGATGCCGATCGCGCTGCCGATGAAGAAGGTCAGCAGGATCCACTTGTATGTCTGAAAGAAGCCGGCGATCTCGAGGCGGGCCATGATGTCCGGGTGGATCAAGGTGCCCCAGATGGCGAACGCCATGCCCAGCTCGGCGAGGATCAGCCCGCGACGGGCGGTGTGGGCCGCGGTCAGGCCGCGCAGCCCGAGGATGAACAGGAACGACGCGATCAGGTAGAGCGTCTCGACCTGGCTGATCACGGCGCGGCGTCTCCGGCTGCGTCAGTCTTCGGATCCTGCTTCTTGAACATCCGCAGCATGCGGTCGGTGATCCAGAAGCCGCCGACGACGTTGATCGTGGCGCAGAGCACGGCGATGGCGCCGAGGACGGTGCTCACGTTGTTGTAGTGGGCGCCGGCGGCAACCAGGGAGCCGACCAGGGAGATGCCGGAGATCGCGTTCGTGAACGCCATCAGCGGAGTGTGGAGCAGGGCGGGTACACCCTTGATCACGCCGTAGCCGACGAAGGCCGCGAGCATGAAGATGTACAGCCCAAGGAAGATCTCGAGCATTTCGGTTGCTCCTCCTTGCGCGGGGTTCGGGCCTCGACGTCGGGATCAGGCCAGTGCTTCGGCGACCTGCTTGTCGACGATCTCGCCGTCATGGGTGACGACGCAGCCCTTGACGATCTCGTTGTCGAAGTCGAAGCTCAGCTCGCCGTCCTTCAGCAGGTAGAGCACGAGCTTCTCTGCGTTGCGCGAGAACATGCGGCTCGCATCAGCCGCCAGGTCGCTGGCCAGGTTGAGCGGGCCGAGCACGGTGACGCCGTTGACCGTGACCTCCTCGCCCGGTTTCGTCAGTTCGCAGTTGCCGCCCTGCTCGGCGGCGAGGTCGACGATCAGCGAGCCCCGGGGCATGCCCGCGGCCATTTCGGCGGTGATCAGCCTGGGCGCCGGGCGGCCGGGAATCAGTGCCGCGGTGATGCAGGCGTCGGTCGAGCGCAGCCGTTCGGCGATCGCCTCGTTCGCGCGCCGCTGGCTTTCCTCCGAAACTTCCCGGGCATAGCCGCCCTCCGTCTCGGCATCCTCGATCGCCAGCGCTTCCACGAAGGAGGCGCCCAGGCTCTCTACCTGCTCCTTGACCACGGCGCGCACGTCCCAGGCTTCGACCACGGCGCCCAGCCGACGGGCGGTGGCGATCGCCTGCAGTCCGGCGACGCCGGCGCCGAGGACCAGGATCCGGGCCGGGTCGATGCGCCCGGCGGCGGTCATCAGCAGCGGGAAGAACCGGGGCAGGCGGTAGGCCGCCAGCACCGCGGCCCGGTAGCCGGCGACCGTGCTCTGGGAGCTCAGCACGTCCATCGACTGCGCGAGCGTTACCCGGGGAATCCGATCGAGCGCGATGGCGGTGAGCCGGGCGGAACATAGCTGGCGCACGATCGCCGGTGCGGTCAACGGGAAGAGCAGGCCGACCACTGCGGCGCCTGTCTTCGACGCGTCGATCTCCCCGGAATCCGGCGCCTGGACGCGAACCACGAGATCGGCCGACGCGAGCGCTGCGCCGGCCGTCGCGACGATTTCGGCGCCGGCTTCGCGGTAGGCGTCGTCGTCGAAACCGGCTGCCGCGCCGGCGCCCGCTTCGACCAGGAAGTCGACGCCCTTGGCCCGAACTCGGGCGACGCTCTCGGGGACCAGGGCGACCCGGCGCTCTCCCGGATGCCTCTCGCGTACGACTCCGGCTCTCATGTCAGCGGGCGAAGGTTACGTCCGGGAGGCGGTGCGTGCAACCGGGAGGGAAGCTCGAATGAGCGGGATGGCTCAGGGCGTTCCGAAGCCCGCTTCCTGGACGGCGTCGCGCAGCGTCGAACGCCCCGCCGCGCCCCAGACGGTGGCAGTGCCGCCCGTCAGGTCGACGCGGGCCGCCCGGACTCCCGGCGCGGCAAGGCAGAGCGGATTCGACCGCTTCCGCGCAGTTGCCGCAAGTCATGCCGGTCACGGCGATCTCGACCGCCCCCGCCGCCCGGCTCGCCGGCCGTCGCCTGCTCGCTCGTCGACCGCCGGTCCGCTTTGGCGTTGCGTCGCCAGCGCCGGAGATCCCGCAGGCCGAACCAGCCGAACATCAGCGCCAGCAGGATCGCGGAGGCGGCGGCCCACCAGGACGCGCCGTGCTCGTGCGCGTGTCCGGCACGCGGCGCGGCGCCGCCGATCAGGGTCTCGAACAGCACGGCGAAGCCGAGGCTGCCGACGACGACGATCGTCAGGTAGGCCGCCGTGACCTTGCGCCCAAAGCCGCGGTAGACGGCACCCACGGTGGCGACGTTGGTCGCGGGTCCGGCCATCAGGAACACGAGGGCGGCGCCCAAGGGCAGTCCGTTGGCGACCAGTGCGGCCGCGATCGGCACGGACGCCGTGGCGCATACGTAGAGCGGGAGGGAAATGACCAGCGCCGCCGCCGCCGCGCCGAACGTTCCCAGCGCGGCCAGATCCAGCCACGCCTGTTGCGGCAGCAGGACCTCGATGGCGGCGGAAACTAGAATGCCGACCGCGACCCATCGCCAGATGCTCCGCAGGAGTTCCGTGCCGTGGTCGACCATCGCGGAGATCTTCGGAAGGAGCTTGCCGCCGATGCGGCGCCCGTCGCTCGATTCGGCGTCGAGGAGATCGTCCGGCGCGGCATCCTCGACCGGGGCGCCGTCGTCCTTCATCGCTTCGACCCACCAGCCGCCGGCCACGCCCGTGGCCGCCGCCGCCGCGACCTTGAACAGGGCGAATGGCAAACCGAGGAAAGTCGCACTGACCAGGATCGAGTCGACGCCGGTTTGCGGCGTGCTGATCAGAAAGCCCATGGCCGAGCCGTTGCTGGCGCCGGTGCGCCTGAGGCCGATGCCGGCCGGGATCACGCCGCAGGAGCAGAGCGGCAGGGGCACGCCCAAGGCAACCGCCTTCATCACGCCCGCGTAGCCGCTGAGTTGGCGCCGGATCAGGTTGCGGGGCAGCAGGACGTGCAGCAGCGCGGCGAGCAGAGCGCCGAACAGCAGCCAGGGCGCGAGCTCGGCGAGCACGCTCCAGGTTGCCTGCAAGAAGCCAATCATCGCACGATGACTCTATCCCCGCTGACGGTTTCCGCGGCCGGGACGTTGGCAGCCCGGGCGAGAGCGCCGCGCGAAGAGAGTTAGTGTAGGCTAAATTATTGATTCGTTGCGACGAACTGCCATCTCCGAGAGTCGCCCGGGAGATGCCGAGAGTCCTCCGCGAGATAACGTGAATCCTCTCCTCGCCTTCCTCGTCCTGGCCGTGGTCGCCGCCTTGGTCGTTCTGGCGGCCTGGCCGGACCGCGGCTGGCCGTGGCGCCGGCGCATCGGCTGGCGAGCACTGCATCGCACCCGCACCGAGGACGCTCTCAAGCACCTCTTCGATTGCGAGTATCAGGGGCGTCAGGCCACTCATCAGAGTCTGGTCGGCGTGCTGAGCCTCGGGGGCCGGCGAAGCACCGAGCTCCTCGCCCGCATGGAGAGACTGGGCCTCATCGTGTCGGCGGAAGGGGGCTTTCGGCTGACCGGCGAAGGACGAAGCGAGGCGTTGCGGGTGATTCGCATTCACCGGCTGTGGGAGCGCTACCTGGCCGACGAGACCGGACTGGCGCCGGAGCGCTGGCATCCGGAGGCGGAGCATCGGGAGCACCGCACGTCGCCTCGCGAGGCGGAGGAGTTGTCGGTGCGGCTGGGACATCCGCCGTTCGACCCCCATGGCGACCCGATTCCGACCGAGGCAGGCGACATGCCGCCCCGAACTGGCCGGCCGCTGACCGACTTCGCCGCGGGCGACGAGGTGGATGTGGTTCACGTGGAGGACGAGCCTGCGGCGGTCTACGCGCAGCTGGTGGCCGAGGGCGTGCATCTCGGCATGAAGCTGCGCATCGCGTCCGTGGCGGCTGAGCGGATCCGCTTCGAGGCCGACCTGGACGAGGTCGTGCTGGCGCCGATCATCGCGGCGAACATCTTTGCCGTGCCGGTCGCGGAACAGGGGGCCGAAGCCGCCGCGATGGCCGCCGACGCCACCGGATCGCTGTCGGACGTGGCCGTCGGCGAGCAGGCGCTCGTCGTCGGTTTCTCCCGCTTCTGTCGCGGCATGGAGCGGCGCCGACTGCTCGACCTGGGGCTGCTTCCGGGCACCTTGGTGGAAGCGAAGATGGCCAGCCCCTCGGGTGACCCGATGGCCTACGGCGTACGCGGCGCGTTGATCGCCCTGCGGCGTTCCCAGGCCGAACGGATCCACGTGCGGCAGCTCCCGCGGGAGATGCCGGCATGACCCAACCCGCGCTCGCGCACGACTGCGCCAACTGCCCGGCGCACCATCCGGGCCACCTCGTCCGGCTGGGCGTCGACATGAGCGATTGGGACTACGTCGTTGCCCTGGCCGGCAACCCGAACACCGGCAAGAGCACCGTGTTCAACGCTCTGACCGGTCTGCGCCAGCACACCGGCAACTGGCCCGGCAAGACGGTGACCCGCGCCGAGGGCGGGTTCGAGTACGGCGGCGACCGCTACAAGCTGGTCGACCTTCCCGGGACCTACTCGCTGCTCTCGTCCAGCCTCGACGAGGAAGCCGCCCGCGACTTCATTCTCTTCGGCCGCCCCGACGTGACCGTGATCGTGGTTGACGCGACTCGCCTCGAGCGGAACCTGAACCTGGCGTTGCAGGTGCTGGAGATCACGGAGCGCGCCGTCGTCTGCGTCAACCTGATGGACGAGGCGCGCCGCAAGGGGCTGACCGTCGATGCGCGGCGCCTGGCGCGGGATCTCGGCGTGCCGGTGGTGACGACGGCGGCTCGTTCGGGCGAGGGGCTGGAGGAACTGAACCGGGCCGTCGCGGAGGTGGCGACCGGTTCCCGCCGTTGCCGCCCGCGGCGAGTGGGCGGCCGGTCCCCGGTCCTGAGCGAGGCCGCGCGCCGGCTGTCCGGGGCGATTCAAGACGCCTTTCCCGCGCTGCCGAATCCGCAGTGGGTCGCTCTTCGGCTCCTGGACGGCGACCGGACGCTGACCGCGGCGGTGGAGAGCGGTTCGCTGGCGGAACTCGCCGACCCGGCGGGAATGCCGAAGGATATCGATCAGGCTGCCCCCCGGACGGTCGCCGAGCCGGAGGCGATTCGAGCGGCCATCGCCGAGTTGGCGTCGCCGCGGATGGCCGCCGGGCCCGCGGCACGCGCGGCCGTGCTCGAACTGGCGGGCCAGTTGCGTTGGGGAGTGGGTCCGAACTTCCATCAGGCGTTGACCGAGGCGGTCTACGCAGAGGCCGGCCGGCTCGCCGACCGCGCCGTCTCGCTCGACGGCGAGCGTCGTCGCTTCGACTTCGACGCCACCCTCGACCGTCTGGTGACCAGCCGGGTGTTCGGCTTCCCCCTGATGCTGCTCATGCTGACGGTCGTCTTCTGGCTCACGATCGCCGGCGCCAACGTGCCGTCGTCGATGCTCGCGTCTCTCCTGATCGACACCCTGCATCCCTTGCTGAAGGAAGTGGCGTCCGCCTTCGGCCTCGTCTGGTGGCTCGACGGTCTCCTGATCGACGGCGTGTACCTGGCCACCGCCTGGGTCGTCGCGGTGATGTTGCCGCCGATGGCGATCTTCTTTCCGCTGTTCACCCTGCTCGAGGACTTCGGCTACCTGCCGCGGGTGGCGTTCAACCTCGACCGCATGTTCCACCGGGTCGGCGCCCACGGCAAGCAGGCGCTGACGATGGCGATGGGCTGGGGCTGCAACGCGGCGGCGATCGTTTCCACCCGGATCATCGACAGCCCGCGCGAGCGTCTGATCGCGATCGTCACGAACAACTTCTCTCTCTGCAACGGACGCTGGCCAACGCAGATCCTCATCGCGTCCATCTTCATCGGCGGCCTCGTTCCCGCGCACGTCGCGGGCGCCGTCTCGGCCTTGTCGGTGGTGGCCGTCGCCGTGCTGGGCGTACTGCTGACCTTCGCCGTTTCCTGGTGCCTGTCGCGCACCGTGCTGCGCGGCGAGGCGTCCGCCTTCTCGCTCGAACTGCCGCCCTACCGGCCGCCGCGAGTCCTGCGAACGATCTACACTTCGATCATCGATCGGACGCTGATCGTCCTCTGGCGCGCGGTTGTGTTCGCGGCCCCCGCCGGGGCCTTGATCTGGCTGCTTGGCAACATCCGCGCCGGCGACGCGTCGCTTGCCGAGACGCTGATCGCCGCCCTCGACCCGTTCGGCTACGTCCTGGGACTGTCCGGGATCATCCTTGTGGCCTACATCATCGCGGCGCCGGCGAACGAGATCGTCATCCCGACGATCCTCATGCTGACGGTGCTCGTCGCCGGCATGCCGGGAGTCGGCGCCGGCGCCGGCGTCATGTTCGAGCTCGACTCCGAGGCCGCCACCGCTCAGGTACTCGAAGCCGGCGGCTTCAGTTTGCTGACCGCCGTCTGCCTGATGCTCTTCTCGCTCGTCCACAACCCCTGTTCGACGACGCTGTACACGATCTGGAAGGAAACCCGCAGCGTCCGCTGGACCGCGGTCTCGGCGCTGCTGCCCATCGCCATGGGGCTCCTGCTCTGCTTCGCCGTCGCCCAGGTCTGGCGGGCCCTCGGCTGAGGCGGGCCAACGGCCCGTCCCGGTGGGCGGGAACGTTCCCGCGAGTCGAGACGAGGCGCTACTTGCGGCCGTACCTGCGCTGGAACTTCTCGATCTGGCCGGCGCTGTCAACGAAATGCTGGCGTCCGGTATAGAAGGGGTGGGACGCGGAGGAGATCTCGAGGCGGATCTCGTAGTGCTCGACGCCGTCGATGACACGAGTCTTCCCGCTTGTCATCGTCGACTGGGAGATGAACTCGGCGTTCGCCGAAGGGTCGATGAACACGACCGGGTGGAGTTGCGGGTGGATATCGCTCTTCATGGTGTTTCTCGCTCGGTCCGGGATCGGGATGGGGGATGCGAGGCGACGCCTCCGAGGAGGCGCGATGATATCCGACCAGCGGATCGCGTTCACGGCCTTGTCCAGCGAGGCGGACGCCTCGCTGGACAAGGGGTTCGCCGCGGCGGCTGCCGGGTCGCGCCCGCTCGAACGCGTGGCCGCGGGCGAGCGCGCGGATCGCGTCGATTGTCGGGTTGCGTCGGTCGATCCAGACCAGGCGGCCGTCACTCGGCGCCGGAGCTGACGCCTTCCCCGGCGGTTGCGTGCTCGGCGAGGAAGGCCCGGATGACCCGGAAGATCTCCTGCAGTTCGTCCGGCGTGAAGTTGCCATGTCCCTTGCCGGGCACGGTGTGGAGCCTGTTCACGACGCCCGCCTTGTCCAGTCCGGCGTGCAGGTCGAGAGCGTGCTGGTAGGGCACGATGTTGTCCACGTCGCCGTGGATCGTCAGGATCGGCGGCAGTCCGGAGCGGATGTGGGTGATCGGCGACAGGCGCGTGGCGAGTTCCATCCGGTCGGTGCGGCCGCCCATCCAGGCGACCGCGTAGCTCTTCGCGTTGACGCCCTCGAGCAGGTCGCCGACGTCGGTGATCCCGAACCAGTTGACGATGGCGGCGACCGGCATCTCGTACTCGTCGGCCGCGGCCCACCCCGGACGGTCCGCATCGCGGCCGGGGCAGAGCCGGTCGAGGCCGGCCGCGGCCGGCAGCATGCCCGTTGTCAGCGACAGATGACCGCCGGCCGAAGCGCCGGTGAGGACCAGGCGGGAGGTGTCGATGTTGTAGTCCTCGGCGTTTTCGTAGACCCAGCGCAGCGCGCAGCGGCAGTCCTCCACGGCGCCGGGGGCAAGGGCGTTGCGTCCCAGGCGGTACTCCACGTTGACCACCGCCCAGCCCATCTCCAGGTAAGGCAGCGTGCGCAGTACGCTGGCTTCCTTCGTGCCGCCGACCCAGCCGCCGCCGTGGATGTAGATCAGGGTGGGCGCCGGTTCCTCGCCGCGGGGCGTCATCACGTCGAGCTTCGATTCGTAGCCGTCAGCCGTCAGGTAGGTGATGTTCGGCGCGACGCGGTAGCGGCTCATGATGTCGACCGTCACCGATTCGCCGTCCTGGGCGAAGGCGGGGATCGGTGGAGCGAAGAGGGGCACGGCGCAGACGGCGGCGACCGCGACGGCGGCGCCGCATGACGTTCGGGCGATTCGAGTCACTGAGACCTCCCGGGATGCGAATGAAGGCAGAGTGTAGCGAGCTTGCGCCCCCGCGCCTCGGACGGTCCGGAACAGGCCGCGCGCCGCGTCCTGGCGGCTGATGGTAGCTTGCCGGACGTCGCCCCGGATGAGGCGTCCGCCATGTACGTTCACCTGATCGACGGCACCTACGAGCTCTTCCGTCACCACTTCGGCGCGCCGAGCTATCGCAACGAGGACGGACTCGAAGTCGGGGCGGTGCGCGGCGTCGTCTTTTCCGTGCTCGGCATGTTCCGCGATGGGGCTACCCACGTGGCGGTGGCCACCGACCAGGTGATCGAGTCGTTTCGCAACGAGATGTGGCCGGGGTACAAGACCGGCGAGGGGATCGCGCCGGAGTTGCTGGCCCAGTTCCCGGTGCTCGAGGAGGCCCTGGCCGCGCTCGGGGTCGCGGTCTGGCCGATGGTCGAGCACGAGGCCGACGACGGGCTTGCCAGCGGCGCCGCGATGGCGGCCGCGGACGAGCGAGTCGTCGAGGTCCGCATCTGCACGCCGGACAAGGACCTGGCCCAGTGCGTCGACGCCGGTCGAGGCGGCAAGACGGTGCAGGTGGACCGCCGGCGCGGCCTGCGCTGGGAGGCCGACGGCATCCGCGAGAAGTTCGGCGTCGAGCCGGAGTCGATCCCGGACTACCTGGCGCTGGTCGGCGACAGCGCCGACGGTTTTCCGGGTCTTCGCGGCTGGGGCGCCAGGTCGGCGGCGGCGGTGCTTGCGCGCTACCTCCACCTGGAGCACATCCCGGACGAGCCGTGGAAGTGGACCCTGAAGGTAAGGGGACGCGACCGTCTGGCGGCGACGCTGCGCGAGGAGCGGGCGTCGGCGGAGCTGTTCCGGCAACTCGCGACCCTGGTCCGCGATGCGCCGGTCGGCGATTCCGTCGACGAGCTCCGCTGGCGCGGCCCCCGTCCGGAACTGGCGGCGCTGGCGGGACGGCTGGCTGCGCCGAATCTGGTCCGGCAGGCGGAGAACGTAGGATCCGCTTCGTTGTGAAGCTGATCGACAAGCTGCGCGCGGCGATCGCCGAGGGGCGGCCCTTCCATTCGTTCGAGTACTTCCCGCCCAAGACGGAGGCCGGGATCGAGAACCTCTACGCGCGGGTCGAGCGCATGGGTCGACTCGAGCCGGCGTTCGTCGACATCACGTGGGGCGCCGGCGGCAGCACGGCCGATCTGACCTTCGAGCTGGCGAGCACGATGGAGAACGTGCTCGGCCTCGAAACGATGATGCACCTGACCTGCACGAACATGCCGCGGCGGAGGATCGCCGCCGTGCTCGGGGATTGCCGCGAGCGTGGAATCGGCAACATCCTGGCTCTGCGGGGCGATCCGCCGCGCGGCGGCGGCGCCTGGTCGCCGGTGGCGGACGGCTTCTCGCACGCCTCGGACCTCGTGCGCTTCATCCGGGAAGAGCACGGCGATCACTTCGGAATCTGCGTCGGCGGCTATCCGGAAGGGCACCCCGAGGCGCCCAGCCTGGAGCGCGACCTGGACCGCCTGGCGGAGAAGGTGGCGGCCGGCGCGGACTTCGTCATCACCCAGATGTTCTTCGAGCCGGAGCTCTACTTCCGCTTTGTCGAGGGCTGCCGCGAGAGGGGCGTCGACTGCCCGATCGTGCCCGGTCTGGCGCCGATCAACGGCTACCTGTCCTTCCAGCGGATCACCGGCTTCGGCGCCAGCGCGCCGCCGGAGATCGCGCGCGAGATCGAGGCGAGGCGGTTCCACGACGCCTCGGTGCGCGAGTACGGGCAGGACCTGTTGACCGGGATCTGCCGCCGCCTGCTCGATCGCGGCGCGCCGGGTCTCCACTTCTACACGCTGAACCTCGAGCGGTCCGTGCAGGTCATCCTCGGCCGCCTGGGCATTGTTCCCGAACGGGCGGAGCGCGTGCTGCCATGGCGGAGCGCCGCCGCCGTGCGACGTCCGAAGGAGGACGTCCGCCCCATCTTCTGGGCGAACCGGCCGAAGAGCTACCTCGCCCGGACCCAGGGCTGGGACGAATTCCCCAATGGCCGCTGGGGCGACTCGGGTTCACCCGCTTTCGGCGACCTGGCCGATCATCATCTGGCGTTTCGACCGGTCAGGCCGGAGGTCGCGAGGGAACGCTGGGGCAGCGAGTTGCGCACGATCGATCAGGTGCGCGGCGTGTTCGCCGGCTTCTGCCGCGGCGACATCGACGGCATTCCCTGGTACGACTGGCCGCTCGACCTGGAGAGCGAGCCGCTGCGCAACGCCCTGGTGCGGCTCAACCTGGCAGGGCTGCTGACGATCAACTCGCAGCCGCGCGTGAACGGCGCGCCGTCCGATGACGCCGCGGTGGGCTGGGGCGGCGCCGGGGGCCGCGTCTACCAGAAGGCCTATCTCGAGTTCTTCGTGGCGCCGGAGCAGGCGCCTTCGCTGCTCGCTGCTCTGGACCCGAACGAGAGCCTCACCTACCACGCGATCGATCGCGCCGGCAACGCCCGCAGCAACTGCGACACGGTGAACGCCGTGACCTGGGGCGTCTTCCCCGGTCGGGAGATCCTGCAACCGACGATCGTCGATCCCCGCGCCTTCGAGGTCTGGAAGGACGAGGCCTTCGACTTGTGGCTGTCCTCCTGGGCGGCCGTCTACGACGAGGAGAGCGCGTCGCGGCGCCTGCTCCAGCGCATCCACGACACCTACTTCCTGGTCAACGTGGTCGACAACGACTACGTCGGCGGCGACTTGCTGGCCTGCCTGCTCGAGGCCGTTCAGGCGTCCGAGCCGCCGTCCATGACGAGCGCCGCTCCCGTCACGTAGCTGCCCCTCCTCAAGGCCTGAGGACCGGGGATGTCGAGCCGCCCGCCGCTTCGTGCCGGTTGCCGACGGGACGTCGGCGCACTCAGTCCGTCCCGCCGCGGGTTGCCAGGAGCGAACAGCCTCGCACTGGGTGCGCCCGACGCCCTCGTCGGCCTTCCGGGCGGGATCCCGCGCGACAGCGCAGCCCGCGGCTGCGAACGCTGCTAGGGTCGCTCCTTGTCGATCAGCTCCGGCATCTCGATTGTCGCTTGGGGAGTTGTGCCGTAATGGCGGACGTTGCGTTCATCGGACTTGGAGTCATGGGCTATCCGATGGGCGGCCATCTCGCGGCGGCCGGACATCGCGTGAGCGTGTTCAACCGCACGGCGGCAAGGGCGGATCAGTGGGTCGGCGAGCACGGCGGCAGGAGCGCCGCGACCCCGGCCGAGGCGGCGGACGGCGCCGAGTTCGTGTTCTGCTGCGTTGGCGCCGACGACGACGTGCGGGCCGTGACGCTGGAACCCGACGGTGCGCTTGCAGGCATGGCCGCGGGCAGCGTCCTCGTCGATCACACGACGGCGTCGGCCCGCCTTGCTCGCGAACTCGCCGAGGCCTGCGCCGGCAAGGGTTGCGGCTTCCTCGACGCTCCGGTCTCGGGCGGCCAGGCGGGCGCCGAGAACGGCGCGTTGACCGTCATGTGCGGCGGAGAACCGGACGTGTTCGAGCGGGTGAGCGCGGTTGTCGACTGCTACGGCCGGACCATCACGCTGCTTGGCCCTGCCGGCAGCGGCCAGTTGACGAAGGCGGTCAACCAGATCTGCATCGCGGGCATCGTCCAGGGCCTCTCGGAGGGCATTCACTTCGCGGAGAAGGCCGGCCTCGACCCGCTGGCGGTGGTCGGCGCCATCTCGACCGGCGCCGCCGGGTCCTGGCAGATGGACAACCGGGCCGAGACGATGGTCCAAGGCAGGTTCGACTACGGCTTCGCGGTCCAGTGGATGCGCAAGGATCTCGGGATCGCGCTGGAGGAGGCACGCGGGAACGGCGCTCACCTGCCCCTGGCCGCGCTCGTCGATCAGTTCTACAGCGAGGTCGCCGCGATCGGCGGCCGGCGCTGGGACACGTCGAGTCTGGTGGCGCGGTTGCGGGCGATGAGCGATGGGTAGCGCCGCGGCACTGATCGAACAGCAGGCGATGGACCCTGCCAAGGTCGATGGGCTGGCGCGGGTCCTTGAGGACGTCGCGCGGAACAGACAAGTGATCGTGTTCACGCACGATGAACGTCTGCCGGAGTCCGTGCGCCGACAGCAGATCGAAGCGCGCGTGATCGAAGTGAACCGAAGAGCGAACTCGATTGTCGAGTGCAGACCCATCCGGGATCCTGTCGGGCAGTACCTGGAGGACGCGCGAGCCCTGACGCTGACCGAGGACATCCCCGATTGCGCGGCCTCCGCCGCCGGTGCAACCCTGTCGAATGGCGATCGAGGCGGCCTGTTCTGAGGTCGTGCGGCGTCGGCGGATCGGACGCGGCGAACGGCACGTCGACTGCGAAGAAGCCCTGATCAGCGCGAGGACCTTGATCCAGAAGCTGGCTCTCGCTCTCTTCGACGACGTAGGACGCGGTGGCGACGTCATGCCCCACGTCGATGCGCGCATGGGCAGACGACAGGCTGACCTGGTGCGGCAAGTGAACAGGGGCTCTCACCAAGTCGTGCAGTTGGCTCGCCTTCAGCAGATGGTCTTCGATACGGGTCGTCTGGCGGAGCAAGTCCGTCGGCTGGTCTGAGAACATGACCATTCCGGAGTTTCTCGGCGTCGCGCGAAACCTCGTTTCGGGGGAGCGTGGAGACAATCCGGGACCGTGGTCTCGTACGGCTGCGGTCCTCGGGCGGTTGGCGATCGAGGACGCACTCCGGCGATTCTGGCGGCTCCGCGCCCCGGGGCTCGAGCGTTGCAACACTCATGCGCAACTGCTCTGCCTGGGCGAGTACATTCGGGACCGGACACTCGTCCGAGCCACCGCGGTGGCTTGGGCGGATCTCAGCCGTGTCTGCCACCACCACCCTTACGAACTCGGTCCAACTCTGGATGAACTGGACGCGTGGCTGGCTACGGCGAGCGAGTTTTCCCGTGAACTGGAGCGACAGACCACGTCCAGCGCTTTGGCGGCGGCACGGGATCCGGATACGTTCGGTTCCCCGGCGACGTAGAACCGCCAAGGTCGGTTCCGGGCTCGCGAGACGCCGATGCGGCCGCTGCGGCCGAGTTCGGTTGGCGGCGGAGTGCCGTCATCTCCGATGAAGATGGGCAGGCCGCTGGCGGCGGTCGGCGCCGGGACCAGGTCGGCGCCGTCGTGGCGGCGGTCGAGGCCCAGGGCCTGACACAGGCGGGCGGGGCCGGAGCACAGGTCGACGGGGCGAAACGGCTGCGCGGAACGGCGGCGACTGGCTGCGTTGCGGGCGCGACGCATGATGTCCGCGCCCTGAAGGGGCGCCAGGGCACGCAGCAGGACGGCCGAGCAGACGCCCTCGGGACCGCAGACGACGTTGGCGCAGTAGTGCATGCCGTAGGTGAAGTAGACGTAGATGTGTCCAGGCGGTCCGAACATCGTCCGGTTGCGGGCCGTCATGCCGCGGTAGCCGTGACTCGCGGGGTCCTCGGTTCCTTCATAGGTCTCCACTTCGACGATGCGGGCGGCGCGCCGGCCGCGGACGAGGACCTTGTTCAGGAGCCGCGGCGCGACCGCGAGCGCCGTGGGCTCGTAGAACGAGCGGGGGAGCGGCGAGAGGCCGGCGCCCGGCTTCAGACGGCCGCCTCGTCGAGGTTCGTCTCCGGCCCCATGTAGGCTCGGATCTCGGCTGGCGTTTCCATCTTGGCGTACTCCGGCGCGTGGACGCTGACGTAGAGGACGTCGGCGGTGAAGACGAGCCGTCCTTCGTGGCTGCCGCGGTAGCGGAGAGTCCAGGAGGTCCGGCCCCAGTGCCGGACGGCGAGGTCGATGTCCAGCAAGTCGCCGTCGGCAACCGAGCCCAGGAAGTCGATCGTCGTGCGGCGGAGCATCATCTCCCAGCCCAGCTTCTCCCGCGCTTCGCGGATGCCGAGCAGCCAGTTCTCCAGCGCGTCGTCCATGTACGCCATGTAGTGGGCGTTGAAGACGACGCCCTGTTTGTCGACCTCGCCGTAGCGGACCCGGATCGTGTGCCGGTAGGGCGTCGCCATGGGCCGGAGCGCGGCTAGCAGTCCGTGGTGGAAGTGCGCGTGGCGCCGAGAGTGGTCAGGTGCCCGCCCGGCAAGGCGCGACGAGGGAGCAGTTCGGGCCAACTTCGACCGAGGAGCAACGATGCCGGGCGGGATGGTTGGCCGCTCGAATGCAGCGCGACGTTCGCCACGGGCTGCTAGAAGCTCGGTTCGAGGCCCAGCGCCCAGGCGGCGAAGGCCCACTGGTCGGCGACGTCCTCGATCTGCATCCAGGTGGGTTTTCCGGCGCCGTGGCCGGCCCGGGTCTCGACCCGGATGAGGACCGGGTGGTCGCAGCCCTGCGCCCGCTGCATCTCGGCGGCGTACTTGAAGCTGTGCCACGGCACGACCCGGTCGTCGTGGTCGGCGGTCGTGATCAGGGTCGGCGGGTAGCAGTCGCCTTCCCGCACGTTGTGAAGCGGCGAATACGCGTACTGGGCCCGGAACTCGTCCTCGTTCTCGGAAAGGCCGTAATCCGTCGACCAGTTGCGGGCGTTGGCGCTCGGCAGGTGGTAGCGCAGCATGTCGAGGACGCCGACCGCCGGCAGTGCCGCCGCGAACAGGTCGGGCCGCTGGTTGAGCGTCGCGCCCACCAGGAGACCGCCGTTGCTGCCGCCCTGGATCGCGAGACGCTCGGACCTCGTGTAGCCGTGGTCGATCAACCACTCCGCGGCAGCGATGAAGTCGTCGAACACGTTCTGCTTGTTCTGCTTCGTGCCGGCGAGGTGCCATTCGCGGCCGTATTCGCCGCCGCCGCGCAGGTTCGGGATGGCCAGCACCCCGCCCATCTCGAGCCAGGCCAGGCGGGACGAGGAGAAGCCGGGCGTCAGCGAGATGTTGAAGCCGCCGTAGCCGTAGAGGAGAGTCGGGTGGTCGCCGTCCCTTTCGAGGCCCGCGCGATGGGTGATGAACATCGGGATGCGCGTGCCGTCGCGACTCTCGTAGAAGACCTGCTCCGTCTCGTAGCCGTCGAGATCGGCGTCGATCGCGGGACGGCGAATCAGTTCGCTCTCGCCGCTTGCCGCGTCGTAGCGGTAGATCCGGGACGGCGCGGCGAAGCTGGAGTACGAGTAGAAGGTCTCGTCTTCGTCCCAGCGGCCGCCGAAGCCGCCGGCGGCGCCGATGCCCGGCAGCTCGACCTCGCCGACCGGGGTCGCGGGGCCGGCGCCGTCCGGTCCGGCCAGGCGAACGACGGTGCGAGCGTCGCGCAGGTAGTTCAGAATCAGCTTGCCGCCGACGGCGGAGGCGGTCGACAGGGTGTCTTCGCCTTCGGGGACCACTTCGTGCAGCGTCGGCTTGCCCGCGGGCGATCCGTCGTTCAGGTCGACCGCGACGATCCGGTTCCGCGGCGCGTCCTTGTTCGTCTCGAACAGGAACACCGGACCCATGTTCACGACGTAACCGTAGAGCGCGTCCCACTGGTCGAGGAGCGGACGGATCGCGGAATCCGGCTCGTCGATCTTCCGGTAATGCACCGCGTTCTCCAGGTACCCCTCCTGCAGGTTGACCAGCAGGTACTTGCCGTCCTCGGAGACCGAGGCGTACGGGTTGCGGCGGGGGTGCTCGGGCTGGCTGAACACGAGCCGGTCCTCGCTCTGGTCCGTGCCCAAGGCGTGGAAGTGGACGGACACCGCCTTCGAACCGTCGCCTCTGGTCGGGTCGTCCTCGCGCGGCGGATAGCGACTGTAGAAGAAGCCCGAGTTGTCGGGCAGCCAGGAGATCGAGGTGAACTTCGTGAAGGCGATCAGGTCGTCCGTGTCCTCGCCGGTCTCGACGTCGCGGACCTTCCACGTCCGCCAGTCGGAGCCTCCGTCCGACCGCGCGTAGGCGACGTAGCGCCCGTCCCGGCTCGGCGTCATCCCGGCCAGGGCCACCGTCGCGTCCTCGCTCCAGGCGTTCGGGTCGAGCAGTACGCGGCCGGGCGGCTCGTCGCCTTCCCGGTCCATCGATTCCGCGACGTAGACCACGCTCTGGTCCTGGAGCCCGTCGTTGTGGCTGTAGAAGTACCGCTCGCCGCGCTTGCGGGGGATGCTCCAGCGCTCGTAGTTCCAGATCTGGCGCAGCCGGTCCTCTATGGCTTCGCGACCCGGAAGCGCGGCCAGGAAAGGCTCGGCGACCGCATTCTGCGCGGCCACCCAGGCCGCCGTCTCTTCGCTGTCGAGATCCTCCAGCCAACGGTACAGGTCCGCGACCTGGACGCCGAAGTAGTCGTCGACCTGGTCGACCGTCCGGGTCTCCGGATACTCGACTGGCCCGGGGTCGAAGGTGTCGGGGGAACAGGCCAGGAGGGGAAGGAGAAGAGCCGGCGGCAGCCGGCGATGTGTCGATCTCATCATGAACCGGAGTATAGAGGGCAGAGTTGCCGAACGGGCCTTCGTTCGCCGCAACGGCCGGCCTTCTCGGCTTGGTCGCGGCCGACCGCTATGCTGGTCGCGCGAGCCCGAGTCACAGCCCGAACGTCTCCGCCGCGCGGTCCGCCAGCGTGTCGCCGATCGCCAGCGACGCCGTTGCGCCGGGTGACGGGGCGTTCAGCACGTGGAGCATCCGCGGGCTCGTCTCGATCGCGAAGTCGTCGACCAGCGCGCCCTTGCGGTCCAGCGCCTGAGCGCGGACGCCGGCGCCGCCGGGCATCAGGTCGGAGTCGCCGAGCTCGGGGACGAAGCGGCGCAGGTCGCGGGCGAAGCGGGCGCGGCTGCCGGAGCGCGCCATCTCGCCGATGCCTACCTTCCAGAAGCGCAGGGCCATCTTCCAGAAGCCGGGGTAGCTCAGGCTGCTCCAGGCGTCGCGGACGTCGAAGCTGCCGCGGTCGTAGCCTTCCCGCTTGAGCGCCAGCACCGCGTTCGGGCCGGCTTCGACCGAGCCGTCGACGCGCCGGGTCAGGTGGACTCCGAGGAAGGGGAAACGGGGATCGGGGACGGGATAGATCAGCCCCCGCAGCAGGTGACGTCGCTCCGGCGCGAGGTCGAAGTACTCGCCGCGAAAGGGAACGATCCGCACGTTCGGGTAGAGGCCCGCCATGCGCGCCACGCGGTCCGACTGAAGGCCGGCGCAGTTGATCGCGTGTCCGGCCTCGAACTCGCCGGCGGCGGTCTCCACGACGATTCCGTCGGAGCGTCGCCCGAGACCGGTTACGCGGGTCCTCAGGTGGAGGGAGACGCCGGCCGCCTCGAGTTCCTGGGCGTAGGCGCGCGCCACGGCCCGGTAGTCGACGATGCCGGTCTCGGGAACCCGTAGCGCGTCGATGCCGGTCGCGTGCGGCTCGACCTCGGGGATCCGCTCGGGCGGCAGGCGCTCCAGACCGGCAAGGCCGTTCGCGCGCCCGCGGCGCTCCAGTTCGTCGAGTCTCGGGATCTCTTCCTGGTCGGTCGCGATGACGAGCTTGCCGCAGATCTCGTAGGGAATGCCGTGCCGATCGCAGTAGTCGACCAGCCGCTTCCTGCCGTCGACGCAGTGGCGCGCCTTGAGCGAGCCGGGCTTGTAGTAGAGGCCGGAGTGGATGACGCCGCTGTTGTGGCCGGTCTGGTGAACGGCTGGCCTGGGCTCCGCCTCGACCACGCGGATGTCGAGACGCCCGAAGCGGCGCGCCAGGCTCCGGGCCGTGGCGAGACCGATGATGCCGGCCCCGATGCAGACGACGTCGGCGCGTTCGGTCAAGGCCGGTCAGGTGCCTTCGGCCGCGGTGCGTCTTGCGCCGTCGCCGTCGGTCGGACGCTCGACGGGCGTTGGCGGCAGCGCGCTCGGGTAGGCGCCGAGGATGCGGAGCTCCTTCGTCTTCGGCTCGATGGCCTGGAGCGCTCCGGTTACCGGCGCCGAAGCGACGTGTCCCTCGATGTCGAGGTAGAAACAGTAGCGCCAGGGCGTTGCGGGGATCGGCCTGGACTCGATCTTGGTCAGGTTGACGCCGCGCCGCGAGAAGCTGCGCAACACTTCGCCCAGATCGCCCGGGTGATTCCCGGTGACGAGAAGAAGGGAGGTCTTGCAGGGCAGGTCGGGCGGGCAGGGCGCCGCCTCCGTCGCTACCTCGACGAAGCGGGTGAAGTTCCCTGCCTGGTTCTGGATGCCGTGGGCGAGGATCTCCAGGCCGAAGACGCGCGCCGCCGGTTCGCTGGCGATGGCGCCGACCGTCCGGTCGTTGCCTTCGCGGACGCGCGCGGCCGCGCCGGCGGTGTCGAACTCGGGTTGCGGCCGCAGCCAGTCGCGCTCATGCAGGAACTGGTCGCACTGGCGCAGCGCCTGAGGGTGGGAGAGAACGAGCCGGAGATCCTCGATCTTCGCGCCGGGCAGTGCCAGCAGGCAGTGCGCCACCTTGCTGATGACTTCCGCGGTGATCACCAGCCCCCCTTCGGCCAGCAGGTCGTACGTCTCGTTGATGCTGCCCGCGGTGCTGTTCTCGATGGGCAGCAGGGCGATGTCGTGGCGCCCGTCGCGGACGCCCGCCGCAGCCTCCCGGAACAGCTCGTAGCCCTGGAGCACGACGCCTCCAGGCCGTCCGGCGTACTGCCGCTGAGCGGTCAGGTGACTGAACGAACCCTCGACTCCCTGGTAGGCGACGCGCAGCGGCGCCCGGTCGAGATCGCGGATGTAGCCCTGCTGCGCCGCGATCGACATCTCGATCAGCAGCCGGAAGATGCGCTCGGTCTGGTGCGGGTCGAGGTCGAGTTCGGCGGCGACGGTCCGTACCCGCGTCAGCAGTTGCTCCTCGCGCAGCTGGTCGCGGAACGGAAAGGCGGCCGCGATCTTGGCGGCCGCGACCTCGCGCGAGAGTTCGACTCTGCGCCTGAATCCCTTCAGCAGCTCTTCGTCGACTCGCTCCAGCTCCTGGCGCACGGCCTCCAGATCGGTCGGGAGGTCGTGCTCGGAGGCGGCCATGAGGGACTCTGCGGCACGGCATCGCCGCAGGCGAAGTATACGGCGGGCGCCATACGGTCGTCCGGCGGAACGGCGTCCGAACCCGGGAGACGGCCCCGCTCTTCCGCCCGCTCGGTTGGACCACCTGCCAGTCGAGCCGGCGCCTACGGCGGTGACGGGGCCGTCGGTTCCTTCAGGAGAAGAGGGAGCTCGATGTCCCGCGGCCAGCGCACCTTGATGGAGGAGGAACCGCGCCGGGGCGCCTCCACGACCAGATCCGTGCGCTGGCCGCGGAAGCGGAACTCGATTCTGAGGCGGTCGTCCGTGTAGTAGACCTGCGAACGCAGAGACGGGTCCTCCGTGCCGGCCGCGAGGACCGCTCGCCAGATCGGACCCTCTCCCAGGGGAAGAAGCGCGTAGCGCTCCCCCCAGGGCCCGTGATTGACGACGACAAAGAGATCGTCATCGACGGACTCGATCAGGCCGCTCAGGGCGCTGAAGCGCGGTTCGTCCGACACGATCGGGAGTGCCCGCGAATCCAGGAGGCGTCGCCCAGTCAGCGGTTCCAGCAGTTCGAACCAGAAATCGCCCAGACGTCCGTCGGAAGGCCGCGGCGCCACGCCGTCGACGTGTGCGTAGTGGTAGCGGGCCACCAGCGTTTCGCCGTACCAGGTCTCCGTCGGGTAACCGTCGTCGTTCGTGACGACGTGAGCGATCCGGCCCATGGCGTCATGGGAGGCAACTGCGCGAACAGGAGGGCTGTGACCATCGACCTCCAGCTGGCTCGTCCTGGTGTAGCGGTCGAACCGGCGCCCCCCGAGACTGTCCGAGAACTGCAGCCAGCTCTCCCCGAGGCGTACGGACTCGACCTGCAACTCCCGATGCAGCAATCGGACGTCCGTTCGTCGCGCCCGCGATGAGAAGTCGCCCTCCTTCAGATGACGTCTCCATGGATGCTCGACGGTCGACGTCTCGTCAACCGGCCGTGGCCGGCCGTGCATCAGCGACCGCTGTGCCTCCGACGACGCAATGGGCGGCGGCGGCAACCTGGCCAGGAAGTCCTGGAACGTCTCCCGGTCCAGATTGATGCCCTGAGCGAAGACGACCGCTTCCGCTTCCGAAGCCGGACGGCCATGGACCCCATGGACCTCCCGGTAAGCTCGGGCGATCGAGTCGACTCTGCCGTCCGAGTGCCGGACGACCCGCTTCGTCATCTTGCCCTCGCCGTCGATGTAGTCGTCGATTGTATGGCGTTCTGCGTAGAGCCGTTCGATCAGCTGGCCGCTCTCGTCCCGGAACCTGACGACGACCCATCCGTCTCCGTCGTCGGCCAGCTCAGTGTCTGGCGGCAGGGGTTCCCGACGTTCCATCAGCTGGCCGTTCGCGGCACGAAACCTGACGGCGGTCAGCCCGTCTCCGCTGTAGACCAGTTCCGCGGCCGCCGGCTTGGGCCTTCGTATCGCCTCGGGTGCACCCAGATGCCACGCGGTCTTCGGACGGCGCGCCATGTTCTGCGGCGCCTCGGCAGGTGTTGGCGTCAACTCCTGTCCAAGGGCCTGGCTGGACGCCAGAACGCCGAGCAACGCGATGCGCGGCGCAGGACGGAACTCCGTCATCATCCTGGATCCTCCCCTCCGACACCACGGTTGGGCCGTCAGGATCCAGCCACGAGACGGTTCAACCGCGTGGGGCAGGTGGAAACCGTAGCAGACTCAGCGGCAGCTTAGTGCGGGTGGGGCTGCCCGACGAAACGGCCCGCCGCCGCCGGGATCATCGGCGGCAGCTGAGTGCGGGTGGGGCTGTCTCTCAGTCGACCCGCGGTCGGATGGCGACCTTCAGAACCTGGCGGTCGATCATCAGGTCGAGCGCTTCCGGGAGACGGTCAAGGGGCAGTTCGCGTTCGATCAGCGCGCCGTAGCGCTCCGGCGCGTCGCTCAGCCGGTCGAGTGCCGCGCGGAAGGACGAGGGCCGGTGATGGTAGACGCCGAGCAGGGTCTGTTCCCGGTAGTGGACCCGCTCCGCGTCGATGGCAAGGTCGGTTCCCGGACGGCAGCCGCCGAACAGGGCGGCGACGCCCCCGGGAGCGAGCGCCTTGACGGCGTGATCCCAGCCGGCGGGCGTGCCGGTCGCATCGATCGCCAAGTCGAACGAGTCTTCGTTCTCCGGGTCGGCGCCGTCGCCGACGCGGCCCCGACGCGTCTCCGAGGCGCCGAAACGGCGCGCCGCTTCGAGACGGCGGCGGTGCGGGTCAAGGGCGCAAACGTGGGCGCCCGCGTCGTGGAACAGGTCGATCAGCATGAGCCCCAGCGGCCCGCAGCCGATGACCAGGCTTCGCGCCTCCGACGGCGGCCCGTTCCAGGCGCCGAGGCAGCGTTCCAGGCAGTGGACGGCGCAGGCCAGCGGTTCCGCCATGGCGGCGACCGCGGCCTCGAGTCCGGCGGGCCGCGGGTGCACGCCGCGCCTCGCGACGGCTTCCGGGATCAACAGGTAGTCGGCGAAGGCGCCGTTCAGGTAGACGAGGTTGCGGCAGAGGTTCTCGCGTCCGTGCCGGCAGGGTCGGCACGCGCCGCAGGAGGCGCTGTTGGCGACGACGACAGTGTCGCCTTCGCGGTGGGCGCTCCCTGCCGCGGCGCGAACGACGGCGCCGGCGACCTCGTGGCCGAAGGGCGACGGCAGGGCCAGCATGGTCGGATGGCCGCCGCGTCGGTACACCTTGACGTCGGTGCCGCAGACGGTCGCGGCGTCAACCCGGATCAGCAGTTCGCCGTCGCGCGGTTCGGGCATCGGTCGTCGCTTCAGTTCGACGCTTCCGGGACCGATGAGAAAGGCCTGGGTCTGACGCTCGGGGATCATGGCCTCAGGGATGCAGCAGAACCTTCAGCGTTTGCCGCCGCCGGCACAGTTCGACGGCCTCGGCGGCGCGGTTCAGGGGCAGGCGGTGGGTGACCAGCGGCGTCGGGTCCAGCTTGCCCTGGAGGAGCAGATCCAGTGCGCGCGCCTGCTCGGCGGGACCGCTCGAGTAGGCGCCGATCACCTGGCGTTCGGACCTGAAGACCCTGTTGACGTCGAAGGCGACGCTGGCATCCCGGGCGGCGTGCGCGAAGAGCACGACGCGGCCGCCTGGCCGTGTGACGTCAAGGGCCAGGTCGAAGGCCTCCTGGCCCCCGGCCGTGTCGAAGACGGCGTCGACGCCGCCTTCCGGCGGGGCGCCTCGGGCCGTCTCGACGACCTCCGCGGGCGGCGCCGCGAAATCGGCGCCCAGCTCGGTCGCGATCGCCCGCCGACCCGGATCCGGCTCGGCGAAGACGATCCGGACGGCGGGGAAGGTCGCCCTCAGGATCAGCAGGTGGAGCAGGCCCATCGACCCGGCGCCCAGCACCGCGACCTCGGCCGCGTCGCCGGAGAGCCCGGCCCGGTCGACGCCGCGCAGGACGCAGGCCGCCGGCTCGACGAAGACCGCCGCCTTGTCCGGAAGCCCGGCGTCGAGCTTGCGAACGGTGAGTTCGACGGCGCGGCGACGCAGCCGGATCCGTTCGCTGAACCCCCCCGGGTCCAGCAGGTTCTCGGCGAAGCGGGGACACATCGTCTCCGCGCCGGAACGGCACGGACGGCAGGCGCCGCAGGGGGCGTGATGCGGCGCGACGACCCGGTCGCCAAGCGCGAGCTTGTGGGTGCGGGTCTCGATCACCCGGCCGACGACTTCGTGTCCCAGCACCTCGCCGGCCGGTCGTCCGGGCTCGGCGAGCTTGTGGAGGTCCGTTCCGCAGAGGCCGCAGCAGACGAGTTCGATCAGCGCTTCGCCGTCGCCGATCTCGGGCGCCGGCGCGTCGACCAGTTCCAGGCCGCCGCCGGCCGCGGTCCTTGCAACTTTCATTCGGAAGCGTGCGCAGTGAGAGGCGGCGAGCAGGTTTCCGGCGCGGGCCGTGGCCGGCCGCCGGCTTCGTCAGTCGCCGAGCAGAGGCGTCTCTCCCTGCCTGATGTAGATGTCGTGCTTGCTGTAGGGGATCTCGATGCCCGCCTCGGCGAACGCCTTGACCGTCGCCTTCACGAGTTCGTGGGTCACGATGCCGCGGAGCACCGGTTCCTCGACCCAGCACAGCAACTCGTAGTCGATCGAGGAGGGTCCGAAGCCGCGGAACCGGACGCGCGGCGTTGGGGCCTTGCACACGTTCTCGTTGTCGTCGGCTACCTGGAGCTGGACGGCCTCGACCTTCTCGACGTCGCTGGTGTAGGCCACGCCGACCCGGACGCGGATGCGGTACTTGACGTGAGGCCCGCCGCTCTCGTTGTTGATCTTGGCGTTCCCCATCACCGCGTTGGGAATCGTCACCTCGATGTCGTCTCGGGTCAGCAGCCGCGTGCTGCGGATGCCGATCTCGGTGACCATGCCGCGCTCGCCGGTGTCGAGGGTGATGAAGTCGCCGATCTTGTAGGGACTGTCCGCGAAGATGAAGATGCCGGCGAACAGATTCGCGAGCGTGTCGCGCGCCGCGAAGCCGACGGCGATGCCCGCGATGCCGCCGGCGGCCAGGAGCCCCTGGACGTTGTAGCCCCAGGCGTTGATCACCAGGTAGGCCCCCAGGATCACGATGGCGACCTTGGCCAGGTTCTCGAAGAGCGGCTGGGTGTGCCTGGAGACCAGGCGGCCGCGACTCCGGCGCCGCGCCAGGGCCCGCATCAGGACGCCCGAGCCGCGCAACGCCGCGACGACCCAGAACACCAGCGCCACGGTCTGCAGCGCGTCGACGATCCTCTGCTCGGTTCCGTCGGCGAGCGGCAATCGAGCGACGCCGATCCGCAAGCCGATCAGGAAGACCGAAACCCAGAGCGGCCAGTGGGACGCCGCGAGCAGCCGGTCGTCGACGTCGGTCCGGGTCTTCCCGACCAGCTTCGTTGCGCCGGACTTGAGGATCCACCAGACCGTCCAGGCGCTCAGCGCGGAGACGAACGCGATCGCCAGCAACTGGAGCCAAGCGCCCCAGACCTCGTGGGCGTAGATCGGAAGCAGCTCGGCGAGCCGTCCTTCCAGTGCGGTCAGTTGCGTGTCCACGGGTCCGGCGCCCACACCCGATGGCGAGCGTCCCGGTTGCTACGATAACCGACGCTCGGAGGAGGCCATCGCGGTGAACTGGCTGTTCGTGGGACTGTTGATGTGCGCGGCTTCGGTGGCCGCGGGCGCTTTTGGCGCGCACGGCCTGCGGTCGGCGCTCGACGCCGAGCACCTGGCGTTGTGGGAGACCGCCGCGCGCTACCTGATGGCCGGCGGCGTCCTGGCGGCGCTGCTCGGGCTCGCTGCTCGGGGTTCGAACGCCGACTTGCGGCTCGCCGGCTGGCTGCTGTTCCTGGGCGCCTTGATCTTCTCGGGAACCGTGGGGGCGATCGCCGTCGGCGGCCCGCGCTGGCTGGGCGCGATCACGCCCCTCGGCGGCACGCTGCTGATCGCCGGGATTCTGGTCTTCGCCTGGAAGATGCTGGAAGATCAGGGGACCCCGGCCGGGTTCTGAGAAGCGAGGGCGTACCCGGCGCGCGCGGTCTATGCTGCGCCCCCGGCCGCGCTCAAGCGGTCCTCCCCCACGTTCCAGGAGATCAAGCGACATGCCGAACGGCGTCCTGCAGGTACCCACGCCCCGCAACGAACCCGTGCTCGACTACGCGCCCGGTGCCGCCGAGCGGATCGCTCTCGAGGCGCGGCTGAAGGAGATGCTCGGCGAGCGGGTCGAGATTCCGGTCCTTGTCGGCGGCCGCGAGATCCGCACGGGCCGCACGAGGGACGTGGTCTGCCCTCACGATCACGGTCATGTGCTCGGCTCGTGCCACCAGGCCGGCGCCGCCGAAGTCGAGGCGGCGGTAGAGGCTTCTCGGGAGGCCTGGCCTGCCTGGGCCACGATGCCGTTCGCGGACCGGGCGGCGATCTTCCTGCGCGCGGCCGAGCTGCTGGCCGGTTCATGGCGCTCGACGGTGAACGCCGCCACCATGCTGAACCAGTCGAAGACCTGCTTCCAGGCCGAGATCGACTCCGCCTGCGAGCTGATCGACTTTCTGCGCTTCAACGTGGCGTTCGCGGAGGAACTCTACGGCCAGCAGCCCGTCTCGTCGCCCGGCATCTGGAACTACGTGGAGTACCGGGCCCTCGAGGGCTTCGTGTTCGCGGTCACGCCGTTCAACTTCACCGCGATCGCCGGCAACCTGCCGACGTCGGCGGCGATCATGGGCAACACCGTGCTGTGGAAGCCGGCGTCGACGGCGCTGCTCTCGGGCTACTGCGTGATGAAGCTGCTTGAGGAGGCCGGACTGCCGCCGGGCGTGATCAACTTCGTGCCCGGTCCGGGCGCCGCGGTGGGCGATCCGGCGCTGGCCAGCCGCCATCTTGCGGGAATCCACTTCACCGGTTCGACGCCCGTGTTCCAGCGCATGTGGCGGACGATCGGCGACCGGATCGAAACCTACGACGCGTACCCGCGGATCGTCGGCGAGACGGGCGGCAAGGACTTCGTCTTCGCGCACCCATCCGCGGACGCGGCCGCCTTGAGCACGGCGCTGATCCGCGGCGCCTTCGAATACCAGGGGCAGAAGTGCTCCGCGGCTTCGCGCGCCTACGTCCCGGCATCGCTCTGGGGTGAGCTGCGGGAGCGCCTGTGCGACGAACTGGCGACCGTCAGGATGGGCTCGCCGGTCGACTTCTCGAACTTCATGGCTGCGGTCATCGACCGGTCGTCCTTCGACAACATCTCCGGCTATCTCGCCGATGCGGAGAACGGTTCGGCTTACGAGGTCGTTTCAGGCGGCGGCCGGGACGACTCGGTCGGCTACTTCGTCGAGCCCACCGTCGTCCGCAGCGAAGATCCGCGCTCGCGCCTGATGAGCGAGGAAATCTTCGGTCCGGTGCTCACCGTGTACGTCTACGCGGACGACGCACTCGACGAGGCGCTCGAACTCTGCGACACGACGAGCCCCTACGCGTTGACCGGCGCCGTGTTCGCCCGCGACCGCGCGGCCGTGGCCAGCATCGGCGCCCGCCTGCGCAACGCCGCCGGCAACTTCTACGTCAACGACAAGCCGACCGGCGCCGTCGTCGGCCAGCAGCCTTTCGGCGGCGCCCGCGCGTCCGGCACGAACGACAAGGCGGGCTCCATGGCCAACCTGCTGCGCTGGACGTCCCAGCGTGCCGTCAAGGAGAACTTCGCGCCGCCCTCGGACTACCGCTATCCCCACATGGGCTGAGGCGAGCGCCCCGGGATTTCCGGGGGCGTCCTGGCTCAACCCGGCGGAAGCTCCGCGAACCGCGGCTTGCAGCACGGGAGAACGGATCGGCGATACGCCGCCTTGCGACTCTGGATGCCGGCGGCGGACCGACGCGAGAGGATGAACTATCGACTCGCGGTGGCCAGTTCGCGTCCCGGATTCGCGACATCCCGAGGCGGCAGCCGGATACTTCAGGCGCCAGGTTCCGGCCGGCCTGGCGACGGTTCAGTGCTTCCCGCCCTTCAGCTCAGGGGCGGGCAAGGCAAGCAGGGGGCTGACGACTTCATCGAGCGGGAGCGCCGCGCTACCGGAGGCGATTCACCGCCGCCATCATCGACTCGACGTCGGTGTACTTCTCGCGGACCTTGTTCCGGGCTTCGCCGCGGCGCAGTTCCTCGTCGTTCAGCCGGTTCCAGTCGTCGAAGGTCACGAAGTCGACGCCGCGTTCGCGGAGCAGTTCGACGATCCTCTCCGGGGCCCGGGCCGGGTCGGCCGGCGCCGTCACGCCGTCGATGTCCTCCAGCATCTTCCTGACGGTGGCGGTCGAGTCGGGGCTGTTCGTGCCGATCAGGCCGGTCGGGCCGCGTTTGGCCCAGCCGACGACATACTGGCCCGGCACGGTCTCGCCTTCCGGCTCGGTCAGCAGACGCCCCTCGTGGTTCGGCAGGATGCCCCAGCGTTCATGGAACGGGACGCCCGGCAGGGGGCTGCCGCGGTAGCCCACGGCCTTGAACACCAGGTCGACGTCCAGAGTTTCCTTCTCGCCGGCGCCTCGGGGTCTGGGCGTGCCGTCGTCGGCGGCGTACAGTTCGTTCTTCTCGATCACGACCCGACTCACGCGTCCGTCGTCGCCCGCCTGAAGGTCGATGGGCGAAACGAGGAAGCGGCAGGTCACGAGGCGATCGCCGGCGCCGGCGCCGGCGCCGGCGATCGCCGTCAGATAGTTGACGTTGCGGCGTGCGCTGGGCGCGGCGACTTCCGCCAGCCACGCGTCGCTGAGCTCGTCGAGGTCCATCTCCGCTTCGGACACCAGCAGGCTGACGCCATCGAGCGATCCGATTTCCTTGATCTCCTGAGGCGAGAACGCCGCCTGCGCCGGCCCACGGCGGCCGAGCAGGACGATCTCCTCGACCCTGCTTTCCCGCAGCGCGGCGAGCGATTCGGCGGTGATGTCGGTGGCGGCGAGTTCGTCCGGGTTCCGCGCCAGGATGCGGGTCACGTCCATCGCCACGTTGCCGTTGCCTACGACGGCGACGCGCCGGGCCGAGGCGAGGTCGAAGCTGCGGTCCTGGTAATCGGGATGACCGTTGTACCAGCCGACGAACTCGGTCGCCGAGTGGACGCCGGGGAGTTCCTCGCCGGGGACGCCCATCTTGCGGTCCGACCCGTTGCCTGTCGCGTAGACGATCTGGTCGTAGTGCCTGAGCAGGTCCTCGACCGAGACGTCCCGGCCGAGTTCCACGTTCCCGAAGAAGCGGAAGCGGTCATGCAGCGCGGTGCGGTTGTAGACCCGGATGACGTTCTTGATCTTCTGATGATCGGGCGCGACGCCGCCGCGCACCAGGCCGAAGGGCGTGGGAAGGCGGTCGAACAGGTCGACGTCCGCCGTGACGCCGTCTGCCTTGAACAGCGCGGCGATCGCATAGAACCCGCTGGGACCGGAGCCGATCACGGCAACCCGCAGCGGCCTTTCACTGCTGCCGAGATGCCAGCTTCCTGAGGTCTCGTGCACTCGTTCCTCGCCTCCGCGCCCGGCCGACGCGGTTCTCGTTCCCGTGTCGGGTGTCGTCGGTCGGTCGGGAATCATACCGTCGCGCCAGCCGGCTCCGTCCCGGCGTCCGGCTGGGCCGGTCCAGGGCCGGTCGGCGGCGTTTGTCAGCCTGGATCGGTACTGGCATGATTGGAGGCACGCCGCTCCGGCTCGCTCGGTCGAGCGGACCGCGGCGGGGAAACTCTGGGGGAAACGCAAGATGTCCCATCGCCGTTGGTTCGCTGAGCATGCCGCCGTCCGTACGTCCGCGCGGTGGGTCTTCGTCCTGTTGCTCCTCGCGGGCCTGATCCCGGCCGGGCCGGCCGTCGCCCAACCATGCGAGGGCGGGACGTCGATCACGCGCCTGGGAGGCGCGAACAGGTTCTCGGGGCCGGTCGAAGATCAGGAGTCCCTGCAGGCGCTGTTCGTGAATCACCGCGAGGAGATCCTGTCTCTGCTGGAGGAAGCGGACTGGTCGGGCGACTCGGACGATCTGTTTGCCGCCGTCGCCGACTGGCGGGGAATCGCTTCGACCGCCGTCGACCCCGGCCAGCGGGTCCAGTGGATGTTCTTCCGCGAGCGCGGCGAGACGCCGACGGTGGGCGCCGACCTCTGCTGGGCCGGCGACGAGGCGTTCGCGGCCTGGGAAGTCCGGTTCAGTTCGAACGGAAGGTGGTACTCGATGATCGTGCCCGAGGCGTGCGGCAACCTCGCGCTCCTTGCCGAGCGACCGCTGCCGAAGGTCGGCCTCGACCTGGACGTCGGCAGCCTCTCCTGCAGCGACCGGACGTTCGACTTCCGGAGTTCGTGCGACGATGGAGAAAGCGCCGTGACGGTCCGGATGCCCGGCGGCGACGAGAGGTCGGCGGCATCCGGAGACGCTTCCTTCCCGTTCACCGCCGAGGGCGACTACACGGTCACGGCGACCTGCTCCACGATGTCGCCCCGCGGCGACCGGCTCGAGGACTCGGCCAGCCGCACGATCGCCGTCGGCTGCCCGAGTTGCGGCGTGACCGTGTCGCCGGCCGAGCTCGACCTGGGCGAGTCGTCCACGTTGACGGCCGTGCCGAACGCCGGTTACGGCGCCGAGGTGTCGCGGGTCCTGCTTGACGGGCAGTTGCTGGCGTCTCCGTACACCCGGGAGATGGCTCACGACGGCGCCGACGCCTTCACCCATACCGTGACCGTCGAGACCAGCACCGGCCAGAGCGCCCGTTGTTCGACCGAAATGAAGGTCGCGCCGACGGTCACGATGTCGATCGAACCGGACCGGGTGCTGGTCGGCCAGACGGCCGTCGTCACGGTGGCGCCGGAGAACGGCGCCGGGGCGCCGGTGACGGTCACGCTGGACGGACAGTCGCTTGGGGCGCCCTACCAACGCACGGTCGTGCACGCCGCCGCTGGCGAGATCAGCCACACGGCGACGGTGGAGAACGCCGGCGGCAGCAACCAGGCTTCGGCCTCGATGCATGTCGACCGGCGGTGGACCCTGCTGCCGACGCTCAGTTCGCTGAGCGGAGACGACGTGCACATCTCGGTGCTCGGTCCGGACATGCGAGATCGGCTCAAGGCCTGCGTGGACGGAGTCGGCGCCGGACTTGCCGCGGAGTACCGCCTGAGCTACCCCGTGGGGATCATGTTCGGGGCGAACACGATCAACTGCGAATTCGACTGGTGGCTGCACCCGGGCGGCCGAACCGGTTACGCCAGCGCCGACGTGGAGATGAAGAAGTTCTTCGTCGGGCTGAACATGCACCTGACTCGCCCCGGCAGCCGCGTTGACTGGTGGCTGGGTCCGCTGGTCGCCCAGCTCGACTACAGCGCCCCCTCTCTCGTGCCGACCGGGCTGGACGGTGCGTCGGTGGATGCCGTCTACAGGCCGGAGTGGTCCGGCGAGACGGTTCTCGGCGCCAACATGGGGCTGAAGATACCGTTCAAGACGGACTGTCCGGTCGGCCTGTATCTCGGCGCCTTCTGGCTCGACTCCTCGATGAAAGCGAAGAGTGCCGAGATCCGCGGCGAGGACGGGACTCTCGCGCCCGCCTTCGAGCTGCGCAAGACGCCGGTCTACGTGAACGCCGGAATCTCTCTCGAGTTCTGACGGTTCCGGGACGGAGGCGGGTTGCGTCGGCGGGTTGCGTCGCGCTTCCGTCGCGTCCGGTGCAACGAGGATCCAGCGGGGGAGCTTGCCGTGAAGCCGACAGAACTGGAAGAACGATACGGCGCACGGAACTACGCGCCCCTGGACATCGTGATCGAGCGCGCCGAGGGCGTCTGGGTTCAGGACATCGACGGTCGCCGCTATCTCGATTGCCTCGCGGCCTACTCGGCGGTCAATCAGGGGCACTGCCATCCGCGGATCGTCGATGCCCTGATCCGGCAGAGCCGGAAGGTTGCGGTCACGTCGCGGGCCTTCCGCAACGCCGAGCTCGGAGCGTTCTTTCGGGACGTCTGCGAACTGACCGGCTTCGAGCGCGCGTTGCCGATGAACACCGGCGCCGAGGCGGTCGAGACCGCGATCAAGTTGGCCAGAAAGTGGGCCTACACGCGCAAGGGAGTGCCTCCGGGACAGGCGGAGATCTTGGCGTTCGCCAACAACTTCCACGGCCGCACGACGACGATCGTCGGCTTCTCGAGTGAACCGCAGTATCGGGACGGCTTCGGTCCCTTCGCGCCGGGTTTCGAACTGCTGCCGTTCGGCGACGCCTCCGCGGCAAGGGCGGCGGTGGGTGCGAACACGGCGGCCGTGCTGGTCGAGCCGATTCAGGGCGAGGGCGGCATCGTCGTGCCGCCGGACGGCTTCCTGGCCGAGTTGCGGGAGGTCTGCAGGGAGCGGAACGCGCTCCTGATCGTCGACGAGATTCAATCCGGACTGGGGCGTACGGGACGGATGTTCGCGCACGAGCACGACGGCATCCGGCCGGACGTGATGCTGCTGGGCAAGGCTCTTTCCGGCGGTCTGTACCCGGTGTCGGTGGTCGTCGCGGACGCGGAGATCATGGACGTGTTCAAGCCAGGCGACCACGGTTCCACCTACGGCGGCAATCCGGTGGGGGCGGCGGTGGCGCGGGCGGCGCTCGCGGTGCTGCGGGAGGAGGGGCTGGTCGAGAACTCGGCGCGGCTCGGCGAGCGCGCCCTGCGTCGGCTGTGTCGCGTGGAGGCGTCATGCGTGCGCGAAGTCAGGGGCCGCGGTCTCTGGATCGGGATCGAGCTCCACAAGTCGGCCGGTGGAGCGCGGCGCTATTGTGAGCGTCTGGCCGACTTGGGCCTGTTGTGCAAGGAGACCCATGATCACGTCATCCGATTCGCGCCGCCGTTGGTCATCGGACAGGAGGACCTCGACTGGGCGCTGGACCGCATCGAGGAAGCGCTGACGGCATGACGACCGACGCCGCGAGCGCGCCGCCCGCCGAGGCGTTGCTTGGGCTCAGGACCTCCGACGACCGGGCGCCGGCGCTCCGTCGTCCCCATCCGAAGCTGCTGCGCTACTACTTCCTCTTCTCGCTGATCACCGGGCCGGCGTTCCCCGTCGTGTTCGTCGTCCTGCTTCTGCGCTATCGCACGTTGAGCTATCGCTTCGACGACGAGGGCGTGACGATGAGTTGGGGCGCCGTGTTCAAGCGCGAGATCAGCCTCACCTACAGCCGCATCCAGGACATCCACGTGCAGAGCAACGCCGTCGAGCGTTGGCTCGGACTGTCGCGTCTGCTGGTCCAGACCGCCAGCGGTTCGGCGAAGGCCGAGATGAAGGTCGAAGGCCTGCTGGAGCTGTCGGCCGTTCGCAACTTCATGTACAGCCGGATGCGCGGCGCCCGGAACGCCGCGCCGGCTGCAAGCGGCGCGGCGGCCGCTCGGAGCGGCGAGGACGATTCGGGCGCGCTCGCCTCGACGCTGCGGGAGATTGCCGGCGAGGTCGCGGCGATCCGGAGGGCGCTGGAGCGCGACCATGACGACCGCCCACGCTGAAGGCGCACCCGACGGCCGGACGCCGTCGGGCGTGAAGCGTCTGCTGCTGCTGCTCTTCCGCGTCGACGAGCAGCCGGAACCGCCGCCGGGTTCGCCGGAGTCGCTGCGCACCTTCCGCGCCTCGCCGCGATTCTTCCAGTACAGCCTGCTGAAGTGGGGTCTGGGCCAGACGGGCGCTCTGATCGGCCTGACGGCGTCGACGATCGGCTTCGAGTTCATCGAGTTCGGACCCTGGTCTCGATTCACGGCCGCCGCGGGGCCTCTCCTGATCGTTCTGTTCCTCGTTCAGGCGCCGTTCTCCTACCTGGTGCTCCGTCTGGGCTACGAGATGCGCTGGTACATGGTCAGCGACCGGGCCTTGCGCATCCGCTACGGCGTCTACGGCGTCAGGGAACAGACGATGACCGTCCTGAACATCCAGAACATGGCGGTGAAGCGCGGGCCGCTTCAGCGCCTGTTCGGCATCGCCGATCTGGAGATCCGCACCGCCAGCGGCGCCGCGTCGGACGACGACGACGAGAGCCTGAATCGCGGACTCCTGCAGGGCCTGGACAACGCGGAGGAGCTGCGCAACCTGCTGCTGGCGTCGCTCCGGCGGAGTCGGGACGCCGGACTGGGCGATCCCGACGACCTGCCGGCCGTGTTTGCCTTACCGGCCGCGGCGCCGGCGGCTCGTGCCGCGGGCGGAGCGGAGGACGGTTCGGCTCTTGCCGCTGCCCGCGACCTGCTCGCCGAGTGCCGGGCTCTGCGACGAACGGTGGCCGGGCCCGCGGGAACGCCGTGATCCGTCGGACCCCCGTTGGTTCGTAGCCTCGCGTGCCGGAGCTCCCCGACCTCGAGGTCTACCGCGAAGCGATCGAGCAGCGGGTCGCGGGCCGCGAACTCGTCCGCGTCCGTCTGCGGAGTCCGTTCCTGCTCCGTTCCGTGCGCCCGCCTCTGTCCGAGGCCGCGGGGCGCACGGTCGTTGCGGTGCGACGGCTTGGCAAGCGGATCGTCTTCGCCCTGGATGGAGAGCTGTTTCTCGCCGTCCACCTGATGGTCGCCGGCCGGTTCCGATGGGGCGGACCGTCGGCGAAGACGCCGGGCCGCGTGGGGCTGGCGGCGTTCGAGTTCGGCTACGGAACCCTGCTTCTCACCGAGGCTGGGAGCAAGCGCAGAGCGGCGATGCACCTGGTGGCGGGCGAACGCGGCCTGGCCGACCTGGACCGCGGCGGGCTGGACGTGTTGCGCGCCGATCCGGAGGCGTTCAGGGCGCGGCTCAAGCTGGAGAACCACACACTGAAGCGAGCGCTCATCGACCCCCGGTTGTTCAGCGGCATCGGCAACGCGTACTCGGACGAGATCCTGCATCGCGCGCGCCTGTCGCCGATGCGCTGGACCTCCCGGCTCGGCGACCAGCGCGTCGACCAACTGCACCGATCCGCCGTCGACGTCCTGACGGAGTGGACGGATCGTCTCAGGGCGCGGGCCGCGGGTCGGTTCCCCGCCAGGGTGACTGCCTTCCACAAGGAGATGGCCGTCCATGGCCGCTACCGCGAACCGTGTCCGCGTTGCGGCGCTCCGGTCCAGCGCATCGTCTACGCCGAGAACGAGTGCAACTACTGCGCGCGCTGCCAGACCGGCGGCCGGCTGCTTGCCGACCGTGCACTCTCGCGCCTGCTGAAGAGCGACTGGCCAAGGACCGTCGACGAACTGGAGGAACGCCTCGGCGGCCTCGCCGGAGCGTCGACCGGCTGATGAGAGCGGCGCCCGAGTGGTCGGGGCTGACCGACTGTCACGCCCACCTGTGCGACGGCTCGTTCGCGGAGGACCTCGACGAGGCGCTTGGACGGGCCCGCGATGCCGGGGTCGAGGCGGTCGTCGCGGTCGGCGAAACGCGGGCGGACGCGGAGCGGAATCTGGAGTTGGCGGAAGCGTACCCCGGCGTCGTGCGTCCCGCCGCCGGCCTCTACCCGACCCATCTCGATCCGGCGGAAGCGGAGCGGGTGGCTGGACTGATTCGCCGGGAACGTCCTCGCCTGGCCGGCATCGGCGAGGTCGGCCTCGACCGCTGGAAGGTGCGCGACGAGCGCGGCCTCGCGGTTCAACGCGAGATCTTCGCGTTCTTCATCGACCTCTCCATCGAACTCGATCTGCCGCTCAACGTGCACTCGCGCTCCGCCGGCCGCCATGCGATCGACCTCCTGCGGCAGCGCGGCGCGAAGCGGGTCCAACTCCACGCCTTCGACGGTCGGGCCGCTCGGGCAGAGCCGGCCGTGGAAGCGGGCTACTTCTTCTCGGCGCCGCCGTCCGTCGTCCGTTCGCCGCAGAAGCGGAAACTCGTCCGCCGCCTGCCGTTGTCCTGCCTGTTGCTGGAGACGGACAGCCCCGTGCTGGGACCGGAGCGGGACCAGCGCAACGAACCGGCGAACGCCGTCGTCTCGCTCGCGGCCATCGCGGAGATCAAGGGTCTGCCAGTGTCCGACGTGGCGGCTGCGGTGAGAGAGAACACGACGCGACTCTACGGTTGAGGCGACGGCCTGACCCACGGCGGCGGCGGATCGGCCTTGGGGCCCAGCTTGTCTCTCCAGCGATCATGTTCGCGGAAGAACGCCTCCTTCAGTTCGCAGGCTTCTTCGTCCGGCAGCCACCGGCTCATCTGGGGAAACACGACTCGCCAACTTCGGAAGTCGGCCAGCGTGAAGGGGAGTTCATCCGATTCGCGGAGCTTCCGGATGATCCCCTTCAGTCTGCGCCGGACGTCCTCGGGCTTCGGCTTCGGAATCTCCGTCGCGCCGGTCGCTTCGGCGGTGAACAGGTTTCGCTGTCGGGATTGGTACGCGGTCATGCCTCGCCTCCGTTCATCACGTCCTTGCTCAGGGACATTGCCACGGCCTGATCCAGGAGCGGATTCGCCGCCTCGAATCGATGAAGGAGTTCCTCGATCCGCCCGACGATGTCCAGGATCTCCCGCTGCAGAACCGCGTCGACGGGCTCTCCGTTGCGCGCCTGCAACCAGCGGTGAAGTACAGGATAGCCGCTGACGCTGAAGTTCCAGGCCGCCTCGGAGACGTCCGAGACGACGAAGGACCAGTCGTCCGCCAAGGCGACCTGACCGCCCTTCTCGGCGGACCGAAAGGCATGGCTTCGAGTGGGCACGCGGAGGCGCGGCGCGGGAGTCCCGTCCAGCCGCGCGAAGGTGAACTCCGTTCCCGGCGCCGACCCGAAGGTCTCCAGTTCCCGGATGCGCCCGCCCAGCCTGGCGGCGTCACAGAGCAGCTTCTCGCTCGATGGCAAGGGAACGTGGGGAAAGTCGTTCTCCAGATCGAACGCGAAGCGAACAGTGTAGTCAGCCGCGGACAGCAGAGCCAGAATGGCGTCGAAGACCTGCCGCGGTTCGGGTTCCGTGCCGTAGGCGTTCGACAGGCCGGCAATGGCGCCGCTGAGCGTCGCGCGTCCCTGCTCATCGTAGAGAGGAAAGACCCATCCTCCACGGCCATTGAAGGCGTGCTGGTCGGGAAGAACGCCGTGACACCATACGGCCGGCCCGCCTCCCGTCCCGTCGTTCAGTGCGTGAAGGGCACAGTTGGTCGTGCCCCAGGCCGCCTGCAGCGTGTCGAGCCTCGGACGGTCGACGAACTCTCTCCGGTTATACAGGAACCGCCGATCCAAGGGCCTGTAGGAGACCAGGCAAGCGGCTGATTCGTCGAACGCCGTCTGGTGCGCGGGGCCGGCCTTTCGGCCCTGAGTCTCCTTGAACTCCATTCGAGACTCGTTCGACAGGGGGGCGCTCAGCCAGCGCTCCACTCTGTCGAGAAGGTGGGTCTTTCTCGACGCGTAGGAAAAGGCGTCTCGATAGGTCACGATGCCGTTGGACCGAAAGTCGAACAGCGCGTCCAGGGAAGGCCAGTCGGTCCTCGGGAAACCGCGTGGCGTAAGCGGCTCCATGTCCTGCCCCGACGTTTCGACGAACGAGATCAGGTCCGGCTGCGTACTGGCCCGTCGAGCGAATCCGAGCTTCGCCGCGCGGTCGAACGCGCCGTGTCTCCAGATGTCGGCGTACTCGACCTTGGCGTCGTGGCGCGGCTCGGTCGGCCCGATCCTTCCAGGGGCCTCCGCCAGAAGAACACAGACTCCCGCCCTGATGTCGAAGATGTTCTCGTCGTCTGGCGCCACCGCGGGACCCGCGGGACGGGCAGTCCGCTTGTCGCCGCGGAAGTCGATGATCCGTATGCGTTCGAATCGACGCCGCAACATTCTCCGCAGCCCGCCGAATGCGGGGCCGGCGAGAAACGTCCGATTCGTGATGAAGGCGAGCACGCCTCGTCCTGACGCCGCTTGCGCTTCGAAGAGCCGCCATAGCGCCCAGCGATAGAAGGCGATATAGAGATCCGGGAATGCGTTCAGCGAAAGGCCCAGGCCCGCCTCCTTGACCGGCTGCTTGAGGTCCTCCCAGAGACCCTTGACGAACGGCCCCACCAGGCGGGTCGCTTCGTTGGCCTGCAATCGCTTGTAGGGCGGATTCCCCATGACGACCAGGATCGGCTTGTCGCTCTTGACCTGATCGGCCGCCTTGCGCTCCGCGATGAGCGGTGCGCTGAGAAAGGCCATGTTGGGTTGGATGCCCGCCTCCGAGGCCGTAGGCGCGAGCGTGTCCGTCAGGAAGATCGGCAGGCGCTCCGTCTCGCCTCCGCGTCGCGAGACCTCCCTCTGCATCCTGTAGTGAGCCACCGTGTAGGGGCCAACGAGAAGCTCGAAGGCGTGGGCCCTCCTGGCGAAGGAGGTCACCTCGGCCGCCGCTGCCGCGGGGCCGTACGCCTCGGTCGCTCGGTCGGCGACCAGCGACGTGGCGGCGATCAGGAAGGTGCCGGTGCCGCAGGCCGGATCCAGGACGTTCACGTTCGGGTCGAGCAGCCCCTTCGTTCGAAGTCCGCCTCGCAGCATCCGCTCCACTTCGGCAACCATCAGCGTGACGACCTCGGGCGGCGTGTAGTACACGCCGTAGCGCTTCACGGCCTGGGGATCGAAGACGCGCAGGAAGTCCTCGTAGAGGTAGAGCATCGGGTCGCGTCCGTTGGCGGGCATGAGCAGCGCCGGTTTCACTGCGTTGACGGCATCGACGGCGACGTCGAAGGCCGCTCCGAGCATCGCGCGCGTTTCCTCCATGGTGAGAGCGCGGAGCGTTCCCCGAAGGAGCGGGAAGTTCGCGTGCGGCAGCAATTCGTGAGCGTTGACGCCGACCATCCGTTCGCTGCTGTGGCGAGCCAACAGCAATCCGAAGAGGAGCGTCTGGGCAAAGGCGTTGGAGAAGAGCGAGTTCTCGTCTGTTGCGTCGTAGCCGCCAGCTTCGGCGCGGGCGAACAGCGTCTCGAGGAAGTCCACCCTGAGATCGGAGACGACCGGGTCGACGGCGCCGCTCCGACAGTGCTCGTAGACGACCTCGCGGACGAGACGTGCCGCGTGAGCCAGATGCGTTGCCACGTCTTCCGCGGTTTCGGGGACCGGAGGATCCGCGCTCGCCAGCGTCTGGAGGATGGCGCGAAAACCTCCGCTGTCGTGATTGCGGATGATCCGGTTCGCGCGGCGATCGGACATGTCCGGATCCAGCACGACCGCGGGCAGCACGAGAGCCTCGGCCTCCAATTCGTCGCGCCGGTAGAGCTGAATTCGCTCGAAGTTGCAGAGGACCCAGAGCGGGAGGTTGGCGAACCGCGCGAATTGCTCCTTGTTGTGCCCGGTGAACCTCCTGGGCTCGAGATGAAGCCTCGGCTCCTTCAGCTCGATGAAGGCCCGCGCGGGACTGCCTTCGTGGACGAGGGCGAGGTCGGGACGCCCGACGCCGGTCTGGTTGTACTCAGGCAGGACCCTGGGTGGTTTCCCTGAGACCTGGGCCAGCACGGTCTCGATCAGAGAATGGAATCTCGGCGCCAGAAGCGGTTCCAGACCAGAGCCATCGCTGGTTGCAGGATTGACCTTGCGGTCCCGCCGGACGCTCTGGGCATACTCCTGTAGGGCTTGAAGGACCTTCTGCACGATCTTGCGGCCGGACGGAGGTTGCGGCCGGACAGGTTGGACCGGGCGAGCATACCGTTCGAGTCGTTCCCGATGCCAGGGTTCGCCGCCGTCTGGCCGCGCTGTCGCGCGGGCAGAGCCGACGAAGACGTCGGGGCGCCCAGTGCGAGGCTGTTCGCACCATGCAACCCCGCCAGACTGTCTGCGGCGTCGTTGCTCCACAAGAACCCGCGTCTGGCCACACTGGGTGCTCCGGCGTCCCGCCGGCATTCGGCGCGAAGCGCCGGGTCCCGGACCGCGCCTCGCGCCTGATGCGTCGGCGTGACCCAGTGCGGCGCTGCTTGTTCCATGCCGGCCGCTGCGTGGCCGACCTGCGGCGGCGTCGCCGATCCGTCGGCGCCGTCCTGGCGTCCTTCCGCGCCGGTGCGCTCAGCGGACGGTGCGGATCGATCCGGGTTCGGCCAGCCAGAGTGCCGGATCGACCCGTTCGCCCTGCCAGCGGATGCCGAAGTGCAGGTGCGGGCCGGTGGATCTTCCGGTCGAACCTACGGCGCCGATCGGCCGCCCCCGGGACACCGCTTCCCCCTGTTCGACGAACAACTCCCGCAAGTGGAAGTACATGCTGATCAGGCCGTTGCCGTGGTCGAGGAAGACGGCGGCGCCGGGGAAGAAAAACTCCCCGGCCAGCGCGACGACCGCGTTGTCGGCGGCCAGCACCGGCGTGCCCTCGGGCACTGCGTAGTCGGCGCCGGTGTGGGGCGATCGCGGTTCGCCGTTGATGATTCTCTTGGCGCCGAAACGTCCGCCGGTCGGCATGTTCTCGAGCGGCGCGCCCAGCGGCAGGGAGAACCGCGGTTCGCCCTGTCGTCCCCACAGCTTCTCGATCAGGGCGTTCTCACGCCGCACGCGCGCCAGGTCCTCTGGCGACAGGTCGACCCGGCGCCGGTCCTTGATCTCGAGGCGTTGCACCGAGTAGGGGTACTCGTCCAGACCGAGGCGCAGCCTCTCTCGCTCGCCGTTCCGGTCGCGCTCCGCGACCACGTCGGCGGTGCGGGTCAAACCGACCGGCACCAGGCAGCCGGGTTCGCCGCCGACCACGGTGGGCGCGAAGGCGCGGTCGCCGACGAGGCACCGTTCGATGCCCTCTCCCGGCCAGTGAACGAGGCTTCCCGGCGCCGCGGTCTGAGCGGTCAGCTGACGCGGTCCGGCGAAGACGAGAGCGATGACGGCAGCGCCCAGGGTGAGCGCGGATCGAATCGTCACGAGCCGATGATAGCCAATCGTGCATTCACATCGGCGGCGGTTCAGGCGGACGGGGGCGGACGGAAGACGAGGCATGCCCGTCGCGTCCTTGTCGGCGGGAGGGAAGCGGGAGGAATCGCTCGCTTCCGACGGGCGGTCCGATCGAGCGTGTTCGGACGGGGTACGCTTGCCCCTTCCCGGCGGAAGACCTGCCGGCTCGAGAGGGCGCCCATGAGTCTGAGAGAGACGTATCTGGCCAACGACGGGTTGGCGCTGGCTGAACTGCTGCGGACCGGCGAACTGGCGGCCGGGGAGGCCGTGGAGTGCGCGGCGGAGCTCGTCTCCGAGCTCGACCCGGAGTTGAACGCGGTCGTCTGCGCGGACTTCGAGCGGGCCGCGGGCGCAGCGGCCGCGGCTGTTGCGGCGGGAGGACCGTTCGCGGGCGTGCCCTACCTGCTGAAGGACCTCTACGCCAACGCCGTGGATTTGCCGCTGACGAACGGCAGCCGTCTCTTCGCGGGCAACGTGCCGGACCACGATTCCGAGATGGTGAGCCGCTATCGGCGGGCAGGGCTCCTGATCGCGGGGCGTACGGCTTCACCCGAGTTCGGGTTGACGACGACGACCGAGTCCGCGCTCTTTGGCCAGACCCGCAACCCCTGGAACCTGGAGCGCACCGCGGGCGGCTCCTCGGGCGGCGCGGCGGCCGCCGTCGCCGCCGGCATCGTGCCGGCCGCCCACGCCAGCGACGGCGGCGGATCGATCCGCATCCCGGCTTCGTGCTGCGGACTCTTCGGGCTCAAGCCGAGCCGCGCCCGGGTCTCGCTGGCGCCGGACGCCGGCGAAGGTTGGGCCGGTTTCTCGGTTCAGCACTGCGTGAGCCGCACGGTTCGCGACAGTGCCGCGCTTCTCGATGCGGTCGCCGGCCCGGTCGCGGGAGATCCGTACTGCGCGCCGCCGCCCGAGCGGAGTTTCCTCGCGGAGACCGGTCGCGAGCCGGGAAGGCTGCGGATCGCGCTGACCCTGGAGGCGTTCAACGGCGCCCCGGTCGATCAGGCGTGCGCCGCCGCGGCCCGCGGCGCCGCCGAACTCTGCGCGGGACTCGGGCACGAGGTCGCCCATGCGGCGCCGAAAATCGACGCGACTGCTCTCGGCCTCGCGACCCGGCTGATCGTCGGCGCGAACGTGCGCGCCACGATCGCGGAACGCTGCGAGGTCCTCGGCCGCGAGGCGCGGGACGACGAGCTGGAGCCGCTCACGTGGGCGACAGCGGCCATGGGCGAGCAGAGCGACGCCGCCGCCTACGCACGCGCGACGCGTACGGTTCACGCCGCGGGCCGCCGACTGGCCGCGTTCTTCGACGAGGGCTTCGACGTCCTGCTGTCGCCGACGATGGCGGCGCCGCCGGCGAAGCTCGGCGTGCTGTCGCTTTCCAACCGGGGAGACGATTATCTGCCGGCGCTGCTGCAGACGATCGGCTTCACCCAGTTGATGAACGTCTGCGGCGCCCCCGCCGCCTCGGCGCCGCTTGGCTGGGGCGGGGCGAACGGCGATCTGCCGATCGGCGTCCAGATCGCCGCGCCGCTGGGAGGAGAGGGCGTGCTGCTCCGCCTGGCGGCGCAGCTCGAGCGGGAGCGCCCCTGGATCGACCGGAAGCCGCCCTGCTCGGCGTGGCGGAGCGGCTAGCCCGCATGTTTCGCCGATCTCCTGTCGCGGTCGCGGATCCGCTCGCTGGCGCGGGACCTTCTTCCTCGCGTCGGCTCGACGACGTGTCGGCTACGCCTGCGCCGCCTCTCGGTCCGAGGGCCCCACTCCAGCGGCGGCTACGCGTCCTCGCTACGGACCTCGGTGAAACATGCGGGCCAGCGGGCGACCGGTGACGCCGCGGCCGACAACCTGGAAGCGGGCAAGGTTCCTGGCGCCGGCGCTCCTTCTTGCCCTCGCATGGCCGGCCGCGGCCGCCGACCCTCCTTGGCGGCGACTCGAGTATCAGGCCAGGAAGCTGTTTCTGTCGGCGGACGCCGTCGTGGAGTTCGATCCCGCGGCTGAGCTTCCGCCGGACGAAAGCTGCGAGGGCAAGCCGCCGATGCCTGGCTCGGCCGCGCTGATCCGGATCGAGTCCGCGATGTTCGGTCGCCGCTCCGTGTCCTCCCTGTGGTTCGACCCGGACAGCCTGAAGGCCCATCTTCGCGTCCAGGAAGAGCGCGGCAGCCGAAACCGCTACAAGCGCTTCGCGTTCTGCCGGAGAAGCGTGGAGGCGGAGCGCGCGACTCCCAACCCCGACGAAGCCGGTCTGCCCGTCGCGGAATGGACTCATCGCTATCCGCTCCATCATCCCGTTCCTCCCGGACTCGAGGCGCCGCTGTCGGAGCCTTCGGCGCTGCTGCATCTGGTCGGGCGGTTGGCGGCGTTCGGGTCCGGCGAGCGGATGTCGTGGACGGTGCCGATGTTCTCGAACCGGAGGGTGCTCGCGGTGCGGATCGAGCGCGACCCGGAAACCGTTGCGGCTTCGCCCGCGTTCTCGGTGGCCGGCGGCCAGGCGCCGACGCAGTTGACCCTGGTTCGCTTCGCGATGACGCCGGAGGCTTACGGCCCCGAGGGCGGCGCGCGGGACTTCGAATTGCTCGGGCTTGAAGGCGCGATCCAGATCGTGGCGGCGAAGGAGATCCAGGCGGCCGTCTCGATCAGCGGTCGCCTTCCGCCCGCGGGGAGGGTCACGGTCCGTCTGCGCCACGTGAAGTTGCGTTAGGGTGCCGATCGTGGGGGATGAAGGCGCGGAGAGTGTGGATCGGGTTCGCGAGGAGTTCGTGCAGCTCTGGGGCGCTCTTGGCACGTTCTGGGGCGTGCCGCCGACCACCGCGCGGATCTTCGGCTGGCTCATGTCCCGGGACGAGCCCGCCGATGCCCAGGAGATCATGGCCGGTCTGGAACTCAGTCGCGGCGCCGTCTCGATGGCCTGCAGGGAGCTGCGCGAGTGGAAGCTCATCGCGCCGGAGCGCGTCGCTGGCGCGCGCCGGGTGGTCTATCGGCCCGAAACCGACCTGGAGCGGGTCCTCCGGAACGTCGTCGAGATCCGCAAGCGGCGGGAGTGGGACCCGATCCGTGAGAACATGCGCGACTGGATTCCGGCGCTCGAGGCCGAGGCCTCTGCCGACAATGCGGTCTTTCTCAGGCGCCTGCGCGCAATCGATCAGGTCATGGGGCGAGCCGACGCGATCGCGGAGTTTCTGCTCAACGGCGGCACGGTGACGGACTTCGGGTTGAAGGCCCTTCTGGGAGCGGGAGCGGTAGCCGCGCGGCTCGGCAACCTCGCACGCCGCGAGGCGCAGTCCTTCTCGGGCAGATCCGCCCCGCGGGCGGCGCCGGCGCAGGCGCCGGACCTCGATCCGGAGGAGCAGGAGAGTTGACCGTACTTGCGGATCCCCCGGCCCGGCCGGTGCCTGGAAGCGCGGCCGTCGAGAACGACGTGCTCGGACGCCTCCGCGACCTCTGCGACGTGAGCGGGCTTCGCGAACTCGCGGCGACGATCGACGGTCTGGTCGGTTTCGTCCGCGACGATCTCGCCGCGGTGGAGGAGGGACTGGCGACCCTGTCGACCGGAGACAGTCTGGTCGGCGAGGCCGGGGCTTCCCTTCTTCGCCTCGGCGGCAAGCGGTTGCGTTCTCTGTGCGTGGTCCTGGCGTCCAGGGTCGGGTCCGCGCGGACTTCCGCCGTGCGCGACATCGCGGTCGCGGCCGAGCTCGTCCACAACGCCACCTTGCTGCACGACGACGTCGTCGACCACGCGGAACGCCGTCGCGGTCAGCCGACGGCACGGGTCGAACTCGGCAACGCGGCCTCGATCTTCGCGGGCGACTACCTGCTGATCGAGGCGCTGCACAGGGTGCAGCGGGCCGCCGTGCGGGGCGTCATGGAGGGGCTGCTCGAGACGATCGCCGAGATGATCCGGGCCGAGTCCCTTCAGCTCGAGAACCGCGGCTCGCTCGACGCGTCCGAGGATCTCTACTTCGAGGTTGCCCGAGGCAAGTCGGCGGCGCTGTTCAGTTGGGCGCTGGGCGCCGGCGCCTTGAGTGGGGGCGCTTCGGCCGAGCACTGTCGCGCGCTGCGGGCGTACGGCGAGTCGATCGGGGTTGCGTTCCAGTTGATCGACGACCTGCTCGACCTGGTCGGACACCACGGCGCCACCGGCAAGACCCTGTTCAGCGATCTCTCGGAGGGCAAGATCACGTATCCCCTGATCGTCTTGCTGGGTCGTGAACCCGCACTCGCCGACACGATCCGGGCGATGGCGACCGAGGCGGCGCCGTGGCGCCGCGCTGGTTTCGCCCTTTCCGGCTCGAACGGGGACGGTCCCGCGAACGGATGCCCGGACGGCGCGAACGGAGCGGGCCGGGAGCGTGAGCGCGTTCTCGAGGCGATGGTTCGCCACGACGTCGAGGCGGCATGCCGCGAGGTTGCCGCGGGCTACGTTGACGAAGGGATCGAAGCGCTGGCGAAAGTCCCCGACGGCTCCGCGCGCCGCGCGTTGACGGTTGTCGCTCGGGCGAGCGTGCTGCGGGAACGATGATGGCGCTGGCCGAACCGCCGCCGGGCCGCAGCGACGGTTCGGGCGCGATGTTCGACCGCATCGCCGTGCGGTATGACCTGCTCAACCGATTGAACTCACTGGGCTTCGATCGGGCGTGGCGCCGGGTCGCGGCGGAGGCTCTGGCGCCGGCCGCAGCCGCCCATCGGCCCTTGCGCGTGCTGGACGTTGCTGCCGGAACCGGAGATCTCGCGATCGCGATCGCGCGGCGGTTTCCCTCGGCTGTCGTCCGCGGCATCGACGCGTCGACAGCGATGATCCGAATCGGACGAGCGAAGGTGGAGCGGGCCGGCCTCGCGGGTCGCGTCACGCTGGCATCCGGCGACGCGCAGGAACTCGGCTTCGCGGATCGTTCCTTCGACGCGGCGACGATCGCGTTCGGCATCCGCAACCTTCCCGACCGCGTTCGGGCGCTGCGCGAAATGGCGAGAGTCACCCGGCCGGAGGGCCGTCTCGCGGTTCTCGAGCTGAGCGAGCCCGCTTCAGGCCCGCTCGCCGTGCTCGCTCGCTTCCACATCCGTGTCCTCGTGCCGCTGATCGGAGCCGTTCTGGCCGGAGGCGACGAGTACAGGTACCTGCGACGGTCGATCCGCGCCTTCCCGCCGCCGGACGAGTTCGCTCGGACGATGGCTGCCGCCGGCCTGAAGCTCGTTGACGCGCGGGCTCTGACGTTCGGCGTGTGCAACCTGTTCCTGGCCAGTCCGGCCGCGGAGCGTGCCGCGGGAGGCGCCGGCCCGTGACGTCTCCGGCGATCGGATCGCGTTCGAGTCGGCCGCCGCGGCCGCCGCGGTCCGGCCTCCTCGCCGTGGCCGTCGAGGCGCCGAGAACGGCGCCCGAGGAGTTTCTCCGGCGGGCTTCGCGCAGCTTCCGCGAGATCGGCCCGGTGGGCCACCTGTGGTCGCCGTTCGGCGGGATGCAGTCCGCCGGCTGGGGCGCGGCTCGGCGTTTCGAGATCGCCGGGGACGCCTCGTCCGGCGGGTGTTTGGGCGGGAACGGCGATGGCGGCGCCGACGTTCATGCCGGCGGCGCCAGCCTGGACCAGGTCGCGGCACAGGCGTCCACGTTGTTCCGCGAACTGGCCGGCGCGGGCGAGTTGCCGTTGCGGCTCTTCGGCGGGCTTGCGTTCGATCCCGGTCCGGACGATGCCCCCGCCGGGGCGTCCGACTGGGGCGAGTTCGGCGCCGGGAGCTTCGTGCTGCCGCGGTTGGGATACGTTTCCGCCGGCGACGCCGCGCATGTGTATGCAGTCATCGACGCGACGGCGGTGGGTGCGGCGCCGGAGTGGCGGCGGCGTCTGCGGCGGCTGGCCGAAGACCTCGACGGCGCTGGCGGTCTCGGAAACGGCGCGAACGGCAACGGACGTCCGGGAGATCCGCCGGAAGCGGCCCCCGCCGTGGAGGCGCTGCCGGGGATTCTCCTCAGCAGCGATCGCCCGGCCGCTTCGGAGTGGCTCCAGCGTGTGGAAGAGCTTCGCGGAGAGGTGCTTTCGGAACGGCTGCAGAAGGTCGTCGCGGCGCGCGCCGTCGAGCTGGACCTCGACCGACCGTTCGGCATCGACGATCTGGCCCGCATCGCCGGCCGCCTGCGGCACGGCATGCCCACCTGCACCTGCTTCGCCTTTCTGCGCGGAGCCTCGATCTTCTTCGGCGCGACGCCGGAACTGCTGGTCCGTCGTCGGGGCCGCCGCGTCGAGACGCAGGCGCTCGCCGGTTCGATTGCAAGCGACCCGACGCCCGCGCGGCGGCGCGAACTGGAGCGGCGTCTGCTGGAGAGCCGGAAGGACCGGCTGGAGCACGACGTGGTCGTGCGTTACCTGGTCGAGCGTCTCGACCAGAACTGCGGAGCGGTAACGCCGCCGGCCCCTCCAGGGGTGCGCGCGCTGCCGAACGTGATGCATCTGGAGACGCCGATTCGCGCGGCGCTGCCGGAGACCGTCGAGCCGCCGCACGTGCTGGGGCTGGTGCGGGCGCTCCACCCGACCCCGGCGGTCGCCGGCAGACCGACGCCTCTCGCCCTGGCCGCGATTCGACGGACGGAGGATCGGGGTCGGGGCTGGTACGCCGGTCCCGTGGGGTGGTTCGACGGCAGCGGCGATGGCGAGTTCTCGGTCGCTCTGCGTTCCTGTCTCGCGACCGGGCGTCGAGGCCTGCTCTACTCCGGCAACGGCATCGTCGCCGATTCCGATCCGGCCCGCGAACTGGCTGAGACGAATCTCAAGCTGGACGCGATCCTCGGATCATGGGGCTAGCGGTCGGCGCGGGCGAGGCGCAGTTTCAGCGTGCGCGGCTCCTGGTCGGCGCCTTGATGCACGCCGGGATCCGGCGAGCGGTCACGAGTCCCGGGTCCCGCTCTACGCCGTTGGTGCTGGCGTCGCTGGATGCCGCGGCCGCCGGGTTGGACCTGGCCAGCGTCATCGACGAGCGGGCGGCCGGCTTCCTTGCGCTTGGCCAGGCACGGGTCACGGGGATGCCGACGGTGCTGATCTGCACGTCGGGGACGGCGCCGGCGCACTACCTGCCGGCGATGATGGAGGCCCGCGAAGCCGGCGTTCCCCTGATTGCCCTGACCGCCGACCGGCCGATCGAATCGATGGATTGCGCCGCGCCCCAGACGGCGGACCAGACGAAGCTCTTCGGCTCGGTCGTCAACCACTTTGCCGAGGTCGATCTCGGCGGTCCGGTCGATTCGCTGAGTTTGCGGGCGATCCGACGAACCGCCGCTCAGGCCGTGTTCCGTTCCCGTTGGCCCCGACCGGGCGCGGTTCACCTGAACGTGCGAGCGCGCAAGCCGCTCGAGCCGCCGCCGGGCGCCGGGGACGAATCGCTCGCGGCGGCGGTCGACGCCTTGCTCGCCGATCCGATCGACGCGTCCGTGCCGTCGGCGCAACCGGACCCGGCGGCGCTCGATCGGGCGGCGGCGCTGTGCCGGCGAGCGAGACGCGGCCTGATCGTCGCCGGCGCCCTGCCGTTGCCGGCGACGGGACGCCGTCACGTGGACGATGCCTGGGGTCTGGCGAAGCTCGCGCGGCGTACCGGCTTCCCGTTGCTCGCCGAGGCCGCGAGTCAGAGCCGGTTCACGGAAGGAGACTCCGTGGCCGACGCCGCTCGTTTCGGCTCGGCCTGGCTGGCCGACGGCGGTCGGAGCCTGCCTCTTCCGGACCTGATCCTGCAGGTCGGATCGCCGCCGGTGGCGGACGGCGCTCAGCGCCTGATCGAGTCCTCCGGAGCGGCTCGGATCGTGCTGTCTGACGGTCCCTGGACCGATCCCGACGGACGCGCTTCGGTGTTCCTGTTCGGCGACGTCGGATGCTCGACGTCGGAGCTCTCTCGGCGGCTCGAAGATGCGGCGCCGGGCGCCGAGGCAGCCGATTGGCGGACAGAGGTTCTCCGTCTGTGCCGGCGACTCCGGACCGCGACGGCGCGCGCCGATCCTGGCGGTCCCGGGTTTCACGACGGGGAAACGGCCGGCGTGGCGGTCGCGGCGACGCCGGCGGACGCCCTGCTCGTGCTTGGCAACAGCCTGCCCGTTCGCCTGGTCGAAACCTGGGCCTCCTGCCCCGGTCGTCGGGTCTGGGTCGGGAGCCAGCGGGGGTTGAGCGGGATCGACGGGTTGGTTGCGGGCTTCCTCGGTTCGCTCAGCACGGGCGTCTTTCCGGCCGGTCTGCTGCTGGCGGGCGACGTCAGCGTGCTGCACGATCTCGACGGTCTGGCGGTCTCCCCCGAGTACGGCGACGGCCCGCCGGCCGTGGTCGTGGCGATCGACAACCGGGGCGGACGGATCTTCGATCGACTCCCGATCGCGAAGACCGAGATCTTTCACGGCCCGGCGGGCAGGCACTGGTTGACGCCCCACCGCGTCGACTTCGGCGGCCTGGCGCGGGCGTTCGGGGCGCCTTGCGTCCGAGTGGAAGATGCCTCGGCGCTCGCGCGGGAGCTCGATGCGGCCCTCGGCCGGAGAGGCGTTTCGCTGATCGTTGCGGGAGTCGTTCCCGGGGCTCTGGCGGCGGCCGAGGAGGCGCTGCGGCAAGCCATGCGCGCGCCGTCGTCATCGCGATGACCACGGCCGTTCTGATCCACGGCTTCTCGGGCAGTCCGGCCAGCTGGCGGCGAGTGCAAGCGCTGCTTGACGCGCCGGCCGTCGCGCCGGCGGTTGGCGGACACGGCGCCAAGGCCGGGGCGGTCAGCTTCGGAGCGGAGATCGATCGGTTGGCGGCCGGGATTCGCGAGGTTGCGAGACCGCCGCGAATCGTGGTGGGCTACTCGTTGGGCGGACGTCTGGCTCTTGGCCTGCTCGTGCGTCATCCGGACCTCTTCCGGGGCGGCGCTCTGATCGGCGCGAATCCGGGCATCGGCTGTGAAACGGAGCGGGCGGTCCGCCGCCAGGCGGACGAGCGCTGGGCGAGGCTGATCGAGGAGCGCGGCCTTGCCGCGTTCGACCGTGAGTGGTCGGCCTTGCCTCTCTTTCGAAGTCAGCGGGGACTCGACGATGCAGCGCTCCTGGAACAACGCGGGATCCGTCTCGGCCACGATCCGAACCGGCTCGCCGCCGCGATGAGGGCGTTCAGTCTGGGCGCGATGCCGGACTACCGGCCAGCGCTCCCCGGCGTCGGCTGCCCGGTCGATCTGATCGCCGGCGGCCTGGATGCGAAGTTCGCGGCCCTCGCGCGCAAGATGGCGGAGAAGGTCCCCGAGGCATCCGTCCGCATCATCGACGGCGCCGGCCACAACGTGCCGCTGGAAGCGCCGGAGGAACTGGCCCGTCTCCTCAACGCGGCACTGAGCGGCCGAGCCGCCAGAGCGCCGGCGCCGGGCAGCCCGCCCGTGCCTGGTCGCTGCTGATCGGGTTCAGGTTCTCGCCCCACGCCTCGCGCAGCGTTGTAGTGTCTCCGATCGAAGGAGGCGCGGGGGGATGAGGCGAGAATCGCACCAGGAGTGGCGGCCGGTCGGCGAATACACGGACATCCGCTACGAGACGTCCCATGTCGATGGCGAGCCGGAGGGGATCGCCAGGATCACGATCAACCGGCCGGAGGTGCGCAACGCGTTCCGGCCGCTGACGGTCCAGGAGATGAGCGCGGCCGTGGAGACGGCTCGCGATGACGGCGAGGTCGGCGTCCTGATCCTGACCGGCGCGGGGCGGAGCGCCTTCTGTTCGGGCGGCGATCAGCGGATCCGGGGCGATGCCGGCTATGTCGGCGACGACGGCGTGCCGCGCCTGAACGTTCTCGACCTGCAGCGGCAGATCCGCACGCTGCCCAAGCCCGTCGTCGCGATGGTCGCCGGCTACGCGATCGGCGGCGGCCACGTCCTGCACATGGTCTGCGACCTGACGATCGCCGCCGACAACGCCCGCTTCGGTCAGACGGGACCGCGGGTGGGGAGCTTCGACGGCGGCTACGGCGCGTCGTACATGGCGCGGATCGTGGGCCAGAAGAAGGCGCGGGAGATCTGGTTCCTGTGCCGTCAGTACAACGCCCAGCAGGCTCTGGACATGGGGCTCGTCAACGCGGTCGTTCCGCTCGACCGGCTTGAGCAGGAGACCCTCCAGTGGTGCCGGGAGATGCTGGCCAACAGCCCGATGGCGCTGCGCTGCCTGAAGGCGGCGATGAACGCGGACTGCGACGGGCAGGCCGGCCTCCAGGAGCTGGCGGGAAACGCGACCCTGCTGTTCTACATGACGCAGGAGGGACAGGAGGGCCGACAGGCGTTCCTGGAGAAACGGCAGCCGGACTTCTCGAAGTTCCAGCGCTACCCGTGAGCCCGGCCGCCCCGAGATCGGCCGGGCCGGCGACCGGAGACGATCGGCCGGGCAAGCTGGCCGCCTGGTTCGAGGCAGTCCGACCGAAGACGCTCTGGGCCGGCGTCACGCCGGTGCTCGTGGGGACCGCGTGCGCCGCGTCGGTGGGCGATCCGCGTCCGGGTCCGGCGCTGGCCGCGCTGGGGACGGCGCTCGGTCTTCAGATCGGGACGAACCTGTCGAACGACGTCCTGGACTTCGACCGTGGCGCCGACACCGAGAAGCGCGTCGGGCCGCGGCGGGCGGTCCAGTCCGGCCTGCTGGATCGCGGCGAAGTCTGGGGCGGCGCCTGGTGCGCGTTCGGAGCGGCCTTGCTCTGCGGCCTCTACCTGGCGTCGGTTGTTGGCTGGCCCGTGCTCGCGGTGGGCGCGGTCGCGATGGCCTCCGGGCTGCTCTACACCGCCGGGCCCTGGCCGCTCGCCTACGTCGGCCTGGGCGACCTGTTCGTCCTGCTCTTCTTCGGTTTCGCGGCGGTTGTCGGAACGACGTGGGTTCAGGCGCTCTCCGCGCCGCCGTCGGCATGGTGGGCCGGTCTTGCCGTGGGCTCGCTGTCCGTGGCGATTCTCGTCACGAACAACCTCCGCGACGAGGAGACGGACGCGGCAGCCGGGAAGCGGACCCTGATCGTGCGGTTTGGCCGCCGCTTCGGTCGCATCGAGTACGCCGCGTTCCTCGGCGTGGCCTTCCTCGCCGTCCTGCCGACGATCGCGGTTCTCGGTCCGTGGCCCCTGCTGTCGTGGCTTGCCTTGCCGTTCGCGCTCCCTGTGCTGCGGTCCGTCTGGCGCGGCGAGGGCGCCGCTCTCAACCGGTCGCTGGCGAGGACCGCCCGCCTGCTTCTCCTGTTCGGCGCGCTTCTGTCGGTCGGCATCGTCCTGGGGGCGCGAACCTGAGCGGCGCGCTGTCCGTTCATGCGGCCGCGAGGGAAGCGTCCGAGGAGACGGCCCTGGTCGACGGCGGCCGCGAGGTCAGCTGGCTGGAGCTCGCCCGTCGCGTGGACCGGACGCGGGCGGCCTTGCAGCGGCGGCTTGACGGCCTGACCGCGCCGGTGGTCGCCGTCGTCGGCGGCGGGGGCCCCGACGCGGTGGTCGCGCTGCTCGCGTTGCTGGAGGACCGGGTGTCGTTCGCTCTGATCCACCCCCGGTGGACTCGCGCCGAACGCGACCGGGGGATCGCGATGACCGGGGCCTGTCTCTGCGTCGAGAGCGGCGGTGCGTTGACCCCGACGCCGGCAACTGCCGCGGTTGGCGATCCGGCCATCAGGCGCGGCGCGGGGATCGTCTTCACGTCCGGCACGACGGGTCGGCCCCGAGGCGCCGTTCTCGGTCGGGAGGCGCTTGGCGCATCGGCGCGCGCGCACTCGATGGTCATGGGTTGGCGCGCCGACGACCGTTGGCTCTTGAGCCTGCCCACGGCCCACGTGGGCGGCCTGATGATCGTCGTTCGTTGTCTCCATGCGCGGCGGACGATCGTCGTGGGCGGGTCCGTGCAAACGTCGATGCTCGCGCCGGAAGCCAACCGCGCGGTCGGCGGTTTCGACGCCGCCGCCACCCTCGATGTGATCGAGCGTGACCGCGTCACGCTCCTGTCCGTCGTCCCGACAATGCTCGTGCGGATGCTGCGGTCCTCCAGGCATCCGCCCGCCAGCCTGCGGGCCGTGCTGGTGGGCGGAGCGTCAGCGCCGGCGGCGCTGATGGACCGGGCCCGGGCGCGACGCTGGCCCGTGTTCGCGACCTACGGCCTGACCGAGGCCTGCTCCCAGGTCGCCACGGAGCAGTCCGGTGAACGCGGCGGGGGCGTGGGGACGCCGTTGCCGGGGATGGACGTCCGCGTTGCGGGTCCGGACGGATCCGTCGGCGCCGTTCAGGTCCGGGGTCCGGCGCTGTTCGACGGTTATCTGGGCGCGGAACCGGGGGCGTCGCTCGAACGGCCCTTCTCGGCGGACGGCTGGTTCGATACCGGCGACCTGGGGGTGATCGACAGGGCCGGCCGGCTGCGAATCGTCGGCCGCCGGTCCGACCGGATCGTGACCGGCGGCGAGAACGTCGATCCGGCGGAAGTCGAAGCGGTCATTCTTGAGTGGCCCGGCGCCGCGGACGCCTGCGTGGTCGGTCTGGAGGACGAGGAGTGGGGCGAGCGGGTGGCGGCTGTGCTCGTTCCCGCGGTGGGTTTCGACGCGCTCGACGGGTTGGCGGCACTCGAGCGCCATCTGGGGAGCCGCCTTGCCGGGTTCAAGCGGCCCCAGCGCTGGAGTGTCGCTGACCGTCTGCCGGTGGCCGCTTCGGGCAAGGTGGACCGAAGCGCCTGCACTCGCCTACTCGTCGAATCGAGGAACTCGGCGAATCTGCCGCCTCAGGCGGAGGCGTAGTCGTTTCGGAGTCTGCGATCAAGCTCCTCGCTCATCTGGCGAAGGCGCTCCGCCTCGGTTGGCGACAGCAGGCCGCCGTCCCGACAGGCCCCGATCGTCGAACTCATCTCGTTCAACCGGTCGAGCGCCTCGTCTGAGGCGCCTCGCCGCTCCGGCGACGCGTGAGCCGCCGCGAACAGCAGCGTCGACAGCGTCAGAGCGAGTCGGCGCAGGCGCTGCCGCGGCGGCTCCGCGGCCGATCCCGGCTTGGCGGTCGCGTCGTAGACGTCCGCCAGCAGGATGCGCGAAATGGCGTATGCGTCCTTCATCTCCGTTTCGCCTCTCCCCGGTCAGGCCCGCCCGGTCCGGGAGTCTTCATTGGTTACAACGAACGGGAGCGTCGGTTGGTTTCCCGAAACCGCGAGGAATCACCCGTCGTTGACGCCCGCGACCCGGTCCAGCAGGCGCTGCTGCACGATGTGCAGGTCGTCCAGGCGGACGGCGGTGAGCTTCCCGCCCCAGACACAGCCGGTGTCGAGTGCGACGAGCCGGGGTTGCAGGCGGAGGCCCAGGGCGGCCCAGTGGCCGACGACCGCGATGTGGTCCGGGCAGCCTCGGGGCTCGATGTCGAACCAGGGTCGGAGTCTGCGGGGCGCCTGTTCGGGCGGGCCGTTGTAGCGGTGGGGCCTGTCCTTCCGGTCGAGCATCCGGGTGCGGGTGAACGCGGCGAGCGATTTCCTGCCGCGGCGGCGCAACAGGCGTTTCGCCTTCGGCCCCGCGAGCTGCCGTTCGAGGCGTCGGGCCGCCTGGACGGCGTCCTCGGGGGACCAGCCGGGGCGCAGGCCGGCGTGGACGAGAACGTGGTCCCGGCCGCCGATCCGTTCGAAGTGGACGAAGGGCCGTCGGCGCAACCAGTCGATCAGATCGGGCGCGTCCTTCGCCTTCAGGATCTTCCTCAGGGTGTCGCGGGGTCTTGCGGCGGCGGCGTCCAGGCCTCGGGCGATCAGATGCAGATCGTGATTGCCCAGGACGACGCGAAACCGATTGCCCATCTCCGCCTCCAGCGCGCGAGCCCAGCGCAGCGCCTTGAGCGATCTCGGCCCCCGGTTGACGAGATCGCCGACCAGCCAGAGCCGGTCGGTCCGGAGGTCGAGCTCGAGCCGGCCGATCAGGGTCTTGAGCGTCCGGAAGCAGCCGTGGACGTCGCCGATCGCCCAGGTCGCCACTGGAGTCCCTGACCGTGGCTGCGCTAGTCGACGACGGCCTGATACGTCAGCGTCTGGAGATCCTGCCGGATGTTGAGGTGCGTGTAGGGACGGACCTGGGTCATCAGGATGCCGATCAGGTCTTCTTCGGGATCGACCCAGAACGCGGTGCAGAAGGCCCCTCCCCAGGAGTAGGACCCGACGGACGCCGGCATCGCCGAAGCGCCCTTGTCGGTTACCACGCTGTAGCCGAGGCCGAAGCCGTAGCCGGGGCCGCGCAGCCAGAGACCGTGGTCGCCGGTATGGTTCGACGTCATCAGTTCGACCGTCTTGCGGCCGAGGATGCGCTCGCCGTCCAGCTCGCCGCCGTTCAGCATCATCTGGTGGAAGCGGTAGTAGTCGGCCGCGGTGGAGACGAGGCCGCCGGAGCCGCTGAAGTACTTGTGGGGCTCGCGCACGTGGCGAGCGTTCCCGTCCGGGGCCTCGGCGAGGACGATCCCGCCGTCCTCGCCCGGCCGGTAGAGCGCGGCGAAGCGTCCGACCTTCGACTCGGGCAGGTAGAAGTGCGTGTCGACCATGCCCAGCGGCTCGAAGATGCGCTCCCGCAGGTACTCGTCCAGGTTCCGTCCCGACAGCGCCTCGACCATCCGTCCGACGACATCGACGGACGGGCCGTACTGCCAGGCGTCGCCGGGGTGGAACTCGAGCGGCAGTTCGGCGAGGGCGGTGACGAAATCGCCGACCGTCCATTCGGGGTCCCGGTTGTTGCGCAACTTCGCGTAGTCGGCCTGGATCCGCCCGCGGTAGCTGTTCGCGAAGCCGGCCGTGTGGGTCAGGATGTGCTGAACCGTGACTGGGCGCACGGCCCGGACGAGCTTGTAGGGCGCGCCGAGGTACTCGTCGGCGTCAGGCGCCGTCGCGACCTGCATCTCGGCGAATTCGGGCAGGTACACCGCGATCGGATCGCGCAGTTGGAACCGGCCCTCCTCGTACAGGGTCATCAGCGCAACCGAAGCGATCGGCTTGGTCATCGAGGCGATCCGGAAGATCGTGTCGCCGGTCATCGGCACGCCCTGTTCCGACCAGCGCTCGCCCCGGGCTTCGAAGTGCACGACCTGGCCGCGGCGGGCGATCAGGGTGACCGTGCCGGCCACTTGCCGGCGGTCGATGTAGCCGGACATCGCCGCGGAGAGCCGTTCGAGCCGCTCGCTCGACATGCCGACGCTCTCCGGCTCGCCGAGCGGCAGCGGCGGCGCCGCCGTCCGGTCGGCGACGGCGGCCAGCGGTGCGGCCGCCGCGGCAAGGGCGACAAGACTTCCGAGGAGGAACGCGGCGGCGGACAGCATCGGGACGCGGTCCCGTTGGTCGAAGTTCATGGGCGACTCCCTGAGAGCGTCGAGGCGGTCTTCGGGGCTTGACGGCTCAACGTCTCGCCCGGGGCGTCAGCGTGGTCGTTCGCCGCTCGCCGTCGCGCAGGTAGACGACCTCGATCGGTTCGTCGATCTTCACGGCATCGAGGACGTAGGTGTAGTCGTAGATGTTGGCGATCGTCTGACCGGCGAACTCGACGATCACGTCGCCGCCCTGAAGACCCGCTTCGGCGGCCGGGCCGCCCTCCATGACGCCGCCCAGCAGCAGGCCTTCCACTTCGCTGGCGTAGTCCGGAATGGTGCCGGTGTAGGCGCGCACGACGTCGCGGCTGCCGCCCTGCTGGAGGGTCCGTTCGACCTTGACGAACTCGGGCGGCTCAGCCTGGTTCGCGGCCCTGCGCGTCAGCAGTGCGGCTAAGCGGGCGACGCGCTCCAGGTCGTCGTAGTTGATGCGATCCGCCGTGTCGGTCGGCCGGTGATAGTCCTCGTGGGCGCCGCTGAAGAGGTTGACGGTCGGAACGCCGGCACGGTTGAAGCTCGACGTGTCGGTCGGCAGGTACGGGTCGGTCTGCATTCCGAGGTCGAAGCCGACCGGGACGTTGGCGGCTTCGACCAGTCCCGTCCAATCGGGACTCGAGCCGACCGCCTGGACGGTCAGACGGTTGTCGCGGACGCGGCCGACCATGTCCAGGTTGACGTAGGCCGCGATCCGGTCGACCGGCAAGACGGCGTCGTTGACGAAGTCCGCCGAACCCAGCAGGCCCAGCTCCTCGCCTGACCAGAAGGCGAGCGCGACGTTCCGATCGTGGCCCATCTCGCGCAGCCGGCGCGCGGCCGCGAGCACCGCCGCCGTGCCCGAGGCGTTGTCGTCGGCGCCGAGGTGAATGGCGTCCCTCTCGTCCGGTCGCGCCAGCGAATTGCCGCCGCGGCCCCGGCCGAGGTGGTCGTAGTGGGCGCCCAGGACGACCCACGGCTTCGCGAGGCGCTCCGCCTTGCCGCCGGGAAGTGCGGCGACCACGTTCCGCGCCGTGCCGCGCTCCCGCTCGACGGCCGTCTTCAGCGTGACGCGGATGCCGGGAAGCTCGAAACCCGCGCGGTGCGGGTTGCCGTCGTCGAAGCTCTTCTGGATCTCTTCCAGATCGCGGCCGGCGCCGGCGAACAGCGCATTCGCGACGTCTTCGCCGATGCTGGCGGCGGCAACGCCGGAACCGGCCGCCGCGGTGTCGAAGGCCATGGGGATCGTCTCGCCGGCGTTGGGCGAGCGCGGCCCGGTCAGGACGAGGAGCCCCGCGGCGCCCGCCTCGCGAGCCGTCAGTGCCTTGTAGCGGAGTCCCGAGTAGCGGTTGAGGATGGCTCGCGCCTCGCCCTCCAGGTCCTCGGGGACGTAGCGCAACACGACGGCGATCTTCCCGGCCACGTCGAGCGTGGCGTAGCTGTCATAGCCGAAGTCCCGGGAATCCGGCACTCTGATGCCGTAGCCGGCGAACACCGCTTCTCCCTCGACCTCCGTCGAGTCGGAGAAGCCGAGCGCCTGAACCTGCGTGTCATCGCTGAACGCGGCGGCGCCGCTCTCGGTCTCGATGCGGATGGTCGAGCCGGTGTCTCGGGCGCCGGACGTGAACTCGAAGTCGAGCAGCAGGTCGTCTTCGCCGGGCAGCGGTTCGGCGCCGAGCGCGGCGAGCTGTTCGGCCAGATACGCGGCGGCTCGCCGCTCGCCTTCCGTGCCCGTCAGCCGGCCTCCGAACTCCGGGGAGGCGAGTGTCGTGACGTGGATCTCGAGTGGGGATCGCGGGTCGCCCGGTTGCGTCGGACGGCTGCCGGGAACGCGGTCAGGCGAGGCTTCGAGGGCGGCGCGCGCGGCCTCGTGGTTCCAGTCGGCGATGTAGAGCTGGCCGCCGTCGCCGCCGTGGCGGCTGGAGGTCCAGACGAGCTGGCGGCCATCCGGAGACGGAACGGGCAGGCCGTCGAAGCGGTCCGTGTAGGTGACTCGGACCGGCTCCTTGGCGCCGTTCGTGTCGACGATGAAGACCTCGAAGTTCTCGAACCCGAGCTTGTTCGAGGCGAAGAAGATGTACTCGCCCGAGGGGTGCTGGTACGGGGCCCAGCTCATCGCTCCGAAGTCGGTCAACTGGCGCTGGTCCGAGCCGTCGGGGTTCATCGACCAGACGTCGGCGATCAGACCGTCCTCGCTGAAGCGTCGCCAGACGATGCGGGAACCGTCGGCGAAGAAGAAGGGGCCGCCGTCGTATCCGGGCACGTCGGTGAGCCGGGTCTGTTCGCTGCCGTCGGCGCGCATAACGTAGATCTCGCCGAACCAGGCGGGGTCGACCTCGAGCAGGTTCGATTCGCGTTCGTCGAGTTCCCGGTTGTAGGCATCGCGGAGGGAAGCGAAGACGATCCACTCGCCGTCAGGGGAGTAGCTTCCCTCGGCGTCATAGCCGGTGGCGTCCGTCAGGCGGCGCGGCTCGCCTCCGGCCATCGGCACGGCGTAGATGTCCATCTCCGGGTCGTAGTCCCAGGAGTAACGCCGCTCCCGCCCCGAGGCGCGGAAGTCGAGTTCCCGCTGTTGCAACTCGGCCGAGCGCGGGTCGTGATGGGTCGAGCCGTACAGGATCTCCGTGCCGTCCGGGCGAATGAAGGCGCAGGTCGTCTTGCCGATTCCGGTCGAGACTTCCCGGGTGTCGCCGGTGGCGAGGTCGAGCAGATGGATCTGGTAGAAGGGATTCTCGGGCCGCCGTTCGCTCTGGAACACGAGCAGCCCGCCGTCCGCGGAGAAGTAGCCTTCGCCCGAGCGCCTGCCTACGTGGATCAGACGCCGGGTTCGTTCCAGGAACGCGCCTTCGTCCAGGCCGCCGTCTTCGGCGCGGACGGTCGCTTCCGCGCCGGGGAGCGCCAGCAGCGCGACCGCGCAGACGGCAGCCCGATGGTTCGCCTTGAAGGTCCGCATGAGCGATTGCAGAGGCTAGCAGGGTCCGCCGCCGTTGGGCCGCGCAGGGCCGCTCGTTGGCTTCTCTGCCTTGAAGGGAACGCCCTTCGGGGAACGCGGCCGTTCCGGGTCAGCTCCCCGCGCGACTGTGCCACCCGACCGTTGCGGACGTTGCTGGCATGGAGGCCCCACGGGCGCTTCGACAGCCCGCACACGTAACGGACCAAGGTGATCGGCGATGGCTCGCAGTGACCTGCTCCTCGCGTTGGTGAGAGCGAGCTCGCAAGGCGATCAGGACCGCGTCCGGGTCGCCATCGAGGCGCTTGTTGCCGATGAACGGGCCAAACGGCATCACGTTCTGGCCGAGCGGCTCGAGGAGGCGCTTCGAACGAACGGCCACCGCGGCGTCAGTCGGTTGTTCCCTGACGGCAGCCGGGGATGCCGCCATGTGGTCGAGCTCGTTCCGCGGCGTCGCCTGGACGATCTCGTTCTGTCCGACGTGAATCGTCGGGGTTGTCTCGAACTCGTCGAGGAGCAGAGTCGGGCATCGGTCCTGCGCGCCCACTCGGTCGAGCCGCGCCATCGGGTGCTTCTCACAGGGCCGCCCGGCAACGGCAAGACCTCGCTCGCCGAAGCCATTGCCGAGGCGCTGGCCGTGCCGTTCCTGGTCGTTCGCTACGAGTCGCTGATCGGGAGTTTCCTGGGAGAGACGGCTGCTCGCCTGAAGCGCGTCTTCGACACTGCCCGAACAACGCCCTGTGTTCTCGTCTTCGACGAGTTCGACGCGGTGGGCAAGGAACGGGGGGACACGCACGAGACGGGAGAAATCAAGAGGGTCGTTTCTTCTCTGCTGATGCAGACGGACGGACTGCCCAGCCATACGGTCGTGGTGGCCGCTTCGAACCATGCGGAACTCCTCGACCGGGCCGTATGGCGGCGCTTTCAGCTCCGGTTGTCGCTGGAGCCGCCCTCGCGTCAGACCCTGGCTGGCTACGTCGAGAAGTTCGCCGACTCGCTCGACGAACCGTTCGGCCACAGTCCAGAGTCTGTGGCCTAGGCCGAAGTTCCAGAGTCCAAGTCGAGAGATCCCATTGTTTTCCGGTGGTTTGTTCGATTTCGGCGGTGTCTTCTACTGGGTACGTTCGTTCAGGGTCGGACTCCGAGCAGGCTGAAGACTCGTTGTTGCAGGGGCGTGGGCGTAGCGAGGATGTCTGCGGTGGCGTTCCGGTCTCTTCGGGTTCTGACGCGGTTTCTGGTGAGCGTGGCGAGGTCGTCGAGCAGTGTCCGGAAGCTCTGCACGGGGAGTCCGTCGGGGGTTCTCTGGCTGCTGGCCTTGTTGCGTGCGGCGCGTGAGCGTTGGGCCGGCTTCACCGGCGAGTCGCTCTCGTGATGTCGTTGCTGGTCGTCGAAGAGGAGGGGGGCGAGCCTCCGTCGCATGTGCCATTCGACGTAGTAGGCGAGCATGCACAGGAAGACGTGCGCTCGGACGCGCTCGGCGAGTCGGTGGTGGACGGGTCTGACCTTGAGGTCGACGCTCTTGAAGCAGCGGAAGGCGCGTTCGACGTGGCTGAGGCTCTTGTATGAGCGGACCGCTTCCTGGGATGTCAGGTCGTCTCGGTCGGCGTTGGTGCGGATGACGTAGAAGCCGTCCAGGGCGGCTTCGTCGTCGATGCGCTGCTGGTTTCGGGAGTAGCGGAAGCCGTGTTCTTCGACCTCGAGGTCGAAGTGCTTGCCGACCTTGCCGGCGCGCAGCGCCCGGTCGACGCGCACGGCGATCTTGTGCTTGCCCTTCAGGGGGCGGTTCTTGCGCGTCGTGGCGGCGACGACGGCGTCGAGACGGCGTTCGGTGGCGTCGAGCAGTTCGAGACGCTTGCGCCTCCTCTCGGCCGCCAGCATCGGGTTGTGGCAGACGATCAGCCGCTCGCCGGGATACAGGTCGGGAGCGCTGATCTCGGCCATGTCCTTCCGGTCGAAGAGGGACAGTTGCAGGTGGCCCTGCTGCACCAGTTGGCGGACCTGGGGCGCACGCAGGGAGGTGATCCACGACAGCCCCGAGGGTTCGAGGTCCTCGCGGATGCGGGCGCTGGTGAGCAGCCCCCGGTCGCCCACCAGAATCACCCGTTCAAGCGAGAAGCGCTCCTTGAGCTTGTGCACCTGGGCGCTCAGGGTCGAGGGATCGGCCGTGTTGCCCGGAAAGACCTCGACCGCTATCGGGCAGCCGTCGCGGCTGCAGAGCAGACCGAAGACGAGTTGGGGCTTGTCCCGCTTGCCGTCCTTGGAGTGCCCGTGTTGGGCCAACGGACACGTCGAGCCTTCGAAGTAGACCGAGGTCACGTCGCACAGGACCAGCGAGCCCTCCTGGAGGTGCTTCTCGGCGAGACGGCGCTCGATGCGCGGCTGCCGCCTGAGCAGCCAGTCCATCGCGGCGTAGAGCTCGTTGGCGTCCGCATCCTCGATGTCCAGTTCCTCGCCGAGGGTATGCCTGGTGGTCTCGCCCGCGAGTCCGCGAGCGGTGGCGAGCTTGGAGCGGGGTTCCAGGATGCGCGCCACGATCATGGCGACAGCCAGCGCCCGGTCGCGGGAGGGTTGGCGGTCGAGAAGTCGTTCCAGTCCGAGTCCGCGCAAGGCGCCGAGTGCGGCGGCGACATGTCCGTGGGGCCTGGAGCGGAGGATCTCGAAGGCGGCGTCGAGGCTTTCGAGGGCGACGCCTCCCTTGAGGAGGATGCGCAGTCCCTCGACGAGGTGTTCGGGCCACTTGGAGAGGTTGGCGAGTGTGCGTTTGCGGACCTTGCCGTTCTGGCGGTAGGACTCTCGGAGCAGGACGGCAGGCGGCGAGTTGCGGTTGGGCACGCGATCGATGTACATGGCTTCTGATTGTAGGCCATGACTCAATCATTGTCAAACCATCAACGTGTCATTACATGGGTACAACATACGCCAGAAAACAGCCGCCCCAACCCCACCAAACTCAATACTCGACGCCGAACGTCTGCGATGTCGAGAGCCCGACAACGATCTCCGAGCCTCCCGACCCCCGGAAACCGCTGGAACTTCGGACTAGTGCACTGCTGGTTCTCCTTGTGGCCGTGCCCGGAGACGCCATGGAGTGTGACTTCTGCCATGACTCCGAGATGTCACCGAGGTACAACGCGTGTGCTGGTCACGGCGATGGTTTCGGGGAGTGTTCGGACGTCATCGTTGTCTACGGGGAAGAGGAAGTCTACGGGGAAGAGGAAGGCGGTAGGTCGGCGCCCCCACTCGGCACGGAGTTTGCTCTCTCCCAGTCGCCAGCGCTCGGTCCTGATGCCGGTGCGTTGCGTTGGTGGGCGAAGGAAGGGCTGTTCTTCGACTCCGAGAATCCGGTTCGGGGGAATCGGCTGGTCATGCGCGATTGTGCGGAAGGGGACAGCCTGTTCGAGTCGGTGGCGTCCAGGCGCCGCTCTCTGCCTCTTCCGGCGCGACGGTCCGAGCGCGAGGGCCCGACGTGGTCGCCCGGTCCGTGACGGGGCGGAGAACCAGGGAACATCCTCCGGTCTACCTTGCAGCGCGGGCAGGTTTCCGCTTGGCACTGGCCTTGACGGTCGTCTCGGCGACGCTGCTGGGAGCTCAAGAAGCTCCGGTGTTCGAAGAGTTGTCCAGGCTTGATCTGCCCGATGCGGTAGAGCGGGTCACGGACGTTCGGTGGTTGAGCGACGACGAACTCCTGTTGGGTGTCGGCAGCGACGGAATCCACGCCTGGCGGATCGGAGACGACGAGACCAGGATCGTGGCTTCGCGCGCCGAGGCCGTCGGTCGCCGCCGCGGCTTCGAGAGCTACAGCCGCATCGGAGGCGCGAGCTCGGCCGCGGTCGCCTTCGGCGGAGCGATCCGTGGCGTCCACCTTCAGGACGCGGACGGCACGAGGCTGCTGAAGCCCGTGGAGATCGTCGGCGACATGGACCGTCGCGGCAGTCTGACCGCGGCGGTCGGACTCAGCCGCCGCTCCGGGGACTACGGGCGAGGCGATTGGGAGGATCACATCGCCTGGCTGTTCGAGGACGACCGAGAGACGCCGCGCGACCTCCTGCCGACTCGCGATGCGGGGCAGAGCATGGACCGCTGCTGGGAGGCGGACCTTTCCTCGATCCGCTTCATCTCGGACGATCGCGTGCTGGTCGTGCCGGGCGGCGAACCGGGCGTGTTCGTCTACGATCGTTCCGGGGCGCTGATCGAGAGCCTGGCGACAGAGACGTTCACGGCCGACGGCGGCTGCGAGATCGAAGAGGGCCAGGGGGTCCTTCTCTCCCAACCGCTCTACGGCTTGGCGTGGCTGGGCCAACGTCGCGTCATCGACGAGGTCGTGGCCGACGGCGAGGGCAGCGTGTGGTACTTCGTTCGCAGCGCCGTCGCCGCCGGACACCCGGACGTTCTCCCGTCTCCCGCCGACGCGGAGTCGGCCGAGAGCGGCGTTGGTCGCGAGGACCCCGCGTTGGAGGAGATTCGTGAACGTTCGCGGGCGTCGGGCCGAGTTTCGGGCGGCGATGCCGAGAAGCTGCTGGAGGCCGCGGGCGATGCCGTGCACGAGACTCTGATCGATACCGGGGAGTCCGTCGACGGTGGCAGGCGGATGATCCGGGTGAGGAGATGGGGCTTCGACCAGCCGTCCGACGGGTCCGCCTACGATCCGCGGGACCCGCCCTTGGGCAAGGTCTGCTGGGATCTGGTTCACGCCACGGTTCAGGATCTGACGGGCGTGACGCGGCTGCCTTGTGTCGTCTCATCGGATCTTGCGGACGCTCGCTTGCGCGCGGACGTCCGCGACGGGAAGGCGGTCGTGTTGATTCGGGGATTCGACGGTGTGTGGGCGCGGCCCGCGGAGGCGTTCGAAGCCACGATCGCTCCGCCCGGGCGTTAGTGCATGTTGAGCGTACGGCCGTGGGCTCCGCTGGCGTTCGGGCTCTGCCTGGCCGCGTCGCCTGTGTTCGGTCAGCCTGGTCGAGCCGATGACCGGCCGTCGAAGTTCGTCTGCATCGACGAGGAGGGTCGGGCAGCGTGGTCGGAACCGCTGACCTTGGGACCGTCGGATCGTGCCTGGTCGAGGCTCGAGCAACTGGCCGGCGACCGCGGGCTGACGCATTGCTGGGTGTGGACCGAGTCGTGCCCACCTGGTCGCGTCGACCGCGAAGAGGAGCTGGCGGACGCTTGCGGCGCGGCTTCTCCGCCGGGCCAGTTGACGATCCGCGTGCCGTCGCCCGAGCCGGAGAACCGGCGCGCCGACGCGGGTGAACCGCGGGACCGTCAGGTCGAGATCGTCGCCGCCCCCGCCGCCATGTGGCGGGATGCGCCGATCAGCCTGCTGCCGACGTGGACGGCCGTTTCCGGTCTGCTCGTCCTGCCGCGCGGTCGGGATCGGTGGAGAGTGCAGGCCCGCCTCGGGGGACGGATCTCCGCGCTGCACGATGCGCCGCCGGATGAGCGGTCGGTCGATTTGACGCTTCTCCCGGCAACCGAGGTTTCGATTCGGGTGACCGCCGACCGGGCGCGCCCGTCTGTCGCTGGTGCGTCCTGGTCGTTTCGCGTCGAGAACGCCGCCGGAACTCCTCGGCTTCCAAGCCGCCGATGCGTCCGGCGACGTGACGTTGACGGTTACGGAGAGCGAGCGATCGCTGGTGGTCGTCAGCGGTCCCGCGCGCGCGGCGGCGGCTTGCGAGGTGAGCTTCGAGGCCAGCGGTCGCAGCCAGCGGTCCCGCGCGCGCGGCGGCGGCTTTCCGGAGGTTCGGCGAAGTCCCCTCCGTCGTCGAACTCGATGCGGGCCATGCGGTGAGCGGCGTCGCCGTTGACGAGAGCGGAGATCCGTTGACCGGCGTGCGTCTGGTTGGTCTGTCGAGGATTCCGGACGGCGGCGGCCTGATGCAGCGGCATCGCGGCGAGACCGGCGTCGACGGTCGGTTCCGGCTGGCTGGATTCGCCGCGGGCGCCGCGCTGCTGCGGACCAGGAAGGGCGGGGAATGGTCCTTCTCCCGGGAACTCGACCTTTCGCAGTCGGTCGATCTCGGCCAGGTGGTTCTCGTCTCTCCGGAGGTCGTGTGGCTGTCCGTCCTGGGCCGGCATGATGGGCTGCCCGCGGCCGGGGCCAGCGTCCAGCCGGCGGGAAGCGGGTGGACCGCGGTGGACGAAGACGGCACGGTACGGGTGAACCTGGTCCTGGGAAGGGAACTCCTGGCGGTCGCCAAGGGCTTCCTTTCCGCGACCGTTCGAGTGCCCGAGGAAGCGGGGCGGACGGCCGAGGATCCGTTCGTCGTCGAGCTCGAACCGGCCTTCACCGTTGCCGGCACGTTCGTTGCGCCCGACGGTCACATGCCGGCCGTCGGCGGCCGACTCGTCGCCCAACGCGAGGGGAGCAACAGGAGCAGACACGTTCCCCTCGGGTCGGACGGTTCGTTCTCGGTCGATCTGCCGGCAGGCGCCTGGGAACTGGAGTTGTCCGCCGGCAGCGCTGGGACGCGGCGGCTCCGGGTCAGTGGCCAGGCTGGCGAACTTCGTCGTCTGGGAGTCGTCGCCGCGCCGGCTTCGGCTTGGTTGTCGGGGTTCGTCGCAAGTTCCGAGATCGGCCCCGTGGCCGGGGCCGCGGTCTCTCGCGTCCGCGTGTCCGAGATGGGCCCCGTGCTGGCATGGGCGTTGGACCAGGTCGATCAAGTGAGAGCGAATGCCGAGGGCTACTTCGAGCTGTTCGGCTTGCCCGCCGGAGCATCCACGATTCGGGTGGAGGCGGAGGGCTTCGCGTCCCTGGAGTTCGAGGTGTCGGCGGACGCGCTGGAGTGGGTGGACGCCGGCGCGGTGGAACTCTCGCGAGGCCGACGCGTGCTCGTCCGGTCGGACGTCGAAGAGGGGCAGGCGGTGATCGATCCTGGACTCCAGGGACACCCGCGCGACCTGATTCACCGGTCTCTTCGAGGCGGCGAAGCTCTGGCGGAGGCCGTGCCCGACGGCGAGTTCGCGCTTCGAGTGCTGGAGGGCGGCGTTCCCGTATGCGAACGGCATGTCGACGACGCCGTCGGCGACGCACGGATCCGCTGCGACCGCAGCACTGTCGCCGTCTCGGGGCGGGTGACGCTCGGCGAGCGGCCCGGGGACGGCATGCTGCTCTGGCGGCGGAAGGGACGGGCGGCCTTTCCCGAAGGGCTGTTGAGGACGCGCGGGGGACCCTTGCCCAGGACCCGGGTCGTTTCCAATCGGCCGCCGGAAACGAAGGCGTTGCTCGATGACGAGGGACGCTACCGGATCCCGGCGGTGCTGCCCGGTGACTGGGAGGTGATCTGGATGCGGCTGGAGGGTGGGCAGCAGGATCGCAGGGAGGTTGACGTTCCCGACGGTCCGGGAAACGAAGTGACGGTCGACCTCGATTACGGAGGCGTGTCCGTGTCCGGGATCGTGCTGGCGCCGGACGGCGAACCCGCCGCGCACGCGACCGTGGATGTCTTTCCGGGGCGTCGGGCCGTGGTGGCGGACGGCGGCGCTCGCTTTCGGGTTCTGGGTCTGACGCCGGGTCGGCGCTACCAGGTGCGGGCCCGGTTGCGGGGCCTTCGCTCGCGCCTGACGGACGTGGAGTGGCGCCCGGGCGACAACGGCGCATCGGTCGAACTGCGCCTGATGGATGAGCCGACGAGCGACGAGGTCGTCGTGGACCTGCGCGGCGCCAGAGGGGGATTCTGCTTCGTCGAGGCCGACACCGGCGTCTCGCGGGTGGTTCGAATCCGGAACGGCGTGGCGAGACACGAACTCTCGCCGCCGCTTGCCGATCGGCTGCGGGTCGCTTGCCGGGCGGATGGCCGCTGGGTGTTGGCGGACTGGCGGGACACCCGCCAGGCGCTGGACGAAGGAGTGGAACTGGAACCGAACGAGTCCACGTCGACTCTCGTCCTGTCCGGCGAGGACGCGGCGCCGCCGGTCGAGATCACTGGCCCGGGCGGCTGGGATCTCGGCACGCTTCGAGTCTGGTTCGGCGGTGCGCGGACGTTTCGGCCCGGCGAGACGATTCGACACCTGCCGGCGGGCCGCTACGCCATCAACTGGGGATCCCGGTCGCGGATCGTGCACACCGAACGGGGACGCGGCGTGGAGGTCGAGATCGACCCGTAGCCGGTTCCGGCCTGTTGCCCCGCGACTGGCTGCTGCTACTCTCGCGGCCTTCCACGAAACGGCCACGGAACGGCCCCTTGGGCCGAACAGGAGCAGGCAAGTGAGCTACGAGTTTCTCCAGGTCGAGAAGAACGATCGCGTCTGGGAAGTGACCCTCGACCGGCCGGAACGGATGAACGCGATCCACCCGCCGACGAGCCGGGAGCTCGACTCGGTGTTCGACGACTTCGCGGCCGACGACGACGCCTGGGTGGCGATCCTCACCGGCGCCGGCGACCGGGCGTTCTCGGCCGGCAACGACCTGAAGTACCAGGCCGAGCACGGCAGTGCCGCGGTGCGGGCCGGGATGAAGGGCGTGCGAGGCGGATTCGGCGGCATCACGGCGCGCTTCGACCTGCACAAGCCGATGATCGCGGCGGTCAACGGCTTCGCGCTCGGCGGCGGCTTCGAACTGGTGCTTGCCTGCGACATCATCATCGCTTCCGAGAAGGCCACGTTCGGACTGCCCGAGCCCCGGGTCGGCCTGATGGCGGGAGCGCTCGGAGTGCATCGGCTGCCGCGGCAGATCCCGTATCACCAGGCGATGGGCATGCTCCTCACCGGCCGCCACGTCACGCCCCGGGAGGCGAAGGAACTCGGGATCGTCAACGAAGTCTGCGCGCACGGCGACCTGCTCGACCGCGCCCGGGCCTGGGCGGCGCGGATCCTCGAGTGCGCGCCGCTGTCGGTGCGGGCCAGCAAGGAGGCCGCGAACAAGGGGCTCGGCATGGCGCTCGAGCAGGCGGCGGGTTCGATCTTCCCGTGGACGGCGGCCATGAACGCCTCCGAGGACCTGATCGAGGGTCCGAGGGCGTTCGCCGAGAAGCGGCCGCCGAACTGGAAGGGGCGATAGCGCTGTTGGACCGCTCCGCGCTCAACCGGCTCGGAGCGTCTCCCGACGCACCGTCAACGCCTCGATCCGCTCGCGGTCGACCTCGACGCCGAGGCCGGGGCTCTCCGGCACGTCGACCCAGCCGTCGCCGTCCATCGTCCACTCGGGCGACACGACGTCGCGCGCCCAGTAACGGCTGCTGGGGCTGACGTCGCCGGGGATCGTGAAGTTCGGCAACGAGGCCAGGGCGACGTTGTACGCGCGGCCGATGCCGCTCTCCAGCATGCCGCCGCACCAGACCGGAACGTCGTTCGCTTCGCACAGGTCGTGGATGGCCTTCGAGGCCGTGAATCCGGCGACCCGGCCCGGCTTGACGTTGACGATCCGGCCGGCTCCAAGGCGGATCATGTCCTCGGCGCGGGCGATGCTGGTAATCGATTCGTCGAGGCAGATCGGGGTCCGCAGCCGACGCTGGAGTTCGGCGTGGCGGGCGACGTCGTCCCAAGCCAACGGCTGCTCGATCATCATCAGGTCGAGGTCGTCGAGCTGGACCAGGCGGTCGGCGTCGTCCAGCGTGTAGGCGTTGTTCGCGTCGGCCATCAGCGGCGCGTCGGGCCCCAGCCGCTCGCGGACGGCGCGCAGGAAGTCGAGATCCTGGCCGGGCTTGATCTTCAGCTTGATCTTCCGGTAACCGTCGGCCAGGGCCCTCTGGGCCTGGTCGGCGAGTTCCGTGGGCGAGTTCTGGATGCCGATCGAGATCCCGGCGCCGACCCGCTTGCGCGCGCCGCCGAGCAGCGACGAGAGGCTTTGCCCGGCCCTGGTCGCCTCCAGCGCCCAAGCCCCCATGTCGATCGCGGCCTGGGCCATCTCGTGACCGCGAAGATTCTCGGACAGCACGGCCGACACGTCCCGAGGCGTCTCGAAGCGGCGGCCGAGCACGCGAGGCGCCAGCCACTCCCGAATCGCCAGAGCCGCGGTGTCGACGCTCTCGGGCGAGTAGTTCGGGAAGTCGCCGGCGACGCACTCGGACCAGGTCGAGGCGCCGTCCGCGTCGACCAGCTCCAGCAGGAGGATGCGGCGGGTCGTGGTGACGCCGGACGAGATCCGGAACGGTTCCACCAAGGGCAGCTGGATCTCGCGCAGAGTGATCGTCTCGATCCGCAGGCTCATGTCGTTTCCGTCCGCTTCAGCCGATAGTAGTAGCGCCGATCCGGAGCGCCGGGAGCGCCCGCCCCGACGCCGCCCGGACCAGCGGTTGCGCCGCCCCTCTCGCCGGCATCCGGAGCGCTGGGCGCCCCGGGCTTCCGGCCGGCATCCGGTTCCGCTCCTTCGTCCCGCCATCCTTCGTCCCGCCAGCTGAAACCCGTCACTCCGTAGCCCGTTGCCAGGCGCTCGAGGAACTGCGCGCGGGTCCTCCGTCGCCAGGCGAGCGCGTCCTCGGGCGAGGCGCGCAGGACGGCGCCGATGTCCGGCGGCGCCTCGACCCACGCGGTGTCCGGAAGCGCCTCGTCGATCGGGAAGGGCGGCGTGTCCCGGGTCGGTCCGCCCGTCGGGCCTTCCGCCATCAGGCAGGCGACCCGTTCGCTGGCGATCGGCCAGGCGACGATGAAGCGGTCCGTGCCCAGTCCAATGTGCAGGACGCTGCCCGTGTCCTCGCCGTACATGTCCTTCACGTACTCGACCGGCAGCGCGCCGAGTCGGTTCAGGTTCAGGTTCGCGTTTCGGGCGACCAGGGGGTCGTAGGTCCAGTAGACCGTCTCGACGTCAAGCGCCAGCAGGAGTTCGCGCTGGAACGCCTTCAGCTCGCGGCCCAGGCCCTGGCCGCGAGCGTCGCGGGCCACGGCCAGCATGTGGGACCAGTGAGCGCGCCGGCCGAAGCGGAATCCGCTCAAGCCGTAGATGAAGCCGAGCATGCGGCCGCCCTCGTCGAACGCGCCGGCGACAACGCCGCCCATCTTCTGCGAGATCATGAGGATCGGCGGCGGCACGGCGTCGTCGAACCTGTCGCCCCAGGTCCGGCGCTGGAGATCGACGATCGCCGCGAAATCCTCCTCGGAACTCGCGTTCCGGAGTTCGATGCCGGAGGCCAGCCGTCTGCGCATGGCAAGCGATCGTACAGGCCCGCAACAAGCCCGCCCCCTCTCCCCGTGCTCGGCGGCCGCAGCCGGGGCGATGGTCGTGCTGCTGCTCCTGACGACCGGGGGCTGCGTGTGCCTGGCGGCTTGCATGGAACAAACTTCGGGACGAGGGCATGCCGCCCGCATCCGGGGCCTGTTCCCTGCGCGACAGCGCAGCCCACCGGCTGCGAACGCTGCTAGCCCTAACGCTGGTCGAGGAGGGGCACGGTCACGCGCGTTCACGCGGCCGGTCTGCCCTCGGCTGGCGTCGGGATCGTCGTTGACGCGGGGTGGCGCCTCCGGCGGCGGAGCAGGAGTTCGCCGAGGAACAGGAGGGCCGCCGCGATCAGGAGGACGGGCCAGAGCTCGAAGCGGCGGACGGCGGTGTCGGCGCTGGGGGCGGCGACGGCGGAGAGGGCCGCGGATACGGTCTCGTGGAAAAAACCGGAGGTCTCGGCGGCGAGTTCGGCGAGTGCCGCGAGGTCGGGAGCGCCAGGGCGGAGTTCGTCGCGGGCGGGGTAGAAGATGGTGCGGCCCGGGCCGATCGTCTCCGCGGCGCCGGCCGGGCCGGCGTGGACCTCCACCCGGTAGGGTTCACGGCTCGGCGCGAGACGGACGCCTTCGTTGGAACTCAGCCGGTAGAGGCCGGGTCCGGTGCGCTGCAGTGTCGCCTCGATCCGGCGGTCGCCGCGCAGGACGACGAGGCGGGGCGAGAGGTCGCTGCCGAAGCGGCCGGTCTCCCCGACCACGCTGAGGGTCGCTTCGAGCAGGCCGTCGCGGTGGTCGAGATCGAACTCCCACTCGGCGCCGGCGCGCCGGTCGGCTGCGTCGCGGACCACTTGGGCGACCAGTCGGCCCAGTTCCGGCCAGCGCAGCCAGTCCCGCGCCCAGCGCGGTTCGAGGTCGGACGCGAACATCCAGGTCTTGCCCAGGCCAACGTAGCGGCTCGCGAGGATCGGATCTCCGCTTGCGCCGCCCTCCGCGCGGCCGCCGAGGATGACCTCGGCGCCGGCCTTGGCCGTCGCGGCGACCCGCCCGTGGAGCTCCGGCGCCGCGGCGACGTCGATTCCCGCCAGGGCGTCCGACTGGCCGCGCAGTTCGACCAGGATCGCCTCTTCGCGGGTCGAGTCGGGTAGCTGGTTCATCGTCTCGTCGATCAGGATGTTCTGAACGGAACTCGGGTCCTCGATCGTGTAGGCGTTGCCGTCGCCCCAGTCGGCGATGTCGGCGAGCAGCTCCCGGTCGGACTCGACGCCGATGGCGACCGTCGAGACCGTGATCTCTTCCCGTCTCATTCTCAGGACGAGTTGTTCGTACTCGTCGGGATAGGTGCGGCCGTCGGAAACCAGGATGACGTGCTTGACTTCGGACTCCACCGCGGACAGCTGGTCCAGGCAGGCCTCCAGGGCCGGGTAGAAGTTCGTCTGGGCGCTGGCCTCGATGCGGTCGACTCTCTGATTCAGTCGTTCCTGGTCCCGAACGAACTGCAGGCCGACAATCTCGTGCGTGTGCCAATCGAACGCGACGAGGCCGAAGCGGTGCTGCTCGTTCAGCATGCCGAGCGCGGCCTTGGCGGCCTCCTTGGCCAGATCCATCTTCTCGCCCTTCATGCTGTACGACTTGTCGAGGGCGATCATCAGCGCCACCTCGCTGCGCTCTTCCTCGATCTCGAAGTCGAGCGGCAGAATGCTCTCGAGGGGCGAGTTCCGGTATCCATCCTCGCCGAAGGTCTCCTCGCCGGCCACGAAGAGGAGCCCGCCGCCCTCCTCCGCGACCCACGCGCCCAGCGCCTGCTGGGCCGGTTCCGGCAGGCTTCCGGCGGCGACGTTGCTCAGCACGACGGCGTCGTAGCTTCGGAGCGACGAAGGGGACAGAGCGGCGCCGCTGGGCGTGAACCGGGTCACGCGCAGGCCCTGCGCGCGGAGCAGTTCCTGCAGGTCGGGCGAGTGGTCCCGAGGCGCAAGCAGCAGGACGCGGTGCGCGGGCTCGATCCGCAGGCTGCCCCGCCAGATCGCGCCCCGCGAGGCGGCGGCGCCTTCGCCGGCGCCGAGAATCGCCTCGACGGTTTGCATCCCGGGCTGGTCGAACGTCCAGTCCAGTTCAACCGCGGCGATGCCCGGCGACAGTGCGACGCGGCGGCGCTCCTCGGCGCCGCCGCCGCGCAGGGTCAGGGGAACTGCCGACAGCGAGGAGCGGCTGCCGAGGCGGAGCGTCCAGACGTGGGGCTCTCCGGCGCGCGGAGCCCGGTCGCGTTCGTCGATCTCGACCGATTCGATCCATGCGGGCGGCGCGGTTCGGCCGAGGGCCGCGGTGTCGACGCGGAGGTCCGGATACTCGGCCGCGATCCGGCCGCCGACGCCCGCGAGGCCTTGCCCGTCGGACAGAAGCAGCACGCGCCGCACGCGATCGGGACGCAGCGTCGCCGCGGCCTGACGCAGCGCCGCGTCCGGCCGCGTGCCGCCGCGGTCGAGAGCGGCGGCGCCGGCCGAGGCGGTGCTGGAATCGGCAACTTCGAGCCGCCTCAGGTTCGCCGGCCCGGCGACGGCGGCGGCGCGATCGGCCCAGGCGAACAGGCGCACCGGACCGTCCGGGTCGAAGCCGCGCTCAATCGTCTCGAGAGCCCGGTTCAGACTGGCCGGCTCGATGCTCGCCGAAACGTCGACCAGTACGGCCGCGTCGAGCTCCCGCGTGCGCCAGGTTGCAACCGGTTCGGCCAGCGCCAGCACGACCGCCGTCAGCAGCAAGCCGCGCACCCACGGAAGCCGCCGACGCTGCCGGTCCGGTCGGTCGCTGCGCCGTGACCACAACAGCGCCGCGATCGGCAGCGCGGCAAGCAGCCAGAGCGGCGCCTGGAATGTCATCGGGCGGATACCCGCCCGGCTCGGAGCGCGCTTCCGGCCGGGCTGGTCGGCGTCGGAGCGTCGGAGCGGCGCTGTCGGGCGGCGGACGTGAGGCGGCCGACCACGGGTTGCCCGGTCACAAGTCGCCCCGATCAGAGGGTCAGACCGCGGAAGAACGTGACGGCCTCTAACGAGGCGAGCAGGAGGCCAGCCAGGGCGAGGCCGCGCCAGGACCACGGGCGGCGGGCGGGTCTGTCGAGGTCGGCGAGGCGGTCCGCGGGGACTGGCGCCAGCGGCGAGTCGTTGATGCGCGTCGCTCGTTCGTCCTGAAGGCCGGCGTCGGCGGCGAGGTCGTCGGCGCCGGCGGGGCTGTCGGCGAGCCATGCGAGGGCGTTCTGGAACAGTGCGGCCAGGTCGGGGCGCTGGGCGAGGGGTGAGCGGTCCGGGTCGAAGGTCTTCGTGATCGAGCGGAATCCAGCGCCCGGGGACGGATCGCAGATCGCGATGACTGGCCGGTCTCCCGCCGAGGCCAGAGCGGTGCACTCCGGTTCCAGGTCGCGCGCGGCCACGACGACCGGCAGGTTCAGCACGGAGACGCCGGCCAGGAGTGGATGGCCGTCCTCGACGCGGTCGATCCGGCGCGGCGTTCGGGGGCCTTCCTCCGCGGCGGACAGGCCCCCCGCCGGGATGGCGTCCGGTGGGTCGAGGTACAGGGCGGGCATCCCCGGAGGGATCGCCGGAGCGGTCCGATGGAACGCGGCGATGTCGGCTGTCGGGGGTGGATCGTCACGTGGGGGATCGTCGGCGCCGGGCGCCGCGAGGACGGCCGCCACCTCGACCGAGGCGTCCGCTTGGAGAGCGAGGGCCGCGGCGCCGCCCTCGAACGAGCGCGGGTTGCGGGCCGTCACGACCACGCGCCTGGGCTCGGTCCAGGAGCGGCCGCGCCGGACGGGAAGACGGCCGGATGCGGTTTCCGCCTGGCCGGCGTCGATCAGGTCGGCCCGGTTGTCGCGCGGGAAGACGTCGCCGGGCGTCCGGATGCGCGCCGTGACGGCGCCCGGGGCGAAGCGGCCGAGGTCGATCAGGGCGGCGAAGCGGTCGCCGGGTTCGAGCTCCAGTTGTCGGCGGATGCGGATCGTCTCGGAATCGGCGACCGTCAACTCGACCGGTACCGGCCCGCCGGCCGGATCGCTCGCCAGAATCTCTAGCAGCGCTTCCGGCGCCGCGTCCCGGGTCGCGGGAGCCCGGGTCGCAAAGCGGACGATGCCGGCGTTTCGAGCCGGGACGAGGACGGACACGGTGTGCGTCTCGGCGCCGGGGTCGATGATCGGCGCGTACGGCCCGATGCCGTCGGTGAACACGTAGACTCGTCGGGCGGCGGGGATCGCCGGTTCCGTGTCGGGAGCGTTCGCGAGGGCGTCCAGCGGGCCGGAGAGGACTGCCATCGCTTCGCTGGAGGTCAGCGGAGTCGGATCCGCGTTCACGGTGAAGCGGCTGCCGGCGTCCGCGGCGGCCACGATCCGGCGTGCGGCGTCCGCGGCCAGTCCGATCCGGCGCCCGCCTCCGCCCGGGATGCCCGCCTGCATCGTCGGCGACGGGTCGAAGGCCAGGGCGATCGTGTCGCCGCCCCCGGGCTGGAGCCAGGGCGCGCGACCCGCCGCGACCGACAGGAGGCAGGCGACGGTCGTGGCCAGGAGCAGCGAAAGCAGCCAGCGCAGGCGGTCGCGGCGCCGCTTGCGCGCCGCCAGCAGGCGCCGCCAGATCACGGTGGAGGCGACAGGCAGTGCCTGCGCGGCGGGTCGGATCAGGTAGATCGCCAGCACCGGCAAGGCCGCGATCCCGAGTGGAAGCCAGAAGGGCATCATCGACCCCGGCTGAGCAGACCGCGCCGCAGTGCGCCAAGCGCCAGTTCTTCGAAGGACGTCTCGACCGGGGCATGGACAAAGGACCAGCCGCGGGCGGTGCAGCGGGCGCGGATCTCCTCCCGGTGGACCTCCGCCTCCCGTTCCAGTTGATGGAGGAGGTTCGGGGCGCCGTGGATTCGAAGCGAGTCGCCCGTCTCGCTGTCGACCAGGGTGGTCTCGCGGTCGAGCGGCGCCTCGAGGTCGCGGCGATCGCTTACCTGGATGATCGCCACGTCGTGTCGGAGCGGCGCCAGGAGATCGAGTCCGCGCTCCGTCGTGTCGGAGAGCAGGTCCGAGATCACGATGACCAGGCCGCGCCGCCGGCCGGCGGCGAATGCCTCCCGTACCGTCCGGTCCAGACGGGTCTCCCCGCCGGTGTCGAGATGGGCGAGGTAGTCGAGGGCGCGCCAGACCTGACGGGAGCCGTGGAGCGGGCCGAGGACCTGGTGCACGTGGCCGGAGTACGGCGCCAGCGTGACCCGGTCAAGGGTGGCCAGGGCAATCCAGGTCAGCGCAGCCGCTATCCGGCGCGCCGCATCGAACTTGCGGCGGCCGTCACGCCCGGGCGTCGGCGCCATGGAGCGGCTGCAGTCCAGCAGGATGTAGACCGCGAGGTCGCCGTGCTCCTCGAACATCCGGAGCAGCAGACGGTCGTACCGAAGGTAGGCGCGCCAGTCGAGGCGGCGCACGTCGTCGCCGTCGACGAAGGGGCGGTAGTCCGCGAACTCGAGCCCGGAACCGAGGTGGCTGGCCCGGTGCTCCCCCTTGAAGCCGCCGGCGGGCACGCGCCGGGTGAGCAGGCGGAGGCGTTCCAACCGGGCGAGGAAGGCCGGCTCGAAGGCGAAGACGGAGTGGTCGGCCACGGCTTGGAGCGCGAGCGCCCTTCAGCCCTCGGGCACGCCGTCGATCAGGTCCTGGAGCAGGTCGTCAAGGTCGATGCGCTCGGCCTCGCCCTCGAAGTTCATCAGGACACGGTGTCGCAGGGCGGGGAGCGCCACGGCCCGGATGTCCTCGCGGGACACGTTGGGCCGCCCCAGGATCAGCGCGTGGACCTTTGCGCCCAGAACCATCGCCTGGATGCCGCGCGGGCTGACGCCGATGCGGATGTAGCGCCGAACAGCCTCGGCGGCACGCTCCTCCTCGGGACGCGTCGCCAGACCGAGCCGGATCGCGTAGTCCTGTACCGGCCGCGCCACCGGCGCCATGCGGGCCGCCTGCCGCATGGCGATCACCTGCTCGGCGGTCCAGAGCGCTTCGGCCTCCGGGACGGCGGCCGCGGTCGTGCGGTCAAGGATCGCGTGCAGCTCCTCGGTCGCCGGGTAGGTCATCCGCAGCTTGAAGAGGAAGCGGTCGAGCTGCGCCTCGGGCAGGGGATAGGTACCCTCCATTTCCAGGGGGTTCTGGGTGGCGATCACGAAGAACGGCGGTTCGAGGACGCGGGTCTCGCCGCCGACCGTGACTGTCGTCTCCTGCATCGCTTCGAGCAGTGCGGACTGGGTCTTCGGCGTGGCGCGGTTGATCTCGTCGGCGAGCACCAGATTCGCGAAGATCGGTCCGCGTTCGAAGACCAGCCGCCGGCCTCCGGTCTCGTCTTCGCGGAGGACGTGGGCGCCGACGATGTCCGCCGGCATCAGGTCGGGCGTGAACTGGATGCGGTTGAACCCGAGGTGCAGCGCCTGGGCCAGGGTGCGAACGAGACGGGTCTTGCCGAGCCCCGGAATCCCTTCGAGCAGGACGTGACCATCGGCCAGCAGACCGATGATCGCTCCGTTCACGACCTCCTCCTGACCCACGATCACCTTGCCGATCTCGCTCCGCAGACGTCTGCACCGGTCCGCGAACTCGGTCAACTGCAGGGCGAGATCGGCCGCGGTCCGCGGCTGGGCGGTGTCGTTCACTCCCCGTCCTTCTCTGCCTGGGATTCCCGCGCTTCCAGGTAGCGGCGAACGGATTCCCGGTGCCGCCAGGCGATCGGACGGCGAGCGGCGGGCAGATTTCCTCCCGAGGCCGCGGCTTCGGCGACGACGTCGGCCGCGGCCCCGCGCATGGCGACTTCCGCGGCGCGAAACCGGGTGGCGCTGGTGGTGGTCAGGGGGCGGCGCTCGATCTCCTCGATCGACTGGAGCAGGGCGGTCTCGAGTGCCTCTTCAAGACGGAGAGCGGGGACGACGAGATCGCCGAAGGGATCGACCTTCTCTTCCCGCAGTCCCGTACCGACGCCGGCCGCGGCGCCGTCGGCCTCGCCGGCGCCCGGGTCGTCGCTGACCGCGGCCGCCGCGCCGCCTTCCTCGCCCGAACCCTCGCCGTCTTCGACCGCCTGGCCGCCCGAACCGTCGCCCTCGCCGCCCTCGCCGCCCTCGGCGCCAACCGCCGGCTCCTCGCCGCCGCCTTCCTGGTTGGCCGCCGTGCCGTTCTTCTCCTCTCCCGTTTCCTGGCGATTGTCGAGTTCACGCATCAGGTCGGCGCCGGTTTCCGGATGCGTCTCGTCCGCCAGCGCGTTGGCCGCGGCGTCGCCACCCTCCGCGGCTGCGTCGAGCGCTTCGGCCTCGGCGACGTCGGTCGCCTCCCCGCGGTTGCTGCCGCCTTCCTCGGCATCGGGTTCGCGCCGGCGCAAAGTCACGAAGGGCAGGTTGCCGAGCCGCGCGTCGAGCTCCGGAACGCCGGACATCCGGTCGGGATCGTCCTCCAGCACGGCGGCCGCCTCGAAGCTTGGGGGAAGGTCTCGGGCGTCGTCGCCGGTCATCGTCGTGGACAGCGCTTCGCCGACGAAGGAACCGGGCAGGGCTACCGGCAGCAGCAGGAGCAGGCTGATTCCTGCGGATGGCAGAGCGGCTCGCGGAACCAGCCGCGGAACGGCACGTTCGGGGCTGGTGCGTTCGAGTCCCGTTGCGGCCCGATCGAGAACCAGCAGGATCCAGGGCAGGGGCCAGACGGCGCCCTCGCTCGGCCTCGGCCGGGCGGCGCGCGAGTCGTCGAGCCGGCGCTGCATCTCCAGAGCGGTGACGACGGCGTCGTGCAGGTCGCCCGCCCGGTCCACGGCGCGGGCGGCCGCGGGAAGGTTGCGTCTCAGTGCCGCCGCCTCGCGCAGGCCGAGCAGCAGGAGGACGGCGCCGCCGGCCCAGGAGGGCCAGAGTGCCGCGGCGCCTTCACCCGCGGCGCCTTCACCCGCGGCGCCGAACTCCAGGAGCCAGGTCGTGAGCAGCCACAGGCAGGCGGCGGGCGCGAACCACGCGAGGGCCTTCAGGCCGCGCCGGAGGCGTAGTCGGCGGTCGATGGCCGAGAGGCCGCCGAACAGTCGCCGCCGGAGTTCCGCGGCGTCGGCCGCCTCGATGCCGGACGGCTTCAGTTCCGCTCCCAGAGCGCGATGCCCCCGGCCTGCTTGCCGATGTCGACCCGGGCCACGCGCCGGAACGCGTCGTTGTCGTAGACCTCGACGACGCCCGGCTCGCCGCCGACGCCCTCGACCGTGACCAGGCTGAAGCGCCCGTCCGGCGTGATGACGACGCCGTGGGGGATGCGCCGGGTCGTGGACGCGCGAGCGATCTCCCGTCCCTCCTCCAGGTCCCAGAAGCCGATCGAGTCGCCCTTCTTGTAGGTGACGACCAGCAGCCGCTCGTCGGGCGCCACGGCGGCGTTGTAGGGGCCCGGCACGGGCGTTTCCAGACGCCGGGAGACCTTCCAGGCGTTCGTGTCGACCTCGTGGATCGCGTTCCCCGAGAGCGCCGTGACGTAGACGAAGCCTTCGGCGGTGGGCGGCGTCACCCAGGACGGTTCAACGCTCGGCTGGCCATGCGCGCCGTGCCCGGCCGCAACGCCCGCGTGATCGCCGGGTTTCTCGTGGCCGCTCGGAGAGTGCGCGGCCCGGCCCAGCTTCAGACGGCGGCCGACTTCGAAGCGGAGCGCGTCGATCTCGACCAGCTCGTCGTCCATCATGTTCACGCTGTAGAGCTTCCGTCCGTCGCGGCTGAACCGGGCGCCGTGCGGCATGGTCCCGCTCGCGAACTGCGCGATCTCGGTCATCGTCGACGTCTCGACGACGGAGATCGTGCTCGGCACGTGGTCGCCGTAGAAGTCCGAGTTGACGACGAAGAGAAGCCCGGTCGTGGCGGCCACGTCCAGGGTGGCGGGGAACATGCCGACCCGGACGTCGCCGAGCCACTCGTCGGTTCCGGTCTCGTACTTGTGGATCGAGCCGAACGGGGCGCCGTGGGCGATCGACACGTACCAGTAGCGCCCGCCGGGCGAGACGTTGATGCCGTGCGGACCTTCCGTCTCGGCCGGGAAGCTGCCGACCGTGATCGTCTTCGTTACCTCGATGCCGGAGGGTCCGAAGCGGACGAGAGCCACCTGGTCCTCCGATTCGGCGCAGACGTAGGCGTAGTACTCGCGGGACGGCGGCGTCAGGTCCGACTCCGCGTGGAGGACGGCGCCCGCGAAGACGGCGAAGGCCGCCAGCAATGTCGGGGGCGCAGCCGTCCGCGGCTGCCGGCACGTCGGCTTGTGCATTCCTTCGGGCGCGCCTAGTGCGGCTCTCCGATGATCCGGTTCGGGTCTTCGGGGTCCTTCAGCTTGACCGCCCACAAGCCCGAGTGCCAGTCGGAGAAGAAGATGTGACCCTTGTACGGTTGCGGGCCCCAGACGAAGGGAGAGTTCGGCACGAGCGCCTGGCTGTCGAAGGGCATGAACATGCCGATCTCGCGGCCCTGGCGGTAGAGGTCCCCACGCAGTTCGCCGGAGACGTCGACGACGCGAAGGCCACCGTTGTAGTAGGCGACGTACATGATGTCGTCCTCGATCCACAGGTTGTGAGTGCCGGCTTCGGGAACCTGGTAGCGGGCGACCTCTCGAGGATTCTCCCAGTCGTCCCAGGAGATCACGTGGATCCAGCCGGCGGCTCGCGGCGGCGCCTCCTTCGAGTCTCGTCCCAGTTCGCCGTACGGGAAGGCCTCGTCGCCGGCGAAGACGTAGAACGTGCCGGTCGACTCGCTGCGGTAGGGATAGGCGGCGTGGTTCCAGCCGCTCGGATAGGCGTAGCTGCCGAGCTGAACCGGGTTGTTCGGCGCGCCGCCCCTGCCGGCGCCGCCGACGTCGATGGCCACCACGCCGTCGTCCCAGTTGGAAGTGAAGGCTATGCCGTCCTCGACCCAGACGTCGTGGATCGAGTGCCCCGGCGTGTCGAGCTCGAAGCGGCCGACGCGATGGGGCTCGGTCGGATCCTCGATGCTGATCACGTCGAAACGGCGGCCGTTCGACAGGGCGTAGACGTGATCTTCGTGGATGAACACGTTGTGAACGCCGCCCCGCAACTGGTCGTCGAAGCGGGACAGGATGCGCACGCCGACCTGGGGTTCCGAGACGTCGAGCACGACGAAGCCGTTCTTGCGGTTGGAGGCGCCCTCGCGGCTGATCACGGCGATCCGGCCGTCTTCGGAGACCTTGACGTCGTTCACGGTCCGGGCGTCGACACGCACCGCGTCGATGAGCACGATGCTCTCCGGGTTCGTCACGTCCCAGATGTAGGCATGGCCCTCGGCGCCCCAGGTGCCGGTGATCGCGTAGTCTCCGCCGTCCGTGCCCTCCCAGACCCACAGGTCGGAGGTGCGGCGGTCGTGGACCTTGCCCTGGCCGACGAACTCGATCTCCTTGTTCACCCGCCGGGGCGTCACCCGCACCGGCAGGCTGTCGGAATGGCTGCCGGCCAGCGCTGTAACGGTGTAGATGCCTGAACGCTCGGCGACAAAGGCGCCGTCTTGTTCGATCTGTGCGGTCGCGCCGGGGGCCAGGATGCGGTTGGCCGCCTGGCCGGACACCAGGAAACGGATGGGCAGGTCCTCGACCGCGGCGCCTGAGGCGTCGCGGCCGACGGCCTCGAACCGGACGACGTCGCCGGTGCGCGCTTTCTCCGCGGAGGCCGTCAGCTCGAGGCGTCGCGTCGGGTTCCGCGCGACCCGGATGTCGACCCGGGAAGTCGCGCCTTCGGCGGTCGCCGTGAGGGTCGCCGCGCCGGGCGCTTCAAGGTCCAGGCCTCCGAATCCGTCCGGCGCCGCGACGCGGGAGTTCGAACTCGACCAGACGACCTCGACGTCGTCGCGCACGACATCCGTGATGTCCACCACGCGGGCCTGCAACGTCAGATGCGTGCCGCTGTAGAGCGCTGCCGGCAGCCCCACGATCTCGACGCTCTCGACCGGGGGATTCGGGATCGTCACGTCGACCTCGATCTGGAGCAGGGCCTCCGCCCGCCGCGGTTCGTCTTCCGGCTCCTTCGGCACGAGGGCGACGACCTCGACCTCGCCGGGGCCGTGGGCCTCGACCTCGCCGGCAGGGTTGACTCCCAGTCGTCGGCGGTTGCGGGAGAAGAAGACGACGTCGATCCCCTCGATCCTCTCGCCGTTCGCGTCGACCACGCTGGCGGTCAGGGTCGCCCGGTCGCCGACCTCCAGGGTCAGCTCAGCGGGGGAGACAACGAGTTCGGCGCCGGGCGGGATGGACGGCTTCTCTTCCTCGTCGGCTTCGGCGCCCGCTTCTCCGGCCTGTTCCGCCTCCGCGGCGGGTTCGGCGGGCTCCTGAGCGATCAGGGGCGGCGCCGTGAGCAGAGCGACGACGGCAAGCAGGGTCAGCTGGATGACCGAACGGGCGCGGTTCATGGACACTTGAGACTCTCCGAAGATGCGGTGTGTGCGCGACGGGACGGCCCGAGGGCGAACCGGCGTCGCCCGGGAGCTGACGCTGCGTGCCAGAGCGTAGCAAGTTCCGCGGCGCAGGCCCGCCTCTGTCCGGGACTCCGCTCGGTCCGTCGCTTCGAGGCGGGATCTTCCGGGCATCCTGTCTTGCCGAGCGCGGGCCGCGGGGCGCCGGACGGCGGGTCATGAAGCCCTCGCGCCGGCCAGCCCGAAGAGCCGGATCGGCTACATGTGGATCGCCCGGCCGTGGACGGCCAGCGCGGCTTCCTTGATCGCTTCGGCCAGGGTCGGATGGGCGTGACTCGTGCGGAAGAGATCCTCCGCCGAGGCGCCGAAACCGATCGCCGCCACCGCCTCGGCGATCAGGTCGCCGGCATGGCTGCCCAGGATGTGGACGCCGAGCACCGCGTCCGTCTCGGCGTGGGCCAGGATCTTGACGAATCCCTCGAGGCTGCCGGCGGCGCGGGCGCGACCGACCGCCCTGAACGGGAACGTGCCCTTGCGGTAAGGGGCGCCGGCTTCTCGCAGTTGCTCCTCCGTCCTGCCGACGGAGGCGACTTCGGGCTCGGTGTAGACGATGCCGGGGATCGCGTCGTAGTCGATGTGAACGGGGCCGCCGGCGATGCCCTCGACGCAGGCCATGCCCTCCTCCTCGGCCTTGTGGGCCAGCTGCGGTCCGCCGATGACGTCGCCGACCGCGAACACGCCTGAAGCCGACGTGGCGAAGCGTTCGTCGACCCGGATGAAGCCGCGGTCGTCCACCGCGACGCCCGCCTCCGCCAGTCCGAGGCCATCGCTGATCGGCGTTCGTCCGACGGCGACGAGAACGCGGTCGCACTCGATCGGGTCCTGACCTTCGACCTCGACGACGCAGCCCGAACCGTCTCCACCGTCCTTGACCGCGGCGCCGAGGACGCGGCAGCCGAGCCGGAAATCCAGACCCTGGCGCGCGAAGATCTTCGCGGCGGCGGTCGCGATCTCGGCGTCGGCGCCGGGAAGAATGCGATCGAGGCACTCGAGCACGACGACCTTGGAGCCCAACCGGTTCCAGACCGCGCCCAGCTCGAGTCCGATGTAGCCGGCGCCGATCACGACCAAGCGCTCCGGCGGCTCATCGTAAGCCAGCGCTTCCGTGCTGGTCCCGAACCGGTCGCCGTCGAGTCCGACGCCGGGCAGGCTGGCGGGCCGGGATCCCGTGGCGACGATCACGTTGCGGGCGTGGAACTCCCTCTGGCCGTCCTCGGTCTCCACCACGACGCTTCGGTCCCCGCCATTCTGGCCGCCAAGCCTGGCCCGGCCCTGGATGTGGTCGATCCCGTTCTTCCTGAGCAGCGACGAGACGCCGCGGGTGAGAGTCGTCACGACCCGGTCCTTGCGCTTCATCATCGTCGCCAGATCGAGGCCGATCTCGCCCGCCACGCCGCCGTGAGCGGCCAGTTCGTCGCGAGCCGCGACCAGACGCTGGCTTGACTCGAGCAGCGCCTTGCTCGGGATGCAGCCCACCCGCAGGCAGACGCCTCCCGCCGTCGGATGTTCGTCCACCACGACGGTCCGCAGACCGAGCTGCGCCGCCCGGATGGAGGCGACATAGCCGCCGGGTCCGGCGCCGATGACGAGAAGGTCGGTCGCGCTGTCGGTCACTGCGGCGTCAGTTCGCCGCGTCCGCGCCGGGTACGAGCCGGAACGAAAGCGCAACCATGAGTCATGCGGTACTACCGGCCGGCCCGCGAGGTCGACGCGCAGCCTTCAGGAAACGCCGTTGCGTCCGTGATCGCCTTGGCTGCCCGTCCTGCCTCGTTGCGGTACTCCCTGACGGCGCCTGAGACCGTGTCCGTTACCCGAATCGTGTACCCGAGAGTCGTCGACGCCGCGCCGTACACCCAGACGTGGCCATTGGCCGAGCAGCCGTCCAGCACCTTGATCAGAACCTCCCAGTTGTCGTCGTCGAAGAACCTGAACAGGCCGGAGTCGTTCGTCCCTTCCCGCACGACACTGGCGGCGCCGCCGGTTCCGTCGGCTCGCCGCCAGTCCATCGTGACGGTGAAACGCGAGTCTTGCAAGCATGACGTCTCGCCGTCCGCCTCGCAGGCGCCCGCCGGTTCGCTCGCCTGCACAAGGAAGACGCGGGTCTCTCTCGACTCGGTGTCGGCGCCTGTCACGGTCAGCGTGACGGTGTAGAAGCCGGGCGAGGACCAGGAGTGCCGTACGGTGTTTCGCCCGGATTGTCGACCGTCTCCGAACTCCCAGAGGCGCCGGGTGACGCTGCCGGAACTCGTGTCCATGAACGCGACGTCCTGGCCGGTGCGGACGCGGCACGCATCTTCAGGGTCTTCAGGGCAGGCGACATCCACGGCAAACGCGGCTTCCGGTGGCGTCGGCGGCGGTGGCGGTGGCGGCGGCGGCGGTGGCGGCGGCGGCGGTGGTGGCGGCGGTGGTGGCGGCGGCGGCGGCGGAGGTTGGTTCGTCTGAAGAACGAAGGTCAGCGTCGCCATGGGGCTGTCGGAGAACTTCCCCGTGCCCCTGATGCTCGTGATCGTTCCTTGGGGGTTGGTCGCCGGGTTGACGAGCGAGAACTCTTCGCCGTCCTCGGTGCCGGCGTCGTAGGGAAAGAGATCCTGGGTGATCCGCGTCCGCCAACCCTGGCTGTCCCGCAGCGACAGGCCTGAAACGCCGACGAACCAGTCCGGACTGGGACCGATCATCGACAGGAGCGTCACCAACGGATGGTTCTGGCTCGCCTCGATAGTGAAGGTCGAGGTTCCGGTCGCGCCGGGTGCGCCTTCCTCGATCAGAGCTCTCCGGTTGGCGGTCGGAACCGCGTTGTACTCGGCCTTGAATGTCGACGGGTCGCCGAGTTCGGCGACGGCTTCCACGCCCGGGGTCGCCGTGACGCCGGGCGTCCAGAACGTGACGCTGCCGTTGTGGACGGCGCCGATCAGGGTCGTGAAGTGAGCGCCCTGAACGACGCCGCCCGGCGTGCTCGACGTGTTCCATTTGCCCTCGAAGGTCACCTGGTAGGTCGCGGTGTCGGTGCCCTGAGCGTTCGTTCGGGTCGCCGATCCGAACGCCAGTGGCGCCAAGGCCGCGAAGACTGCGAGCGCGCCGCTCGCTCGCCGGTTCGGCCACGGGAAACGAACTCGCTCCGCGAAGCGCTCGGATGCGTGGAGGCCGGCGGTCATTCAGCGTCAGTCTACGCCTTCCGCGCCAGGTACGAGGAGGGCCCCGGGAATTCCGGTGTCGAGCGTGGCCAGCACGGCGCCGTGTGCGGCCGCCAGTTGCACCAGATGGGCGTCGGTTGTCTGGGACGCGTGCCGGCGCCAGTCGGAGAACTGTCGGGCGGGCCTGTCGTCCGGAACGAACGAGTGGGCGGCGCCCAACGAACGCAGCATTCCCTCCAGCGTGTCGGCGGCCTCGTTGACCGGGACGATTCCACCGGTGCGCTGGACCGATACCCGCACGAATCCGAGCTCGGGAATGGCCGAAGTCAGCAGCTTCGAGTCGAGCTTTCCGCGGGCGGCGGCGATCCACGCCGCGGTGCGTTCATGGGCGACGTGGTCGGACCATCCCCACGCCACCAGAACGTTGACGTCCAGCAGGTAGTTCACGGGAAGTCGGCGAGCAGCTTGCGCACGGTCTCCGTCGACAGGGGCGGCAGGCACTCCGGCGCAGCGAAGATCCTGGCGCCGGTGTGGCGGCAGCGGACCGTGCGCGGCTTCGGGGGCGGCGACGGCGCCAGGCGCGCTCTGCGCCGCAGGAACTCGGACACGCTGACGCCTTCTCGTTTCGCCTGCAGGCGGATCGCGCGTGCTTTCTGTTCGTCGACCTTGAACGAGATCGTGACCATCCGTAATACGATACTACCCGCTGCGGGTCGGGGTCGATCGGCAGCGCTGTCCAGTGGAAGATCCGCCACGAGCCCGCAGACAGCGAGCGGGGCCTGCCTTTGTGGAGGAAGTTCAGAGGAAGTCCCCGATCAATTTGCTTGCAGCTGTCTTGGTGAGACGCGTGTCCTGGTGACACGCGGTGGTCCGAGGCCCTACACCTCGACCAGCATCCGCGCCGGTTCCTGGATCGCTTCCTTGATACGGACCAGGAAGGTCACGGCTTCGCGACCGTCGACGATGCGGTGGTCGTAGGTCAGGGCGACGTACATCATCGGGCGCACGACGATCTCGCCGTCGACGACCATCGGCCGGTCCTGGATCGCGTGCAGTCCGAGGACGCCGCTCTGCGGCGGGTTGATGATCGGCGTGGAGAGCAGGGAGCCGAAGATGCCGCCGTTGGTGATGGTGAACGTGCCGCCCTGGAGTTCGTCGATGCGGATGCGGCCCTCCCGGGCACGGCCGGCGAAGTCGCCGATCCGTGACTCGATCTCGGCGAAGGACAGTCTCTCCGCGCCGCGCAGCACGGGCGCCATCAACCCGCGGTCGGTACTCACGGCGATGCCGATGTCGTGGTAGTTCCGGTAGACGATGTCGGCGTCCGAGATCTCGGCGTTGAGGCGCGGGAAGCGGCGCAAGGCGTCGACGGCCGCCTTGACGAAGAAGGACAGGAAGCCGAGGCGCGCGTCGTGCCGTTCGACGAAAGCGTCGCGGTACCGCCGCCGGAAGTCGATGACGGCGGACATGTCGATCTCGTTGAAGGTCGTGAGCAGTGCCGCCTGCTGCTGGGACTGGACCAGGCGTTCGGCGATCGTGCGGCGGATCGGCGTCATCGGGACCCGTTCTTCGGCGCGCTCCCCGAAGCTCGGCGCGGGTTCGGCCGCGGGGGTCGGCGTCCGGTCCGTCGGTTGCGGGGTCGTCGCCTCGGTCGGCGCCGGGGCGGCTGGCGCCGCTTCGGGTTCCGTGTCGGCAGGCGCCTCGCTCGGCGTTCCGTTCGCCGCGTCGGGGTCGGCGAGCCAGGCGAGAACGTCGCTCTTCAGCAGCCGGCCTCCCTTGCCTGTTGCGGGAATGAGCGACGCGTCGAGCCCGTGCTCCGCGATCAGGCGGCGTGCCGCCGGCAGGATGCGCCGTTCTTCGGCCCCGGCGCCTTTCGTCTCCCGGGGTTCGACCGCCGCGGTTTGAGGCTCGGCCGTCCGGGCGGAGGCGGGAGGAGAGGGTGTCACGGCCGGCGCCGATGGCCCGTCCGCCGCCGGTTCGGCGCCGGCGAGCAGGTCGCCCTGGGCGCCTCCCGTTGTCGTCGTCGCGCCTCCCGCCGCCGCGACCGTGCGCGTGGCGACGGCGCCTTCCTCGATCCGCGCGATGACCGCTCCGACCGACGCCGTTTCGCCCTCCGCGCAGACGATCTCGGACAGGACGCCGGCCACGGGAGACGGCATCTCGACGGTCACCTTGTCCGTTTCCAGCTCCACGAGCGGATCGTCCCTGCCGATGGCTTCGCCAGGCTGCTTGATCCAGCGGACGATCAGCGCTTCGGTGACCGACTCGCCGATCTCGGGGATTCTGACTTCGTACGTCATGCGGTGTGCCTTCGAGAGATTCTCACGCGGCGTCGGCCGAGTCGGCGAACGCCGCTTCCATCAGTCGCTGTTGCTCGAGCTTGTGGCTGCTCGGAGAACCGGTTGCCGGACTCGCCGATTGCGGACGGTAGACCCCCGACAGGGGCCGGCCGCCGATCTGCAATCCGAAGTTGAGCCGCAGCCAGGACCAGGCGCCCATGTTCCGCGGCTCCTCCTGCACCCAGCGGACCTCGGCGTCGGCCGGGAACGCGGCCAGCGCCGCGTCCAGCTCCCGTTTCGGGGCCGGGTAGAGCTGTTCCATGCGCAGGATGGCGTGATCGTGCGCGCCGACTTCCCGGCGCCGGGCGTCCAGGTCGTAGAACACCTTGCCGGCGCAGAGGAGGATCCGTCGCACGTTCGCCCGATCGTCGTCGTTGGCGCTGGAACGATCCGGCAGGACCGGCTGGTACCGGCCGCCGGCGAGTTCGGCCAGGGACGAGCCGACCTCCCGCCGGCGCAGCAGGCTCTTCGGAGTGAAGACGACGAGCGGCTTGCGCTGGGCGCGCTCGACCTGGCGCCTCAGCAGGTGGAAATACTGCGCCGGCGTCGAGGGGTAGACGATCTGGATGTTCTCTTCGGCGGCGAGCAGCAGCCAGCGCTCGACACGCGCGCTCGAGTGCTCGGGCCCCTGACCCTCGAAGCCGTGGGGCAGCAGGATGACGAGACCGCTCAACCGGCTCCACTTGTCCTCGGCGCTGGTGATGAACTGGTCGACGATCACCTGGGCCGCGTTGACGAAGTCGCCGAACTGGGCTTCCCACAGGACGAGGCCGTCCGGGTAGTCCAGGCTGAAGCCGTACTCGAAGCCGAGCACGCCGGCCTCCGACAGCGGGCTGTTGAAGACCTCGACCGGTTCCTGGTTCTCGGCGACGTTCATCAGCGGCCGGTAGGTCTCGTCCGTCACCCGGTCGTGCAGCACGGCGTGGCGCTGACTGAAGGTCCCGCGCTCGCAGTCCTGGCCGCTCATCCGCACGCGGGCGCCCGAGTCGGCGGTGGCGGCGAAGGCGAGCGCCTCCGCCGCGGCCCAGTCGACCGGCCGCTTGCCGTCCGCCATGTCGGCGCGGGCGGCGAGAAAGCGCCTCAGGTTGCGGTGCGGGTTGAAGCCCTCGGGCAGCGCGACCAACCGTCGCAGATAGTCGATCAGCTTGCCCTGGTCGACTCCGGTGTCCGGCTCCGGCGTGTCCTCCATGCGCCCGCCTACGAACGCGTTCCAGACGCCTTCGTAGGCCTGCGGACTCGTCTTCTCGTTCATCCGGCGGGCGGTGGCCAGAGCGCTCTCGAGCCGCTTCTCCTCGCGCTGAATGTGGATCTCCGCCTCCTCCGGCTTGATCTCGCCGAGTGCGAGCAGGTGCTCCAGGTAGTGGACCCGCACCGGATCCCGGGCCCGGATGCCGTCGTAGAGGATGGGCTGCGTGAAAGCCGGCTCGTCGCCCTCGTTGTGGCCGCGCCGCCGGTAGCAGTAGAGGTCGATGATCACGTCGCGGCGGTAACGCTGGCGGAAGTCGAGGGCCACGTTGACTACCTGCGCCACGGCCTCCGGCTGCTCGCCGTTGACGTGGAAGATCGGCGCCTGGAGCATCTTCGCCACGTCGGTGCAGTAGGTGTTGGAGCGCGAACTCTCGGGCGGCGTCGTGAAGCCGATCTGGTTGTTGACGACGACATGGAACGCGCCGCCGATGTGGTACGCGGGAAGCTGCGACAGGTTCAGCGACTCCTGGACGATGCCCTCGCCGGCGAACGCGGCGTCGCCGTGAATCAGGAACAGCACCGTCCGGTCGCGCAGCTCGTTGCCGATCCGGTCCTGCTTGGCGCGGACGCGGCCCATCGCCACCGGGTTGATGAACTCGAGATGGCTGGGATTGAACGAGAGGGAGAGGTGGACCCGGCGACCGTGCTCCGTGGTCCAGTCGCTGGAGTGCCCCATGTGGTACTTGACGTCGCCGCGGCCCCGATACTGATCCGGGTCGAGATCCTCGAATTCGCGGAAGATGTCCCGGGTCGGCTTGCCGATGATGTTGGCGAGCACGTTCAGTCGGCCGCGATGGGACATGCCGAAGACGATCTCCACGGCGCCCTGTTCCGCGACCTTTTCGATCGCCAGGTCGAGGAGCGGGATCAGGCTCTCGGCGCCTTCGAGCGAGAAGCTCTTCGCGCCCAGGTACTTCTTCTGGATGAACTCCTCGAACACCGCGGCGTCGATCAGCTTGTTCAGGATGCGCACCTGCTCGCGGCGGCTGAGCTGGACCCGGTTGCGACTGACCTCCATTCGCTCCTGGAGCCAGGAGCGGACCTTCAGGTCGTCGATGTGCATGAATTCGGCGCTGATGTACTTGCAGTACGTCTCGCGCATCCGGTCCAGCACTTCGCGCACCGTGGCGGTGTCGGCGCCGGGGATGCCGGCCGTCGACACCGTGCGGTCCAGGTCGCTCTCGCGTATCCCCAGACCCTCTGGCTCGAGTTCCTCCGGCAGCATGGGCGGACTGCGGAGCGGATTGATGTCGGCGTAGAGGTGGCCGCGGATCCGGTAGTTGCGAATCATGTCGTCGACCCGGCGCTGCAGTTCGACGCCCGCGGTCAGGGCGGGGCCCGCGCCGGTCGGCGCCGGCGCCGCCGCGGCGGGACGCGCCGCGTCGCCGGCGCCGCCGAACAGCGTCGAAGGCCGAATCCTGGGGCCGACGGCGTTGGCGCCCAGTTCGCCGCTGACCGCCAGGGCGTCGAAGTACCGCCGCCAGGTCGGGTCGAGCGAAGCCGGATCGCGGCGGTAGTCGCCCAGCAGCGTTTCGACGTAGTCGAGGGAGAGGCTGTGCAACCCGATCTGCTCGCTCATCGCTGCCTGTCTCCTGGGCGGTGGACTTGGCGGCGTCAGGCCCGTTCGACCTGGAGCCGCGGGTCGATGACGTCCCTGAGCGTATCGCCGACCAGGTTGAAACTCAGCACCGCGAGAAAGATCGCCACGCAGGCTGGAGGAATCATGTGCCCCGCGGTGAACAGATTCTCGTAGCCGGAGCGGAGGATCGTGCCCCAGGAGGCGTCGGGCGGCTGGACGCCGAAGCCGAGCCAAGAGAGTCCCGCTTCGATCAGGATGGACACCGCGATGCCGAATGTCACGCTCACCAGGACCGGCGCCAGCGCGTTGGGCAGCAGGTGGCGGAGGACGAGTCGAGCCGGCTTGACTCCCAGCGAGCGGGCGGCGAGAGCGTAGTCGGTTTCGCGGATGCGGAGGATCTCGCCGCGCGCGAAGCGGGCGATGCCGACCCATCTGGTCAGGCCGATCACGATCATCACGTTCTCGATGCTGGGCGGGAACCAGGCCAGCACCGCGAGGATCAGGAAGAAGGGCGGAAAACACATGACGACTTCGATGAAGCGCGAGATGACGAGATCCGCCGCGCCTCCCGCGTAGCCGGCAATGCAACCGAGCGCGAGGCCCAGGATGACCGCGATGCCCATCGACAGGAAACCGACCTTCATCGACACGACGGCGCCGTGAATCATGCGGGCCAGTACGTCGCGGCCCGACTGATCGGCGCCCAGCCAGTGGCGTACGGAAGGCCCCGCCAGGGGTTCGGCGGCGATCTCCCTCGGGCCGTAGCGCACCGGCGTCCACAGCGCCCAGTCGCCGCGCTCCGGGTCGAACTCCCGCTTGAAGTCGAAGGTCGCGAGGCGGTAGGGCCGCTGCTTCCGGAGGATCAGGTTCGCGCCCGGGATCTGGTGAATGAGGTCGACGACGGCCGGATAGTAGAAGCCGCCGTCGAACCGGCACAGGATGGGTTGTTCGTTGGCCAGGACCGGCGACAGGAGGGCGACCAGGAACAGTGCCGTCACCACGCCCAGGCCGACCATGCCGAGCCGGTGGGCGCGGAACCGCCGCCAGGCGACGCTCCAGTAGGAGCGTGCGGGTCGAGAGGCGGCGCCGACCGCGCCCGTCGTCGTCATCGTCGACTCTCGTAGCTGATGCGGGGATCGACCAGACCGTAGGTCAGGTCGGCGATGAAGGTGATGCCGAGTACGAGCAGGGCGGTGATGAAGTTGAGCGCCATGATCGTCGGATAGTCGCGCTGCAGGACGGACTCGAAGTACAGGCGGCCCAGACCCGGCCAGTTGAACATGTACTCGAGGATCACGCTGCCGCTCAGCACGAAGGGGAAGGTGAGGCCGATCAGCGAGATCAGCGGGATCAGACTGTTCGTGAACGCGTGCTTGAGCACCACGCTCCGCTCTCCCAGTCCCTTGGCGCGGGCGGTGCGGATGTAGTCCTGCCGCACGACCTCGAGCAGGTTCTGGCGGATGAACCGGGAGTAGTAGGCCAGGTTGCCGAAGGTGAAGCAGAACGTGATCAGGACGTAGTGCCGGGCCAGATCCCACATCTGGCCCAGGGTCGTCATCTCGTCGTGGCCGTCGGACCGCATGCCGCGGAAAGGCAGCAGGTCCCACTTCACGCCGAGGTAGAGGATGAGCAGCATCCCGGCGACGTAGTTCGGCACCGAGTAGAGCATGTAGAGCCCGGTGCTGACCGAGCGGTCGAAGCCGCCGCCCTGCCGCAGCGCGCTATGGATGCCGATCGGCGTCGAGATGATCAGGGTCAGCATGAAGGAAAGCAGCGCCACCGACAGCGTCGGCCACAGCGCCTCGCCGATCTTCGCCGACACCCTCCTGCCGTCGTGGAAGGAGGAGCCGAGGTCGCCGACGACCAGCTTGCCGACCCAGTTCGCGTACTGCACTGGGATCGGCTTGTCGAGCCCGTAGAGCTCCCGCAACTGCTGGTAGACGCGCTCGGAGACCGCGGCGTCGGCGATCTGGGAGGTCTGGACCTGGGCCGGATCGCCCGGTACGAGCTGGATGATGAAGAACGAGATGACCGAGATGCCGAACAGGGTGACCAGTCCGGTGACGAGCCGACGGAGGAGGTAGCTGAACAACAACGATCTCGATGAGGGTGAGGCTGCCTACAATACAGCCCCTCTTGAAGGGGGCGGGAGCAGCTGGGCGGCAGCGGGCGGTGCGGATGGAGTTGGGCGCGGTCGCGCGCCTTGCGGCGCCGGTGATCCTCGTTCAGGTCGGGATGGTGCTGATGGGCGCCGTCGACACGATGATGCTGGGTCGCGTCTCGGCGACCGAACTGGCCGCCGGCGCGCTGGGCAACGCGCTCAGCATCGCCGTGATCTGGTCCTTCATCGGCATTCTGCTGGCGATCGACCCGATGGCGGCGCAGGCCTTCGGCGCCGGCGATCGCCGGCGGATCGGCAGGGTGCTGTGCCGGGGAGCGACAGTGGCGGTTCTGCTCTCGCTCCCCGCGAGCCTGATCGTCGTCAACCTGGGAGGACTCCTTCAGGCCGCGGCGGACGCGCTGCCGTTCCTGGCTCAGCCGGCGCCGGTCCTGCCGATCGCGACGGCGTACTTCCGCGGCCTGGGTCCCGGAGTCGTCGCATTCCTGCTCTTCATGTGCCTCCGCCAGACCCTGCAGGCGATGAGCATCGTGTGGCCGGCCCTGCTATCGATCGCGGTCGCCAACGTGTTCAACGCGATCGCCAACTGGGCGCTGATCTTCGGCAACCTCGGGTTTCCGGCCATGGGCGCCCGCGGCTCCGCCTTCGCGACCTCCGCCTCGCGCTGGATGATGCTGCTGGTGCTGGCGGCCTTCGGGTGGCGCTTCCTGCGGCCCTGTCTCCGGGGTTGGCGCCCGGCCTGGTCGCGGCCGCGGGCGCTGCGCCCGTTCTTCGTGGTCGGTCTGCCGATTTCGGTCCAGGTGTCGCTCGAGGTGTGGGTGTTCACGACGGCCGCGGTTCTCATGGGCCAGTTGGGCGAGGCCCAGCTCGCCGGACATCAGGTGGCGATCAGCCTCGCCTCGATCTCGTTCATGGTTCCGCTCGGCTTCGCCGGCGCGGCGACCACCCGGGTCGGCAATGCCGTCGGGCGCCGCGATCCGGTGGGGGCCCGCCGCTCGGCGGCCGTCTGTCTGGCGCTGGGCACGGGCGTGATGTTCCTGTTCGCACTCCTCTTCGTCCTTTTTCCGGTCCTCTTTGCCCGGTTGTTCAGCGACGTGCCGGAGGTGGTCGAAGTGGCGGCCGCGCTGATTCCCCTTGCCGGGCTGTTCCAGGTCGCCGACGGCGCCCAGGTGGCGGCGGCGGGCGTGTTGCGGGGCATCGCCGACACCCGGTTCCCGGCCGCGGTCGCGCTGGTGGGCTACTGGCTGCTCGGCATGCCGGTCGGCGCCTGGCTGGCCTTCGAACTGGGCCTCGGCTCGGCTGGTCTGTGGTGGGGCCTGACTCTCGGCCTCGTCTTCGTCGCCGTCGTGCTCGCGTACCGGGTGCGGGTGCGGCTCTGGCGCCGAGAGCTGACCGGCATGTTGCCGGCCGATCCGGACGAGGCCTGACCCATCCGGCCGCCGCGCGCGGCCGGCGCCAGGCGCGGTCGGGCGGATAGTCTCCCCGTGCCCGAAGATCCGGGCGCCTGGGGAGGGAACGCTCGACCATGACGCGCAGGAAAGCCGTACTCGCCTACAGCGGCGGTCTCGACACGTCCGTCATTCTGCGCACCCTGCGGGAACGGGGTTTCGACGTCGTTGCCGTGATCGTGGACGTCGGCCAGCGCGAGGACTTCGACCGTCAGGCCCGCCGGGCCGAGGCGATCGGCGCCGCCCAGGTCTGCATCGAGGACGTCCGCCGCGAGTTCGTGAACGATTTCATCTATCCGGCGATCGCCGGAAACGCGGTCTACGAGAACCGTTACCTGCTCGGCACGGCGCTGGCACGGCCGCTGATCGCGCGCCGACAGGCCGAGATCGCGATCCGCGAGGGCGCCGACGTGCTCTCCCACGGCGCCACCGGCAAGGGCAACGACCAGGTCCGGTTCGAGTTCGCCTACGCCGCCCTGGCGCCCCACGTCGAGGTCTACGCGCCGTGGAAGGACGCGGAGTTCCTGAAGCGCTTCCGGGGCCGAACCGATCTCCTGAACTATGCGGAGGGCCAGGGCATCCCGATCGAAGCCTCGTCCGAAAAGCCGTACAGCATGGACGAGAACCTGATGCACAAGAGCTACGAGGCCGGCCTGCTCGAGGATCCGATGCAGGCGCCGCCCGAGGACATGTTCTCGCTCACGGCGTCTCCTCTCGACGCCCCGGACGAGCCCGCCGAGATCGAGATCGAGTTCAAGGACGCGCGTCCGGTCCGGGTGCGGGACCGGACGAACGGGGTCGAGCGGACGGACCCGCTCGCGCTGTTCGAGTACCTGAACGAAGTCGGCGGCCGGAACGGCATAGGCCGCATCGACATCGTCGAGAACCGCTTCGTCGGCATCAAGTCCCGCGGTGTGTACGAAACCCCCGGCGGGACCATCCTGCACCACGCCCTGCGCGATCTCGAGGGCGTGGCGATGGACCGCGAAGTCCTGCGCCTGCGCGACGGCCTGGCGCTCAAGTTCGCGGAACTGATCTACAACGGCTTCTGGTTCTCGCCCGAGATGGAGTTCATTCGCGCCGCGTTCCAGCAGGCCGAACGGATCATCGACGGCGCCGTGCGCCTGCGTCTCTACAAGGGCGGGGTGACCATCCTCGGCCGCGAGTCGCCGAGTTCCCTCTACGACCGGAACCTCTCGTCGATGGACGTCGAAGGCGGCTACGATCAGACCGACGCGCGCGGCTTCATCCGTCTCAACGCGCTTCGACTGAAGGCCCACCAGGTCATCGTCGGCGGCCGCGAAGGACGACCGGACCCGTAGCGCGCGTCGCTCTCGGCGCCGCCGTCGCCGTGGTTCTCGGGGGAGGGGACCGCCGCTCGTCAGCCCGACAGCGCGCCGAGCTTCTCGATCAGGAGCGGCACGACCGTCTGGTAGTCCTCGACGATGCCGAAGCTGCAGTGCTTGAAGATCGGCGCGTCGGCGTCCGTGTTGATCGCCGCGACGACCTTGCTGTCGCCCATGCCGAGCAGGTGCTGGCTGGCGCCGGATATCGCGATGGCGAGGTAGAGCTCGGGGGCGACCTTCCTTCCGGTCTGCCCGACCTGCCAGTTGGGGGGGACCCAGCCGGCGTCGCAGGCGGCGCGCGAGGCGCCCTGTTCGGCGCCGATCGCGTCGGCGAGCTTCTTCAGTTCCTGGAACGGCTCGGGGCCGCCGAGTCCGCGGCCGCCGGAGACGATGACCTGCGCGTCCTCGAGCCGCACGCCCTCCTGAACGGCCGTTTCGCGGCCGGTGATGCGGATGCGCGGGGGATCGAGGACAAGGTCGACGGCGGCGACGTCGCCGGGCGAGGCCAGTTCGGGAGCCGGCTCGAAGCCTCTGGCCCGGAGCCAGACAACCGCCGGCCGCTTCTTCAGCCGGTAGATGGAGATCGCCTTGCCGCCGTAGGCCGTGCGCTGGGCCAGCAGGTGGTCGCCGTCCATGCGGATCGCGGCGGCGTCGGCCATCGAGCTGCCGCCCAGGCGGTGGGCAAGACGCGGCGCGATCTCCTGGCTCCACGTGTCGTTCCCGAGCAGCGTCGCGACGTAGTCGCCGCCGCCCGCCTCGTGGAGTTGCAGGGCCGCCTGCAGCGCCTGTTCGGGCTGGTGGTCCCGGAGCGCCTCGTCGGCGCCGATCACGACGCGGTCGGCGACCGCCGCGAGAGCCGCCACCGCCTCGTCCTCGGCGGGGCCGATCACCAGGGCATGGAGTTCGCCGCCGACGCTCTCGGCAAGAGCGCGGCCGGCGCCCGCCACGCCTTGCGCGGCGCGGTCATGGCCGAGACTGCCCAGGACACAGACTGCAACGTTCGTCATCGGTTTCCCTTTCGTCCTCCGCCGCGCGGCGCCGGCATCAGCCGATCGAGGCCACGACGTCGTGGATGCGCTTCGCCAGTTGGTCCACTCGTTCCTCCAGCGTGTCTCCCTCCGCCAGCTCGCACTCGACTTCGTCCGACGGGATGAAGATCTCCTCGACCTCCCAGGTCGAGGCGCCGTCCCGGATCTCCTCGCTGTCCAGTTCCAGGTCGGCGAGGCTGAGCTTCCGCAGCGGCTTGCGGTAGGACATCATGACGTCCCGCGTCTTGGGGATGCGGGGCACGTTGTCCTCGTTGTTCGTGATGGTGACGAGGAAGGGGGGCTCGGCCTCCGCGACCTCGATGCCGACATCGGTCTGACGGCGCAGCGTGACCCGGCCGGCGCCCGGTTGGAGACTCTCGACGAAACCCAGCGCGGGTCGGCCGAGCTCCTCGGCCAGGAGACCGCCGGTCTGGCCGACGCCCCAGTCGCCCGACTCCCGGCCGACCAGCACGGCGTCGAATGTGCCGCCGTCCTGCTCCAGTCGCCGGATCGCCGCCGCCAGCACGCGACCAACGGCCGCGGCGTCCGGGTTGGCGCTGCCGCTGCGTTCGACCAGGCAGGCCTCGTCGACCGTCATCGCCATCGCCTTGCGCAGGCAGTCCTCGGCCGAGGACTCGCCGTAGCAGAGCGCCGTGATCTTCACGTCGCCGCCCGCCTCCTCCCGGAACTGGAGAGCCGTCTCGACCGCGTTCTCGCAGAAGATGTTCGTCACCAGGTTGGCGCCGCCCCGCTCGGCGGCCTTAACCGCGGGATCGATCCGGAAGTCCCGCGCGGGGACGTCCGGATCGAGAATCTGCTTGACGCAGACGAGCAGTTTCATTCCATGATCTCCTTGCAGGGCATTCTTGCGTCTTCTTCGCCGGCTAACCGGCCGCGGAGTCTCCGGCGGCGCCGAGTTCGCCGCGGTTCAGCACCGCCGAGACCGCCATGCGGGTCACTTCCGCGACCACTTCGTCGCCGTCCAGCCTGCCGTCGGCCCGATACCATCGCGAGATCCAGAGAATCATCCCCACCAGGCTGAACGCTCCAACGGTGGGGTCGAGGCCGACGACCTTGCCCTCGTCGCGCAGGGCGGCGAGGGTCTCGGCGATGAAGTCGACGTAGTCTCGCTGCCGGCCGATGATGTCCGCGCGGTCGCCGGGGAGCAGCCCCTCGAGCTCGTTGACCAGAATGGTCAGCGCCGAGGAATCCTGGGTGATCAGCCGGGCGTGGCGCGCTACGATCGTCTCCAGGCGGGTCCGGGGATCCCTTGCGCGCCGCGCCGGTTCGATGACCTGCTCGTCGAGCTGGTCCATGGCGAAGCTCATGATCGCGAACAGCAGGTCCTGCTTCCCCTTGATGTAGTAGTAGAGGCCCGCCTTGGTCAGTCCGACCGCGGCGGCGATGTCGTTGATCGACGTTGCGTGGTAGCCCTTGCGGTGGAAGATCCGCGCCGCGCTGCGGTAGATCTCGGCCCGCCGGTCGCGCTCGCCGTCCGCGTCGCCGCTCCGGAGCGTCGCGTGATCCAGGGCCGTCATCGGATCGAGGGTTCTCGGCGGGTCACGAAGAGCAGTCTACCGACCGCCCGGTAGGTGCGCAACGGGCCGGGTGAAGGAAGGCACGTCAGGCCTCGGCCTGGTCGGACTCGCCGACCGCGTCCCACAGCAGTTCCGCCACGTCCTTGACCTGGACGTCCTGGTCGCCGCGGCGCGCGTTCACGCCGTCGTCGAGCATCGTGGCGCAGAAGGGACAGCCCACGGCCACCACGTCGGCGCCGGTGTCGATCGCCTCCTGGGCGCGTTCCTGGTTGACGCGCTGATCGGGCGGTTCGTCGACGAAGGCCATGCCTCCGCCGCCGCCGCAGCAGAAACTGGTGTTCCGGCTGCGCCGCATCTCGACCTGACGCGCAGCGCCGACCTTGGCGAGCAGGTTGCGGGGCGCCTCGTACTCGCCGTTGTGGCGGCCGAGGTAGCAGGGATCGTGGAATGTGACCGTCGCCGTTCCGTTGGCGGAGACCGCGGCGTCGTCGCCGTCGAGGCGGCCCGACTTCAGCAGGCGATCCAGGAACTGGGTGTGGTGGTAGACCTCGTAGCTGCCGCCGAAGCGCGGGTACTCGTTTCTGAACGAGTTGAAGCAGTGGGGGCAGGAAGTGACGACCTTGCGAACGCCGTAGCGTTGCATCGTCTCGACGTTGCCCTTGGCCAGCATCTCGAACAGGAACTCGTTGCCGACCCGGCGGGCGGGGTCGCCGGTGCAGGATTCCTCGCGGCCGAGGATCGCGAACTTGACTCCCGCCTTCCGGAGCAGCTTCGCCGTGGCGCGGACGGTGTTCCGGTTGCGCTCGACCAGGGCGCCGCCGCAGCCGACCCACATCAGGACCTCGGCTTCGCGCGGATCGTCCATCTCGGCCATCACGTCGATGTCGAGGCCCTCCGTCCAGTCGACCCGGCTGAATTGCGTGCCCGCGAACGGATGCTTCCGCTGTTCGAGCGAGGTCATCATGTCCACCATGCCTTCGGGGAAGTCCGCCTCTTCCATGACGAGGTGGCGGCGCGCGTCGACGATCTTCGGCAGCTGCTCGATGTGGACCGGGCAGGCCTCCATGCAGGCGGCGCAGGTGGTGCAGGCGAACAGCGCCTCCGGCGATACGGCCGTCTTGTGGTCGATGATCGGCAGCAACTCGCCGCTTCCGGCGCCGTTGCCGTCGTTGCCGCCGACGGCTCGGCTGCCCCGCAACTCGTCGCCCCGCTTGTGCATCAGCTCCCGCAGGTCAAGGATGATGTCGCGCGGCGACAGCGTCTTGCCTACCGTGTTGGCGGGGCACGCGTCGGTGCAGCGGCCGCACTCGGTGCAGGCGTCGAGGTCGAGCAGGTCCTTCCAGGTGAAGTCGCCCAGGTGATTGATCCCGAAGCGTTCGGCGCGCTCGAAGTCGATCGTCTTGAGAGAGCCGCCGTAGCCGTCCAGGTTGGCGGTGAAGATGTTCAGCGGGGCCGTGAAGACGTGGGACATCTTGCTGAACGGCGCCCAGGCGATGAAGCCGAAGGCCACGACCAGGTGGAACCACCAGATGACGACGTGGCCGGTCTGCATCGCCGCGTCGCTCATCAGCGGGTCCGAGACGACCGCGACCAGGTTGCCGATCGGCGACCAGGCGGCCCAGGGATCGTCCGTGACGGCGATTCGCCAGCCCTCCACCAGGAAACCGGTGAGCGCCATGACGAAGATGGCCACGAGGATCCAGCTCGCCTCGTCCGTGTAGACGAGCTTCGACGGCCTGGAGATCCAGCGGCGCACCGCGGCCAGGGCCACCCCCGCCATCACGAAGAGACCGAAGATGTCGACGATCAGGGACTGGAAGACGAGGTAGAAGTGCCCCTGCATGATGTGCAGGGGCGTGTCGTGGTGGACGGCGACCACGGCAGTGGCCAGGAACAGCACGATGAAGCCGGTGTAGACGAGCGTGTGGAAGACGCCGGCGTAGCGGCTCCTGAGCGTGCGCCCCTGGCCCACGGCGTTTCTCAGGAAGAGCCGCAGGCGCTCGCCCGGCCGGTCGAAGCGGACCGCCGGCTGCCCGGCTCGCCAGCGCCGGATCCTGAGCCAGAAGCCCCAGCCGAAGACCGCCAGCGTGGGGACCATCAGCACGTACATCAACCAGGAGTGCTCGATGTTCCAGAAGACCTCCCGGGTTGCCTGCGCGGGGTCCATGGAGGGCACTGTAACGCCGACTCGAACCATCCGGCAATGCCGGTCAGTCGCCGTGTCGGCTTAACCTCTTGTTCATGAACAACTTGCAGTGAGTCGGGGTTCCGCACCGGATCCGGTGCGGGATGGCTGCAAGTCGCTGACGACAAAGGGCTTGCAACATGTGAAGATGGTTGCTTTCCGCAGGGTTTTCCGCAGGTTCTGCGGACTTCCGGCGTCGCTCGGCTGCCTTCAGGCTGTCGTCGCGCGGGGGTACCCGAGCTCGGCGAGAGTCTGCTCGATTTCGTCCAGGATCGCCGGATCGTCGATCGTCGGCGGCGCGGTCCAGGACTCGCCGTCGGCGATGCGGCGCATCGTGCCGCGGAGAACCTTGCCGGACCTCGTCTTCGGCAGGCGCTCGACGATCGCCGCGACCTTGAACGACGCGACCGGACCGAGCCGGTCGCGCACGCTCTGCACCAGTTCCGGGACGATCTCGGCCTCGGACCGACTGGATTCCGCGTACGGCACCGCCAGTCCCAGCGGCGCCTGCCCCTTGATCGGGTCGGCCACTCCGATGACGGCGCATTCGGCGACGTCGGGGTGGGAAGCCAGGATCTCCTCCATCGCGCCGGTGGAGAGGCGGTGGCCGGCGACGTTGATCAGGTCGTCCGTCCGGCTCATGATGTAGAGGTAGCCGTCCTCGTCGAAGTAGCCCGCGTCGCCGGTCTGGTAGTAGCCGTCGTACTCGCGGAGGTAGGACTCGACGTAGCCCTGGTCGTTCCGCCACAGGGTCGGCAGGCAGCCGGGCGGCAGCGGCAGGCGCAGCGCGATGGCGCCGGTTTCGCCGGGCGGCGCCTCTCGACTCGAGCCGGGGGCGCCGCCGCCGTCGTGGTCGAGAATCCGAACGTCGTACCCGGGCACGACCTTCGTGGGCGATCCATGCTTGACCGGCAGGGCGCCCAGGCCGACGCAGTTGGCGGCGATCGCCCAGCCGGTTTCGGTCTGCCACCAGTGGTCGATGACCGGCACGCCGAGTTTCTCCTCGGCCCACTTCACGGTGTCCGGGTCGGCGCGTTCCCCGGCCAGGAACAGGGTGCGCAGGCAGCTCGGATCGAACTTCCCGATCAGTTCGCCGCGCGGGTCCTCGCGCTTGATCGCACGGAACGCCGTCGGCGCCGTGAACAGCACCGAGACCTCGTGTTCGGAGATGACGCGCCAGAAGGCGCCGGCGTCGGGCGTGCCGACCGGCTTGCCCTCGTAGAGCACGCTCGTGCAGCCGTGGATCAACGGCCCGTAGACGATGTAGGAGTGTCCGACCACCCAGCCGATGTCCGAGGCGGCCCAGTAGACCTCGCCGGGCGATACGCCGTACACGTTGGCCATGCTCCAGGCGAGAGCGACCAGGTGACCCCCGTTGTCGCGGACGACGCCCTTGGGAACGCCGGTCGTTCCGGAGGTGTACAGGATGTACAGCGGGTCGGTGGCCAGGACCGGGACGCAGTCGACGGGTTCGGCCGCCGCCATCGCGTCGTGCCAGTCGCGATCGTCCGGGCCGAGATCGACGGTGTGTTGCGGGCGCTGCAGCAGGACGGTCGCGGCCGGCTTGTGGGCCGACATCGCGATGGCCTCGTCGAGCAGGGGCTTGTACTCGACGATCCGGGCGGTCTCGATGCCGCAGGAAGCGGCGAGGACCACCCGCGGCCGGGCGTCCTCGATCCGGGTCGCGAGTTCCCTGGAGGCGAAGCCGCCGAAGACGACGGAGTGGACGGCGCCGATGCGGGCGCAGGCGAGCATGGCGACGACCGCCTCCGGCGTCATCGGCATGTAGATCAGGACCCGATCGCCGGCTTCGACCTCGAGGCGGCGCAGCACGCCGGCGAGCCGCGCGGTCTGTTCCCGCAGGTCGGCGTACGAGAGCGTCCGCGTTGTGCCGGTGACCGGGCTGTCGTGGATCAGCGCCGGTTGGCCGCCTCGGCCCGCCTCGACGTGTCGGTCCACGGCGTTGTAGCAGGTGTTGACCCGCGCGCCGGCGAACCAGCGGTAGAACGGCGGGTTCGAGTCGTCCAGCACGCGGTCCCAGCGCCGGCGCCAGGAGATCGCCTCGGCGGCCTCGGCCCAGAACCCCTCCGGGTCGGTTCTGGCGCGATTCAGCGTCTGTTCGTAGCGGGTGCTCACGGCCGGCCGCTGCGGACGTCCTCCCAGATCCCGACGTCGAAGCGGCCAAGCGAGTCGGCCGCGCCGCGGAACATCGCGTTCGTGTTGAACTCCATCGCGATCGCTCCGTCCCTGCCGACCGCGATCAGGCCGCCGTCGCCGGGCTGCAGCGTCTCGTCGACGACCCTGCGCGCGGCGTCCGCAACGGAGAGACCGGCGTACTGGATGAGCGCCGAAACGTCGTGGGCCACGGCGTGGCGGATGAACTCCTCGCCCCGGCCGGTGCAGGAGATCGCCGCCGTCTCGTTGTTCGCGTAGGTGCCCGCGCCGATGACGGGCACGTCGCCAATGCGACCGAGGCGCTTGTGCATCGTGCCGCCGGTCGAGGTGGCCGCCGCCAGGTTGCCGTAACGGTCCATGGCCACCGCGCCGACCGTGCCGAGATGCGAGGCGCCGCCCTGGTCCGGTTCCGGACCCGCGGCGCCGTCGCCCTCGGGATGCGGAGCTTCGTCGCGTCTCGCGCCGCCGCCTGGCCGGCGTCGGATCTCGCGATACCGCTCCAACTGCGTCTCGGTCGTGAAGTACTCCTGAGCGGCCCGGCGAACGCCGGCGGCGACGGCGAAGTCGTCCGCGCCCTGGCCGCCCAGGAAGACGTGCGGCGTATCTTCCATGACGCTCCGGGCCAGTCGCACCGGATTGCGGACGTTCTTCACGCCGGCCACCGCGCCGCAAGCGAGCGTGCGGCCGTCCATGATCGCGGCGTCCAGTTCATGCGTGCCGGTCGAGGTGAACACCGAGCCGCGTCCGGCGTTGAATCGGGGGTTGTCCTCCAGCGCCGCGACGATCTCTTCGACCACCCGCAGGCTCGCTTCGCCCGCCGCCAACTGCTCGCTGCCCAGCGACAGGACAGAGCTGAGCGCCAAGTAGTAGTCCTCGGCATCCGTCCTGTCGCGACGGGCGCCGCCCGCGCCGCCGTGGATGGCGAGCGACCACTCGGGGGCCGGCGTCGCTTCGGCTGTCTCGCCGCTGATCTGACTCAAGCTCTGCCCTTCCTCGTTGGTTCCTTCCGCCACGGGCCCGGATGCCCGGCAGCCGGCGCAGCCCACGACCAGCGCGACAAGGAGTGCCCGATGGATCGGTCCCGGTTGTCGAACCATCTCCGTCGCCGAGCTACCCGGGCGGCAGCCTGTCGATGAGAGTGATGACGGCGACGCCGAGCAGGATCAAGCCGCCCAGTCGGAGAAGCATCCAGTTCTTCAACCCTTCCAGATCGGCTTTGGCGGGGCGTTGTTGCAGGTCGGTCTCGATGGCCGCAAGGCGGTTCTCTACGGCTCGCAAGCGGCTGTCCCACCCACCGCCGTTCCCGCTTCCAGAGGCAGGTCCTGGCGTAGACGTCGGGAACTGAGCCGGCTCGCTCATTCCGTCTCCCACGCGGCTAGCTTATGCCACAGAGAGGAGACGGCGCCGGCGGGGCTGTCCCCGAGATCCGCGGTCTGATCGAGTCAGCTGACCCGGCGCCGCGACGACTGGTTGAACTCGTGGGTTCTCTTGCCTGGAGCGCCCCGTGTCCACGAGCCCCATCGAAGACCGCCCGCCGTCCTGTCCGGGCTGCGGCGCAGCGATGGAGGGGCGACAGACGGGAGGTGGGCGCGGCGAACTCGAGTCATCCACGGCCGTCAGCAGATCGTGAATTGCTGGCTGCGTTCGACGATTTCTTCGGGTGCGGCACGGCTCCCGAGAGGTGCACGGTTCGTCACCGCGATGGAGACACGGCCTGGACCCGGTCCGGGAACGGAGAGTGGCGCGGGACCGAGGTCGCGGCCGACACCCGCGCTTCCGTACGGGAACTCGTGATCCAGGTCGAGAGGGACGCCGGGCCGTTCTCGCAGGTGTCGCGCGACGAGCCCGCCGATCTGATCGTTCGGAGCGCCTTCGTGCCGGTTCCGTTGCGCGTCACGACGGATGCCGTCCGAGAGATCGCGCGGCGCCGTCGGAAGCTGGGGGCAACGGAAGAAGGCGTCGCAAACCGCGCGCTGACCACGGTGCTCCGTCACCTCTTCCGCAAGCGGGCGTTCCGGTACCGGCAGGCGGACGCCATCGTGAAGCTGCTGAATCAGGAAGATTGCATCGTGCTGCTGCCGACCGGCGCCGGCAAGAGTCTGATCTATCAGCTGGCGGGCATGATGATGCCCGGCGTCACGTTGGTCGTCGATCCGATCATTGCTCTGATGGAGGATCAGGTGGAGGGCCTGGAGGCTGCCGGCTTCGACAGAGCGATGAGCATCTCGCACCGGACGCCGGAAGCGCGGATCGCGGAGCTTCACGACAGGGTCGGACGCGGCGAGTGTCAGTTCCTGTTCATGGCGCCGGAGCGTCTTCAGATTCCGCGGTTCCGGCAGACGATGGAGACCCTGACGAACAGCGCTCAGGTGAGCCTCGCGGTCGTCGACGAGGCGCACTGCGTGTCCGAGTGGGGTCATGATTTCCGACCGGCCTATCTCCACCTGGCGGACCGCCTGCGCGAGTTGGGAAGGTCCGACCGGGACGACCCGCCGCCGCTGCTCGGGCTGACGGGAACCGCGTCCCGCGCCGTGCTGCGGGACATGCTGGTGGAGCTCAATGTCCACACCGTGCTTCGCCCGGAGTCGTTCGATCGCCCCGAGATCGAGTTCGACGTACGCCGGGTTGAAGGCGGCGGTGGCGGACATTCTCACGAGGCGTTACGGGGCGTGCTGAGCGCCCTGCCGAGGGAGTTCCGATTCTCGTCCGGCGCGGACTTCTACGCGGGGAGAGGCCGGCGGACGATGGCTGGCATCGTGTTCGTGCCTCACGTGGGCGGCAAATTCGGCCTCGAGGTCAAGGAGCTCGTGGCCCGAGAGACCGGCGCGGAGGTTGCCTGCTACGGCGGCAAGGTCGAGCGGAACGCCTCTCCCTTCAAGGAGAACAAGGCGTCGATCATGGTGGCGACGAAGGCGTTCGGCATGGGCATCGACAAGGAGAACGTGCGGTGGACGATTCACCTGTGCATGCCGGGTTCCATCGAGAGCTTCTATCAGGAGGCTGGCCGCGCGGGTCGGACGCGGAACAAGGCTCGCTGCACCGTCGTGTTCGCCGAGCTGGACCGTCGCCGGACCGACGCGCTGCTCGACCCGGGGATCGAGTTCGAGGAGGCGGAGCGACGGTACGACGCGACGCAGGGCGCCGACTGGTACGCCCGGGCGGACGACGTGACGAGGGCGCTGTTCTTCCATTTCAGTTCCTTCAAGGGCAGCGCTTCGGACGTGGACTCCGTGAGCGACGTCCTGCGCCGGGCCGGCGACCTGGCTCAAGGCAAGCCGGTCAGGTTGCCGTGCGACACGCAGAGGCGGATGACCCAGGAGGCGATGTTGCTGGCTCGGCCGCGCGAACCGACGCCGAGATTCGGCGCCGTCGTCCAGGACATGAAGGACCTGACCTCCGTGGGCGATGCCGTGTTGTCCGCGAAACGCGGCCTCGGGGAGGCGAGCACGAGCATCGCCGGACTTGCCGATCAGGCCGGCGCCGCCATGGAGCAATGGAAGATGGCTCTCGCTGTCTTCGAGACCGCGGCGAAGACGCTCCAGAGCGTTCCCGTCGAGACGGTCGTTCGGGTGCTCGGCCCCTGACGAGTCGCGCGGGGCGCGATCCTCGTTGGGACATAATGCGCGCTCGGTGACCAACGCGAAACGCCTGTCGGACGTCGAGGACGAGCGGGACCAGGACGCCTTCTGGGAGGCGATTCGTCCCGCCGACGAACCGCTGCGGCATCGCTGGTTCCTGCCTGTGGTTGTTCTGATCCTTGTCGTCAGCGTGCCCTGGTACCTGCCGCCGTCGGTGGGAGGGCGGCTGGCGGCCGGCCTGCCCGTCTGGACCTGGATCACGATCGTCTGCGGTCTGTTCCTGGCGGCGGTCACGGCCTTCGCCTCGCTGCGGCTGTGGCGGGACGCGGGCGACGACGGCGGAAACGCCGCGAGCGACCCGGCGTCGCCGATGGCGTCCAGGGAGAACGCTTGAACGCCTCCGTCCCCGAGGTGACCTTCGGGCCGGGCGCGCTGGCGGTTCTTGGCGGCTACCTCGTCGTCATGCTCGGCCTCGGCCTGCTCGGCCGCCTGAAGCAGAGGGAACGCTCGCTGCGGGACTTCTACCTCGGCGGTTCGACCTTCGGTTTCGCCGTGCTTTTCCTGACCCTGTTCGCCACCCAGTACAGCGGCAACACGCTGCTCGGCTTCGCCGGCCGATCGTACGTTCAGGGGGCGACCTACGTCGTCAGCGTGACCTTCATGATCCTCGTCGTCACGGTGTTCATGATCTACGCGCCGCGGCTGTTCCGTCTGGCCCGGCGCTTCGGCTACATCACGCCGACGGACTTCGTGTACCACCGGTTCGGCTCCCATCCGCTGCGCGTCCTCTGCGTCGTGCTCCTCGGCTGGGGCCTGGCGAACTACGTGCTCGAGCAACTCGTGGCGATGGGGCACGGCGTCGAGGCGATCAGCGGCGGTCGCATGAGTTTCATGCAGGGCGTGCTGCTGCTGGTCGGCGTGATGCTGATCTACGAGTCTCTGGGCGGCATGCGGGCGGTGGCCTGGACCGACGCGGTGCAGGGCTCGCTGCTGCTCTGCGGCTGCGCCGTGATTCTCTACACGCTGGTCACGGCGGACGGCGGGCTGGCGGCGGCGTCGGAGGGCATTCGCGCCACGGCGCCGGAGCGACTCGAGGCGCCCGATGCCCGCGGCCTGCGGACCTGGGTCAGCACGCTCCTCATGCTCGGCCTGGGCGTCGCGCTGTACCCGCACGCGATCCAGCGAATTTTCGCGGCAAAGGGCGAGCGGAGTCTGCGGCGGTCGCTGGCGGCGATGGGCTTCATGCCGCTGGGCACGACCCTGCTCGCCTTTCTCATCGGCTTCATCGCGCTGAGCCGGTTCCCCGGGCTCTCGCAGCTCGAGAGCGACAAGGTCACGATCTACGTCCTGGGCGGGCTGATCGACCGCTCGCCGCTGATGTACTGGCTGGTCGTGATGGTCTTCGCGGCGGTCGTGGCGGCGATCATGTCGACTGCGGACTCGGCCCTCCTGTCGATCGGGTCCATGTTCACGAAGGACATCTACAAGAACTACTTCCGCCGCGAGGCGTCGGACAGCGAGATGCTGATCGTGGGCAAGAGCTTCGCCTGGGGCCTCATGGCGATCCTGATCCTGATGGCCTGGGTGTCGCTGGAGACGGAGAGTTCGATCTGGGCGCTGATCGAGCTCAAGCTCGAGTTCATGGTCCAGCTCTCGCCGGTGTTCATGCTCGGCGTCCACTGGCGGCGGATGCCCGCCGCCGCGGTTCTGGCCGGCATGGCGCTGGGCACTCTCCTGACTCTGGTCATCTGGTGCGGCGCCGCCGTCGACGTCTGGGCGACGCGCAGCCCGTGGGGCGTGGGCGCCGGCGTATGGGGCCTGCTCCTGAACTACGGCGTCTGCGTCGGCTGGACCATGCTTCTCCCGGCAAAACTCCCGGCCGGCGACCGTCCCGGCGTGCGGATCTCTCCAGCATGAGCGGGGCGACGCGCAGGCGCCGGGTGTTCTCCGGCATTCAGCCGTCGGGCGTGCTGCATCTGGGGAACTACCTGGGCGCCGTGAAGCACTGGGCCGCGCGCCAGGACGACCGGGAGAACTTCATCTGCGTGGTGGACCTGCACGCGATCACGGTGCGTCAGCAACCCGAGACGCTGCGCTCGGGCACGCGCGAACTGACGGCGATGCTGTTCGCCTGCGGCATCGACCCGGAGCGTACGACCCTGTTCGTCCAGAGCCACGTGCGCGCGCACGCCGAAGCGGCCTGGATCCTGGGATGCTCGACGCCGATCGGCTGGCTCGAGCGGATGACGCAGTACAAGGCGAAGTCGGAACGTCAGGGGGGGCGGGAGCGGATCGGCGTCGGTCTGTTCACCTATCCGGTGCTCCAGGCGGCCGACATCCTGCTCTATGACGCGGACGAGGTGCCGGTCGGGGAGGATCAGAAGCAGCACGTGGAGCTGGCGCGAGACATCGCGGGCCGCTTCAACCGCATCTACGGGGAGACCTTCGTCCTGCCCGAGGCGGTCATCCCCGCCGCCGGCGCGCGGGTGATGGCTCTCGACGATCCGACGGTCAAGATGTCGAAGAGCGAGACCGCCGGGCGTGGCCATGCCGTCCGTCTCACCGACACGGACGACGAGATCAGGCGTTCGCTCAAGCGCGCGGTCACCGACTCGGGGCGCGCGATCGAGTTCAGCGACGATCCTGCCAGGGCGGGCGTCAACAACCTGCTCCTGATCTACCAGGCGCTCACGGACCGCGGCGAGGACCAGGTGCTCGCCGACTTCGCCGCGGCTCGCGGTTACGGCGACCTGAAGATGGGGGTCGCGGAAGCGGCGATCGAAGTCGTGGCGCCGATCCGGCGGCGCTACGAGGAACTGATGGCCGTGCCGGAAGAGCTCGACCGATTGCTGGCCATCGGCGCGGAACGCGCGCGGAACGTCGCCGAGCCGAAGGCGGCCGAGATTCGTCGGTTGGTCGGCTTCGCCTGAACGGCGTCAGGCGTGCGCGCGGATCAGCTGTTCGATCCGCTCCGTGCCTCGCTCCAGGGTCTCCATCGACGGACCGAAACTGAGCCGGCAGTAGCTGTGATATCGCGCTTTGCGGCGCCGCTGCCCCGGATTCACGTCGAAGAAGACGCCCGGAACCGTGATGACCTGGACCTGGAGCAGTGCCTTGAAGAACTGGAGACCGTCGTTCAACGGTTCCGGCAGGCCGGCCAGATTGCCCCAGACGTAGAAGGCGCCGGCCGGCTCGTGTTCGACTTCGATGCCCAGGCCGCGCAGGCGGTCGACGAGGAACCTGCGCTTGCGGGCGAATTCGGTCTGGATCGCCTGCGTCTCCCGCAGCGCGAGTTCCGGTTCGAGCAACGGCACGGCGGCCTCCTGGAAGGGGTGGTTGCCGCCTCCGTCCAGGAAGGATCCCGCGCTCGTCACCCGGTCGATCACGGTCGCCGGCCCCACGATCCAGGACACCCGCCAGCCCGGATAGCGCCAGTTCTTCGTCAGTCCGTCGACGAGGATGACGGGATCGCTGTTCACGTCGTCGACGTGCGCGGCCGCCGAGACCACTCTGGCGGCGTCGGCGACCTGGGCGCCGGCGTCTCGCTCGGATGTCCGGGGAGGCGCCGGCGTGTAGACGTAGTGCGAGTAGAACTCGTCCAGAATGAAGGTGCAGGCGTTGTCGCGGGCGACGTCGACCCACTCGGCCAGGAGGTCGCCCTCGACCAGCTGCCCCGTCGGGTTGCAGGGATTGCTGCACCAGAGCGCGGAGAGGCCGCGGCCGACGATCTCCTTCTCGAGCAGCCGCCGCGATGCGCGGTAGCCGTGGGCCGCGTCGAGCAGGATGGGGATCGGAATGAAGCCCTTGAAGGCGGTCAGGATCTCCTCGTAGGCGGTGTAGTCCGGGATGAAGTGGCCGAGGTTCATCTCGCCCATCGCCGCCGCGATGCGGGTCATGGCCGGGCGGCCGCCGGGGGCGACGCTCACGTTCTCCCGGGTATACTGCGAGCGCTTGCCGCGACGGTAGAGGAAGTTGTAGAGGTCGGCGACCCGCTCGCGCAATTCGTCGATGCCGTCGACCGGCGCGTAGGTCTGGCGGCGCGGGTCGATGCGGAGTTCGTCGCGGCGGGGCGGCGCTCCCGGCAGCGGACCGACCTCCGGGGATCCCTGGCCGAGGTTGAACCAGGCGCGGCCGTCGACGCCGTGGCCGGCGGCGGCCGCGCGGTGCATCACGTAGATGACGCCGGTCCGCGGCACGCGGCGAAAGCCGGGCGTTTCGGGGCCGGCGCCGGTCTCCGCCATGGTGGTCGTGCCTTCCTCTATCATTCCCGCCCGATGGAGCCTATTCGAGTGCGTCGGGCGCCGCGAGGGGGCGTCTCGGGGGCCGGTTCGTGACCCTCGGCCCGGCGCTGGCTCATCTGCTGTCCGCCGATCCGGCGCCGCTTGCCGGCGGCGACGATCCGGCCCGCTGGTACCTGTCCTTTCATGAGCGGGCGCTGGCGCCGTGGCTTGCCCGCGCGAACGGCGGCGCCGACTCCGCCGGCCGGGGTTCCCGCGGCCTGGATCACTTCGCCCACGCTCTGCTCGGCGGTTTCGTCGCCGATCGTCCAGCCTGGGCGATGGTGGCCGGTCATCAGGCGGCGGTGAGGCGACTGGCCTGGGAACGCGGAGGCGAGGACCTGGTCCCGGTCGGCGGCATCGTCGCCTTCTGCGCCAGCGAGGAGGGCGGAGCGCATCCGCGGGCCGTCCATTCCTCGCTGAGGAAGGCGCCTGACGGCGGATTCCGCCTCGACGGCGGGAAGCGCTGGGCGACCCTCGCGCCGTCCGCGGCCGCGCTGCTGGTCATCGCCTCCCTGGGGCGTGACGGCGATCGCAATCGCCTGCGGGCACTGTGCGTGCCGAGCGACCGGCGGGGGATCCGGATTGCCCCGATGGCGGTCGCCTCTCCCGCCGGAGAGGGCGAACGGAAGCCGCCGAACCCCGAAGTGCGGCACGCCGTCGTCGACCTGTCCGCCGTGCCGGTCGCGGCCGGCGAGGTAATGGACGGCGACGGCTACACGGACGCGATCAAGCCCTTCCGGACGATCGAGGATCTGTACATCGAAGCCGCGGCCACCGCGTACAACCTGGCGCTCGCGCGGCGGTCGGCATGGCCCGAGGCCGCGGTCGAGGATCTGCTCCTTCTCCTCGTTGCCGCCGAAGCGCTGGCCGCCGGTCCGCTGGACGCGCCCGCCGCGCACCTGGGCGTCGCTGCCTTGTCCCGGGCGACGGCCCGGGTTCGCGCCGACCACGCGGAACACTGGACCCTCGTGGACGAGGCCGCGGCCGCGGCCTGGCGGCGCGACGCTGGCGGCGGCGTGGCCGCGCGCGCCAGGGAACTGCGGCGGCGTCGGGCCTGGGCGCGACTGGCCGCGTCGTCGACCTGAGGCCGGCCATGATCGAGCGCATTCGCAGCTTCTTCGGCGAGCGGATCGACCCCGAGGGGGCGGACGACCCGGACGCCCGCCTGCGGCTGGCGGCGGCCGCGCTGATGGTCGAGGTCATGCGAGCCGACTTCGATGCGGCGGAGGAGGAAAAGGAGGCCGTGCTGGCTGGCGTCAGACGCCACCTCGGGCTGTCCGAGGGGCAGACCTGCGAGCTGGTGGAGCTTGCCGAATCGGAAACCGAGGACGCCGTCTGCCTGTACGAGTTCACGCGGCTGATTCACGAGTCCTTCGACGGCGCCCGCAAGGGCCGGCTCGTCGAGGAACTGTGGCGGGTGGCGTTCGCCGACCGCGTGCTGGAAGCGCGGGAAGAGTTCCTGATCCGGAAGATCGCCAGGCTGCTGCATCTTCCGCACGGCGAGTTCATCGCCGCCAGGCAACGGGCGCGGCGCCGCCTGGAGGAGGACGCCAGGCGGTGACGACGGCGGCGACTTCGGCGGCATCGCGCGCCGCCGACCTGCATCCGATCGAGGCGAGCGCGCTGCAGGCGCGCCGCGAACGGGTCTTCCTCGTTCTGGCCGGACTGTTCCTGGGCTCGATGACCATGCTGAACATCCTGGGCGTGACGCGGTTCCTGGACCTGAGCTTCACGGTCTTCGGGCTGCGCGTGCCGATGCCGTTGGCGGTCGGCGTGCTGCCCTACCCGCTGACGTTCCTGTGCACGGACTTCATCTCCGAGATCTACGGCCGGAAGCGGGCGAACTTCCTGGTCTGGGTCGGCTTTCTCGTCAACGCCTGGCTGGCCTTCATCCTCTGGCTGGGCGGTGCGCTGCCGGGGTTCGATGCGCCCCTGCCCGGTCCGGACGGCCGGTTGCCGCTCTTCTTCGAGATCCGGACGATGACGCTCGGCGTGATCGCGGCCTCGATGATCGCCTATCTGAGCGCGCAACTCTGCGATGTCTGGGTGTTCCACTTCTGGAAGCGGCTGACGAAGGGACGGCACCTGTGGCTGCGCAACAACGGATCGACGGTGGTCAGCCAGTTCGTCGACTCGTTCTCCGTCATCACGATCACCCACTTCGCCGCGGCCGCGATTCCCGTCGAGAGCGGGGAACCGATCTGGCCGCAGCTGTGGGTCTTCATCGGTACGGCCTACGTGTTCAAGTTCGCGGCGGCCGCGGTCGATACGCTGCCCTTCTACCTGGGCACGCGCTGGTTGCGGCGCTACCTCCGGATAGAGGAACATCAGACGGGTTCCCGCCTCTCGGGAGCGGTGGAGAGATGAGCGACGCTCCGAACAACTGGAACCCCGCGTCCTGGCGCGGCGCCGACGTGCGCCAGCAGCCGACCTATGCCGACGAGGAGGCGCTTCGGGCCGTGGCCGACCGTCTCGCCGCGCTGCCGCCGCTGGTCACCTCCTGGGAGGTCGAGACGCTCAAGAACCAGTTGGCCTCCGCGGCGCGCGGCGAGCGCTTCGTCCTCCAGGGCGGAGACTGCGCGGAGAGCTTCGCCGAATGCACGTCGGACGCGATCACGGCGAAGCTGAAGATCCTGCTCCAGATGAGCCTGATCCTGACCCACAGTCTGAAGAAGCGGGTGATCCGCATCGGCCGCTTCGCGGGTCAGTACGCCAAGCCGCGGTCGTCCGATACCGAGACCCGGAACGGCGAGACCCTGCCGTCCTACCGAGGCGACCTGGTCAACTCGCTCGACTTCACCGCGGCCGCGCGCGAGCCCGACCCGCTCAACCTCCTCCGCGGCTACCACCGCTCGGCGCTGACTCTGAACTTCATCCGCGGACTGATCGACGGCGGCTTCGCCGACCTGCACCATCCGGAGTACTGGAACCTCGACTTCGTGGACCATTCGCAGAACGCGGCCGAGTACCAGCGCCGGGTCGAGTCCATCGCCGATTCGCTGAAGTTCATGGAGACCCTCGCCGGCGTCGGGGTCGGCCACATCGATCGCGTCGACTTCTACTCGAGCCACGAGGCGCTGCACCTCGTCTACGAGCAGGCGCAGACCCGGACGGTGCCGCGGCGGGAGGGTTGGTACAACCTGGCGACCCATCTGCCGTGGATCGGGCTGCGGACGGCGTTTCCGGGCTCGGCCCACGTCGAGTACGCGCGAGGCATTCGAAACCCCCTTGGCGTCAAGGTGGGAACCGGCATGAACCCCAGGGACGTGGCGAATCTGGTCGAGGCGCTGAATCCCGACGGCGAGGAGGGGCGGCTTGCGCTGATTCACCGTTGCGGCGCGGAGAAGGTGGCTCGGGAGCTGCCGCCGATCATCGAGGCGGTCTCGGCCACCGGCAGCCCGGTGCTCTGGATCTGCGATCCGATGCACGGGAACACGAAGAGCACGTCCGACGGGATGAAGACGAGGGACTTCAACGCCATCCTGTCGGAACTGGAGCAGGCCTTCGACCTGCACGCCGAACACGGCTCCATTCTGGGCGGCGTGCATTTCGAACTCACCGGCGAGGACGTCACCGAGTGCACGGGCGGCGCGCGCGGCCTCGACGAACGGGGATTGCGCCGCGCCTACCGTTCCCAGGTCGATCCGCGGCTGAACTACGAGCAGGCTCTGGAGATGGCGCTGCTCGTGGCGCGCAAGGGGGCGGAGACGGCCTGAAGGGTTACTATCGAAGCGGATGAACCATGCGGGCTAGCCAGAGTTTCCGCTTCCGCGAGTCCCGCCGCCTGCCGCGGGCGGCGCCGGTGCGCCTGTCGACGCCGGGCGAGGACGGGGAACTCGTCGCCCGGACCCGCGACATCGCGGTCGGCGGCATGTTCGTGGCCACCGCGGACCTCCGTCCCGTCGGCGCCGGCACGACGTTCGTTCTCGAGTTGGGGTCCGCGGACGCGCCCGACACGGTACGGGGCGAGGCCACCGTGGTCTGGGTCCGCGAGACGTCGGGCGGCGCCGATCAACCGGCGGGGATGGGCATGCGGTTCACGCGCCTCGAGGCGCCGGGAGAGGAACGGCTGGCGATGCTGTTTTCCGAGCCGCCGGACGAGGTCGCCGGCGCGGCCGCGCTTCCGCCGGCGCCCGCGGAACCGGAGGAGTCCCTGCCGGATGAGGTCGAGACGGTGGACTCCGCGTCGGACCGGACCGGTGCGGAGGTGGGAGAGCCGGAGGCGGCCGCGGTCGGGGACGCGACGGTGACGGACGACGTCGAGCCGCCGCTGCCGGTCGATCCCGCGCAAGCCGCCGAGGAGACGCCGTCGGACCGGGCCGCAACGTCGGAAGAACCGACGACCGGGGACGGCGCGGTCGGCGGAGCGAGCGCCGAGCTGTTCGGCGACCTTGCGGACGATCGGGACGACTGGGTGCGCCGCGAGTCCGATCGGCCGTCCTGGGTCTGGCCGACGGTGGCCGCTGTCGTCCTGGTCGGCGTCCTGTTGATCTTCCTGGGTGGGCCGCTGACGCGGCTCGTCGGCATCGGCGGAAACGGCGCCGAAGAGCAGCCGGAGTCCGAGGCGCGGAACCTCGAACCGCCGGCGTCCGGCCAGGAACCCGCCGGGCCCGCGGATCCGCCGCCGGCCTCGCGGCCGTCGATCGAGTCCGGGCCGGACCCGGTCGTCGGCGAACTGCCTGCTCCGGCGGCTTCGGCCCGTCCTTCCGGTCCGACAACCACGGCTTCCGAGCCGGCAACTTCGACATCTTCCGAGCCGACGGTTCGACCGCGCACTCCGGCGCCGCGTCCCGCGCCGGCGGCGCCGCCTGCCAACGCAACCGCGATTCGCGCCATCAGCGCCGCCGCGCGGGATGGTCGGACCGTGGTCGAGATCACGGGCAACGCCGCCTTCAAGCGTCACCATGAGATGCTGCTCGAAGTGCCGCCGCGGTTGCTCGTGCGGCTGATCGGCGTGCGGCGGAGCTACGACGCGAGTGCGGTGAGCGCCCCCCGGTTGCGCGGCGTTCGCACCGGCGTTCATGGCAGGGGAGCGACCAGAAACCTGCACGTGGTGCTGGATCTCGCGGCGCCCGACATCGTGGCGACGGTCGAGCGGAGCGGCGACCGGGTCGTCGTCAGTCTCTCGGATTGACCCTGGCGGATTCCGCTGGCGGAGAGACCGCGCCGCCGGCGTCGAGCGGCGCTCCGCGGGTCGCCGCCGGCATCGCCGTCAGCCGCGTGTTCGGCTTGGCGCGGGAAGCCGTCATCGCCGGCGTCGCCGGCGTCGGCGCGTTGACCGACGTTCTGACGGTCGCCTTCCGCGCACCGAACATCCTGCAGAACCTGCTCGGCGACCAGGCGCTCTCGGCGTCGTTCATTCCGGTCTACAGCCGGTTGCTGGCCGAGGGCCGTCGGCGCGAGGCCGACGCCGTGGCGGGCGCCGTCTTCGGACTGCTGTTCTCCGCGATGGCCGCGCTCAGCCTGCTTGGCGTCCTCCTGGCGCCGGTCATCGTGCGCGTGGCGGTCTTTGGCTTCGCCGCGGACGCGGAGGCCGTGGCCGCCGGAACCGCGCCGATCGATCGTCTGGAGTTGACGACGACGGCGGTTCGAATCTGCATCCCGATGGCGGCGGCGATCACCCTGTCGGCCTGGTGTCTCGGGATCCTGAACAGCCATCGCCGTTTCCTGGCGCCGTACCTGGCGCCGAGCTTCTGGAACGCGAGCGTGATCGCCGCGGTCCTCCTCGTCGCGATGCGGACCGCGAACGCCGACGCCGATCGGGTCGAAACGCTCGCTCTCGCGGTCTGCTGGGGCGGTCTCGCCGGGGGCCTCCTTCAGTTCGGCGTGCAACTGCCTCTGGTTCTCCGGGTGGCGGAGGGGCTGCGGCCGTCGCTCGACCTGCGCCTGCCGGGCGTTCGGAAAACCCTGAACAACCTGGGGCCGGTGATCGCCGCCAGGGGCGCCGGAAGCCTCGGCGCCTACGCCGACCTGTTTCTGGCTTCTCTGCTGGCGGTGGGAGCGACGGCGGCCCTGGGCTTCGGTCAACGTCTCTATCTGCTGCCGATCTCGCTCTTCGGCGTGTCGGTGGCGGCTGCCGAGCTGCCGGAGTTGTCGCGTCTGGGCGGCGACCGACGGGAACGCGTCGAGAACGCCGCGGCGCGGACGATGCGCTCCCTGTCGGCGATGTCCTTTCTGGTGACCCCGACCTTCGTGGGCTATCTCGCGCTGGGATTCGGGGTCGTCGGCGCGGTGTATCGCCGCGGCGAGTTCGGGAGCGCCGACAACTGGCTCGTGTTCCTGGTGCTTGCGGCGTACTCGCTGGGCCTTCCGGCCGCGAGCGCGTCGCGGCTGCTGCAGAGCGTGTTCTTCTCGCTCGGAGACACCCGCGGCCCGGCCTTCATTGCCGCGATGCGCATGGTCGTCTCCGCCGGCGTCGGATTCCTGCTGATGACCCTCCTCGACCGGTTCTCGGTCGCTGACGCGTTGCCCGCCGCCTGGTTCGGCGAGATGGCGGGCGCCCATCGGACGTTGCGCCTCGGCGCCGTCGGGCTGGCGCTGGGATCCGCCGCGGGGAGCTGGTTCGAGATGATGCGGCTGCTTGGTCGGCTGCGGAGCCGCGACCTGGGGGCGCCGTCGCCCTGGCGGGCGTGGCGCCGCCATCTGCCTCTAGCGATCTGCTGCCTGGCGCCCTGGGCGGCTGCCCAGACCTTGGCGCCGGGGCCGCCGTGGGTCGCCGGCGTCTTGCCGGTCGCCGCCTTTGCCGCGACCTATCTGCTGGCGGCGCACTGGCTCAAGGTGCCCGAGGCGGGGCTGCTTCTCCGCTGGTTGGCCGAAACCCGCCGGCGGCGCGCGACGTAGTCTCAGGCAGGCATCGGGAGGAACCGGAGGTCCCGCGGCATGGAGATTCTGCTCAGCGTCGGTCTTGGCGTCGGCCTCGCCGCCGCGTGCGGCTTCCGGGTCTTCCTGCCGGTTCTGGTCATGGGCGGCGCCGCCAGAGCTGGCGCGCTCGACCTGGCCGAGGGCTTCGAGTGGATGGCGGAAACTCCGGCTCTGCTCGCTCTGGGCGTCGCGGCGATCTGCGAGATCGGCGCCTACTACGTTCCCTGGCTCGACAACATCCTGGACGCGGCGGCGATGCCGGCCGCGTTGACCGCCGGCGTCGTCGTGGCCGCGGCGAACGTCGAAACCGCGACGCCGCTGGTAGGCTGGGCTCTCGCGGCGGTGGCCGGCGGGACGGCGGCGGCGGTGGTCCAGACCGGGACCACGCTGCTGAGGGGCGTCTCCACGATGACGACCGCCGGGATCGGAAACCCTCTCGTGTCGACCGGAGAAGCCGCGTCAGCCGCCGGCTTGTCGCTTCTGGCGATCACGATGCCGGCGCTCGCTCTGGGCGCCGTGGCGCTTCTGGTCGCCGTGTTCAGCGTCCGGCTCCTGCGGCGCCGGGCGCTCGGGGCGCGGCGCGCCGAGCCATGACGGCGCCCGGCGCCGATGGAGGTCGTGACGTCCGGGGACCCGTGACGCCGCGGGAGACGGCGCCGCGTGTCGCGCGTCGTGGGCTGGAGCGTCCGGCGGTGGCCGCGCTGCTTGCCGCGCTGGCTCTGGCGTGTGTCTCGACCGGCGTGCGCGAGACCGGCGAGAACGCGCTGCTGCGCGAGCTCGAACGCCGTGGCGTCAGCCGTCCCCTTGCGCCGTTCGCCCTGAACGACGAGATGGCCGCCTGGGTCCACGAAGCGGTCGGATCGACGGAACGGGACGAACGTCTCGATCGCCTGGTCGAGGCGGTGACCGACTCGTCCATGCTCGGCGTGGAGTACCAGGCCGGGCGCACCGGCTCCGCGGTGGAGGTGTTCGAGACCCGCGCCGCGAACTGCCTGGCCTTCACCCAGATGTTCGTCGGCATGGCCAGGGAGCTCGATCTCGCCGCCTATTTCGTCGAGGTGTCGCACGTCGAGAACTTCGAGCGCGAGGGCGATCTGATCGTCATCTCCGACCACGTTGCCGTGGGGTTCGGTCCCAGGCACGCGATGCGGCTGATCGACTTCGGCCTGCGCGAGGACGAGCGGGGCCTCAGGGTCGCGCCGATCAGCGATCTCACGGCGACCGCCCTCTACTACTCGAACCGCGGCGCCGAGGCGCTGCGCGCCGAGCGCCTGGACGAGGCGGTCCTCTGGCTCGAGGACGCTGTCCGCATCGACCCTGAACTCGCCTCCGTCTGGGTCAACCTGGGAGTCGCCCAGCGCCGGAGCGGTCGGACCGAGCAGGCGGAGCGGAGCTACCGGCAAGCCCTGGTTGTCGATCCGGGCGCCAGTTCAGCCCTGGTCAACCTGTCGGCGCTGCTGCGGCTGAACGGCCGAACGGAGGAGGCGGAAGACCTGCTGTTCATGGCGGACGCCAGGCGCAACCGCAACCCGTTCACCTACATCGCCCTCGGCGATGTGAGTCTGCGGTACGGTCGCCTGGAAGAGGCGGAACGGTTCTACAGCAGGGCGCGGCGGCTCGGTCCCGACGAGGCGGCGCCGGCGGCTGCGCTGGGCGAGGTGCTGCTGCGCCGGGGCGAGCGGAAGGCCGCCGAGAAGCTGCTGCGCCGCGCGCTGCGGCTGGAGCCCGACGGCGACCGCCGGATCGATCGACTGGCCCGTCTGCTGGCGGCGGGCTAGCTCTGGCGGCCCGATCCGGTTTCCCGCCGTGCCGCCCCTCTGGCAGCTCTGGATCGATACCGGCGGCACGTTCACCGACTGTGTCGCGATCGACCCGGAGGGATCGTCCCGTTGCGTGAAGGTCCTGAGCTCGGGAGCGGTGCGAGCCGCCGTGATCTCCAATGGCGGCCGGGGGCTGCGGCTCGAGACGGGATTCGACCTGCCCGAGGGCTTCTTCGCGGGTTACCGAGCGGCGCCGCTTGGCGAGGACGCGGCGGCCCTGGTGGAGCGATGGTCGATCGATGGAACCTGCCGGCTCCGGCCCAGGAATGGCGCCGCCGGGACTCCCGTCTTCGAGCCCGGCCAGACGCTGGAACTCCAGTCGCCGGAGAACGCGCCGATTCTCGCGGCGCGCATCGCAACTCGCAAGGCACTGAACGAAGCGCTTCCGCCCTGCGATCTCCGTCTCGCCACGACGCGCGGCACGAACGCCCTGCTCGAGCGCGCTGGGTCGCGGACGGCGCTCTTCGTTACCGAAGGGTTCGCCGACCTGCTGCTGATCGGCGACCAGGCGCGACCGGACATCTTCGCGCTCGCGGTCGAACGGCCGGCGCCCCTGTACGAACGGTCGGTCGAGGTCGGCGGCAGGCTCGACGCCGAAGGCCGCGAACTCGAGCCGCTCGACGAAGACGGTCTGGGAACGGCCGCCCGCGTCCTCGTCGACGAGGGTTTCCGCGCCGCGGCCGTGGCCTTGATGCACAGCTACCGGAATCCGGATCACGAACGGCGGGCCGAGCGCGTTCTTCGTTCCGCCGGCTTTCGCACGGTGTCCTGCTCGGCGGAACTGGCGCCGCTGATCAAGATCGTTCCGCGCGCGCACACCGCCGTGGTCGACGCCTACCTGGGGCGGGCCGTCGGCGGTTACCTCGAGATCACGGCCGCCGCGCTGTCTCGAGGGCGCGCGGCGCCTGCGGGCGAGACCGGCGGCGTCGCGCCCCGGGTCATGACCAGCGCCGGCGGACTGGCGGGCTTCGCGAGCTACCGACCGAAGGACAGCCTGTTGTCCGGACCCGCCGGCGGCGTCGTGGGCGCGGCCGCGGCGGGGCGCGCGAGCGGTTGTCAGCGCGTGATCGGGTTCGACATGGGAGGCACCAGCACGGACGTCTCGCGCTACGACGGCGAGTTCGAGTACAACTTCGAGTTCCGCGTCGGCGACGCGGTCGTCGTGGCGCCGGCGCTGGCGATCGAGACGGTGGCGTCCGGCGGCGGCTCGATCTGCCGGGTGGACCACGGTCAGCTGAAGGTGGGCCCCGAGAGCGCCGGGGCGCGTCCCGGGCCCGCCTGCTACGGCGCCGGCGGACCGCTAACGATCACCGACGTGAACGTGTTGCTGGGGCGAATCGATCCGAACGCCTTCGGTCTGCCGATCGACCTCGCCGCCGCCGAGCGGCGCGCGGCGGAAGCGCTGGCCGAGCTCGGCGGCGTCAACGAGGAACTTCTCGGCGGGTTCCTCGCGATCGCCAACGAACGGATGGCCGACACGATTCGGCGCATCTCCATTTCGCGCGGCTACGACCCGCGGGACTACGCCCTGGTCAGCTTCGGCGGCGCCGGCGGGCAGCACGCCTGCGCGATCGCCTCGCAGCTCGCCATGGAGACCGTCCTCGTGCCGGTCGATACGTCGCTGCTCAGCGCCGTCGGCCTCGGGCACGCCGTGCTGGAGCGTTTCGTTCACCGGCAGGTTCTCGCACCGCTCGAATCCGGCGGGCTGGAATCGGTGATCGAGCGTCTCGAACGCGAGGCCCTGAGTCGCCTGCTGGAAGAACGCGGCGCGAACCTGGAAGGCGCCGCGGTCCGGCGTCGCATCGTCCGGCTCCGGTTGCTCGGGCAGGAAACGGCGATCGAAGTGGATCTCGCCGCGGCCGCGGAGGCCGCGTCGCCCGAAGTCCTCGCTGGTCTCTTTGCCGATCGTTACCAAGCGGTCTACGGCTATCCGCCCCCGGACCGCGCGATCGAAGTCGAGTCGATCCGCGTCCTGGCATCGACCGCTCCCGCCGCCGCGAGCCTCGATCGGGCCGGGACGGCCGCTGGCCGCGAGGTCGAAGTCGGCGAGCGCCCGGTCTGGCTCGACGGCTGGCGAACCGTCGCGCTTCTGCGCCGCGAAGATCTCGCTCCGGGCTTCGAACGGATCGGTCCCTGTCTGGTGCAGGAGCGGCACAGCATCACCGTCGTGGCGCCCGGCTGGACGCTCCGTGTCGATGACGTGCGCGGCCTCGTGCTCGGCCGGGATGGAGCGTCCGAGGTCGGTGGACGGTTCCGGCGCGTTCTCGACTGACCGCTGGCGGGCTTGGCGTAGAGTTGCCGATTCCGGCGGTTCGTTGCCCATGCGTCGCCCGTCATTCAAGGCCGTCCCCGCTAGCAATCCGTCCGCCTGGTTCCAGGCGCTGCGTCTCGCGGCCTGCGGACTGGCCGCGGTCGCGCCGGGTTGCGCCCACGTGAGTGTCCTGGAGCGCATTCCGGAGGTCGCGGAACCGCCGGCCGCGTTCGACCGTGGACTCGACCCGGCGCCGGACGGCGCGGGGCCGGGCGCCTGCGGCGCCTTGGGCGACCGGACGCTTCAGGCTCTCCAGGACCGCCTGGCCGGCCAGAGTTTCGACCTGCGGGCCGCCTGGAGCCGGTTCGAGGCGGCGGCCGCCCGCGCCCGCGAGAGCGGGGCGTACCTGATGCCCCGTCTGGACGCCACGGCGGCGGCGAACGATCTGACCGTGCCGAGCGGCGCGCTCGTCAATCCGGCCCTGCTCCGGGGCGCCGCGTACGACGCGAGTCTCGCGGCGAGCTTCGAGGTCGACCTCTGGGGCCGGCTGAGGAATCGGGAAGTGGCGGCGTTGCTGGACGCCGAGGCCAGCGTCCAGGATCTTCGCTCGCTTGCCATCAGCCTGTCGTCGTCGCTGGCGGAGGCCTGGTTCGGGATCGTCGCCGAGCGGGAACTGGTCGCCCTGCTCGAGCGTCAGCAGGCGACTTCGGAGCGTTTTCTGGAACTGACGCAGCTCCGCTTCGGCCAGGGCCTGGGTCCGGCTCAGGACATCGGCCGCCAGCGGGAGCAACTGCTGAGCCTGCAGGGTCAGATCGAGCTCGCGCGAGGCCGCCTCGAGTCGCTCGAATTCCAGCTCGCCACGCTCCTGGGCAGCGCCCGGCGGGAGACCCCGGCGGTTTCGCCGGGCCTGGGTCCGTTGCTCGCGGGGAGTGCGCGCCCGGATCTGGGCGTCCCCGCGCAGTTGCTGGAACGGCGCCCCGACCTGCAGGCCGCGCGTCGGCGGGTCGAGGCTGCCGACCGGCGGGCGGCTGCCGCGGTCAAGGAGTGGCTGCCGTCGCTGTCCCTGACCGCCGTGTTGTCCGGCCGCGCGCTGGAGATCGCCGACGTGCTGGACAACCTCGCGCGGCAGATCAGCGGCAGCGGAGCGCAGTCCATCTATGCCTCCGGGGCTCGGCGCGCGCGGATCGACCAGGCCTACGCGGCGGCGGAAGAGAGCCTCTACGTCTATGCACGGTCCTTGGTGAACGCGGTGGGCGAAGTGCAGACGGCGCTGGCGGTGGGCCGCGGCAGCCGTGAACTCGTCGCGAATCTGGAGGAGCGGTTGCGGGAAGCGCGGCGGGTGCTGGTTCTTGTCAGCGAGTCGTACCGGGAGGGGGCCACGGACTACCTGAACGTGCTGACCGCGCTGCTGTCCCATCAGGGGCTGGAGCAGGCGCTGGTCGACGCTCGGCGGCAGCAACTCGCCAGCCGCCTGCAGCTCTGCCGGGCGCTGGGCTTCGCGCCGGGTACGTCGGTGGAGCGGCTGGCCGCGGGACTTGCCGCGGCGCCCGAAACAACCGCCGCCGGCGAGGCGTCCTGACAGGGGGAAGGACATGAAGAGCACCCTGATCCGCGTCGGCATCGTGGCGCTGGTCCTGGCGGTCGGCGTGGCGGCGGCCAGGACGATCGTTCGGGCGAGACCGGAGGCGATCCAGAGACCGACGGACGACGCTGGCACGCTGGTTGACGTGGCGGAGGTGCGTCGGCTTCCGCGGCGCATCGACATCGAGGCCCAGGGGACCGTGTTGCCTGCCCGGAAGGTCGTCGTGCAGCCCCAGGTGAGCGGCCGGATCGCCCTCGTGACGCCACGTCTCGCTCCCGGCACGCTGCTGCGCGAGGGCGATGTCGTCTTCGCGATCGAGGACGCCGACTTCAAGCTGGCGGTGGCCCGGGCCACCGCGTCGGTTGCCGAAGCGGCTTCGCAACTCGAGTTGGAGCAGGGCCGGGGCCGGGTCGCCGAGCGGGAGTGGGAGCTGTTTCGGGACGAACTGGACGCCGAGCAGATGGAGGCCTCCCTGGCGCTCCGCGAACCCCAGTTGCGCTCCCGGCTGTCGGCCGTCCACACCGCCCGCGCCGCTCTGGCGCGAGCCCGGCTGGATCTCGAACGCACGGTGGTGCGCAGCCCGTTCAACGCCGTCGTACTCTCCGAGTCGATCGAGGTCGGCCAGACGGTCACGCCGCAGAGCCAGGCCGTTACGCTGGCGGGCACCGATGCGTTCTGGGTGCGGGCCGCCGTACGCACCGACGAACTCGAACAGCTCCGGGTTCCCGGTCTCCACGGCGACGTCGAGGGTTCGCGGGCGTTGGTGCGCCTCGATCCCGAGAGCGACGAGGTCCTGCCGGGCCGCATCGTCCGGTTGCTCGGCGACCTGGACACCGCGGGCAGGATGGCCCGGGTCCTGGTGGAGGTCGACGATCCGCTCGGACTCGAACGCGGGACGGGCGGCCCCGCCGGGCGGGGACTCCTGCTTCTGGACAGCTACGTCGACCTGCTGCTCGAGGGCGGCACGGTGCGCGACCTGTTCGAGGTGCCTCGGGAGTGGCTCCAGGAGGGCGAACACCTCTGGATGTACAGCGGGGCGCAGCTTGAACGGCGACCGGTCGACGTGGCGTGGCGGTTCGAGGACAGCGTCTGCATCGACGTCGGCCTGGCCGAGGGGGAACTCGTGGTGACCAGCCGCATCTCCACCCCGATCGAAGGGATGAAGCTCCGGCTCGGAGCGGACGCTCCGCCGGCGGTCGCCGCCGAATTCCTCTCCGCCGGCAGCCGCTGGGACGTGTCGGCCTGGGGCGCCGCGTCGACGGGAGTGACGCCGTGAGCCTGATGTCCCACGACCACGGTCCGGTCGATCGCAAGGGCCCGATCGGCTGGATGGCGGCGCATCCGGTCGCGGCGAACCTGCTGATGGGCGTCCTGGTCATCGGCGGCATCCTGTTCGCCTTCGGAACCAAGAGAGAGGTCTTCCCGGAGATCGACATGGACACGGTGACCGTGGTGGTCGCCTATCCGGGGGCGTCGCCCCAGGAAGTCGAGGAGGGAGTCGTCCTGGCGATCGAGGACGAGATCAGCAGCCTCGACGGCATCAAGAAGATCAACTCGGTTTCGGTCGAGGGCGTCGGCACCGTGCTGGCCGAGCTCCTGACGAGCGCGAACCCGGACCGGACGTACAACGACATCAAGAGCACCGTGGACCGGATCACGTCCTTCCCGCGGGACGCGGAGCGGCCGGTCATCTCGCTGGTGACGAACCGCAGCCAGGTGCTGTCTCTGCTGGTCCACGGCGACGTGGGCCTGAAGTCGCTCGACCGGTTGGCCGAGGCGATCCGGGGCGAGTTGCTCTCGGACGATCGGATCACGCTGGTGGAGAAGGCAGGCATACCGCCGCCCGAGATCAGTGTCGAGGTGCCGGCGGACAACCTGCGGCGCTACGGCCTCACGCTGCCGCAGATCGCGGCGGCGGTGCGAGCGGCCTCGATCGATCTTCCCGGCGGCTCGGTCAAGACCGAGGGCGGCGAAGTGCTGGTCCGGACGACGGAACGGCGCGACGTCGGAGAGGAGTTCCGGGACATCACGCTGATCGCCCGCGCCGACGGCGCCCGGGTTCGCCTGCGCGACGTCGCCACGGTGGTCGACGGCTTCCGCGAGACGGACGAAGAGCTTTATTTCAACGGTCAGCCGGCGATCGACCTGCAGGTCTTCCGCGTCGGCGACGATGCGCCGCTGCAGGTTTCGGCCGCGGTCCACGACCTGGTCGAGCGCCGCCAGGGCACGTTGCCGGACTCGGTGGGCATCTCGATCGTCAACGACGAGTCGGAGCAGTACCGCGACCGGTTGTCGATCCTGGGAAGGAACGGTCTGATCGGACTGCTGCTGGTGGTCACCGTGCTGGGCATCTTCCTGCGGCCGGCGGTCGCCTTCTGGGTCAGCCTGGGCATCGTCATCTCGTTCTGCGGCTCGTTCTTCCTCATCCCGATTCTCGGCGTGTCGCTCAACATGATCTCGCTCTTCGCGTTCATCCTGGTGCTCGGGATCGCGGTGGACGACGCGGTCGTCGTCGGCGAGGCGATCTTCTACCACCGCCGGGGCGACAACCGGCTCGAGGCCGCGATCGTCGGCGCCCGCGAAGTGCTGGCGCCGGTCACCTTCGCCGTGGTCACGACGATCATCGCCTTCGTTCCCCTGGCCCTGGTTCCAGGCATCACCGGCAAGTTCTTCCGGAACATCCCGTTCATCGTCATTCCCGTCCTGATTCTCTCTCTCGTCGAGTCCGTCTTCATCCTGCCGGCGCACCTGCGGCACGTGGGACGGACGAAGCTCCGCGGCCGGAAGGGCCGCCGCCGGTCGCTCAATCCGCTCAAGACGCTCGGCGCGATGCAGCTCCGCTTCTCGGAATGGGTGGAGCGGGTGATCGCGGGGAACGTTCCGCCGATCGTCCGGCGGCTCGTGCGCGATCGCTACCTGACCGTGACCGTTCTGTTCTCGGGGCTGCTGGTCGCGGTCAGCGTGGTCGCGGGAGGGCACATCAAGTTCAACTTCTTCCCGCGGATCGAGGGCGAGTTCGCGAACGGCGTGATCGAGCTGCCGTTCGGCGCGCCGGTCGCCGACACCCGCGACGTGGCGCGTCTGATGACCCGGGCGGCGGAGGAGGTCGGCGACGAACTTCTGGCGGAGGGGCGGGTGCGGCCGCGCGACGACGGCACGATGCCGGCCACCGTCTTCCGCGGCATCGAGGCCAAGATCGGAACCGCGGACACGGGCGCCTTCGGTCCCGGCAGCGGCTTTGCCCCGTCCGGAGGCCATGTCGGCGTCGTGACCGTCCACCTCGTGCCCGACGCCGAGCGCGAGTTCGGCTCGGCGGAGTTCACCGCGCGTTGGCGCGACCGGGTCGGCGAGGTGTCCGGCGTGGATCGGCTGTCCTTCGACTTCAACGACGGTCCCTCGGCCGGGGCCAAGGTCTCGGTCCAGCTCGAGCACGCGCGGACGCCTCCGCTCGAAGCGGCGGCGGCGCGCGTCGCCGCGTCCCTGGCGAGCTATGACGGCGTGTTCGACGTCGACGACGGCTTCAAGGTCGGCAAGCCGCAGCTCGACCTGGTGCTCAAGCCGGCCGCCAAGGGGCTGGGACTCACGGAGCGGGCCCTGGCGGCCCAGGTCCGCGGCGCCTTCTTCGGCGCCGAAGCCAGCCGCCAGCAGCGCGGCAGGGACGAACTGCGGGTCTACGTCCGTCTGCCGCGGGAGGAGCGCGATTCGGTCCACGCGATCGAGAATCTGCTGATCCGCACGCCGGGCGGCGGCGAGATTCCGCTGCGTCAGGCGGCGTACGTGCGACCAGGAAGATCGTTCACGGAGATTCTCCGGGTCGACGGACGCCGCACCGTCACCGTCACCGCCGACATCGACCCGACGGTGACGACCGGCAACGACATTCGCGCCGCTCTGGCGCGGACCGTTCTGCCGGAGGTGACGGCCGACACGCCGGGGCTGACGTTCAACTTCAGCGGCGAGCAGGAGGCGCAGGCCGAAGCGGTGGGATCGCTGGGGCGGAATCTGGTCGTCGCCATGCTCGCCATGTACGCTCTGATGGCGGTCGCCTTCCGCAGCTACCTGCAGCCCCTGGTCGTCCTGTCGGCCGTGCCCTTCGGCATGTTCGGCGCCGTCATCGGCCACCTCGTGATGGGCTACGACCTGAGTTTCCTCAGCATTTTCGGACTGGTCGCGCTGTCCGGCGTCGTGGTCAACGACTCGCTGGTCCTGATCGACGCGGTGAACCAGTTGCGGAGCGAGGGCAGGAGCGTGCTCGACTCCGTGGTGGGCGGCGTGACCCGGCGCGTCAGGCCGGTCATCCTGACCTCGCTGACGACCTTCTTCGGTCTGATGCCGATCATCCTGGAACGGTCGAACCAGGCTCAGTGGCTCGTGCCGATGGCGCTCAGCCTCGGTTTCGGCGTCCTGTTCGTGACCGGAATCGCCCTGGTTCTCGTGCCCTGCACCTACATGATGGTCGACGACCTCAAGCGTGGCCTGATCTGGCTGGTGCGGGGCGCGGCGCCTCGGGAGGCGGGCGAGCCAGCTCCGGCGGCCCAGCCCGGAGGCAGATAGAGCCGCCCAGCCCGTCATGGACGACCTGGTTGGGGCGTGCGAGCGGCTGTGGCCGCGGGGGATCTCGATCTTCCTCTCCCACCGGACGCGGTTTCGCAATCCGCTGTCGCCCGCCGACCGCGAGGCCCTGGCCGACTCGGGGGCGGCCAGGGACCCGGCCGTCCTGGCGGTCGTCGCCGAGGAACTCCCGAAGCGGGTCGACCGGCTCGCGCGGGGCACGTACTTCCCGGCGCCGCTGGCCAGGGCGGTCGCCGGGGGACGCGCCTTCGACGACGCGCTGATGTCGTTTCACTATCCGCCGATCGTCGTCGACCCGGACCGGCGCTGGCGGTGGAAGGGGCGGCCGGTGGCGGAGCGCATCCGGCGGTTCTTCGTCCGGCACATCGGTTTCGAGCCCGCTCTCGGCGTCTGGTTCGTCGAGTACCGGGTCAACGACGGCTGGTGGGACAAGTGCTATCTCGACTGCGCCACCACGCCGGTCGTCGCGGTGCAACTGCGGGAAGGAACGGGAGACGAAACCGGCCGGGTCTTCGCCGATCTGAACAACGGCCTTGCCGACACCCTGGATCCCGATTCGCTTCGCCTGGACGAGCGGGAACGGCTGTTCGCCGCGTCCGCGGACCACGGACTGGTCGAGATCGCGGACTCCCCTCGCTTCGCGCTGTTGCGCACCGTGTCCGAGGATTGCCGGACCGTGAAGTTCGCCGGCGCGCGGCGCACTCTGCACTGGCCGGACGGCGACCAGGCGTAGGCAGTCGCTGTGCGACCGGCGCCTGTGCGCCGAGGCGTCCGATGCTCCGTACCACGACGAGGACTCCCGCCTACCAGGCGATGCCGTAGTCCTCGCCGTAGTCGCTGGCGCCGCCTCGCATCGTTCCGTTCTCGCGGTCGAACCAGATTGCCGTGATCGGTCCGGACGTGCGATCCAGCGCGCGGACGCGGTATCCCATGCGGCGGAGTTCCGCCGTCACCCAGGGCGGCACGTCGCGGCGGACGTCGAGGTCTCCCGGCCGTGACTCGTGGGCGCCGAAGGAACTCTGCATCTGGCGACTGGCGATGTTGGCCGCTTCGACGGCTTCCTGGACGTCCATTCCAAACTCGACAACGTTCAGGAAGAACTGGAGCAGGTTCTGGTCCTGCGTGTCGCCGCCCTGGACGGCGAACGACAGGTAAGGCTGACCACCCTTCAGCGCCATCCCGGGCGTCAGCGTGGCGCGGGGACGCTTGCCCGGTTCGGGCAGGTTGTACGGGTTGAGCCTCGGGTCAAGAACGAAGCTCTGCATCCTCTGACTCATCCCGATGCCGGTGCGGCCGGCGATCACGGCGGGGATCCAGGCGCCGCTGGGCGTCACGGACACGACCCAGCCTTCCGCGTCGGCGGCCTGGATCGACGTCGTCCCGGCGGTGAACGCCTCCTCGTAGGTGATCCGCGGCAGGGCCGCACGGCCGGCCGATGCCTGCTGGAAGCCTTGCTCGCCCTCGGCCTCCGCCTCCGGCGGGATCGGCGTCCACCGTTCGAGCAGATCGAGGAAGGGGTTCTCGCCGTCCTGGAAGGCGTACGGATCCCCGGGCTTCGTGTCCTCGTCGTTGCGCTCCCAGTCGATCGACTCGTAACGCGCGCGGGCGTAGCTCTTCGACAGCAGGCCCTCGAGCGGCTCCTCCGGCGGGTAGTAGGGGTCGCCGTAGTAGAAGTCGCGGTCGGCGAAGGCCAGGTTCATCGCCTGATAGAGAGTGTGGATGTAGCGGGCCGAGTTGTAGCCCATCGCCTTCAGATCGGCGTTCTCGAGAATGTTGAGCGCCTGGAGCATGACCGGCCCCTGGACCCAGGACGTCAGCTTGACGACCTCGACGCCGCGGTAGTTCGTGCGCACCGGTTCTTCGATGTGGACCTGCCAGCGGTCGAGGTCGGCCATCGTGTGGAGACCGCCCAGTTCCCGCGAACCGCGGACGAACTCTTCGGCGATGTCGCCGCGATAGAAGCGGTCGTAGGCGGCGGCCAGTGCCTGCTCCCGGGCCTTGCCCTGCCTGAGCGCCGCGGCCTCGGCGTCCACCAGCTTGCGCAGGGTGTCGAGCAGGTCCGGTTGCCGGAAGATCTCGCCCTCGCTCGGCGCCGCGCGGCCGTCGCCCTCTTCGGACGACAGGTGGGGCAGGAACACCCGCGCCGAGTGCGGCCACTGCAGGAGCATCTCCCTGCGTCGCTCCATGTTGTCGGCCTGGGCGCGTTCGATCGGGTAGCCGTCGGCCATCTGGATCGCCGGCGCGAGCACCTCGGCCAGGCTCATCGTGCCATAGCGCGAGAGCATCACGATCAGACCGCCGGGGGTGCCCGGCGTCACGGCCGCGAGCGGTCCGTATTCGGGCGGGTAGACGTAGCCCCGGTCGCGGTAGAAGTCGACCGTCGCGCCGGTCGGCGCGGCGCCCAACGCGTTGATTCCGACCACTTCGTTGTTCCGGGGGTCGAAGATCAGGGCCTGGGTTTCGCCGCCCCAGCCCAGGGTGTCCCACATCGTGGACGTCGCGGCGAGCATGGCGCAGGCCGCGTCCACGGCGTTGCCGCCGCGAGCGAAGATCAGGGCGCCGGCGGTGGCGGCCAGCGGTTTGCCGGTCACCGCCACCCAGTGACGCCCGTGCAGGACGGGCTTGACGGTGCGTTGGGCGAGGGCCGGCGCCGCGGCGCAGACGGCGGCGACGGCGAACGCCAGACAGCGGACGCGGAGACCAGGCGGCGGCGCGGCAATCATGGCGGCAGCTTATCGCCGCGACAGACGAACGAGGCCGAGAGTCGCCCGTTGGGCCGCTGATAGCCTGCCGGCCTTTCACGCCATGCCGAACGAGGGCGCCGGAACATGAGAGCAGCCGTATTCCACGAGGTCGGACAACCGCTCGAGATCACCGAGGTCGCGATCAGCAAGCCGGGACCGCGCGAGATCCTGATCCGGAGCGCGGTGGTCGGCGTCTGCCACAGCGATCTCCACTTCGTGGAGGGTCTGTGGCCGATTCGCGCGCCGGCGATCCTCGGACACGAGGCGTCCGGCATCGTGGAGCAGGTCGGTTCCGAGGTGCGCTACGTCAAGCCGGGCGACCGCGTGATCACCTGCCTGTCCGTGTTCTGCGGCTACTGCGAGCACTGCATGAGCGGCGAGCCGACGCTTTGCGACAAGCGGGCCACGCGGCGATCGAAGACCGAGGAGCCGCGGCTGGCGCTGCCGGCCGTCAACGGCGGACGTCCGCGGCCCGTGTCGCAGTTCGTGGATCTCGGTTCGTTCGCGGAGCAGATGCTCGTTCACGAGAACGCGGTGGCGAAGGTCCGCGAGGACATGCCGCTGGACCGGGCGGCGGTGATCGGCTGCGCGGTGACGACGGGCGTCGGCGCGGCGTTCCGGACGGCCCGGGTGGAACCGGGCTCGACCGTGGCGGTGATCGGCTGCGGCGGCATCGGCCTGTCGACGATCAACGGCGCCGAACTCGCCGGCGCGGGGCGCGTCATCGCAGTCGACCGGGTGGCCTCGAAGCTCGAGCTCGCGAAGCGGTTCGGCGCCACGGACACGGTCGACGCTTCGGCCGGCGACCCGGTGGAGCAGATCCTGGAACTGACCAGTGGCGGCGTGCGGTACGCCTTCGAGGCGATCGGTCTCAAGGCGACCGCCGAGCAGGCTTGGGCCATGTTGCGTCCGGGCGGTACGGCGACCGTCATCGGCATGGTTCCCTTTGGCGAGAACATCGAGATTCCCGGTCACGAGATGCTCCAGGCCAAGCGCATCCAGGGCTGCGTCATGGGTTCGAACCGGTTCCGCATCGACATGCCCAGGCTGGTCGACTTCTACCTGGCCGGAAAGCTGAAGCTCGACGAGCTGATCTCGGACCGGGTCGGGTTCTCCAGGATCAACGACGCGCTCCGGAACCTCAAGAGCGGCGAAGTGGCCCGCCAGGTCATCGTGTTCGACGCGTAGCCGCTCGCGCGCGGCTGCCGTCGTCCTTCTCCCCCTGGCGGCGGCGGCTGCCGGCGACGCGCCGAACGTGGCGCCGACGACCGGCATCCGGACGGCCTGCTGGGTGCCTGGCACGCCGGCCCATTCCTGGCAGAAGGTCGCCGCCGGCGGCACGACGATCGGCCGGAAGGGCATGCTGATGGCCGCCCGCGTCCTCGCCGCGACGGCTTGGGATCTGCTGGCCGATCCGTCGATCGTCAAGGTGGCCAGGGAGGAACTCGACCGCCACCCGCCGACCGCCCGTACCGCGCCGCCCTCGAAGAGGGTCAGTCGCCGCCGCTCGACTACCGGAAGCCGCCCGAGCGCTGACGACGTCCCGGCGACGGCGCGTACCCGTCACCGGCGCCCTTCCCTCCAGCCGCCGCCGGCGACTGACGTCGTCGCTGTGCGGGAGGAACGAGACTCAACGTTCGCGCTTCGGCATGCGTACAATGCAGTGATCGCATCAGTTCCCTGAAAGGAGAGGGCTCATGAGCGGAGCGGGAAACGAGGCAATGAGCGTGGCCGTTGAAGGCGGAGCGACCGGGTGTGCTCTCGACGCTCCGCCGCTCGCAGATGAGGAAACGGGGAGAGACGAGGTCGGGGACGCGATCGACGATCCGCGTGGGGACGAGGAGGATCCGGGAGCGCCCATCCGCTACGGGATTCGGACATACGGTGCGGATATGCCGGTCGACACGTTGATGAAGCGCATGGCGGACCAGGACATCTACGTACCGGATTTCCAGCGCAAGTTCATCTGGACCCTGGCTCAGGCTTCCCGGTTCATCGAGTCGCTGCTGCTCGGACTTCCGGTGCCGGAGGTCTTCCTGTTCAAGGACCCGGACACACGGCGACTCATGGTCGTCGACCATTGCTGTCCCGTTGACCGAGTTGAGAAACGGGCCTGAATCCGTCTCTTGCTGTATCATTGGTTGTCGTCGGAAACCCCAATGACTACAAGGAGGATTCAGGCCCATGGCGTATCGTAGCACGGTGTTCGGACAGCTGCTCAGGATGGTGTCGAGACATGAGTTCGAGAGAGACGCACGGACACTTGACACGGGGAGAAAGCTCCGATCCATGAGCCGGTGGAGTCAGTTCGCGGCGATGGCGATGGTTCAGTTGTCGGGGCGGTGCAGTTTGCGGGACGTGGTGTCGAATCTGGATGCCCAGAGACGCAAGCTCTACCATCTCGGAATCGGACGAGTCGCTCGAAGCTCGCTTGCCCGCGTCAACCAGAACCGGTCTCCCAAGCTCTTCGAGTTGCAGTTCGAGCGCCTTCTGGGTCGCTGCCGCGGCATGGCGCCCGGCCACAGGTTTCGCTTCAGGAACCGGCTCGTGTCTCTGGACGCGACGCACATCGACCTGTGCCTCGGGCTGTTCTCGTGGGCCAAGTTCAGCAAGAGCAAGGGGGCGATCAAGGTCCACGTCGGTCTCGACCATGCCGGCCATCTGCCGTCGTTCGTGAGGGTGACGGACGGGAAGGGGAAGGGGAAGACGTCGGACATTGCGATCGCCCGGACTCTGCGGCTGCAGCCGGGGAGCATCGTCGCCGCAGACCGGTTGTACCAGAACTTCAGCTGGCTGAAATCCCTTGATGCACAAGGGGTTTTTCTGGTCACCCGGCTCAAGCGGAGGGTGAAGTACGCGGTCCGTGAGCGTCGTGCGTACGCTTCCGGTCGCGGCGTGACTTCGGACCAGACGATTGAACTGACGACCAGGAAGGGCCAGAAGGACTGTCCGATTCCCCTGCGGCGGGTCGGCTACCGGGACGCCGAGACCGGCAAACACTACGTGTTCCTCACCAACAACTTTCAGCTCGCGCCAAGGACCATCGCGGACATCTACAAGGCGCGTTGGGAGGTCGAGCTCTTCTTCAAGTGGATCAAGCAGAACCTGCGCATCAAGAGCTTTCTCGGCACGTCCCGCAACGCCGTGCTGACGCAGATCTGGATCGCCATGTGCGTTCACCTGATGCTTGCCTACCTGAAGTTCGCCAATCGTCTCAAGTGGAGCCTCAGCGAGATCCTGCGCTTGCTTCACCTCAATCTGTTTGAACGACGGACACTCAATGACCTGTTACAGCCCCAACGAGAACCGCCGGGACCAGAAAACGCTCAACTTCAACTCGCCATACCACGAAGTTAGTGGGACAGCAATGGTCGTCGACGGTCAGCAGCGGTTGAAGACGTTGCGACAGTTCTTCGTCGGGAAGTTCGGCCAGAGGGAGTTCGCGCTTCGAGGGGTCGGCGAGGATTTTGCCGGCAAGACGATTGGTTCGCTGGAGCCTACGGAGCGGCGCGAACTCGATCAGTTCATCATTCACGCGACGATCTTCGAGCAGGACGAACCGACGGACGATCGAAGTTCGGTCTACTCCGTGTTCGAGCGCCTCAACACGGGCGGCACTCCCCTGCAGGCTCAGGAGATTCGTTCGAGCATCTACGAAGGGACGTTGAACGAGTTGCTTCACGAACTTGCGGAGAAGAATCCTCACTGGCGCAACATCTACGGACCGTCGAGTCTGCGCAGACGCGACGAGGAACTGGTGCTTCGCTTTCTCGCGCTGCTGCACGACCTGGAGAAGTACGGCAGCCCGATGAAGAGGTTTCTGAACGACTTCATGGAGCGGAATCGGAATCCGGCGCCGGATGCGCTGGCCGGCTACCGGTCCGTGTTCGAGACGACCGTCGAGACGGTGGATCGGATGCTTGGCGCGAAAGCTCTTCGCCCGGACCGTCCGGTGAATGCGGCTGTGGCCGATGCAGTTCTCGTGGGTACTGCAAATCGGCTGGGGCGGGGCCCCATCAAGAGCGATGCCGAATTCGAGAGCGCCCACCGGCGGCTCATCGAGCGCCTCAGAAAGGACGAGCTCTACCAGAGCCGCACCACGCACGAGAATCGGCTTCGGGAGAGGATTCGCTACGCGAACGAGGAGTTCGAGACGGTCTCATGATCCCAGGCGACGCACAGCGCCTGGAAGAGCGTATTCGGAAGGCGCGCACCCGAGCCTCGTCGCCGGACTTGACGGACGAGGATCGGGCGTGGCTCGGCGAGATGGCTGCGATCTGGGCGTCGGGCTACCTGGAAGCGGCTTTCCGGGACACGCTCAGGCCATTGCTGTCCCACTAACTTCGTGGTATGGCGAGTTGAAGTTGAGCGTTTTCTGGTCCCGGCGGTTCTCGTTGGGGCTGTAACAGGTCATTGAGTGTCCGTCGTTCAAACAGATTAAGGTGAAGCAGGCGCAGGATCTCGCTGAGGCTCCACTTGAGACGATTGGCGAACTTCAGGTAGGCAAGCATCAGGTGAACGCACATGGCGATCCAGATCTGCGTCAGCACGGCGTTGCGGGACGTGCCGAGAAAGCTCTTGATGCGCAGGTTCTGCTTGATCCACTTGAAGAAGAGCTCGACCTCCCAACGCGCCTTGTAGATGTCCGCGATGGTCCTTGGCGCGAGCTGAAAGTTGTTGGTGAGGAACACGTAGTGTTTGCCGGTCTCGGCGTCCCGGTAGCCGACCCGCCGCAGGGGAATCGGACAGTCCTTCTGGCCCTTCCTGGTCGTCAGTTCAATCGTCTGGTCCGAAGTCACGCCGCGACCGGAAGCGTACGCACGACGCTCACGGACCGCGTACTTCACCCTCCGCTTGAGCCGGGTGACCAGAAAAACCCCTTGTGCATCAAGGGATTTCAGCCAGCTGAAGTTCTGGTACAACCGGTCTGCGGCGACGATGCTCCCCGGCTGCAGCCGCAGAGTCCGGGCGATCGCAATGTCCGACGTCTTCCCCTTCCCCTTCCCGTCCGTCACCCTCACGAACGACGGCAGATGGCCGGCATGGTCGAGACCGACGTGGACCTTGATCGCCCCCTTGCTCTTGCTGAACTTGGCCCACGAGAACAGCCCGAGGCACAGGTCGATGTGCGTCGCGTCCAGAGACACGAGCCGGTTCCTGAAGCGAAACCTGTGGCCGGGCGCCATGCCGCGGCAGCGACCCAGAAGGCGCTCGAACTGCAACTCGAAGAGCTTGGGAGACCGGTTCTGGTTGACGCGGGCAAGCGAGCTTCGAGCGACTCGTCCGATTCCGAGATGGTAGAGCTTGCGTCTCTGGGCATCCAGATTCGACACCACGTCCCGCAAACTGCACCGCCCCGACAACTGAACCATCGCCATCGCCGCGAACTGACTCCACCGGCTCATGGATCGGAGCTTTCTCCCCGTGTCAAGTGTCCGTGCGTCTCTCTCGAACTCATGTCTCGACACCATCCTGAGCAGCTGTCCGAACACCGTGCTACGATACGCCATGGGCCTGAATCCTCCTTGTAGTCATTGGGGTTTCCGACGACAACCAATGATACAGCAAGAGACGGATTCAGGCCCGTTTCTCAACTCGGTCAACGGGACAGCAATGCGCTCAGGCGGTATGTCGAGACTCGAGCGGATACCAGGGTTCAACGAGCAGTCAATCGGAGATTGGAGCGGTTTCGCAATCCGCGCGTGGGCGCGATTCTTGATCTGGTTGGCGAGTTCGACGTTGCTTGGAAGGACGACCTGCACAGTCTGGCGGATGGTGCGGTCGGCGAGAGCGTGAACAGCATCGTTGCGCTCCGGCATCGTGTCGCCCACGGGCGGTCGGATCGCGTGAACATCGGCGCCGTCGGACGCTACTTCGACGAGGCTCGGAGGCTTCCGCGGCGCCTTGTCAAGCTGTGCGGCGTGTCGTCCGGGGTTTGAGAAAGATGCCTGTACGTCGAGGGAACGGGCCGCCGCAAGCACGCTCGCTGCGGCGGTGAAAGGGACCGGCGAGGCTCAGGTCACCGCGCCGCCTTCGCCTCCTGGATCGCCCGCCAGACGCGCTCGGGCTTCGCCGGCATGTCGATGTTCGTGATGCCGAGGGGCCGCAGGGCGTCGACGATCGCGTTGACGATGCAGGGCGTGGCCCCGATCGTCCCCAGTTCGCCGATGCCCTTGGCGCCGAGCGGGTTGATGGGCGTTGGCGTCACCGTGTTGTCCAGCTCCATGCGCGGGAAGTGCTTCGCCCGCGGCACGGCGTAGTCCATCAGCGTGCCGGACAGGAGCTGGCCGTTCTCGTCGTATCGCACCTCTTCCCACATCGCCTGGCCGATGCCCTGGACCACGCCGCCCAGGCGTTGACCGTCGGCGAGCATCGGGTTCATCACTTCGCCGAAGTCGTCGACCGCCACGTACCGCTGGATCTCGATCTGGCCGCTCTCGGGATCGATCTCGACCTGGCAGAGATGAGCGCCGAAGGGGAACGTCGTCGCCGACGGTTCGAACCGGGCGACCGCTTCCAGACCCGGTTCCTCGCCGGGGACGTTGACGTTCCAGAGGTGGGCCATCTCGGCGACCTGCCGGAAGGTCAGCTTGCGGTCCGTGCCGGCGACCGTGAACTCGCCGTCTTCGCAGTGGATCTGGTCGACCGGCGCGTCGAGGTGGTGCGCGGCGATCCGGGTAGCCTTCGCGTGGACCTTGACCAGCGCCATGTCGAGCGCGGCGCCGCCGACCGCGATGCCGCGGCTGCCGAAGGTTCCGACGCCGTGCTGGACCTGGTCCGTGTCGCCGTGGACGACAACGACGTCGTCGAGGTCTATGCCGAAAGCGTCCGACACCATCTGGGCGAAGACCGTTTCCTGCCCCTGCCCGTGCGGCGAGATGCCCGTGTAGACGGTGACGTTGCCGGTCGGCTCGACCCGCACGGCCGCGCTCTCCCAGGTGCCCATCCGCTGCTGGGGAGCGGCGCCGGTCGAGGGGCCCAGGCCGCACACTTCGGTGAACGTCGCGAGTCCGATGCCGACCAGTCGGCCTTCCTCCCGCGCGCCGCGCTGCGCCGTGCGGGCTTCTTCGTAGCCGGCGAGTTCCATCAGACGGTCGAGCGACTTCTCGTAGTCGCCCGTGTCATAGGTGGCGCCGGAGGGCGTGGTGTGGGGGAAAGCGTCCTTGCCGATGAAGTTTCGGCGCCGCACCGCGACGGGGTCGAGGCCGGCGGCGGCCGCCACTTCGTCCATCACGCGCTCGATGATGTAGGCGGCCTCCGGCCGTCCGGCGCCGCGGTACGCCTCGGTCGCCATCGTGTTCGTGAACACCGACGACGTTTCCCAGGCCACCGCCTTGATGTCGTAGCAGCCGCAGGACATGGTGTGGGTGGAGAGGGCGATGAAGGGACCGAAGAAGGAACGGAAGGCGCCGACCTCGGCGATCGTCCGTCCCCTGAGCGCCAGCACGCGTCCGTCGTTCTGGAAGGCGACGTCGATCTTCTCGACGTGGCCTCGGCCGTGGGTCATGCCGAGCAGGTTCTCCGTGCGGGTTTCCGACCACTTCACCGGCCGCTTCAGGTCGCGCGAGACCCAGCAGAGCAGTGCGTCCTCCGCGTAGGTCGGGATCTTGGCGCCGAACCCGCCGCCCACCTCCGGCGCGATGGCGCGGATGCGGATCTCCGGGATCCCCAGGCACATCGCGATCTGCTGCTTGACGGAGTGGGGCGCCTGGTTGGAGGTCCAGATCGTCAGCTTGCCGGGGCCCTCTTCCCAGTGGGCGCAGATGGCGCGCCCCTCCATGGGAAAGGGCGCCACCCGCTGGTTCAGCAGCCGGATCGAGAGGGTCTGGTCGGCCTGCTCGAAGAGTTTGTCGGCCTCCGGATTCGGCGCCGGAATCTGCAGGCAGACGTTGCTGTCGAGTTCGTCGTAGACCCTGGGCGCGTCCGGCACGAGCGCGGCCTCGACATCCACCACCGCCGCCCGTGGTTCGATGTCGACCTCGACCATGGCTGCCGCGTCGCGCGCCGCGGCGGGCGTTTCTCCGATCACGACCGCGATCGGGTGACCGACGTAGAGTACGCGGCCATCCGCCAGGAGCGGGTGGTCGGGCATGCCGGGTATCGCGACGCCGATGGGGGTTGGCCCGACCTGTCCATCCATGTCGGCGTAGGTGTAGACGCCCACGACGTCCGGGTGGTCGGCTGCCGCCGTCGTGTCGATGGAGCGGATGGCGCCGGCGGCGAAGTCGCTGCGCACGAACGCGGCGTAGGTCATGCGCGGCAGCTTGACGTCGTCGGTGTAGGTGGCAAGGCCCCGGATGAGACGCGGATCCTCGCGGCGCCTGATCGGCTTGCCGATCGAGTTGGGTCGAAACGTGGTCATCGGGCCGCTCCCGCGAGGTCGGCGGCGTGCTGAACCGCCTCGACGATCTGCTGGTAGCCGGTGCAGCGGCAGACGTTGCCGTCGATCGCTTCCCGGATGGCCGCCTCGTTCGGTTTCGGGTTGTCGTCGAGCAGCTGCTTCGCCGCCATGATCATCCCGGGGGTGCAGAAGCCGCACTGGAGACCGTGCTTCTCCCAGAAGCCCGTCTGCAGCGGGTGCAGATCCTCGGCGGAGCCGGCCAGACCCTCGATCGTCGTCACTTCCTGCCCGTCGGCCTGAACCGCCAGCACGGTGCAGCTCTTCACCGCGCGTCCGTCGAGATGCACGGTGCAGGCGCCGCAGAGAGTGCTCTCGCAGCCGACATGGACTCCGGTGAGGTCGAGTTCCTCGCGCAGGAAGTGGACCAGCAGCATGCGGGGCTCTACCTTTCGTTCGTGCTTGCTGCCGTTGACCGTGACGGTGACTGGGACGGATCGTGGCATCGGACCTCCAAGCGGGGATCAGAGTCGTGGCGGGGAGAGTATCGCAGCGAGGCGCGCCATGAAGAGCGCGCGCGGCGCCGGAATCGCCCTTCAACGCTGGGAGGCCGACCGAAACGCGCCGCTTGTCGCCGTCGTCGTGACGGTCGGCCGCGCCGCCGCCGCGACCGCGGTCGGCCCCGCCGAAGGCGAAGAGCGGGAGGACGCCCGGCGGCAAGCCGGACTTCACGGGCGTCCACCACATCTCGATCATCGATTCCGGGACATCGCCCGATCTCTGCGCCGAGGACGCGCGGGTCACCGGGAAGCTCCGGCCCGAGTCGATGAAGACAGCCCGCTACACGGCCTGGATCCGCCGGCTCACCCGGCCGACGATCCTCGGCAGGGCTTCGTGCGCCTCCGGCGGCGCCCGGAAGGTCGTCATCCACGAGAGCGCTGCGAGATCGGAGAGGTCGACTGCCTTCCTGCCCGCCAGCAGAGCGGCGCCCCGCAGGATCTTGATCGCCTTGACCAGGAAGGTGCGATCGGTCAACAGCGAGTTCGTCTCGTTGCAGTCGAACTCGAGCACCAGCGTGCGCAGCACGTCGAGCAGGGCGGCGCGCACGGCCGGTCCGACCTCGACCTCGAACATCCGTCCGTTCAGCGCGTCGAGCGTGGCCCGGTCCGTCACCGGCGCCGGGTCGGGCTGCTCGACGACGGCGCCGGAGGCGAACCGGTCGATCAGCGTCTTCGCTTCCTCGACGCCGCTCTGGATCAGGCCGGACACCCGCAACTGGAGGGCGAACCGGTCCAGGTTCGCCGGGTCCAGGGGCTCGTTGTAGTACTCGTCGTCCATCGGGTTGCCGGTGGCGATGGCGGCCATCAGCGGAATCGGCTCGGCGCCGAAGCGGCGCTCGTTCAGGATCCGGAGCAGCACGTTGAGCGCCTCGCCGGGAGCGCGGGAGATGTCGTCGAGCACCGCCACCTCGGCGGTCAACAGGCCGCCCGGTTCGATTCGCTGGTGGATCCGCTCCGCCTCGTCGGCGCTCGCCTCGTCGGTCGGTTCCGTCTTCACGCGGCGGCGTTCCAGGACGATGTCGCCGACCAGCTCGGCGAGGCGCGTGTCGCGGTGCAACTGGTAGAAGAAGAAGTCGAGGTCGGAGCCCCTGGCCGCGACCTCGGCCAGCCGCGTCTTGGCCGTGCCGGGCGGTCCCTCGAGGTAGATGTGCTCCCGCGTGACGAGAGCCAGCAGCAGGGCCGTCTTCACTTCGTCGTGGCCGACGACGTGTTGGTCGAGCAGACCGCGGAGAGGGGTCAGATCGCTCACGGGACGCGCGACTCTATCCGCGCGTCGGGCCGCGCGGCGGGTCATCGCTCCTCCAACCGGAGTCCGCCTCCGGCGGTCGGTCGACCGCGGAAGCGCAGCCCGGCCGTCTCGAGCGAGATGTCGTCCAGGACGGGCGGGCAGTCGCCGTTGCCCAGGAACACGGTGTGGAGGGCCACGCCGAGCCGACGGGCCAGGCGCCGCTCGCGGCGCACGGTCGTGTCGCCGATGATCGGCAGCCCGTCGGTCAGGAGGACGACGTGCCGGTTGCGGCCGGAGCCGCCGCTCAGGCCCTCGAGCGCGGTTCGCAGCGGCGCTTCGTAGTTCGTCTGCCCGACGGCCTTCGCCTGACCGGCCTGCTCGGCGAGCCGGGAGTACGACCGGTGCAGCAGCCGGCCGCCGACGTGGTGGGGCAGGGCGCGGTGGTGGAACTCCACGTAGCCGACGCGCATCCGCCGTCGCGCCGCGACGCGAAGGATGCCGAGCACGACCTGGCTCGACCACACGGTCAGGCGGCCGGCCATGGAGGCGGAGATGTCCCGCAGGACGGCGACCGCGCCGCCGGCGCTCCGGCGCTTGCGTTCGAACGTGCGCGGCGCTCCGGGCAGGCGGCCTTCGGTGAACAGCAGGGCTTCGATCGGGTCGGCGTCGATCAGTTCGTCCAGGTCGCGCAGTGGGCGGTAGCCGCGGGGCTGGCCTCCCGGATCCGTGTCCGGGTCGACGCGTCCACGCTCGATGCGGCCGACGAGTGCCCTCAGGAGGGGAGAGACCTCGGCGGGCTGAGGCGGCTTCCCGAACAGCGTCGGGGGCGCCGGAAGATCGGCCTGATCGTCGATCCACGAGTCCGACGCCGGCGAGGACGCCGCCGCGCTTTCGGAGTCGTCTCCTTGGGACTGGGCGCCGGGCGCCTGGGCGCCGGTTTCCGTCATCGTCACCCGTGGCGGATCGCCGAGGAGCTCCTCGAGGATGTCGTCGAAATCCTCCCGCACTTCGTCCGGCAGCCGGCGGGCGACCATGTAGCGGATGGCGCCGAGGTCGCGCGGCGCGGCGGCCGGGGCGCCGCGCAGGAACGCGTGAGCGCGGACGAGTCGGAGCGCCGCCGAGCTGAAGGAGCGGTCGGACATCAGACGGTCGCCCGAGGTCGACTCGTCGGCGGTGCGCTGGCGCAACCGTTGCAGCAGCCGGTGATAGGCGTCGATAGTCCGCGGTTCGACGTGGAGAGCCGCGGCAGCCCGTTGCGCGGCCTGGCGGGTTGCCGTGCCCATCAGCGCGGATCTCGCCGCGGGGCGCTCCCCCGCGCGGGGCAGGGCGCCGACCGCGGCCGAGGAGACGACGGCCCGTGACGGTCCGCGGGCCGTTCCTCGTTCCAGCAGGACGGCGGCTTCGTCGAAGAGTCCTCCGGTGAGCAGACCGGTCAGACGAAGCTGCACGGCGAAGCGATCGAGCTGGCCGGGTTCCAACGGGTCGATCGGCGCTTCGACCTGCTCCAGCGGTCCGGTTGCCACCGCCGACTCGAGCGGCAACGGCTGTCCCAGGGCATGTCGTTCGGCGAGGATCCGGAGCAGGGGTCCAAGAGCCTCGCCGGGAGCACGGGGCAGGTCCTCGAGCAGGGCGACCTCGGCCTGGAGGAGAGCGCCGGGGATCAACTCGCGGCGCAGTCGTTCGCACCCCCGGTGACGGCGCCGGCTCAGCAGGACGTCGCCGAGCAGGTCCGTCTCCCGGATGTCGCGATGAAACGCCAGCGTGTGAATGCGGGCGCCCGACAGCGCGGCCAGGGCCGCGGCCAGCTCCGACTTGCCGCACCCGGGCGGCCCTTCCAGGTAGGCGTGTTGCTCCGCCAGCAACGCGAGGGTGAGTCCCGTTGCCGCGGCGTCCTGACCAACCAGCACCCGTCCCAGCGCCGTCCGCAGCTCGACGAAGCTGGCCGCGAGGTCCGCGGTTCGACGATCCGGGACTGGGGGCGTCATGGCCGCGGAATGCTACTCGTCGGCCGATTCCGGAAGAAACGTGACCGGGACCGAGGTTGCTAGAATGGAGGCGGCGTCGTTCCCGGATCGTTGCCGTGGCTCGCAGCCAGGCAGTCAGGAACATGGGGAGGTTCTCGGAGATGATGAGAATTGCGACGGTTGGACGACGATTCGCGCTTGCCGCCTCGTTGGCTGGCGGCGCCTTCCTGTTGTCGACCGGTTACGGATTGACGCCGGCCGCGAATGGCGCGATTGGCGTCGAGGCCGCGGTCGAGGACGACGAGAAGAAGAAGCGCGGGGCGGAGAAGAAGGCGGCGGCGCGGGCGGCGAAGGAACGGAAACGGCTGGAGAAGCAGCGGCGGCAGCGCGGCCGGACGGTGCGCGCCGTCGTCGTGCCTTCGGCGCCGCCCGCGGCGCCGGCGCAGGCCGTGGAACCCGCGACGCCGCCCGTGCCGGAACCCGTGGCGGCGCCCGTGCCGGAACCCGCGACGCCCCCTGTACCCGAGCCCGCTTCCGCGCCGAAGGCGGCGCCGTCGGCGCCGAGGGTCGAACCGCCGGGCGAGGCCGCCGAGAAGCCGGCCAGGGCCGCTCCGGCGCCGCCTCCCGAACGGCGCCGCCCGCTCGCGGCGAGTACCGTGTCCGCGGCCGCTCCGGTACGGGACATCAGCCTGAGCGAGCGCCTTCGCGTGGCCGAGGTGCTGCTCGACGTTCTCGTGACGGACGGGAAGGGGAACGTGATCGAGGATCTTGGCGCCGAGGACTTCGTCGTCCTCCACGACGGCGAGGAGCAGGAGGTGACCAGCGCCTCCTTCTACGGCGGACCGAGCGAATTGTCGGCGGTCGGCGATGGCGAAACGACGCGGACGGACCGGTACTTCATCCTCATGATCCACGACCAGCGGATGCAGGCGCCGCAGCTGGCCGGTCCCCAGATGGACAACGCCCGCTGGCTGAAGCGCTGGATCGAGGACGAACTCCAACCCAACGATCAGGTAGCCGTGTTCGCCTACCAGGCTCGGCTCAAGGTCTACCTCGACTTCACCCGCGACCGCGACGAGATTCTGGCCGCCGTGGATGCCGCGTCGCGGGGCAGGAGAGACCTCGAGCGCTGGGCCACGCGCTCGGCGCCCGAGTTCGACCGGAACTCGCCGTCCCTCTTCGTCAACCTGCCGGTGGGCAAGGAGCTCGCCCGACGCAGCCGCAAGCTGCAGGAGGCTCTGGAGCTGGTCGGCGAGGCGGCCGCGGGCATCGCGGGCCGGAAGAACCTGATCATGTTCAGCCTCGGCTTCGGCGAGATCGGGCGGTTCGGCAGTTACACGCCGGATCCGCGCTATTACCCGCGGATGCGTGAAGCGCTGAACGCCGGCAACGTCGCCGTGTACACGATCGACACGATGGGCAGCCGTCGCCGTTCCATTGCGTCGGCGTCGCTCAACGACTCGCTGAGCCTGATCTCGAACGAGACGGGCGGCCACTACTACGCGAACTTCACGAACGTCTTGTCGCCGATGCGCCGGGTCGCCGAGGAGAACCGGGGCTACTACCTCGTGAGCTTCCGCTCCGAGTACGAAGCCGGCACCGAGGGCTACCGCAACATCAAGGTCAAGGTCCGCGACGGCAAGTACAAGGTGCGTTCCCGCACCGGCTTCCGCTACGGCGAATCGGCCGGTTCGTAGCGGCGTTGCGCAGAGGGAGGAACACCCGCGGATGATCTCCGCCGCCGCCCGCTACCAGAAGAAACGGATCGGGGTGCACGGTCTCGAGATGGCTTGCGTCGACCATGGCGAGGGCGATCCGATCGTCTTCCTGCACGGCAATCCGACGTCGTCCTACCTGTGGCGCAACGTGATGCCGCACCTGGAGGGGAAGGGACGCCTGGTGGCGCCGGATCTGATCGGCATGGGGGACTCGGCGAAGTTGCCGGAGAGCGGTCCCGATCGCTACCGGTTCGTGGAGCACCGGCGGTACCTCGACGGCCTGCTCGAAGCGATCGGCGTGACGGAGAATGTCGTCTTCGTGATTCACGACTGGGGTTCCGCGCTCGGCTTCGACTGGGCCAATCGGCACAGGGAAGCCGTCCGCGGTCTCGCCTACATGGAGGCGATCGTCAGCCCGATCCCTGGCTGGGACGCCTGGCCCGAGGCGGCCCGGGGCGTCTTCCAGGGATTTCGTTCGCCGGCCGGTGAGGGCATGGTTCTGGCGAAGAACGTCTTCGTCGAGCGGGTGCTGCCCGGGTCCGTGCTGCGTAAGATGACGGACGAAGAGATGGCGGTCTACCGGCGTCCGTTCGAGGAGGAAGGCGAATCACGCCGCCCGACGCTCACGTGGCCGCGCCAGATCCCGATCGCCGGAGAGCCGCGGGATGTCGTCGCCATCGTGCAGTCCTACGCCGACTGGCTCGCCGAGTCGGACATGCCCAAGCTGTTCGTCAACGCGGCGCCCGGCGCGATTCTCACCGGCGCCATGCGCGAGATCTGCCGGGCCTGGCCGAACCAGAAGGAAGTGACGGTCAAGGGCGCCCACTTCATCCAGGAGGACTCCCCGGACGAGATCGGTCAGGCGATCTCGGAATGGCTGCCTTCGTAGCCGACGGTCTCTCCCCGCTCCTCTCCGCCTCCCGACGCCCTACAGCGGCAGGTGCATGCCGATGTAACCGATCTCGACGATACGTTCGCGAGCCTCGAAGCGCAGGTGGATACGTCCGCTGTCGCCGAAACGGGCATGCCATTCAAAGATCTCGCGGCCGCCGCTGGCGGACTTGAAGCTCCGGGCACGGCGATACTTCGGGTTGCTCATCGTGCTCTCGCTTTCCGGCGTGACCTTGCACGGCCAAGCCGGCGCGGCCCCTTCCACCCAATGGGACGCGGCCTCTTCCAGTTGTCCGAGCCTCTTCAGGACGACGGACAACAGACCGGCGTCAAGTCGCTCCAGATTGGCCTCCACGCCGGGTCCGAACCGAAGGTGCGGATAAAGAGACCGGCGGTGGGCCCAGAGGGGATTGTCCCGTTTTCTGTTGAACTTCGGATGGCGGCTCGTGTGTGTTGAAGAATGTTAAGCGGCCTTGGTTTGGTGGTCAACGTGACGTGCTCGTCGTTCGAGAGCACGGATGAGTTCTGGCATGTCTCGGTAGCCTCTGACGCGGTGGAAGCGTGATTGCGCATCGACGAGGGCTGCGGCGACCCAGCGCTGGATCATGGAGCCGCCCCGCCAGCGCTTGACGTTGCGGGTGTAGCGCCCGACGGAGCTGTTGAGGCTCTCGATCGGATTGGTGCTGCGCATGGTCTTCTGGAGAGCTCCGGCGAGGCCGAGTTCGAGCACGGTGACGGTCTCCTCCATGCCTTCCCGTAGGGAGGCCGCTGCGCCGGGGTGCTCCCGCTCGAGATGACTGGCGAGCTGCCGCAGACGCCTCAAGGCCGTCTTGGCGGATTTGCTGTCCCAGGCCTTGCGGAGCGCCCGGCGAATCGAGGCTCGCTTCTCTTCGGGCAGGTGTTCCTCGACGTTCCGGGCCTTGTGGACCTGGCAGCGCTGCACCGTCGCGGCGTCGCCGAAGACCTCCCTGATCGCGCGGCGCAGGGCCTTGCTGCCGTCGATGACGAACAGCAACGGCTTCGCCGTCGAAAGGCCCCGCTCCACCAGGTCGGCGAGAAGAGCGCGGACCACCGCCGTGTTCTCCGTCGAACCCTCGCGAAGGCCAAGAACCCGCTTGTGACCGGACGACGAAACGCCCAAGGCGATCAGAATGCAGTGGCCACCGATGTACTTGGGGATGTCCCGCCGGCTGTTGAACTTTGGGAGTAGGGTGGCGGCTCACCCGGCCCGGTGAGCGGGCCGGTTCCAGCGAAAGAAAGGAGACGCCACCCATGGCGAATCATGGCAGTCGGGAAGGGAATCGGCAAGAGAGAAGGAGCAGCTCGTCGTCGGGGTCGGGGCTTGGTCTGTTGGAGGCATCGTCCTCGTTGTTCGACGGTCTGTCGAGCTTTCAGGATCTGTGCGTTGAGACAGGCCGTTCTGCCTTGTGCGCAGTTGATGGAGAAGGAGCGGGAGTTGCGGTGCGGGGCGAAGGGTCGTCACCAGGATGCTCGTTCGGTGTGGCGCGCGGGCAGCGCTCCGAGTCAGGTGACGCTGGGCGGCGCCCGGATGGAGATTCAGCGTCTGCGGATACGGGGTCCGGAGGGCGAGGTGCGTCTCGAGTCGTTCGAGTGGGCGTCGTCTCGCGACGCGATGGACCGTCACACGATGGAAGCGATCGCTTCGGGCGTGTCGACGCGGAACTACCGGCGGTCGCTGGACACGGCGGCAGCGGGTTCGGACCGTCGTTCGGCTTCCAGGAGTTCGGTGTCTCGTCGCTTCAAGGCGCTGTCGATGCGGCAGATGGAGAAGTTCCTGTCGTCGTCGCTGGAAGACGAGGACATCCGCGTGTTGTGCGTGGACGCGAAGTACATCGGTGGCCACTGCATTCTGATCGCCTTGGGCGTTTCGTCGTCCGGTCACAAGCGGGTTCTTGGCCTTCGCGAGGGTTCGACGGAGAACACGGCGGTGGTCCGCGCTCTTCTCGCCGACCTGGTGGAGCGGGGCCTTTCGACGGCGAAGCCGTTGCTGTTCGTCATCGACGGCAGCAAGGCCCTGCGCCGCGCGATCAGGGAGGTCTTCGGCGACGCCGCGACGGTGCAGCGCTGCCAGGTCCACAAGGCCCGGAACGTCGAGGAACACCTGCCCGAAGAGAAGCGAGCCTCGATTCGCCGGGCGCTCCGCAAGGCCTGGGACAGCAAATCCGCCAAGACGGCCTTGAGGCGTCTGCGGCAGCTCGCCAGTCATCTCGAGCGGGAGCACCCCGGCGCAGCGGCCTCCCTCCGGGAAGGCATGGAGGAGACCGTCACCGTGCTCGAACTCGGCCTCGCCGGAGCTCTCCAGAAGACCATGCGCAGCACCAATCCGATCGAGAGCCTCAACAGCTCCGTCGGGCGCTACACCCGCAACGTCAAGCGCTGGCGGGGCGGCGCCATGATCCAGCGCTGGGTCGCCGCAGCCCTCGTCGATGCGCAATCACGCTTCCACCGCGTCAGAGGCTACCGAGACATGCCAGAACTCATCCGTGCTCTCGAACGACGAGCACGTCACGTTGACCACCAAACCAAGGCCGCTTAACATTCTTCAACACACACGAGCCGCCATCCGAAGTTCAACAGAAAACGGGACAATCCCATGTACTTCGCGTCCACGCACAACACGCGGATGTCCTCGTCTTCCAGCGACGACGACAGGAACTTCTCCATCTGCCGCATCGACAGCGCCTTGAAGCGACGAGACACCGAACTCCTGGAAGCCGAACGACGGTCCGAACCCGCTGCCGCCGTGTCCAGCGACCGCCGGTAGTTCCGCGTCGACACGCCCGAAGCGATCGCTTCCATCGTGTGACGGTCCATCGCGTCGCGAGACGACGCCCACTCGAACGACTCGAGACGCACCTCGCCCTCCGGACCCCGTATCCGCAGACGCTGAATCTCCATCCGGGCGCCGCCCAGCGTCACCTGACTCGGAGCGCTGCCCGCGCGCCACACCGAACGAGCATCCTGGTGACGACCCTTCGCCCCGCACCGCAACTCCCGCTCCTTCTCCATCAACTGCGCCAAGGCAGAACGGCCTGTCTCAACGCACAGATCCTGAAAGCTCGACAGACCGTCGAACAACGAGGACGATGCCTCCAACAGACCAAGCCCCGACCCCGACGACGAGCTGCTCCTTCTCTCTTGCCGATTCCCTTCCCGACTGCCATGATTCGCCATGGGTGGCGTCTCCTTTCTTTCGCTGGAACCGGCCCGCTCACCGGGCCGGGTGAGCCGCCACCCTACTCCCAAAGTTCAACAGCCGGCGGGACATCCCCGAGTGTAGAGAAAGCCGACGTAGTAGAGGTTGTCGCCCGCGTGCTCGAACTTGGGCCCCTTGAATTCCCGGTCCCAGAGAACGAAACCGTAGGCGCCGATCAAGATCAGCGAAAGCGCAACCGGAGGCAACCAATGGCTCGTCGCAAGCTTCAGAAGCAGCAGCAGGAGCCCGCCTCCGACCGCGAACCAGAGAAAGGCCGCGCGAGGACTCAGGTCCTGGTCGCCGCCGCGGCGATGGCCCGGCGCCATCAGTTCATCCCGTCAATGCTGACCACGGATTCGACGATGCCGCCCTGATCCTCAATCCAGCGTCCCCAAAACTCGGCCAGAGCACGGGTGCTGCGGAGCCGGCGGTGAGCCTCCCGCTGAACGAACAGAACTTCGACAGTGACACCGTCCAAGTCCGTCCTTACCGCGTTCGCGCCGCGGCTGCCGGCAAAGGCGCCGTAGTCGACAGGTTGGCGAAAGAAGGACAGGCTCTCCGTGTTCTGCATCAGGTCGGAGACAAGCAGCAGCCGTTTCGGAACGGGCGCGTGCTCCTGACGCCCGAGCACGGTAACAGCAACGGACTGCACGCTCTCCATGAGCGGCGAGATCGTAGCTTCGTCGCGGTCGAGCAGGTCCGCCAACACATCCCTCAAGGGCTCCAGAAAACGCTCTTCAAGCCTCTTGCCGATGACCTGTCGACTCTGGATCAACGGGTTTGCTTCATCCGGATCTCCCGGGTGGCATACCTCAACAAGCGGTTCGAGAACGCCGCCACCTGCCACCCGTGTCTCGAAGGCAAGAAAGAACTCGTCTGGTTTGCCAGCACGGACTTCGTCGTCAAGGCGTCCGAGAATGTCCGCTCGGCTCAACGCGCTCACTCGGTCGGATGTGTCCACCAAGATCGCCGTAACCGCGCTCGGACCGGCCAAGGGACAGAGAGTATCGGCATTCCGCTCCACCGGTCGCGGCCGGAACACGAAAAGCAAGACGATCACAGCGAGCACCAAGGCAATGCCGGTACCGGCACCCACCATCATCCGCATTTCGCGCGAAGAACGGGCGCTGCGTCTACCGCGCCGGCGTCGTAGACTACGCCTTGCCATGCAGGGAATCGATCGACCCCGACAGTGGGATGCCATTCCGGGCCTCGGAGCCTCCCGGGTCGATCTGTTCACATATTGAGCGCCACATTGCGTGGACTTGCTCATTCGCAGCCTGTTGCTGGAGGCTGAGCCGCTCAAGGTCTTCCTCGGATAGCTCCAGAGGCGTCGCGGACGGCGTCCACAAGGGTGCCGCGCCAACAGCCAAGCGCCACTCGGTTCGATGCACCGCTGGAGTCCCCTGGTCCGGCCGTGCGCGGTGGTTCGCCTCGCGGTACTCGGCGATCAGAGTCGTGCCCAAGCGCTGCAACTGCTCGAAATGCTCGCCGTACTCCCCAAGCAGCTCTTCTCGGCCATCCAGGATACGTTGCAGTTCCTTCGGTTTGCGTCTCGCCTCCGAGGCGATCTGCCGGATCCGGTCGAGACTCTCGTCGCGCAGTTCCGCCAACTGCTCCACGACCTCCTCGCGCCTGTCATAGTAGACGTTCCGTGCTTCGCGCATCTTCTGGTCCTTGCGGCCGTACCCAGGATAGGCGTCATGATACTTGTACCCCTCCAAGAAGGCAACGCCCGAGAAGAACAGGCCCATCACCACAAGAAGCCAGGATTCGAGATCCTGCAGGCCGAACGGAGACTCCAGGAGGCGCCCAAGTGCTTCCGCACCCACGTCCTCGCTCAAGTCGGCGGAGGCCTCCCGCCAGTGGGCCAAGGCCAAGTTCAAGCAAGAGGCCAAGGCGACATAGACGACCGTTGAGAGCCACGCCATCAACCGCTTCCAGAGGTTCATGTGGTACACCCAACGGTGCGCGTTGCCGAAGACGAGGAACGGCGTCAACACGTTGAGCAAGCTGAAGCCGAAGGCGATGCCGTAGCCGCCAAGGAAGCCAGTCTCACTGCCCACCGCAAGGAAAGTTGCATTCAGCAGACTCTCCCCCAAGAAGATCGTGACCAGAATGGCGATCATGACCCAACGCATAGGAACGCTGGGCCCGGCCGGCTGCCGATCGATGTCGTTCTGGTCCCGGAAGTCGTGGAATTCGCGGTGTAGACGCTTGTAGTGGAAGCGGGCGTCGTTCAGATCGTCCCCCTCCCGCTGAGCGATCTCGTCGAACCTGGTGCGGGCTCCGTTGACGACAGCGCTGAAGTCGCTCCTTGGCTCGCTCTGCTCGAGCTGCTCCCAGTGCTTTCGGGACTCCTTGAAGAGGTCGCTGACCGTTTGTTCCGCCTCGGCCCGCAGGGACTCCACGTGCTCCGCGATCTCGTTCTGTGCGGGATCTTCAGATGCCTCGAGTGGCGGCTCGCCCCGGTCGCCAGTGCGGTGACCGAGCCGGGCCGGCCGGAGTTCGCGACGCAGATCCTCGATTCGGTGCTCTCTGAGTAAAGCCATGGCGCTGCTCACCCCGACCTTGAATTCAGGGACCGGAGGGCGAGGGTCACGTCAGATCCGCAGACGGCAAGGGAAGAGAGACCGCGAGTGATAGCGAACACAGAGGCGCAACAGGCGCGCTCGACGCGACACCCTACCAAGAGGCTTCTCCCAAGCCCTACTCCGCGGGCAGAGCGAACGTGAACAACGCCCGGCCGGCGGCGATCGTCACGTGCTGCTGCCCGTCCGCCTCGTAGCTGATCGGCGCGGCGTGGACGCTGCCGCCCAGGCGGCGGCGCCAGAGCTCCTCGCCGGTCTCCGCGTCGAGGGCGTAGAAGATGCCCGTCACGCTGCCGCCGAAGACCAGACCGCCCCGCGTCGCGAGCAGGCCGGAGGTGGAGCGGGGCTGTACCCGGTACTCCCACTGCCGGTCGCCGGTCAGCGGATCGATCGCGCGCACCGCGCTGACGTACTGGTCGGCGGGCCCCGCGGGCTTGCCGTAGCCGCCGACGAAGAGTTCGCCCTCTTCGTACTCGGCCTCGGCCATGTAGTACAGCATCTCCGCGTCGTAGGCCTGAATGTAGAACAGGCCGGTGTCGGGGCTGTAGGTGGGCGAGAACCAGTTCGCGGCGCCGCCAATCGTCGGCGCGACGAGCGTGCCCTCTTCGCTGGGGAGCATGTTCGGCGTCCGGATCGGCCGGCCGGTCTCCTGGTCGATCCCCTCGGCCCAGGTCTGTCGCGCGAACTCCCGCGCAAACAGGAACTCCCCGGTTTCGCGATCCAGCAGGTAGAAGAACGCGTTCCGGTTCGCGAACGCCATCAGCTTGCGCCGCTCGCCCCCGTAGTCGGCATCGAACAGAACCGGCACCTGGCAGGCGTCCCAGTCGTGGACGTCGTGGGGCGTGAACTGGAACGCCCAGACGATCTCGCCCGTGTCCGGCCGCATCGCCAGCACCGAGTCCGAGTGCAGGTTGTCGCCTTCGCGGACCTCGCCGTTCCAGTCCGGCCCCGGATTGCCCGTGCCCCAGTAGAGAAGGTCGAGCTCGGAGTCGTAGGAGCCGGTCATCCAGGTCGGCGCGCCGCCCGTCTTCCAGGAGTCTCCCTCCCAGGTCTCGTTGCCTGGTTCGCCCGGTCCGGGAATCGTCCAGGTACGCCACCGGAGTTCGCCGGTGTCCGCGTCGTAGGCGTCGAGGAAGCCCCGGATGCCGTACTCGCCGCCGCCGATTCCCGTGACGACCAGGTCGCGGATGACCATCGGCGCCGCCGTGATCGACTGTCCCGTCCGCGGATCGCCCACCTCCGTATCCCAGATCACCGCGCCGGTTCGGGCGTCCAGGGCGACGAGGTGCGCGTCGATCGTGCCCATGTAGAGCCGGTCGCCGCGAATGGCAACGCCCCGGTTCTGCTTGCCGCAGCAGAGAGCGAGCTGCTCCGGCGCCTCGTGAGCATGGGACCAGTACGGCTGACCGGTGCGGCCATCGAGAGCGATCACGACGTTGTCCGGCGTCGTCGCGTACATCACCTCGTCGATGACCAGCGGCGTCGTCTCCACGCGCCCGAGGGTGGGAAGCTGACGAACCCAGCGAAGTTGAAGATCCGCGGCGTTCGAGCGATCGATCGCGTCAAGCCGGCTGAAGCGCTGGCTGTCGTACTGGCCCGAGTACATGAGCCAGTTCCCCGGCTCGTCGGCCGCGGCCAGCAGCCGCTCCCAGGACACGGCGCGCTGGGCCCACGCGGCCGTGGCCGGCAGCAGGAGGGACGCGGCGAGAGCGACGGTCCTAGTTCCGATCGTCATCTTCACTCCGGCCGCAGCGAGTAGGCCTCCACGTCCGCTTCGGTCGTGTGCGGATTCTCCCGTATGCGTTCCTGGAGCGCTCTCGAGAGCACGTTCTGGGCGGTTGTCGGGCCGCCCCAGAGGACAACCAGGGCGAAGAGCGCCGCGCCCACGCGGAACGAGGCCCGCCAACGGCGGCCGCAAGACCGTCGCGGCGGCCCGTCCACGACGCTTGCGACGCGTGTCATCTGGACCGGGTCATCCTGATCGGGTCGTCTTGATCGGGAACATGGACAATGAGCGTAGCAGCACGCAAGCCAGACGAAGCGGGCAACCCGCAGGTCGGCACTCCGTATACTTGTTCGTCCTGCAACCCGCATCGAGCAAGCGAACCGCTCCCTGTCACAGACGCATCCCGTACCCTACGGGGTTGCAGACGATCTTCCATCCGACTCCCGAGGAGACGACATGAAACGGATCCCCCGCGCACTCGCGACAACGGCCCTCGCGGCCGGACTGGTCGTCCTGCCCGCCGCTGGCCACGCCCTGAACCTGGACCGGCCCACCTTCGTCGACGACATCGCCCCGATCCTCCACGAGAACTGCGCCTCCTGCCATCGCCCCGAAGAGATCGCGCCGATGTCGCTGCGAACGTACCGAGAGGTGCGCCCCTGGGCGCGCTCGATCGCCCGGGCGGTCGAGAACCGCGACATGCCGCCCTGGGACGCCGACCCGGGCTACGGCCCCTTCTCGAACGACATCTCCCTGAGCGAGGCCGAGATCGAGGCAATCACCCGCTGGGCTCGCGGCGGCGCGGCGCGCGGCGACGGGGATGAACCGATCTACGAAGCGCCGGCAAGCGCCGGCGAGTGGGCCTTCGGCGAACCGGACTGGATCCACGAGTTCGACCCCTTCGAGGTAGCCGCCGACGGGCCGGACAAGTTCGCCGTGATCCCGGTCGAGACCGGCTTCGAGGAAGATCGCTGGATTCGCGCCGTCGAGATTCAGCCCGGCGACCGGGAGGTCGTCCATCACTTCATTCTCTGGCGGGCCGCTCCGGGCAGCGACACCCAGGACGCCTGGATGGACGCCTGGGCCGCCGGCGCCGGGCCGACCGAGTTCCCGCCCGGCACCGCCCGCCTGCTGCCCGCGGGAAGGAACCTGCTCGGCGACTTCCACTACCACCCGAACGGCACGGCCGCGACCGACAGGACCCGCATCGGCGTCTGGTTCGCCGAACCCGAGGACGTCGAGAAGGAACTGATCAACCTCTGGGTCATGAACTCGACGTTCAGGATCCCCGCCGGCGACCCGAACTACGAGGCGCGCGCCAACCACGTGTTCACCGAAGACGTCGTCATCCGCTCGCTGGCGCCCCACATGCACTACCGCGGGAAGGACATGACCTACACCGCGTTCCTCCCCGACGGCAAGGAGAAGGAGCTTCTCAGCGTCAGCCGCTACGACTTCAACTGGCAGACCGGCTACGACTTCGTCGAGCCGGTGGCCCTGCCGGCCGGCGCCCGGATCGAGGTGACCGCCCACTGGGACAACTCGGCCGACAACCCCGACAACCCCGACCCGACGATCGACGTCACCTGGGGAACCGATTCGACCGACGAGATGCTGATCGGCTTCGTCGACTTCGTGGCCGCCGACGGCGTCAGTCCCAAGCCGGCGAGCCCGGTCATCGCCAAGCTGGCCGAACTGGCCCAGACCCATCCCGGCCAGGCGTGGCGCTTCGACGTCGAGCGGACGCCCGGCAAGGGTCCCGAGCCGACCGCCATGCTCCTGCCCCGCGGCGGCGTCCCGGGCGGCTGGTTCGTCCAGTTCGGAAACCTCGTGCTGCCGGCGCCGATCGTCGACATCGTCTGGGAGGGCGACAACGTGACCGCCACCGCCCAGACACCCGGCGCCACGATGCAGCTCAAGGGTTCCATTCAGGAAGACGGCGCCCTGCGGATGCACATGGGACCGGGCGAAGTGGTCGGCACGCCGGCCGAGAACGAGACCCCGGCGACTCTGCCGACCGGATTGTAGCGGCCAGGAAGAGGGGGCCGCTACAATCCGGGCCGCGTCTCACACCCCCGCCGGTGAAACGGACTGCCGGGAGCAGGCGATCCACCTTGACCTTCGGCGGGCAAAGCATGGTCTACGCCGAGTTCACAGACGCCGACACTGGCCTTGAGACCAACGCCCGGATCTTCCGCAAGGACTGACCGACGATCCGACCTACGTCAGCACGCGACCGCGCTGGTAGGCGTTCGTGACAGCAAGCTCCCGACAGCGCGCCCAACGTAGCTTGTGATGCCTTGACGCCACGATGAACTCATGCGCACGACAGTGACCATGGACATGGACGATGACGTGCTGGCGATGGCCAGGGATCTGGCTTCAAGGAGGGGCAGCAGCCCGGGCAGCACTCTGTCGGAACTTGCGCGGCGCGGATTCCGAAGCGCCGTTCCCGTCCGAAAGGGTGAAGACGATACGGTGTTCGCCGTCCGCGCCGGTGCGGAGGCCATCACCAACAAGGACGTGTACGGATCGCTGGCCGACTGGCCGTGACCACGCTGCCGGACGCGCCACCGTCGCCAGCACGGCGCCACTTCCCAAGCAACCTCATGGCAAGTGCGCCAACGAGTCAAGATCCGGCACCCTCGCCGGCCACACGCAGTTCGTAGGGGTTCGTCACCGAGATTCCGCCGAGCGCCGCGAGCACCTCCAACGGGTCGTCGGCGTTGACCCGGCTCATGACGTCCTGGACGTCCTTTCGGCTGGTCGGCGGCTTCCGCACCTCGAAGAAAGGCCACAGGACCTCGCTCTTGCAGGGATGGTCGCGGCTCGGAAACTCCGGGATCAGAGGCCCCTCGTAGCTCGGTTCGTAACGGAAGACGTACTCGCCCTCTTCGCACCACAAATGGCCCACCAACTCCTGGCCGCGCTCTCTGCTGCGCTGCACGACCTCCAGTCGCGTCCCGACCGGGTCGCGGGGCGCTGCACTCGTTCGGCGAATTCCGGACGTCCTCAACAGCTGTTCCCAAGCCCGCTGCACTGCCTTCGTCATGACCGGTTATCCTGCCGCAGCACGCCGATTCGGAACTCCAGAAGGTCCACGATGAGCTTCAACCTTCGCTGCGTGATCACGCGCCGAAACCGTCGTTGCAGCATGCGTTCGATACTCGGAACGGACACCGCGTCGAAGACAGTCCGCATCGCCGGGAACAGCGTCGGATGGTCCCTCGCAACCGCCGCCACGAGCTCAAAGTGATTCTGAATCGCGCCGCCCACCGAGAGGATCGGCCGCGAGCGACCAGCATACCCTTTGATGAACTGCTGTCGCCCGAGCCGATTGGCCTTCCGGGTCAGGTCGGTGTCCGAGTGATTGACGAAGAGGCCACGCGCCGTGTCGAAGATGGGAGCGAATCTGGGAGGACGGGGGCTTGACGGCATGGACTCAAGGACTCCCCAGTTCATGCCGTGCCGGTCCGGAGCACCGACGAACGCATCAAAGGCGAGCATCTTGACGAAGTCCGCTGCGAGCGCGCCAGAGTTCCCTCGGTAGAGCGCCTTCAGGATCGTCAGCATGTGCTCAACCGTGTAGAATTGTCGTTCCCGCTTCTTGTCCGTGAGTTGAAAGGTATCGGCCACCTCCTCCGGCGTCGCCTCGAAGTAGGCCGCGGCAAGCTCGATGCCGTGGCGCAGCCTCTCGTGCTCTACATCCACGAAGTCGCGCGAAAGGAACCGCACGTCGTTCTTCGACACACGAACGAGTCGTGACCGAGCCATCCGCACCGGGAGCATCGCTCCGATCCTTGAGATGATCTCCTCCGTGACGCACTCGCGGGCATCCGCCTGGAACCGACCCTTCTTCGCGATGTAGCCGCAGGGAACCTGGGACAAGCTCGATTGCCCGGCCCCTCCCGACAAGCAGCGCGGCGCACCATAGGCCAGATAGTGCTTCGGCGCCGCGCCGACCAAGGGCACTTGATCGACGGCAAACAGCTTCCATCCGCCGGGCTTCAGCAGTGGGGTGGCACGGACGTTCACTTCCACCCGGCTCGGCGTCGTGGTGAAGCGATCCCTGCGCCGCCAGGACACGGACCCGCTCGTCGGCTCTCGCCGGGATTATTCCAGTCGCGACAGCAGCCACCACTTCATCGTCGTCGCGACGAGGTCGGCCGCGTCTTCCTGGACGAAGTGGCCGGCGCCGGGAACCGTGACGAGGGTCAGGTCGCCGTCCAGCCAGTCCCAGGTGTTGTTCAGGCCGTCCGAGTGCAGAGCCGTGTCGTCCAGGCCGTGGAACTGGAGCACCGGCATGCCCAGGCGAGGCAGTTCCTGGCCCTCCGCCTGGCCGATGCCGCCATCGCCTTCGCGCGGGTAGTTCCGCTTGTAGTAGGCCAGCATCGCGTCGAAGTCGGAGCGTTCGAACGCCTCGACGTAGTGCTTCTTCGCGTCCTCGTCCCGCACCCAGCCGGAAAGGGTCTGCGGGTTCATCGGCATGCCGAAGAAGATGTCCGGGTCGCTGGGGCTGCCCTCCTGGAACTTGCGGGCGTAGCCGCTGTTCGCCTGCTGCTCCGGGTTGTTCGCCAGTTCCCGGCCCATGCCGTTCGGGTGCGGCAGGTTCAGGACGATCAGCCGCTCGGTCATCCGGGGCACATGGAACGCGAACTGCCAGGCGACCGCCCCGCCCCAGTCATGTCCGACGATCGTCGCCTTGTCGCGGCCGAGATGGCGGATCACCGCCGCCACGTCGCCGACCAGGTAGCGCATGTCGTAGTTCTCGTCGCCGTCGGGCGAGTCGCTCCTGTTGTAGCCGCGCTGGTCGATCGCGACGACCTGGAAGTCGCTCGACAGAACCTCCATCTGATGCCGCCACGTGTACCAGAAGTCCGGGAAGCCGTGGATCATGACGACCAGCGGCCCTTCCCCGATCGAGGCGAAATGGATCCTCACGCCGTCCGAGTCGGCGTAGCCGTGCTCCACGCGGTCCATCAGGTCGCTGCCCATCGCCGCTCCCCCTGTCGATGCCAGCAGGAAGGCGCAGGCGGCCACGATGGCCAGGCGCCGTCGGATCGTCCGTCCGCGAAACTGCCTCATCTCGTCTTCCTCCGTTCCGTCCGTCTGATCAACGCTTCGACCGCGAAGCATAGCGGGCTGGTCGGGGTCCGTTCCGTCGCGAATCGCGAACTCCTCCAACGTCCCGTCAAAGCGGGCCGCCGACGGAACCGCCTTGCTCTTCTTCCGGCAGCGCAAACGCGACCAGCTCCGACGGCGCGCCGCTGCCGCCAACCGCGACGACGACGTACTGTCTGCCCTCGTGCAGATAGGTCATCGGCGAACCGCCGACGCCGGGCTCGAGTTCCACGCTCCAGAGCGTCTCGCCGTTCGTCTTGTCGAGCGCCGAGAGGGTCGACGGATCGAACCGCCAGTCGCCGCTTGCGGCAATCTCGGCGAGCGCCTTCGCCTGCTCCTCCGGCGCCACGGCCAGGTCCTCGAGCGCGGACGACTCGACGTCCATCGACACGGCTTCCATCTCGGCCTCCGGGTGCACCGCCGCCTCCTGAGCGACGAACAGCAGCTCAGGCGTCAGGAGGACGTGAGCGCGCGACCCCGAGCCCAGTGGGTCCAGATTCAGGTCGCGGATCGCCGGATGGCCGGTCGGCCCTTCGCCAAGCGGCCGCGTCCATTCGATCTCACCCCGGTTCAGGTCGTAGGCCGTCATTCGGCTGTACGGCGGCTTGACGATCGGGAGACCGAAGGGACCCGGCGGGCTGACCTGGATCGAACCGATGTAGTCGAACGACGACCGGCTCGAATCCGGCTTCTTGATCGTCAGCACCACCGGGCGGTTGAAGGACGGCACGTAGAGCCAGCCGGTCTCCGGATCGAAAGCGCCGCCGGGCCAGCTAGCGCCGCCCGCCCAGCCGGGCAGGTTCCAGGTTCCGCGAAGCGACGGCGGCGTGTAGAGGGGACCGGCGTCGTACCGCGCCATGATCTCCTTGGCCCTGCGCAGGATCTCCGGCGTGAAGTCGATCAACTGGCCTTCGTGCATCCCCTGGAGTTCGAACGCGGGAGGTCTGGTCGGAAACGGCTGGGAAGCCGCCGTCCGCTCGCCGGGAACGCTGCTCCGGGGCGCCGGTCGATCCTCGATCGGCCAGACTTCCTTGCCGGTCTCTCGGTCGAAGACAAAGACGAAGCCCTGCTTGCTGAGCTGAGCGGCAGCCTTGATCCGGCGGCCGTCGACCTCGATGTCACCCAGGATGGGCGGCGTAACCAGGTCGTAGTCCCATAGGCCGTGCCGAACGATCTGGTAGTGCCACCGGCGCTCGCCCGTATCGCAGTCGAGCGCCACCAGGCTTTCGCCGAAGAGATTGTCGCCCAGCCGGTGGCCGCCGTACCAGTCGTTGGTTGGCGTGCCGAACGCCAGGTAGACGAGCCCGAGGTCTTCGTCCGCGGTCATCAACGTCCACACGTTCGTGTTGCCGGCGACCTTCCAGGAGTCGGCTTCCCAAGTGTCATTGCCGAACTCGCCCGGTTCCGGAATCGAATGGAAGGTCCAGCGCAGAGCGCCGGTCACCGGATCGAAGCCGCGGACGTCGCCCGGCGGCGCGTCCGGATGGTTCGGGGCGTCCGAGATCGAGGCGCCGACGATCACGGTGTCGCGGCACGGCATCACGGGCGAGCTGACCGCGTAGGCGCGGCGACGCCGGCCTCCCCGACGGAGGTTCTCGGTCAGATCGACCTCGCCGTCGTCGCCGAAGCCGCCCACCGGCTCGCCGGTGAACGGATCGACCGCCAGGAGCCGGGCGTCGCCGGTTCCGTAGAAGAGCCGCGGCGGCACTGCCTCCGCGCCGGCGGCGGCTGGCCTCCCCGGCCAGTAGCTGGCGCCTCGATGAACGAACCCGAGGTTCGTGGGACGGCCGGCGGCATAGGCCTCCGGATCATGGACCCAAACCGTCTCGCCGGTCGCCGGATCGAGCGCGGCAATCTGGCTCAGGCCGGTCGTTGCGTAGAGGCGGTCGCCGATCTTGATCGGCGTCGCCTGGTGACCGCCGGGCTGCATCCGGCGGCTGCGCAACCGACGATCCTCGGCCACCCGATCGTTGTCGGGCGACGACCAGCGCCAGACGATCTCAAGCTCGGCGACGTTGCCCGCATCGATCCGGTCGAGCGACGAGTAGCGCCGGCCGCCCTTGTCGCCCGTGGTCACGGGCCACTCGCCGTCCTGGGCCGCGATCGAACCGGCGGCGACGACAAGGCAGAGCGGCGCCGACAGGACTCCCAGCCGCCTTCCCCGGTTCATTCGACTTCCTCCCGCCCGGTCGATCACGCGTTGACGTCGATGACCACCCTGCCCCGCGTCCGGCCCGCCAGGATCGACGCCGCCAGTTCCTCGATCCGGTTCATCGGCTCGACCGTCGTCATCTCGGACAGCAGGCCCGTAGGCAGTTCCGCCGCCAGCCGACGCCAGGCTTGCCGCCGCCGGTCCTGCGGGGCCATCACGGAGTCGACGCCGGCGAGAACGACCCCGCGCAGAATGAACGGGTACACGCTCGACGGCAGGTCCACGCCGCCAGCCAGTCCGCAGGCGGCAACGCAGCCGCCGTAGCTGGTCCCGGCGATCAGGTTCGCCAGCGTCGCCGAGCCGACGACGTCGACCGCGCCGGCCCAGCTCTCCCGGCCGATCGGCCGCGGCTTCGCGGCCAGCGTGTCGCGGGCAATGACGTCGGCGGCGCCCAGACCGCGCAGGTACTCGTGCTCCGCCTCGCGCCCGGTGGAGGCGATCACCCGGTAGCCGGCGCGCGCCAGCAGCGCCACAGCCACCGAACCCACGCCGCCGGCGGCGCCGGTGACCACGACGTCGCCGGCGTCAGGCGTCACGCCGTGATCCCGCAGCGCCATCACGCACAGCATCGCCGTGTAGCCGGCCGTTCCGATCGCCATTGCCTGCAGGTTGGTGAAGGCGTCCGGCACGGGCGTCAGCCACTCCGACTTCATCCTCGCCTTCTGGGCGTAGCCGCCCCAGTGGCTCTCGCTCAACCCGTAGCCGTTGACCAGCACGCGATCGTCCGGGGAGAACGAGTCCGAAGCGGATTCCACCACCGTCCCGGCCAGATCGATGCCGCAGACCATCGGCGTCGTACGGCAGATCGGCGCCGCGCCGGCGACCGCCAATCCGTCCTTGTAGTTCAGCGCTGAGTACTCGACATCGACCAGCACGTCGTGCTCGGGCAGGTCGCCCAGCGTCAGGTCGCGCAGGCCGGCGGCATGCCGGCCGTCGACCTTGTCGACGACCACCGCTCGAAAGGTGTCGCTCATTCTCGGTGCGTTCCTCGGTTTCCGGATTCAGGCCGGCGGGCAAGGTTCTATCATTCCGCCATGACTTGCACGACCTCTTCCAGCGCGCCGCGCACGACGCCGACTCGACTGTCCATCGCCGCCCTCCTCCTCGCGGGGCTTGCCGCGGCTTCTTCCGCCGCCGGCGACTCCGCCGGGAAGAGCAGCGCGCGGATGAAGCCGGCGGACGCCGACCCTGCCGCCGCCTGGCCGCAATGGCGCGGTCCGAGCGGCCAGGGCGAAGTTGCCGGCGGCGGCTACGTCGATCGTTGGGGACCGGAAGAGAACGTGCGTTGGAAGGTCCCGGTACCGGGCCAGGGCAATTCCTCGCCGATCGTCTGGGACGACCGCATCTTCCTGACGACCGCCGAGGACGCCGGCGCCGAACGTTCGGTGCTCGCCTTCGACCGGGCGAGCGGAAGGAGACTCTGGACCACCGCCGCGCCCGCCGCGAATCCGGAGCGCGCCTACCCGAAGAACGGCCACGCCTCCTCGACCCCGACCACCGACGGCGGGCGCGTCTACGCGTACTTCGGCAACCATGGACTGCTGGCTCTCGACGTGGACGGCGGGATCGCCTGGCACAAGTCGTTCGGCGAGTTGACCGCGTTCCACGGCACGGCCTCGTCGCCCCTCCTGCTCGGCGACCGCTTGATCCTCGTCCAGGAGCAGCAGCGGGCACCGTCCTTCATCGCGGCCTTCGACCGCCGCACGGGGGAGGAGCTGTGGCGCACGGAACGGGACACTCAGGTCGGCTGGAGTTCGCCGGCGGCGATCTCGGTCACCACGGACGACGGGGAAGAGCGCGACGAGATCGTGGTCAACGGCCAGCGCCACGTGATCGCCTACGCGCCCGAGGACGGTCGCGAGCTGTGGCGGGCCAGCGGCACGACCTTCGAGGTCATCCCGAGCCCGGTGGTCGGCCACGATCTCCTCTTCAGCACGTCCGGACGCGCCGGACCGACCCTGGCGATCCGCCCGGGCGGGAACGGCGACGTGACGGACAGCCGTATCGTCTGGACTGCGGCGAAGGGGTCGCCCTTCGTCGTCGCCCCGATGCTGGTCGGCGACCACCTCTACATGGTCAACGACATGGCGAGCGTGATCACGGTCTACGAAGCGAAGACGGGCGAGGTGCTCTGGCAGGAACGCCTGGGCGAGCGGATGCGCGAGGGCTTCTCCTCGGCGCCGGTCGCCACGGGCGGCAGGATCTTCTTCACCAACGACAACGGCGAGACCTTCGTCATCAGGGAAGGGCCGGACTTCGAGATTCTCCACGTCAACCGCATCGGCGAACGCACGATCGCGTCGCCCGCTCTGGTCGGCGGCGTCTGGTACATCCGCACCCAGGGCCACCTGTGGGCGATCGCGGGCCGGGGGTAGCTTCGATTCGTTGACCCGCCCGGCGCCGCCGGACCGGGATGCCGAAGAACTTGTTACGCTGCGTACCGACGCCCGCCGCTGAACGATGCAATCCGCCGCCGGTCCTTGCGGCCGATTCGGGCGGCGACGCCCTCCATCACCGAACGAGGACAAGGAAGGAAGCCGCATCATGGGTCTGCTCGACGGAAAGGTTGCATTGGTCACCGGCGCGGGAGGCGGCCTGGGCCGCGCCCACGCCCTCTTGCTCGCCAGGGAAGGCGCCGCGGTCGTGGTCAACGATCTGGGCGGAGCGCGCGACGGCACCGGCGCCGGCTCCGGCATGGCCGACCAGGTAGCCCGGGAGATCCGCGCCGCCGGCGGCCAGGCGGTCGCCGATCACGGCTCGGTGTCGGACGGCGACGCCGTCCGGGCGATGGTCCAGCGGGCCGTGGACGAGTTCGGCAGGATCGACATCGCGATCAACAACGCCGGCATCCTGCGCGACAAGTCGTTCAAGAACATGACCGACGAGATGTGGGACATCGTCCTTGACGTGCACCTTCGAGGCACCTACCTGGTGACCAAGGCGGCCTACGACCAGATGATCGCCCAGGAGTCCGGCGGCCGGATCATCATGACGAGTTCGACCTCGGGGCTCCTCGGCAACTTCGGCCAGACGAACTACGGCGCCGCGAAGGCGGGGACGGCCGGCTTCATGCGCTGCCTGGCGCTCGAGGGCGCAAAGTACGGAGTGACGGTGAACCTCCTCGCTCCGACCGCCTGGTCCCGCCTGACCGAGGACATCATGCCGGAGACGACCGCCGAGCCGCTGGCGCCCGAGAAGGTGTCGCCGGCCGTCGTCTGGCTGTGCAGCGACGAAGCCGCCGACATCACGGGCCGCATCTTCGCGGTCGGAGGCAACAAGGTGTCGCTCCTGGCCTGGCAGGCGCTCGAGATCGCCAGCCGGCCGAACGACCAGGGTCCGTGGGACGTGGCGACGATCGGCGAGAAGATCCGCGCCGCCTCCGCGGACTTCCCCGAGCCGGTCCGCTTCACGGACCTGGTGTAAGACCGACCGAGCGGCAGCCGGGGCCCGTGGCCGCCCGGCGTTTCTCCCCGCACTCCGGCCGCAACGATGGATGCCTGCATGCGTAGAATGGCTGTAAATGTGACCAAACCGCTAACAAATCCTCCGGCCTCGCCCGAAGCGCGCATCCGGAGGAACCGGCCAACCCCGAACGAGCAAGCGAGAATCGACCGATGAGCCAACCAACCGTGGACTCCGACGCGACCTGGAAGGAGCGCCTCGACGGCCGCGTCCCACCCGGACTCGACGAAGAGATCGACATCTTCGAAACCCAGATCGCCCAGAAGCGCCAAGGGCGGATCGACGACAAGGTGTTTGCCGAGACGCGCCTACGCCGCGGCGTCTACGGCCAGCGCTACGACAACGGCCAGCGTCACGACGGCGCGGCGAGCCGAGCCCTCGAGTACCCCTGCGGCGACCTGACGAAGGGGCCGAACACGCTGTGGGACGCCCCCGGCATGTTGCGGATCAAGATCCCCTTCGGCGCCATGAACGCCGAACAGATGGAGACGCTCGCCGATCTCGCGGAAGAGTACTCGGACGGGATCGCCCACGTCACGACCCGTCAGGACATCCAGCTCCACTTCATCCACATCGACGACACGCCGGACATCATGCGGCGTCTGGCCGCCGTCGGCATCACCACCCGGGAAGCGTGCGGCAACTCGGTGCGCAACATCACCGCGTGCCCGCTGGCGGGCGTCTGCCGTGACGAGCCGTTCGACGTCTCGCCCTACGCTCACGCGCTGACGCACTTCCTGCTCGGGCACAAGGACGCGCAGGACTTCGGGCGCAAGTTCAAGATCGCCTTCTCCGGCTGCGAACAGCACGCCTGCGGACTCGCCTACCTGCACGACCTCGGGGCGGTGGCCCAGGTCCGCTCGACCGGCAACGGCGCGGGGAGCGCGGAACGCGGTTTCAAGGTCTTCGTCGGGGGCGGCCTCGGCGCGGTGCCCCACCAGGCCAAGGTTCTGCGGGAGTTCGTCCGCGAAGACGAACTCCTGCCCCTGGCGCAGGCGGTCTGCCGCGTCTTCGGGCGACTGGGCGAGAAGCGGAACCGCGCCCGGGCCCGGATCAAGTTCCTCGTCGCCAGGCTGGGCATCGAGGAGTTCACCCGTCTGGTCGACGAGGAGCTTGCCGTCCTTCCCGCCGACGACCGCTGGACCGCCTACCTGGACGATCTCGGCGTGACCGACGAGGCGCCCACGCGGCCGGGAGCGGCGCTCGAGCCCGGGCCGCGGCGGGAGGGCTTCGCCGAGTGGCTCGGCTCGAACGTCCAGCGCCAGCGGCAGACCGGTTACGTCACCGCCGCCGTCAACCTGCCCCTGGGCGACCTGACCTCCGCCCAGTTGCGGGCGCTCGCCGACACCGCGCGTCGCTTCAACGGCGGCCTGGCTCGGAACACGGTCGAGCAGAACATCCTGCTCCGGTACGTCAGCGAGGCCGATCTGCCCGCCCTCTACGAGGAACTTCGCGCTCACGGTCTCGGCGCGGCCGGGGCTTCGTCGCTGGTCGACGTCACGGCCTGCCCCGGCACCGACACCTGCAAGTTGGGCATCTCGTCGTCGCGCGGTCTGGCCGGCGAACTTCGCAAGCGGATCGCCTCCTCGATCCGGGCCGCCGGCGTCCTCGCCGACGAGGCGGTCAAGGACCTGCGGATCAAGGTATCGGGCTGCTTCAACTCCTGCGGTCAGCACCACGTCGCGGACATCGGCTTCTACGGCGTGAGCCGCAAGAGCGACGGCCGCACCGTCCCCCACTTCCAGGTCATCCTCGGCGGCCAGTGGAGCGAGAACGCGGCCGCTTACGGGTTGGCGGTGGTCGCCGTGCCGGCCAAGCGCATTCCCGAAGCAGTCGAGCGAATCGCCGGCCTGTACGTCGCCGAGCGCGAGAAGGGCGAGAGCTTCCAGCGCTTCATCGCCCGGGTCGGAAAGGCCCGCGTCCGACGCCTGCTCGACGACCTGACGAAACTGCCCACGTACCTCGAAGATCGCACTCTCTACTCCGACTGGGGCGACCCGCGCGAGTACACGATCGGCGACCTCGGCGTCGGCGAGTGCGCCGGCGAGGTCGTGACCGCGGTCGAGTTCGGTCTCTCCGCGGCCGAGCGCGAGGTCTTCCAGGGTCTGCTCGAGCTGGACGAGGGCGATGCGGAGACAGCCGCCTCCAGGGCCTATTCGGCGATGGTCCAGGCCGCGCGCGCGCTGATCACGACCGAGAACATCGACATCGGCAACGCGGCCGACGAGATCGTCGACGAGTTCCGGACCCGCTTCTGCGACACCGAGCTGTTCTTCGACCCCTACGCGGGCGCCAAGTTCGCGAACTACCTGTTCCGCGTTCACGGCGACGCTCAAACCAACGCCGGCAACCCGCCCGACTCCAGCGAGGAAGCCCGCAGGCGGATCGAGGAAGCGCAGTTGTTCATCGAGGCGGCGCACGCCTGCAACCAGCGGATCTCCGTAGCCCGGACCGCGCGAGGAGTCGCGTGATGGACGGGAAAGGCGCGGCGCCGGTTCCCGAACTCGACGGACTCGTCAAGCTCGATCTCAAGGTCCTCGCCGGGAACGGCGGCGGCCCGGGCGTGGCCGCGGAGGAGTTCATCCCGGTCTTCCATCGCTGGATCGTCGAACGCTCGCTGCCGGAACTGCTGATCGACGTCGCCGACTACAGCCACGTCCATCAGGGTCCCGGCGTCCTGCTCGTGGGTCACGACGCGATCTACGCCTGGGACCTGAGCCGCGGCGAACCGGGTCTGCTCTACAGCCGCCGCCGCGAGACCGGCCCCGAACTGCGGGACACCGGCGGCTTGCATCGGCGGCTTGCATCGCTGCTCCACTGCGCCTTCCGCGCCTGCGACCTGATCGAGGCCGAGCCGCGGCTCGGCGGCCGGGCCGCGTTCGACCGCCGCCGAGTCGAGTTGCGCGTCAACGACCGCCTGTTTCCCCGGGACGACCGGACCGCCGCGGCGCTCGCGTCGGCATTCGAGCGAGCGCTGACGGAAGTCGGCGTTCCGCGCGATGCGCGGTCCGGCGTGAGGAGGATCGGCGAAGCCAGAGATCGCCTGACTCTCAGAGTCGGCGCCTGACGGCTCGAGTACTCGCAAGCGGGTTCCCGGCGGCCGCAGCGCGCCGGATCGTCAAACAGCGGCGACGACCAGCCGGAACACCGACCGGTTCAACGGGCCGGCGCCGCTCGCGCGCGGTCCAGGAGGGAGCGGAGTTCCGGCCCGATGTCCAGCGCCGCCGCGGCTTCGCGGCCGGCGGTCGACATCCTGGGCCAGGTCCTGGCGAGCACGTCCACTGTCCTGTCGGGCCCCAACCGCGCCGCCAGCGCTTCCAGGTCGTGCTCCAGGAACACAAGGCAGGCCGCGTCCTCCAGGGTCTGCGCTTCCGCGGGAGCGCTCCGGTCCGCGCGCTTCAGCACCAGGTTCTGAACCCGCTCGATCTGCTCCCGCCGGTAGCCCGCATCGCGCAGCACCGCGCCCGCCAGGCGAGCGTGTTCACGCGCGGCCGCTCGCCGCCACGCGAGATAGCCCTTGCGGCCCTCGGGATAGTCCGTCCGCGGCAGACGAAACCGGCGGAGGTGCTGGCAGTGGGCGGCAAGCGTCAGGATCTCGCCGGCCTCCGGCGCCAGCCGCTCGACCCAGGCCGCCATCCGCCGCGAGTAGACAAACTCCCGCGGCGCCGATTCGCCGTCCAGGGCGGCGGTCGCCGGGTCCTCCCGGTGAAACAGATCAAACCCCGCCACCGCGTTCTGGAAACGCGGCATCAACTCGAAGCTCTTCACCTACTCCCCGGCCTGCTCTCGTTCGAAGACCAACTTGCGCTCGGCGTTTCGCTGCAGCTCGGCCAGCCAGTCGACAAAGCCCCGCGGATCGACGAAGGGGTGGGCGTCGGAGGCGCCCCGCACCGCCAGCTGGTCCCCCCGTTCGAAGATCCCGCCCATCTCGGCGTGGTTCGTTACGTTGACCTCGATCGGATGGCCTTCCTCGGCGGCGAGTCTCCGGATCCGGGCCACGCTGTCCAGGTAGAGGTTCGTTCGATGGACTCCCTCGAAGTTCAGGCCCACGCCGCCGAAGACGAACGCCCGGCGCTCCTCGCCGCCGTCCCGCACCGGAAACTCCATCGAGAGAACGCCTTCGGTATGGCCCGGGGTGACGTAGAAGCGGATCTCCGTGTCGCCCAACTGCAGGGTGTCGCCATCCTCGATCACCATGTCGCGCACCGGCACGTCGATCTCGTAGCGCGGATCGCTCGGCGGCTGTTCAGCCAGTTCCCAGTCGGCCTCGGTCATGCCGACTCGCGCGCCCCAGGCCTCCTGGAACCGCGCCGCCCCGCCGACATGGTCGAAGTGGCCGTGGGTCACCAGGACGTACTTCAGATCCGAAGGATCGAAGCCGACGGCGCGAATGCCGTCGACCGCGTTGTCGACGAAGTCGCCGTACAGCGAGTCGATCAGGATCAGTCCGTCCGTCGTCGCCACGAGCCAGCACGACACCCAGTCGATGCCGACGTAGTAGAGGTTGTCGAAGATCCGGAACGGCTCGACCCGCTGCGCCACCGGGTCGTTCAGGAGTCCCCAGCCGTCGTCTTCCCCGTCCGCGGAGACCGCGACGTCAGCTTCCGGCGCCTCGTCCGGCGCGCTCTCGCCGCCACAGGCGGCCGCGGCCGCGACGATCAGGAGCGCGCTCGGGAGAGCCAGGAGGGTACGCGTCATGTCCGGGTCCAAGTTACCACGGCGACCCGACCGAACGGACGCGGCCGGGGGACGACCGCGCCGAACCTCTCGTCGTCCGCTCAGCCGTTCGCGGCGGCCTGACCGTGCCGAACCGGGAAGACCGTAGCCCCGGTTCAGCCCCCGTCCCTTCCGCACAGACGCATAGCCATTCCTGTATGCTCTTCGGGCACGACTTCCCGTGCCGTCTTTCCGGGAGGCCACGATGATGGACCGCCGTTCCTCGATGCCCCGCTTCCTGCACGTGGCGTTGGCCGGCGCCGTCGCGCTCGTCACGTTGCTGACCGCGTCGCCGGCAACCGCCGAACGCGAGCTCTACGTCGGCTTCCACTTCGGCTGGTCGGACGTCGACGTGACCGCCGACGACGCTTTCGACCAGGTCCTCGACGGCGACGGCAACTCCCGGGTCGTCGAGGTCGGTTTCAAGTTCAGCGACTACTTCGCCGTCGAGGCCGCCTGGCACGACCTGTCCGAAGTCGACGGGCTCGTCCGGCCCTGCGCCGAGGGCGTGGCGTGCGCCGACATTCCGATCAGCGGCGAGATCAACGTCCTGTCCGTGGCCATCGTGCCCCAGTACGCGATCACCAGCCGGATCTCCGTCTTCGCCAAGGTCGGCCTCGTGTCGTGGGGCGCCGACCTGGAAGACGCGGCGGACGACCTTGACGTAGCCCTCGACGACCCGGACGAGGAAGACCTGGTGTACGGCGTCGGCGTGGAGTTCCAGTTCCTGGGCCGTCTGAGTCTTGTCGGGCGTTTCGAATCCATCGGGGGCGACATCGAGACCCTCTCGGTCGGCGCCCGAGTCGGCTTCTAGCGGCGTGCGGGCATGACGGACATCGCGCCCTACCGCCTCGCGATCGACGAGGAGGAGCTGACGGACCTCCGCCGCCGGCTTGCCGCCACCCGCTGGCCCGAGCGCGAGACGGTCGACGACTGGAACCAGGGCATCCCGCTCGCATACACGAAGGAGGTATGCGAGTACTGGGCATCCTCCTACGACTGGCGGCGCCTGGAATGCCGCCTGAACGATCTCGACCAGTTCAGGACCGAGATCGACGGGTTGGGCATCCACTTCCTCCACCTGCGCTCGAAGCACCGGGGAGCGGCGCCGCTGGTCATGACCCACGGCTGGCCGGGCTCGATCGTCGAGTTCCTCGAGACGCTCGGGCCGCTGCTCGATCCGACCGCGCACGGCGGCTCCGAGGAGGACGCCTTTCACCTGGTCGTTCCCGCCCTGCCGGGGTTCGGGTTCTCGGACAAGCCGACCGGGGCCGGCTGGAGCGTCGAAAGGATCGCCGACGCCTGGGCGGAACTCATGTCGCGACTCGGCTACGACCGGTACTTCGCCCAGGGCGGCGACTGGGGCGCGGCGGTGAGCACGGCGATCGCGATCCAGGACCACGAGCACTGCCGCGGCATCCATCTGAACATGCCGACCTCGGGCGTGGACCGGAGCACGATGGACGACCTGACGGACATCGAGAAGGACGCGCTCGCCGGGCTTCAGCACTACCGGGAGCAGGACTCGGGCTACTCCAAGCAGCAGTCGACCCGGCCGCAGACCCTCGGCTACGGCCTGGTCGATTCGCCGGCCGGACAGGCCGCATGGATCATCGAGAAGTTCCACTCCTGGATGGACTGCGACGGCCACCCGGAGAACGTGCTGACTCGCGATCAGTTGCTCGACAACGTGATGATGTACTGGCTGCCGGCCTGCGGCGCCTCCTCCGGGCGAATCTACTGGGAGAGTTTCGGCAAGGGCGGTGGAGAGCCGGTCGAGATCCCGGTCGGCTGCAGCATCTTCCCCAAGGAGATCTTCCGCTCCTCCCGGCGCTGGGCGGAGCGTCGGTACCGCCAGCTCGTCTACTGGAACCGGCTCGAGAAGGGTGGACACTTCGCCGCCTTCGAGGCGCCGGACGTGTTCGTCGACGAACTGCGGAAGTGTTTCCGCGCCATGAGGGCGTAGCAGCCCGAGCATCTCGCCGCGGTCCCGCCGGGGCCGGTCCCGCGGGGCGGCTCCATGCCCGGCGTCGAGGAAGACTCCGTCCGCGCCGAGGGTGAGGCAGTCGTCACCGCGCTCTTCTTCCCGTATCGGTTGGGCGCCGCGTCGGAGTTCGCGAGGTAGAACGTTCTTCTCGTCCGGTAGTCTCGCGGCGTTGCGCTCTTGGCACGCCACGGATGCCGCGCGAGGACTCGCCGACGCGGCGGCAGTTCGGATCCCGGCGGCCGTTCTGCTCTTCGCCTCCTTCCCAGCCTGTCAATCTACAAGACCCGCGGCGCCCGTGTCTGCACCGGAATCGGTCGACTCGGCCACGGCCGCCGCAACGCTCCGCCACGCCGCGCCGCGGTCGGTCGGCCTTGACCCGGAGCGGCTCGAGCGAGCGGCCGCTCTGCTGGAGACGGCGGTTGCGGATGGAGTCGCTCCTGGCGGGGTGCTGCTGGTCGCGCGCCGCGGCGGGGTAGCGCTCGAACGGGCGGCTGGCCGCCTGACCGTCAGTGACGACGCGCCCGCCGTCACGCCATCGACGATCTACGACCTGGCCTCGCTGACCAAGGTCATCGCGACGACGACGCTGATGATGCGCCGGATGGCGTCCGGAGCGCTGGACCTGGACGCCGCCGCCGCCTCCTGCCTGCCGGAGCTCGAAGGATCGGCGGTCGGCGCGGCAACGCTGCGGGATCTCCTGGCCCATTCGAGCGGCCTGCCCTGCTGCACCGAGCTGTTCCGCGAACTCGGCGAGGGCCTCGAACGCGACGAGGCCCGCGCCCGCTACCTCGAGCACATCGCCGCCGCCGAACTGGAGGCCGCGCCCCGCGAGAGGTCGATCTACTCGGACCTCGGCGTGCTCCTGCTCGGAGAGATCCTGGAACGCGAATCGGGCCGCGGCCTCGCCGACCTGGTCCAGGACGAGATCCTCGATCCGCTGGGTCTTGCCGACACCGGCTACCTGCCCGCAGATTCCCTCCGGGTACGGATCGCTCCGACGGAGTTCGACTCCTGGCGGGGCCGACTGCCGCACGGCGAAGTCCACGATGAAAACACCCATGCCCTGGGCGGGGTAGCGCCCCACGCCGGCCTGTTCGGCCCCGCGCGCGACGTCGCCCTGTTCGCCCAGACGATGCTGAACGGCGGCGTCTACGGCGACCGTCGGATCGTGGACGCCGACACCGTGGCTCTCTTCACCCGTCGGGCCGAACTCGTGCCCGGAAGCAGCCGCGCGCTGGGCTGGGACACGCCGTCCGCCCCCAGCTCCGCCGGCCGCTACTTCTCGGCCCGTTCCTACGGCCACACCGGCTTCACGGGGACCTCGCTCTGGACCGACCCGGAACGGGAGCTGATCGTCGTCCTGCTGACGAACCGGGTTCACCCGAGCCGGGAGAACATCGCGATCCGCGGGCTCCGGCCGGCGATCCACGACGCGGTCGTCCTGGCCATCGACGACGAGGAGATCGAGATCCGGGCCGCCGACTAGCGCGAGACCTCGACGCCCAGGGCGCGCAGATCCCGCTCCGCCTGGTCCCGCCAGCCTCGGTTCGCGGCGGGACTGGCGGGGCTTGGATGGAGCATCCGGCCGACCGGCACGCTCAGATCCGCGAGTGCGCGCCGGGCCCGGCCTTCAGCGAACGCGCCGATGCCGACCGCCAGTCGCGGTTCCAGCGCTTCGACGGCCTGCCGCAGCGCCCGGTCGCACGCTCGAAACAGGGGCGCCTTGTCGGCGGCCGGCAGCCGGTCCGGGGTCAGGTTGGCGCCGCTGTCCAGAAGGAAGGCCAGCGGGCAGTAGTTCCAGATCAGGAACCGCTCGAAGAACGCGGCCGGCGTTCCGAAGCGCCGCTCCGCCCAGCCCCAGACCCGGCGGCCGCTGACCTCGCTCCTAGGGCAGTCGAAGCCGAGGACAGGACGCTTCGGGTGCTGAACAGCCGGCGGCGCCACCGGAGCGTCGATGCCGAGCCACTCCCGTACGTACGCCACCTCGCCGAACGGCACGCCGGTCTGCGTCATGCCCCAGGGACCCGGGTTCATTCCCAGCAGGACCACCCTGCCCGACCCGGCGCCGGCCAGCTTCAGGTACGCGTGGTGCGCCGCGCGGGCGTAGACCAGCGGGTTGTAGACGTGGACGACCGGCGGGCCGAAGCCGAGATCGTCGACCGCCGCCGCGAGTTCGTCCGCGATCGTGGTCAGCAAGCCGGTCGCCGTTCGGCCCCTACACGATCCGCGAGGCGCGGTCCGTCCAGTAACGGTCGCGCAGGACACGCTTGTAGAGCTTCCCGGTGGGCAGCCGCGGGAGCTGTTCCACGAAGTCGATCGATCTCGGCGCCTTGTAGTGCGCGACGCGCTCCCGCGCCCAGGCCATCAGCTCTTCGGCCACGTCCGCACTCTCCTCGACATCGGGCATCAACTGGACGACCGCCTTGACCTCTTCGCCCAGGTCCTCGTTCGGCACGCCGATGACGGCCGCGTCGGCCACCTTCGGGTGGAGGACGAGAGCGTCCTCGATCTCCCGCGGATAGATGTTGATGCCGCCCGAGATGATCATGAACGCCTTGCGGTCGGTGAGGAAGACGTAGCCGTCCTCGTCCAGATAGCCGACATCGCCGAGCGTGCTCCAGCGCGCGTGACGCGGGTGCCGCGAACCGAGCGTCTTCTCCCGGTCGCCGTGATACTCGAACAGGTCCGCGTCCTCGGCCGGCTCGAAGAAGATCGTCCCCGGCTCGCCGGCCGGCAACTCCTCGCCGTCGTCGTCGCAGACGTGGACCGTCGCGGTCAGGCAGCGGCCGACCGTGCCCGGTTTCCTCAGCCACTCGTCCGACTCGACCGCGCACATGCCGTTGCCTTCGGAGCCGGCGTAGTACTCCAGGATGATCGGCCCCCACCACTCGATCATCCGGCGCTTGACGTCGACCGGACAGGGCGCGGCGGCGTGGATCGCCCGCCGGTGGCTCGACAGGTCATAGCGGGTTCTCGCCTCCTCGGGGAGCTTCAGCATGCGGTTGAACATCGTCGGCACCCACTGGCTGACGGTGATCCCGTAGTCCTCGATCGCCTTCAGCGAGAGTTCCGGGTCGAACCGCTCCATCACGACCGCGGTGCCGCCCAGAGTCTGCGTCCCGGCGGTGAAGCCGATCGGCGCCGCGTGATAGAGCGGCGCCGGCGACAGGTAGACCGAGTCGGCGTCGAGTCCGTAGATGCTCGTCAGCACCTCGAACCGCTCGTCCGGCATCTCCTCGACCGACAGGCCGGTGAGCGGCCGCAGGATGCCCTTGGGCCGACCGGTCGTGCCGGAGCTGTAGAGCATCGTGCCGCCGCGCGGTTGCTCGGCAAGCGGCTCGGCCGGGAACGCGGCCGTCGCCTCGCCGTAGTCGTCCCAGCCCCGAGGAACTCCCGACCCGTCGTCGTCGACGATCAGCCGGCTAGGACAGCTCGGGATCAGACCCGTCAGTTCGGCGCACGCTTCGGCCAGCTTCGCCGAACCGACGATGCTCCGCGCGCCGCAGTCCTTGACGATGTAAGCCGCCTCCTCGGCGGTCAGGTAGCGGTTCACAGTGGTCAGGTAGAGACCCGACCGGATCGCCGCCCAGTAGACGTCGAAGTACCGCGGGTGGTTCTCCATGAAGATCGCAACATGATCGCGCGGCCTCAGGCCCTGCGCGTACCAGAGTTGCGCCAGCCGGTTCGACCGCGCGTCGAGTTCCCGGTAGGCAACCGTCTCGCCGGTTCCGGCCATGATGACCGCCGGCTTGTCGGGGGTTTCGCGCGCGTACCTGCCGGGATACATCCTCCGTCTCCGCCTCGCGCAGGTCTCGGCCGCGACTCAGGAGTCTACCGGCGCCGCCCGCCAACTCACCGTCGTCCGGATGCGGCAAGCCAGGAAGCTGGTCGCGTCGATCTCGATCTCCGCGTCCACCTTCGCGGTCTTCGAAGAGTCGAACGAGCCGGTGATCAGGGCCTCGATCAGACCGTCCCGGTCGACGCGAACGTCGGTCGGCGCGCGGAACCGGAAGCCGGCGTCGCGGATCCGTACGTTCGCTCTCGTGTTCCCGAACCTGGAGAAGGCATTGACCAGCGTTGCACAGGCCCCTGGATCGCCGACGGCGGCGTCCGCGAGTCCCGGCAGGCTGACGACAAAGGAGGAGAGTCTCACGTCGTCATCGTCGCGTTCCAGGATGAACCGGAACTCCTCTCCCCCCGGCCCGACGCCTGCCCACTCGCCAAGCGTGAAGACGACGAGTTCAACGCCCAGGAGATCGCCGCGGTCGTCGCAGCCACCGACCGACAGCAGTAGAAGCGAGACCGCCAGGAGGACCGCCAGGCGACGCGGACGGCTCGAGCTCGGAATCGGCGGAAGTTCTGGAAGGGACATCGGGCGACTGCACGAACAGGCCTCACTCTATCGCAGCGGCGCCGCGCCGACGACGGCCCGTCAGCAACAGACCGACGCCGAAGATGGCAAGCGTGCCAACGACGGTGATCATGTAGCTGTGCAGTGGAATCCGCAGCATCGCGAGGCCGCCCTCGAGCTGCGGCGACACCGTCATCCACACGATGACCAGTACGCCCGCGGCCACGCCCGCCTGCGCGGCGCCGGGACCGGCCCGGGGCGCCAGCCGATCGAGCGCGAAGAGTCCGAGCAGGCCGCCGGCGAAGATGCCGGACACCGTCCACCAGATGTCCAGAAGGCTGCCCGCGCCGATCATCAGCAGCGCCGCGGCCGTGCCGAGCGCGCCGATGACGACCGTGGCCCCGCGCAGCACCCGCAGATCCTCGACCTCGCCGCCATCCGCGCACCGCTCGGGCCGCACGAAGGTCCGGTGGATGTCCGACAGGTACACCGTGGCCGAGCTGTTGAACGACGTGTCGATGCTGCTCATCGCGGCCGCGAACAGCGCCGCGATCAGCAACCCCGCCGCGCCCGGCGGCAGCCGGGTCGAGACGTAGTGCGGAAAGGCCTGATCGGCGGCGAGACCGGCCGCCTCGGGCCGTCCCTGGAGAACGACGAACAACCCCGTGCCGATGAAGAAGAAGACGGCCGAAACCGGCAGGTAGAGTCCGGCCGCCAGCCACACCGAGCGAGACGCCGCCCGGTCGGTCGACGCCGCGTGATAGCGCTGGACGTAGCTCTGGTCGATGCCGAAGTTCGTGAAGTTGATGAACAGGCCGTAGATCAGGACGACCCAGAAGGTCGAAGTCGTGAACTCGAACCGGAAGCTGCCGAGGGAGAACTTCTCCGCCGCCCGCGCCGTCTCGATCAGTCCGCCGAACCCGCCCCGCGCGTCCGCGATCAGGAGGGCGCCGACGAAGAGAGCGCCGACCGTCAGCACGACGCTCTGGATCACGTCGGTCCAGATGACCGCCTCGATGCCGCCGACCAGGGTGTAGGCCGTGACGACGATGCCCGTGCTCAGGATGATCCAGGCCACCGGCCAACCGGTCAGGGCGTTCATCGCCAGCGCGACCCCGAACAGGATCGAACCGACCCGCGCGAACTGGGTCAGCAGGTAACAGGCCACGGCGTAGGTCCGCGCCCAGCGGCCGAACCGCGCCTCCAGGTGGCAATACGCGGAAATCGAGTCGCCGCGGCGATAGAACGGGATCCACCAGCGCGCCGCAAGGAACGCCGCCACCGGCAAGGACAGGGAAAACACGTACGCGTTCCAGTTGCCGGCGACCGCCTGCCCGGGAACCCCGACGAAGGTGTTGCTGGACAGGAACGTGCCGAACATCGACAGCCCCACCGCCCAGCCCGGCAACGCGCCGCTCGCGACCATGAAGCCGCGCGCCGTTCCGCTCCGCCTGGCGAGCGAGACGCCCAGCGCGACGACGCCGACCAGGTAGGCGACGAAGACGACGAGATCGGCGGCCGCGGTCACTCGGGAGGCGGAAGCGCCGCCACTGCAACGCCGGCTCTCTGCTGCATGGTCGTCACGGCGGATCCCGCGGCGCCGGGGCCAGCGCCAGTTCCTCAGCCTGCTTCACGACCTCTCCGGCCCGTTCCAGGAGTTCCGCGTCGGTCGCGCTGCTGATCGGATGCTCGATCACGGCGAACCCGTAGCCCGGCGCACCGCAGGCCTGCCCCATCAGCTCGGCGCCGTCGACGAACGCCGACGTCATCACGCCGACCGCCGGAACACCTTCGCGCTCGAACGCGACGGCGTCGTGCAGACTGCACGACGAGCAGCTCCCTCAGTCGCCGACGCCGGTGATGACCAGCCGGCGCCTCGCCAGACGGCGCACGAGTTCCGGCTCGGCCGGAGCGCTGTAGTCCCCCTTCGTGGCGCGCTCGACCGCCGCCACCTTCCAGCGTTCCCGCAGCAGCGCCTCCACGTGGTCGAACAGGGACGCCACGCCTGCCTTGCCGTTGGAGAGGAGGGCAACGTCGACCCCGGCCAGCGCTCTCAGCCGGGTCGCCGGCGAGAGCGGAGGCGGAGAGCCCTCCCAGGAGGGGTCGAGGACTTGCACGGTTCGGAGTGTAGAGGAACCACGGTCAATGGACCGACCTCCGCGGGCTGCCCGCCGCCCAGGGCCGACGACTGCGAAGGTTGCCTTCAGAACCGGTCCGCCTCCCAGAAGGAGAACCGCTCGGGCGGAAGGAAGCGGGCCAGGAGATCGCCGGCGTTCGGTACGCTCAGCCGCCCGGCCAATGCGTCGTCGTCCAGACTGCGCACCATCCAGGCGGCTGGAGGCGTCGCGCCCGGCGGCACTTCGTTCCACGCCGGTCGCGCGGCGATCAGGGCGCCGGCGGCCGCCAGCAAGCACTCCAGAGCCTCGTCGCGGATCAGGGGCATTCGGATCGATTCGACCCCGCGGCTCGTCATGGCGGCGGCCAGCAACTCACACAAGGCGATAGCGTCGCCGCCCTCCCGGCCCCATTCCAGCACCCGCAGCGACCGTTGACGTCCGCGGCGCGCAGGTAGGCCGCCCCGCGAGAACCGCGGTCCGCGATCCAGATGTCCTCGTCCGGCGCGCCGGCAAGAAGGAAGCTGCCCCGCCAGTCCTCCTCGGCGCCGCGGTCGACGATGCCGTCCAGCGGCGCGCCGCCGGCGCCGCCCGCATAGGCGCTCCAGAGACGCTCCAGTTCGCCGGCGTCGGCGCCCGGATCGCAGCGCCGGGCGGCGCTTGCGGGCGCCTCGTCGACTCGCGGCCAGTGCAGCGTGCGCCGACCGCCAGACCAGGGCCGGTAGCCGTACCGCCCGTACCACCGCAGCCGCTGGGCGAACAGGTACGAGAGCAACATCCCTCTATCGCGCATCGCGTCGATCGCCCGCTCGAGCAGAGCGCCGGCCACGCCGCCGCGCCTGTTGCTCCGGCCGGGTGAACACGCTGCCGATCCCGCCCCATGGGCAGCGCTTCGCCGCCGACC
>CBDBDB010000006.1:0-25638 GCA_965203495.1 Candidatus Multivorans sp.
AAGCGCTGGAACGTCGACACCTCTCCGCTGGCGGTTCCGGATTCCGGGAGCTCCACGGCGTTCTTGCCTGGCTGTTCGACCGAGGGAGACGACCGAGACATGCAATCGCCAACCGCCAGCTGTTTCGGAACGAACGGTGCGGGATCGCCTCGCTCTCGCCCTCGGATGGCGCCTACCAGCGATTCCTGGCGGCCATTGGGAATCTGGTCCCTTGCCAGGGCAAGTTTCGAGTCCCGGACCCGGCGCCCAACGAGGTGGCGGTTGCGCTCTGGTTGGAGTGCGGTGAGTGCTCCGTGCTGCTCGGCTCCGACGTGGAGCGCCAAGGCTGGAGCGCGATCGTAGCGGACCGGGCGCGCCCGGAAGGTCGGGCGTCGGCCGTCAAGATTCCGCATCATGGCGCCGGGAACGCAAACAGCCCGGAGATGTGGAATCAGATGCTCGAGGAGCATCCGAAGGCGGTCATCACGCCTTGGCGCCGCGGTTCCGGTGTCTTGCCAACTCCACGGGACGTTGATCGCATTCTGGCCTTGACGCCTGATGCTTGGATCACAAGCGGTGCGTTTGCCGCAGGAGGGTCCTTCAGACACCGGGAGAGAGCCGTCGAGAAGACCCTGCGCGAAGGCGCGGGACGGCTTCGGCGTCTGACGGACCGCGGCGGCGAGTTCGGCTGCGTCGTCCGGTCGACGGCGGCAGACCATGGGCGGTCGAGGCGTTCGGAGACGCTTGTCATCTTCGCGACATCGCGGCTTGACGGAGATGTCGAACGATACCCGCCTGATCGAGCGCTGGTTGCCGATTGCGGAGCTCGGCATCGAGAGCACGCGTGAGCGGACGCCGATGACGCCGTTTCCGGCGCCGAACCGGCTTCATGTGTGGTGGGCGCGGCGCCCGCTGGTCGCGTCGCGGGCGGCCGTGCTGGCGTCGTTGCTGCCGGCGGACGCGGACCGCGAGCGGTTTCTCCACGTGCTGGGGATTCACGGGGATCCGGTGGCCACCGCCGCAGCCTTGGCTGCCGCGAAGAAGAGCGGGAAGAACCTCGGCCCCAATCCTTACGGTTACAAGCGTGCGTTCACGTATTCGCCGAGTTCCGAAGACAGCCGGTGGATCCAAGCCGGCACTGGCGTTGAGCTATCTCGAATGGAGGTCCTTGATCCGACCGCGGGCGGTGGCAGCATTCCGGTCGAGACGGGGCGTCTGGGGTTTGCGGCTCTCGCGAACGACCTGAACCCGGTGGCTGCGCTGATTCTGAAAGCGACGGCAGAATGGCCCGCACGGTATGGCGCTCGGTTGCTCCCGGAGTTCAACAGCCTGGTCGCAGAGTTCCTTCGGCGAGCCGGAACCAAGTATCAAGGTGTCTTCCCGGCTGAGCCGGAAGGCCACAGGGTAGAAGGTTACCTCTGGGCGCGGACGATCGCCTGCCCTCATTGCGACGGGCTGGTTCCGCTGTCGCCGAACTGGCGGCTGGCGCCGGACGGGACGGGGGTTCGGTTGCGGCCGGAACCGGGCGCCGGGCCGGGGTCGGAGGGTCGGGTCTGTTCGTTCGAGATCGTCGGGAACACGCGAGAGCAGTCGTCGGGGACGGTCAGCCGGGGCAGTGCCGCCTGCCCGTGGCCGGACTGCGGCCGCGTGGTGGACGGGGACGAGATCAAGCGCCAGGCGCAAGCCGGGCGGATGGGGGAGCAGCTCTACGCGGTCGTCTACAAGCGTCGGATACCGAAGATCCTCAAGTCCGGCAAGCGGGGCAAGGACAAGTGGGTTCGCGGCTATCGGGCGCCGGTTCCGGCGGACGACAACAGCGCGGCGACCGCGTCGCGGCTGGCCGGGAAGCTGCCCGAGTGGAAGGCGCTCGACATCGTGCCGAGCGAGAGGATCCCCGACGGGAACAAGACGACGGAGCCACAGCGATACGGAATGTCCGTGTGGCGCGACCTGTTCTCGCCGCGTCAGTTGCTCTGCCACGGCACGAGCGTCGAGGTGTTTCGGGAGATGCTGGAGGCCGACCGGCGGGACGACCGGCTGACGGAGGTCCGCCGGGCGGCGTACGGGTATCTGGCCATCGCGCTGGACAAGCTCCTGAACTACAACTCTCGGATGTCCGTGTGGACGCCGACAAGACAGGTTGTAGCGAATACGTTCAACCGCCATGATTTCGCATTCTGTTGGTCCTACGCCGAGATGGCCCCTCTCGTCGCCGGCGTCGGCTACGACTGGGCGATCGGTCAGACCGCGAAGTGCATCGGCGAGCTCGTCTCGCTGATCCGCCCGGACGCCGCGACCGCCGCCGGCGGCCTGTTCGCCGTCGAGCGCAGCCCGGCCCCGCCGCCGATCGCAGTCTCCTGCCAGCCGGGCGACAGCCTCGACCACGTGGAGGACGCCAGCGTCGACGCGGTCGTCATGGACCCCCCGTACTACGACAACGTGATGTACGCCGAGCTCTCGGACTTCTTCTACGTCTGGCTGAAGCGGACCGCCGGCCACGTTTTCCCCGAGCTGTTCCGGCGCCAGCTGACGGACAAGGACAGCGAGGCGGTGGCGAACCCGGCGCGGTTCCGGGGCGAGAAGGGCGCGAGGAAGCTGGCCGGCCGGGACTACCAGGAGCGGATGGCGTCGATCTTTGCGGAGTGCCGCCGCGTGCTGAAGCCGGACGGCATCATGACGCTGATGTTCACCCACAAGGCGACCGGCGCCTGGGACGCGCTGACCTCCGGCCTGATGGAGGCCGGCTTCGTCATCACCGCGTCGTGGCCGGTCAACACGGAGGCCGAGGGCAGCCTGCACATCCGGAACAAGGCGGCGGCGAACAGCACGGTCTTTCTCGTCTGCCGGCCCCGCGCCGGGGAAGCGGACGAGAACGTGTACTGGGAGGACGTGGAACCCCGGGTGGCGGAGGCCGTCCGCCGTCGGATCGAGGAGTTCCAGCAGGCCGGGATCGGCGGGGTCGATCTCTACCTGGCCTGCTTCGGCCCGGCGCTCGAGGTGTTCTCCCGCTACTGGCCGCTCCGCCGCGGCACGCCGCGGGTCGCCGCAGCAACCGCTCGGAAGCGCGGCCGGCAGCCGGCGTCAGCGCCGGTCGAGACGGAACCGGACCCCTACGCGGCGACGCCGGAGGACGCGCTGGACGCCGCCCGGCGCGAGGTCAAGCGCTGGCGCCTGGAGCAGTTGACGCACCGCCGGAACGACGCCGACCTGGACCCGCCCACTGCGTTCTTCGTGCTGGCCTGGGACGCCTTCCGGGCGCCGGCCGCACCCTACGACGAGGCGCTGCGGCTGGCCCGCGCCGTGGGCGCCGATCTCGACCGCGACATCGTCGGCCGGCTGGCGGGCAAGAAGGGCAGCAACGTGGAGATCTGGGACAGCGCCCGTCGGGCGGCCAAGGGCGCGCTCGGTCCGGCCGACGGGTCCCGCGGCATGATCGACGCGATCCACCACGCCGCGCACGCGGCGCGAACGCGCTCGCTGGAGGCCGCCCGGGAGCTGCTGGAGGAGGCGCGGGTGGATCGGGAACCGGGCTTCTTCCCCGCGCTCGAAGCGGCGCTCGAAGTCCTGCCGGTCGGAAGCGCGTTCACCGGCGTCGATCTCGACGGCGCAGCGGCCGCGTCGGCCGGCGACTTCGAGGCGCTGGTCGGGCTGTGCCGTCTGGCGTACCGGGAGCAGGTGGACGAGCCGGAGCAGCTCGCGATCTGGCGCGACGCCTGAGCGCCGGCCATGTTGCGGCACCACGACTGGCGGCTGAAGTACACGACCGACGACGGCGATCTGAACCGGCTGTTCCACGTCCCCGCGCTGGCGGAGGCGGAGCGATACGACCGTCTGACCGGGTACTTCAACGCCCAGGCTCTGGCGCTGGCGGCGCGCGGCATCGAGGGGCTGGTGCGCAACGACGGGCGGATGCGCCTCGTCGTCGGCTGTACGCTGGAACCGCCGGAGATCGAGGCGATCGCCCGCGGTCGGGAACTGCGCGAGCTGGTCGAGCGGCGCCTCGCCGTCGTGCCGCTCGCCCCGCCCGATCCGGCGGCGGCGGGGGCGCTGGAACTCCTGGCTTGGATGGTCGCCCGCGGCGTTCTCGACGTGAAGGTCGCCGTGCCCTGCAACGCGCGGGGCGAGCCGGTTCCGGACGGCGGCATCTTCCACGAGAAGACCGGCATCGTTCAGGATCGGGTCGGCGACCGGCTTGCCTGGACCGGCAGCCTGAACGAGACCGCGGCCGGCTGGCGGAGCAACTGGGAGAGCTTCAGCGTCTACGCCAGCTGGGGACCCGAGCCCGGACGCGTCGACGCGGAGGAGAGGAACTTCGCTCGGATCTGGGCCGACCGGGCGCGGCGCCTGCTCGTGCTGGATGCGCCGGAGGCGGTGCGCCGGGAGTTGATGCGCTTCGCTCCGCCGACGGGCCGGCCGGCGCGTTTGGAGGAGACGGCGCCGGCGTCGTCGTCCGTCGCGCCGGCGGAGCGGTCGGAGCGTTCGGCGTCGGAACGGGAAGCCGAGGCGTGTCGCGCCCCGGCGGCCGCGCCGGCGCCGGCGAGCAGTATGCGGGATCGGGTCTGGACCTTCATCCGGGAGGCGCCCTCCCGCCCGGACGGCGGCGAGCGAATCGGCGAGGCGACGGCGCCGGTCGATCCCTGGCCGCATCAGGCGAAGGCGTTCGAACGGCTCTACGGCGCCTGGCCGCCCCGGCTGCTGATCGCCGACGAGGTGGGACTGGGCAAGACGATCCAGGCCGGGCTGCTGCTGCGCCAGGCGTGGCTTGCCGGCCGGGCGCGGCGGATCCTGATCCTCGCGCCCAAGGCCGTTCTCCGTCAGTGGCAGATCGAACTGCGGGAGAAGTTCAATCTGAACTGGCCGATCTACGACGGCGGCAAGCTGACCTGGCGCGCCTCGCCGGCGTTGCGCGGTCGGCATGAGCGCGACGTGGGCCGCGAGGAGTGGCATGGCCAGCCGGCCGTCATCGCGTCGAGTCAGCTGATGCGCCGGAAGGACCGCGCCGAGGAACTCCTGGAGACGGCGGAACCCTGGGATCTCGTCGTGCTGGACGAGGCCCACCATGCCCGTCGCCGCGCCGCCGGCGGCGCGCGGGAAGGCGGTCCGAACACTCTCCTGCGCTTGATGAGGGAGCTCAGGGAACGCACGCAGAGTCTCGTCCTGCTGACCGCGACGCCGATGCAGGTGCATCCGATCGAGGTCTGGGACCTGCTCGACCTGCTCGGCCTGCCGCCGGAGTGGGACGAACCCGCGTTTCTCGGCTTCTTCAGCGACCTGGAGCAGCCGAACCCGTCGGCGGAGGCGATGGAACGGATGGCCGCCCTGTTCCGTGCCGCCGAGCGCGCCGGCGGCGAGATCGGAGTCGAGGAAGCGGAGCGCCTGACCGGTCTGTCGCGGCTGAAGGCCAGGAAGGCGCTCCGGGCGCTGCGGGCCGCCGCCAGCATCCCGCGCCGTCAGCTGGAGACGCGTGAGCGCAGGGCGGCGATCGCCATCCTGCGGGCCGGGTCCCCGGTGCGTCGGCTGATCTCGCGGAACACCCGGGAACTGCTGCGGCGGTACGTGCGGGAGGGACTGCTGACGACGCCGATCGCCGACCGCCGGGTGGAGGATCGGTTTCTCGAGATGTCCGGCGACGAACGGCGTCTCTACGAAGCGGTGGAGGACTACATCGCCCGGACCTGGCGCCAGGCGAGCGAGAAGCAGAGATCGGCCGTCGGCTTCGTCATGACGATCTACCGCCGGCGGCTCGCCAGCAGCTTCGTGGCGCTCCGCGAGACGCTGCTCAAGCGCCGGGCCGCGATTGTCGCGGGGGGCGGCGCGGGCGACCGGGACGCGGCGGTTCTGGAAGAGGACCTGCCGGACGACGACACGGCCGACGAGATCGCCGACCTCGACGAGGCGGCGCGACGCGAGCGCGATGCTCTCGTCGGCGAACAGAAGGCGGAGATCGACGCCCTGCTGGACGAGATCGCCCTGCTGCCGCCGGACGGCAAGCTCGACCGCCTGAGGGACGTGCTGCGCGACCTGCGCCGCCAAGGCCACGGTCAGGCGATGGTGTTCACCCAGTACACGGACACGATGGACTTTCTGCGGGAGGCGCTGTTCGCGGACGCCGAATGGAAGATCCTCTGTTTCTCCGGCCGCGGCGGCGAGGCGCCGGGCGTCGACGGCGTCTGGCGGAGAATCGCAAGGGACGACGCCAAGCGGCGCTTCCGGGACGGCGAAGCCGATGTCCTGCTGTGCACGGACGCCGCGGCCGAGGGCCTGAACTTCCAGTTCTGCGGCGCGCTCGTCAACTACGACATGCCGTGGAACCCGATGCGGGTGGAGCAGCGGATCGGCCGCATCGACCGGATGGGCCAGCGGCACGAGGTCATTCGCATCGTCAACCTGCACGTCGAAGGGACGGTCGAGACCGACATCTATCGCGCGCTCCGGGACCGCATCCGTCTGTTCCAGTCCGTCGTCGGCCGCCTCCAGCCGATCCTCGCCCGGTTGCCCGGCAGGATCTCGGAGAGCGTGCTGACGGGCCAGGGCCGCGATGCGCGGGAGCGCGCCCGTCTGGTCGACGACATTCAACGCGAGACGAGCGAGCGCGAGAGCGCCGGCTTCGATCTCGACGCGGTGACGGCGGCCGACCTCGTCCTGCCGGATCGTCCGCCGGCGACCGTCACCATGGAGGACCTTGACCGGATCATCGGCTCGAGCGACCTCATGCCTCCCGGCGCCGAAGTTCAACCGATGGGAACCCGCGAATACGCGCTGTCCATGCCGGGGATGAGCGAACCGCTGCGGGTGACGACCGACCCCGCCTACTTCGAGGAGCACGCGGAGAGCGTCGAGCTCTGGTCCCCCGGCAACCCGCTGTTCGTTCCGCCGGAGTTCACGGACTGCCCGGAGCGGCCGCCGCCGGGCCGGACGTTGAAGGACATCCTGGATGACGGCTGAGACTCGTCGCCGCCAGGCCGTCCGCGAACTGCCATGAGGCACGCTGGAGCGTTCCTCGGCGCATGTTCCGCTCCGAGGCCGAAGCTTGAATGGCGGAATGGCCGGACAGCTAGACTGAGCTTCCTGCTGGCGCGGGAGCGGCCCATTACGCGCACTGGCGATGCTTGCCGAGGATGCCGGAAATGACCCAGAGGAGCGGGAACACGCCGCCTGTCCGAGCACGCCGAAAGCGTGCATCGGCCCGAGCGCGTTCAGTCGGTCGACCAGGCCGACTCGTCGGTGACGGGGCGCTCGAACTCGAAGTGACGGACTTCGGTCCGATCGTCAACGCGAAGGTCGACCTGCGGCCGTTGACCGTGTTCGTGGGTCCGAACAACACGGGGAAGTCGTACCTGGCGATTCTCGTCTACGCATTGCACCGGGTTCTTGGCGGCGGCGTGTACTACCCGGGAGGCAGTGTTCGTCATCGGCGCCGTCCGTTGCTGGGACTGAATGATCCGGATCTGTCCGAGGAGTGCATCGACGCGCTTGTCGAAGTGGCAAGATCCCTCATCGACGAGGCTGATGCCCTTGATGAGGCCACCGTCGTCTTGCCTGCCCCGGTTGCCGGGGCGCTGCGCTCCGCGTTCAACGAGATGGCGCGCGAGATAGTCGGAGAGACCAGTCGGTGCTTTGGAGTGGCTGATTCGCATGCGCTGTTGCGAAAGGGGACGGCGAAAGAAGTTCGTATCTCGATGCGGCGGTGCGGCGATCACCCGTCGGTGCGCACGGAACATACGCTGTCCCTTGATCGAGACGCCGAGTTTCGGGTAGCGGTTCCCGCGGACGCCCCGCTACCGGTCGACTCCAGGGTTCGGGCGACCTGGGGGCGGTCATATGGTCGGCGGATGCTCTACTTGGCGAAGGAAAGGGCCGATGCCCAAAGCCGCCAGTTCATGGCCCGCGATCTACTGGCGTTGATCGGCGAGATCGTGCTGCCGGCTCTGGTCGGTCCGTTGCATCGGCCGGCGTACTACCTGCCTGCCGACCGCACCGGCGTGATGCACGCGCACAGCGTCGTCGTCAGTTCGTTGATCGCGAGCGCGCCCACGGCGGGCCTGCGTCCCTCGGCCCGCACGCCGATGCTCTCCGGGGTGCTGGCGGATTTCCTCGAACAGCTGATCGAGATCGGTCAGGCTGGTCGAGTGCACGGAAGGATCAAGCGAGACCTCGCGCAAGGCATCGAGGAGGAGATTCTCGCTGGCGCGGTGCGGGTCGATCGATCGCCGCCGGTCGACTATCCGAGCTTCGTCTACCGGCCGCGCGGCTGGAAGAACGACCTCGCGCTGGCCAGCGCGTCGTCGATGGTTTCGGAACTCGCTCCGATCGTTCTGTACCTGCGCCACATGGTCGGTCTCGGTGACGTTCTGATCGTGGAAGAGCCGGAATCCCATCTACACCCGGCGATGCAGGTCGCGCTGATGCGCCAGCTGGCCTCTCTCGTCAAGGCGGGCGTTCGAGTCATCGTCACGACCCACAGCGAGTGGCTGCTGGAGGAACTCGCGAACATCGTGCGGCGCTCGGAGGCGGCCGCGGTTGAACGCGGTGGCAGGCCGGCGCTTTCCTCGGACGACGTGGGCGTCTGGCTGTTCACGCCGAAGGGGCGCCCCAAGGGGTCGGTCGTCAGCGAGAGTCGTCTGGACGACTCCGGCCTCTTTCCTTCCGGCTACGACGAAGTCGCGAGCGCCTTGCACAATGAGTGGGCCGATCTGGCCAGCCATGTCGAGAGCGATTCGTGACGGACCTGTTGAGAGCGGTCCGCGGCAGGATCGACAAGGCCTGTCTTGTCAGGGGCGGATTGAACAAGGACGGCTGCCAGGTCCTGATGGGCGGAGTGCCCGCGACGCGGCTGGTCGTCGACCTGGACCGGCTTGGCTCGCCGTTGGGACCGGACGAGACGCGTTGCGACTATCTCCTGATTGCCGAAGACGAACAGGCTGGCGGCTGGGTCGCCGTGCTGGAACTGAAGAAGGGAAGGTTGCGTGCCGGTCACGTGATTAGGCAGTTGCGGGCGGGCGCGTCGGCGGCGGTACACTGAGGTCGATGGGTCCGACGCCTTCCTCGCCCCGCCTCGCCGCCGTCGTCCGCCGCGCCGACGACGCGCCCGCTGCCCGCGTCGAGCTGGGGACGGCGACGACGATGCAGGCGCTGCTGGGCGCCGCCGACGACGTGCCGCACTTCGCGATGCGGCGTTTCCGGATCGAGGCCGGCGGCGGCATGCCGCTGCACGTGAACCAGGTGGAGCACGAGCAGTACGTGCTGCGGGGCCGCGCGCGGATCGTGCTGGGCGACGAGACGATCGAGGTCGGCGCGCACGACGTGCTGCTGATACCCGCGGGGCTGCCGCATTCGTACGAGGCGATCGAGGCGCCGTTCGAGTTCCTCTGCCTGGTGCCGAACCGGCCGGACCGGATCGACCTGGTCGGCTGAGAGTGGAATCGCGCCGCCGCTTCGCGCCGGATGCAGACGCTGCTGGCGCGACACGCGGTCCGGGGTCCGGCGCTTCTCGCCGTATGCCGACGGGGACGCCGCAGCCAGTGTGTCCCGCCGCGGTTTGCATGGAGCGAACAACGCCGCAGCGAGTCCGTCCCGCCGCGGGTTGCGTGGAACGACCAGCCTCGCACTGGGTGCGTCGACGCCCTCGTCGGCTTTCCGAGGTGTGTTCCCTGCGTGACGGCGCGGCTTCGCAGCTGCGAACGCTGACCGCCCCGTGACGGACGTGCCGCCGGCTTCGATCCTGGTTTCGAGCTCCGCCCGGGCTCGGTTGGCGGCGGTCGGCGGGAGGCTCCGCGAGTTCCTGGAGACCGGCGACGAGGTCCTGCTGCTTGCGCCGTCCCGCGGCGCCGCGGACGACCTGCTGCGCGGCCTGGCGGGCGGCGGCACGTCGGCGTCGGCCGTCGAGAGCACGCGTTCGCCCGGCGGTCTGCTGGGCGTTCACGCGATGTCGTTTCGCCAATGGACGCTCCAGGCCGCCGCGCTCGACCTGGCCGCCCGCGGTCTGCGCCCCGTCACGCCGCTCGGCGCCGAGGCCATCGCCGCCCGCGCCGCGCGGTTGGCGGAGGCGGAGGGTGAACTGGAGCGCCTGTCGCCGGTTGCCGGCATGCCGGGATTCGCCCGTTCGCTGGCGGCGACGCTCGGCGAACTGCGGACGTCCGGCGTTTCGCCGTCGACTCTGACCGGGAACGACGACACGCGGGACCTGGGCCGCCTGCTCGAGCGCTTCGAGGACGAGATGGAGCGGTTCGGCCTGGCCGACCGGTCCGCCGTCCTCCGGTTGGCCGCGGAGGCCCTCGCGGAGGGCCGCGCGATCGTCCCGCCGCGTTCGATCTGGCTCGACCTTCCCGTGCGCGGCCGCGGCCGGGCCGACGCGCTGGGGGCCCTGGCCTTGCGCAGTCGGGAGGTCGTGGCGACGGTCGCCGCGGGCGACGGCGAATCGCTCCGGTGGCTGATCTCGGTGCTTGGCGACGAGGTCGTGACCGACGTCGACCGGGACGCCGACGGCGAGGAGGAGACCGCGCTCGGCCGCGTGCAACGCCTCGTCTTCGAGACGGCCGCGAACGCCGAGGGGACACCGACGGCCGCGGAGACGCCGCCGTCCGTCGACCTGTTCTCGGCCGCGGGCGAGGGTCAGGAGTGCGTCGAGATCGCGCGTCGCGTCCGCCGCGCCGCCGACGGCGGTCTGCCGTTCGACCGCATGGCCATTCTCGTCCGCCGGCCGACCGCCTACCTGCCCCTGGTGGAGGACGCGCTCGGCCGCGCCGGGATCCCGGCCTGGGTCACGCGGGGAACGCTTTGCCCCAACCCGGTTGGACGCGCCTTTCTGGCGCTGCTTGCCTGCGCCCGCGAACGGCTTTCGGCGAGCCGGTTCGCGGAATACCTGTCGCTCGGCCAGACGCCGGCGCCGGCCGCCGACGGCGCGCCGCCACGGTTCGAGGATGTCCCCTGGGTGGAACCGGCCGGCGAGCAGCTCGTGCTCAAGTCGACCGCGCCGACCGAACCGACGGGGCGGACGGAACCGGCGGCGCCGAACCCCCTGTCCGGGTCCGTCGACGCGGAGAACGCGGAGGACTCCCGGGAAGACGGGCAGTTTCGGGAAGATCGGGCGCCCGCCGGCGCGCTCCGCGCGCCCGCGCGTTGGGAGCGCCTGCTGGTGGACGCGGCCGTGGTCGGCGGCGCCGGGCGTTGGCGGAAACGCCTGGAGGGACTCGACGCCGAACTCCGGCTGCAACTGCGCGAGGCGGCCGACGAGAGCGAGGCCCGTCGCGGCTACGTCGAGCGGCAGATCGCGCGTCTCGGCACGCTCACGGACTTCGCGCTTCCCCTGGTCGAGTTCCTGGACGATCTGCCGGAGCGCGCCGACTGGGGCGTCTGGCTCGACCGTCTGGGACGGCTGGCGACGATGGCGCTACGGCGCCCGGAGCCCGTGCTGGAGGCGCTGGCCGAGCTCCGTCCGCTTGCGGAGGTCGACGAGGTCGGCCTGGACGAGGTCGAGCGGGTGCTCGGCGAGCGCTTGCGGTCAAGCCGTCGCGAGCCGCCGAAGCGCCGCTACGGACGCGTCTTCGTCGGGTCGGTGGAGGAGGCGGCCGGACGCTCGTTCGACCTCGTCTTCGTGCCTGGCCTCGCCGAGGGCGTCTTCCCGAAGCGTTCCGGCGAGGACGCGCTCCTGCTCGACGACCGGCGGCGCGCCCTGGGCGGCGCGGGCTTCCGCCTCGCCGTCGATGTCGACCGCACGCGTCGCGAGCAACTCCTGCTCCGCCTCGCCGCCGGCGCGGCGGAGCGTTCGCTGGTCGCCTCCTGGCCGCGGGTCGACCTGGTGCAGGGCCGGGCCCGCGTGCCGTCGCTCTACGCCCTGGACCTGCTGCGGGCCGCCGAGGGTCGGTTGCCCGATCTCGACACGCTCGCCCGGCGGGCCGCGGCGGCCGGCGCGGCGGTGGTCGGCTGGCCCGCGCCCGCCGACCCGGACGAGGCGATCGACGAGGCGGAGTTCGACCTCGCCATGCTCCAACCGCTGCTCGGCGGCGGTCTGTCGGACGCGGAACGCCGGGGCCGGGCCCGGTTCCTGCTGTCCTCGAACGAGCACCTGGCGCGGGCGCTGCGGTCCCGGGCGCGACGCTGGCGCAAGGGGTGGTTTCCGGTCGACGGCCTGGTGGACGCGGGCGACGAGGCCCGGGAATGCCTGTCCCGGCATCGCGTCGGGGCTCGCTCGTACTCGCCGACCGCGCTCCAGAACTTCGCGGCCTGTCCGTATCGGTTCTTCCTCGGAGCGGTGCTGCGCCTGCACCCGCGCGACGAACTCGTGCAACTGGAGCAGTTGGATCCGTTGACCCGCGGCGGCATCTTCCACGAGATCCAGTTCCGGTTGTTCGGCGCCCTGCGCGAGGCGGAGCTCCTGCCGGTGACGTCCGCGCGGCTCGAGCCGGCGTTCCGCGCCTTGGACGCCGTGCTGGAGGAGGCCGAGCGCGACTTCCGGGACGAACTGGCGCCGCCGATCGAGCGGGTATGGCGGGCCGAGTTCGAGGGGCTGCGAGGGGATCTGCGCGGTTGGCTGCGCCAGGTGGCGGACGAGGGCGGCGGCTGGACGCCGATTCATGCCGAACTCGGCTTCGGTCTGGCGCGGTCGCGCGACCGGGACCCGCGGAGCGTTCGAGAAGCCGCTCCGGTGCTGGACGGCGCCCGGCTCCGGGGATCGATCGACCTGGTCGAAGCGGACGCCGCGGGTCGCCTGCGGGTGACCGACCACAAGACCGGCGCCGCGCGTCACGCCGGCGGCTCGTTGGCGATCGGAGGCGGCAAGGTGCTGCAGCCGGTTCTCTACAGCCTGGCGGCCGAGGCCGTTCTCGGTCGGGAGGTCGTTTCAGGTCGGCTCTTCTACTGCACGCAGCGCGGCGGTTACGACGTCGTCACCGTTCCCTTCGACGAACGAAGTCGCGGCGCGGCCGGCAGGATGCTCGCCGTCGTCGACGGCGCGCTCGAGGAGGGTTTTCTGCCGGCGGCGCCCGGCAAGGACGAATGCCGATACTGCGACTATCGCCCGGTGTGCGGACCGTACGAGGAGCTGCGCGTCGCCCGCAAGCGGAGGAGTCGTCTTGAGCCGCTCGACGAACTGAGGCGCGAACCGTGACGGGCCAGGCCGTGAACGCGCTCGCGGACGGGGCCGCCCGCCGGCGGATCCGGGAGGCGCTGGAAGAGAGCCAGCTGGTCGAGGCGGCGGCCGGCACCGGCAAGACGACCGTGCTCGTCGAGCGCCTGGTGGCGATCCTCGAGCGGGGCCTCGGCACGGTCGACGGGCTGGCGGCCGTCACCTTCACGCGCAAGGCCGCGGGCGAACTGAAGCTTCGCCTGCGCGAGGAACTGGACAAGCGGCTCGTTGAACTGCGTGCCGCCGGCGGCGCCGACGAGCGCACGCGAAACCTGGAGGCGGCGATCTCTCGCCTGGAAGAGGCGTCGATCGGCACGATCCACTCGCTGTGCGCCGAGATCCTCCGCGAGCGGCCGGTCGAGGCCGGCGTCGATCCCGGCTTCGGCGAGCTCGCCGAGGACGAGGCGCCGCGGCTCTTCGAGCGCGCCTTCCGGGGCTGGATCGAGGAGCAGCTCGAGTCGATGCCGCCCGGTCTGCGGCGGGAGCTGGCTCGGCTCACGGCGGGGCCCTGGTCGCCGCGGCAGCCGCCGCTCGACCGGCTGCGCGACGCCGCCTGGCGACTCGTCGAGTGGCGCGACTTCCCGTCGAACTGGAAGCGGCCGGACTTCGACCGCGACGAGGAGCTGGCGGATCTCGCGGCGCGCGTGGAGCGTCTGGCGGGGCGCCTGCGGCAGGGGCGGCGCGGCGACATCCTGCGTCGGGGCCTGGACCGGGTCGTGGAGCTGGCGTCCTGGATCGCCCGCGCGCGGGAGCTGGGCGCCTCGGGACCGAACGGCGCCGGCGCCGGAACGGACGGCGGCGAGGCGGTCCGGGATCAACTGGAGGCTCGGCTCGTCGAACTGCGGCGGCGTCTGACGGGCTACGGCGCGCCCCGCAAGGGTCGCGGCGGCTTCGCGGAGGGCGTCGCGCGGGACGAGGTCTGGGAACTGTGGCGGCGGCTGGAAGAGCGGCTAGAGGAGTTCGTGGAGGCGGCCGACGCGGACCTCGCGGCGCTGCTCCGCGACGAGCTGGCCGGGGCGGTCGAGCGCTACGAGGAGGCGAAGAGCGCTCTCGGCAAGCTGGACTTTCAGGACCTGCCGATCAAGGCCCGGGACCTGTTGCGCTCCGACGGCGCGGTCCGCGCTCACCTGCAGCGGCGCTACAGCCACCTGTTCATCGACGAGTTTCAGGACACGGATCCGCTTCAGGCCGAGATCCTGCTTCTGCTGGCCGCCGACCGTCCCGAACAGGACGACTGGAGGCGGGTGAGCCCGGTCCCGGGCAAGCTCTTCGTCGTCGGCGATCCGAAGCAGTCCATCTACCGCTTCCGCCGCGCCGACGTCGTGCTGTACCACGACGTGAAGAAGATGCTCGCCGACCGCGGCGTCGAGGTCCTCCACCTGACGACCAGCTTCCGGTCGGTCGCGCCGATCCAGCGCCTCGTGAACAGGGCCTTCGCGCCGCTGATGACCGGCGACCACGATGCCGGCAGCGCGGACTACATCGCCCTCGGCGAGCGCCGCGAACCGATCGCCGGTCAGCCCGCGGTGATCGTTGCGCCGCCGCCCAGACCATACGGTTTCCGCAACCTGAGCAACCGGGAGATCGAGGCCTGCCAGCCCTCCGCCACGGTCGAGTTCGTGCGCTGGCTGATCGAGGACAGCGACTTCCGGGTCGAGGTTCCGGATCCGCGCCGGCCCGGGCAGGCCATGCGGTCGCGGATTCGGCCGCGGGACGTCTGCCTCCTCTTCCGTCGGTTCCTCAGCTGGAGTCGGGACACCTCGCGCGAGTACGTGCGGGGACTGGAGGCCGTGGGCATTCCCCATGTCCTGCTCGGCGCCCGCTCCTTCCACGAACGGGAGGAAGTGGAGGCGCTGCGGTCGGCGCTCAAGGCGGTGGAGTGGCCGGACGACGATCTCTCGGTCTACGCGACGCTGCGCGGGGGGCTGTTCGCGTTCGACGACGAGTTGCTGCTGCTCTTCAAGGCCCGTTACGGCACGTGGCACCCGTTTCTGGGCCCGCGGAGAGCACGCGAGACCGGCCAGCCGCCCGACGAGTTCCGCTCCCTGGTCGAGGTGCTGGACTTCCTCGCCGAGCTGCATCGCCGGCGGAACTACCGGCCGATCGTCCGCACCGTGCAGGAGACGCTGGCCAAACCTCGGGCCCAGGCGTCGATGGCGCTGCGGCCCGCCGGCGCCCAGGTCCTGGGCAACGCCCAGCGGGTCTGCGATCTCGCCCGCCGCTACGAACTCGCGGGCGGCCGCTCCTTCCGCGGCTTCGTCGAGCAGTTGGACGAGGAGGCCGAACGCCCGGGCAGCACGCAGGCGCCGGTGGTCGAGGAGGACGCGGAGGGCGTGCGGATCATGACGGTCCACACGGCGAAGGGGCTGGAGTTTCCGGTCGTCGTCCTCGCCGACATGACGGCCGGCCTGTCCCGCGGCGCCGAACGGACCGTGAGCCCCGAGGACGGCCGGTGCGCGATGAAGCTCCTCGGCCTCTCGCCTCGGGAACTGCTGGACGCAAGGGAGATCGAGGACCGGCGCGAGGAGGCGGAGGGCGTGCGGATCGCCTACGTCGCGGCGACTCGCGCCCGCGACCTGCTGGTCGTGCCGGCGGTCGGCGACGCGCGGCGGACGGGCTGGGTCCAGTGCCTGAACGACGCGGTCTATCCGTCGGCGGAGCAGTGGCGGCGGTCCGAGCCGGCGGAGGGCTGCCCGGAGTTCGGCGAACGGTCGGTGGCGGTGCGCCCGGGCGAGCACGACGGCCAGCCGCGGCCGGAGACGTCGGTCCGGCCGGGCCGTCACCGCTTTCAGGGCGTCGCGGGGGACGGCGGCGACACGGGCTACGACGTAGTCTGGTGGGACGCCGACCTGCTGGACGAGATGCCGCCGCCGAGCTACGGCCTGCTGGGCGAGGACCTGCTGGTCGACACCGGAGACGACGCGAACCGCGAACGGTTCGACCGCTGGCGACGTCATGGCGAAGATCTGGTCGCCCGCGCCTCGCGGCCGAGCGTGCGTCCGGTCGCGGTCACGGAACTCGACGTCGACCCGCCGGGCGAGGCGCGTGAGGTCGTCGTCGAGCAGGTGGCCCGAGCGCTGGACCGTCCCGGCGGACGACGCTTTGGCAGCCTGGTCCACACCGTGCTCCGCGACGTTCCGCTCGCCGCCGAACCCGCGCGGATCGGTGAATTGGCGCGGCTTCACGGCGACGTGATCGGCTCGCCGTCGGCGGAGGTCGAGGCGGCCGAGGCCGCGGTCGCCGCGGCGTTGCGGAGTCCGGCGGCGGCGGCGGCTCGAGCGTCGCGCCGCTTGCTGCGCGAGACCCCTTTCCTGCTGCCGCTGGTCGGCGACGCGGAGAATCGGATCGTCGAGGGCGCGATCGATCTCGCCTACGTCGACGACGACGGCGGATGGATCGTCATCGACTGGAAGACGGATCTCGGCGATCTCGAAGCGCCTGTCCGCGGTTCCGCCGACCGTGTCGTCGCCCGCGGCGAGCGGTACCGCCGGCAGGTCCGCTGGTACTGCTGCGCGCTGCAACGACTGACCGGCGTCGCGGCGTCCGGCCGCCTGGTCCTGCTGTAGCTGCACAGGGCACGCCGACGCCTCGCCCTGGGTCCGCCGACGCCCTTGTCGGCCTTCCGGGGTGTGTTCCCGCGCGCCGGCGCACGGCCGGCCATCGGGCTGGCTCCACCTGGGGCCGTGGAGGCCCCTTACACGACCTCGCCGATGTACCGTTCCCGCGCCAGACGCCAGAAGACGACGAGGAACGCGGTCAGCGGGATGGCCAGGATCATGCCGGCGATGCCGTTGAGCGCCGAGCCCCAGAAGAAGACGGCGACGATGATCGCCATCGGGTGGAGGCCGGTGCGGTCGCCCATGATGCGGGGGGTCAGCACGTAGGCCTCGATCAACTGGACGAGCGCGAAGACGACCAGCGTCTGGATCACCAGGCTGATCCCGCCGCCTTCCTGCCAGTAGCCGATCGGCAGCGCCGCCGCCAGGCCGACGATGCTCCCGAGATACGGAATGACGTTGAGAAAGCCGAGCGCCAGGCCGAGGACCAGCCCGTAGCGCAGGCCGGCGATGGAGAAGCCGACGGCGAACAGCGCTCCCTGGAGGAAGGCAATGACCAGTTGGCCGCGGAAGAAGGCGACGAGGATGTCGATGAACTCCTGGATCAGGTACACCACGTCTTCGCGGGTTCTCGGCTTGAGGAAGGGGAAGATGTGGTCCAGCTTGCGGAACCGATCGGGGTCGACGATCAGGAAGAAGCAGAGGTAGACCGGCAGAACGGCCCAGGCGAGGAGCGAGGCGAGGCCGGCCCCGACGCTCCTGAAGGCGTCCAGGGCCGTGTCGCCGACGAACCCGAAGCCAGGCAGCAGACTCGACGGGTCGAGCCCCTCGACCGCTTCCCGGACCCGGCTCGCGAACGGATGTGTTTCGGCGAGTTCGTCGAGCGCCGGCAGGGTCTCGGTGACCCAGTCCACGACGCGGGCCGTTGCGTCCGGCGCCGCGTCGATCAACCCCGTCATCTGGGTCGCGGCCAGGGCGCCGAAGAACCAGGCGAAGCCCGCCGCGGGCAGCAGCAGGGACAGCAGCACCGCGGCCACCGCCAGGATCTTCGGGAATCGCAGTCGCTCGTTCAGCAGCTCGTAATACGGCCGCAGCACGAAGGCCAGGACCGCCGCCACCGCCAGCGGCAGAAAGACGCTCGAAAACGCGGCGAAGAACGCGCCGATGGCCCAGAACAGCGCCACGACCGCGGCAAGGATGACGGCGGCCGCGACGATCGTCGCGGCCGCGGCAACCGTCGCGCGCTGGCGCGCGGAGAGTTCGATCGACACCGGCGCCTCGTCCTCGACGGCACGCTACCACCGATGTCCAGCCGCGCCGTCGGTGGGGCGCGGGCTGGCCGGGGGGCGGCCCGGCGTCGGCGCGCGCGTGTTCCGCAGGGTGCGGGAACTTCCGTACGGCGGAGTCCTCCTCGCGGCGGAGATACCATCGCGCCATGACCGTGAGGCGGCGCTTCCGGACCGTCAAGGGCATGCACGACGTGGTCGACCGGGCGCCGGCCTTCGCGTTCGTGGAAGAGAAGGCGCGGGAGGCGTTCTCCCTCTACGGCTTCCGCGAAGTGCGCACGCCGATCGTCGAGGAGACGGAGCTGTTCGTGCGCGGCGTCGGCGAGGGCAGCGAGGTCGTCGGCAAGCAGATGTACACGTTCGACGACCGAAAGGGGCGCAGCCTGACGCTCCGCCCGGAAGGCACGGCGCCGATCGCGCGCGCCTACCTGCAGAACGACTGGGCGTCGGGACCTCGGCCGGTCAGGGTCTTCTACATGGGGCCGTACTTTCGCTACGAGCGCCCCCAGGAAGGCCGCTATCGCCAGTTCCACCAGATCGGCGCCGAACTGATCGACGATCCGGGGCCGTTGAGCGACGTCGAACTGCTCGTCATGCTGCTGCGCTTCCTGAGGGAACTCGGGTTCGAGGACCTGGAAGTGGGCCTCAACTCGGTCGGCGACCTCCAATGCAGGCAGCGCTACTCCCGGCGTCTGCGAGAGTTCCTCGAACCGTACCGTGACGACCTGGGCGCGGACAGCCGGCGTCGGCTGGAGACGAATCCCCTGCGCATCCTGGACACGAAGGCGCCCAGGGAGCGGGAACTGCTGGCGGCCGCGCCGCGACTGCGCGACGAACTGGGCGCCCCGGCTCGCGACCACTTCCAGGTCGTCCGCGACGAACTCGACCGGTCCGGCGTGGACTTCCGCATCGACGATCGGCTGGTGCGGGGCCTCGACTACTACACGCGGACCGTGTTCGAGATCGCCTCCGCGGACCTCGGTGCGCAGAACGCGATCCTGGGCGGCGGCCGTTATGACGGTCTGATCGCCGAACTCGGCGGTCCGAACGTGCCCGGAATCGGCTTCGCGATCGGTCAGGACCGGCTGGTCGACCTGATGCGGAAGATACCCGGCGCCTCCGCGCGCCTGGACGCCGAGACCCGGCGGCGGAAGCCCGTCTGCGTGATCCCGATCGGCGCTTCGCACCTGCGGCACGGCATGGTCCTGACGCGGGAACTGCGCGCCGCCGGGGTTCCCGCGATCTCCGAGTTCGACGCTCGCCGGCCGCTCAAGGCCCGACTGAAACAGGCGTCCCGGCACGACTGCCGATGGGTCGTGCTGTTTGGCGAGGACGAAGAGAAGAACGGCGAGGTCGTGCTGAAGGACTTCCGCGACGGCACGCAGGAGTCGATTCCGCGGGACGGTTTCGCGGCGGCCGTGGCGGCGAAGGTTCGTTCTGACGATCGGCCCTGATTGTGCGAGGATCGGGGCTTCGCGGCCCGGCGTCCGATCGACGGCTGTCCGGGAGCGGCAGTGGAACACGGACCGGACGGACACCCACGTGAAGAGAACGCAGGCGGGAACACTGACCGCGGAACAGGTCGGCCGGCCGACGAAGGTCCAGGGATGGGTCCATCGTCGGCGGGATCACGGCGGCGTCATCTTCCTCGACGTGCGAGACCGAAGCGGCGTGGTGCAGGCGGTCGTTCATCCCGAGACCACGCCGGAGGCGGCCGAGGCCCTCCAGCCCGCGCGCCTCGAGTGGGTCGTGGAGGTCGAGGGCGAGGTGGCGCGTCGGGACCCCGAAAAGGTGAACCCGAAGATGGCCACGGGAGAGATCGAGATCCAGGTCCACGCGGGCCGTGTGCTCGGCCGTTCGGCGCCGATGCCCTTCGGGGTCGAGGACGCTCGGGACGCGAGCGAGGAGACCAGACTCAAGTATCGCTTCCTCGACCTCCGTCGGAACGCCCTGCGGAGCAACCTGCGGCTGCGCTCCGACTTCACGATCGAGTCTCTCGCCTACTTCCGCGAGCAAGGGTTCGTCAACGTCGAGACGCCGATGCTCACCCGCTCGACGCCGGAAGGCGCCCGGGACTACCTCGTGCCGAGCCGCCTGAACCACGGCAGCTTCTACGCGCTGCCCCAGTCGCCTCAGCTGTTCAAGCAGATTCTGATGGTCAGCGGACTCGAGCGCTACGTTCAGTTCGCCCGCTGCTTCCGCGACGAGGACCTGCGCGCCGACCGGCAACCGGAGTTCACCCAGATCGACGTGGAGATGTCCTTCGTCGACGAGGAGGACGTCTACGGCCTGGTCGAAGGGCTGTTCGCCCGGGTGTTTCCGCTGGCCGGAATCGAGCCGCCCGCTTCCTACCCGCGCCTGTCCTGCGAGGAAGCGGTACGTCGCTACGGCAGCGACCGGCCCGACCTGCGGGTCGACCTCGAGATCGTCGACGTGACGGACTGCCTGAGCGAGACGGGGTTTCGCGCCTTCCAGGCCGCCGTCGCCTCGGGCGGCGTCGTGCGCGGAGTCCACGTTCCGGGCGCCGCTTCCTCCAGTCGTCGCCAGGTCGACGAGTACGCCGACCTCGCTCGCCGCCACGGCGCCGCCGGCGTCCTCTGGGTCAAGAGGGACGGCGGCGTTCCCTCGTTCCTGGTCAAGGGCGCCCTGACCGACGGGCAGGTCGAGACCCTGGCGGACCGTCTCGGCGTCGAGGAAGGCGGCCTGGGCCTGCTGGTCGCCGGCCCGGCGCCCACCGCGGCGGCGGCGCTCGGCGCCCTGCGGGTCGAGCTGGGGCGGCGCTTCGGGCACATGCGGGAGGACGCGAACGAGTTCCTCTGGGTCCACGACTTCCCGCTGGTGACCTGGAACGGCGACGAAGGGCGATGGAACGCGACCCACCATCCGTTCACTTCGCCGCGGATGGAGGACCTGGACCGGCTGGAGAGCGACCCGGGATCCGTTCTCTCTCGCGCCTACGACGTCGTGCTGAACGGCGCCGAGATCGGCGGCGGTTCCATCCGGATTCACGACCCGGACGTGCAGAAGCGGGTGCTGGCGGTGCTCGGGATCGACGCCGCCGAGGCCGAGCGTCGATTCGGCTTCCTGTTCCAGGCCCTGAGCTACGGCGCGCCTCCTCACGGCGGGATCGCCCTCGGCGTCGACCGGATCGTCATGCTGATGGCCGGCGCCTCCTCGCTGCGCGACGTGATCGCCTTTCCGAAGACGGCCTCGGCGGTGTGTCTGATGACGGATGCGCCGTCGACGGTGGATGAGGAGCAGCTGCTGGAACTCGGGCTGCGCGTTCGCCCCCGCGGCGGCTAGAACCCTGGCCGAGTCGGCATGGTGGAGGGCATGGTCAAGGGCATCGGGGAGGGCATTGAGGAGGGAATGGCGGAGGGAATGGCGGAGTTCGTTCCGGACGCGCCGCGTCGCCTGACCCTCGCGCACCAGCGCGGCGTGAGCGACATCCTGGTCGGGCCGGGGCTCCTGGCGTCGGCGGGCCGGGGCGCTCTGAGCGGGGTCGCGGACTGGTGTCGGGATCGGGCAGTGTTTCTGGTCACCAGCGAGATCCCGAATCGCCATTGCGGCGCCGCGGCGAGGAGATTGCTCGAGCCCGCCGCCCGGATCGAGACGCTCGACGTGCCGGACGGCGAAGGGGCGAAGACGGTGGAGTGCGCCGCCTCCGTCTGGCGGCGGATGCTCGATCGCGGCGGCAAGCGGGACAGCCGCCTCGTCACGCTCGGCGGCGGCGCGGTCGGCGATGTGGGAGGCTTCGCCGCGGCGTGCTTCCTGCGCGGCATCGACTACGCGCAGATTCCGACGACGCTGCTGGCGCAGGTCGATGCCTCGGTCGGCGGGAAGACCGGGGTCGACCTGGTCGGCGGCAAGAACACGGTCGGCGCCTTCCACCATCCGCGCTTCGTGCTCGCGGACATCGACTGCCTGCGGAGCCTGCCGATCGCGGAACGTCGAGCGGGTCTGTTCGAAGTGGTCAAGATGGCGGCGCTGCTCGATCTCGATCTGCTGGCGCGGGTCGAGGAATCGCTGGATCGTCTGCTGGCCGTGGATGCCGAGGCGCTGACTCCGGTCGTCGCGGCCTCCGTTCAGGCCAAGCTGGACGTCGTCTCCGCGGACCTGGAAGAGGGGGGCCGCCGCCGTCTGCTCAACTTCGGACACACGCTGGGACACGCGATCGAGTCGGAGTTCGGCTATCGGGGACTGAGCCACGGCGACGCGGTGGGCCACGGGATGAGATTCGCCCTCCGCCTGGCGCGGCGGCGCGGACTGGATCCGGAGTTCGCGGCGCGGCTGTGTCGCCTGATCGGTCGGCTCGGGCCGCCGGCGCTCGCGTCCGTCGAGCGGGATCTTGGCGTGCGTCTCGACGCGGACCGGTTGATCGAGGCGATGGGCCGGGACAAGAAGGCGCGCGAGAGCGGCCTGACCTGGATTCTGCCGGCGGCGCCCGGACGGGGCGAGATGGTCTCCGATCTGGATCCGGCGATGGTGCGGGGCGAGCTCGAGGCGTTTCTCGACGCGTCGCGCGCTCCGGGAGGCGGGACGCCGCCGTGAGTGCGGACCCGGGCGGCGGAGCGGCCCCCCGATCGCCGGCGGACGAACCTCGACCGGGCGGGTTGTGGAAGCGGCTGCGTCGCGGTCTCGTTCGGTCCCGGAAGGGGCTTTCCGGCCGCCTTGGCGCCGCGATCAAGAGCTCGCGGACGATCGACGAGAGCGTTCTCGAGCAGATCGAGGAGACCCTGATCGAGGCCGACCTCGGGGTCGAGACGTCGCTCGAACTGGTCGAGCGGCTCCGGTCCGCGGTACGGTCCGGCCCCCTCGCGCGGGGCGACGAGGTCGGGTTCCGGCAGTTGCTGGTCGACGAAGTGGCGGTGCTGCTCCTCGACGCGCCTCGGGCCGAGTGGCCGCCGCCGCCGCGCATCACCCTGATGGTCGGCGTCAACGGTTCGGGCAAGACGACCTCCGCCGCCAAGCTGGCCCATGCTTCGCTGGCGCGCGGCGAGCGGGTGCTGTTCGCGGCGGCGGACACCTTCCGGGCGGCGGCGGCGGAGCAGCTTCAGGTCTGGGGCGGGCGGCTCGGCGTCGACGTCGTGCGCCGTCCGCCGGGAGGCGATCCGGCGGCGCTCGTGTTCGATGCGGTGCAGGCCGCCGGGGCCCGCGCCGCGGACCACCTGATCGTCGACACGGCGGGCCGGCTCCACACCCGCGGCCAACTGATGGACGAACTGGCGAAGGTGCATCGGGTGGCGCGGCGGGCGGCGGATCAGGCGGAAGGCGTGGCCTGGCGGGTGAGCAACCTCCTCGTCGTCGACGCGGGCACTGGGCAGAACGCCCTGGTGCAGGCGCGGGAGTTCGGCGCCGTCTCCCCGCTCGACGCCGTCTTTCTGGCCAAGATCGACGGCACGGCGAAGGGCGGCATGGCGGTGGCGATCGCGCGCGACCTGCGCCTGCCGGTCGCCTGGCTGGGCGTCGGCGAGTCGGTCGAGGACATGGTCGCCTTCGATCCGCGGTCGTTCGCGGCCGCGCTCTTCGGATGAGTGCAACTCGGACGAGGGGCTCGTCGGGCTTCAGTCCGGCCGACCGTCGCGCGATGGCGCGGGCGCTGAACCTGGCGCGGCGAGGCCGCTGCACGGCGGCGCCGAATCCGCTGGTCGGGGCGGTGGTGACGAACGCCGGGGAGATCGTCGGCGAGGGCTGGCACCGCCGCGCCGGCGGAGAACACGCCGAGACGGCGGCGCTGACCGCGGCGGGCGTCGAGGCACGAGATGGAACTCTCTACGTGAGCCTCGAACCGTGCAACCATCGCGGCCGCACGCCGCCCTGCGCCGATCGGATCATCGAGTCCGGCGTCGGCCGCGTCGTGTTCGCCCACCGCGACCCGAACCCGGAGGTCAAGGGCGGCGGCGGAGACCGTCTGCGCGCCGCGGGCGTCCGGGTCCAGGGCGGGTTGCTGGCCGGGCCGGCGGTGGAGATCAACGTTCCCTTCCTGACCCGGGTCGTGCATCGGCGGCCGGCGGTGACGCTCAAGTGGGCGATGAGCCTGGACGGACGGATCGCGACGGCGACCGGCGACAGCCAGTGGATCTCGTCCGAGCGCGGCCGGCAGTGGGCGCTCGACCTGCGGGAGGAGCACCAGGCGATCGTCGTCGGCAGCGGCACCGCGCTGACCGACGATCCGCGGCTGAACCGGCGACTGGGTCGGGCCGAGGGGCCGATCCTCCGAGTCGTGCTGGATCGGCGGCTGCGGTTGCCGTCCGCGGCGCGGCTGTTCGAGGTCGAGGGCCCCGTCGTCGTCTACACGGAGGCGCCGCGGGACGTCGGCTCGTCGACGTCCGCTGGCGGTCCGGACTGGCCGGCGCGGCGCGATCGGTTGCGCCGCGCCGGCGCCGAGGTCGTGACGCTTGCCGCCGTGACGCCCGGCGGCGTGCTGAAGGACCTGTTCGACCGCGGGGTCTCCAGCGTGCTGGTCGAGGGCGGAGGGGAGGTGTTGGAGGCGTTCGCGTCACGTCCGGGTGTGTGGGATCGGAGCCGCGGTGTGCTGCGCGCCACTCCTGATCGGCGGCGCGGAGGCGCCCGGGCCCGCTCGGCGGCCGCGGCGACGGCGACGGCTTGGGAGACGCTCTGGCGCCTCGATCGAACTGCGGGTTCAGCAGGCGTGGCCCGGACGTGATTCTCTGTAGGGTACCGGCAGGGATGTTTACCGGAATTGTCGCGGAGTGTGGCCGCGTAGTCGAGGCGACCGGAGCCTCCGACCGGGAACCACGGCGCCCGCGTGGTGCGTCGGGCACTCGCCGAAGAGCTTGCGTCGCGAAGCTGGATTTGGGCGCCAGCCTCTCGGTCTCCGGTGTCTGCCTTACCGTGGTGGAGCAGGGCGGCGCGATCGGAGTTGCAGGGTAGACGGTGGAGCGGGCTCCGTCCCGGCCTGGTCCGCCTTCGATCTGTCTCCGGAAACCCTGCAGTCGAACGACTCTGGGCGCGCTGCGCGCGAATGGCGATGAGGTGAACCTCGAACCGCCGCTCTCAGCCGGGCGACCCCCTTGGGCGGCCACTGGGTCCAGGGCCACGTCGACACGACGACCCGAGTGGCGAAAGTCGAGGAAGCTCGGAGACAACCGGGTCATCACGTTCGAAGTCCCCGCCGAACTCGAGAACGGGCCTCGTCCTCAAGGGCAGCGGTGACCATCGACGGCGTCAGCCTGACGATCGCGGCGCTCGACGAACGGACCTTCAGCGTGGCGCTGATTCCGCACACCCTCGAGGCGACGACCCTTGGCGGTCTGAACCGGGCGACCGCGTGAACGTCGAGGGAGACGTTCTCGCTCGCTACGTTCGGAAGGCGGTGGAGGCAGCGGTCGCCGCCGCGCTCGGAGTCGAAACAGCCACGTGACGCCCCTCACGCTGCGGGAGCACGTCGCCGAACCCGCCAATCTCTGGATACGCCACAGCTTCTCCCGCTGGCCGGAGGGCGGCGGCGACGCCCTGGTCTGCGACCTCGTCACGGGCGGCCTGCGCCCGTCGGCGTCCGAGACGCCGCCGTTCGATCGGGATGCCGCCTCCCTCGTGGGTTCCGCGACCGACGTGATCTACGTGCCGCCGATTCCGGTCGAACACGAAGCGCTCCGCGCGCGCATCGTCGAAGCCGCCGCCGACGCCGGCGCGCCTCTGCTGATCCAGGCGGTGGCCGGCGATCCGTGGC
>CBDBDB010000007.1:0-396191 GCA_965203495.1 Candidatus Multivorans sp.
CGCTCGGCGCCCGACGCCAGAGCTCGCGCGTTGGCCATCAGGAAGGGAGCGTAGACGCGACCGACCTCGCCGAGAAGCGCGCGCAGGGTTGCCGACAGCTCCCGACCGATCCAGTCGCCCGACGTCGGTTCCAGGCCCGACAGGTCCTCGACGCGATCGACCCAGGCGTAGACGCGCGGAGCGATCCCGAGCGTCAGGGCCATCGGCGTCGGGTCGAAGGCCGCGAGCTGGGTCAACTGGCCGAAGAACGCGAAGTCGGAAGCGCCGGGACGGCCGCCCATCAGGAACTGGCGCTCGGTCAGGTGATCCCGGAACAGCTCCAGAACGCGCCGGTAGCTGGCCTCGATCACGGGGCCCGTCGTCTCGTTCGAACCCACGACCCAGAGCCGCGAGATCTGCCGCTCCGCGACCGCCTTCGCCGCCAGCTGGAATTGCTCCTCGGGCCCTTCGACCCGCCGCCAACGGGGCAGGATCTGGCGGGCCTTCTCGATGTCCGCCGCGTAGGCCCAGCGATAGTGGAACATCGCCTTGGTCAGCCACTCGTCGCCGAAGTCCTCGAGCAAGCAGTCGATGAACCCGGTCACCGGGTCCGGCGGAACGATCGAGCGCCCCGCGAACTCCCGCTCGAAGCGCCGGATGAGCGGCGTCGAATCGACGACCGCCTCGATCTCGCCCTCTTCGTTCAGCAGATAGAACGTCGGAAGCAGGCGCACTTTCGCGGCCGGCAGGTCGTCGCGGCCGTCGGCGCCCGCGATCAGAAACCGGTACGGGATGCGCCGGTAGCGCAGCGCCGCGAGCATCTTCCGCGTGTAGGGCGACCCCGGGGCGCCCATGAAGGTCAGGTACGGCCGTGTCGACTGGGGCATCGGCCGCGAAGACGGATCAGGACCGGAAGTTCCACAGGGAGTACGCCACCAGCCACCGGCCATCCGGCTCGCGGCGCATCAGTCGCATCCAGTTCCCTTCCGCCTCCGTCGGCGGCGAGCCGTCCTTCGGCGTGGCGGTCAGCAGGTAGGTGCCCCGAACATAGGCCAGTTCGCCGCTGAACTCGGTCTCGATGACCTGCATCTGCAGGTTGAAGTCCGACGTCTCCAACGACTCGGCCAGGTTCCGCCGGATCGATTCCCGGCCCCTGATCAGCGGCGCGTCCGGCGGCATGCGCACCGCGTCCGCTGCGTACGAGGCCGCCACGCCGTCGGCGTCGCCGCCGTTCACCGCGACCATGTAGTCGGCGATCAGAGCGTTCAGGGCGCTCTCGTCGCCAATGCTCGGCTCGACGGCGTTCGGATCGTCGGCCGGTTCCTGCCGGGCCGGGGCGCAGGCCGCCAACAGGAAGCCGACGACGAGGACCGCGAGAAAGGTCGGCGCCGGGCGTTCACGCATCGGGGGTCGCACTCTCCATCGTCAACCCTCCTCCGCGGGCGTCGCCGCCACTTCGCCCGGCGGGTGATCGCGGTTCGAGATCTCCCGAGCGATCAGCCAGGCGCCGTCTTCCCCGCGGCGCATCAGGTCCATCCACTTGCCCACTTCCTGGTAGACCACGGGCGGGTCGTCCCTCGACGTCAGCGTGATGGCGTAGGTGCCGCGCACGAAAGCCAGATCGCCGCTGTAGTCGCTCTCGTCGACGTGAAGCTGGATGTCCCAGTCGTTGTCGGCGTAGTCCGCCGCCGCGAACAGACGGATGTTGTCTCGACCCTCGATCGGCCGGCTGTCCGCGTTGATCCGGACGGCGTCCTCCGTGTACAGGACCGCGAGACCATCCGCGTCGCCCCGGTTCACCGCCTGGAGGTAACTGGCGATCAGGGAGTTCAGGGCCGCCTCGTTCTCCGCCGCCGCGTCCACCTCGACAACAGCGGGCGCCGCCTCTTCCGAGGGCGACCCGCAAGCCCCGACGAACGCCAATGTCGAGCAGAACACAAGGGCCGGAGAGATCCCCCAGGGGATTTCTCGTCTGCCCATGCCGCAACTCCTTTCTGCGGCCGAACCGCGGTCTGGATGTCACCTGTCGCGCTTCGCTCGTCAGTCTACAGGAGAAAGTCGGTTCCGCGGGCCGCCGCGACGTCCGGCCGTGCCGACCGGTCGTGCAAGCGCAAGCCGCGACGTCGAGCATCGTCCGCAACCGGCGACCGCGGCGCCCGGACGTCCGTCGTCCCGCCGCCGACCACGGATTGGCAGGACCGGCGCATAGTCTCGCCGCGGTCATGACGCGGCCGCGTTCATCGTTCGCCGCCGACGCCGCGGCCTTCGCCGCCGGTCTGATCGCGGCGGCGCTGGGCTGCGTCCCGTGGGTCGCGGGGGCCTTCACGGTCGTCGAGCCGGGCGCCGCGCGGCTCGCCCTCGCGGGCCGCCGCGGCGGGCGGCATCGGCGCGGTCGGAGCGGCGGCGCTCGCCCGCGGCGCCCATTCCGTCCCGCGGGTCGCGGCCTTGAGCCTCGGCCTGCTGGCCCTGGCGTCGAGCCCCGCCTTCGTGGCGCGGATGGCTCGTCAGCCGCCCGCTGAACCGCGGGCCGTCGGCGGACCGACAGAGGCCAGGCCCACCGGCCGCACGGACCGGCTTCGCCTTCTCCAACTCAACGTACGCCACGGCTATCCGGACAGCGAAGGACGACTCTTGCCGCCCGCGGCCGCCTCCGACCGCCGGCGCCGCGCGGACCGACTGCAGGCCGCGATCGCCCGCCTGGAACCGGACGTCGTCGTCCTGCAGGAAGCCTGGTGCACGGTCGTCGATGGCTGCCTGGCCGACCGCCTGGCAACCGGCCTTGATCTGCACGCGGTCTACGCCCGCGCCAACGGCTCGTTGCGCTGGCTAGGCTTCGAGGAAGGGGCGGCGATCCTCAGTCGATTCCCGGTCGCCGACCCGCGCGTACGGCGGCTCGGGCCCGACCGCAACGCCTTCGAGCGCCGCATCGCGTTGACCGTCCGCATCGACCACCCCGAGCTGTTCTTCGAGCTGGTCGGCGCGCACCTCGCCAACAACGACACGGCACTCGCCGACGCACAGGCCGCGAGTCTCATGAAACGCCTCGGCCGGCCCGAGCGCCCCACGGTGGTGGCGGGCGACCTGAACCTGCCGAGCGATCACGGCGCCCTGGCGCGCTTCCGGGCGGCCGGCTACCGGGATCTCGCGGTCGGCGGCATCGACCACGTTCTGCTCGATGCCGCGAACTCCGGCTGGCGTCCGTTGTGGACCGAGTGGACGGACAGCGGCGGGGGTCTCGGATCATCGAGGGATCCTCGTCGAGTTCCAGTTGCCGGCGCCTCCTCCCGACGACGACTGGCGAGGCGACTGGCAGCTGGTCGCGGCCGACCAGGTCGGTCTGGACCCGGGTCGGCTGGCGCAAGCGGTCCGGGACATCGGAGAACTCGAAGGCGTACACGGCCTCCTGATCGCGCGGCGCGGGCGCCTCGTCGCGGAGCGCTACTTCCGCGGCGTTGCGGGCAACCGCCCGCACAACCTGAAGTCGGCCTCGAAGAGCGTGCTCTCCGCGCTGGTCGGCCTGGCCGTCGACCAGGGCCTCTGAACCTCGATCAACCGATCGCCGACGTGCTGCGCGAAGCCGCGGACGTCGATGACGAGGGCAAGCGGGCGATCACGGCGCGCCACCTGCTGACGATGACCTCGGGTCTCGAATCGACCAGCTTCGGCGCCTACGGTTCATGGGTCGCGTCCCGCAACTGGGTCCGGGCAGCCCTTGCGCGGCCGCTCCAGGCCGAGCCGGGAACCCGTTTCTCGTACAGCACCGGCGACACCCATCTGCTGTCGGCGACCCTCTCCCGCGCCGCCGGCCGCGGCGCCCACGACTTCGCCCGAGAGCACCTGTTCGATCCGCTCGGAATCCGCCGCTCCGCGTGGACCCGCGACCGCCAGGGCGTCCACATGGGCGGCAACAACCTGTCCCTGCTGCCGCGGGACATGCTGAAGTTCGGTCAGCTCTACCTGAACCGGGGCCGTTGGAACGGCAGACAACTGCTGCCGTGGCGGTGGATCGACGAGTCCACCCGTCCCGGCCTCGTCGGACCCCTGGGCCGCGGCCGCATCTACGGCGGCTACGGCTACCTGTGGTGGCTCCGCGGTCCGCGGGAACGCGGCGCCTACACCGCCAGCGGCTACGGGGGCCAGTACATCTACGTGGCGCCCGCCGAGGACCTCGTCGTCGTCGTCATCTCCTCCGAAGTCTCGAAGGGACGCGGCTGGCGAGGCGAGCTGTTCGGGATCATCCGCGAGGGCGTGACCGGCAGCGTGATCGACCCGTACGAACGCGCCTCGCCGCGGTAGACGTGAACAGTGTTCCAATGAACCCGAAGAAGAGGATCCGACCCGGGCGAGTCGAGCGCGTACGTTCAGATCATGCTGTAGCCGGAGCCTTGGCGTTCCGTGCCAAGTCCGCGGCCCTTCTCGATCCAACCGAACTCCTCCAGGATCGCCTGGCTGTAGGTGACCCGGCCGGCAACCCGGTCGAGCGCCTCGGTGGCGAGCAGCAGGGCCGCGCGGGCCATCGTCTCGACCGTTTCGACCTCGTTCGGGTCGCGGCCTTCCATCAACCGATGGTGAACGACGCCCGGCGTGGGGACGATCTGGGACGGGCTGTAGCAGGTCACCGAGACGCCGTGCTCGTAGACCTCGGAGGCGAGGCCCTGCGTGAAGCGCTCCAGGGCGGCCTTCTCGGCGCCGTACAGCGCGCCGCCGGCGAACCGAGGGCCCTTGTAGGGTCCGCGGCCGGGGCCGATCGCCGCGCCCGAGGAGACGTTGACGATGCTGCCCGCGCCACGCTCGATCATCTCGGGCAGCACAAGCTTGGAGAGGTAGAACGGCGCATGGAAGTTGACCGCGGTCGAGCGGCGCCACTTGTTGACCGGGAAGTCGACGACCGGGATGAAGTAGGTCAGGGCGGCATTGTTGATCAGCACCTCGACCGGGCCAAGCGCGTCCCGCACGTCGTTCACCAGTCGCTCGCAATTCTCGTACTCGGACACGTCGCAGGCGAACGCCGCGGCGTCGCCGCCGGCCGCGCGGATCTCCTCGATCGTCGTCTCGAGCGAGCCGCCCAGGCGGTGGCCGCCCTCGGACAGCGTGCGGGCCGCGCAGGCGACCCGGGCGCCGTGCTCGGCGAACAGTTCGGCGATCGCCTTGCCGATGCCGCGGCTCGCTCCGGTGACCAGAGCGACCTTGCCGTCGAGCGTCTTCTCGGCTTGCGTCACCGCGGTTCCTCCTTCAACCGTCACGGGCGCCGCCGTACCGCTCGCGCAGGACGTTCTTCCGTACCTTTCCCATCGCGTTGCGCGGCAGTTCGTCGACCCAGAAGAAACGGCGGGGATGCTTGTAGCGCGCCAGACCCGCATCAAGCGCGGAGCGGAGCGTATCGTCTTCGACCGGCGCCCCTTCGGCGACGAGCACGGCCACCGCGCCTTCGCCCAGGTCGGCGTGCGGCACGCCGACCACCGCCGACTCCGCCACGCCCGTCACTTCGTCCAGCCGGTCCTCGACTTCCTTCGGGTAGACGTTGAAGCCCCCGACGATGATCAGATCCTGGCCGCGGCCGACGACCGCCACGCGGCCCTCGGAGTCCATCGCGCCCAGGTCGCCCGTGACGAAGAAGCCGTCGCCGCGCGTCTCTTCCGCCGTCTTGTCCGGCAAGCCCCAATAGCCCGCGAACAGGTTCGGACCGCGGATCTCCAGGGCGCCGACCTCGCCCGCCGGCGCCTCGACGCCGTTCTCGCCAACGACCCGAATCTCGACATCCGGCAAGGGGAAGCCGACCGTCCCCGCCACGCGCTCTCCATCAAGTGGGTTGGAGGCGATCATTCCGGCCTCCGTCATGCCGTAGCGCTCCAGGATCCGGTGACCGGTGCGGGCGTGAAAGTCATGGAAGACGGCCTCCGGGAGCGGCGCCGACCCGGAGACGAACAGCCGGACGTTCTCGCAGTCCGCGCGGCCGAAACCAGGGGCCGCCAGCAGCCGCGAATAGAACGTCGGCACGCCCATCAGCACCGTCGCCTCGGGCAACAGGCGGCGTACCTCCGCCGCATCGAAGGCGGGGAGAAACAGGACCTTCGATGCGTTCAGGAACGCCGTGTGCAGCGCCACGAAGAGCCCGTGGACATGAAAGATCGGCAAGGCGTGCAGCAGCACGTCGCCGGGCTCGAAGCCCCAGATCCGGTGCAGCGCCAGCGCGTTCGACGTCAGGTTCCCATGCGTGATCATCGCGCCCCTGGGACGCCCGGTCGTGCCCGACGTGTAGCAGACGGCCGCCAGGTCGTCGTCGTCGCGGGGTTCGATCGCCGAGTCGGGCGCCGAGTCGGGATCGGAGGAACGGGCCTCTCGCCACAGCGCGTCGATGCCGACGGAACGCGGCCCCGCTTCGGCGACCGGCTCGGCGACTCCCGCCCCGCCGCGGACGACGACCCGCGGAGCGGCGTCGCTGACGAAGAACGCGAGCTCCCGTTCCGTGTACGCCGGATTAAGCGGCACGTAGACCCCGCCTCGGCGCAGTACGCCCAGGTAGAGAGCCACCGCTTCGGGCGACTTCGGAACCTGCGCCAGCACGCGATCGCCAGGCTCGACGCCGCGCCGACGGAGCGCGCCCGCCAGGCGCGCGGAAGCGGCATCCAGATCGCGATACGTCCACGCAGGCGCTTCCCGCGCGTCCGCGGCGTCGCGCGGCGCCAGACTCGGACAGTCGAGCGCCGCCTCGAAACGCTCGTGGAGCAGGGCGTACAGGTTCATCGAACGGCGGGGGCACGATTGGAAGATCCCCGATCCTACGCGCGTTGCAGGACCGTGTGCACGAGATCAGCCGGCCCCGGAAACCGCGGCCGACCATCGAAGAGCAGCCAACGCCCATCGGCGATTGCCGACCAGGATGGAAGCTCCATCCCTGAAGCGCGAGGATTCGATGACGGCGCTTGACCACGGCCGTTCCCGGCGCCGCGGCGGGCTCGCCGCCGCTCTCGCCCTGACGGCGGCCATCGTCGCGGGCTGTACCGACGATCCCGTTGCCGAAACGCTGCGCCTCGACTTCTTCCCGCCGTCGGCGGACGATCCGCGTTCCGCCGACTACGCCGCGACCGAGCCGCCCGACGCCAGCGGGTACGTGGAGCTGGAGGCCGAGGTCGTGATCCATCGGCACATCGTTCCGGACGGCGCCGCACGGATCCAGCGCCGGTTGAACGACCGGACCGAGGCCCTGATGAACGGCTACGACGTCTGGCATCTGCGGTTCGACCGTCTCCACGAACCACTGGCCGACGGCGCCGAGTGGAAGCGGGCGGACCGTGAGCTGACGAGCTACCGCCGCTGGGCGCTGGTCGGCGATCCGGACGCCGAGCTCCAGGAGTTCTTCGCCAGCGCGCCGGTCCGTCCGTCTCTGGTCGTCCAGGACAACGAACGGCGCATGCCCGGCCAACAGCGGCCGCCGACGCAGACCGTCTCCCTGGAGTTCGTGTTCGACGGGGGAACGCAAGCCACCGCCGGCGAAGCCGCCGCGGTCGAGCGCGGTCTGCGCCGTTTCGCCGCCGACGTCTCCCGGTACCAGCGACGGGTGGCGGCGCTGTGGCGCCACCTGAACGAGAACCCCGACCGCCGCTTCGAGTGCCTGCGCGCCCTGTTCGGCGCCGCCCGCGGCCAGGACCTGCCCGAATCGAGGCTCGTTGCGCCGCCGCGGGACCTGGCGCCGTCCACGACGCAGCCGCCGCGCGCCGTGCGATCGTCGAGGCAGCCTGTTCTCCGCGACCTCGAGATCGCGCTGATCGAGCGCATCGTGGACGCCGGCGAAGCGCTGCTGGAGATCCTGGAGGTCCCCGAAGACGACGCCTTCACGCTGCGGGAACTCTCGCGCCGCGTCTTCGATCCGTTCCCGGCCGTCCTCACCGCCGCGCCCGACGGTCCCGTCGTCGAGGCGGTCGGCTTCAGCGAGTCCGGGGACGGCTGGACCATCCCCCCGCTCGATCTCTGGCAGGCGTACCGCACCCTCGGCAGCCGGTTCGTGTCTCCGGATCCGCTTCCGTTCCTGCTCGAGACGGACGGCGACGACTTCGGCTGCGACGATCGGGACGACGCCTGCAAGGATCGGGAACGCGTCTCCGCCTTCCTCGAACGCGGCGTCCTGGTTGCGCGTCCAGCTTCCTCGAGCCGCATCCGCCAGGTCCTGGAAGCCGAACTGCAGCCCCTGGACGTGTATCGCCTGGTCTGGATCCGCGGCGGGCTGGACGGCGAGACCGCGGAATGACCACGGAAAGGCCGCATCCGCGAAACGGCTCGTCAGCGCCGGTAGACTCCACGCCGACCGTTCTTCAGACTTTGACAGCTCCCGCACCGAAAGGCGCCCACATGACTCGTCCAAGAACCGACCGTCCGGACCGCTTCCCGCCTGGCGTCGCCCCCGCGCTCGCCGCCATGGCCCTGCTGCTTGCCGTCGCGCCGGATTCGTCGAGGGCACGACAGCCCTGGCCTCCGGAACTGGAGGGAACCGCCTCGGAGGTCTACCGCACGGTCGGGGACGTCGAGCTCAAGATGTACTTGTGCAACCCGGAGGGGCACACGGCGGACGACCAGCGGCCCGCGATCGTCTTCTTCTTCGGCGGCGGCTGGCGCTCGGGTTCCCCCCGGCAGTTCCTGCCGCACTGCCGGTACCTCGCGGAACGGGGCATGGTCGCCGCGGTCGCCGACTACCGCGTGTCCAGCCGGCACGGCGTAACCGCGGACGAATGCGTCAAGGACGCCAAGAGCGCGGTCCGCTGGCTGCGCTCGAACGCGGACCGGCTAGGCATCGACCCCAACCGCATCGCCGCCGGCGGAGGCTCGGCCGGGGGTCACCTGGCGGCCGCCACCGCGACGTTGCCGGGTCATGACCCCGATCCCGAAGGACCGAGCCCCGCGCCCGACGCGCTGGTCCTGTTCAACCCGGCAACCATCCTGGCGCCGGTGGACGGCGATCCGCCGCCGACCGAGGAACAGCGCGAGCGGTTCGAGGGGCTCGCCAGGCGCTTCGGAGCGCCGCCAGAGTCGATGTCCCCCTACCACCATCTGCGAGAAGGCCTGCCGCCCACGATCCTGTTCCACGGCACGGCGGACGAGACGGTTCCCCACGAGACGGCGAACCGGTTCTGCCTCGGCCTGCGCGAGAACGGCGCGCGTTGCGACTTCGTCAGCTACAGCGACCAGGGCCACGGTTTCTTCAACTTCGGCCGCGGCGAGGGCGAGGAAAAGAACAAATGGTACGAGCACACCGTCTCCGCCATGGACGGGTTCTTCTACTCCCTCGAATGGCTCGATCCCAGACCGAACCCCGACGGAACGCCGGGCGAGCGGCTGACCTGGCGGGAATCGCTCAGCAGGGCGCTCGGCAACCAACGTCTTCCGGAAGCGATCGACGACATCAGGAAACAGATCGAGGCCGAGGCCGTCGCCGAGGACGCCGCCGTCGCCGAGGACGCGACGGTCTCGGAAGACACGACCGACGGCGAAGAAGCGACCGACGGCGAAGAAGGCGCCGCCCCTCCAGAGAGCAGCGAGGCGAAGTCCGACGGCGGTCGCTGACGGATGATCTCCCGCCCCGAGAGCCGCCGCCAAGGCGCCGCCGTCCTGGCCGCGGCCGGCGCCGCGGCGCCATAGCGCCGGGCAGCCGGCCCCTGGCAGCGGATGAACCTGCGCGCCGTCTCCGGTCTGGTCGGGCGGCTCCTCCTGCTGCTTGCCGCGGCACAGCTGATTCCCCTCCTGTTCGCTCTCTGGCACGGCGAGGGACGTCCCGCGACAGCCTTCGGGGCTTCGCTGCTCGTCTGCGCGGCGGCCGGCGCGGCCGCCCACTGGCGAGGCAGACCGCACGAGAAGATCTACCGGCGCGAGGCGACGCTCGTGGTCGTCGGGGCCTACGTCCTGGCCTCGTTCTTCGGCGCTCTCCCGTACCTGTTGAGCGGCGAGATCAAGGACCCGGTCTCCGCCCTGTTCGAGTCCGCCTCCGGGTTCACGACGACGGGCGCCTCGATCCTGACCGACATCGAATCGCTGAGCCCCGGCATCCTGCTCTGGCGCAGCCTCACCCAGTGGCTGGGCGGCATGGGGATCCTGCTCCTGTTCGTCGCCCTGTTCCCCAGCCTGGGGCCCGGCGCCCGCCTGCTCTACCGACTGGAAGTGCCGGGGCCGACCCAGGAGATGTTCCAGCCCCAGGTGAGGAAGACCGCGACCGCGCTGTGGCGCATCTACGTCGGCCTGACCGTCGCCCTCGTCCTGCTGCTGCTGGCCGGCGGCTACAACCCGGAGGACAACCCGTACGAGAACCTGACGCACAACCTGTACGACGCTGTCTGCTACGCCTTCACCACGGTCTCGATCGGCGGCTTCGCGCCCTACAACGACAGCGTGGCCCACTTCGAATCCGCCTTCATCGAGTGGACGATCATCGTCTTCATGCTGATCGCGGGCGTCAACTTCTCCCTGATCTTCGCGGTCCGGCGGCCCAGAGACGTCTGCAAGCTCTGCAAGGACGTCGAGTTTCGCGCCTACGCCTCGATCGCCGCGGTGCTGGCGGCAATGGTCACTCTGGACCGCTGGCGCAGCACGGACCTGCCGCTGCTGGAGGCGCTCCGGGAGGCCGCGTTCAACTCCGTGTCCCTGATGACGACCACCGGCTTCACGACCGAGGACTACGACTCCTGGAGCGACACGTCGCGCACCCTGCTGCTGCTCGCCATGTTCGTGGGCGGCTGCGCCGGCTCGACCGCGGGCGGCATCAAGGTCGGCCGGCTCGTCATGACCCTCAAGATGGCCCTGCGCGAAGTTCATCTCATGTTCAACCCGCGCCGCGTGCTGGCGCTCTGGGTCGGCGAGCGGACGATCAGCGACCAGGTGGCGCGCAGCCTCGGCGGCTTCATGACGCTCTTCGCCTTCCTGTGGCTGGGCGTCGCCGCCATCCTCGCGCTGGCGGGCAACGACATGGTGACTTCCCTGTCGTCTTCCCTGGCCTGCCTGTCGAACGTCGGCCCGGCAATGGGCGCGGCCGGACCGTCGCTCGACTTCTCCTTCTTCGCCGGCTGGGAGAAGCTGCTGCTGATCTTCCTGATGTGGCTGGGCCGGCTCGAGATCGTCGCCGTCGCGGCGATCTTCCTGCCGGCGTTCTGGCGCCGCTGATCGCCTACTCGACGCGGCAGACCTCCTCGAACTCCGGCCGCGGCAGGCGCCCGAACAGGGACTCGGGATCGCCGTAGCCGATCGAGCAGAGGAAGTTCGACCGCACGGTCGTGCCGGGAAAGAAGATCTCGTCGCACCGCGCGTTGTCGAAGCCGGACATCGGGCCGCAGTCGAGGCCGAGAGAGCGAGCCGCCAGCATGAAGTAGGCCCCCTGCAGGGTCGCGTTGCGGAACGCCGTCGCCTCCGCCAGTTCCGCGTCGTCGCGGAACATCCCGGCCATGCCCGGGTCATGGGCGAAGAGCACGTCCATCTTCTCGAAGAACGCCAGGTCGAAGCCCAGGATCGCGGTCGCCGGCGCCTGCCGGATCTTGTCCCGGTTGCCGGGCATGGCGATCGAGGCCAGCCGCTCCTTCGCTTCGTCGGTCACCGTGAAGACAACCCGCTGCGGCCAGCAATTCGCGCTTGTCGGCCCCCACTTCATCAGGTCGTGGAGTTCGCGCAGGGTTTCCCCCGACACCTCGCGCGGCAACCAACCGTTCTGGCTCCGGGCGTCCCGAAACAGAACGTCCATCGCATCCTCGGAGATCCTCGGCATGACATTCCTCCGGCGCCGAATACTACGCCGCCCAGCGTAACGCGGGGCCCGCTGCGCGACGGCCGCGATCCCGGGGCGATGCCAGACGCCGAAACCCGGCGCCGTCCTCCCGCGTAGATCCCGATGCCCGACGTTGTCGACTTCAAGGAGGCCGCCGAGCACTTCCGCCACGGCATGAACCGGTTCACCGTCACGGTGAACGGCCGGAACGCCGACGTGCTGCCGGCGTTCGAGTTCCAGCCGTCGGGCTGCGCTGTCGCGCAGGGAACCGACCGCTCCACTGGGACCGGGGGACCGTACTCCGTTACTGTCTGGCGATGTTCAGGCTACTCCCGTCTTTTCCCCTGGGACCGTTCATTCTCCTCGCTCTCCTGGCCGCTGCCGCCCTCCAACCGGCCGCGGCGCAGAAAGAGCGCCTGGAACTCCACCACATCTACGGGCCGGACGCGCTCGACTTCTCGCCCGATCTGCCCAGGATCCGCTGGCTGCCAGGCGGCGAGGAGTATCTGGTCCGCGAGGACGGCGACGAGGGCTGGTTCTGGACGGTTGTCGACGCCGCCACCGGCGAGACCCGGCCGTTCTACGACCCGGCGCCGCTGGCCGCCGCGCTCGTGGAGCAACTGGACCTGAGCGCCGAGGACGCGGCGTCGAAGGCGCGTCCCCGTTCGCTGCGAATCTCGCCCGACGCGGACCGACTGCTGCTCGATCTCGCCTCGGACCTCTTCGTCTGGAGTTTCGAGGACGCAACGCTCACCCGGCTGACCTGGGGTCCGGATACGGAGGAACTGGCCCGCTTCGCGCCCAACGGCCTCCGGGTCGCCTTCGTGCGCGACGCGGACCTCCACGTCGTCGACCTCTCCGGCGACGAACTCCGGCTGACCGCGGACGGCGGCGAGAACACGCTGAACGGCAAGCTCGACTGGGTCTACCAGGAAGAGATCTTCGGCCGCGGCGCCTACCAGGCCCACTGGTGGAGCCCCGACAGCCGTCACGTCGCCTTCCTGCAGAGCGACGAGCGGGAGGTTCCCCGCTTCACGGTGGTCGACCACGTCCCGTTCCGGCCGTCGCTCGAGGTCTACCCCTACCCCAAGGCCGGCGATCCGAACCCGCGCGTCCGGCTCGGCGTCGCGAAGGCCAGCGGCGGGGGCATCGTCTGGATCGATCCGGGCCTGTACGGGCATGACGAAGTCCTGATCGTCAACGTCGCGTTCTCGCCCGACGGCGACGTCTGGCATCAGGTCCAGGATCGCCGGCAGACCTTTCTCGACCTGCACCGGTCCGACCCCGATACCGGCAAGTCGGAGCGGGTGCTGCGGGAGGAGACCCGCGCTTGGGTCAACGCGCTCGGGCCACCGCGGTTTCTCGCGGACGGAGGCTTCCTCTGGCTCAGCGAACGGACCGGCTTCCAGCACCTGTACCGGTACGACCGGGCCGGCCAGTTGGTCCGGCCGCTCACCGACGGTCGCTGGGAAGTCCGCGCGCTGCTCGCGGTCGACGAAGACGCGGGAGCGGCCTGGGTCTCGGGCACGTACCGTTCCGTCCTCGGCGCGGACGTGCTCCGGGTGGCGCTCGAGGGGGCGGCGCCGACCCGTCTCACGGAGGCGGCCGGCAGTCACCGCGGCGTCTTCCCGGACGCGGGCCCCGTCCGGCACTGGATCGCGACGTCGAGCGACCTCCACACGCCGACGACCATGACGCTGCGAAGCGTCGACGGCGAGACGGTCCGCAAGCTCGGCGGCGGCGACGTGCCGGACTGGGACCGCTTCGACATCTCGCGGCCGGAGCTCCTCCGGATCAGGACCAGCGACGGCGTCGACCTCGAAGCGATGCTGATCCGGCCGCACGGCTTCGATCCCGACCGCGTCCACCCCGCCTGGGTCCACGTGTACGGCGGTCCCCACGCCCAGCAGGTCCGCAACGCCTGGCAGGGGTCGCGAGGCATGTGGTTCCAGTACCTCGCCCAGCAGGGGATCGTCGTGCTCGTCGTCGACAACCGGATCGCCTCGGGCAAGGGGGTCGAGTCGACCTGGCCGGTCTACCGGAACTTCGGCGAACAGGAGTTGATCGACCTGGTCGAGGCCGTCGACTGGCTCGGCGCGAAACCGTGGGTCGACGCGGAGCGGATCGGCCTCGACGGCTGGAGCTTCGGCGGCTACATGACGCTCTTCGCGCTCACCCGCTCCGACCGTTTCCGCGCCGGCATCGCCGGCGGCAGCGTCGTCGACTGGCGCGCCTACGACTCGATCTACACGGAGCGGTACATGTCGACTCCCGACGACAACCCCGACGGCTACAGGCGGACCTCCGTACTCGAATCGGCCGAAGATCTCCACGGCGACCTGCTGATCATCCACGGCACGATGGACGACAACGTGCACATGCAGAACACCCTGCAGATGGCCTGGAGGCTCCAGAAGGCCGGCAGGCCATTCGAGATGATGCTCTACCCGAAGTCACGCCACGGCGTGACGGATCCCGACCTCTCGCTGCACCTGCGTCAGACGATGGCGCGGTTCATCCTGAAGACGGTGGTCGAGCCCTGATGCTCGCTCGGCCGCGCCAGGCGCGCACGCTCAGGGCCAGCGTCGCGATCGTGCCCCAGGACAGCCCGACGACCACGCCGGCGTCCAGAATGCCCCGCCAGGGCTGGGCCAGGCGGTGGACGAGCACGATCAGCGCCAGGATGCCGACGGTTCCGAAGTAGACGCCGAGACGCTCGCGCCGCGTTCCTCCGAAGTAGCCGGCGGCGTAGAGCGGGGCCAGGACCACCCGCGGCAGCGTCGGCTGGCTGCGCACCGTCATCGCGCGCTCCGCCACGCGCGGCGAGAACCGCAGTTGAAAGCCCCGCAGCCCTTCCGACCAGGCCATGAAGGGGACGATCGCGAGCAGCGACGCCCAGTGATACCAGGCGAACGGGTGGTCGAAGGCCGCGATCGAGATCCGGGCGAGGCGCCAGACCGCCCACGCCAGCAGCCCGACGATCCCGCCCACGGCCCAGAGCGCGCCAACCGCAGCCACCGCGCGGACGATGCCGGGCGGACCGAGGTGGGCGGCGTCCGCTTCACTCATCCGATGCGAGATCGCGCCGACCCTGGTCGCTGGCCAGCGCGGCGTGGTTCAGGATGTTGCGCGCCATGGACGACGCCTGCGTATCGGCGTTGGCCCGGTAGACGGCGGCCCGGGCCTCGTGGACTTCGGCGTTCCCGGGCGCCGCGTGCCGAACGGCTTCGATCAGGTGGCAGGCCACGGCGTGATCCCCGTTCGCCGAAGCGGCCAGAGCCCGCTCGATCACCCGGTCGACGCCGCCCGCCAGGTCGACCCAGGCTTCGGCCTGCTCTCTCTTCGTCGCCGGCACGACGTTGTCGAACTCGCCGTCCCACCAGCCGCCGTAGCGACGCCAGACCATCCGCACCAGGAAGCTCGGATCGTCGTAGACCGGCTGCAGCCAGGGTTCGCCCGCCAGGTCGGCCGGCGGAGTGACCGCCTGGACCACCTGGTCGAGGCTCAGCCCCCGGTTCATCGCCGCCACGCTCTGTTCCTCGATCGAACGCATGTAGCGCGCCGTGCCGTCCAGCGCCCGGCGCACGCGGTCCGCGCCGAGGATCGGCAAACCGTGCCCCGGGAGAAGAATCTCGGCGCCGAGCGGCAGCATCCGCTCGAGGCTGTCCGCCCAGTCGCCGACGTAACGCTGTACCTTCTGGGGGTTGCCCGCGTTCGGAACGGCCCAGATGAACAGGTCTCCCGTGTGCAGGATGCGGCGCTCCGGAATCCAGGTCCAGGTGACGTCGTCCGTCTCGCCCCGGCCGTGGGTCAGTTCGAAGGTCAGTTCGCCGCGCCGGAAGGTCAGGCCGCGGCGATGGAGAACGTCCGGATAGCGGTAGCTGTCGGGCCAGCGGTAATGCGGCGCATCGATCGCGAACTGACGTCGGTTGATCGCCGTGTTCCAGCCCAGGGTCGCCCGATAGCGATCGAAGTGGGTCGGCACCAGTTCGTGCGCGTACACGACAGGCCGCGGCCAGCCTCGCTCTTCCGCCTCGGCATCGAAGGCCGCGACCGAGAACACATGGTCCACGTGGTGGTGCGAATAGACCGCGGCGACCACCGGCGTGTCCGGCCACTCTCTTCTCGTCTCCTCGAAGCAGCGTTGCACGTCGAGCAGGTGGCCGGCGTCGAGCATCACCAGGCCGTCGCCGCTGTCGACGACGTAGAAGCCCGCGATGCCCTTGAAGCCGAGCAGACCGTCCGTCAGCCGACAGGCGCCAGGGTAGTAGCGGTGAACCGGGTGGTGTTCGAACCGAAGGTCGAGCTCGCCGCGCCAGGCTTGCTCGGCCAGTTCGAGGAGGCTGAGGCGCTGTTCGTCAGGCATGAGGGCGGACGTTACCGCAGCGCGGTCCGGAGCCCGGCGCTTCGCGCCGGATGCCGACGGGGATGTCGGCGTACCTGTACCTTTCCGGCCCGCCGCCGGTTGCATGGAACGAACCGCCGCGCCCCGGGTGCGCCGACGCCCTGGCAGGCTCTCCGGAGTGCGCTCCCAGCGCGGCAGCTTGGCCCGACGGCGGCGCACCCTTGCCTCGCACTTGGCCTCTTTCCCATTCCTGGAGTAGACTCCGTCAGCTTTCACGGCGCCGTGAGGAAGGGACCGCCGACCCCGGCTGTCGCCGCCAGATTCTTCAGAGCGGCCGCGCCTCGGCTTCCCTGGACGTCCACCACGTCGCTCCGTCCTCCGGGAGGAGGCGAACCGCCAGCCGGCAGCGCCAGTGACTCAACGGGTCGATTACCCCACCGGAATGCCAGAAGCGCAAGGCGAACACCCCACCGAGACGCCCGCCGTCCCCAAACGGCGGGCGACCCGCCGTCGGCGAAGTCCCCGCCAACGCGGGGGCGCGGGAAAGACGCGCAAGGTCGCGCTCCATCAGCGCAGTGCATCGCATTTCCGCCCCGAGGACCGCGAACAGGGCAAGTCGGTCTTCTCGGCGGGCGCAGTGAAGCTGGAAGTCGAGGGCACGAGCGCACGAGCCGTCGTCGAGCCGCCGATTCCCGACGAGGGCGGCGCCGCGATCGACCCGTCGACGAACGGCGCCGCGACCGTCGAGATGGACTGGTCGAGAGTGCCCGACGAACGCATCCTTCACGCCGTGTGCGGCTGTCCGCAGTTCGCCGGCGGCGCGGCCTGCGAGCATATCTGGGCCTCGCTGCTGCAACTTGCCGCGAACGAGCCGACCAGCCAGCCGGCCGGATCAGGCCGCATTTCGCTGCGGAAGACACGGCCGCCGCAAGTCTCCATACCGGGATCGGCGCTGAACGCGACGAACCCCGCGGACGCCGCCGGCAACGAGCCCTCCAGCCCGTCCCGGCGCACGCGCCGAAGCCGCGGCCGGCGACGGCGCCGAACACCGACAACGACGAGCTGGCGGTCGGTCGTCGACGCCGTTCGGGAGGACATCGAGCAGCAGGGCCTTCCGGAAGAAGGGTCGTCGGCAAGGCACGGAGAGCCCGAGATCCGGCTCCTGATCAACGCCGCGACGAGCCGCAACGCGGGAGGCCTGATGATCGACATCTTCGGCCGCAAGCGGACTCCGCAAGGCGAACTCGGCAAGCTGAAGCGGCTCGACATCGACCATGAGAAAGTCGAGGAACTGCTCGGCCTGCACTCGCTCGACGCAGACGCCTCCTCGACGAACGGCGCGTCCTCGACCGCGGCGCCCGCGATGGTCACGGCGCTGCCGCCCGAAGCGCCGCAGCGTCAGGGGCGCAAGCGGAAGACCGGGTCTGGCCACTCCCCGAGTCGCCCCCGGATCCAGCGCGTCTTCGTGCCCCTGAACTGGGTCGATCGCCTGCTGCCGCGCCTCAGCGAGGGCGACCAGCTCTTCTGGTGGGACGGCCGGTCGCTCGCCAACCTGCACCCGGTGAGTTTCGACGACGGAGCGCCCTGGCGCCTCGCCCTGCAACTGGAGGTGGCGGCCGCCAGCCGTCTCCGGCTTCGCGGACTGCTCAAGCGCGGCGACGAGACGGCGCCTCTCAGGCGCGCGGCCCTGGTGCTGCCCTTTCCGGGCGGCAACGGCGTCACGTCCCGCGACGACGAGATGCCGGCCGGCAACACGCTGCTGCTGCTCGACAACGCGATCGGCCGCCTGCATCTCGAACCGCGGCGCGACCGACCCTGGCACTCGCTGCTTGGCGCCAGCGGCGATCTGGTCATTCCCGACGATGACCTGGAAGCGGCCGTTTCCAGCCTCCTCGAACTGCCCACGCTGCCTCCCCTGGAGCTTCCGGAAGAGGTCTACCTCTCCGAAGAGACTCCAGTTCCCCAGCCGCGACTGGCGCTCGAACCGGAAGACGCGCCGGAGTGGATGAACCCCCAGCTCGAGGCCCGGCTCTCCTTCGGCTACGGCGGCCTGACCGTCGACGCCGGCGACCCGAGGTCGGCGGTGGTCGATTGGGACGAACACCGCTTCGTCCGGCGCGATCAGAAGGTCGAACAGGACGCCCTCGTCCGTCTTCTCGAGCTTGGCCTGAAGCCGATCGCATCCAAGGCCGGCCACGGCCTGGAACTCGAACCGCGCGATCTGCCCGCGGTCGCGGAGCCGCTGCTCGCGGAGGGTTGGGAGGTCGAAGCCCACGGCGCCTCGATCCGGCCGCCAGGCCCGCCGGCGCTACGCATCGAGAGCGGCGTCGACTGGTTCGAGCTCAGCGGCGAGATCGACTTCGGCGGGGACCGGATCGAACTCTCGGAGGTCCTGTCGGCGATCTCGGAGGGCCGGCGATCGGTCGAGCTGGACGATGGCTCGACGGGGCTGCTGCCGGCGGCCTGGGTCGAGAACTACGGCTCGCTCAGCCAACTGGCGCAGGCCTCGAGCGACGACGGACTGCGGTTTCTGCCCTCGCAGGCCCTGCTGGTCGACGCGCTGCTCGCGGTGACGCCGCCGGCGAACGTCAGCAAGACCTTCGCGGAACTGCGCGAGAAGCTGAGTACGTTCTCGTCCATCAAGCCGAAGAAGGAGCCGCGGAGCTTCGTCGGCGCGCTCCGCAACTACCAGCGCCTCGGCCTGGGCTGGCTGTGCTTCCTGCGCGAGTTCGGCCTCGGCGGCGTGCTCGCGGACGACATGGGGTTGGGCAAGACGATCCAGGCCTTGGCCCTGCTCCGCATGCACCGCACCGCCTCGCGGACAACCAGGCTGCCCTGTCTGGTCGTCGCGCCGCGCAGCCTGGTGTACAACTGGATCGACGAGGCTTCCCGCTTCACGCCGGATCTCGATGTGCTGGAGTACGCCGGTCGCGACCGCGAAGCCCTGCACAGCGAGATCGCCTCCGCCGACCTGGTCGTCACGACCTACGGCACCGTCCGCCGCGACATCGGCTACCTCGCCACCGTCGACTTCGACACCGTCATCCTCGACGAGGCCCAGGCGATCAAGAACGCGGCCTCCCAGACGGCCAAGGCCTGCCGCCTGCTGAACGGCCAGCACCGCCTGGCGCTGACCGGCACCCCGATCGAGAACCACCTGGGCGAACTCGGCTCGATCTTCGAGTTCCTCAACCCGGGTCTGCTCGGTCGGCTGCCCGCCCTGGAGGTGCTCGCCGGCGGCCGGGCGCCGAGCGAACGGGAACTCGCCCTGGTTGCCAAGGGACTGCGGCCATTCATCCTCCGCCGCAGCAAGCGAGAGGTGCTCCCGGATCTGCCGGAGAAGACGGAGCAGATCCTCCAGTGCACCCTGAACCCGAAGCAGCAGGAGATCTACGATCAGCTCCGCGCCGGTTACCGCGACAACCTGCTGAAACAGGTCGAAGACCAGGGGGTTGGAGGATCGGCGATGCAGGTACTCGAGGCACTGCTCCGCCTGCGACAGGTCGCATGCCACCCCGGGCTCATCGACGAATCCTGGAACGACGCCGGCAGCGCCAAGCTCGAATCGCTGTTCGAACAGGTGTCCGAGGTGCTGGACGAAGGGCACAAGTGCCTCGTGTTCTCCCAGTTCACGTCGCTGCTGGCCTACGTACGGAGTCACCTCGAGGAGCAGGGCGTCCCGTACGCCTACCTTGACGGTCAGACCCGGAACCGCGGCGAGGTCGTCGACCGCTTCCAGAACGACCGGGACACGAACATCTTCCTGATCAGCCTGAAGGCGGGCGGCGTCGGCTTGAACCTGACCGCCGCCGGCTACGTCTTCCTGCTCGATCCGTGGTGGAACCCGGCCGTCGAAGCGCAGGCCATCGACCGCACTCACCGCATCGGCCAGACTCAGCCCGTTTTCGCCTACCGCCTGATCGCCCGCGACACCGTGGAGGAGAAGATGCTGGAACTCCAGCGCTCGAAACGGCAGATCGCCGACGCGATCCTCGAAGGCGGCGGATCGTCCCTGCGGGATCTCACCGCCGACGACCTCCGGCTCCTGCTGAGCTAGCTGGCGCGGGCCGGTCCCGCCGGCTGCATCGACGGGCCTTCGGGGAACCGAAACGGGTTCCGAAGGCCCGTTTGCGTCTTGGTCGATACACGCGGCCACTGAACAAGGGCCATCGACATCGACGACAACCCGGCAACGGCCGTCCGGCCGTGACGAACGGAACCACGGGAGCTGGATGATGACGTCCTCGAACCTTCCTCCGCATCTTCGCCAACCGCCAACCGGTCCGCGCGGGTGGAATCTGCCGCGCGGGTGGAATCCCGGACTCTCCCAGCCTCCGGTCAGCGCCCTCGAGGCAAACCTCCTGCGCGCGTTCCGCATGCTCGGCGCACGGTCGGCGCCATGGGTCTCCATGCTGCACGGCCGAAGAGACCCCGCTATCCGTCTCCGGGCGACCGGCTTCGCGGGAGGGCGGCGGTGACGAACCGTCGCCGTCTGGCCATCGCCACCGTCGCCGTGGCCGTGCTCGCGCCCCTCGCGGGTCTGATCTGGGTCGAATCCCGGATCCGCGCCCGACAGGCCCAGCGCCCCGAAGTCGGCGCGCCGTTCCCCGCGCTGCCGGGCCTCGCGGACGGCGAAGCCCTGCCCACCGCTCCCGGCCGCCTGCGGGTCGTGACCTTCGCCAAGGCCGGCTGCGGGAACTGCGACCGCACCATTGCCGCCCTGCGGCGCCTCGCCCGGTCCGAAGGCCCGGCCTTCGACCTGATCGCGGTCGTCGCCGGCGCCCACGGTCCCGAAGCGAAGAGCGGCGATCTCTTCGCCATCGCCGACCCGGACGCTTCCGTCTCCAGGCGCTTCGGCGTCGTCCACGTGCCGCTCGTGTTCCTGGTCGACGGCCAGTCCCGGATTCTCGGCGTGGCCGCCGGAGAACGTCCGGAGACCGCCTGGCGCTCCTTTCTGAAATCCGGCGCCGATGCGCTCTGAGCGGTTCCGGGTACGTCCACCGCACGCCGCAGCCGCGGGTCTGCTGCTGGCGGCCGGCCTCGTGACGGTCGCGGCGCGAGCACTGGGGCCGACGATGGACCGGCTTGCCTGGGCCGCCGCACTCGACCCGTCGGCGCCCACCCCGGACGAGTTCGTTCGCCAGCAAACGCGCTCCGACTGCGGACCGGCCGCCCTGAAGATGATCCTCGACCACTGGAACGTCGAGGGCACGACTCTCGCCGAACTGGAAGTCGCCACCGGCGCCGGTCCGGACGGAACCAGCCTGCTGGCGCTCAAGAAAGCCGCGGAGGAGCGAGGCGTGACGAGCCAGGGACTTCGGCTCCCGGTTGAACGGCTCCCCGACATCCCGCTCCCCGCAATCGCCCACGTTCACGGCGACCACTTCGTCGTCATCCGGAGCGCCGGCCCCGAAATCGTCATCGACGACCCCTCGCTCGGCCGACTGCGCATGACCTCCAGGACCTTCGAGCGTTCCTGGGACGGCGTCGTTCTCGCCTTCGCCAGCGGCCAGCCAGGGCCTCCGCGGACGGTACGAAAGCCGTCCGCCTCACCCGAAACCACCAACCCTTGAAGGAGATATCCCTCGATGAAGTATCGCATCGCATTCCTTTCCCTCCTCTTCCTGTTCCTTGCCGGAGTCGCCATGGCGACGCCTGCTTCCGGCGAGGCGCCAGCCCCGGACGACGCCATGCTGGCGGCCGCCTGGGATCTCGAACCGGTCGCGGCGCCGGACAACGGCTACGCGCTCGCCCCGCACGCGGGCGTCGAGGAACCAACCGAACTGGCCGTCTACTGGCCCTGCGGCTGCACGCCGAGGCCCGGCTGCCCGTTCCCGGTTCCCTGGCCCGTCCCCGACGGCCCAACGATCTTCAACCCGTTCCCGTCGCCGGACCCCTGCGGCCCTTGTCCCTACTAGAGACCATGAAGAGGCAGCCTCTACTCATCGCCCCCGCCGGGTTCCTGCCTGCGCAAGCGCCGCGAACCGCTCCCGGCGATGCCATCCACATCTCTTCTCAACGCAGCTCGACACAAGGAGTCCACTCATGAACGGACTGGCCGCAATCATCGTCTGTCTTCTGCTTCCGGCAGGCTCGGAGGCAACCACGCCAGACGGGGATGTCCCGTCGGTTGTTGAACTTTGGGAGTAGGGTGGCGGCTCTCCGGCCCGATGAGCGGGCCGGTCTCAGCGAAAGAAAGGAGACGCCACCCATGGCCAATCATCGCAGTCGGGAAGGGAATCGGCAAGAGAGAAGGAGCACTCCGAGCAGTCCGTCGTCGGGATCGGGGCTTGGTCTGTTGGAGTCATTGCCCTCGTTGGTCAACGGTCTGTCGAGCTTTCAGGAGCTGTGCGTCGAGACAGGCCGGTCTACGTTGGCCCGGTTGATGGAGGAGGAGCGGGAGTCGCGGTGCGGCGCGAAGGGTCGTCACCAGGATGCTCGTTCGGTGTGGCGTGCGGGCAGTGCTCCGAGCCAAGTGACGCTGGGCGGGGCCCGGATCGAGATTCAGCGTCTGCGGGTACGGGGTCCGGAGGGCGAGGTGCGTCTCGAGTCGTTCGAGTGGGCGGCGTCTCGCGACGCGATGGACCGTCACACGATGGAAGCGATTGCGTCGGGCGTGTCGACGCGGAACTACCTGCGGTCGCTGGACACGGCGGCCGCGGGTTCGGACCGTCGTTCGGCATCGCGGAGTTCGGTGTCTCGGCGCTTCAAGGCGCTGTCGGCGCGGCAGATGGAGAAGTTCCTGTCGTCGTCGCTGGAAGACGAGGACATCCGCGTGGTGTGCGTGGACGCGAAGTACATCGGTGGCCACTGCATTCTGATCGCCTTGGGCGTTTCGTCGTCCGGTCACAAGCGGGTTCTTGGCCTTCGCGAGGGTTCGACGGAGAACACGGCGGTGGTCCGCGCTCTTCTCGCCGACCTGGTGGAGCGGGGCCTCTCGACGGCGAAGCCGTTGCTGTTCGTCATCGACGGCAGCAAGGCCCTGCGCCGCGCAATCAAGGAGGTCTTCGGCGACGCCGCGACGGTGCAGCGCTGCCAGGTCCACAAGGCCCGGAACGTCGAAGAGCATCTGCCCGAAGAGAGGCGAGCCTCGATTCGCCGGGCGCTCCGCAAGGCCTGGGACAGCAAATCCGCCAAGACGGCCTTGAGGCGTCTGCGGCAGATCGCCAGTCATCTGGAGCGGGAGCACCCCGGCGCAGCGGCCTCCCTCCGGGAAGGCATGGAGGAGACCGTCACCGTGCTCGAACTCGGCCTCGCCGGAGCTCTCCAGAAGACCATGCGCAGCACCAATCCGATCGAGAGCCTCAACAGCTCCGTCGGGCGCTACACCCGCAACGTCAAGCGCTGGCGGGGCGGCTCCATGATCCAGCGCTGGGTCGCTGCCGCTCTCATCGATGCTCAATCACGCTTCCACCGCGTCAGAGGCTACCGAGACATGCCCAAACTCATCCGCGCCCTCGAACGACGAGCAGGGCACGTTGACCACCAAACCAAGGCCGCTTAACATTCATCAACACACACGAGCCGCCATCCGAAGTTCAACAGAAAACGGGACAATCCCCGCCAGACACTCAACCTGAAGACTCAAGGGCGACTTCTCGTGAGTCGTCCGTTAGCGCGCCCTCGAATCCGGCAGTTCAGGGGCCGACGGCGCTGACCCACGCGGAAGCCGCAACATTCGTCGGCAGCGGCGGAAGTTCCAGTTTCTGGTGCGGCATGGCGGCCGGCGGCGGTCTGGTCCTCTCGGCAACGGGCATCCTCGCGCCGGTCGGCGTTGGTCTGTCCGTGGCGGGCATCTACTGCGGGCTGTTCCTGTAGCGAGCCGCTCGTTTTCGCCGCCCGCCGCTTCGCGCGGAGCACACCTTCCTTTCAACCGTCAACCCGACCAGACCAAACAATCAGACAAAGGAGAAAACAAAAAATGAAGTTACCGACAATCGCACTCACTGTCGCCCTCGTCTCTTCGAGCATCGCACCCGCGGCGCCCGCCGCGCTGGACCTGCAGCGTTCTTCCCCGTCCTTCTCGGGTCAGGAGGTCCTCCTCGTTGAGGACGGCCTGCTCGAGGCCGCCGTGGGCGGCTTCAATCGCGGCTTCTGCATCGGCGCCACCATCGGCTTTGGACCATTGCTGTCCCACTAACTTCGTGGTATGGCGAGTTGAAGTTGAGCGTTTTCTGGTCCCGGCGGTTCTCGTTGGGGCTGTAACAGGTCATTGAGTGTCCGTCGTTCAAACAGATTGAGGTGAAGCAGGCGCAGGATCTCGCTGAGGCTCCACTTGAGACGATTGGCGAACTTCAGGTAGGCAAGCATCAGGTGAACGCACATGGCGATCCAGATCTGCGTCAGCACGGCGTTGCGGGACGTGCCGAGAAAGCTCTTGATGCGCAGGTTCTGCTTGATCCACTTGAAGAAGAGCTCGACCTCCCAACGCGCCTTGTAGATGTCCGCGATGGTCCTTGGCGCGAGCTGAAAGTTGTTGGTGAGGAACACGTAGTGTTTGCCGGTCTCGGCGTCCCGGTAGCCGACCCGCCGCAGGGGAATCGGACAGTCCTTCTGGCCCTTCCTGGTCGTCAGTTCAATCGTCTGGTCCGAAGTCACGCCGCGACCGGAAGCGTACGCACGACGCTCACGGACCGCGTACTTCACCCTCCGCTTGAGCCGGGTGACCAGAAAAACCCCTTGTGCATCAAGGGATTTCAGCCAGCTGAAGTTCTGGTACAACCGGTCTGCGGCGACGATGCTCCCCGGCTGCAGCCGCAGAGTCCGGGCGATCGCAATGTCCGACGTCTTCCCCTTCCCCTTCCCGTCCGTCACCCTCACGAACGACGGCAGATGGCCGGCATGGTCGAGACCGACGTGGACCTTGATCGCCCCCTTGCTCTTGCTGAACTTGGCCCACGAGAACAGCCCGAGGCACAGGTCGATGTGCGTCGCGTCCAGAGACACGAGCCGGTTCCTGAAGCGAAACCTGTGGCCGGGCGCCATGCCGCGGCAGCGACCCAGAAGGCGCTCGAACTGCAACTCGAAGAGCTTGGGAGACCGGTTCTGGTTGACGCGGGCAAGCGAGCTTCGAGCGACTCGTCCGATTCCGAGATGGTAGAGCTTGCGTCTCTGGGCATCCAGATTCGACACCACGTCCCGCAAACTGCACCGCCCCGACAACTGAACCATCGCCATCGCCGCGAACTGACTCCACCGGCTCATGGATCGGAGCTTTCTCCCCGTGTCAAGTGTCCGTGCGTCTCTCTCGAACTCATGTCTCGACACCATCCTGAGCAGCTGTCCGAACACCGTGCTACGATACGCCATGGGCCTGAATCCTCCTTGTAGTCATTGGGGTTTCCGACGACAACCAATGATACAGCAAGAGACGGATTCAGGCCCGTTTCTCAACTCGGTCAACGGGACAGCAATGGCTTTGGACTGACTGCACTCGCCGTCGGTGCAATCACGGGGGGCGTTGGCTTGGCGATCGTCGGAGCATACGCTCCGGCCGTTGGCGCCGTGGCGTGCTCGCTGTAGCCTGAGCAGGACGGGTCCAAGCGATGTCACCTGGCAAGGACTCGATGGCTGCGTTGACGCAGGCAAGGTGCGAGCTGGCTGCCTGGCCGTACTTTGGAGCGATTGAGAGCGAACCGCCGGACGGCGCTCACGCATTCCGTCGCTCTTCGTTCCCGTCGCGACATTTCCGTCAGGTTCCTGGCCAGGGTTCTCCGCAGCGGCTCAACGGGGGCGGATTGTCCCCGTTGAGCCGCTGCAACCACGAACTGGTTCGCTCCCCCGCCAGAAGCGGGCCAGCAGGCGCACGTACGTTTGACGGACGCAGTCTCGGCGCGCTAGCGTCCGCCCGTTGGTCGCCAGAGGCGCGGTGGGCCCGCGAGCCAGACCCCCTGCCAGACCTCGCCGTCGCCCTTGGGCTCAGGGTCGCTCCCTGCGTCCGGCAAGTCGGCGGGGGGTCTCGTTTCCCCTGCGCGGAGCGGCCGACCCGGCCCGCCACCAGTCCAGGCGCCGGACCACCCCTTCTCGAAGCCGGCTAGAGCGACACTCCAGGACTCGATGGCGAAGTTCACGCACCCGGGCAGCCGGACCGATCTGCTGCTGACCCTCGCGCGGCTGGCCTTGCCGGACGCCGTTCGACGGGCCAATCAACCGCTGGCGGCGGCGGTCCTGTTTGCCGTCCTGTTCCTCGTGTTCGCGACCGTGGCAACGCTGGGAGCGCTTCCGGCGATCTTCGCCATCGAGAGCGACGCTCTGCGGAAGAATGTCCTGGTCCTGATCGCCTGTTTCGTGACGGCACTCGCGCTGCTCGCCCAGGTGGCGCTTCGAGCGCCGGTCACGTGGCTGCTCGATCCGGAGGACCTGCTGCGGCTTCCCGTCGGCTTCCGGGACCTCTACGGCCTCCGTTGGGGATGTCCCGCCGGCTGTTGAACTTTGGGAGTAGGGTGGCGGCTCACCCGGCCCGGTGAGCGGGCCGGTTCCAGCGAAAGAAAGGAGACGCCACCCATGGCGAATCATGGCAGTCGGGAAGGGAATCGGCAAGAGAGAAGGAGCAGCTCGTCGTCGGGGTCGGGGCTTGGTCTGTTGGAGGCATCGTCCTCGTTGTTCGACGGTCTGTCGAGCTTTCAGGATCTGTGCGTTGAGACAGGCCGTTCTGCCTTGGCGCAGTTGATGGAGAAGGAGCGGGAGTTGCGGTGCGGGGCGAAGGGTCGTCACCAGGATGCTCGTTCGGTGTGGCGCGCGGGCAGCGCTCCGAGTCAGGTGACGCTGGGCGGCGCCCGGATGGAGATTCAGCGTCTGCGGATACGGGGTCCGGAGGGCGAGGTGCGTCTCGAGTCGTTCGAGTGGGCGTCGTCTCGCGACGCGATGGACCGTCACACGATGGAAGCGATCGCTTCGGGCGTGTCGACGCGGAACTACCGGCGGTCGCTGGACACGGCGGCAGCGGGTTCGGACCGTCGTTCGGCTTCCAGGAGTTCGGTGTCTCGTCGCTTCAAGGCGCTGTCGATGCGGCAGATGGAGAAGTTCCTGTCGTCGTCGCTGGAAGACGAGGACATCCGCGTGTTGTGCGTGGACGCGAAGTACATCGGTGGCCACTGCATTCTGATCGCCTTGGGCGTTTCGTCGTCCGGTCACAAGCGGGTTCTTGGCCTTCGCGAGGGTTCGACGGAGAACACGGCGGTGGTCCGCGCTCTTCTCGCCGACCTGGTGGAGCGGGGCCTTTCGACGGCGAAGCCGTTGCTGTTCGTCATCGACGGCAGCAAGGCCCTGCGCCGCGCGATCAGGGAGGTCTTCGGCGACGCCGCGACGGTGCAGCGCTGCCAGGTCCACAAGGCCCGGAACGTCGAGGAACACCTGCCCGAAGAGAAGCGAGCCTCGATTCGCCGGGCGCTCCGCAAGGCCTGGGACAGCAAATCCGCCAAGACGGCCTTGAGGCGTCTGCGGCAGCTCGCCAGTCATCTCGAGCGGGAGCACCCCGGCGCAGCGGCCTCCCTACGGGAAGGCATGGAGGAGACCGTCACCGTGCTCGAACTCGGCCTCGCCGGAGCTCTCCAGAAGACCATGCGCAGCACCAATCCGATCGAGAGCCTCAACAGCTCCGTCGGGCGCTACACCCGCAACGTCAAGCGCTGGCGGGGCGGCGCCATGATCCAGCGCTGGGTCGCCGCAGCCCTCGTCGATGCGCAATCACGCTTCCACCGCGTCAGAGGCTACCGAGACATGCCAGAACTCATCCGTGCTCTCGAACGACGAGCACGTCACGTTGACCACCAAACCAAGGCCGCTTAACATTCTTCAACACACACGAGCCGCCATCCGAAGTTCAACAGAAAACGGGACAATCCCCCTCCGTTTCGCCCTCAGCACGATCGGCTATTGGCTCCCTCTCCTCGGTCCCGGCGCCGTCTACGTCGCCGTCGCGAGATCGGGAGGTCCCGGGGGACTGCCGGTCACCGTGCTCGGCATCCTGACCCTCGTCTGGATCTTCGGCCGGACGGCGGCGATCCTGTCTCTTCTGACCGGTCGTTGGGTCGAGAGTACGCTCGGCTTCCTGGCCATCGTGGCCACCGGCGCCACGTGCCAGGGCGCGATTCTGGTCGGCTCGCTGGCCTTTGGCGGCGACTTCGACGCCGACGGGATCACTCGGGCAATCGAGGAATCCGCGGTTCTCGGAGGCCTTGGCTACACGCCGCCCGGACTGGTCGCCGGCATCGTGCACGAACCGGGGCCTTCGGCGACGAATCTGGCGAGTCTCGGCGGTCTGATGGCCATTCTCGGCGCCTTGACCGTGCTGGAGAAGCGGCTCCTTCTTCACAGCTGCCTGGAGCGTCCCGGCGGCGACCGACGAGTCGCTTCGGGGATGCTGCCGCTGACCCGAATACTCCGGAGATCGCGCCGTCTCACGCCCGCGGCGACCCTCACGGCGCTCGAAACGGAATGCCTGTTGCGCCTCAAACCGGCGAAACTGTCTCTTGCATTCGCTGTCGGCTTCGTCCTGGTGTGGGTACCGACGGCCGCCGGTCTCGCCGTCAGCATGGTCGGGATCCTTGGCGTGGTGTTTCATGCTTTGCGAGTAGAGAAACAGCCGCCGACCTGCTACGAATGGAAGGAATCGCTCGGCCTGCCCCTCAGCGTCCCCCGGATCTTCCACGCGACCGGCCGCGCCTCCAGCGTGACGAGCGTCCTGGTTTTCGCATTCGCCCTGAGTCTGACGCCGCTCGACTGGTTCGGCTGGAGGTTCTTCCTGGTTGCATCCTGCCTGTCGCTCGCCGGCCTCCTTGTGGCCGACGCCGCATACGGTCTGCTCCAGGTCCGTTGGCCTCAGCGCAGCGCCGGCCCGGGCGACGATCCGAGCGGCGCCAAGTCCGTGTTGTCTGTCCTGATATCGCAAGTGACTCTTGTTCCATTCGGTCTCTGCTTCCTTCTGTACATTCTCCGCGAACGGCAGCGTCTCGGCGCTTTCGCCGCCGGTGTGATCGCGGCGGCAGTTCTCCTCGTCGCCGTCGGGGCCGCATACGCCTCTCGCCGACGGCAGGCTCGGGTGCTCGACGCGCGCGGTCCCGAACTCCTGTTGGGAGATCCGCCAGCAGCCCGTGGCGGAGGTGCAGGTCGCACCGAGAACAGTCGAGCGGCCGGCCGGCAAGGCGCGACGGGGGCGCCGATCGGGCCATGATCGACCTTGGACCCACGTTCGCCCTGAGCGTGCGCCGCAGGAACCGCAAGGCCCAGGAACTCGATGGCGATGCTCACGCAACGGGGTAACCGAGCCGATCTGCTGCTGACCCTCGCGCGGCTGGCCTTGCCGGACGCGGTGGGGCGGAGCAAGCAGCCGCTGGCGGCGGCAATCCTGTTTGCCGTCCTGTTCCTCATGTTCTCGACTGTCGTCACCCTGGTGCTGCTTCCGGCGATCTTCGCCATCGAGAGCGACGCCCTGCGGAGGAACCTCCTGATCCTGATCGCCTGCATCCTGACGGCGATCGCGCTGCTCGGCCAGGTGGCGCTTCGAGCGCCGGTCACCTGGCTGCTCGACCTGGAGGACCTGCTGCGGCTGCCGGTCGGCTTCCGGGATCTGTTCGGACTCCGTTTCGCTCTCAGCACGACCGGCTACTGGCTACCCCTCCTCGGTCCCGCCGGCGTGTACCTCGCCGTCATGAGGTCTGGAAGCGTCGTTGGAGTCCCGATCACACTGCTCGCCATCCTGAGCCTGGTCTGGATCTTCGGTCGCACCGCCGCCATCCTGTCGGTTCTTGCCAACCGTTCGGTCGAAGGCAGGTTCGGCGCCCTGGCCCTGGTGGCCATCACCGGCGCCGTCCACGGAGCGATCGTCTTCGGCGGGTTAGCCCTGGCCGGCGAACTGGACGCCGAGGGGATCACTCGGGCAATCGAGCAATCCGCGGCGCTCGGCGCTCTCGGCTACACGCCGCCCGGGCTGGTCGCCGGCATCGTGCACGAACCGGGGCCTTCGGCGTCGAATCTGGCGAGACTCGGTGGCCTGGCAGCCATTCTCGGCGCCCTGACCGCGCTGGAGAACCGGCTCCTGCTCCGCGACTATCTGGAGCGTCCCGGCGGCGACCGGCGCACGGCTTCCGGCAGCCTGCCGGTGACCAGGCTGCTCCGAAAGGCGAAGCGTCTCACCCCGACGGGGACTCTCACGCTGATCGAGATCGAGTGCCTCCTGCGTCTGAAGCCGGCACGCGTGGTTCTCGCGACGGCTTTGGGCGTCGCCCTCGTCACGATACCGATTCTGGGCGGTTTCATGTTGGTTCCAGCTGCGATTATCGGCGTCATTCTGAACGATCTCCGCGTGAGCAAGCAGCCCCCGACCTGCCACGCATGGCGGGAGTCGCTCACGCTGCCGTTCCAGGTGTGGCGGATCTTCAGGGGGATGTCCCGTCGGTTGTTGAACTTTGGGAGTAGGGTGGCGGCTCTCCGGCCCGATGAGCGGGCCGGTCTCAGCGAAAGAAAGGAGACGCCACCCATGTCCAATCATGGCAGTCGGGAAGGGAATCGGCAAGAGAGAAGGAGCACTCCGAGCAGTCCGTCGTCGGGATCGGGGCTTGGTCTGTTGGAGTCATTGCCCTCGTTGGTCAACGGTCTGTCGAGCTTTCAGGAGCTGTGCGTCGAGACAGGCCGGTCTACGTTGGTCCGGTTGATGGAGGAGGAGCGGGAGTCGCGGTGCGGCGCGAAGGGTCGTCACCAGGATGCTCGTTCGGTGTGGCGTGCGGGCAGTGCTCCGAGCCAAGTGACGCTGGGCGGGGCCCGGATCGAGATTCAGCGTCTGCGGGTACGGGGTCCGGAGGGCGAGGTGCGTCTCGAGTCGTTCGAGTGGGCGGCGTCTCGCGACGCGATGGACCGTCACACGATGGAAGCGATTGCGTCGGGCGTGTCGACGCGGAACTACCTGCGGTCGCTGGACACGGCGGCCGCGGGTTCGGACCGTCGTTCGGCATCGCGGAGTTCGGTGTCTCGGCGCTTCAAGGCGCTGTCGGCGCGGCAGATGGAGAAGTTCCTGTCGTCGTCGCTGGAAGACGAGGACATCCGCGTGGTGGGGATTGTCCCGTTTTCTGTTGAACTTCGGATGGCGGCTCGTGTGTGTTGATGAATGTTAAGCGGCCTTGGTTTGGTGGTCAACGTGCCCTGCTCGTCGTTCGAGGGCGCGGATGAGTTTGGGCATGTCTCGGTAGCCTCTGACGCGGTGGAAGCGTGATTGAGCATCGATGAGAGCGGCAGCGACCCAGCGCTGGATCATGGAGCCGCCCCGCCAGCGCTTGACGTTGCGGGTGTAGCGCCCGACGGAGCTGTTGAGGCTCTCGATCGGATTGGTGCTGCGCATGGTCTTCTGGAGAGCTCCGGCGAGGCCGAGTTCGAGCACGGTGACGGTCTCCTCCATGCCTTCCCGGAGGGAGGCCGCTGCGCCGGGGTGCTCCCGCTCCAGATGACTGGCGATCTGCCGCAGACGCCTCAAGGCCGTCTTGGCGGATTTGCTGTCCCAGGCCTTGCGGAGCGCCCGGCGAATCGAGGCTCGCCTCTCTTCGGGCAGATGCTCTTCGACGTTCCGGGCCTTGTGGACCTGGCAGCGCTGCACCGTCGCGGCGTCGCCGAAGACCTCCTTGATCGCGCGGCGCAGGGCCTTGCTGCCGTCGATGACGAACAGCAACGGCTTCGCCGTCGAGAGGCCCCGCTCCACCAGGTCGGCGAGAAGAGCGCGGACCACCGCCGTGTTCTCCGTCGAACCCTCGCGAAGGCCAAGAACCCGCTTGTGACCGGACGACGAAACGCCCAAGGCGATCAGAATGCAGTGGCCACCGATGTACTTCGCGTCCACGCACACCACGCGGATGTCCTCGTCTTCCAGCGACGACGACAGGAACTTCTCCATCTGCCGCGCCGACAGCGCCTTGAAGCGCCGAGACACCGAACTCCGCGATGCCGAACGACGGTCCGAACCCGCGGCCGCCGTGTCCAGCGACCGCAGGTAGTTCCGCGTCGACACGCCCGACGCAATCGCTTCCATCGTGTGACGGTCCATCGCGTCGCGAGACGCCGCCCACTCGAACGACTCGAGACGCACCTCGCCCTCCGGACCCCGTACCCGCAGACGCTGAATCTCGATCCGGGCCCCGCCCAGCGTCACTTGGCTCGGAGCACTGCCCGCACGCCACACCGAACGAGCATCCTGGTGACGACCCTTCGCGCCGCACCGCGACTCCCGCTCCTCCTCCATCAACCGGGCCAACGTAGACCGGCCTGTCTCGACGCACAGCTCCTGAAAGCTCGACAGACCGTTGACCAACGAGGGCAATGACTCCAACAGACCAAGCCCCGATCCCGACGACGGACTGCTCGGAGTGCTCCTTCTCTCTTGCCGATTCCCTTCCCGACTGCGATGATTGGCCATGGGTGGCGTCTCCTTTCTTTCGCTGAGACCGGCCCGCTCATCGGGCCGGAGAGCCGCCACCCTACTCCCAAAGTTCAACAACCGACGGGACATCCCCTTGCTCACTCCTTTCCTTGCACGAGATCCCGCGCAACGCGAAAACCCAGACTGCTGTAGCTGCTTCCGGCGCTCCTCGGAATGCGCGACGCCGGCCGGATCCCGTCAAACGAGTAGGCCCAGGAACCGCCGCGGGACACGCGGAAGCGACATTCTTCCGTTTCCCCCGTTTCCCGGGAGGTCCCGTCGGTCGGGCCGCCGAGATAGCTGGCGTGGTAGCAGTCCTGCGTCCACTCGCTGACATTGCCCAGCGTGTCGTACAGTCCGAATGCGTTCGGCGGGAACGAGCCCACCACGGCGCTGGACAGATGCCCGTCCGAACACGGCAGATTCGAGTCGACCGCGTAAGCGACATCAGGCAACAGCTTCATCGCCGTTCGATCGAGACCGTTCAAGTGTTCGCAGTATGCCGTTTCGGACTCCGGCAGGGAAAACGCGCCGCCCGCGCGGGCTGCGTACTCCCACTCCGCTTCGCTCGGCAGCCGGTACCGTTCACCCGTCAGGTCGGAGAGCCATCGCACATAGTCCCGTGCCTGAGACCAGTTCACGTTCATCACGGGGTAGCTGCCGCGTCCGAGACCAAGATCGTTCGGCAGTTGCGGATCGCAGCCTCCCGTTCTCCGGCAGGCTTCCCATTGCTCGAACGTGACCTCGTAGACTCCCACCGCGAACGGAGCGGCGATCTCGATCGTCCGCCGAGGGCCTTCATGGGGCAGCCGGTGCGCTTCCGACGCCGGCGACCCCATGACGAAACTCCCCGCCGGCAGCACGACCATCTCCGGCGCCGCAACGCAGTCTCGAAAGCGGTCTCCCGGCGTCAGTTCGCCGACGTGCGGAGCATCGCAGTTGGCGGTCCACTGCACGTCGCTCACCGAGACGTGACCCCTGCCGAACGACGTCCGATCCGCATCGTCCCGCAGCTCGACCAGATACCAGGTCCGGGTTTCCGAGAGCGCCCGAAACGGCGTGCCGGCGGGCACGGTCGAGACGATCGCGCTGTTCGGATGCGGCGCTTCCCGTATCGCGCCCGGATCGGCCCGCATGCGCAGAATGAGCATGTCGGAGCTCAGCGAATCGGGTTGCGACGACCGCAGAGACGTTCGAAGAACGAGAAGTTCCTCGATGGAGAATCTGGACAGATAGCCGACGGTCTGGGTAATCGACCTCAGGTTGACCAGAACGACGGAGGCGACGGAGGCCGCCACAAGAGAAGCTACGATTCCGACCGCCAACTTGCGGGATACCCGGAACCTCATCTGGGGGCTCTACCGGACGCGGAAGCGAATCGTCGTGGACGCACTGGCGAAGCGGCGGATCGGCGCCGGGACGGAGACCGTGCTGAAGGTTCCGTACCTAATGAACGAGATGCCACTCGGTCTGCCGACCCGCCAGGTAAAGCACCCGCTTGCCGTCGTAGACCGCGCTCTGTTCGAGTTTGATCTGGACGTCCTGGCCGCCCCACATCTCGAGTTCGACCTTGACGTTGCCCTCGATCGCGTAGGCGGTGTCCGGGTACAGCGGCCAGTCGCCCCGGACCGGCGTCGGCCCCTGGTTGTCCCACATGCCGATCGTCGGCCCCGGCGCATGGCCGAACACGCCGAGAGGATGGGTGTAGGTGCTCGAACGCAGGCCCTCGTCCGCGGCGACGGCGATCGTCGCCGCCAGGATCTCGTTGCCGGTCCGGCCGGTCCGGAACTCGCCGGTCAGGATGTCCTGCCAACGGTTGCCGGCGGCGAGCGCCGCCCGCAACTCCGCCGGGGCGTCGCTCTCGCCCGGACGCAGCACGTAGCCCATCTCCTGGGTGTCGGTGCACAGGCCGAGGTAGCAGATGCCGACGTCCGTGTGCAGGACGTCCCCGCGCCGGATGACGAACTCGCCGCTGCCGCCGCAGAAAGGCTCCTCCCGGGCGCAGGCGTCGTCCTCCTCGAGCGCCCGGCGCTGAGCGTTGACCGAGGGCAGGAACCAGATGTCGAGACCGAGATCCTCGAAGCGCTGGGCGATGTGCCAGGCGACATCGTCCGTGGTCGTGGCGCCCGCGGTGATCACCCGTTCGGAGAACGCCTCCGCGATCACGCCGCGCGCCAGGGAGACGATCCGCGGCCAAGCCTCCAGTTGCAACGGGCCGCGGGTCTCCATCCAGCGCACGACCAGCTCCTCGGCGCTCGTCACCCGCTCCTTCAGTTCAGGCGTCAGCGCTTCGAGCAGCCGTTCGTGGAGCGCCGCCGACAACCCGTCCGCAACGGGCCAGTGGCGCGAGACGTTGACGCCGATCCGGTTCGGGTCGCGGGCGGCGATCACCTCGCCCAGCCCCCGCCACTGTTCGTCCAGGTCGCCGCCCTCCCAGGCCGACTCGTACAGCGCGCCGTACGGGTAGCGGTTGACCGTCAGGAGTTCGACGCCGCCGTTGTCCGGGCCGCGGTCGAAGAAGACGAGCATCGTCGTCCGCCGGGCGGCGAACACCGGTCGCGGCACGAGGCTGAAGAACACCGGGTCCTCGTTGTACTCCCGGTTGATGACGAGCCACATGTCGATGCCGGTCTCGCGCATCAGCCGAGGCAGGAGCGCGTGGAGCCGCTCCTCGAGCATGCGGTTGAAGGGCGCGACCCGGTCCCGGTGCGGCAGCACGTGGCCGGGGCCGTGCAGCACACGGCCCTGTTCGAAGTCGGCGCTCTGCGCGACGGCGGCCGCCGCGGCGAGCGAGAGCAGGCAGAACGCCCCGATCAGCCGGCGCGCGCGAAGTCGCTTCATGCTTCCAGTGCCTCCAGGCGGCCCGAGAGGACGGCCTTCCGGGCCGTCTCCAGCAGACCGCAACGAAAGCCGCGTTCCCCATCGGAAAACTCGGCCGCCTCGGGAAAGTCGGCCGCCTCAAGCGGCAGTTGTCCGCCGCCAATCAACCGCCGGACGATCTCGACTCCCGCGTAGCGGGCCGCGAGCGACCGGTCGACGCCGGATTCGCCGACCTGGGCGTCCGCCGGCCCTTCTCGATCGGCCTCCTCCGAGCCGACGGCCGCCAGCAGGAAGGCCGCGACGACATCCTCCGGCTGCCGGGCGAGCAGCAGGTGGGCGAGGCCGACGCCGAGGTCGAACTCCGGATCGCCCCGGCCGCCGTACTGCGGGTCCACCACGCGGACGCCGCCGCCCGGCAGGAGCAGCCAGTTGGCGGGATGAAACGCGCCGTGAACGAGGCAGGCGCCGTCGCCGAGGAACCGGCCGCCCAGTTCCGACACGGCGTCCCTGAACGCGCGGTCCGACCGCAGGGCCGCCGCCGCCTCGCCGAGACCCGGTTCGGTCGCATCGAGAACGCCGCCGCCCGGCGCCGGTCCATCGGGCCCGAAGCCATCGCCGCCGGCCATCGACGAAGCGAACGGCGCCTCGAACAGCAGCCGGTGGTTCAGAGCCTTCATCGAGGCGTTCGCGGGGGCCGACTCGCCGCCGCGCGTCCCGCGGCGAAGCGCCCGCAGGAACGCGCCCAGATCCCGCGCGGTCTCCGCGGCCAGCGAACCGCCCCGGTAGAGCGACGCGAGATTCGATGCGCCCCGGAGGTCTTCGAGCAACAGCAGGAACCGCGCCTCGTCGGCGGCCATCAGGCGCGGCATGCGGGCCGCCGCCTCCGGCACGCGAGCCGCCGCCGCGTAGAACGCCCGCTCTCCGCGCCAGCGATCGGCGGGCATGGCGACCGACTCGTCCCGCCGCAACCAGGGCAGCGACTGCTTCAGAACCGCGGTGCGCCAACCGCCGCGCAGTTCGTGGAGTTCCACGCGCATCACGGTGCTCGACTCGCCGCCCAGGGAGGCGCAGGTCGTGACCTGCTCCTCGTCGCCCAACCAGCCGACGGCGCCCATCACCAGGTCCACTCGACCCGCCTGGTCCGCCGACAGGACATGAACTTGCGGCTGCTCGGCCTCGAACTCGGCCCGACGGCTCATCGACGCAAGCTATCACCGAGGCTGGCGGCGCCTGAACGCCGTATGCTTGTCCCGCGGCGATGAACGGGACGCAGCGAAACGGCGGCGACGCCTTGATGAACGCCCGAAGTTCCGGCGAACGACACGTGCTGAGGATCGCGATGTGGTCCGGCCCCCGGAACATCTCGACCGCCATGCTGCGGGCCTGGGGAAACCGTGAGGACACCTTCGTGTGCGACGAGCCGCTGTACGCGAACTACCTGCTCGAGAACGGGCTCGACCACCCCGGCCGAGACGAGATTCTCGCCCGCCACGACAGCGACCTGGAGCGGGTCGTCCACTGGCTGACGGAGGACGCCTCCTTCGACCGGCCGATCTTCTACCAGAAGCACATGGCGCACCACCTGCCGCCCGCAACGGACCGGTCCTGGGTGGCGAGGCTCACCAACGTCTTCCTGATCCGCGATCCGGCGGACATGTTGACGTCGCTGATCCACATTCTCCCGCAACCCGGGCTGCCCGACACCGGCCTGCCCCAGCAGCGGGAGCTCTTCGACCTGGAACGCAGGCGGCTCGGCCGCGCACCGGCGGTCGTCGACTCGGCCGACGTGCTGAGAGACCCCCGCGCGGGCCTCGAGAGTCTCTGCCGCGCGGTCGGCGCCGAGTTCGACGAAGCGATGCTGCACTGGCCGCCGGGCCGCCGCGAGACGGACGGCGCCTGGGCGCCGCACTGGTACGGCGCGGTCGAAAAGAGCACCGGCTTCGCGCCGGTCCGACCCAGGAACGAGCCGGTTCCGGAGTTCCTTGCCGACGTGCTCGATGAGTGCCGGGAGCACTACGAACACCTGGCCGCGCATCGCCTCCTCTTCTGATCCCCGTCTTCCGAACCGAAACACGCGCCGCCGTCCGCCAGCGAACCCGTCATGCTCCAGAAGGCCGACCCCAGGAACCGGGACCTGCTGATCAACGTCAACGGCGACCTGACGCACCGCGACCGGGCGGGCATCAGCCCCTTCGATTCCGCCGTCCAGGGCGGCGACGCCGTCTGGGAGGGGCTGCGTCTGTACGACGGCCGCATCTTCCGGCTCGAACGGCACCTGGACCGCCTCCGTCACTCGGCGCTGGCCCTGGCCTTCGCGGAGATCCCGCGGCAAGAGGAGATCATCGAGGAGATCCGCCGCACCCTGGAGGCGAACGGCATGCGGGACAACGTCCACATCCGCCTGACGCTGACCCGCGGCGTCAAGACCACGTCCGGCATGGACCCGCGGCTCAACACCGCCGGCCCCACCCTGATCGTCCTCGCCGAGCACAAGGCGCCGGTCTACGGCTCACGGCCCATCCGGTTGATCACCGCCTCGATCCGCCGCTTTCCGCCCGACTGCATGGACCCGAAGATCCACCACAACAACCTGATCCAGTCCATCCTGGCCAAGATCGAGGCGAACGCCGCGGGCGCGGACGACGCCCTGATGCTCGACCGCCAGGGCTTCGTTGCGGAAACGAACGCGACCCACGTCTTTCTGGTGCGCGACGGGGTCGTCGCCACCAGCCATTGCCGCGCCTGCCCCGAGGGCGTGACCCGCTCGACCGTGCTGGAACTCTGCCGGAACAACGGCATCCCCCACGAGGTCGCCGACTTCACGCAGGCCGAGCTCTACCGCGCCGACGAGGCCTTCTGCACGGGCACGATGGGCGAACTCGCGGCTGTCGCCGAGGTCGACGGCCGTCCGATCGGCGGCGCCGACCGACCCGTGCTCGAACGGCTGCAGGGTCTGTTCCGGGAGCTGACCGCGACCAGCGGTTATCCCATCCTCAGCCCAGGGCAGGGATGAGCGCGGCGGAGCCGGCGAGTCGCCCGGACCGGAACGTCCCGCCGCTCCGGACGACGAGCCCGCGGAAGTGGCTTCTCGGCCTGCTGCTCGCGTGGGCGCTTGCCGTCCGCGTGCTCTTCAGTTGGCCGGACCCGACGATGAACCGGCTCTGGGACGAGCGGTACAACGCCGGCAACGTCGCCGCGATCCTGGCCCACGACCAGTGGCGGCCGGTGCGCACGCACTACCCGACGCTCTCCTACCTGCCCCACGCGGCGACTCTCAAGCTCTACGAAACGGCGCGCTCGCTGCCGACGCTCTCCTCCTTGCCGACGACGGTCGGCATCGCGCCGGACGGACGGCCTTGGCTCACGCGGACCGCGGTCCGGATCTGCCGGATCATCCAGACCCTGCTCGGCGCCGCGTCCCTGTTCGTCACGTTCCTGATCGGCCGCCGGCTGTTCGGCCCCGGCGTCGGCCTGGGCGCGGCCTTCCTGCTCGCCGTCGCGCCCTGGCACCTGCGCCAATCGGGCGTGTTCAAGCCCGACGTCATGCTGGTCCTGACGGCCGTGCTGACCCTCTACGCGATCCTCGGAGCGCGGCGAAGCGAGAGTCTCCGAGGGTACGCGCTCGCCGGCGCGCTGGTCGGCGCCACCGCCGCCGCCAAGTGGAACGGCGCGGCCCTGGCGGCGCCGCTGCTCGTCGCGATCGCCCTGGGCGGCGTCCGCGACCTCGGCCTGCTGGTCCGCCGGACCGCGGTCGCGGCCGCCAGCGGCGTCGGCGTGCTGCTCCTGCTGAATCCCTGGCTGGCGCTCGCGCCCGAGATGTACCGACGCCACCTCGGGTCGACGGTGAACCACTACCGGGAGCGGCTCGCCGAGACCGGCGCCGGATTGTTCGACCAGCCGCTGAACGCGGCGACCAGCCTCGCCGGCGGCGTCTACTTCGGCCCCGTGCTGGGCGCATGCGGCCTCCTCGGTCTGGGCTGGATGCTGCTCCTGGCCCTGCGCGGCCGGCGCGACGTTCAAGGCCCGCTGCCGGGCGAACGACGCGGCGCGACGGTCGCCGACGCGCTCGTCCTGGGCGCCTTCTTCGTCTGCTACGTCGCCTCCCTGTGGATCGTCACCCGGTACCCGAAGCCGCCCAACTGGTTGATCGTCGCGCCCGTCGTCGCCCTGACCGGCGCCTGGTGCATCGGCAAGCTGGCGACCGCCGCCCGCGCCCTGCCCGAGCGCCGGTTGACGGGCGCCGCCCTGGCCATCCTGGCGGCCGTCACCGGATTCGCAGCCTTCGACAAGGTCCGCTTCGTCCACGCCACGGTCTACGAAGAGAACGTACCCCTGACGTCGACGGAGGCCGCCCGAACGGCGGGGAGACCGAAGCCGCTCAGAGGACGGACGTTCATCACCGAACTGCCGCTTGGAAACCAGGACTTCGACCCGCGGATCTGGGACGGGAACTACGTCTCCACGCTGATCCGCACGGACAGCATCGCGGCCGAATCCAGGTTGGAGCGAGAGGCGGCCGACGTCGTGCTCTTCCCGGCCTCGCGACTCGAGCCCGGTCAGGCCTCCGTCTACCGGGAGATGATCGCGGATCGGCCCGACGCCGCCGTCGAGCGCTTCGAGCCGAAGCTGTTCCAGCTCCGCGGAGAGCCGGTCGTTCTGGTCCGCCGCCCCTTCACGGCGCTCGGACCGCCCGCCTCCGTCGCCTTCTCCGCGACAACGGCAGGCATCTACGAAGTCGAGTCCGCGGCGCTCCAGCCGGAGACGGCGGCGCCCGAAGCCGGGCGAACTCTCGTGTCGCTGGAGATCGCCGTACGCACTCCCTCAAGCGACGCGTTGGAGATCTCCGTCGATGTCGCCGGTGAGCCGCTACCCTGCCGGCACACGCAGAAAGGCAGGGAGCGACGCCGCTGTCTGACGCCGCGCTTCGAGGCGCCGCTGTCGCCGATACGGATCCTGGTCGAGCCGGCGCGCGAAGTCGTCGACGTCACGACGTTCCATTGGCGGCGACCTGGCCAGGAACGTTCGTAGCCGTGAGGCTGCGCTGTCGCGCAGGGAACGGCATGCGAGTTTCCGCGGCAACGTTGTTCTGACCGCGACTTGTGGAAGCGACGGAACGGCGCCAGAATCCGACGAACAGACGCCGCGTTTGGAGTGTGCTCGTTCGCGCCGGAAGCTGCCGGTCGGTTTGGCGGTCCGGTGCGTTGGAGAGATTCCGGTCGCTTCCACGATCTTGATGTGGAACTACGCCGGACCGAGGGCGTTCTGCCCGCATTCGGGTTCGATTCCTTGCACGGCAGCGCAGCTCAACGGCGCCGAACGCTGCGGGAAGATCGTTCTTGAGAGTTGTTCGCATGCTCCCCCCCCCCCCCCCCAGGAAAAAGGCAAGGAACGCAGCTCGCCAGTTCGGACGGCCGACCGACATCCGCGCGAGCCTGACGTGCGTTGGCCAGCCGTGAGGCGAGCCGTCCTCGCCTTCGCGCTGCTTCTGTCTCAGGCGGCGGCCGCGTCGGCGATCGTCTACAGCGTCATACCGACCGATGAAGACCTGGTCGGAAAGTCCCCGGTCATCGTGTTCGGGGAGGTCCTGTCCTCCCGGCCGGTGGGGACGGACGGGCTGTTCACCGACTTCGTGCTGCGGATCGAAGAGAACCTGAAGGGCATCTCCGGAAGGACGGAAATCGTCGTCAGGCAGCACGGCGGAGAGACCGCGGACGGTGTGTTCACCGACATCGGCGGACTGCGGCGCTTCGTGCCGGGCGACCGCGTCCTGCTGTTTCTCGAACCCGTGAACGATGACGGCCGGCGGCCAGACGGCGTCGGCCGTCCCCTGGCGGGCGATCTGCGGGAACGGCGGAACGCCGCATTCGACGGGTTCGACGTGATCGAGCCGGGCCGGGTTCCGGAGAACGGCGCCGGCCGTCCTGCCGCCGCGCCCTCCGCCGCCTGGCGGACCGTGGACCTCGGCCTGGGCGCGTTCTTCGAGGAGTGGATCGGGGGCCGCGCGTTGCTGCGGCGCGAGTCGGCGCTGGACGCGGCTGCACTGCTCGCCGAACCCGACGCACAAGCCGCCCGTGGCCATGGGCATGGCGAGCATCACGCGGAACCACGCAACGCCGACGCCTTTCGTCGCTGGATCGCCGACCGCGTTGCCGGCCTGGAGCGGCCGGCGGACTACCGCGAACGGACTCCGGACGACGGACCGATGAGCGTTCGGCAGCCATTCGCGGTCAACACGTACACGAGCGGCATCTGCGCGGGCGTCTTCATCACCTGGGGCGACCCCGCCTGGGGCGCCCCCATCGTCATGAAGATCGAGACCCATACCGCTCCTCCTCGCACGCCCCGCAGCCAAGTGACGGGCGACGGTTACCAGGACGCGGTGAACGCGCTCGCGGCCTGGACCGACGACCCGGGAAGCAACGTCCCCCTGTCGATCGACAGCAAGCGGCAGACGACGAGGGGCGCCGCCGGCGACGGGGTGAACGGCATCAGGTTCTCGGGTTCCCACCCAAGCAGCAACATTCTGGCGTGGACGAGCAGAAGGTGGAGTTGCTATCGGGCCACAAGAGCGTTCGAGCTCCATGGCCGGTCCGTAGCTTTGGGCGAGATCTTCAGCGTGTACAGGGAAGCCGACATCGAGTTCAACAGGAGGCATGACGCCAGCAACTGGAATCCGCTTCTCGCGTATCCGGACGCGAAGCTCGAGCGACTCCTCGGACACGAGCTCGGCCACGTTCTGGGTCTTGACCACAGCCAGGACGATGACGCGATGATGTACGCGACGATCGACGGGGACGGTTCGGAGTCGGTGCTGCATCGCGACGACCAGAGAGGCATACGCTTCCTCTATCCCGCTCCCGTGCGCGAGGGATCGACCGCCGAGGTGTCCATCGCGATCAAGCGGGCCTTCGGCAAGAAGGTGAAGTTCAACGTCGCCTACGGCGCCGCGGGAGACACCGCGACGGGCGCGAGCGCTCCAGCCGACGGCGACTACGACAACGACGAGGTGACGTCGGTCACGTTCGGACGGGACGACACGTCGAAGACGATCCGGATCCCCATTTCCGACGACGACGACGAAGAGGGAGACGAGACGTTCACGGTGACCTTCACGCCGACCGCCGCCCTGCCGATCGGCGCGCCCGTGGTCGGCGCCACGAGAACGGTGACGATCGCGGACGACGATGGGCCGCCGGGCGTGACGGTGGCGCCGACCGTGTTGACGATCGACGAAGGTTCGAGCGGGAGCTACACGGTGAAGCTGGACGCGCCGCCTTCGGACAACGTGACGGTGACGGTGTCGGGCGCGTCGGGCGACGTGTCGGTGTCGGGTTCTCCCCTGACCTTCACGGCGCAGAACTGGGTCACGGCGCAGACGGTCACGGTGAACGCGGCGTCCGACGAGGACACGGCGGCCGACGCGACGGTGACGCTGAATCATGCCGCCTCGGGCGGGGGCTACAATTCGGTGACGATCGATCCGGTGGCGGTGACGGTCACGGAGACAACGCCGGTGTTGCAGCTGTCGACGGATCCCGCAGCCGTGACGGAGGGGACGCCGATCAGCCTGACGGTGACCTCGGACAAGGAGCTCACGGGGACGCTGGCGGTGAGCCTGACGCTGGCAGACCGGGGGTCGAGCGGCTTCGGCGCGGCCGACATTCCGGGTTCCCTGGGGCCGCGGACCTTCGACGCGGACTTCGGCCAGACCGCGAGCAGGACGGGGACGGTGTCGATCCCGACCAGCACGGACGCGGACGCGGAGGGCGCGGAGACTTACACCATCACGCTGAACGACACGGCCGACTACGAACTGGGCACGGACAAGACGGCGGACGGCACGCTGAACGACGGCGTGACGGTGTCGAAGCCCGCCATGCCGACGAGCTTCGCCGCGGCGGCGGCCGACGGTCAGGTGGTGTTGACCTGGAGCGACCCGAACGACGCCAGCATCACGGGGTACAAGCTGCGCTACGCGAAGACGAGTTCGCGGGACGCCGCGACCTGGACGCCGATCGCCGGTTCGGACGACGAGACCGTGACCCACACGGTGAAGAACCTGAACAACGGTTCCGAGTACAGCTTCAAGGTTCGGGCGACCAACAGCTCCGGCGACGGACCCGCGACGGACTGGGCAGCGGCGACGCCGGCGACGCCTCCGAGCGTGACGGTGACGCCGACCGCGCTGAGGATCAGGGAGGGTTCGAGCAGAAGCTACACGGTGAAGCTGAACGTCGCGCCGTCCGACGATGTGACGGTAACCGTGTCAGGGGCGTCGGGCGACGTGTCGATATCGGGTTCGCCGCTGACGTTCACGCCGCGGAACTACGGCACGCCGCAGACGGTGACGGTGAGCGCGGCGAAGGACACGGACGCGACGAACGACGCGGCGACCCTGACCCACTCCGCTTCGGGCGGCGGCTACAACGGGGTGACGATCGACAATGTTGACGTCACGGTGACCGATACCACGCCGGTGCTTCGGCTGTCGACGGATCCAGCAGCGGTGACGGAGGGGGCGCCGATCCGCCTGAGGGTGATTTCCGACAAGTTGCTGGGTGGCACGCTGCCGGTGAGTCTGACGCTGGCGGACCGGGGGTCGAGCGGTTTCGGCGCGGCGGACATTCCGGGCGGGCTGGGGCCGCGGACCTTCGATGCGCGCTTCGGCTCGTCGGGCGCCCTCGGAGGAACCATCAGCATCGCGGCCTGGGTGTCGATTCCGACGAGCAAGGACGCGGAAGCGGAAGGCGCCGAGACCTACCGGATCACGCTGAACGACACGGCGGACTACGAGCTGGGCACGGACACGACCGCGGACGGCACGCTGAACGACGGCACCGGCACGGTGTCGGTTCCCGCGACGCTGACGGTGGCGGAAGGCGTCGGTTCGGCGACGGTGAGGATCACGACGCCGTCGGCGTTCGGCGCGGCGACGACGTTCAACGTGAGCTACGGCAGCACGAGCGTGACGACGGACGAGGACGCGACGGGCGCCGCCGATCCGTCGGACGGCGACTACGACAACGACGCGGCGACGTCGGTGGAGTTCGGCGCGAGCGACACGACGAAGGACGTCGCGATTCCGATCACGGACGACGGTTCGGACGAGCCGGACGAGACGTTCACGGTGACGATCGCGCCGGCCCAGACCGAAGGCAATGGTCTGCCGGACGGCTTCAGGCTGGGCAATGCCACGACGACGGTGACGATCACGGACGACGACGCTTCGCCGGTGCTGGAGGCGATCGAGGACGTGACGCTCCGGGTCGGTCAGACGGTGGACATCACGGCGTCCGCGACCGACGCGGACAACGACGCGATCAGCTACGAGTGGTCGCGCAAGGCCGGCGAGACGACGCCGGCGCTCCCGGACACGGATCTGACGAATGCCCGGCTGACGTTCGTGTCGGCGGCGGCCGGGACGGTCACGATGACCGTGACGGCGTCGGACGGCAATGGCAACACGGCCGCCGAGGAGGTCGTCATCACGGTGAAGCCGGCTCTGAGCGTGACGGTGACGCCGACCGCGCTCACGGTCGAAGAGGGTTCGAGCAGCACGTACACGGTGAAGCTGGACGCCGAGCCGTCGGGGAACGTGACGGTGACGGTGTCGGGCGCGTCGGGCGACGTGACGGTGAATCCGGACAGTCTGACGTTCACGGATCAGAACTACGGCACGGCGCAGACGGTGACCGTGAGCGCGGCGAAGGACGCGGACGCGACGGACGACGCGGCGACCCTGACGCATTCCGCGACCGGCGGCGGCTACAACGGGGTGACGATCGCCGATGTCGACGTCACGGTGACCGACGTGACGCCGGTGCTGCAGCTGACGACGGATCCGTCGACGGTGACGGAGGGAACGCCGATCAGCCTGACGGTGACCTCGGACAAGGAGCTGACGGGGACGCTGGCGGTCAGCCTGACTCTGGCGGACCGGGGTTCGAGCGGTTTCGATGCCGACGACATTCCGGGTTCCCTGGGGCCGCGGACGTTCGACGCGGACTTCGGCCAAAGCGCGAGCCGGACGGGCACGCTGTCCATTCCGACCAGCAAGGATGCGGAAGCGGAGAGCGCCGAGACCGTCCGGATCACGCTGAACGACACGGCGGACTACGAGCTGGGCAGCGACACGACGGCGGACGGCACGCTGAACGACGGCACCGGCACGGTGTCGGTTCCCGCGACGCTGACGGTGGCGGAAGGCGTCGGTTCGGCGACGGTGAGGATCACGACGCCGTCGGCGTTCGGCGCGGCGACGACGTTCAGCGTCAGCTACGGCAGCACGAGCGTGACGACGGACGAGGACGCCACGGGCGCCGCCGATCCGTCGGACGGCGACTACGACAACGACGCGGCGACGTCGGTGGAGTTCGGCACAAGCGAGACGACGAAGGACGTCTTGATTCCCATCACGGGCGACGATCTCGACGAGTCGGACGAAACGTTCACGGTGACGATCGCGCCGGCTTCTTCTCTGCCGGACGGTTTCAGGCTGGGCAATGCCGCAACGACGGTGACGATCACGGACGACGACGCCTCGCCGGTGCTGGCGGCGATCGACGACGTGACGCTCCGGGTCGGTCAGACGGTGGACATCACGGCGTCCGCGACCGACGCGGACAACGATTCGGTGAGCTACGTCTGGTCGCGCAAGGCCGGCGAGACGACGCCGGCGATCCCGGGCGGCACGAACCTGAACCAGGCGCAACTGACGTTCGTGCCGACGGCGGCCGGGACGGTCACGATGACGGTGACGGCCTCGGACGGCAATGACAACGAGGCCGCCGAGGAGGTCGTCATCACGGTGCAGCCGGCGCTGAGCGTGACGGTGACGCCGACCGCGCTGACGGTCGAGGAGGGTTCAAGCAACACGTACACGGTGAAGCTGAACGCCGCACCGTCGGGGAACGTGACGGTGACGGTGGCCGGCGCGTCGGGCGACGTGACGGTGACGGGTTCGCCGCTGACGTTCACGGACCAGAACTACGGCACGGCGCAGACGGTGACGGTGAACGCGGCGTCCGACACCGACGCGACGAACGACGTGGCGACCCTGACGCATTCCGCGACCGGCGGCGGCTACAACGGGGTGACGATCGCCGATGTCGAGGTCACGGTGACCGACGTGACGCCGGTGCTGCAGCTGACGACGGATCCGTCGACGGTGACGGAGGGAACGCCGATCAGCCTGACGGTGACCTCGGACAAGGAGCTGACGGGGACGCTGGCGGTCAGCCTGACCCTGGCGGACCGGGGCTCGAGCGGCTTCGGCGCGGCCGACGTTCCGGGCGGCCTGGGTCCGCGGACCTTCGATGCCTCCTTCGGCGCAACGCCGAGCCGAACCGGCACGGTGTCGATCCCGACGACCGCGGATTCGGCGGCGGAGGGCGCGGAGACGTACCGGATCACACTGAACGACACGGCGGCCTACGAGCTGGGCGTGGACAGGAGTGCGGACGGCGTACTGAACAACCGCGCCAGCGGCGGCGACTCGGGCGGCAATGGCGGTGGTGGACCGCCTCCAGGCGGCGGTGGCGGCGGAGGCGGTAGCGGTGGCGGCGGCGGTGGTGGTGGCGGCGGTGGTGGTGGCGGCGGTGGTGGTGGCGGCGGCGGACTGCCTCCAGGCGGCGGCGACGCGGGCGACAGTGGCAACGATGATGATGACGACGGCGATGATGGCGGAGGCGGCGATGATGGCGGCGGTGGCGGCGGAGGCGGCCCTGGCGGCGGCGGTCCGGGGCCTGGCGGCGGCGCCCCGCGCGCTTCCTTCACCCTGAGCACGCCCTGCGCCGACGGTCTCTGCCGCGCCCGGACCGGCGTCGCAGTGGCGTTCGCGGACACGAGCAGCGGCCTCGTCTCGTCGCGGAGATGGAACTTCGGCGACGGCGGGACCTCCCGCGACGGTTCGCCGGAGCACGCCTGGTCCGTGCCCGGCTTCTACACGGTGTCCCTCACGGTCAGCAGCCAGGGGAACGCCGACACGGCGTCGCGGAAGGTGCTGGTCGAGTCCAACGTGCCGGCCGGGACCTGCCTGTCGGACGCGGAGACGCTGTGTCTTCAGGACTCCCGCTTCTCGGTCGCGCTGGAGTGGTGGACGGCCGACGACCAGCGCGGCGTAGGCAGCGTGGTCCACGAGGGGACGAACGATTCGGGCCTGTTCTGGTTCTTCGGCGCGGCGAACTGGGAGCTGCTGGTCAAGGTGCTGGACGGCTGTTCGGTGAACGGACACGCGTGGGTGTACGGCGCCTCGGCGACGACGCTGGGCTACTCGCTGACGGTGACCGACACGGTGACGGGGGCGGTGCGCGCCTACCGCAACGAGCCGGGCGAGCAGGCGCCGGCGTTCACCGACAGCAAGGCGTTCCCGGGGAGCTGCGCCGGCGGCGTTTCGGTCGCCTCATCGGCTTCGCCCGACTCGGGCGACTCGGGCAGCGCCGCGCCCGCGGGCGCCGAACCAACCGCGAGCGGTTCGCCGCCGGCCGAGACGCCGTCGGCCGAGGCGCCGCCGGCGCGAGAACTGGCCGCCGCCACCCTGCGACGCGGCCGTGCCGACCCGGCGGGCGTTCCGGCGCCCGCGCCCGCAACGGTCTCCGCGCCGTCGGAGACCGGCGGCTGCACGGAGACGGCCACCGCGATGTGTCTGCAGAAAGGCCGCTACGAAGTGACCGTCGAGTGGTCGAACCAGGAGGGTGAAACGGGCGCCGGCCGCGTGGCGGGTCCGCGGACGGACGATTCCGGCCTGTTCCATTTTTTCGGCCCGTCGAACTGGGAGATCCTGGTCAAGGCGCTGGACGGCTGCGGCGTCAACCGCCATCACTGGGTGTTCGCCGCGTCGGCCACGGACGTGGGCTTCGACCTGCGCGTCCGGGACATCGCCACCGGCCGGGTCCGGCAATACGTCAAGACCGCCGGCACCCCGGCCCGGGCGCTGGTCGACCTGTCGGCGTTCCCGGACGGCTGCCAGCCCTGAACGCCTCGGCTCGCTAGCGAGCCCGTAGTCCCTCGACGAGGGGTTCGAGCTAACTGGAGAGGTTGGCGAGGGTGAGCTTGCGGAATCCCGTGCTGGCGGTAGGATGGGCCTGTTTTTCACTCCCGTCCTGCCCCCGGTTCAGGCTCGCGTTTGTTTGGGACTACGCTACGGGCAACGAAGGATAGGTCACCAGTTCGAACGGGCGCCCCACACCCGCGCGAGCCTGACGTGCGTTGGCTCGCGTTGAGGCGAGGCGTTCTCGCCTTCGGGCTGCTTCTGTCTCAGGCAGCGGCCGCGGCGGCGATCGTCTACAGCGTCATCCCGACCGACGAAGACCTGGTCGGGAAGTCCCCGGTCATCGTGTTCGGCGAGGTCCTGTCCTCCCGGCCGGTGGGGACGGACGGGCTGTTCACCGACTTCGTGCTGCGGATCGAAGAGAACCTCAAGGGCCTTGCCGGGAGCACGACGATCGTCGTCAGACAACCCGGCGGAGAGACCGCGGACGGGCTGTTCACCGACATCGGCGGACTGCGACGCTTCGTGCCGGGCGACCGCGTCCTGCTCTTTCTCGAACCCGCGGACGACGCATGGCGGCCAGACGGCGTCGGCCTGTCGGACGATCCGCGGGGACGGCGGGACGCCGTGTTCGACGGGTTCGACGCGGTCGAGCCGGGCCGGGTACCCGAGGACGCCGCGCCCTCCACCGCCTGGCGGACCGTGGACCTCGGCCTGGGCACGTTCTTCGAGGAGTCGATCGGAGGACGCACGCTGCTGCTGCGCGAACCGGGGCTGGATGCGCCCGCGCCGCTCGGAGAACCCGACGCACGCGCCGCCGATGCCAACAGCCATGGTGAGCATCGCCCGGAGGCGCGCAACGCCGGCGCCTTTCGCCGCTGGATTGTTGACCGCGTTGCCGATCTGGAGCGACCGGCGGACTACCGCGAAACGGTTCCGGACGAGGGACCGATGAACGTTCGGCAGGCGTTCGGGGTCGACACGTACACGCACGGCATCTGCACGGGCGCCTTGATCGTCTGGGACGACCCCCTCGTTCTGAAGATCGAGACCCATACCGCCCCTCCCCGCACGCCGCGCAGCAAGCTGAGGGGCGACGGTTACCAGGACGCCGTTAACGCGCTCGCGGCCTGGATCGACGACCCTGGAAGCAACGTCCGACTGTCCATCGACCGCAAGCGGCAGACGACGAGGGGCGCCTTCCGTGACGGCGTGAGCAGCATCAGGTATTCGGGGCTCAGTCACAGCAACGTTCTGGCGTGGACGACCAGAAGGTGGGCGTGCCTCGGGAACAGCGCTACAGGCGAGTGGCGGGGCCGGTTCCTTGAGGCCGACATCTCGTTCAACCGGAGTAACGACGCCCTCCACTGGGCTCGGAATCTCTTCTTTCCGGACGCGAAGCTCGAGCGAGTCCTGGGACACGAGATCGGCCACGTTCTGGGTCTGAACCACAGCCAGGACACTGCCGCCATGATGTACGTGACGGTCGTCGGGGACGGTAGCTACTCGGTGCTGCATCGCGACGACCAGAGAGGCATCGGCTTCCTCTATCCAGGTCCCGCGCGCGAGGGATCGACCGCCAAGGTATCCATCGCAACCATGCGGCCGTTCGGCAAGGACGTGACGTTCAACATCGCTTACGGCGCCGCCGGAGACACCGCGACGGGCGCGGCGAATCCAGCCGACGGCGACTACGACAACGACGCCGTCACGTCGGTCACCTTCGGCGGAAACGACACGTCGAAGACGATCAGCATCCCCATCTCCGACGACAACGAAGAAGAGGGAGACGAGACGTTCACGGTGACCTTCACGCCGACCGCCCCACTGCCGGCCGGCTTGCCCGTGATCGGCGCCACGAGAACGGTGACGATCGCCGACGGCGATGGGCCGCTGGGCGTGACGGTCACGCCGACCGCGTTGACGATCGACGAAGGTTCGAGCGGGAGCTACACGGTGAAGCTGAACGCGCCGCCTTCGGGGAAGGTGAAGGTGAGAGTGTCCGGGGCGTCGGGCGACGTGTCGGTTTCGGGTTCTCCCTTGACCTTCACGAATCGGAACTGGATCAAGGCGCGGACGGTCACGGTGAACGCGGCGGCCGATGACGATGCGACGGCGGACGCGACGGTGACGCTGAACCACGCGGCCTCGGGCGGCGGCTACAACTCGGTGACGATCGATCCGGTGGTGGTGACGGTCAAGGAGACCACGTCGTTCTTGCAGCTGTCGGCGACCGCGCTGACGATCAACGAAGGTTCAAGCGGGAGCTACACGGTGAAGCTGAACGCCGCGCCGGCGAACGACGTGACGGTGACGGTGTCCGGGGCGTCGGGCGACGTGTCGGTATCGGGTTCTCCCTTGACCTTCACGCCGCGGAACTACGGCACGGCGCAGACGGTCACGGTGAACGCGGCGAGGGACGCAGACGCGACGGACGACACGGCGACCCTGACGCACTCCGTTTCGGGCGACGGCCACAACGGGGTGACGACCAACTCGGTGAAGGTGACGGTCACGGACACGACGCCGGCGCTGCAACTGTCGACGGATCCGGACACGGTGACGGAGGGGGCGGCGATCCGCCTGTGGGTGCTCTCCGACAAGTATGTGCAGGGGAAGCTGGCGGTGAGTCTGACGCTGGCGGACCGGGGATCGAGCGGTTTCGGCGCGGCCGACATCCCGGGCGGACTGGGGCCTCGGACCTTCGATGCGAACTTCAGCCGGTTGGGCTACCCCGACTCCTTCAGCACCCGAGGCTGGGTGTCGATTCCCACGAACAAGGATACGGAGGCGGAGAGCGCGGAGACCTACCGGATCACGCTGAACGACACGGCGGACTACGAGCTGGGCGCGGACAAGACGGCGGACGGCACGCTGAACGACGGCGGCGGCGCGGTCTCGATTCCTCAGACGCTGGTGTCGATCCCTTCGACGCTGACGGTGGCTGAAGGCGTCGGTTCGGCGACGGTGAGGATCGTGACGCCGTCGGCGTTCGGCGCGGCGACGACGTTCAACGTGAGCTACGGCAGCACGAGCGTGACGACGGACGAGGACGCGACGGGCGCCGCCGATCCGTCGGACGGCGACTACGACAACGACGCCGTGACCTCGGTGACGTTCGGCGCAAGCGACACGACGAAGGACATCTCGATTCCGATCACGGACGACGATCTGGACGAGTCGGACGAAACGTTCACGGTGACGATCGCGCCAGCTTCGTCTCTGCCGGACGGCTTCGGGCTGGGCAACGCCGCGACGACGGTGACGATCACCGACGACGACGCCTCGCCGGTGCTGGCGGCGATCGACGACGTGACGCTCCGGGTCGGCCAGACGGTGGACGTCACGGCGTCCGCGACCGACGCGGACAACGACGCGATCAGCTACGTCTGGTCGCGCAAGGCCGGCGAGACGACGCCGGCGATCCCGGGCGGCACGAACCTGAACCAGGCGCAACTGACGTTCGTGACGACGGCGGCCGGGACGGTCACGATGACGGTGACGGCCTCGGACGGCAATGGCAACGAGGCCGCCGAGGAGGTCGTCATCACGGTGCAGCCGGCGCTGAGCGTGACGGTGACGCCGACCGCGCTGACGGTCGAGGAGGATTCGAGCAACACGTACACGGTGCAGCTGGACGCCGAGCCGTCGGGGAACGTGACGGTGACGGTGTCCCGCGCTTCGGGCGACGTGACGGTGACGGGCTCGCCGCTGACGTTCACGGATCAGAACTACGGCACGGCGCAGACGGTGACGGTGAGCGCGACGAAGGACGAGGACGCGACGGACGACATTGCGACCCTGACGCATTCCGCGACCGGCGGCGACTACAACGGTGTGACGATCGCCGATGTCGACGTCACGGTGACCGACGTGACGCCGGTGCTGCAGCTGACGACGGATCCGTCGACGGTGACGGAGGGAACGCCGATCAGCCTGACGGTGACCTCGGACAAGGAGCTGACGGGGACGCTGGCGGTCATCCTGACCCTGGCGGACCGGGGCTCGAGCGGCTTCGGCGCGGCCGACGTTCCGGGCGGCCTGGGTCCGCGGACCTTCGACGCCGCCTTCGGCGCAACGCCGAGCCGAACCGGCACGGTGTCGATCCCGACGACCGCGGATTCGGCGGCAAAGGGCGCGGAGACGTACCGGATCACGCTGAACGACACGGCGGCCTACGAGCTGGGCGCCGACACGACGGCGGACGGCACACTGAACGACGGGAGCGACGGCGACAACTCGGGCGACAACAACGACGATGGCGACGGCGGTTCGCCTCCAGGCGGCGGAGGCGGTGGACCGCCTTCAGGCGGAGGTGGCGGAGGCGGACCGCCTCCAGGCGGCGGCGCGGGCGGCGGCCCAGGCGGCGGCGGCGCGGGCGGCGGGTCAGGTGGCGGCGGGGCGGGCGGCGGCGGCCCGGGTGGCGGGTCAGACGGCGGCGCGGGCGACAGTGGCGGCGACGCCGACGATGGCGGCAACGGTGATGGCGGCGGTTCTGGCTCTGGAGGCGGCCCGGGTGGCGGCGGCGCCCTGAGCGCTTCCTTCACCCTGGACACGCCCTGCGCCGACGGTCTCTGCCGAGCGCGGACCGGCGTCGCCGTGTCGTTCGACGACACGAGCAGCGGACCCGTCTCGTCGCGGAGATGGAACTTCGGCGACGGCGGGACGTCCCGCGGCAGGTCGCCGGAGCACACGTGGTCCGTGCCCGGCTTCTACACGGTGTCGCTGACGGTCAGCAGCCAGGGAGATTCGGACACGGAGTCGCGGAAGCTGCTGGTCGAGTCGGCCGCGCCGGCCGGAACCTGCGTCTCGGACGCCGAGACGCTGTGTCTCCGGGACTCCCGCTTCTCGGTGGCGCTGGAGTGGTGGACGGCCGACGGCCAGCGCGGCGTAGGCAGCGTGGTCCACGAGGGGACGAACGATTCGGGCCTGTTCTGGTTCTTCGGCGCGGCCAACTGGGAACTGCTGATCAAGGTGCTGGACGGCTGTTCGGTGAACGGACACGTGTGGGTGTACGGGGCTTCGGCGACGACGCTGGGCTACTCGCTGACGGTGACCGACACGGTGACGGGGGCGGTGCGCGCCTACCGCAACGAGCCGGGCGAGCAGGCGCCGGCGTTCACCGACAGCAAGGCGTTCCCGGACAGCTGCCGGCCCTGAACTCCCTGGCGCGCTAGCCCGACCTTGCCAATCGCGCGTTTCTGTGCGAGGCTTCTGCTGCGTTGCAGCAAGCAGCGCTTGTAGAAGTCCCTGCCTTCACGCGATCCGTCCGTTCACGAAACCCCCGGAACATGGCCGCGGAACTGAATCGATTCCTGACCCCCCTGGACGCCGCGTTTCTCTACGTCGAGCGCCCCAACGAGACGATGCACATCGGCGGCTGCATGGTCTACGAAGGCGAGTTCTCGCGCGAGGTCCTGATCGAACAGCTCGCCGCCCGCATGCACCTGCTGCCGCGTTACCGCCAACGCGTGCTGTTCCCGCCCTTCCTCGTCTCCCATCCGGTGTGGGTCGACGACCCGGCGTTCGACCTGGAGAACCACGTGGAAGAGGTCCGGATCCCGGAGGACAGCGATCATCAGGCACTCGCCGGCGCCGCCGCCGAGGCCTACGGCGGCATGCTCGACCGCAACCGACCGCTCTGGAAGGGGATCCTGCTCCGCGGCATTCCCGGCCACACCGCGGTCGTCTGGAAGGTCCATCACGCCATGGTCGACGGCGTCTCCGGCGTCGATCTGTCGATGGCGCTGAGCGATATCTCGCCTGCCGAAGCTCCGCCGGCGCCGCCCGCCGAGCCTTGGGCGCCGAAGCCGTTCCCGGACTCCCTGAGCCTTCTCCAGGAAGCGATGCAGCACCGCCTCGGACAACTCGGCGAGGCCTGGACGAACGCCGCCTTCGACGCCGCGCGCCCCGGCCTGATGGCGGAGCGCGTGCGCGAGATGGCGGCGGCCAGCGCCGCGACCCTGCCGGTCTCCGCCGCTCCGGCGCCGCGCACGGTCTTCAATCGACCGGTCGGCAAGGAGCGGGGGTTCGCATGGGCCCAGTTCTCCTTCACCGAGCTGCGCGCCGTCAAGTCCGCTCTGAGCGGCACGGTGAACGACGTCGTGCTCACGACGCTTGCCGGCGGCATCGGGCGCTATCTGCGCGAACACGGTCAGGACACGAAGGGACTCGAGCTGCGGGCCATGTGTCCGGTCAGCATGCGGCAGCAGGACGAACGGGGTCGGCTCGGCAATCTCGTCTCGAACATGATCGCTCCGCTCTTCGTCGGAGTGGACGACCCGGTCGAGCGCCTCCGGCAGGGAGCGGGACGCGATGAACAGGCTGAAGGAAGCCGGACAGGCGAAGGCCTTCCACCGCCTGACCCGGTTCGGCGACCGCGTACCGCCGCTGATGGCCGCCGTCGCCGCGACGATGCCCTTCTCCCAGACCCTGTTCAACACGGTTTCGACGAACGTGCCCGGGCCGATGATCCCGCTCTACTTCGGCCCCCACAAGCTGGTCGATTGGCTGCCGCTCGGCATCGTCTCGAACAACATCGGCCTGTTCGTCGCCATCCTGAGCTACAACCAGCGCATCACCTTGGGACTGACGGTGGACGCCGGGCTGATCCCCGACCCGTGGTTCCTCGCCCAGTGCCTGGAAGCGTCCTACGCCGAACTGCGGGAGGCGGCCGGAGTGGAGCGCGAGGCGCAGACCGGCGCACGCTGCTTTGCGGCCGCGACGGCCCGGGTCCAGGCCCCGGCGTCGGACAAGACCAACGGCGGGCCCGCGTCCAAGTCCACGTCCGACGCCTCCCTGCGAGGAGTCGCCTGATGACGACGGTGGATCGGCGGCGGCCGACCAACCCGATCTGGAGCGCGAACCCGCGTCTTCTCAGGGACTCTGCGCCGGCGGCTCTGCCGCTGTGGCGCGAACCGCTGGCCGCCGCCGAGTTCGCCTTCCTGCCGTTCACGCCGATCTACCACGGCATCGGCGTGCCGCGCGGCGACGGCGCCGCGGTGATCGTCGTTCCCGGCTTCACCGGCACCGACGGCTATCTGGCGCCCATGCGCGGCTGGATCGGCCGCATCGGCTACCGCCCCTACGGCTCGGCCATCGGGCAGAACGCCGACTGTCTCGACCGACTGGGAGGCCGGCTGATCGGAACGCTCACGAAGGCGGCGGACGACACCGGCCGCCGGGTGCACCTGATCGGCCACAGCCTGGGCGGGATGCTGTCGCGCGGCGTGACCAGCCTGCGTCCCGACCTGGTCGCCTCCGTCGCCACGATGGGATCGCCGATCCGGGGCGTCCGCTCCCATCCTCTGGTGATGCGCTTGGCGGAGGCGGTGCGCCGCCGCGTCGTCGAACGGGACGACAGCCGGGAACCCGACTGTTTCTCGGGCGACTGCCGCTGCGGCCTGGTGCGTGCGGTGCAAGGGGCCGTTCCCGGAAGAGGTGCCGCAACTCGCCATCTTCACCCGGCGCGACGGCGTCGTCGCCTGGCGCTACACCCGGCTTCACCACCCGTCGCTGAACCGGGAAGTCCTCGGCACCCATGCCGGCCTGGCAGCCAACGCCCTCGCCTACCGCCATCTCGCCAGGTTCCTGAAGCGTCACCCGAGCCGCGCGCTGACGGCGGAGACCGCGACGTGACCGCGCCGAACGCCTTCCTCACGCCCGATCAGGAGATCCTGTGGAACCTGGAGCGCCGCCGTCCCGGATTGCACGTCGCGGGTCTCGCGCTGGTCGCCGGGGAGATCGACCGCGAGGAACTGCTGCACTGGATGAGTCGACTGCGCCGGCTCCCCCGGTTCAGCCTGCGGGTCGACGGACCGCCCTGCGGCCCCCCGCGCTGGCGGCCGGCGCCGTTCGAAGTCGACGAGCACCTCCACGTCGTCCCGAACGGCGCCCCCCGTCTCCACGCTGGACGAAGCTCTCGGCAAGCCGCTCGATCCCCGGCGGCCGCTGTGGGAGTTCCACCTTGCGCCTGGCTGGCACGAGGACGGCGACGCACTGCTGATCAAGTGCCATCTCGTCGCCGTCGACGGACTGGCCGCCGGCGACCTCTTCCACGCGCTGTTCGCAAGCGGCGCGACCGTCGAGGAGAAGAAGGCCGAGGCGCCGACGTCGACCGACGGCCGCCGCGACCGGCCGCCAGCGGCGGAGTGGATCGAGAACTGGACCAGAATCGGCCAGCAGCTGACGGCGGGGCTGCGGGAATTCTCCGCGGACGACACGCGGACCGCCCTGCTGACGCTGAACGAGACGATGCCGGATCTCGCACTGCCTCCGGCGCCCATGCCGTTCAACCGGGAGCTGGGAGGACGGCGCCGCCTGATCCGGTGCGCCTTCTCCTACGGCGACATCCGACTGATCCGCGCCCGACTGGGCGGCGCGCTCTCGGATGTCGTCGTCGCCCTGGCCGGCGGAGCGATCGAACGTTATCTGGACCTCCGAGGCGTCCCGACCAGGGGCCGGAGTCTGCGCGTGGCCCTGGCCGCCGACCTGCTCGAACGCGACCGGAAACGGCGGAGCCTGCTGCCCATCGAAGTTCCATTGAGCGTCGGCGCAGCGGACCGGCTGCACGCCGTCCACCGGCTGGCGCGGCTGATGCGAACGGCCGGGGTGGCCGACGCGCTGTCGCGCTTCGCCGGCGTACAAGGCGCCGCCGGCCCGGGTGGCGGCCACCGCGACCGCGATGTCCTCCTCGTTGCGGCCGCCGTTTCACCTGACCATCGCCAACGCGAACGGCCCCCAGATCCCTCAGTTCCTGGCCGGCCGACCGCTTTCCGGCTACACGCCCTCCTGGCCGATCGGCTACGGCCAAGGCCTTTCCTGCGCCTTCTTCGCCTACAACCGGACGCTGCACGTCGGCGTCACGGTCGACGAGCGAGCCTGTCCCGACGCCGACGTGCTGCCCGACCTGTTCACGGAGTCGTTCGACGAACTCCATGAAGCGGCGGAGCGCGCTCCCCGCCGACCGGTGCGCGGCATTCCGCCGCCGTCCGAGCCGCGACAGTTCCACCACCCGGAGACACGATGAACCGAACCAACATCCCGAACGACATCCCCAGACAGGTCCTTGCCTTTCAGAAGCAGGTCCTCGAGTTCCAGAGAGCTGCGTTCGAGAACGGATGCGACGCGATCGTCGCCCTTCAGGACCGTCAGCTGGAACTCGCCGACCGGATGATGAACCGGATCCCGAACGTTCCCGACGAGGCGCGCGATCTGATCCGGACCTGGCGGGGCGCCGCCCAGGAAGGTCAGCGCCAGTTCAGGAACACGATCGACGGATCGTTCGATGCCGTCGCCGCCTACCTCGACCGGCTCGCCGACGGCGACGACAGCGCCGACGACGACGGGGCGGACAAGCAGGCCCCACCCAGGCCCGAGGCCCGAGAGGAGACAGTCGAGTGAACGCGATGGCGACCCAGTACCCGCGGACGGTCCGCCTGAAGAACCAGTCCTTCCGGTTCAGCCTTCTGAGGCGGGAGGACCGCGACGACGTGCTCGCCTTTGCGCGGGCCCTGCCGGAAGGGGACCTCCGATTCCTCCGCGTCGACATGACGGACCCGAAGGTCGTCGACCGCTGGGTGGAAGGCGCCATGGCCGGGACCCGCCTCGCCGTACTCGCCCACCTCGGCGACCGTGTCGTCGGCTACGGCAGCCTGAACCGACGGGAGTCGTCCTGGATGAGGCACCTGGGCGAGATCAGGGTCATGGTGCTGCCCGAGGTCCGCGAACTCGGTCTTGGCGGCCAGCTGGCGCACGACGTGTTCCACCTGGCCCAGCAGGTCGGTCTGACGAAGATCGTCGCCCAGATGGCCCGCGAGCAGCGCGGCGCGCGTCAGATGTTCCAGAACCTGGGCTTCTCGCTGGAGGCCCTTCTGGCCGATTGGGTCATCGACCCGAACGACGCCACGCACGACCTGATCCTCATGTCGTACGACGTGACGGGCCTGGAAGCGGGGGCCGGAGCGTAAGCCCGCACGCACTCGGTGCGCCGACGCCCCCGTCGTCGGCCTTCCGCGTGCGTTCGCCGCGCGACAGCGCAGCCCGGCGGCTGCGGACGCTGCTATCCCTTGCCCTGGCTGTCCTCGGAGTCCGTTCCGCCGCCGCTCCGCGCCGCGATGCGCGACGCGGCGGACGGGAACCAGAACCGGAACATCTCCTGCGGGTCGGCGTACTTCAGGTTGGCGACCATGCGGTCGCGGACCTTTTCGAGCATCTCGTTCTGAATGCCGGCGACGTCGGGAAGGCCGAGAAAGGCCCGCGCCGGGATTGTCCCGTTTTCTGTTGAACTTCGGATGGCGGCTCGTGTGTGTTGATGAATGTTAAGCGGCCTTGGTTTGGTGGTCAACGTGCCCTGCTCGTCGTTCGAGGGCGCGGATGAGTTTGGGCATGTCTCGGTAGCCTCTGACGCGGTGGAAGCGTGATTGAGCATCGATGAGAGCGGCAGCGACCCAGCGCTGGATCATGGAGCCGCCCCGCCAGCGCTTGACGTTGCGGGTGTAGCGCCCGACGGAGCTGTTGAGGCTCTCGATCGGATTGGTGCTGCGCATGGTCTTCTGGAGAGCTCCGGCGAGGCCGAGTTCGAGCACGGTGACGGTCTCCTCCATGCCTTCCCGGAGGGAGGCCGCTGCGCCGGGGTGCTCCCGCTCCAGATGACTGGCGATCTGCCGCAGACGCCTCAAGGCCGTCTTGGCGGATTTGCTGTCCCAGGCCTTGCGGAGCGCCCGGCGAATCGAGGCTCGCCTCTCTTCGGGCAGATGCTCTTCGACGTTCCGGGCCTTGTGGACCTGGCAGCGCTGCACCGTCGCGGCGTCGCCGAAGACCTCCTTGATTGCGCGGCGCAGGGCCTTGCTGCCGTCGATGACGAACAGCAACGGCTTCGCCGTCGAGAGGCCCCGCTCCACCAGGTCGGCGAGAAGAGCGCGGACCACCGCCGTGTTCTCCGTCGAACCCTCGCGAAGGCCAAGAACCCGCTTGTGACCGGACGACGAAACGCCCAAGGCGATCAGAATGCAGTGGCCACCGATGTACTTCGCGTCCACGCACACCACGCGGATGTCCTCGTCTTCCAGCGACGACGACAGGAACTTCTCCATCTGCCGCGCCGACAGCGCCTTGAAGCGCCGAGACACCGAACTCCGCGATGCCGAACGACGGTCCGAACCCGCGGCCGCCGTGTCCAGCGACCGCAGGTAGTTCCGCGTCGACACGCCCGACGCAATCGCTTCCATCGTGTGACGGTCCATCGCGTCGCGAGACGCCGCCCACTCGAACGACTCGAGACGCACCTCGCCCTCCGGACCCCGTACCCGCAGACGCTGAATCTCGATCCGGGCCCCGCCCAGCGTCACTTGGCTCGGAGCACTGCCCGCACGCCACACCGAACGAGCATCCTGGTGACGACCCTTCGCGCCGCACCGCGACTCCCGCTCCTCCTCCATCAACCGGGCCAACGTAGACCGGCCTGTCTCGACGCACAGCTCCTGAAAGCTCGACAGACCGTTGACCAACGAGGGCAATGACTCCAACAGACCAAGCCCCGATCCCGACGACGGACTGCTCGGAGTGCTCCTTCTCTCTTGCCGATTCCCTTCCCGACTGCGATGATTGGCCATGGGTGGCGTCTCCTTTCTTTCGCTGAGACCGGCCCGCTCATCGGGCCGGAGAGCCGCCACCCTACTCCCAAAGTTCAACAACCGACGGGACATCCCCCCCGCGCCTCCTCGGGCGTGCAATCGATATCGAGCTTGATCTTCACGGCTCCCAGCATACTCCGGGCGCCGGGCTGACGGCGCACGTTCAACCCGATGGAAGCCGCCAGGACGCCGACGCCGTTCGGCCCGCCCGGCGGCGCCGCCGTCGCGGTCCCAGGCCTCGCGGGCGAGGCCGTCTCGCGGCCGTCGGCGAAGCTACAATCGCCGCATGTCCGAAACGCCCTCGCCCGAGTCCGACCTGGCCCGAAACGCCGACGAGGCGATGGAGACGCGGGCCGCGGACGCCGGCGACGCGCACTGATGCCGCGGGTCGTCCTGGTCGGCGCCGGGCACACCCACATCCAGGTCCTCCGTCACTGGATGATGCATCCGGACCCGGCGATCGAGGCCACTCTCGTCGTCGATACGCCGATCGCCGTCTACTCCGGCATGGCGCCCGGACTGGTCGCCGGACAGTACGAACGGCACGAACTGGAGATCGACGCCGCGCCGTTGGCGCGTCGGGCGGGGGTCCGCGTGGTTCTTGCGCCCTGCACTGGCGTCGAAGCGGCGAACCGACGCGTCCTGGTCGAGGGCCGAGCGCCGCTATCCTTCGACGTCGCCTCCTTCGACGTCGGATCGACCGTGGCCGGGCTCGAGCTGCCCGGCGTGCGAGAGCACGCGGCGCCCACGCGGCCGATCAACCGACTGGCGGCGGCGATTCCCGGCCGCGTGGAGGCTCTGGCCGGCGGCCAGCCGAACGTGGTCGTCGTCGGCAGCGGCGCCGGAGGCATCGAACTCGCCTTCTGCATCGACGCCCGGCTGCGCGGCATGGACCGGGAACCGCGGGTCACGATCGTCGAGGCGGGCGACCGCATCCTGCCCGGCGGCCACCGGGCGCTGGCCCGGAGAATCGAGGCGGCGGCACGCGAGCGCGGTCTGCGGATCCTGGTCGACACGACGGTCGCCGCGGTCGAGAAACACCGCGTGCGGCTCGAAGACGGCGCCAGCCTCGACTCCGACCTGACCTTCTGGGCAACGGGCGCCGCTCCGCCGCCGATCTTTCGGGGCTCGGACCTCCCCCTCTGCGATCGCGGCTTCGTCCGCACCCGTTCCACCCTGCAGGTGGAGGGCCGGGATCGCATCTTCGCCGTCGGCGACTGCGCAACCCTGATCGACCAGCCGAACCGGCCTCGCGCCGGAGTCTACGCGGTGCGCATGGGGCCCTTCCTGATCGAGAACCTGGAACGCCTGAGCACCGGACGGAGACTCCGCCGCTACCGGCCCCAGAGCGACTTCCTGGCTCTGCTCAACCTCGGCGACGGGCGCGCCGTTGGCGCCAAGTGGGGCGCCGCCTTCGGCGGTCGTTGGGTCATGCGGCTGAAGGACCGGATCGACCGCCGGTTCATGGAACGCTTCCAGGCGCTCGACCCGGAGGGCGCCGCGTTGCCCGGGTTCGACGCCATGACGGCGGATCCCCAGGGCCGCGGGGCAAACGGCGAACACGGGGCGGCGCCCATGTTCTGCGGCGGCTGCGCGGCGAAGGCGGCGCCCGACCGACTGGACAAGGCCTTGGCGCGGGCGGGTCTGGGCGCTCGAACCGAGGCGGGCGACCAGGTGATCCTGGACGCGGCGACGCCGGACGATGCGGTCGCCTGGCGGACGCCGGCCGGGGAACGCGTCGTCGCCTCGCTGGACGCCTTCCCCGCCTTCACGGACGACCCCTGGCTGGTGGGCCGGGTAGCCGCCGTCAACGCCTGCTCCGATCTCCACGCCACGGGCGTGGCGCCCCGGTTCGCACAGGCCCTGGTCACCTTGCCTCAGACCGCCGACGGGGAGACGGCCGAGGAGCTGCTGGTCCAGGTCCTGGCCGGCGCACGCGCCGCGCTCGAGCCGGAGGGCGTCCTGCTCCTGGGCGGCCACACGAACACCGGGCCTGAACTGGTCGTCGGCTTGCACGTCGAGGGTGTGTCGGAAGACGGCCGCGACCTGCTGCTCAAGAGCCGGGTCCGGCCCGGCGACGCCCTCGTCCTGACCAAGGCGCTGGGCGCCGGCGTGCTGCTGGCCGCCGACCGGATGGGGCTCTGTCCGGGTCGCTGGCTGCGGGAGTGCCTTGCCTCGATGCAGACGAGCAACCGCGGCGCGATGGACGCGATCAGGCGAGCCGGCGTGACCGCCGCGACCGACGTCAGCGGTTTCGGCCTGGCCGGTCACCTGGGCGAGATGGCGCGGGCGAGCGGCGTGGACATCGAAGTCGACGTCGACTCACTGCCCGCGCTTCCCGGCGCGCTCGAACTGCTGGGCCGCGGCGAGCGCAGCACGAGCCACCACCAGAACACCCGGCTGCCGGTCGAGGTCGAGCGCCTGGCCGACCCGGGAGCGCGCCTGGAGCTGGCCTTCGACCCCCAGACCTCCGGCGGGCTGATGGCGGCGGTCTCATCGGAGCGCGCCGACGATCTGGTCCGCGATCTCCGCGCCGAAGGCCTCCAGGCCGCCGCGGTCGTCGCTCGCGCTCGAGCCGCGGTTTCCGGCAGTCCGCGGCTGATCCTCGCCTGACGACGGCCCGCCGCCGGCCCCTCGGTCGTCTCCCGACGGCGCCGGCGACCGCCGCCGTTCAGCCCGCCAGCCGGGCGACCCTCCGGCCCGCCTTGGCGGACCGCTCCAACCGGCGATGTGCATCTCGTTCGACTTCATGGAGCAACCGGTCGCGCTCGATGCCGAGATCGTCGAACTCGCGGCGCAGGCGCTCGAACACGGGCGGCAGTTTCGCCATCACGAGATCGACCCGTCGGTGGAGCCGCTCCAGCAGAGCCTCCGCTTCGGCCTCCCCGGCCTCCCCGGCCTCGTTCGCGCCCGCCGGGCGGCACAGACCCGCGAATCGGTCCTCCAGGTAGATGTGGTTGAAACCCAGGTGCCGCGCCTCGTCGTCGAGGATGCCGTCGGCGATGTCGCCGAGGACCGGATCCAGATCGAGGCGGCGGAACTCCTCCATGATCTTCGTCGCCATCACTTCGCTGACCAGCACGCCCGAAAGCCACTCGGCCGGCTCGGAAGACACGATCGCGCTCTGGAACAGGTACCCCTCGGGGAACTTGCGGATGGACAGCGGCTCCCGGTCGATTCGCCGGAACATCCGTGCGAACAGCTCGGTGTGGCGGGCTTCGTCGACGGCCCAGGTGGTCAGGTAGAACTGGCCCTCGACCTCAAAGCGACGTCCCAGCACCGGAATCAGACCGCTCACCGAGTAGAGCGCCGACTGCTCGCCGATCAGGACCGGGGTCATGACCTGGGCGAGCTGGTCCTTCATCCCCGGTTTCCTCAAGCCCCGGGGCTTCGACCAATCCAGATCCTCCGCCGACCACTGGGACCGCAGAGCGGTGTGCCAGAGCTGCATCTGACGCTTCTTCGAGAGATCGGGAAGGACCTTGTAGATCTTCATCGCGGGAGACCTCGCCGGACGCCGGCGACGGGCGCCGGGAGAGTACCAGCCGCAAAGCGGCCCCAGTGACGGAAACAGGGCGTAAATCGTGATAGGCTGCCTTCCTCGTGATCGTCCCCGACAGCGCCTCCGATCGCCGGTCGAACGCCCGCGGAGCGGCCGTCGGCGCGGTGCGCGGCCGCGGCGCGGCCGCCAACCCCCGCAACCGCTTCGAACGGATCGACATCGACTTCGAGCCGGGAGAGAGCGTCGCCGAGCGCGGCGCGGCGCCCGCGACCGAGCTGTTCCGGGACGAGTCCCGGACCATCCTGTCTCGCAACGACTCGCCGGACATCGGCTTCGAGTACAGCCTGAACCCCTACCGCGGCTGCGAGCACGGCTGCATCTACTGCTACGCCCGTCCCACCCACGAGTACCTCGGCTTCTCCGCCGGGCTGGACTTCGAGAGCCGGATACTGGTCAAGGAGCGCGCGCCGGAACTGCTGCGAACGGCGCTCCTGAGCCCGCGCTGGAAGCCCCGGGTCATCGTGCTCTCCGGCGTCACCGATCCGTACCAGCCGGTCGAGAGGAAGCTCCGGATCACCCGGCGCTGTCTCGAGGTCCTGGCCGAGTTTCGCAACCCGGTGGCGATCATCACGAAGAACCACCTCGTCACGCGCGACCTCGACCTGCTCTCGGAGCTCAACCGGTTTCGAGCCTGCGGCGTCCATCTCTCGATCACCTCGGTGTCCGCCTCGCTGTCGGCGCGAATGGAACCGCGGGCCTCGACGCCGCGGCGGCGGTTCGAGGCGCTGCGTGAATTGAGCGCCGCCGGCATCCCCTGCGGCGTGATGGCCGCGCCGATCATCCCCGGTCTGAACGACGATCAGATCCCCGCGATTCTGGAGGCGGCGGCCGCGGCCGGGGCGAGCCAGGCTGGCTGCATCCTGCTGCGGCTGCCCCATGGTCTTCGGAAGCTCTTCTCCGACTGGCTTGCGACCCATTTTCCGGATCGCCGCGAACGGGTGCTGAACCGGCTGCGGGAGGCGCGCGACGGCGCCCTGAACGACTCCCGCTTCCACCACCGCATGAAGGGCGGCGGGGAGTACGCGGAGCAGGTTGGCAGGCTGTTCGAGACCGTGCGCCGCCGGGTCGGGCTGGACGGCGGTCGAGACGGTCGGACCGGCGGCCCGTCGACCGCCGCGTTCCGGCGTCACGCGGACCAACGGCGCCTGTTCGACGAAACGGCGGGACCGGAGGCGCATCCCTGAGCCGGACCGGACGGATGCAGGAGGAATGCCCCGGTTCCGCGGTTTGTTCCACGCAGGACCTGGAGCGTGGTAACGTTCCGCCCCTTCACTCTGAGGCGTAAACTCTCTGCTCTGAGGCGGATACCGTGGGCGAACAAGGACAGTTCGGGATGGACTGGATGGAGACGAGCGCGACAGTGCTCGCCGCCGTGCTCTCTCGCCAACTGACCCCTTACCCCCCCCCCCCCCCCCCCCCGGAATTTCTGAAGAGCCTCCCGAGAGAACCCGAAGAAGCAGCAATTTCGCCGAGTTCCAGCCGGCGTTCGGGCCCATCTTCGGTACTGCCCTTGGCAGCGTTCGCAGCCGCGGAGCTGCGCCGGCGCCCGGGTACGGGAGCGCCGTTCCTGTCGTCCGGCACGTTGCCGGTCCGGGTCGCGCTGCCGTCGCCGCGGTCGTTGAAGACCGCGCGACGGTCCGAACCGAGTCCGGGCGGCCGCGCTCGAACCCGAAACACGCTCAAACCTGAACCAACGGCGGCGGAAGCCCCTCAAGGAAAGGAACGACCGATGAAGCTGATGAAACACATCCCGACTGCGCTGGCGCTCTGCGCGATTCCCGCGATGGCGGTCGGGCAGGTGACGACCACCTGCACCGGCTGCACCCACGCACTCTCCCACTACATGGGCTCCGGCGGATTCGTCGCCACGGCGACCGAAGGCACGAAGATGATGACCTGGGTCAGCCAGTGCGGAGGCCTCGTCCAGACCGGTGAGCTCACGCCGAACGCCGACGGCATGGTCAGCGCGTTGTTCAGCGAGCAGAACGGCCTCGCCTGCATGGCGGAGAAGTCCTCCTTCGAGGTCGGCCCCGTCATGGACGGGGGCTGGTTCTGGATCACGGACGAGATGAACTCGGCTGTCGGCCTCCTGGTGAACAAGGAGGTCTACAAGGCGCTCAAGGACGACGCGATCAAGATCACCAGCGACGGCGACGGCGTGAAGATGACCGCCGGCATGGGCGCCGTCCACCTCAAGGAGACCGCGACCGGCCGCGTCGGCATCCTCCCGAACATCCTGCCGAAGAAGCCAGCGGCCGCGCTCAGGCCGTGCGGCTTCACCGGCAGCGGAACCAGCGCGAAGAAGCTGAACACTTCGTGCCAGCTGGGCGACGGCTCGGCGATCGGCATCGCGTTCGGCACAAACGCCGTCACCGGCACGACGACCCGGATCCCGGACGGCGGCTCCATCACCCGTCCCGCCGGTGACGGTACGGTGGAGTTCACCGTGACCGGATGGATGAAGCCCGGCGGTCACTTCCTGACGGACTCGGGCGACGCAAGACGGGGGCATAGCCAGTTCGCGGGGACGGATGCCTCAGAGGAGGTCCGCCTCATGAGGTTGAACGTCGAGGCGAGTGTGGGCTCCACTGGTCCGTTTGGAACCGAACTCACATTGAACACCGCCAAATATGGCGTTACGGTCACTTCGGACAGCCACGGCGCCAAGGTGCAAGTCGCCAAGGACGAGAACTTCTGCAGCAAGACGAACAACGTCTCCCTGCCGTTGACGGTGGAGCTCGCAGTCACTGCTTCAAGCACAAGGGACCAGGTGACTCCCAGGATCAAGGCGATCAGGTCCATCCCCCCTGGGCAGTCGACCGATGGCGGCGACGTGACCATCACGAGAAACCGGTTCATGATCGTGTGTCCGGCTGGCTCTGGCTCCGCTTCCGCCCACCAGGGCCGGGAACTGACGCCGGACGACCCGTTCCCCGGCGAGTAGGGGAACAGCCGATCTTCCGAGCCTGACGGGGACCCCTCGAGGGCGCCCGCCGGGTTCGAGGAGCGACCGTCAGGGCAGCCTCCGCGTCGGGTTCACGCCCGGCGCGGAGATTCGTCTCCCTCCGCCTGGCCGCGGCGCTACCGCGGCGCCTGTCGGGCTTGGGCGGGCGGCGACTCGCTGCTACACTCCGCGCTCCGTTGCAGGCGCCAGGCGGCCCCGGCAAGGCAACCAGGGGCCAAGACACCGGCCGCACCGATGCCTCGGGCCGGAAGATCGGCCCGGCGCCCGCGCGGATCGACGGCGCAGAACCCCAGAACACTCGGCACAGGACATCCGGAGACACAGCAGGTGAAGTTCAACGGGCCCAAGGTCAAGCTCTCGCGCAAGCTGGGCATACCGCTGACGCCCAAGGCATCGCGGTACATGGAAAACAAGGGCCATCCCCCGGGCATGCATGGCCTCAAGCGGCGGCGGCGTCAGAGCAACTACGGACGGCAGTTGCTCGAGAAGCAACGGCTGCGTTACCAGTACAACGTGAGCGAGCGGCAGCTCCGCAACTACTACAAGCGAGCAACGCGGATGAAGGGCGTGACCGGCGACAACCTGGTCGGCCTGCTCGAGACCCGGCTCGACTCGGTCGTTCATCGAGCCTTCGCGCCCAGCGTGTTCGCCGCGCGCCAGTTCGTCGGCCACGGACACATCCTGGTCAACGGCCGTCGCGTCAACATTCCGTCCTACGGAGTGAAGGAAGGCGACGTCGTCGAAGTGCGGGAGAAGAGCCGGAAACTGCGCTGCTTCAACGAGCCGCGCGGCGTGACGGTCCCCACCTACGTGGAAACGGATGAAACCGGCTATCAGGCGACCCTGCGCGGCACACCGGTTCGGGACGACGTCCCGATCGTCTGCGAAGTCCCGCTGGTCATCGAGTTCTACTCCCGCTGAAGACGACGAGACGACGTCGGATGCATGACCTGCGCGCTCGCGGCTCGGGCCCCATCGTCGCCGCCTGGGCGCTGGCCCTTGCCGTCCCGATTTCGGGCGGCGCCGCCGACTTCAGCGTCAGCGGCAAGGTCACCTACGAAGGCGAACCGCTCAAGCGCCATCCGCTGCGCATGGACGCCGATCCGAACTGCGCCGCGATGTACGAGGGAATGCGCGTCCTCTCGCGCGACAGCCTGGTCGGCGACGACGGCGCGGTAGAGAACGTCTTCGTCTATCTCCGAGAGGCGCCCGAAAGCGGCGCCGGCGACGCGCCGGCGGAAGCCGTCCGGCTGGAGCAACGCGGCTGCCTCTACACGCCGCGGGTCATCGGCGTACGCGTGGAGCAGAACATCGAGATCGTCAACGACGATCCCACCCTTCACAACGTCCGCGCCCTGGCCAAGGCGAACCGCCCGTTCAACATCGGTCAGCCCGCGCGCGGCACGAGGACGAAGTTCTTCCGCGTGCCCGAGAAGCCGATTCAGGTGAAGTGCGACGTCCACCCCTGGATGTCCGCCTGGGTCTTCGTCATGGAACACTCCTTCCATTCCACTACCGGCAGCGACGGCAAGTACCGGATCGACGGACTTCCCGCCGGCTCCTGGGAACTCGTGTTCTGGCACGAGAAGCTCGGCGAACAGACGGTGGAAGTCGAAGTCGGCGCCGACGTCGAAGGCCTGAACCTCACCTTTGAAGGCGGCGATCGGTAGATTGCGCCGATGAACGCAGCGAAGCGAGTTCCTGGCAACGTTCGCAGCCGTCGGGCTGCGCTGTCGCGCAGGGAACATGCCCCGGAAAGCCGACGAGCGCGCGCGGGGCGCCCAGTGCGGGGCTGGTTGTTCCATGCAGTCCCGTGGCGGAGGCCGATGGCGCGTACGGGATGGAACGAGACACCGAGTCCGGGAAGCGCTTCGGAGCGGGCGAAGGCGCCCCCTTTCTCCGCGGGTTGATGCCCTACGGCGTCCGGAAGATCGGAGGCGTCGGTCCCGCGGTTGCCGCCAGGCTGGCGAAGGCCGGAGTGCGAACCACGGACGGCCTGCTCGCCGCCTGCCGCGACCGCCGCGAGCGGCGACTCCTGTCGGAACGCACCGGACTGCACGAACGCCAGCTCCGGAAGCTCGTCAATCGGGCCGACCTGATGCGCATTCGCGGCATCGGCTCGGACTTCGCGGAGCTGCTCGTCGCCTCGGGCGTCCGCACCGTACGCGAGTTGAGCCGCCGCCGACCCTTGCACCTCGCCCTCAGAATGAACGCCGTCAAGGCGGAGAAGAAGCTGAGCCGCCGCGCGCCGTCCGCGGCGATGGTCGAACGCTGGATCGCGAGGGCGAAGGAGCTGAACGAGGCGGCCGACCCGAACTGATGGCCAACAGGCGCCCTCTCGGCATCGGTTTCGTCGGCAGCGGCTTCATCGCTCGCTTCCACATCCGTTCCTGGACCGCCGTCCGCGGCGCCGATGTACGGGCCGTGTGGAGTCCGAACCGCGAGAGCGCCGAGTCCGCGGCGGCGCTCGCCGCCGAGCTTGACGTCGGGGCCGCCAAGGCCTGCGAGTCGATCGCGGCGATGGTCGCGGACGATCGCGTGGACGCCATCTGGATCTGCGGCCGCAACGACCGCCGGATCGCCAACATGGAGGAGATCGCCGAGGCCGTCGCCAGCGGCCGCGGCCGCCTGGTCGGCATCGCCTGCGAGAAGCCGCTCGCCCGCAACGCCGGCGAAGCGTTGCGGATGGTCGAGCTCGCCAGGGAGATCGGCGTTCTCGACGGCTACCTCGAAAACCAGGTGTTCAGCCCCGCGGTCGTCAGAGGCCGGGAGCTGGCCTGGAAGCGCGGCGCCCGGGCAGCCGGACGTCCGTACCTGGCGCGCGCGGCCGAGGAACACTCCGGCCCGCACAACGCCTGGTTCTGGCGGGGCGACCTTCAGGGCGGCGGGGTGCTGAACGACATGATGTGCCATTCGGTCGAAGCGGCTCGCTTCCTGCTCACCGAACCCGGCAAGCCGCGCGGCAGCCTGACTCCGAAGCGGGTGTACGCCCAGATCCACTGCCTGAAGTGGCGGCGTCCCGAGTACGCCCGCAAGCTGCGCGAGGAGTACGGAGACGCCGTCGATTACGCGCGGCGGCCGGCCGAGGATTTCGCTCGGGCGATGGTCGAGTACGAAGACGAGAACGGCACGCCCGTGGTGGTCGAGGCAACGACCTCCTGGAGCTACGTGGGCGCCGGCCTGCGGCTGTCGATGGAGTTGCTCGGACCGGAATACTCGATGCGGGCCAACAGCCTCGACACGGAGCTGGAGCTCTTCTTCAGCCGGGACCTGGAGCAGCGCGGCGGCGAGGATCTCGTCGAGAAGCAGAACGCCGAGACGGGCCTCATGCCGGTGCTCCCGAACGAGCCGGCCGCCTACGGCTACGAGGCCGAGAACCGGCACATGGTGGAGAGCTTCCGGCGCGGCGAACGGCCGCGGGAGACCTTCGAGGACGGCCTGGAAGTCACCCGCCTGCTGATGGCCGCCTACATGAGCGCCGAGCGCGGCCGCGCCGTCGACTATCCGCCCGAAGGCCTCGACGAATTCGTGCCCGCGGTCGCCCGCGGCGAGTGGAACCCCGCGTAGACGCGGGCCGGTCGTCCTCCACCTCGTAGTAGTCCACGAAGCCGATCATCATCTCGTCCGTCGTCTCGCGGCCCCAGGAGACGTCCCGGGTCGGATCGGGGTTCCGCGGATTGGCGCGGCTGTTGTCGTAGGTCGCCGTGCAGCGCAGCCGCGTCCCGGCGGGAAGCCGCCTGGGCTCGGCGAATCGGTAGGTCGTCTGCCAGTTGAAGTCGTAGCCGGCGACCAGAAGCAGAATCTCGGAGCGTCCATCCGGGTACTCCGCCCGAAACTCGAACGCGTCTCCCCGCAGGTGCATGTGCGGCCTGAGCGACAGCAGGCGGGTCGGACGCGGGAAGGTCAGCTCGGCTTCGAACCGGACATCCCGCTCGCCGGCCGGGATCCACAGGAAAGGCGTCGAGCAGAGCGTCGCGAGGGACTCGTGGCGAGGCGGCGCGGTCGCCAGGATCAGGCCGATCCTGGTTCGGTCCGTCTCCTTCTTCCCGGTCGGCGTGTAGTGCATCTGAAACTCGAGCACCGCGCCGGCGGGAAGCCGGCGACCGACTCCCGGCGGCATGACGAGCGGCCCGGCGCCCGGCGCGTAGCCGCCGAGGTCCCCCGCGGTCCGCGGATCGCCGCCGCTGCCTTCCCGGACCGCGGCCGCGCCGGGAAACGCCTGCACGATGACGTGATGGACGACGGCGGGATTGCCCGGCAGCGTCTCCGCCGCCCGGATCCACACGTCCTCGACCAGGCCGGTCTCCACGCGGTAGCCGTGGTACGGAACGTCGCCGTCCGCGGGCACCGTCACCTCTTCCGGCAACTCGTAGACGAGGTCGGGAACGCCGATGCTCCAGGACACGGCGGCCGGCGCCGACGACGCAGCCTGCCGGGACGCCGACCCGGGCTGACTGCCGCCATCGATCCAGGCCAGCAACTTCGCCTTCTCCGACGCCGGCAGACGCAGGTCGTTCGCGAACTCGCCGTAGCGCGGGTCCGCGTGCCAGGGCGGCATCGCTCCCGCGGCGACCGCGCGGCGGATCGCGGACGACCAGGCGCGCGCCTGCTCGAACGTCCGCAGCGCGAAGGGCGCCGGGCCGCCTTCCGCATGACAACCGGAGCAGCGGCGGCGGAACACGTCGGCCACCGCGTCGAAATCGACCGCGACCGACGGCTGGGCGAGCGCCGTCAGGCCGAACCAGAGCGCGGCCGCGGCGGGTCCGGCGTTCAGGGCCCGCTCGCGCCGCCCGCCTGATTCGTGATCCGGTACAGCTTGCTCCGCGTGCGGATGTAGAGGCTGCCGTCGGCGATCGCCGGCGTCGCCATCGCCATTTCGTCGAGCGAATTCTTGCCCACGACCTTGAATTCGTCGCCGGCCTCGATGACGAACGTGTCGCCGTCTTCGCTGAGGACGAAGACCTTGCCGTTGTAGGCCCAGGGCGACGCCGTGAAGGCGCCCGAGCCGCGTTCGATCCGTTGCTTGCCGTAGACCTCGGCGCCGGTCTTCGGATCGTGCGCGGTGAAGAAGCCCCGGTCCAGCAGGGTGTAGAACCGGTCGCGGTAGATCAGCGGCGTCGGGTTGTAGGCGCCGGCCTGGGGCTGGTACCAGACCACCCAGCGGTTGCTCTGCTGGTCCTTCTCCAGCGTGATGTCGCCCTCGGCGCCCGGCTTGATCGCGTAGACCGGGCGGACCTGATCGCCGATGTAGCCCGAGGACACGTAGAGCAGGCCGTACTTCGCGAACGGCTGCGGAATCGCGATGGAAGACATGCCGCCGAAATGCCACAAGAGGTTCCCCTGCTCGTCGTACGAGCGCACCTGGTCGGTACCCGGCGTGATGACCTCCGTGCGCAGCTCGTTCTCCCACACGAAGGGGGTCGCCCAGTTGCTCCCCTCGTCGCGGGCGTCGCGCCACAGCTCCTCGCCGGTCGCCGCGTCGAGGGCGATGAGGAAGGACTGGTCCTCGTTGTCGTTCACGACGTAGAGCTGCCCGCCGTGCACGACCGGCGACGCCGCCGTGCCCCAACCGAAGCGCGTCCTGACCACTTCGAAGCGCCGTTCCCAGAGAGCCTCGCCGTCCAGCGTGAAGGCGAAGACCCCGACGTTGCCGAAGTAGGCGTAGATCCTCTCGCCGTCCGTGACCGGAGTCTCCGACGCGTAGGTGTTCTTCAGATGGCGTGGAAAGTCCGGCGCCCCGACCAGCACCTCGCGCTCCCAGCACGTCTCGCCGGTCTCGACCTCAAGGCAGTAGACCGCCCAGTGATGCTGATCGACGGACGGTTCCATCCGGTTCCCGCCGAGATAGAGACCCTTCTTCGGCTCCTCGACATCCCCCTCGCTCCACACCGTGGTCAGGAAGACGCGATCGCCCTGCACGATGGGCGAGGACCAGCCCAGGCCCGGCACATCGACGACCCAGGCCACGTTCTCCGTCACGCTCCAGGTCTCCGGCAGCCGGGGGTCGTCGGCGGCGACGCTCATCGAATCCGGGCCGCGGAACGCCGGCCAGTTCTCCGTGGCCGGCGGCGCGGCGAGAACCGAACCCGCGGTCGGGAGCGCCACGCCCAGAGCGGCGAGCAGAGGAGTGAATCGACGCATCATGAACCTCCCGCGGAAAGACGAAGGAACGGGCTCGCCGACGCCGCGGCGTCGACGGCCGGAATCGTGGCTGTCAGTGCGAACCGCAGCCTAGCAGCCCGCAGCGCAAGCCGCGCTGCATTCGAGCGGCCAACCATCCCGCCCGGCATCGTCGCTCCTCGGTCGAAGTTGGCCCGAACTGCTCCCTCGTCGCGCCTTGCCGGGCGGCCGCCTGACCACTCTCGGCGGTACGCGCACGTGCACCACGGACTGCCAGCAGCCGTCGGGCTGCGTTGCGACGCGGGGAACCCACACGGAAGGCCGACGAGGGCGTCGGCGCATCCGGCGCGAAGCGCCGGGCTCCGGGCCGCGTGTCGCGCCAGCAGCGTCGGCGCACTCGGTGCGGCGTTGTCGCTGCTCGCGAGCCCACCGACTCAGGCGCTGTCGGCCACCCGCCGTTCCAGGTCCAGCAACGCCTGCTTCGTGGAGAGGCCGCCGCCAAAGCCCGTGAGTCGGCCGTCTCCGCCGATCACCCGATGGCAGGGCACGACGACCGGCAGCGGGTTGCGGCCATTCGCGGCGCCCACGGCCCTCGACGCCGTCGGCTTGCCGATCCGCGCCGCCAGCTCCCCGTAGGAGATCGTCTCGCCGAACGGGATGCGCCGCAGCTCGGCCCAGACGCGGCGCTGGAACGCGGTGCCGCCGGCGCCGAGCGGCAGGTCGAACTCCCGGCGCCTGCCGTCGAAGTATTCGTCGAGTTGCCGCCTGGCTTCCTTGAGCGCCGCCGGCAGCGTCCCGTTCGCGGCGGTCCAGGCCGGGTCCGGCGCCTCGCCGGCCCGGTTCGGAAGGTCGATCCGGTCGACGGAGTCTTCGCCGCCAATCAGGCGAAGAACGCCGATCGGGGTGTCGAGGTCGTGGTAGGTCGTGGGCATTCGAGTCTCCAGGTCGGCGCGGGGCAGTGTGAGCAGGCATCCTACTATCGGCACGCGGATAGCCGTCGGGAGCGAGTCTCAACCTCCTCCGCCGCCGCGCCACAACAGGATCGCCGCACAGGCGCGGACGGGGCGCCAGGCTTCCGCCATCGCCTCCAGTTCGGCGGCGCTGGGCGGATGCTCGCGGTCGATCGCCTTGCGCAGTCCCAGGTCGCTGGCCGGGAACGCGTCGCGGTCGCCCAGGGCGCGCATGGCGATGTACTCGACGGTCCAGGGGCCGATGCCCTTGATGTCGAGCAGGCGGCGGCGGACCTCCCTCGGGTCGGCGTCCAGCCTCAAGACGCCGGTCGCGACCGACGACGCCAGGTCTCGAAGGGCCCGAGCGCGAGCCCCGGGCAAACCGATCGTACGCAGGTCGAGGGACGCGACCTCCTCCGGGCCCGGAAACGTCCGCTCGAGCCCGGGCCGTCTCAACCCCGCGGGGATCTCACGGCCCAGCGCCGCGACGAGGCGGCCAGCCAGGGTCTGGGCCCCGGCCACCGAGATCTGCTGCCCCAGCACGGCCCGCACCGCCGTCTCGAAGCCGTCCCAGGCGCCGGGAATCCGCACGCCGGCCGGGCTCTGGCCGTCCACCGCCAGTTCAGGGGCGCCGCTCAGGCAGGAACCGATGACGGCCGGATCCGCGTCGAGGTCGAACAGTCGCCGCGCGCGCCGCCCGATCTCTTCCTCGACATGCGATGCGATGCCTTCGTCCGCGCTTGCATGGACTTGCGCTCGCGCGCGGCCGCCGCCGAAGTCGACCCGCAGGACCCCGGGCCGCGAATCGACACCAGGCGCCCCGGCCGCCAGCCGCGCGAGGTCGACCGTCCGGCGGTACAGCAGACGTTGGAGGTCCACCACTTCGACTCCCGGCAGCGCGCGGGCAGCGAAGAACTCGATCAGGCCCCGGGCATCGAACGGCTGCCGGCAGGCCGCTTCGAACGAACAGACGACGCACGACATGCGGGGCGGAAGCATAGTCGCCCGGGCCGCCCGCCCGCATCGACAAGCACGACGCGCAACCTCGACCGACAGAGATAAGATCCGGCCATGCCCGCCGAGCAGCGACATCCCGGCGGCGAACGGACGGAGGACGCATCGTGAGCGCAACCGACACGCTACGCACGGCCCGGACGCTGACCGAGGCCGGAGTTCCCGACCGACAGGCCGACGCACACGCCCGCGCTCTCGACGAAGCCGTAGGCGATCTGGTGACCCGCGAGCACCTCGACATGACGCTCCGCGCCGACCTGGAAGCGCTGGAGCGCCGCCTGACCGTCTCGCTGTACCGCGCTCTGCTGATTCAGACCGCCGCGATCCTCGGCGCCATGATCGCCCTGCTCCGGCTGCTGCCGTGACTGACGCCCTGAGAGCCCGGATTCCCGTGCCGATCCTTCTATCCCGATTCACTCGCATTCCACACGAAGCCCTGAAGAGCTCTCCGTCGCGATGAACTGGTACGGCAGCGGCACGGTGGCTTGGCGCTTCTCGTTGGCTGGCGCGCACGAGGCCATCGGTCGCGCGGCCGCAAGCTGCCGCTGATGCCGTAGCTGCCCGTAGCGAGGAGTCGGTCCTCGCTCGTTCGTTGCCCGCAAGGCCGGCGCGGCGCAGCCTGGTCGCCGCCATCGTAGAACTCCGAGGAAGGCATAATGCGGCCATGCCGCATCTCCGCTTCAAGGGCCGAAGTCTGGTCGAGAACCACCATCTCTCGGTTCCGTTCCATGAGTTGCGGGCCGTGGCGGAGCGAGGGCTGGGCGAGAACGACGGCCCGCGCGGCAACCTGATCGTCCACGGGGACAATCTGATTGCGCTCAAGGCCCTGCTGCCGACCCTGCACCGCCGCGTCAAGTGCGTGTACATCGATCCGCCCTACAACACGGGCAAGGAGGGCTGGGCCTACAACGACCGGGTCGACTCGCCGATGATGCGGAAATGGCTGGGCAAGACGATCGACCGCGACGATCTGACCCGCCACGACAAGTGGTGCTGCATGATGCTGCCGCGGCTCAGACTTCTGCGCGAGCTGCTGCGAGACGACGGCGTGATCTTCGTGTCGATCGACGATCACGAGGTCCACCATCTGCGGGCGCTGATGGACGAGGTCTTCGGGGAACGGAACCGCGTCGGGCAGATCGTCTGGCACGGTTCGACCGACAACAACCCGACGAACATCGCCGCCGAGCACGAGTACGTCGTGTGCTACGCCGCCAGGAAGGAGGACCTCGAGGAGGCTTGGAAGTCGGCGGATTTCGGTCCGAAGGCCGCGCTTCAGCGCATCGGCGCGGAGCTCGTCGAAGCGCACCCGGACCGGGAACGGAGACAGCGGGAGTACACGCGCTGGCTGAAAGACCACCGATCGGAGATCAGGCCTCTGGACCGTTACAAGTTCATCGACGACGCGGGAGTCTTCACGGGCAGCCAGAGCGTCCACAACCCGGGCCGCGAGGGCTACCGCTACGACGTCTTCCATCCGGTGACCGGCAAGCCCTGTCGACAGCCGCTGATGGGCTACCGCTTCCCGCAATCCACCATGACGCGCCTGCTGGCGGAGGATCGCGTCATCTTCGGCGAGGACGAGTCGAAGATCATCGAACTCAAGGTCCACGTCGACGAGTACCAGGCGAAGCTCGGCAGCGTCATCCGGGGAATCGACTCGCGGCGCGGCGCCAACGAGCTCCGGCGCCTGTTCCCGGAGAACCCGCGCGTCTTCAGGAACCCGAAACCGTCGACCCTGATCCGCGAGCTGCTCTCCTTCGCCACGGACGAGGATTCCATCGTCCTGGATTCCTTCGCCGGCTCCGGCACGACCGCGCACGCCGTGCTCGCCCTGAACCGAGAGGACGGCGGCCGCCGCCGCTTCGTTCTCATCGAGTGCGAGGACTATGCGGACTCGCTCACCGCCGAGCGCGTGCGGCGAGTCATCCGCGGCGTGCCTGATGCACTCGACGAGACGTTGCGGGACGGACTCGGCGGCGCCTTCCGCTTCTGCGAACTCGGACCGCCGATGCTCGACGGCGTCCTGCTGGAGGGCGAGAAGCTCCCCAGTTGGGAGGCTCTCGGGAACTACGTCTTCTTCACGGCAACCGGCGAGGAAACGACGCCGGAGGAACTCGACCGCGACCGGCGCTTCCTCGGCCGTTCCGGCGCCAGCGACTTCTTCTTGATCTATGAGCCGGACGCCATGCGGCTCCGGGATCTGGCCCTCGACCTGGACTTCGCTCGAGATTTGCCAGCGCCCGACGGCCGCAAGCGGATCGTCTACGCGCCGGCCAGATACCTCGACGAGGAGTTCCTCGAGCGCTACGCGATCAAGTTCTGTCAGCTGCCGTTCGAGATCTACCGGATGCTGGCGGACGCCTGACGACGCAGCCCCGGATGATCCTGAAGGACTATCAGCGACGAACGCTCGCCGCCGTCGACGACTTCCTGACCGCGCTGACGCGCTGGCGCGAGAAGGACGCCCAGGCGCGGGCCTTCGATCCCGAGATCGGGTTCGATTGGGTCGAACGGGCATGGAGGGAGTGCACGCCGCGGCGCTACACGCCGCGAACGGACGGTTCAGGCCGCGTGATGCCGGCGTTCTGCCTCAAGGTCCCCACGGGCGGCGGCAAGACCCTGATCGCCATCAACGTCATCGATCGCGTCAACGCGACCTTTCGACTGCGGCAGACGGGCATGACGCTCTGGATCGTTCCGTCCACGCAGATCTACCGACAGACGCTCCAGGCCCTCAGGGATCGCGGCCACTTCTACCGGCAGCGGCTGGACGTCGCTTCGGGCGGCAGAACCATGATTCTCGAGAAGACCGACGTCTTCAGCCCGCGCGACGTGGCGGAGAACCTGTGCGTTCTTCTGCTGATGCTGCCCTCCGCGAACCGCGAGACGAAGGAGCAGCTTCGCATGTTCCGCGACAGCGGCGGCTTCGATCGGTTCTTCCCGGACCAGGGCGACTCGACGTCCCATGAGGAAATCCTCGGGCGAACGCCAAACCTCGACGCCTTCGACGGCGGCCACGCTCTCTGGGGTCCACGGATCAAGACGTCGCTGGGGAACACGCTGCGCCTGCTGCGGCCTCTGGTCATCCTCGACGAGGGGCACAAGACGTACGGAAAGCTCGCGCGCGGCACGATCGAAGGCTTCAACCCCTGCGCGATCGTCGAGCTTTCGGCAACCCCGGCGCCCGAAGCCAACATTCTGGTCGGAATCCTGGGCCAGGAGCTGCTGGCCGAGGAGATGATCAAGCTGGATCTCCACATACACTGTCGAGAAGACGTCGACTGGCGCGACACGCTCCTCGCCGCGGCGGACCACCGCCAGCGCCTGGAGGACGAGGCCCGGGAACATGAGGCGGCCACGGGGACGCGGATCCGCCCCATTCTGCGTTGTCCAGGTGGAACGCACGGGAAGGGACCAGCGCGGCGCCGGCTTCGTGCACGCGGAGGACGTCCGCGAGTACCTGCAGCAGAACCAGAACATTCGCGCGCGACGAGATCGCGGTCAAGTCGAGCGCGAAAGACGAGCTAAGAGAGGTGGATGACGTCGGCGGCCTGCTCTCGCCCGACTGCGCGATCCGCTACATCATCACGAAGCAGGCGCTCCAGGAAGGATGGGATTGTCCCTTCGCCTACGTCCTCGCCATCCTGACTCGACCGTCGTCGCAGACCGGCCTGACGCAGCTGGTCGGTCGCATCCTGCGCCAGCCCAACGCCCGAAAGACCCGCGTGCCCGCCCTGGACGAAAGCTACGTGTTCTGCTTCAGGCGGCGGGGCGCGGAGATGCTGAAGGAAGTTCGCCGGGGGTTCGGCAAGGAAGGTTTGGGCGACCTGGGCGGCCGGATCGTCGACGAAACGGACGACGGGGCGCGCCGCCGAGGACGGACCACGCGGCGGCAACGGAGCCGCTTCCACGAGGCCGCTCGCGAACTCGTCTTGCCGGTCTTCATGATCGACGACCGGGATCGCTGGAGACCGGTCCGCTACGAGGCGGACATCCTCGCGAGAATCGACTGGGAGGCGATCGACGTGCGTCCCCTGTTCGACATGGTCCTCGGCGACTCGCCGCCCGGTGGACTCGACCTGCGCGTCGGCCTGGGAAGCCTCGTCAAGCTTCGCGGCCGGCGCCGGACAAGGCGGGAGCCGGGCGACGCTGGACTACGCGCTCGCCGCGAGTCGCCTGATCGATCTCGTGCCGAATCCCTGGCACGGACACGCTCTCGCCAAGCGGCTGTTCGGCGAGCTCCTCAAGCGCCACCCGGCGCAACGGGTCCACGCCCACTTCGTGCACCTGCTCGGCGAACTCAGAAGGCAGGTGGCCGACCGAACGGGATCGCCTGGCGCGAGAGGCCTTCGGCGAGATGCTGGACAGCGGACGGATGCGCTTCTTCGTTGCCGCCGAAGATCTCGGCTTCAACCGGCTGCCGCGCAGTATCGACGCGACCGAGCGGAAGCAGGCCAACCGGGACGACGGCGGCCAGTTCGAACTGAACCTGTTCGATCGGACGGACGAGGACGAGCTCAACGTCCTGGAGAACAAGGTGGCGACGTACTTGGACCGACAGGAGCGGCTGTTCTTCTGGTATCGCAACCGGTCGCGCAAGGACTACTACGTTCAGGGCTGGCGTCGCGGCCGCATCTACGCCGACTTCATCCTGACGCTGAAGCCCGACGAACCGGATTCGGACGACCCCTTTCACCGTGTGTTTCGTGCTGGAAACCAAGGGGCTGCACCTGGAAGACGCGACCGACACCAGCTACAAGCGATCCGTGTTCGATCTCTGCAACGAGCATGCGAGACGCGCTGACTGGACCGAGTTCGTTCCCGCCATGCGCGCCCGGCCGACGCGGTTCGAGGTGGTCGACGAAAAGGAATGGGAGCAGAGGTTGACGTCGCTTCTGACGCCGGACTGAGAGATCGCTCAATCCGGACGACCAGCGCAACGGCGCGAAGCAACGGTGAAGGCGCTTGGTGACGCCGCCGGGCGTCTCACACTCGTCGATAGGCGAGATCTCCCTCGATATAGGTGAGATGGAAACGGGTCGGCTCGACGGCCCGGTTCGGGTTCCGGAACCACAGCGGACGCCGGTAGACGACGTCGCCCCCCAGCGACTCCGCGGCCCGCAACAGACCCTCTTCCGTGGCCAGGACGGTCGCCTCGGCACATCCCTCCCGGCCCAGCCGGTCGAGGATGGCCAGAAGCGCCAGATCCACGCACTCCTCGAGACACGGCATGTGAACGATCCGGCCGGTGGGCGGATCGTTCGCCCGGTTGACGTAGAGCAGGACCGGGCCCAGCGGCGAACCCGACCGTTCCAGGGTGAACAGCAGGCCGTCGTGCTCCGGGCAGGCCGCCAGCCAGGTCAGGTGGTCCGGCTCGGCGAGATTGACCAGCGTGTCTCGAGGCGTCGCGGGGCCGGCCGCGTCAGGATCGAAGTCGGCCAGCGCCAGGCCGAGCCGCCCGGCGCCGCCTGACGCCGCCGTGCTCAGACGCACCTCCAGCGCCTCGCCGACTTCGCGGAATCCGCGCATGACCAGGATCGCCCTGGTGGCTGCCGTGCCGCCGAGCACGACCTCGAAGTCCGTGTCGGGAGTCTGGCCGGCGAGAGGGACGCCGGCTCTCCCCCTCGCGCCGCGCTCGACCATCCACAGCATCCGGTGCGCTCCCGTCACCGTTCCGCCATGAACCCGGTAGCGGCAGTGCAACGAAGCCACGTGGCCGACGATTCGTCCATGCCGTTCGGCAACCAGGGATTCGACCGCCGGACCGGCGCCCGGATGGAAGAGAAGCCAGCGCAGCACCTCCGGCTCGCGCCGGACGCCGTAGACGACCTCGGTCAGCTCCGAGAGACGAGGGAGCTCGCTTTCCGCGGTCGGTCGCAACAGGACGTCCCGGACCGTCCGTGCCTGGCCTGGCCGTTCGCCGCGATCCATCGCACCCGACCTCCCCATGCCGATCCGACTGCTAGCCGCCGCGCCCTGTCCGGAACGCCGCGTCCCGCTCGGCCCGCAGGCGCAGCCCCTCCCGGAAGCGCTCGACGTTCGCCTCGGCGCGGCGCCTGAGCCGGCGGTACTTGAACTCGGCCTCGAGCAGGAGCAGCTCGTCCCAGCCCAGGCCCTCTTCCGTCCAGTGGTACTCGTGGGTGAGGAGTTGAATCCGGTCGTGGCGGTCGAGCAGAGAGGTCACGACGCCCTCCCTCCACGCCTGCGTGCTGTCGGAAACGTACTTGATCCGTTCGAAGTAGAGCGGATCGTAGGCGTCGACCACGCCGGGGATCGGCAGGGTCCGGCCCGAGCGCATCGGCATGTGGGGACTCGCGGCCCGGATGCGCGTGCCGAAGAAGCCCTCGATCAGGTCGATCGCCCGGACGGCCAGCGCCACCGGGTCGCCGCCCGAGCGCTCCAGCAGTCCCAGGTCGTAGTGGAAGCCTAGGTCGTGGCCGAGATCGAGGATCGACTCGACAGCTTCGGCGCCGTCGGCCTCGAACAGGTTGTAGTCGGATCCGATCTGCACGAAGAAGGTCGAGCGCACGCCGGCCTCGTGGTCGGCCCGGGCCATGGTCAACGCGGCGTCGAGACTGAACTCGACGTCGTGCCGCATCAGGACAAGGCGCTCCACGTCGAGCAACGCCTCGCCCAGCGGCGCCGCCTCGCCGAAGGAGAAGGTGCGGTGGGTCGACGTGATCCGGGCCAGGATCTCCCGGTAGTGATCCAGGGTGAAGTCGCGATCCGGATCGGCCGGGCGCGCCGGCCGCGGTCTCGTCATGCCGGCCGCCAGGGGACTTCGTCCCACACGTCGGCCGCCAGGTCGTGGAGCGGTTGTCTGGCGCCCCCGTCGATCCAGTCGACGAGGTGGCGGGTCACGTCCGGGTAGTTCATCGGCGCCGGCGCCGGAGTATCGATCCAGGACTCGATCCGCTCCGCCGTCAGCCGCTCGACGACGACGCCAAGCCCCAGCGCCGCGAGCGCCCGGCCGTTGAGGAACTGCTCCGGGTGACGGCGAATGGGTTGCACCAGGAGACGACGGCCCAGATGCAGCGCCTCGCTGGCGAGCGAGAAACCCGCGTTGGTGATGACTCCCGCACAGTCGACCAGATCGGCCACGAAGGCCTGGGCGATCATACGGGCGAATCGATACGTTGCCGCGCTCGACCGGCTCGGGCACGGGCCGGTAGGCGACGAACCGCCGCCTCGGCAGGCGTCCCAGAAGATCCACGATGCTCTGTTCGCTCTCCGCGGGCAGGTAGACGAGGAACCGTTGGCCATCGCCCCGCGCGGAAGCGTCGGCAGCCGCCGCAACGAGATCGGGACTGATCGTCGGCGGCAGGTTCGTGCCGCCGAATCGGTGCCAGTGCAGACCCACGGCGGTCCGAACCGGCGTGTAGACCGGAGCGAACAGGCGCAGCATCCACGTGGCCGGCCCGGTCCGCCCCGGCAGTCTCAGGCGCCGGTGGAATGCGTACAGGTGACCGACGCCGATGCTGGGCCGTCGGCAGCGTCGAGCGATCCAGGCCGAAACCGGCTCGTAGTCCGTCAGCACGAGATCGAACCCGGAAGCGTCGAAGTTGCGGACATCGCGCAGGAAGCGAACCACGCGCAACCGCCGGACGGTCTGGAGCAACCTCACCCGCCCGCCGGCCGCCCGGCCCGTGAACCCCTCGAGCAGAGTGTGGCTGGCGCGGATCTCGGGAATCCGCGAACGCAGCCGACGAGCGTCCAGTCAGCAGGCAGTGCACGTCGTGTCCCCGGTTTCGCAGGCCAGCCACCATCGCCGCGGACCGCACCAGATGACCGTGGCCCGTACCCTGCACTCCATAGAGAATTCTCATGCCGGCACCGTCGACGGTCCTGTTCCGGGCCAGAACACGCCGGGCGGAAGGTAGCACCCGGTCCGTCGACGCCGCAACAGCCCGCCGCCCCACGGGCTTGCATGGAACAAACTGCGGGACGAGGGCGTGCCGCCCGCATCCGGGCCCTGTTCCCTGCGCGACAGCGCAGCCCCAAGGCGGCGGACCCTGCTAGGATCGGCTTTCCTGATTCCTCGCGGAATCTTCCCTGTTCGCACCCGAGGACGCGGTCTGATCCCCGCGCGGTGCACAGGGGGTGACATCACGCGCGTTCTCATAGCAGGCATCGACGGTTACCTCGGCCTGGCCGTTGGCGCAGTACCTGACGGCCCGCGGCCATGAGGTTTCCGGCATCGATGCCGGCTTCCGCCGCGAGTGGGTCGCCGAGATGGGCGGCCGCTCGGCCCTTCCGGTCGCGTCCGTGGAGGCGCGTCTCGACGCCTTCGCGTCCGCCTACGGCGCGCGCCCCCAGGTCGTCCAGGGCGACCTGACCGACAAGGACGTCGTCCACCGGCTGTTCGAGAACGTACGGCCCGAGGCGATCGTCCACCTGGGCGAGTGTCCCTCGGCGCCCTACTCCATGATCGACGCGGACCACGCGATCTGGGTGCAGCGCAACAACATCGAGGGCACGATGAACGTGCTCTACGCGATGCGCGACCTGGCGCCCGAGGCGCACCTCGTCAAGCTCGGCACGATGGGCGAGTACGGCACGCCGAACCTGGACATCCCCGAGGGCTTCTTCGAGATCGAATACCGCGGGCGACGCGACCGCCTTCCCTTCCCGCGGCAAGCCGGCTCCTGGTACCACTGGAGCAAGGTTCACGACAGCAACAACGTGATGTTCGCCTGCCGCATCTTCGGGCTCAGGGCGACCGACGTGATGCAGGGCGTCGTCTACGGCGCCCGTTTCCTCGGCGGCGCCGCCGACCATCCCGCCGACCCGGCGCTGCACACCCGGCTCGATTTCGACCAGGCCTTCGGCACCGCGCTCAACCGGTTCTGCTGCCAGTCCGTGATCGGCGAGCCGATGACCCTGTTCGGGATCGGCGCCCAGCGCCGCGGCTTCCTGCCGATCCGCGACTCGATGCAGTGCCTGAGCCTGGCGGTCGACAACCCGCCCGAGGCGGGCGACTACCGCGTGTTCAACCAGTTCGAGGAGACGTACACGATTTCGGAGCTTGCCGCGAAGGTCGCGGCCGTCGCTTCGGACATGGGTCTCGATCCGCGCATCCGGCGCATCGAGAATCCCCGCAAGGAAATGGAAGAGCACCACTACAACCCGGACCACGAACATCTGCTCGCCCTGGGCTACCGGCCGACCCGGGACATGGACTCGGAACTCCGGGCGATGCTCGAGGACCTCCTGCCGCACCGCGACCGGATCGCGGCCAGGCGGGACGTCCTGCTGCCCGATATCCGATGGGACGGCAGCCGGCGGAGGTCCGCCTTTCTGGACAAGGCGACCAGCGTCGACGCCGGCAACGGCGCCGAGAGCGGATCAGCGACCGAGACGACGGATCACGACCAGCCGGGCCAGGTCGAAACGACGGTCAATCCGGCCCTCGCACGGGCTCGGTAGCCCGCTCGGGCGGAGGGCTCTTCAGGGTTTCGTGTGGAATGTAAGAGAATCGGGGTAGAGGTCGAGTCCTCCGAGTTTGAAGTAGATGGCGGTGCGGTATCGGTCTCGATTTCGATAGCCGCGGGCGGTTTTCTTGAGCGACTGGATGACCGAGTTGATGCCTTCGAGTCGTGCGTTGGTGACTCCTCGTTCGATGGCGTTCAGCACTCCCTCGAGGTGAGCCTTCAGCATCCGCGCCACGTTCTTCATCGGCGCCAGGCGGCTGCGAATGGCCCAGGAGTACCAGCCATTGAAGATCGCGCGCGCCTCCGCCCGGTCACGGGTCTCCCACATCATCATCGCCACCTCTTTCAGGTGCCAGCAGCGAGCCGTCTTCGACGTGCCGGAGATCAACTCCTCGAAGCGGAGTCTGTGGCCCGCCGGCACCCGATCCGGGTGGTACAGCCACAGATGGCGCGTCGAGGCCAGGCTGTCGTCGCCTGCCTTCTGCAGCTGCCGGTGCTCCTGACTGCGGACCTTGTTCACGGCGTCGCCTAGGTGGGCCGCCACGTGGAACTTGTCGAACGCGATCTTCCGACCGCCATCCGGGAGACTCGACACCGTCGCCGAGATGTACGCCGGCCACATGTCCATCGCCACCGTCTCGATTCTCGACCGCGCGGCCTCCGACAACGACGAGTAGTACGAAGCCAGCGCCTCCTTGCCGCGACCGTCCGCCACGTGGTGCACCCGAACCTCGCCCTCGATGTCCGCCACCACCGTCACGTACTCGTGGCGCTTCTGAAACGACGTCTCGTCCACCCCGAGAACCCGAGAGGCCGGAACCGGACCGCGACGTGAGAGACCGCGCTGCACGGCACGATCCTGAACCCCCGACACCTGGTCCCAGCTCAGGTCCAGCAACCTCGCCACGGCCGAGATCGAAGCCTCCTTCAACCAGTCGATCACCAACGCCTCGAACAACGCCGTGAAACGAGAACCACGGTCCGACCACGGCACCGAAATCGTCCGCACCCCGTGCTCAGGGCAACGCACCCGAGGAACCTCCGCCGTCAGAATCGTCCGGTACTGGCACGTCGGAAGATGACGCCAGCTGCGACGACGGGTGTCGTAGCGACTCGCCGCATGCCCGCACTCAGGACAGCACAGAGATTCCCCGACGCCAAGAACCGCGAGCACCTCCACCTCGCCCACGTCGAGCCGAAGCTCGACGCCCGTCACCTCCCAAGGACTGCTGATTCCGAGAATCTGACCATACAAGTCTGTGTCACGCATGCCATGAGACTACACCGGATCCACCATCAACCCGGAAGAGCCGGGCGGAGGAGAAGGTCGTCCCGCGGCCAGGTCTACGGCCAGGAACCCCGCCCCTCCAGCAGGAAGGTCAGGTGCGGGTGGTAGAGCGCCGGTTCCAGCAGGAAGGAGTCGTGCCCCTTGTCGGAGTGGACGATGATCCTCATGCAGCTCACGCCGACTTTCTCCAGCGTCGCCATCAGGTCGCCCTGTTCCTCGGGGTAGTAGCAGACGTCCGAGTTGATCGAGAAGATGAGGAAGCGCTGGTCGCGGCAGCGCTCGAAGGCTGCCCGAAGCGAGCCGGCGCCCGCGGCCGCCGCCAGATCGAACTGGCTCCAGGCATCGAGGATCCGAAGGTACGAGTTGGCGTCGAACCGGGCCGCGAACTTTCGGCCCTGATGCCGCATGTAGGACTCGATGGGGTGGTTCACGCCGTACCAGGGGACGCTCGACACCTCGGCAACCACGTTCCTCGCCCGCCGACGCAACGTGCGCAGCGAAACGAACGTCTTGTGGTTGATCTGGCGGGCGATCTTCATCCCCTCGAGTACCGTGCCCGGCGGGTAGGCGCCGCCGTCGAACCGCGGATCGTTGGCGATCGCCTGGATCTGCTCGAAGTTGTGAATCCGCTGGAGCGGCGTCACCTCCATGCCGGCGGCGACCACGACGACGTTGCGCACCCGCTTCGGAAACATGACCGCGAGATCGAGCACCGCCATGCCCCCGGTCGACGGTCCGATCCCGGCGTGCAACACGTCGATGCCCAGCCGGTCGACGAGACGCATCGCAGCCCGCACCGAGTCGGAGAAGCGCACCCTCGGGAAGGTCGGTCCCCAGCGCTCGCCCGTGGCCGGGTCGATCGACAGCGGGCCCGTCGATCCGTAGCAGCCGCCGATGTAGTTGACGCAGATGACGCAGAAACGGTTCGTGTCGATCGCTCGTCCCGGCCCGATGAACTCGTGCCACCAGCCGATCCTCATCTCGTCGGACCAGGCGTCTCCGAGACCGGGCACGCCGTGATTCACGCCCGCCGCGTGGTGACTGCCCGTCAAGGCGTGGAACAGGAGCACGGCGTTGTCGCGCGCGGCGTTCAGCGCGCCGTACTGCTCCCAGGCCAGGGTGAAGCCGGACAGCGTGTCACCGCACCGGAGCAGGAGCGGTTCGTCGAAACGTTCGAACCGCGTCTCGACGCCGCCGATGGCGCCGCTCTGCGTCGGCCGCGGGTTGCGGACCGTCTTCATGCGCCGAGACTACGGGCTGGCGCCCGAAAACGCCACGGAACCGGCGCCGGCACGCGCCGGCACGCCGCCCGCCAGTTCATGGCGTCGAGGACGGGCCCGGACCGCCCGTGGACGACGGAAACGGGACGCGTCCGCGCTGCACGAGGCGCGGCCGGGGCGTGGGCGCCGAGATGCTGCGGGACCGAGCGAGCGAAGGCCATCGAGGCGTCATCCCGCGGGCGGCGCCACAACGGCCCGCGGCACAAGCGCCCAGTAGCGCCCCCGATGCGCCATGCGGCCGGCGATCGACTTCGCGCGTTCGCCCGAGCCCCAATACACGTCGCCGCGCACCGCACCGCGGATGGCGCCGCCCGTGTCCTGGGCCACGAGCAGCCACTGCCGGCGCTCGTCCGGTCCCTCGGGGGAGGCGGCCGGAACCATCGCGTCGAGCCACACCGGAACGCCGAGCGGGAGATACCGACGGTCGACCGCCAGTGAGCGCTCCGTCGTCAGGGCGACGCCCTGCGCGCCCACCGGCCCCTCGCCGCGGATCTCACGGAAGAAGACGTAGGACCGGTTCTTCGCCATCATCTCGCGGGCTCGGTCCGGGTTCGCCCGCAGCCAGGCGTCGATCGACTGAAGCGAGGCGTCCGCGAGCTCCAGCTCGCCCAGTTCGACCAGGGTGCGGCCGATGGCGTGGTACGGGTGGCCGTTCTGAGCCGCATAGCCGACGCGCAGGACCGTTCCGTCGTCGAGCTCGATCCGGCCCGAACCCTGGATCTCGAGGAAGAACGCATCGACCGCGTCATCGACCCAGACGAGCTCCAGGCCCCGGTTCGCCAGCGCGCCCGCGGCGATGGCCCGGCGGTCGTCGTACGCGTCGAGGGCGCCGCCGCGCACGCGGCCGGCCACGCGCCGGCCGCGCAGATCGTCGCGGAAGCGGCCCAGGTCGACCATGACCAGGTCGGAGGGGCGGGCGTAGAGCGGCACGTCGTAGCGATCGCTGCGTCGCCGGCTGCCGCGGAGCAGCGGCTCGAAGTAGCCGGTGAAAAGGCCGATCCGCTGACGCCAGCCGGGGGCGCTCCCCGGCCGCCCGGCGGCGTCTCCCGCGTCCGCGCGGGCCAGGGGCACGGCCACGAGTTCCCGCGCGACGACCGTGCGCACGACCTCCCCATCGACCGGCGACGCCAGCCCCTCCAGCGCGCCGCAGAAGGGCCGCCAGTCGGCGGGCGTGCCGCCCAGTTCCACCGGCCTCAACGGACGTTCCGCAGGCTGGGCCAGCAGTCGCTTGCAACTCCCGAGCAAGGCCGGCAGGGCCTCCGACACATCGTCCTCGGCCCAGCCCGGCAGCGCCGACACCTCGACCGGCGAGCCGTAGACGGCGACCGCCGAAACCTCGGGCGGCGCCGCTCCCGACGCTCCCGACAACCAACCAGCCACCCGGTCGGGTCTCACGGCAAGAAGCGTGGCGATCAGGGCCCAGCCCAAGGCAAGAAGCCCGGCGATCCGAAGAGTCCGTTCGCGGGGAGGAAGATCCCGCACCAGCCATCCCACGGCGCGACGCTAGCAGCGATCGCAGCCGACGGGCCGCGCCGTCGCGCGGGGGAACAGACCCGGAGAGTCGGCAAGGGCGCCGGGTCTCTTCTCCAGCGAATCACCCGCGACCTGGTCGATTATCCTGTAAAATCATCCGTCGTGAGGTCGAATACTCAGGTTTTTCGGTGGCTGCCGACCCGTTTGCCGACGGCGGAGAGCCGGCGGATCGTCATCCTCACCGGCGCGCGCCAGACCGGCAAGACGACTCTGGCCAAGCGTCTGTTCCCGGATCTTCACTACCTGAATCTCGACGACCTGGAACAGCGGGAAGCGGTCAGAACGATTCGAAGCGTCAACTGGGCGCGAGAAATAGGCGCGGCCGTCGTCGACGAGGCGCAGAAGGCGCCCGCGGTCTTCGACAAGGTCAAGCTGGCCTACGACGAAGGCGGCATTTCTTTCTCGGTCCTGCTGGGCTCCTCCCGGGTTCTGTTGCTGAAGCAGGTGCGCGAATCCCTGGCCGGCAGGGCGTTCGTCTACGAACTCTGGCCGTTGCTGGCCTCCGAGTTGCGGAACGAAGAGGGAAGCCGGCCGAGCCCTCCTCTCTTCGACCGCATGATCTCCGAGCCAGAAAACCTCAAGGAGGTTCTCGACGCCGAACCCCAACGCCTGCCATCGCGCGCAAGCGCCGGACGGAACGCCGCCGTCGACCACCTCGCCGCCTGGGGCGGCATGCCCGAACTTCTTCGCCTTGACGACAACGACCGCCGGGAATGGCTTCGTTCCTACCAACTGACGTTTCTGGAGCGGGATCTCGCCGACCTGACCCGAGTCTCCGACCTCCTGCCGTTTCGGACTCTGCAGAGGCTGGCGATGCTGCGAACCGGCCAGCTCCTGAACTACTCGGAACTGGGCCGCGACGCCGCCCTCAGCGCGCAGACCGCCCGCCGCTATCTGGAGTACTTGCGACTTTCCTACCAGGTCGAACTCCTTCCGCCGTACGGCGGGAATCTCACGAGCGCCACGGTGAAGACGCCCAAGCTCCACTGGATGGACATGGGTCTCCTGCGTCAGGGCACGGGGATGTGGGGGCCGCTGACCGGGCCCATGTTCGAGACTCTGGTCGTGTCGGAAGCTCGCAAGTGGATCGACACTCTGGCGCGCGACGCGTCGCTGTGGTTCTACCGAACGCGGTCCGGTCACGAGATCGACCTGCTCGTGACCGTGCCGAACGGCGTGATCGGCATCGAGATCAAGAACCGCGAACGGGTCGAACGACGCGACGGCGCCGGGCTGCTCCGATTGGCGCAAGTTCTGGGCGAGGAGTGGGTCGGCGGTCTCGTGGTGCATCGCGGCGAGGACCTCCTTCCGCTTGACTCGCAACTGTGGGCGGTACCCGTGCATCGGCTGTTCTGATCCGGGAGGACCCGCAGCGCGACCGCCGACGGGTACGCTCTTCGCGATGACGGAACGCCCACTGCGCTGGCTGTTCTTCTACGACTGCATCTACCCGGAATCGCTGGGCGGCGTCGAGCACCGGAACCACGAACTGGCGCGGGAACTGGGCCGACTCGGACACGACGTCGTGCTGGCGGGCTGGGCGGACGGTCCGCGGGCACCCCACCCGAACGTCCGCGTCGAACCGGTGGGCAAGGCGAGCCGCCGCTACCTGGCCCGCGGCCGCCGGTCGGGCATCGAAGCGTTGACGCTCGCCTCCCAGGTGCGCCGCATTCCGCTGGACGGCATCGACATCGTCGAAACCGCCAACATCCCCTACCTGCACCTGCCCCTGCTCGCCCGGCGTTGCCGGACGCGGCGCATTCCGCTGCTCGTCACCTGGCACGAGCACTGGGGCCGCTACTGGCGAGAACACCGACCTCCAGGGCGCTTCGGACCCGGCATGTGGCGGTTCTACGCTCTCTGCGAACGCCTGTCGCTCCGCTTCGGAACGCAGGCGGCGGCAGTCAGCCGACTGACCGCCGGCCGCGTATCGGCGATGCGCGGCGAAGCCGTCGACGTCATCCCGAACGGCATTCCGTTCGAGAGGATCCGGGCCCTCGTAACCGACGCGGACCCGACCGCGCCGCCCCTGGTTTACGCCGGCCGGATGATCCCGGAGAAACGGATCGACCTGCTGCTGGACGCAACGGCCCGGCTGGCGGCCACCGAGACCGGCCGCCGGCTCCGCGCCGAGCGCGGCGCCCTGCTCCGGCTCATCGGCGGCGGCCCGGCGGCAGACGACATCCGCGCGCACATCGAGCGCGAAAACCTCTCCGGCGTCGTCGACTTCGCCGGTCGGCTGCCCGAGAACGAGGACGTCTGGCGCGCGGTGGCGGGCGCCGACCTTGCCGTGCAGCCCTCGGCCAGGGAGGGGTTCGGGCTGTTCCCGCTCGAGGCGATGGCCGCCGGCGTACCGGTGGCGCACTGCCGCTCGCCGAACAGCGCCGTCTCCGAACTCGTCCGCGACGGTCGGGAAGGCTGGGCTGTCGCCCCCCGCGCGGACGAACTGGCCGACCTGCTGGAACGGCTGCTCAAGACGCCCGGAGAGCTCGCCGCCGCTTCCAGCTCCGCCGTCGAGCGGGCTGCCGGCTACGACTGGCGGCAAGTGGCCGCCCGAGTCGTCGAGGCCGGAAAGGAGCTGGTGACGCGGGAGCGGAGCTGAACGGCGGCCGGACAGCCGAACTCCTGTAGTGTCTCCGCCGTCATGGGGACCGTTCCGCGGGTCGAGGTGTCGCCGGGCGAACTGATCGACAAGATCACGATCCTCGAGATCAAGGCCGAGCGCATCGCGGATCCGGACAAGCTGGCCAACGTCCAACGCGAACTGCGGAGCCTGACCGCGACCCGCGAGGAAGCGCTCGCCCCATCGCCCGAACTCGACGACCTCACCGCGAAGCTTCGCCGGATCAACGAACGTCTGTGGGAGATCGAGGACGACATCCGAGACTGCGAGCGGAACGGCGACTTCGGCCAGCGGTTCATCGAACTCGCGCGGGCGGTCTACCGGACGAACGACCGGCGCGCCGCCGCCAAACGCGGGATCAACGATCTCCTGGGCTCGGAACTCGTCGAAGAGAAGGACTACGCCGTCTATTGAGACGGCCGTTGGAGCGCCTCGTCCAGACTGGTCCGCGCACTCGTCTTCCCGCCTTCCCGGCAAGACGCTCGGCCGCCGTCGAGTGGATCCGGTAGCTTCTGCCTTCAATGCGCATCAGGGAGGCGGTGCATCGGGTGATCGACTCGCCGATCACCCAGGTCGGGCGCTGGAAGGACGAGGCGGCGCCGGACGTGCCGCTGATCGACGTCTCCCAGGCGGCGCCCACCTGGCCGCCCGCCTGGGAACTGCGCGACCACATCGCCGCCCAGGCCCGCAACCCCGACGCCGCGGCCTACACCGACCAGCAGGGAATCCCGGAACTGCGCGCGGCGCTGGCCGGCGCCCTGACCGCGGACTACGAAGCCCCGGTCGCCGTCGACCACGTGGCCGTCACCGCCGGCTGCAATCAGGCCTTCTGCCTGGCGATGATGGCCCTCACCGAGCCTGGCGACGAGGTCATCCTCCCCCTGCCGTCCTACTTCAACCACGACATGTGGCTGCGTTCCCGAGGCGTGGCGCCGGTCTACCTGGAACCCGGCCCGGACATGACCCCGGACGCGGCGGAGGCGGCGGCCGCCGTCACCGACCGAACGCGCGCCATCGTCCTGGTGACCCCGAACAACCCGACCGGCGCCGTCTATTCGCCGGCCCTGATCGAGCGCTTCTTCAAACTCGCCCGCGACCGCGGACTGGCCCTGGTGATCGACGAGACCTACCGCGAGTTCCGCGAGCGCTCCGCCCCGCCGCACGCGCTCTTCTCGCGTCCCGACTGGAGCGACACGCTGATCCACCTCTACAGCTTCTCCAAGGCCTACTGCATGGCCGGCTATCGGATCGGCTGCATGGCGGCGCATCCCGCCCTGTTGCGGGAAACGCTGAAGATCGCGGACTGCGTCGCACTCTGCCCGTCCCACATCGGCCAGTTGGCGGCGACGTTCTGCCTCCAACGCCTGGACGCCTGGAAAGCCGAGTACCGCGGCGTCGTGCGCGACCGCGTCGCCTGGGCCGCCCGCCGCCTCCGCGAAGCGAACACCGGCTTCGACGTCGTCTCCGCCGGCGGCTACTTCGTCTACCTCCGCCACCCCTTCGCCAACCGCACATCCATCGACGTCGCCCGCGGCCTCTGCCGCGATCACGCCATCCTCTGCCTCGCCGGCGCCATGTTCGGCCCCGGCCAGGACGCCTTCCTCCGCCTCGCCTTCGCCAACGTCGACCGGCCCGCCATCGACGAACTCGTCACCCGGCTGGAACGAGTGCGCCGGGACCCGGCAAGGCCCTGATCCCCGCTGGACGCAGCGGCCGCGTGACCCTTGACCCGGCCCTGAAGGACCAGCAGGTCCACCGGAGACAGGCGGTCTCCGAGCGGGCCGAGCGGCGCCGCCGGAAGCCCCCCTCGATTCGTTCTCCGCGACGGACGCGCCGCGGTCAGACGCCGCGCCGGCAAGGAGTCTGGACGCGCTACGGGCCGCAGGCCTCCGGGAACGCCGACACGTCGGCCAAGGCCAAGGCGGGCGTGCCGGCGGCGTGGGTGTACTGCTTGACCTGACCGGTCACGGTGTCCCGCACCGTCAGCACGAAGCCCACGTCCGTCGCCGAAGCGGCGAACACCCAGTGGCGCTTGTTCGTGGCGCAGCCGTTCAGCACCTTCACCAGGAGCTCCCAGTTCGTCGGAGAGAAGAACCAGAACAGCCCCGAATCGTCCGTGCGGGGACGGGCCACGCTGCCCTTGCCCGTCGCCCCGTTCACGCTGGACCAGTCCGCCGACACCGCATACCGATCGTCCAGCAGACACAGCGTGCCCGCATCCCCCGTGCAGGCGCCGCCTTCCGCCGCGGCGACCGGCGGAGCGACAACCGGAGCCGGGACAGCCAGCTGAACCGCGGGCCCTGAATCGCCCGGAAAGGCCGTGTCACCCGCGGCCGAGGGCGCAAGCGACGCCGCGCCAGCGCCCGAGCAGGCGCCCGGGAACGCCGTGTTGTCGGTGATCGCGGCGCTCAGCGAACCGGGTTCGTTCCGGTACTCCTTCATCGCGTCGGTCACCGTGTCCGTCACCTGGATGCTGTAGCCCAAGGTCGTCGCCGACGCGCCGAACACCCAGACGTGACCGTTCACCGAGCAACCGTCGAGCACCTTCACCAGAAGCTCCCAGTTCGTCGGAGCGAAGAAGTGGAACAGGGCCGAATCGTCCGTCCCCACGCGAACCACCTTGCCCGCCCGGCGAGCCTCGCCGTCCTTCGTCCACCAGTCCACGGCAATCGAGAACCGGGAGTCCTGGAGGCACCGGGTGTCGCTGTCCGCCGCGCAAGTACCCGCCGGCGTCGCCGCCTCGACCAGCACCGTGCGCGAAGTCGTGTCCGACCTTCCTCCGCCGCGGACCGTCAGCGACACCGTGTAGAACCCGGGGGCCGACCAGGCATGCCGCGGCGCGCGGCTGCTCGACGCCTTGCCGTCGCCGAAGCTCCAGGTCCGCGACGAGACCGTTCCCGTGCTCGTGTCCCTGAAAGAGACCGAACCGCCCGTGCGGGCACGGCAGAGGTCGTCGGCGCAACTTGCGCTCAGCGTGAACGAGGCCTTCAGAGAGCCGCCGCCCGAATCGCCGCCGTCGCCCGAACCGCCGCCGCCGCCCGAACCGCCGCCGCCGCCCGAACCGCCGCCGTTGCCTGAGTCGCCGCCGTCGCCCGAATCGCCGCCGCCGCCCGAATCGCCGCCGCCGCCCGAATCGCCGCCGCCGCCCGAACCGCCGCCGTTGCCCGAACCGCCGCCGTTGCCTGAGTCGCCGCCGTCGCCCGAATCGCCGCCGTTGCCCGAACCGCCGCCGTTGCCTGAGTCGCCGCCGTCGCCCGAATCGCCGCCGTTGCCTGAATCGCCGCCGTTGCCCGAATCGCCGTCGTCGTCCGTGATCGTGATGGTCACCTTGCCGGAGATCCAGCCAGAACTGGAAGCTACGACTACGATCGTCTCGTCGCCCTCGTTCCGCGTATCGCCGAGGATCTCGATCGTCTGTGAATCCACAGTCTCCCCCACATCCCATCCCAGCCATCTTGCATTCGGCCAGCAGAAGTTCGCTTCCTCGTTGCCGGCCTCCGAGTTGTCGCATGGGGATAGCGCAGTACTGCTACCTTCAGTTGCGCTGCTGGAGGGATCAACAACGAGCCGGATGTCGAGCCCGCCCGCCGGTGCAGGCTCGCCAAGGGTGCCGGTGACGACCACGTTCTTCCTGCCCGAGTTCCCCTCGGTGACGTCGCTGGCGGACAGCGTGATCGTTTTGTCGCCGCCCGGAATCCGTCCCGTGTTCACATGATCCGAAGGCGGCCCGACGCCGGCGCTGTTCACTGCCCGCACCGTGAACAGGTAGGTCAGTCTGGCAGTCAAGTCCGTCACCGTATGGCTGGTGGTCGACGCGCCCGAACTCGAAATGCGGTTGAACGACGCGCTCTGCAGTCCGAGCAGCGTCGTGGCCTGTGCGTACTCCCACGCGGTAATCGTGGCGTCGCCCGGGTTGTCCCAGGACAGCGTTGCCTGCCGGTTGCCCGTGGTGACCGACAAGCCCGTCGGCTTGGCCGGAACGCCGGGGCTGTCGTCGTCCGTGATCGTGATGGTGAGCGTCCCCTCGGTCCACGCGGCTGCATCCTTGAGGGCGTCAACCGTCACGACGAACGTCTCGTCGTCCTCGTCTTCCGTATCGCCAACGATGCCGATGACGAAACTCGTCGTCGTCGAGCCGCCCGGCACCTTGAAGACCGTGGTCGACGACGGCCAGCAGGCATCGAAGCGCGTCGTGCAGAACTGAGCTCCAAGACTGTTCGTCACGGTCGCGGTCCCGCCGCCAAGGAGGGGACTGAGCGAGAGCCCGCCCTCGGGCGCGGCCTCTCCCAGAGCGACGTCGATCGTGACGTCCGTCCTGCCGGAGTCCCCTTCGTCGATGGAGGTCGACGAGGTCGACACCGTGATGGTCTTGGCGGCATGCGCCCGTTCCGGAGCGGCAACCGCCATGAGGCCAAACAGGACCGTCAGCAGCCCCGCTGTCGGCCAGCGGCCCGGCCGCCCGACGGCCGCCTCAGGCGCCGGGGCCATTTTTCCGGGGGGGGGGGGGGGTAACTTCCGGCGCCGCAACCCCGCACCGGTCGCGCAAAAGAACGAACTCGCCAACGCCACATCCCATGATCGTCACGCCTCCGTACTGCCTCCGATGACTCAGATTCGTACTCATGAGACTAGCACTAGCCCGAAGTTCCAGAGTCCAAGTCGAGAGATCCCATTGTTTTCCGGTGGTTTGTTCGATTTCGGCGGTGTCTTCTACTGGGTACGTTCGTTCAGGGTCGGACTCCGAGCAGGCTGAAGACTCGTTGTTGCAGGGGCGTGGGCGTAGCGAGGATGTCTGCGGTGGCGTTCCGGTCTCTTCGGGTTCTGACGCGATTTCTGGTGAGCGTGGCGAGGTCGTCGAGCAGTGTCCGGAAGCTCTGCACGGGGAGTCCGTCGGGGGTTCTCTGGCTGCTGGCCTTGTTGCGTGCGGCGCGTGAGCGTTGGGCCGGCTTCACCGGCGAGTCGCTCTCGTGATGTCGTTGCTGGTCGTCGAAGAGGAGGGGGGCGAGCCTCCGTCGCATGTGCCATTCGACGTAGTAGGCGAGCATGCACAGGAAGACGTGCGCTCGGACGCGCTCGGCGAGTCGGTGGTGGACGGGTCTGACCTTGAGGTCGACGCTCTTGAAGCAGCGGAAGGCGCGTTCGACGTGGCTGAGGCTCTTGTATGAGCGGACCGCTTCCTGGGATGTCAGGTCGTCTCGGTCGGCGTTGGTGCGGATGACGTAGAAGCCGTCCAGGGCGGCTTCGTCGTCGATGCGCTGCTGGTTTCGGGAGTAGCGGAAGCCGTGTTCTTCGACCTCGAGGTCGAAGTGCTTGCCGACCTTGCCGGCGCGCAGCGCCCGGTCGACGCGCACGGCGATCTTGTGCTTGCCCTTCAGGGGGCGGTTCTTGCGCGTCGTGGCGGCGACGACGGCGTCGAGACGGCGTTCGGTGGCGTCGAGCAGTTCGAGACGCTTGCGCCTCCTCTCGGCCGCCAGCATCGGGTTGTGGCAGACGATCAGCCGCTCGCCGGGATACAGGTCGGGAGCGCTGATCTCGGCCATGTCCTTCCGGTCGAAGAGGGACAGTTGCAGGTGGCCCTGCTGCACCAGTTGGCGGACCTGGGGCGCACGCAGGGAGGTGATCCACGACAGCCCCGAGGGTTCGAGGTCCTCGCGGATGCGGGCGCTGGTGAGCAGCCCCCGGTCGCCCACCAGAATCACCCGTTCAAGCGAGAAGCGCTCCTTGAGCTTGTGCACCTGGGCGCTCAGGGTCGAGGGATCGGCCGTGTTGCCCGGAAAGACCTCGACCGCTATCGGGCAGCCGTCGCGGCTGCAGAGCAGACCGAAGACGAGTTGGGGCTTGTCCCGCTTGCCGTCCTTGGAGTGCCCGTGTTGGGCCAACGGACACGTCGAGCCTTCGAAGTAGACCGAGGTCACGTCGCACAGGACCAGCGAGCCCTCCTGGAGGTGCTTCTCGGCGAGACGGCGCTCGATGCGCGGCTGCCGCCTGAGCAGCCAGTCCATCGCGGCGTAGAGCTCGTTGGCGTCCGCATCCTCGATGTCCAGTTCCTCGCCGAGGGTATGCCTGGTGGTCTCGCCCGCGAGTCCGCGAGCGGTGGCGAGCTTGGAGCGGGGTTCCAGGATGCGCGCCACGATCATGGCGACAGCCAGCGCCCGGTCGCGGGAGGGTTGGCGGTCGAGAAGTCGTTCCAGTCCGAGTCCGCGCAAGGCGCCGAGTGCGGCGGCGACATGTCCGTGGGGCCTGGAGCGGAGGATCTCGAAGGCGGCGTCGAGGCTTTCGAGGGCGACGCCTCCCTTGAGGAGGATGCGCAGTCCCTCGACGAGGTGTTCGGGCCACTTGGAGAGGTTGGCGAGTGTGCGTTTGCGGACCTTGCCGTTCTGGCGGTAGGACTCTCGGAGCAGGACGGCAGGCGGCGAGTTGCGGTTGGGCACGCGATCGATGTACATGGCTTCTGATTGTAGGCCATGACTCAATCATTGTCAAACTATCAACGTGTCATTACATGGGTACAACATACGCCAGAAAACAGCCGCCCCAACCCCACCAAACTCAAGCCCGACAACGATCTCCGAGCCTCCCGACCCCCGGAAACCGCTGGAACTTCGGACTAGCTCGCCCGCGGCGCGGGATGCAAGGGTTCACAGGCCTTCGGGAGCCGTTCGGGCTGCGCTGTCGCGCGGGGAACTCACCCTGGAAGCCGGCGAGGGCGCCGGTGCACCCAGTGCGAGGCAGTTCGCTTCCAGTCAGCGCCGCGGCAGGGCATACCCCAGCGCGTGAACGGCCTTGCGGAACGCCTTCTCGGACGTCACCGGCACGGAAACGCTGCGCGGACCGGTTCGGAGGCAGTGCTTCGCCGCCTGCGGACTGGACGCGATCCGGTCGGCGGTCTCCGCGTCCGCGCACTCGATCAGGAGGGCGTTGACGGGCGGCTTGAGGACACTCAGTCCCCGTTCGATCAGGCGCAGGCAACTCTCGACTTTCTCCGGTAACGGCTGTGCGTCGCGCGCGGCCAGGAACTTCCTGAGCTCCGTCGGGTCGTGACCGTGTTCAAGCGCCGTCAGCCCGCGCTCCAGGTCGAGACGCCAGACTCCTTCCGCTTCGGCCACGGCGTAGGTCTCCAGCAGGAGACGCTCCGCGGGCTGCAGGGGCGCATCCGACCGGACGCGAAGATCGGGCAGGAGAACCAGGGCGCTGGGCGTCGGGGGACTGGGGGGATCGTACCGCCTGGCGCCGCCGAGGCAGTAGGCGCCGAGCGGGTTGACGCGGAAGAACTCCAGACCGTCGTAGCGGCTCAGGAAGTCCAGGTTGTCGCCCACCGCCCGCGCGAGCCAGTCCGATCGAGCGCCCCTCGGAGAGGTGAACGCGACGTCCACGAGACCCAGGGTCGCCGCGTACTCGAACAGGAAGCAAAGGAGGTACCGCACCTCGAGTTCGTCGCCGCTGCCGTCCGTGCGGTAGCCGAAGCTGCCGTACTCGGGGTCCTCGAGGTAGAGAAGCCACGGATCCTCCGTCACGCTGAACCCCCGCCCTCGCGCCAGCATGAAGCGATGGAACTCGTCGACCTCCACCCACCTGCCCACGGGACACTCCTCAAGGGTGTCCACGATCGCGTCCCTGCGTTCATCCGGCGGCGTCATCGCCCGCTTGCCGCGTCCACGGAACTGGCCCTTCACATCGTCGATCCGATTGAACTCGTCCAGCAGGGTGTTGCCCAGCCACCGCTCCCAGATCCGCCGCAGCGTGAGCGCCGGGCTCTCGCCGATGGCCGCCAGACCGGCTCGCGTCAGGGTCAGCTTGCCGCCGGCCGCCTTGGCGAGTCCGCCGGCCTGGACCAGCCAAGGCCAGGCCCAGGCCCGGATGGCGCCGATGGGCTGACGCCGCCGGTCGCGCCCCTTGCGTTCCGGCTCGACGAAGAAGTCGCCGCCGTGCAGAACGGCCCCGAGGCGCTCGACCGTTCGCGACGAAGGCCGGAGCGTCTGGGGGCCGACGGCCAGCCTCCCTTCGTCGATCAGACGCAGAGTCGAGAACAGATCGTCGACGGCGGCTTCCTCCATGCGGCGGCGAACCAGCGCCACGTTCTCGAATCGCTCCTTCCCGTCCTTGAAGGCCCGGCGCTCCGACCGCCGCTCGACGAACTCCGGGCATTCCACGATGGAGTGGGTCGACGCTTCCGGCGGCGGGGGCGCGAACTTGCGCAGACGAGCCGCGAGATCCGCCGGAACAAACAGCAGTTCGGGGTCGACGCGATCGGGCGCGAACAAGAAGAAATGCAGAACCGGGAAGTCGTAGTAGCCCGTCTTTCCGAAGCCTTCCGGCAGGCGGCCGTACAACGCCCGGAACCGCTGCACATCGAAGAGGCCGTTCGGGTCGCGTACGGCTTCCGCCACTGCGAGCTGCTGGAGATCGTCCATCCGCGACCACAACTCCTTCAGCCTGGCCTGATCGAGGCGCCTGAGCATGGCCTTGACGATCTCCACCTTGCGGGTCGGCCTGGGCGCCGGCACGGGGAGAACACGCATCATCTTCTGGAGGACATCGACGTTCGTTCCGGCAAGCGCCTCCTTCAGGGTCGGGATGCCGAGTCGGCTAGCGCCAGCCATCGTTCCGATCCTCCGCTTCCCCCGCGCGGATTTCGACGTCGACCGCGCCGCTGTCCGGGTCGGCTTCGATGACCACCGACCGGCCCTCGAACCAGGGGCCGGGGTTGACGAGGCGCGTCGGACCGATCGCGCTGACGCCGATGGACTCGTGGATGTGGCCCGAGAAGACGAGGTCGGGCCGGTGACGCTCGACGGCGGCGCGGAGCGACCTGGAGCCGACGTGCCGGCCGCGGGCGAGGTCGCAGGCCGTGCCGAAGGGCGGTTGGTGGGAGACCAGGATCGTCGGCTTCCCCTCGACCGCGGCGGCCCGCTCGAAGGTCTCGGCGGCGACCCGGTCGTAGTCTTCCTCGGTCCGTTCGTAGGGCAGGTCGCCGAAGGGAAGACCGCCGGAGATGCCGAGGAAGCGGACGCCGCCGAGCGTGCGGCCGCGCCGGTCGAGGTCGATGTCGATCTCCCGGAACCAGGCGTCCACCGCCGGCTGGTCGCAGTTGCCGCAGACCGCAAGCACCGGGACGCCGGACTCCCGAAGCGGTTCGACGATCCGGCGGGCTCGGTCCGGACCGAGGAAGTTCGTCAGATCTCCGGCCAGAAGCACCAGGTCGAAGCCGGACGGGTCCGGCAGGCGCGGAGACCCCTTGCCGGACCAGTGCAGGTCGACGACGCCGAGGATGCGCAGCGTCAACTCAGCGCACCCCGCTCGCGCGCGCCGCCGTCAGTGAACCAACGAACGAGTGACATGAGGCGACTCCTGGGGATCGTCGTCCATGCCGTGGGACATGACGAAGACCCACGCGGCGATGCGTTCGCGCTCCGTCTCCGAGATCAGCTCGAAGACGTGTTCGCCGTCCTGCTCCCCCTGGAGCGACTGGACGTAGGCGACCCGCTCCCGGTCGATCAGGATCTCTCCCACCAGGCGCTTGCCGTAGACGAGCTGCGCGATCAGGAGGCTGTTCTCCTCGGACATGAACTGCCAGTGAAAGTCCTCGTCGTCGCAGAGCAGGGCGTCGACCGAACCGGCGCGGATGATGCAGTTCGGATGGAGTACGAGCCAGTTCCAGAACGCGTCGAGATCGAGCGTGGCCGAAGAACGCTCGACCGCGGTCGGGGCACTCATCCGGCAATCGTACCCGCGCCGACCGTCTTTGGCTAAAGTGCCCGCATGTCGAGCGCCTCGACCTGGACGGGACTCGGAAGCCCGCGCTTCGCCTTCGAACGGGGTCTTCACGACCTGGGAAACAACTCGTTCGCCTGGCTCCAGCCGGACGGCGGCTGGGGCTGGAGCAACGCCGGCCTGATCGTGAGCGGCGCCGAGTCCTTGCTCGTCGACACGCTGTTCGACCTTGCCAACACCCGCGAGATGCTCGACGCGATGAAGAGGGCGAGTGCGGCGGCCGCCGAGATCGACCGGCTGGTCAACACCCACTCGAACGGCGACCACACCCACGGCAACGAACTCGTCGGCGGCGCCGAGATCGTGGCGTCGGCCACCGCGGCCGCCGAGATGGAGGCGACGCCGCCGGAGACGCTCGCGGCGCTGATGCGCGGCGCCCGCGAGAACCGAGGCACGGTCGGCGACTTCCTGGTCGACTGTTTCGGCGGCTTCGACTTCGAGGGGATCGCCCACACGCCGCCGAACCGGACCTTCGACGGCCAGTTGACGTTGACGGTCGGGGACAAGCGCGTCGAACTGACCGAAGTCGGCCCGGCCCACACCGGCGGCGACATCATCGTCCACGTCCCCGACGACCGGACCGTGTTCACCGGCGACATCCTGTTCATCGAGGGCGCGCCGATCATCTGGGCGGGGCCCGTCCGGAACTGGATCGACGCCTGCGACCTGCTGCTGCGCCTCGATCTCGAGACGATCGTGCCCGGTCACGGTCCGATCACCGACAACCGCGGCGTCGAAGCCATGCGCGCCTACCTCGTCTACATCCGCGACGAGGCGAGAAAGCGCTTCGACGCGGGTCTCAGCGCCCGCGACGCCGCCTTCGACATCGCTCTCGGCGACTTCGAGTCGTGGGGCGACAGCGAACGGATCGCGATCAACGTGGACTCGCTGTACCGCGAGTTCAGCGGCGGCGGCGATCGCACCCACATCCGGGAGCTGTTCGCCCGCATGGCCGAACTGGCGCTGGCGCGCAGGCGCTAGCAGGGTCCGCCGCAACGCGCCAGCTTCCGGCGGCTGACCAACCAGGGAACGACGAGGACGAGGAGAAGCAAGGATGGATCTGGGAATCCGGGGAAGGAAGGCCGCCGTGGCCGCGGCATCGACGGGACTCGGCTTCGGTTGCGCCAAGGCGCTGCTCGAGGACGGCGTGGACGTGGCGATCTGCAGCCGCGGCGAGGAGCGGATCCGGGAAGCCGCCGCGAGGCTGGGCGCCGGCGCCGTGCCGATCGTCGCCGACGTGTCCACCGAGGACGGCGCCCGTTCCTTCGTGGAGCAAGCCGCCGAGAAGCTCGGGCAGATCGACATCCTGGTCGCCAACGCCGGCGGTCCTCCGCCGGGTTCGCCGAGCACGACGTCGATCGAGGGCTATCGGCGGGCGCTCGACCTGAACCTGCTGTCGACGATCGTCATGTGCCAGGCGGCGCTTCCGGGCATGCGCGAACGCGGCTGGGGACGCATTGTGGCGATCACGTCGATCGGCGCGCGCCAGCCGATCGGCAATCTGGCCGCATCCTCGGTCGCCCGCGCCGGCGTCAGCAGCTTCCTCAAGACCCTGTCAACTGAAGTCGCCCGGGACGGCGTCACGGTCAACTCGGCCCAACCCGGCATTCACGCGACCGACCGGATCAAGTCGCTGGGCGATGCCGAGGTCATGGCGAAGCGCGTGCCGACCGGCGCCCTCGGCGCCGCGGACGATTTCGGCAAGGCCGTCGCCTTCCTCTGTTCGGAACCGGCCAGGTTCATCACCGGCACGAGCATCCTGCTCGACGGCGGCGCGTACGCCGGGCTGATCTGAGTCCATGAGCTTCACCGCCCGCCACGGGAGCGGAAGTCCTCGCCGAGCAGCCGGTTGATGGACGTCTTCGCCTTCCGCGACGAACTCGTCGCCGAGTACGAGCGCTTCTCCCGGAGCTTCACGACGATCCGGGCCGAGGACATCTCCGGAACCGTTGACGACGCCTATGCCGCTGGCCGTTTCTGGCCGGACCCGCTGATCCAGCTCAACCCGAACTTCGAGCCGGGCGGATGGATCGACGACCTCGTGGCGGACGGCGCGCTCGACCCGGAGTGCGCGAAGATCTTCCGGCTCAAGAACTCGAACGACACGTTCGGCGAGCGGCTCCGGCTGCATCGGCATCAGACGGACGCGATCGCGATCGCCAGGCGCCGCGAAAGCTACGTGCTGACGACCGGCACCGGCTCCGGCAAGTCCCTCGCGTACTTCATCCCCATCGTCGACGACGTTCTCCGGCGCAAACGCGACGGCGACGCCCGCGGGGGCGTCACGGCCATCGTCGTCTACCCGATGAACGCGCTGTGCAACAGCCAGTGCGAGGAATTGGACAAGTACCTGCGGCTCGGCTACGACACGGGAAGCGAGCCCGTGACCTTCGCTCGCTACACGGGGCAGGAATCGCAGGAGGATCGGGAGCGCATCGCCAGGAGCCCGCCCGACATCCTCTTGACGAACTACATGATGCTCGAACTGCTGATGACGCGGTTTCAGGAGACCGACAAGGCAGTTCGGGAACACGCCGCCGGACTCCGGTTCCTGGTTCTGGACGAGCTGCACACGTACCGCGGGCGGCAGGGCGCCGACGTCGCCATGCTCGTGCGCCGCGCGCGGGAACGGTTCAACGAACGCGTTCTCTGCATCGGCACCTCGGCGACGATGGCGTCGGAAGGGTCGCCGGACGACCGGAACGCCGCGGTCGCCGACATCGCGAGCCGCCTGTTCGGGACCCAGGTCGAGCCAAGCAACGTCGTGTCCGAGTCGCTGCGGCCCGTCACCACTCCGCGCGCAAGTGCGTCGGCGGCCGATCTCCGGGCCGCCATCGAGAAAGGCGCACCGACTGCGCCTACCCACGAAGAGCTGGCCAGACATCCCGTCGCCGCCTGGGTGGAGCGCAACCTGGGACTCGAGGACCGAGGCGGCAAGCTGGAACGGACATCCAGGCCCCTCACGCTGCTCAAGGCGGCGGACGCTCTCGCGGAAGCCAGCGGCCTGGACGCGAAACGCTGCCGCGCCTGGCTCGCGGACTTCCTGCTGGCGGCTCACGGCAGCCGGGACCGACAAGGCCGGAGCTTCTTCGCCTTTCGCCTGCACCAGTTCATCAGCGGCGCCGCGGACGTCTGGTCGACGCTGGAAGCAGCGGGAGAACGCTACGTCACCCTGGACGGACAGCAGTACAAGTCGGGCGACCGCGGTCGACCTCTCTACCCGCTCTGCTTCTGCAGGGTCTGCGGGCAGGAGTACCACCCGGTCTGGGCGAGCCTCGCCGGCAAGGAGCTCCAGACCGTGGCGCCCCGGGCCCTGTTCGACCGCTCCAACGAGGACGAGGACATCCGGTTCGGCTACCTCATGCTCGACGCGGAGGGCGTATTCGATCCAACGGACACGGCAGCCCGGTATCCCGAAGAGTGGCTGGAGTTCCAGGGACAAACGGTGCGCCTCAAGCCGCACTACCGCCGCTACCAGCCTGTCGGCGCGCGGCTGAACACCGAGGGCGGAATCGCCGCGGACGGACTGCAGGCGTGGTTCATTCCGGGATCGTTCCGCTTCTGCCTGCAACCGGACTGCGATGCGACCTACGACGGCAGCGTCCGCAGCGACTTCACCAAGCTCTCCGGGCTGTCGAGCGAGGGCCGCAGTTCGGCGACCACTGTCCTCGCGCTCTCCGCGCTGAAGCACCTCCTCGGCGCCGACCTCGACGACCGCACCAGAAAACTGCTCGCGTTCACCGACAACCGACAGGACGCAAGCCTTCAGGCCGGGCATTTCAACGACTTCATCCAGGTCCTGCTTCTCCGCGGCGCACTGCTGGCCGCCATTCGGAACGAGAGCGGCGGCCGACTGACCGACGACGTCCTGACCCAAAGGACGCTCGAACATCTTCGTCTCGACCCGGCGGACTACGCAGCCAACCCAAGCGCCAAGGGCATCAAGGCCCGGAACACGCTTGAGGCGCTGCGCGACGTTCTCGGCTATCGGCTCTACTTCGATCTGCAGCGAGGCTGGCGGATCAACAACCCGAACCTCGAACAGCTCGGACTGCTGAAGATCGACTATCCGGATCTCGATGCGTGCTGCGAAGACGAGAAGGAGTGGAGCGAACGCCACCCTCTGCTCGGTTCCATTTCGGCGAAGCGCCGCCGGGAGATCGTCTGTGCGCTGCTGGAGCGGATGCGCCGGGCGCTGTGCGTCAAGACGATCTACCTCGACCCGAACTTCCAGGAACGGATCCGCAACCGGAGCTTCAACGAACTGAGGGAACCGTGGGGGCTCTCGGAAGACGAACAGCGACTGTTCTCCCACGCGTTCATGGCGCCAAGACCGAAGCCGAAAGGTCATCAGGACGAGCGGTTGCTCCACGTCTCCCACCGCTCCGCCTTCGGCCGCTGGCTGAAGTCCAAGGCGTTGTGGGGCCGGGACAATCCGTGCTGGCCGCCCAAGTTCGACGAAGACGTCTACAACAGGATCGTGGACGACATTCTGGAGGTTCTCGTGACCTTCGGCTATGTCGAATCCACGGAGCTCGACGGCGGCCGCGCTGGCTACCGCATCGACAGTTCGGTTCTGGAATGGCGCCTCGCGGAACAACCCGCCGCCGCCGACCAGGGGCCGGTCAACGCCTTCTTCCGCAACCTCTACGAGAACGTCGCGGCGTTGCTTGCTCGCGACGACCGCCTGCTCCACCAGCTGGAGGCGCGCGAGCACACGGCACAGGTCGCCCCCGACATCCGGGAAGAGCGCGAGCATCGGTTCCGCAAGGGGCTGGCGCCGGACGGTCTGCCGATTCTCTTCTGTTCGCCGACGATGGAGCTCGGCGTCGACATCGCCATGTTGAACGCCGTGTACATGCGAAACGTGCCGCCGACTCCCGCGAACTACGCCCAGCGAAGCGGCCGCGCCGGACGCGGCGGCCAGCCCGCGCTGGTCGTCACCTACTGCGCCGCGAGATCGCCGCACGACCAGTACTTCTTCTCCGACCCGAACCGCATGGTGGCCGGCGTCGTCAACCCGCCAAACATCGACCTCGCCAACGAAGACCTCGTGCGCAGCCACCTGCAGGCGGTCTGGCTCGCCGAAACGGGAGTCAAGCTGGGTCCTTCCGTGCGCGACGTGCTGGATCCAGAGAAGCCCGAGAAACTTCCTCTGCACGACGAAGTCGCCGCGCAGATCGGCGCCGGCAGGGCCGTGGATCAGGCGAGACGACGCGCAACCCGCATCCTTTCGACGCTGGCGGCCTATCTCACCCCGCGGGCGGCGCCCTGGTTCACCGAGAACTGGCTCGACAGCGCCATGCACTCGACGGAGCGCCGCTTCGACGAGGCGTTCGACCGGTGGCGTTCGCTGTACCGCGCGACCGCGCACCAGATTCGGCTCGCCAACCGGGTCATCCAGAACGCCGCGGCGACCGAACAGGAGCGGAAGGAAGCGAAGAGGCGTCACGACGAAGCGTTCGCCCAGCAGAACCTGATTCTCGACAGTCGAACGACGATGAACTCCGACTTCTTCACCTACCGCTACCTCGCGGCCGAGGGGTTTCTGCCGGGATACAACTTCCCGCGGCTGCCGCTGCTCGCATTCGTCCGGGGCCGGCGCGAGAAGGTGGCGCGGGATTCGTTCCTCAGTCGGCCCCGCTTCCTGGGGCTCACGGAGTTCGGCCCTCAGTCCATCATCTACCACGAAGGCAGCACCTACCGCGTGCGGCGCGCCATGTTCTCCGTTCGCGACGAAACGATGGCGGCGGCAACGGCCGAACTTCCCGTCCAGACCGCGAGGATCTGTCCCGCCTGCGGCTACGGGCACTTCGGGGACCAGAAGGATGTCGAGCGCTGCACCAGCTGCGATCGGCTACTCGACGACGGACGCGCGATCCGGAACCTCTACCGGATCGAGCAGGTGTCCACTCGCCGGGCGAACCGGATCACTTCGGACGAAGAGGAGCGCCAGCGGCAAGGCTACGAGATGATCACCACTCTTCGCTTCAGCGAGGAGCAGGGCCGGACACGGGTCGAGGGCGTCGCGGTCGAAGACCGGGGCGAACCTCTGCTGGAACTGCGCTACGGCCCGGCGGCAACGCTCTGGCGCATCAATCTCGGCTGGCGTCGGCGCAAGGCGAAAACCGTCTACGGCTTCAGCGTCGACACCGGCACCGGCGAGTGGACCAGGGACACGCAGGCGCCGACCGACGCCGAGGACGACGCGGTGCGGGACGGAAAGACGATCCAGCGGATCACGCCGTTCGTGGAGGACACGCGCAACGTGCTGGTGCTTCGTCCGCGGGTCGAGCTGTCCGTCACCGCGATGACGTCTCTGCAGTACGCGATCAAGCGCGGCATCGAGCAGGAACATCAGCTCGAAGAGGCCGAGTTGGCCGCGGAGCCGCTTCCCGACGAGAACGCCCGCAACGCGACCCTGTTCTACGAAGCGTCCGAGGGCGGCGCCGGCGTGCTGACGCGCCTGGCGGGCGACCCCGACGCGCTGGCCAGAGTCGCGCGCCGGGCGCTCGAAGTCTGTCACTACGCACTTCCGCCGGGACCCTCGGAGCGGTTCAGAATGTTCAGGGTCGAGGACCTCGACGACCAGGACGACGCATGCGAAGCCGGTTGCTATCGCTGCCTACTGAGCTACTACAACCAGCCGGACCATCCGTTGATCGACCGGCGGAACGACGAAATGCTGGACCTCCTCTGCCGTCTGACCCGCGCCGAGCGCAAACGTCTCGACCTCCCGGCCAACTCCGCGGACAGCTTCGACGAGCTCTGGAACGCCGCCGGATCCAGTCTGGAGAAGGAATGGCTGACCTTCGTCCAGACGAACGGACACCGCCTGCCCGATCGAGGACAGATCTGGCTGCCGGACCATGCCACCCGACCCGACTTCGCCTACACCGGCTCGCAGACGCTGGTCTACATCGACGGACCGCACCACCAATCCGAGCTGCGGGAACGCGCCGACGGCGAGATCGACCAACGCCTGGCGGACGCCGGCTATGTCGTCGTGCGTTTCCCGGTGGACCGTTCGTCCTGGCCGCGCATCGCGGCGGAGTACGCCTGGGTATTCGGTCCGGGCGCGTCTTCGTCAAGATGAACGACGGCGACCGGGCAGGGCGGGCGGAGGCCGCCGCGGCGGGGTCCCCCGTCGCATTCCGACCGGGCGCCCTGGTGCGGGCCCGGGACCGGGAGTGGGTCGTTCTGCCGGAGACCCGCGCAGACCTCCTGAAGCTGCGGCCGCTGGGCGGCGCCGAGGACGACGCAACCGTCATCTACCTCCCGTTGGAACCCGAGCCGCCCGTCCCGGCCGAGTTCGACCTGCCGGACCCCGACCAGCCGGGATCCCGGGAAGCCGGTCTTCTGCTGCGCGACGCTCTGCGCCTCAAGCTCCGGGCGGGCGCCGGTCCGTTCCGGAGTTTCGGCGCCCTGAACGTCGAACCGCGCGCCTACCAGCTGGCGCCGCTGCTGATGGCGCTCAGGCTGGACCCGGTCCGCCTGCTGATAGCGGATGACGTCGGCATCGGCAAGACGATCGAAGCCGGACTCATCGCCCGGGAACTCCTCGATCGGGGGGAGATCGAACGGCTTGCCGTCATCTGTCCGCCGCATCTCTGCGAACAGTGGCAGAAGGAACTCTCGCGGAAATTCGTTCTCGACGCCGAGGTCGTCCGCACCGGCACGGCCACCCGCCTCGAGCGCGGGCTGCGCCCCGACGAGTCCCTGTTCGACGTCCATCCCTTCACCGTGGTCTCGCTCGACTACATCAAGTCGGACCGGCGCCGGGACGAGTTCCTGCGGACCTGCCCGGAGTTCGTCATCGTGGACGAAGCGCATACCTGCGTGAAGTCGGACACGAACGCGAGGCATCAGCGCTACGAGCTCCTGAAGGGCCTTGCCGACAGCGAGCCCCGGCGCGGAATGGTGCTCCTGACCGCAACCCCCCACTCGGGCGACGACGCCGCGTTCCACAATCTGCTCGGTCTTCTCGCGCCCGGATTCGCCGAACTGGCCGACATGCCGGAGGGAGAGGCGCGCAGGCGACGACGCGAGGAGCTCGCGCGTCACTTCGTCCAGCGCCGTCGCGGCGACATCGCCGAATGGAAGGACGAAGCCGGCTTCCCGGTCCGCGAGAGCCGCGAAGCGACCTACCGCCTCACCGGGCCCTGGGGCGTGCTGTTCGACGACGTGCTCGGCTACGCGCGGACGATGGTCCGGCGCGCGGAAGGCGGATCGAAGCTCCAGCAACGGATGTCCTGGTGGGCCGCGCTCGCGCTGCTGCGTTGCGCCTCGTCGAGCCCCGCCGCCGCCTCGCTCGCCCTGCGGACCCGGCTCAGGGCCGCCGAAGGCGAGGACGAAGACGAGCGGATCGCCCATCTGGACGGCATGGCGCGCGAGAGCGTGCTGGACGGAACATCCGACGACTCGCTTCCCCTGACCGAAACGGCGCCCGCGGGCACGATCGACGCGCCGGAGGACGCCGCCGCGCTCCGCCAGCTCATCGAGCGCGCGGACGGGCTGCGCGGCCCCGGCGCCGACCCCAAGCTCGACATTCTCGCCCGGGAGATCGGCGACCTGTTGCGGGACGACTTCCGGCCCGTCGTGTTCTGCCGCTTCATCGCCACCGCGCACTACGTCGGCGAGGAACTCGACCGCGCCTTGAAGAAGACGAACGTGAACGCGCGCGTCACCGTGGTCACCGGGGAGCTCACTCCCGATCAGCGCGAGGAACGCGTGGAAGACCTGGCCGATCTCGACGAGACGAGCCTTCCCGTTCTCGTCGCCACCGACTGCCTGTCCGAGGGCGTCAATCTTCAGAACCACTTCAACGCGGTGGTCCACTACGACCTCACCTGGAATCCGACGCGCCATGAGCAGCGCGAAGGCCGAGCGGACCGCTTCGGACAGGCTCGCAAGACCGTTCGGGCGCTGACGCTCTACGGCGAGAACAACCCGGTCGACGGCGCGGTGCTTCGGGTCATTGTTCGCAAGGCCGAAAGGATCCGCCGCGAACTGGGCGTCGCGGTCCCCTTGCCGGCGGACAACGACAAGGTCGTCGAAACGATCATGACGGCCGTCCTGCTCCACGCCGGCGCGCCTTCCCGCGCCGTGCAGGCCGGACTGTTCGAGCTCGAACAGACCGAAGCCGAGGTTGACGACGCATGGCGGCAGGCGGCAAGCAAGGCGAGCCGGACGGTCTTCGCCCAGCGTCGTCTGAAGCCGGAGGACGTGCTGACCGAATGGCGCAAGGCGGTCTCCGTCCTGGGCGGCCGGCACGATGTCCGCCGTTTCGTCCGTCTGGCCGCCCGCCGCCTCGGCGCGCCGCTGGAAGACCGGAGCGGCAGGTGCATCCTGCCGGTCGCGCATCTGCCGAAACCCCTGCAAGACCGTCTCGAGGCGATCGGACTCGCCGGCCAGGCGAAGCTGGCGTTCGAGCAGCCGACGCCCGCCGGTACGCCCCACATCCACCGCGCCCACCCGCTCGTCGCGGCGCTCGCGGACTACGTCGCCGAACAGGCGCTCGATGGCAAGGCATCGAGCGTCGCGGCCCGCACCGGCGCCATCGTCACCAGGGGCGTCGCCTCCCGCACCGTGCTCCATCTGCTGCGACTGCGCAGCCAGATCCAGATTGAACGGCAGGACCCGGGCGGCCGTCTCCGGTCGCTCGGATCCCTGCTCGCCGAGGAATGCCTGGCGATCGCCGTGCGGGGCGGCGCCGCCCCGGCGACCCTGACGGAGGAGGAAGCGCTCTCCCTGCTCTCGCTCGAACCGGACCGCAACCTGGACGACGCCGCGAAGACCCATCACCTCCGGCAAGCGCTCGAGACCTTGCCAGGACTGAAGGAAGAGTTCGCTCGCGTCGCCCGCGAACGCGCCCGCCGCCTGCTGGAAGACCACCGTCGCATTCGCGACGCCAGCGAAGTCAGGGGGCTGCGCTACGGCGTCGAACCCGTTCTGCCGGTCGACCAGATAGGCATCTACGTCTTCGTACCGTACGCGGCGCCCGCGAACCCGGCACGCCGATGACGATGGCCAGTGTCCGTCAGAGCCGGGGATTCACCGCGCTGAAGATCGAAGGAGCGATCCTGCCGCCGGACTTTCTCCAGACCGTGGCGACGCTGGAGGCGTCCCGCCAGGCCGGCGGCGACTACGGACTGTCGAAGTCGCTCGCTATCAAGGAAGAGATCGCCCGCTACTGGCGGATCGCGAACGACCTGCACGCGCGCCATGCCAGGCGCCGCCAACGCAGTGATCTCACTGCCACGCAGGTCGGCCTGGAGGAATGGCTCATCCCCTTGCTGCGGACGGTTCTCGGCTACGAAGACCTGGCTGCCGCCGAGCCGGCGGAACTCGGCGGCCGGGTCTTCCAGCTGACCCATCGCGCCTGCGGCAACGCCGTGCCCCTTCTCCTGGCGACGCCCGAAGTCGACCTCGACCGGGCCGACCCGCGTTTCGGCCGGGACGGCCGCCGCCAAGCGCCCCACGGCCTGATGCAGGAGTACCTGAACGCCGAGGAGACGGCGCTGTGGGGGCTCGTGTCCAATGGATCGAAGCTCCGCATCCTGCGGGACAACCCCAGCCTGACCCGGCCCGCCTGCATCGAGGCCGACCTCGACCTGCTCTTTGCCGAAGAGCTGTACCCGGACTTCGCCGCGTTCTGGCTCGCCGCCCATGCCAGCCGTCTTCGCCCCGCCGACGACAAGCCGACAAGCTGCATCATCGAGTCCTGGCGCAAGGAGGCGCACGAGACCGGCGAACGGGTGCGGGAGCATCTCCGCGACGGCGTCACCGACTCCTTGCGCCGGATGGGCGCCGGCTTCCTGCGGCATCCGGCGAACGACCGTCTGCGCGGCGCCCTCGCGTCAGGCGAGCTCTCGACGGAGGGGTACTTCCAGCAGCTTCTTCGCCTCGTCTACCGGCTGCTCTTCCTGTTCGCGGCCGAGGAGCGCGGGCTGCTCCACGCACCGGACGCCGACGACGCGCGCCGGGCCGTCTACGCCGAAGGCTACGCTCTGTCCCGGCTGCGCGAACGCGCCCTCCGCCGTCGGCACTACGACCGGAACCAGGACCTCTGGCGGGGACTCCTCGTCACCTTCCGAGCGCTTGCCGAGGGGGCTCCCGGCCTCGGTCTGCCAGCGCTCGGCGGGCTCTTCCGCACCGACGAATGCCCCGAACTCGACCGGGCCGCGATCGCCAACAAGGACTTGCTGGAGGCCATCCGCACGCTCGCCTTCTTCCGCTCCGGCGCCGCGCTCGCCCGCGTCAACTACCGGGACATGGACACCGAGGAACTGGGATCGGTCTACGAGAGCCTGCTGGAGCTCCGGCCCGTCATCGACGTCGACGCCGAGCCCTGGACCTTCGCTTTCGCCGGCGATGCCGACGGCAAGGGATCCGCGGAGTCCGGGGCGGGGAGCAAGGCCAAGGGCTCCCAGCGCAAGCTGACCGGTTCCTACTACACGCCGCCGGCGCTGGTGGCGGAACTCGTCCGGTCGACGCTCGATCCCGTCATCCGCCAGGCCGTCGACTCCCGTCCCGAGGACCCTCGGGCCGCCGTTCTCGCCCTGAACGTCGTCGATCCCGCCTGCGGCTCGGGACACTTCCTGCTGGCGGCGGCGCGCCGACTCGCCATCGAGATCGCCCGGATCGATTCCGCCGACGACACGGTGGACGAAGCCGCCCGCCAGCAGGCGCTGCGCGAAGTCGTCCAGCACTGCATCCACGGCGTCGACCGGAACCCGCTCGCCGTCGAGCTCTGCCGAACGGCGCTGTGGATGGAGACGATCGAACCCGGCAAGCCGCTGACCTTCTTCGACGCCCACATCCTCCACGGCGACAGCCTGATCGGCGTCCTCGACCCGGAGGTGCTGGAGAACGGCATCCCCGCCGAGGCCTACAAGCCCCTGACCGGCGACGACAAGGCGGTGTGCCGGGATCTGAAGAAGCGCAACCGCGAGTCCGGCCAGCAGAACCTGTTCGACCAGGACGCCGAGCCCGACGCCGCCGGCCCGGGCCCGGACCTTGAAGCCATGCCGGAGGAAACCCTGGCCGAGGTCGAGCGCAAGCGCGCGGCCTGGCGAGACGCCATCCGCGACCCGGAGCACGCCAGCCGGAAGCTGCAGGCGGATCTCTTCGTCGGCGCCTGGTTCGCCCCGAAGACGGAGGAAACCCGCGAGACCGTGCCACAGACCCAGGACCTCCAACGACTGGCCGCGGGCCACCCGCAACGCCGAGGCGTCGCCGACCTGGCAACCGCGCTCGCTGACCAGCACGACGTCTTCCACTGGCCTCTCGCGTTCCCCGGCATCATGCAGGCCGGCGGCTTCGACGCCGTGCTGGGGAATCCGCCGTGGGGACGGCTCAAGCTGAAGGAGAAGGAGTTCTTCGCGACGCGCTCGCCGGAGATCGCGTCCGCGCCCAACCAGGCTGCGCGGCGCAAACTGATCCAACGGCTCGACCGCGAAGACGCCCCGCCCGCCGACAAGGCCCTCTTCCGGCAGTTCCAGGCGGCGAAGCGCAACGCCGACGCGGCCAGCCAGTTCGCGCGGACGTCCGGTCGATTCCCGCTGACCGGCGTCGGCGACATCAACACCTACGCCGTCTTCGCCGAGACGTTCGAGGAGATCCTGGGCCCGCGAGGCCGCGCCGGCCTGATCGTGCCCACCGGCATCGCCACCGACAAGACCACGAGCGAGTTCTTCGAACACCTCGTCTCCCGCCGGCGGCTCGTCAGTCTGTTCGACTTCGAGAATCGGAAGAAGGCGTTCCCGGGCATCGACAGCAGGATCAAGTTCTGCCTTCTCACCGTGGGCGGCGAGGCCGGTCCCGTTTCCGAAGCCAGGTTCGCCTTCTTCCTCCATCAGGCCGAGCACCTGAAGGAAGCGGAGCGGCGGTTCACGCTGAGCGCGGAGGACTTCGCGTTGTTCAACCCCAACACCAGAACCTGCCCCATCTTCCGCACCCGCCGCGACATGGAGATCGCCCGCAAGATGTACCGGCGCGCCGGCGTGTTCTGGCGAGAGGCGAGCGGCACGCGGGAAGAAGACAATCCGTGGGGCGTGTCATTCCAGCGCATGTTCGACATGTCGAACGACTCCGGTCTCTTCCGGACCAGAACGGAAATGGAAGACGCCGGCTGGCGCCTGGAGGGCAACGTGTTCGTGAGATTCGCGAGAGAGGACGAAGAGAAGGAGCGCTACTTGCCGTTGTACGAAGCCAAGCTGTTCCACCAGTACGACCACCGCTTCGCCACCTTCGACGGCGTGTCCGAGGAGGACATCAGGAACGGCGCCGCCCGAGAGATGACGGCGAAGGAGAAATCGGACCCGAACTCCACCGTCATTCCGAGGTACTGGGTGCCGGAAGAGGAAGTGACGAAACGACTTGAAAGGAGAGTCGAGAACATGATAGGCACTCTAGAACTAGAACTGGATCAGAACTGGATCAGAACTGGATCAGAACTGGATCGGAAGATTCCGACGAAGCCAGCGATTCGACTCGTCGCCCGAGCCACGGACCAGCGGACGACCTGCTGCGCCCCGCTGCCAATCCCGGTTCTCGGCCACAACGGAGCCGTCCTCCGCTTCATGGATGGCGGGGCGCGTTGAGACTGATAGCGGCCGCAACCAATCGGCGAACGATGATCGCCGGACTCCTCACGGCGCAAGCAGCCCTTGGCAACAAGGGAGCGATCCTCGCAGTCTCAAGAGCGTCATCTGCGTCGTTCGCAAGACGGCGCGGTCAACTGATGAACGCACCATCATCATTGCGCTGCCGCCGAGAAGAACGGGAATGAGCGATCGGGCGCCCCTTCTCTTCCCGCGGCACGCGGATTCCGTAGCGCTGCTGATGGGCAACCTGAACAGCCTCGTTCTTGACTTCGCCGCGCGCACCTCCGTGGGTGCTACCGATCTCAGTTTCTTCATCATCAAGCAGCTTCCCGTATTGCCTCCAGCGAGCTTTTCGGAGGCGTTCCGGGAGGCCCTGACGTACGGCGATCTGGTCGTTCCCCGCGTCCTGGAACTCACCTTCACCTCCCATGAGCTGACCGGCTTCGCCAGAGACCTCGGCTTCGACGGACCGCCCTTCCCCTGGGACGAGGACCGGCGCCACCGCCTCCGAAGCGAACTCGACGCGATCTTCGCCCGCATGTACGGCCTGGACCGCTCCGACCTCGAGTGGATCCTCGACGCCCAACCGCCAAGCGCCTCCTTCCCCTCGCTCAAGAAGCACGAACTCCAGCGATTCGGCGAATACCGCACCCAGCGCTACGTCCTCGACGCCTTCGACCAGTTGCAGCGCGGACAGGACCCGAGCCTCGCCTGATTGCCATCCCGGGCAATCGACGGTTCCTCGACCAGAAACTCGAGGTGCCGCACGCCCATCACGTCGACTTCTTGCCACCCCCGTCAACCGCGCCGCCCTCGTTGACCAGCGGGTCGCCGACGCCAAAGTGCCCTTCCATCCAGAGATCGCCGAGCTTCGCGCCCTCCTGGACGAAATCCGTCACGCCTCTGACCCGAGACAGCAACTCCGTACGCGTGTAACCGTCGTCGCCTCGCCAGAGTACGCGGACTTCCCGGGGCCTCAGTGCATCGAGGAAGAACGGCGAGTGCGTGGCGACGACCAGTTGCGTGCGAGCGGAAGCCGCGCGGCACTCCTCGCCCAGTTCCGGCAGAAGACGAGGGTGGATGCCAACCCGTCACGAAGTCACGAAGGGCGATCACGCGGGAGCTTGTGCGTCAGGCCGGAGCGACGGCCACCAGACCGGATTCCTCGGCCGCTGCGCCCAGCCTCCTGTCATAGGTCGCGACCGCGTCAAGGTCCGCGAGACTGAGGGCAGTGGCCAGATGGATGGCGTCCAGGCTCCTCAGCAGCGGAGCGGCCAAGGAGGCCGCTCTGGCCAGGATTGGTTCGTCCACCGCCACCAAGGCGATCCTCTGAAGGACCTCGTCGGCACGGCGCAGAAGGGCGGATTCGCCTTCAGCTCGTCGCAAGGCCCGATGGACTTCAACTCGAGCGATACCACTTGACACGTGACCTTCATGCGCAGCCAGATACTCGCGGAGAGCTTTCGACTCAGTCTCAGCGACGACCAGCTTGACGACGGCCGACGAGTCGAGGTAGATCACCGACAGTCAGTCAGATGCGCTCGTCGCGGCTCGCGAGGAGCAGATCGCTCACCCTGGTTGAAATCTTGCCCGGCGGCGGCGGCAGATCGAGCAAGCTGCCCGTCGGCATGGTCGCTCGGCCTTGCGCGACGAGCCGCTCCACCGGGGACAGGCTGTCTTCAAGCGGAAGAAGAAGCGCCGCCGGACGGCCGCGGTCGGTGACCTCGAATCGTTCCCCGCTACGAATCCGCCGCAGATAGACGCTGAGATTCTGGCGCAGAGCCCGAGCGCTCACTCGCGACGTCGCTGGACCCGAGCCGGTCATCGTCAGCCGACGGTAGCATGCAGGCGGCGTCCCCGGAGCTTCACCGCCCAGCAGGGGGACGGAAGTCCCTGCCCGCGGCCAACAGCGCCGCGCAGCCAAGCCAGGACATGACGGCGCCCAGCGCGTAGGCGTTCCGATAGCCGCCCGCCAGATCGTGAGCCCATCCCAGCAGGAAGGGCCCCAGCGCGACGCCGATCGAGGCGAGCAGCGTGCTGACCGAGTAGATCCGCGCGTAGCTCCTCGTGCCGAACGCCTCGGCGATCAGCAGCGGCTGCATCATGAGGAAGCTGCCGATGGTGAGCCCGAAGGCGCTCGAGGCGACGAGCAGGCCCGCCGCGCTCGTGCTCGACCCCAGAACGACCAGCGTCAGTCCCTGGAGCACCAGCATGATCGACGCGAAGCCGCGGTAGGGAATTCGCCCGAGCAACGCGCCGGAGGCCAGTCGCCCCACCACGCTTGACGCGGCCAGCACCGAGACCGCCAGACCCGCCGCCCCGGGTTCGTGGACGCTGACCAGGCGAAACTGGTGGGCGATGGCGCCGACCTGCGCCATCAGACCGAAGAAGAAGGCGCCGGTGACGCCCAGGAAGTAGCGCGAACGGAGCGCCTCCCGGGCGGCGACGCCCGGCTCCTCGGTGCCCTCGAACTCCCCCGCCCGGTCCATCTCTCCCCGCGGCCGGGGAATCAGCCGCCACAGCGACACGGGCAGAATGCCCACGACATACATGGCCGCAACGATCTCGCTGCCGCGCCGCAGTCCGAACTCGGCCATCACCCAGGCCGCGACGGGCGCGACCGCCATGCCGCCGACGGAGAGCCCCGTGAACACCACCGACAGGGCGAGGGCCCGTCGACGCGCGAACCACCGCGTGACGACCGTGCTCGCGGTCAGCATGCTGGTGGCCGAGAATCCGAAGCCGAAGAGAGCGAAGGCCGCGTAGATCCGCGGGATCGTCTCCACCCGACCGATCAGCACGAGCGACGCGGCGCAGATGGCCACCCCCGCCGCGACCGACCAGCGGACATCGATCCGCTCGATCACGGCGGCGACGCCGAGCCCGGCGAATCCGCTGACGGCGAAGAAGATGGTCGGAGCGAGCGAAGCCGCGAAGACGGTCAGGCCGCGTTCGCGCGTCATCGCCTCGAGCAGGACCGACTGGTTGTAGAAGCCGAAGCCGGAGGAGAACATCATCATCGTGAACAGCGCCCCGACGATCTGCCAGCGGGTGGAGATCCGCGGCATCAACGCAGCTCCCGCAGGGAATCGACGGGAGGCCGCCGCAACGCGCCGACGCTGGCAAGCAGCCCCGTCGCCAGCGACAGCAGGCTGCCCGCGGCGAGCGCCCCGAGGACCGTCCAGGGTCTGAACGACCACGCAAGTTCAAGCTCCTGGGTCACCAGCCACCAGGCAGCCGCCGAGCCGAGGACGGCCGCCACGATCGCCGCCGACAGGCCGATCAGCGCGTACTCGGCCGCGAACGCGCGCAGCACGTCGAAGCGGGTCGAGCCGATCGTCTTGAGCAGCGCCGCTTCGCGGCCGCGGCGAGCGGAGGTCGCGGCGACGGCGCCGGCCAGCACCAGCAGGGCCGCGGCCACGGTGAAGCTGCCGAGAACTCGCACCCCGACCTGAAGGTTGGCCACCAGGTCGACCACCTTCTGAAGCGCTTCCCGGATCCGGACCACGGCGACGCCGGGCCAGGCGAGGTAGATCTCGTCCTGAATCGCCTGTTCCCGCTCCCGCGGCAACCAGGCCGCCGCGACGCGCGTGTGCGGCGCCCAGTCCAGCGATCCCGGTTCGACCACGAGGAAGAAGTTGATCCCGAAACTCTCCCAGTCCACGCTGCGCAGGCTGGTCACGGTGATCCGGGTCTCCCGGCCGCCGACCTCCAGGTCGACCGTCGAGCCGACGCTCACTCCGATCGTCTCCGCGAACTCCCGCTCGACGCTGACCTCGCCCCGCGCCGGATCGACCCAGGGCCGCCGCGCCGTCGCCGGTCCGGCGGCCTCGAGAATCGCGTTGTCCGCGGGCAGTTCGTCGAGGAAGGTCAGTCGCAGGCGCCGACTCAGGACCCAGCGGTTGCGCTCGTTCAGCAGCTCCGCCGCCGGAACCCCGTCGATCGCCCTGACGCGGGCCATCACGACCGGCGCCGACTGCACTCTCCGGCCTCCCCGGCGCTCCAGAAGCCCGGCGAGGTCGCCCCAGCCCGTCGCCGGCACGTTCAGGAAAAACGCGCTCGGCGCCTCGTCCGGAAGCCCGGCGGCCAGTTCGTCGTGAAGGCGCCCCTGGACGACGAACATGACGAGCAACACGATCAGCCCCATTCCCAACGCGACCGAGGCCGCCAGCATGCCCGAGTCCGGTCGCGCCAGCGCCGCCACGCCATGACGGAGCCACCAGGAGCGCGGCCTGGGCGCCAGGAACCGGGCCAGCCTCCGCAGCGCCAGCGCCGCCAGGATGAGGACGACGACAGCCGCCGTCGCGGCGCCCATGAACCGGAGCGCCAGCCACGGCGACCCGGCCTGGAGCGCGGTGGAACCCGTGACGCCGGCGCCGGTGGCGACGACGGACAGAGCGCTCGCGAGCCGCGAGCCGGGCAACGGTTCGGCGCCGGCGCGGAACACCCGCACCGGCGCCGACCGCAGCGCCACGAGCAGCGCCGGCGCGGAGAACGCGGTCGACACGCCAACGCCCAAGGCCACGCCCCGAAGAAAGGCCCAGGGCTGCCAGATCGACACCGCCTCGACGGGAAGCGCGCCGCCAAGAAGCGCCGGCACGAGGAGCAACGACAGCAGACCCGCCGTGCCGCCGATCGCCCCGGCCGCCAGCCCCAGCCAGACCGACTGGACAACGTACATGAACATCAGGTCGCGCGGCCGCGCCCCCAGGCACTTGAGCACCGCAAGCGCGTCGAGGCGCTGGTTCAGCCAGGCGCGAACGCCCTGAGCCACGCCGACGCCGCCGACGAGAAGCGACAGCAGCGCGACCAGACCCAGGTAGCGCGAGAGTCGTTCCAGGTCCTCGCGCATGCCAGGCTGGGCATCGGCCCAGGTCTCGACCCGCACCTCCCCGCCGTCGTCGAGCTCGTCGCGCAGGGCGTTCGCCCGACGCTCCAGCTCCTCGATCGAGTGCTCTCCCGGCAACCGGACGAGCACCCGGTAGCCGCCGAAGCCGGCGAACGGGAAGACGCCAGCCGCCTCCTGCGCCGCGACGCTCACGACGATCCTCGGCCCGAAGGCGAAACCGGCGGGCAGCCGGTCCGGCTCTCCCTCGAGCGAAGCGATGATCCGCAGCGTTCGCCGACCGATCCGCAGCTCGTCGCCGACCTCCAGACCGAGCCGCGACAGCGCCTCCGGCGACACGAGCGCCGAGTCGTCGCCCAGAACGTCCGCCGGGCGCGCCCCGGCCGGCAGCGGCGGCGCCGTGACGAGCTCGCCATGGAACGGATAGCCGCCGGACACCGCCTTCAGCTCGGCCAGCAGGCTCGACGGTCCGGCGTCGCCCGACTCTCCAGGCGATGCCGGCCGGCGCGAGGCCCGGCCGACCATGGCCGCCATCTCGCGCACCTCGGCGCGAGCGGCCCCGGGGATCGCGTCGATCGCCTGGAGCAAGCGCTCCGGTATCGGGCTCCGTGAGCGAAACGCCAGGTCCGCCGCCAGCAGCTTCCGCGCCTCTCCGCGGATCGCGCCGTCGACGCTCGAGGCAAGCCCGGCGACCGAGACGACGGCGCCGACTCCGACCGAGAGGCAGAACACCCAGACCCAGACTCGCCCCAAGGCGCCCCGGAGCTCCCGGAGCGAGTAGCGGAGAGCAATCCGCGGGCTCACGGCGCGCGATCGGTGGACAGGCGGCCGTCCACCATGACCAGCTCGCGGTCGGCGCGCGCCGCCACCGCCGGATCGTGGGTCACCAGCACCAGGGTCGAACCGAACCGGTCCCGCAGCGTCATCATCACGTCGAGCACCGCGGCGCCGGTCGCCGAGTCCAGGTTGCCCGTCGGTTCGTCCCCCAGGAGGATCGGCGGCTCGGCCGCGAACGCCCTGGCCAGCGCCACGCGCTGCTGCTCCCCGCCCGAGAGCTGCGACGGATAGTGGTGGCCGCGCTCCGCCAGACCGACCTCCGCCAACAGTTCCTCCGCCCGCCGGCCGGAACGGCCGCGGCCGAGAAGGTCGAGCGGGAACTGGACGTTCTCTCGCGCCGTCAGGTTCGGCAGCAACTGAAACGACTGGAAGACGAAGCCGATCTTTTCCCGCCGCAGCAGGGCGAGTTCGTCCTCGCTCAGGCGCTCGATCGGCTGGCCGTCGATCAGGACGCTACCGGCGTCCGGCCGGTCGAGCCCGGCAAGCAGCGCGAGCAACGTCGACTTCCCCGCCCCGGAAGGACCCCTGACGGACACGCACTCGCCGGCGGCCGCTTCAAGATCGACGTCGTCCACCACGACCAGCGTGCGATCGCCCGACCGCAGTTCACGGCGCAGCCCTCGGGCCTCCAGGCGGGGGGAAGACGCCGACGGCGCAAGCGGCGCCGGAACGGCGTTCGCCTCGGGCCTCAGAAGCGCCCCATCATGGCCCGCCACTGCTCGAGGCTGTCCGGTCGCAGGTAGGCGTTCCATGCGAGCTCGCGGCCGATCGTCGAGGCGGCTTCGGGACCGTAGTCGTGGCCCGGATGGATCGCAAGCTCCGGCGGCAGTTCCTTCAGTCGCTGAAGAGACCGATACATCGCGTCGACATCGCTGTGCGGCAGGTCGACCCGGCCGATTCCCTGGACGAACAGCGTGTCCGCGGTCAGGACGTGGCCGCCGGCGCGAAAGCAGCAACTGCCCGGCGAGTGGCCCGGAGTGTGGAGCACCTCGACCGGCAGCGCGCCCAGTTCGAGCACGTCGCCGTCGCGGAAGGTCGCCACCCGGTGACGGGGGCAGCCCGCGATCTCGGCGGCGCGCTCCGCCTCGGCCTCGTGGATCAGCATGGGCAGGTCGAACTCGAAGCGCAGCTCGCGGACGCCCGGGATGTGCTGGCCGAAGATGTCGCCGCCGATGTGATCCTGGTGGAAGTGCGTGGCCAGCACGCCGACCACCTCGAACTCCTGCTTCTCGGCCGTCTTCACCAGGTCGATCGGCGTCCAGGCCGGATCGACGACCCAGGCGCGGCGAGTCGACGGATCGGCCAGAATGTAGGCGAAGTTCGCCATCGGACCGGCCTGGACCTGGATCAGGCACGGTTCGCCGGGAACGCCGGCCGCGGCCGCCGGAACCGCTCCGGAAGGTGACGCGTCGCTCATCGTCCGCCGAATCTACCCCGGCGCGGACGGCGGCGGGAACCTGCCCCGTGTACCTCGTCGATTCTTCCACCGCGGCTGCGAAGCCGCTCGCCATGGCGGGACCTTCTCCCTCGCCATGACCTCGGTGAAACACGCGGGCCAACGGCTGGCCCTCACGGTCTCTCGAACGGTCGAGCGCGTGGGACAGGGCGCGGCCGTCGCCGGAGCGACGCGGCGGGCAAGAGCGCCCGGGTCGCCGCGTGGCAGGAACGAAAGGGTCGGCCGCCTCAGGCGCGGCGGATCGTCAGGCCGCCGTCCACCGGCAGAGCCACGCCGGTGATGAAGGACGAGGCCGGCAGACAGAGGCTCAGCGTGGCGTGGGCCACCTCCTCGGGGTCGCCGTAGCGCCGGAGCGCGGTGCGCCGGCGGGCGTAGATCCGCTTGTGTTCCTCGGGTATCCGCTCCGTCATCGCGGTACGGATCGGCCCGGGGCAGATGCAGTTCACCGTGATTCCCTCCTTGCCGAGCTCGACCGCGAGGCCCCCGGTCAGGCCGATGACTCCGGTCTTCGCCGCGGAATAGGCGCTGTTGAGCGCCGTCGCTCCCAGCCCCTCGGTGGAAGCGACGTTGACGATCCGCGGCGAACTCGACTTGCGTAGCCAGGGCAGAGCGGCCCGGATCGTCCGTTGGTGGGCGGTCAGGAGCACGTTCACCGTCTCCCGCCAGCGCGCCTCGTACTCGTCGGCATCGATGGGGCCGCCGCGCGAGATGCCGGCGTTGTTGACCAGGATGTCCAGACCGCCGTAGCGCGCCGCCGCTTCATCGACCACCCGCCGGATCGCGGCGCCGTCGCCCACGTCGAGCGTCCAGGCAGTGGCGTCCCGGCCGGCGGCTTCGATCTCGGCCACCGTCTCCCGCACGCCCTCCGCGTCGATGTCCGTCGCCGCGACGCTGGCGCCCTCGTCCGCGAACAGTCTGGCCGTCGCCCGCCCCATGCCGGAGGCGCAGCCCGTGACGAGCGCCGTCAGGCCCTCGACCGACCGGCTCAATGCGCTGAGCTTCGCCATCAGGACCGCGACGTGTACACGGGGCCGCCTCGGTCAGCGGCTGCCACGTCCAGCACTGCGCGCAGCAGCAGGCGCATGGCGAGGGGGGCGCCTCGGCCAGCCGTGCGGTCCATGGCGACCGGGAACGCAGACGCTTGGAACCCGCCTCCGGCGTAGTCGAACTCTGGGCCGAACTGGATCAGCCGCTGCGCCCCGCCGCTCGGCTGGCCGGGCAGCAGGCCGAGCAGAGGCAGAGACTCGCGGCGGCCTCTGCGCGGGGCCGTCATCGTCAGGGGAGCTGGCCAGAGAGGATCGGGGCGAGTCTCGGCGGTCGCGGCTCGCGGCGTCGGGTGCTCGAACCAGCTGCGCACCAGCGGGCCGAGCGGGTGGGCGCCGCGAGTCGCGGCAGGCGCCGCGAGGAAGTCGCGGTGGACCTCTGCGGGCGTCAGGTAGCGGTCTCCCGTCCATGCCAGCAGCCGGCCGTCCGGGGCGTCCTGCGGAACGATCTCGCTCCCGAGCGCTTCCAGGGCCTCGCGGGCCGCGGGCAGGTCGCCGCGGGCGAGTGCGTCTCGCAGCGCCGCAGTGTCGGCGGGCTCGACAGCCGCGGCCGGGTCAGCGACCGGGCCGCGGACGATCAGCAGCGGCGCGGTCAGCCACTGCGCCGGGAGCATCCGGGCCGGGCTGTCGCGGTACAGCTCGGCCAGCCGAGCGCCCGCCTCATCCCACGCCTCGACCTCCGGCAGCGTCCACCATCGCGGGCGCGTCAGCATGTCGGCGCGCTGCGCGAGCAGGCCCGCCTCGGTCGGCGGCGTCCGGCCGGGGGCGACCCTCGCGGCGACTGCCGCGAGGGCGTCAGGCGCTCCAGTCATCGCCGCCTCCCGCGGGCGTCGCCGCCTCCCGCCAGTGCATGCCGCCTTCGCCGGCGCGGCGCTCCAGCGTCAGCGGGTCAGGGCGCCGGCCGGAGTTACTCTTGTCGACGGCCAGGGTCGGCAGCGGCGGATGCTCGCGGTCGACGGCCTTCCGGCCGGCGTCTCGCGGGTCCGGCTCCAGCGTCAGCGTCAGGACGGCTCGCGGCGCGTTCCTCCAGTCAGTCGATCCGCTCTGGCCGCCGGAGCTGCGCTCCGCCTTTGGCGGGTGTTGCACCAGCAGGACGGCGCAGCCGTGCTCGCGGCTCCATGCGTCCAGGTGGGCGCAGAACGCCCGTACCTGGGCGCGATCGATCTCGGCGGCGCCGAACGCGCCTGCCACGGGGTCTAGCACTAGCAGCCGTGCACGGCGCTCGGCAGCGTGCGCGAGCAGCGCTTCGCCGGTCGCGGTCAGGACGGCGAGGGCCGCCGCGTTGCCTCTGGCACGGGGCGCCCAGACCGGGCCGTCGGGCCGCACGAAGTGCAGGCGATCGTCCAGCGCCTCCGGGAAGGCCCACGCGGCGCCGGCGTCCTTCAGCGCCAGCACTCGGCGCCAGCACTCGGCGGCGTCATCTTCCCAGGTTGCGACCACGGCGTCGCCGCGCTCGCCGACAACGGCCAGTCGGGCCGTGTCGCTGGCCGGCTGCGCATCCGGGATCAGAGGCAGCGCTCCGCCGCCGCGTCCGGCGACGGCCGCCGCGACCGCGAGGGCGAAGTGGCTCTTCCCGAGGGCGCCGTCGCCGGACAGAGCGGCGAGTCTGCCGGACGGCAGCCAGCCGAGGCCCTTGCGGTCGGCGAGCAGCCAGTCCGCGGCGGGCGGCAGCGGGTCGGGGCGGTCCAGCGGATGCAGCTTCGGCCGGGCGGCGGCCTCGGCCTCGGCCTCGGCCCGCTCGATCCGCCGCCGCATGGCCCGGAGCACGTCGCCGGGGTGGTCGCCGGCGCGGAAGTCGCGGATCTCGCTCGCGTCGATCCGGCTCTCGAAGTCGGCCAGCGCCTCGCGCATGGCGTCGGCGTCCGCCGCCGCCTCGAAGCGCTCCAGGGCCTCCGGGCGCGCCGTCTCGGGGTCTCGCGGCGTCGGCTCCAGCTCAGCCGTCACGTCGCGGGAGTCGCCCTCGGTGGGCCGAGGTCGGTAGTCTCTGTCCATCGTCGATCCTCCTGTGATCGTCGGTCAGGGCCTCCGGCAGCCGGACGCTGCGCGGGGGCCGTCCATCGTAGCCGCCTCGCGGGCGGCGGCGGGGTCGCTGCCTGCGGAGTGCAGGCGGACGGTCAGGACGGCGCGCCAGTCAGGGGCCAGCGGCGCCAAGGCGTCGACCACAGCCTGGGCGGCCTGCCGTCCGGCGTCGTCGCCGTCCAGATGCGCTGTCGCGTCGACGCCGAGGGCGACGGCCTGCGCGGCCAGGGCAGGCAGGCTCCCGGCTCCGCCGACGCCAGCGGCGGCGCCGTCGTCCGCCGCCAACGCCAGCACGTCGGCCAGCCCCTCGGCCAGCCTCAGGCTGTCTGCGCGGGCCGGCTCGGCCGGCAGGCAGCACCAGCAGCAGCCGCGCTTGGCGCCCGGCGACCGCTTGCCGGGCGCTCCGTCGCGGTACTGGGCCGGGCGGCCGTCCGGACACACGAACACCAGCTCGACGGCCTGCGCCTCGGCGCCCGCCGCGCCTCGAAACCACGCGGCCAGCGGCGCCAGCGGCGGGCCGGGTGGTCGGGCTCGGTAGGGATCGGCCCGGATGCCGCGAGCAGGCGCCGGGCGACCTCGACACGTCGGCGCTCAGGCTCGCTCAGGGGCGCAGGACGGGCCGCACGGCGACCGGCAGGTGCTGCGCGGCCATCGCGGCGCTCTACGGCGCTTCTGCGTCCTCTCAGGGCCTCGGGAGCGGATGTCTCCGATCCGGTGGTCGCGCAGCCAGTCCAGCGCTCCGGCGCGGTCGCGGCCTGTCCGGCGCTCCACCAGGGCGATCACTCCGCCGCCGACCCCGGCCTCATGGTCCGTCCAGACGCCGGCGCGCAGGTCCACCGCGAGGCTGCCGCGACGGCCGTAGCGGACTAAGGCGCCGCGCTGGCGGCGCGTCTCGGCCGGCAGCCGTCCGTCGCGCTCCAGCGCGTCCGGCGCGGCGGGCATCAGGCCGGGCCAGTCCGTCATGGCGATCCGCCGAGCGCGCCGGAGCGGCATCCGCCTGCTGGCCGTCGGGGCGACGGCCAGCAGGCGTGGCTCTCATCCGCATCCAGGCATGGACGGCACAGCGGCACCTCCTCGACGTACGGCGTCTCGTCGGGGTCCGCCTCGAACCAACACTCCGTGCCGCGCACGAGCTCGTCTCCGCAGACAGCACACCTCCACGGCAGGACCGACTCCCGATACTGGGCCAGACGGAGATCCTGGTCGCTGATGTCCAGCCGGATCCCGCCGTCCGCCCAGAGACCGACGGCCTCCAGATCGGCGATCACCGCCGCCGCCGTCGCCTCGTGACCCTTAAGGCAGCAACGGAACGAGTACCGCGGCGCCCTGTGGTCCCAGTACGCCAAGAACCACGCCTCGTGCCGCTGCGCGATCGCCTCCGCAACCTCTGCCACCGGGTCCGGCACGACGCCGGACCCGCACGCGAAGTACTGCACGCTCACGACAGCGGCTCCCCGACGCCGACGACGATCACGGAGCCAGCCATTCCGACAGGCGGAACAGGGCGAGGAGTGCGCCCAGGCCGCCGAGTAGCCGCCATGTCAGTTGGTCGCGCATCTGCGCCAGGTCTTCGCGGGTCGCAACGCGGGCCAGAACGTCGGCGGCGGCTTCTTCGATTGCCCGAGCGTGGGCGTCGGCCTGCCGATCCGGAACTCCGGCTTCGGTCAGCGTCCGGGCCGTGCGGAGCGTGTCAGTTGCGCTCACGATGCAGCCTTCCGGCGGCGCTCGGCGCGCTCGGCAGACTCCAGGGCGCGCAGGACGATCCGGCGCAGCCACTCGCCGCGAGTCCGCTGGTCGGCGGCGGCGGCTCGATCCACGCGGCCCATCGTGTTGGGCGGCAGCGACACCGTGGCGCGGTCTGGGTAGGTGAGAGTGCGGGCGGCCATCGATCCTCCTGTCCGTTCGCCGCCGCGGTCCAGTGCTCGGCAGCAGAAGGAATCGTATCATTCCGTCCCGTGTGTGCCCATGCGCGTTCATGCGCACCCATGCTGTAGTGGCTCAGACAGATGTGAGACAGATCGAATGAAGCCGTCGTCGTAGTCGGGGCTGTGGGAAACGCGCAGCGTTTTCCACAGCTTGGCGGCTTCGGTTGAAATGAAGGAGGGGATCTCCAAGCTGGGGTTATCGCCAACGACCCAGGAAGGAGACCCCCCATGCAGGTACGACACCTGCCCCCCGAGATTAGCCGCGGCGCACGCACGGCGGCCAACCTCGGCCACCGATCCGAGGCGGTCGAGGCAACCATCAACGAGCGCGTCAAGCTGGTGCGGCGCTGGCGCCGGGCCATGGCGATGGGCCTGTCGTCCCAGGAGGCGGCCGCCGCGGTGGGAGTGTCCCGAGCGACTCTCTACCGGTGGCGTCGCAACCCCGAGCCTGGGTCGAAGCGACCGCGGCGAGTGCGGCGCAGTAGCGGGCGGTAGCGCGGACGATCAGGCCTGCCTCGCGGTAGCGCTGGCCGCGCCTGACCTCGCGGGCCGCGGCGGGCCGGCCGTCAGGGCCCAGGATCAGGGATCTGAGGGTCGGAGGGACCGTCGGGCGGACTCGTCAGAGGCCGCCGGACGGCTCCCCCGACACCCCCTAGTCGGTGTCGTCGTCGGGGCGGTGCCGGGTGTAGCAAATACAAGGGTTTGCGGCGATCCGCAACACGGGTTCTCACGGTCGGCCGAACGCTGGCCGTCTGTCCAGCCGGGCCAGTCCGGGCCGGGCATCGTCCGCCAGCCGCCGCGCTCGCGGCGGATGCGGCAGTAGCCGAGCTTCGCCAGGGCGCGCAGGTGTTCGATCGCCTCGGCCTCGGCGCGCTTGCGGCCCGCGGTCCCGTACCGCCTCGGCCAGCCGTTGGGCCAAGTCAGGGAGGCCAACTCGCGGGCACTCAGGAGCTGGTAACGCCTGAAGTCCCTCGACTGGACGAACGGCGCCCGGCGGGTCGGCCTCACGCGGGCGGTACCGGGCCGATCCCACACAACGGCCAAGCCGGTCGCCAGCGCGAAGCGGGCCGTCGAATGCGCTGCCGCGAGGAACCACGTCCGCCGGTCGGCGATTGGGCCTCGCTCGGCGCGGTCGGGCAGGTCGACCAAAATCCGCACCCACTCGGAGCGGTGTCCGGTAAGCGGCTGTTCCGTCGCCAGCACCACGCGACGGCCGACGTATCCACCTTCGCCGGTCGAAACAGGGACCAGGAATCGCGGGTCTGCGTTCAGCGACTCCAGCCCCTGCCGCATGGCGGGCCAGTAGCGCGACGGCTGATAGCCGCCGTCCGGGTAGACCTCCGCCACCACGTCTCGTCAGGGCGGCGCTCCTCCTCCGGCCCCGATCCAGACCGTCGTGTCGTCCAGAGCGCGGCCGAACCTCTCAAGGATCTCGTCGATGTCCGATTCGGTGACGACGAGCGGCGGGCAGAAGGCCACCGTGTCGCCCAGCGCGCGAAGGATGACGCCGTGCTCCAGACAGCGGCGCTCCATGTACGCGCCGACGCCTCGCTCCGGCGCGAAGGCCGCTCGGCGCCCCTTGTCCGCCACGAGCTCGCAGGCGCCGATCATGCCCATGCCGCGGGTCTCGCCCACCAAGGGATGATCGTCGAAGCGCGCCAGCCTCTCCTGAAAGTAGCTGCCCGTCCGGGCCGCGTTGCCGTAGACGTCCCGCTCCTCCATCAGCTCGAGGGCGCGCAGCGCCACCGCCGCGCAAACCGGATGGCCGGCATAGGTGTAGCCGTGCCCGAAGACGCCCCAGCGTTCGCCCGCCTCCACCAGCACGTCGACCATCGAGTCCGGCGCCAGTACGGCGCTGATCGGCAGGTAGGCGGAAGACAGGGCCTTGGCCAGGCTCACCGTCGTCGGCTTCATGCCCACCGCCTCCGCCCCGAAGCGCGTGCCCAGCCGTCCGAAGCCGCAGATCACCTCGTCGTCGATCAGCGCAACGTCCTGCTCGTCCAGGATCGACTGGATGCGCTCGTAGTAGCCGCCGGGCGGCACGACGACGCCTCCCGCGCCCAGGACCGGCTCCGCGATGAAGGCCGCCACGGTCTCGGGTCCTTCGGCGCGAATCAGGTCGTCGAGCTCGCGGGCCAGCCTCTCGACGAACTCGTCCTCGGTCTCGCCGGGTTCCGCCTCGCGGTAGTGGTGCGGGCAGGTGACGTGGAGAATCCCCGGCAGCGGCAGATCGAAGCTCTTGTGGAAGGTCGGCAGGCCGGTGAGGCTGCCGGCGCCGAGCGTCGAGCCGTGGTAGGCCCGCCGGCGGCTGATGATCTTCTTCTTCTCCGTTCGGCCCAGCGCGTTGTTGTAGTACCAGGCGAGCTTGATCTGTGTCTCGTTCGCGTCGGAGCCCGAAACGCCGAAGAACGTCTTGGCGTAGGGAATCGGCGCCATCTCCCGCAGCTTCTCCGCCAGCGCCACCGCAGGTACGTGGCTCTTGCCGGCGAAGAGGTGGGTGTAGGAGAGGTCCCGCATCTGCTCCGCCGCCACCTCGGCGAGCTCTTCCACGCCGTAGCCCAGGGCCGTGCACCAGAGGCCGGCCAGACCCTCGATGTACTCCCTGCCCTGCTGGTCCCAGACCCGGATGCCCTCCGCCCGCGCGACGACGAACGGACCGTTGCGACGATGATCCGCCAGGTGGGTCGTCGGATGGAGGACCGTCTCGATGTCCCGGGCGGCGATGGGCGAGGCGGCGGTTGCGGGCAGGCTCATGTCAACTCCCGTTCCGGCTGGCATCGGTGCGCCCGACGACGAGCGCTCGGACCGGCGGAACACCCAGCGCCCCGTCCAGGGCGTCCAGCTTCTTTCTCAGCACACCCGACTCGACGCCGACCGTGTCGCCGACGACGAGCGCCAAGTCGGTTTCGGGCTGGTATCCGGGCCACTCAGGCAGCCCCTCGCTGTTCGGGTCACCGGTCTTCGCGAAGTTCGTCCAGTAGCTCGACAGCAGGTCGCCGATTTCGTGGTCCCGGTCCTCCCAGTTGATGCCCACCAGATCCGTGTTGCCGAACACGTAGGCCAGATCGCCGGAGTGATACGCGCCCATCCGGCGCGGAGCGCCTCCGCCGCCCGGATCCGGTCGGTCCGGCAAATACAGCCGGAACACCGGCGGCGCGTGCGGGATGTAGTAGAGGTAGGCGTCTCCGCCGGCGGCCGCGGCGTGGCGAACCCAGGTCCGGCTGCCCCAGCCGAAGATGGCGTCGGCGAAGATCAGGCTCGGCGCCGCCCCGGGCGCCGTCTCCACCTCGGCGGCGTAGGCGGTCAGGAGCCCGGCGGCCGCCTCCCGTACCGCTCCTCCAGCTGCCGTTCGAGTTCTGGACGCTCGAGCGGCGGGCCGGGCGGGAACAGTCCGCGCGACTCGTCACCCATGAAGCCGACCATCATCGGCGCCCGGTTGTGCTCGCCGCGGGCGTAGATCGCCGCGGGCTGATCCGGCAGACACCAGCCGTCGACCACCGTCTTCGTTCCGTCGGACCACCCGGAACTCTCGGCGCCGGCCAGCACGTCCTCGGCCGAAGCAGCCCGCATCGCGGCGGCGATCTCAGCGCCGGAGGCATCCTTCGCGGCATCCAGTGCACCGGCGAGCAGCGCGCCGCGGCGCTCCGCCGGCGCCAAGCCCTCGAGCGGGGTGAAGCAACCGCCGGACTGACCGATCGCGCGATGGAACAGACCGGCCGCCAGCGGCGACGCGACCAGGCTGCATACGCTCATCGAGCCCGCCGACTGCCCGAAGATGGTCACTCGCTCCGGGTCGCCGCCGAACGCCGCCGCGTTGTCCCGAACCCATCGCAGCGCGGCGATCTTGTCGAGCAGACCGTAGTTGCCGGACGAGCCGTGCTCCGACTCGGCGGTCAACGCCTCGTGGGCGAGGAAGCCGAACGCGCCCAGCCGGTAGTTGATCGACACCAGGACGACGCCCTTCCGGGCAAGCGCGGCGCCGTCGAAGATGAGCGAAGACCCATGCCCCACCTCGTGGCTGCCGCCGTGAAACCAGACCATCACCGGCCGCGAACCCGCGTCGCCAGCAGCCGCCGTCCACAGGTCGAGATAGAGGCAGTCCTCGCTGCGGTCGAGCGCGCCGCGGCTCCAGATCGAGGTGTCGGGAGTGATCCTCTGCCAGCACGGCGCGCCGGACTCGAGGGCCGGCCGCACACCGTCCCAGGATGCCGGCGGCCGCGGCGGCCGCCAACGCAGATCTCCCGCCGGCGGCGCGGCGTAGGGAACGCCGCGGAACGCGAGAACGTCGCCGGCGGGGCCGCGGCCGTCGTCGACCGGCGCGCCCTCGACCAGGCCTGACGACGTTTCGACGACCAGGTCCGGGCCCTCGACCCCGGGGTGTCCCGCTCCCCCACAGGCGGCTGCGGCCACGACGATCGAGGCCATGAAGCGACAAGGCGGCCTGCGGTTCACGGCAACTCCCTTCCAGGCGCGATCCGCATCCTCGTCAGTCCTCGACCAGCAGCCGGCGTCGCAGGTCCTCGGACAGAGGCACGCGCCGCCCGGTCCGCGTGTCGAGGAGAACCCAACGGTGGACAAACCGGGCGATCTCGCGGCCATCGGCGGCGGAGAGAACTTCGAAATCCTGGTCGAACCCGCGCTCCGTCGCCTCCGTCGTGCTGACGCGGATCCTCGCTCCCTCCCGCCACCGAAGCGGCGAGGAATAGGTCGCCGTCGTCGACCGCTGCACCGCGACGACGTGCTCGGGCTTCAGTCCGGCATCGATGCCGCGACGCTGCTCGAACCGCGCGTAGGCCATCTCGGTCAGCGCCAGCAGCACGCCGGCGTGGACGAAGCCGGTGGCGGCGAAGCAGTCGCTGTGTCTGGTCTCGAACTCGGTCTCGAAGGTCATCCGGGGAACCTTCACGCCGAGGCGGCCACGAACTCCCGCGCCTCGGCCAGCTCCTTCGGCTCGGTCGCGGCCGACCACGCCGCGAGCAGGCGCCGATACGACTCGGAGGCGGCTGCCCTGTCGCCCGCCGCTGCCTGAGCGCGGGCCAGACCCAGCAGCGCGCGCGGCCGGTTGGGGGTGTGGAGCAACTGGTCTTCGAACTGCGGGACCGCGTCCTCCGGGCGGTCGAGCCGCAGCAGCGCCTCGCCGTAGAGTTCCCGGATCGGCTTGATCGGCGACGCGGCGCCGCGCGGCGGACCCATCGTCGAAGCGATCGCCAGCCCCTTCTCGAACAGGTCGACGGCGCCGTCGGCGTCGCCCTCGGCGAGCCGGATCAGGGCGGCGACCTCGTGGTGCATGACCTGGGCGGGCTTGGGGCCGCGCTGGAACGTCGAGCTGTCGCCGCTTCGCCGCTCGCCCGCCTCCTTGAGTCGCGCGGCGGCTTCACGGGCCAGGTCGAGTTCGCCGGCGTGAACCGCCGAGATCCCGGTCGCCAGCAATTCCGAAGCGGGCGTGTCGTCCGTGATCTCGCGCGTCTCCCACTCTTCCGTCTCCACGATGTAGCGAGCGCGCACCAGGGGCTTCGTGTTCTTGCCCCGGCCCTCGTCGCCGGTGCGCTCGACCAGGTCGTCGAGCTCCGCGATCCACTCGCGGGCCTTGGCGTAGTCGCCGCGCTGCAGGTCGCCGTACTGCCCCCAGTCCAGGGCGTGGACCATGTCGCCGACCCGCTCGCCCGGATCCCAGAGCGCCACGGCGGCCTCGTACGCCGAGTCGTTCGATGTCGACACCCGGTCCCACATGCCGCGCTGGATGAAGATGTGCGACGGCATGTGCCGGGCGTGGGAGACGGCGGCCGCGATGTCGGCGAACCGCAAGGCCGCGGGCAGCGCCAGCGGCGCGTGCACCGGATCGTCGAAGGCATGGATGATGTAGTGGGCCGCCCCGGGGTGATACGGGTTGCGCTCGAAGACGCCGAGCGCGATCGATCCGGCCAGGACGTTCAGTCGGAAGGAGTCGTCGCCCAGCGGACCCACCGCCTGCAGCAGCGACAGGGCGTAGAACGCGGCCACCTCGTCGTCGTCCGGGTACTGCTCGTAGAGCCGCTCCATCGCTTCCATGCAGGCGATCCGCCGGTCGGCCAGTTCGCCTTCCCCGAACAACTCCTCGACCGCGTTCAGGAAGCCGCGCTCACGCTCGTCCGCCGCCTTGGCCGCCCGATCCTCGCGGGTTTCGCCGAGGCGGGCCAACGCGGCGCGGGGCGATTCGAGGTCCCGCTCCGGCAACAGCGGGTGGTTGTAGGTCAGGGTTTCGCCCCAGTAGGCGAGAGCGAAGTCAGGCTCCGCCTCCTGGGCGGAATGGAACGCCTCCCTCGCCTGTTCGTAGCCAAAGCTGTGGAGTATCGCGACGCCGCGGATGAAGTGCTTCTGCGCCTCCTCGCCCGCCGAGGTCGGAAAATCGATCGATCCGACGTCGACCGAGGCGTCGAAGTCGGACGCGTCCGTCGCGGCTTCCGCCTCCGAACCGACGCTGACGACGCAACCCGCCGCCGCGAGCCAGACGATCGGAACCGCGACGAAGGCTGCTGCCAGGGACACTGCTCGGTCCATCATGAACTCCTTCCAGCCGTTGGCACGCGGACACTCGCGGACACTGACGATGCGAGGCGCCGCGCCCGAATCCAACTCCGCTCGGCGACGATCAAGAATAACGCCGATTCAGACCCCCGGGTTGAAATTCGAGCCGGCGGCCCGCACGCTTCCGCCGATCGGCTCCGCCTCCGGAGTCGCGCCGCGCCCGGTCGGCGGTCTCGGAGACGCCTCCGCGCCTTGGCGATAGCGTTGCGCCGCATGAGACGTGCACTCCGATGTGCCGGCGCCCTGCGTCTGCTCGCCGCTCTGGCGTCGGCCACCGGCTTGACGGCGCCAGCCGCGGCGCAGGTGAACACGGAGAGCATGCGCATCGGCGCGGAAGCGCCGGGCTGGGACAGCACGATCGACCTCAGCTCCTCCCTTCAGCGCGGCAACACGGAGCGGGACATTCTCGGCGCCGGCGCCCGCGTCCAGTACGCCTGGGTGCACGTCAACGGGGCGTCCGACCCAGGCGAGGCGGAGTCGACGGACGGCGAGGACGCCCCGCAACGTCCCACCAACGTCGTCTTCCTGACGACGAACTACTCCTTCACCCGGCTGAACGAGAACCGCTTCGTCAACAACGCGCTGAGCCACCTGCGCTTCATCCGCGAACACAGCTCCCGCTTCTCGTACGAGGCGTTCGGCCAGCACCAGTTCAACGAGTTCACCCGGCTCGAACAGCGGCTCCTGTTGGGCGGCGGCGGCCGCTTCCAGGTGCTGCAGGCCCAGCGCGCGGAGGTCTTCCTCGGCGCCGGCTACATGCTCGAGCGGGAAACCCTGGATCTTCCCGCCGACCTTCCCGACGCCCGCCGCAGCGAACACCACCGGTCCACGAACTACCTGACGGTCCGCTACAACAGCGAGGACAAGCGCTTCCGCCTGGTCGACACCCTCTACCTGCAGACCCGGTTCGACCGGCCCGAGGACTACCGCGTGCTCTCCGAAACCTCGTTCGAGATCCAGCTCCTCCGCCGCCTCGCCCTGGCGATCAACCTGAACGTCGCCCACGACAGCGAGCCGCCCACCGGCGTCGAGGAGACGGACGTGGTGCTGTCGAACTCGCTCAGGTACTCGTTCTGACCGGGGCCGGCAGCGTTCGCTTCCGTCGAACGGCATCCGGGAAGGAATGTATCGGTCGCATGGCCAGTGCGTTCGAGCACGATGACCTCGAACGGGCAGTGTCGCTCCGGGCCTGAGCCGAAGTCCGGGGTCGACGTCGCGACCGTCGCATCCGGAGCAGCAACACCAGCCTCGCTCACCTGATTGGCGGCAACGGTCAGAAACTGAGCCAAACGTCGCTCGGAAAGTGAGCCGCTTCGGCCGTCTTTCGAGTGGTCGGGAGTGCGCCTCCTCGTTCTCCTTCCGGGGGTCGGCAGTCGCAGCGCTCAGAGGCAGCCGGGGAAGCGCGTCCCGCGTCACGCGCAAGCTGAAGCCGGCGTCGAAGCGACGTCGGCGCCCCGGCTCACGATGACCACGATTGGTCCCGGCATCTTCGTCAAGCCCAGGAACCATCGTTCACGAGTCGTCGCAACGCCGCCAGGGACCTCCGAAGACTCGCCGACACGTCGGCGGCCCGATCGGGGTTCCATGCGGACCGGACGAACGCCGAAACGCGGGTCCCGTACTCGGGGCCGACTGGTCTGCCGCTGCCTTTTCTCGGCGTCATTCCTCCGCGGACATCCGCGCGTCGCGACTTCCTGCAGACGTCGATGAGACGCCGCTTCGGATCGTCCAGTACATCGGGGTCTCCTTCCAGTCGTTGCTGGGCCACACCGAATTCGCGGGCAAAACTCTCCCGGTCAGCAAGCAACCAGCTCTCCACGGCACGGACCGGAACACGTAGAGCCACGCGGCGAGCCAACGACTGACCGCCCAGAAGCTCGGCAACCAGTTCGGCAGGGCAGGAGGCATCGTGGTCGAGATCCCGCAGAATCAGCCAGTTGAGGTGTTCGCCGGAACGGTTGAACTTGGGAATCCGAGGATCGAGCTTCGGTGCGCCCCGGCCAACAACAACCGCATGGGGCGCCAGTCCCACCAAACGGATCAGACGTTCCGCGACCGGGACATCGGTGTCTCCCTCGACGGCGAGGTTGACGTATTTCACTGCAGAAACAACTGGCCGGAGAGTTCGTCGACCCGCTCGGGTCTCGTCAGCGGACCCAAGATCTCGGCCAAGCTCAAGCCGCTGTCGAGCAACCGAACAGCACTCTCCACCGCGGCGCCCGGCACAGCTTCGGTCCCCTCCGCGCCGGGTGCCAGAACGACGACTTCGTCCAACCCCAACCCTTCATCCCGGAGGATCTCCTCGGAGTGCGTCGTCAGCAGGACCTGGGGGCCGCCGGCGCCGCGGAACCGGCTCAGAATCGACGGCAACTGGCGTACGACGGAGGAGTGGAGCGACAGTTCCGGCTCCTCCAGCAACACGGGACCCGCTCCCCGCTTTCCTTCAAGCAAGGACCACAGAAGACCGACAAGCCGTAGAGTGCCGTCCGAAAAGTCATGCTCATTCTGCTTCGCTCCCTTGGGCCTCCAATGCCCGTAGCGAGCCTCCAGGTGCGGCCTGCCTGCATCGTCCTGGACCAGCTCGAGTTGACTGAGTTGCGGTACGGCCGCTCTCAAGCCGCTACCGATTCGATGCAGGCGCCGGTCGCGTGTACGTGTCGGAGTCCTGGCGATTCGAAGCAGGAAGTCGCTGCCGTACGGGTCATCCGAGAGGTCCGCCTGACGTCCGGGTTCTCTGAGCAAGTGGGGAACCAAGTGGAGATACCGAATCGTTCGGAGAAAGTCCGCGATCGGCCGAAACTCCTGGTTCGCATTCACCTGCTCCAGGTAGGTTTGGGTCAGACGCTCAGCATCAGTCTGGTCCTTGTCATCGGGACGCTCAAGGACCACATCCCCATCCCGCTTCACTACTTCACCGGAGAGAATCGGCCTGTGCAGTCCCCGCGATTCCCGGGTAAACGTCAATTCGTAGGACCATCGATCCGCCCTGTTGCCGTCCCCCAACCGGACGCCTATCGTCACATGGCCGTGGTTGAAGTTCCTCGCCGCCAGACAGCGCACCCGCGGAATGCCGCCTCGGCTCTGCACCGCCTCCTGGAATCCACCACCGGCCGAAGCGACCTGCCGAAGAAAACGCAAGGCATCCAACAAGTTGGACTTCCCGGACGCGTTCGGACCCAAGACGACGAGGCGATCCTGGACTGGGAAGTCCGCCTCCTTGAAGTTCCGCCAGTTGCAGAGAGTGAGGTGCGTCAACCGCATGCTGTCGAGACATCAACTTGACGAGACGTGCCAACAGCGCCGTCTCAGATGGAACTCCCGCGTCCTTCCCGTTGATCCTAGCAAGGTCCGCCGCCTTGTGGCTGCGCCGTCGCGCAGGGAACAGACCCGGGAAGCCAGCGAGGGCGCCGGCGAACCCAGTGTGCGGCCGTGGTTGTTCCACGACAAGGACCGCCAGACGTTTGTTCCAAGCAAGCCTTCGAGCCGCACTGTCGCGCAGGAAACCCACACGGAAGGCCGACGTCCCCGTCGGCTTCCGGCGCGAAGCGCCGGACTCCGGACCGTGTGTCGTGCCAGCAGCGTCGACGCACCCAAGGCGGCGGTAGACCGATCGGACTAAAGCCGCCTACTCGCCGCCGCCCGCCGAGATCATCAGCACCGATCCCTGCCGGTGCTCGGCGTGGCGGGACGGGGCGTTCGAGTTCGTGGTCCAGGCGTTGCCGGCCGCGTCGAACTCGATCTCGCGGGTGTAGGTGACCATCATCGGCATCCGGTACTCGACGAACGTCTCCGTCTTCGGATCGAAGCGGAGCATGGAGTCGGTGCCGGTCCCGGTGATCCAGACCTCGCCGTTCGTCGGGTTGATGTTCAGCGCGTAGGGCAACGAATTCGGGCCGTGCGGCAGGTCGTAGACCTTCCACTCTTCCGTTTCCTCGTTGAACGACGCGACATCGCCCGACGCCCAGCCCGGCACCCACACGATGCCGTCGGGGGCCACGTGCAGACGGCGCGGGCCGTGCACCGGCGGCCGCCACTCGACGATCCGCTCCGGATCGTCGGCATCGAGCCGGGGGCGGATCCGGCCGACCCGCTGACCGTTCAGCTTGCTGTAGAAGACGTGGCCGTTCGGCGCCACGTCGATGCCGTACGGCGTCACGCCGCGCGACTCGCCGCGGGCGCCGCCGCCGCGGACCTGATCCCTGGTCGGCAGCTTGTACTCGGTGACTTCCCAGCGCTCGCCGTCCCACGTCTCGGGATCGAGCGACATGACGCCGACGCCGTTCGGGCTGCCGGCGTCGGTCCACCAGAGGATTCCGTCCGGCGCGAAGCGCAAGGTGTGCGGGTAGCCGCCGCGGGGCCGCGGAGCGGCGCGGCCGGAGCCGAGCCGCCACTCCTTCGTCTCGACATCGAACTCGCCCATCTGGCCCGAGTAGGCGAGGGTGACCCACATGTTGCCGTCCTCGGCCTTCTCGATGGAGTGGATGCCGGTCGTCGGACTGGAAGGCGAGAGGTAGTCCTTGCCGCCGGGGACGGTGTGGAAGGCGCGCTCGCCGGTGACCGGGTCGAGGGTCTCGATCACGTCCTGGGCCATGTCGACCGTGTAGACGAGTCCGTCGTCGCCGAGTTCGAGGTCGTGGATCACGGCGCCGGCCTGGTCGCCCATCAGCCATTCGCGCACCTCGCCCCTGAGCGCCTCGCCGGACGGCGGCTCGGGCGGCTCGAAGTCCGCCCAGTTCTCTTCCGCGTCCCGGCCGTAGACGTCCACGATCTTGTCGACGAGGACGTCCTGGGTATGCTTGTACAGGCCTTGGAAGCCGTCCATCCGGGTCAGCATGACCTCCCAGTCGACCGGCTCCTCGGGCGAACGGAAGCCGACGGTGCCGACCTGGTGGCAATAGGCGCACATCATCTTGAAGTTCAGCGCGTCCGCCTCGTCCTCCCACTCCAGCATGTTCATCAGGTCGTGCGCCGGTCGCTGCGACTGCAGGGCCCAGCCCTCGGCCTGGCGCAGCCGGACCTGAATCGGGGTCGGCTCGGTCGTTTCCTTGAGGTCCTTCCACTCGTCCAGCCAGCCGGTCAGGCGGACGCGAAGCTTGTACTTGCCGGCGGCGACGCCGGGGAGGCGCCAGGCGCCGTCCGGCTGGCTGTAGACCGAGATGCTGCGCTGTTCGTCGGTCGAGAACAGCGACACGGTGGCGCCGCGAATCGGCTTCCCGTCATCGCCGACGACCGAACCCGTGTAGACGGTCAACGGCGCGCCGAGGTTGTCCGCGTTCGGAGCGGCCGCAACGGCAGCGGAGGCGCCGAACGCCAGGACGACGGAACTGGTCAGGGCGATCAGGGACGAAGCGGGTCGGGACATCGGACCTCCTGTGCCTGCTTGAGTGACTCTGGATCCGGTTCGGCCGCACTATACAGGAAGGCGCCCCGCCCGACCTCCGCGACGCGCTCTGGGCGCCGCGGCCAGATCGCGTTCCATCACCTCGAAGTGAACCGGGCGAAGAAGCCCCCTGGTCGCCGGCGGGTTGGCCGCAGCGAACGGTTCCTTCCGGACCACCCGGTATCCCCGCCGGCCGTACCAGGCCAGGAGCCGCGGCCGGGTGCTGAGCACCCAGAGTTGGGAAACGCTGCAGCCCGCTTCCCGCAACCAGCCCTCCGCCGCGGCCATCAGGTCGCGGCCCAGCCCCAGGCTCTGTCGCGTCGACGCGACGGACACCAGACCCAGGTAGCCGGTCTCGCCGCGCAACTCGACATGGACGCAGCCGGCCAACCCGTCCGCTTCCGCGTCGCACACGAGGAACGAGCCGCGTTCGAGGCGGTCCATCACGTCCGCGAGCGCGATCCGGTCGCCGGTCAGCGTGTCCGCCTCGACGCGGAACGCGTCGTTGACGAGCGCGACGATGTCCCGGGCGTCGGCGGCCGTTGCGTAGCGCCAGGTGAACGTCATGGCGCGGGATGCTAGCCCGGCCCGGCGCCTGTATCTTCCCGTGCTTCGCCAGTTGGTAGCATCCCGCGTCGCTTCAAGCGGCTCCGAAGGTCGACGCCCGAAGCCGGCGCCACCTGGACGCAGCAATCCATCGACGCATGACGGAGCAGAGGTGACAGCAAGCAAGGGCGCCGCGCCCGAACCGCAAGGCCCCGCCGCCGAGGCGATGGCGGCACGAGGAGCGGAAGACCCGGACGCCGGCACGAAGGCGGCCGATCGGGAGCGATGGGATCGGTACCTGGAGGACGTGCGACGCTACGTCGAGAGCGGCAAGCTGGACGGCGAAGACGTCCAATACAAGCTGAGGATCGGCGACGCTCTGCGCAAGGCCCGGCGAGCGGCATTGGCGGGCCGAAGCGACTGGCGGAACCTCCTGAAGGCCGCCACGCAAGGCCAGAACCACCCGATGTCCTGGCGGACGGCGGGCAAGCTGCGCCAGTGGGTCGACGACCAGCCCGACGCGGCGCTCCAGGCGCTTCGCGTTCTCTGGACCGAAGACGACCGGTCAGTCAGCGAGCGCGTTCGCGGCTTTTCCGCTCTCTATCCCTGGGAGCCGAAGGGCGGAGGGGCGCCGCCGGATGCCGTGCGTCACTCAAGGTACGGCACGAACGGCAGAGGCACGCGACTCAGAACGATCTCCGTCCTGTTGATGGCGCTCGACCCATCCGGGTACCCACCGGTCATGCGATCGGTGTTCGATTCCGCCTACCGACGCCTGGGCGTCGAGGTTCCGTCGAGTGAAGCGGCCGAAGAAGCCCAGCATGACCAGGCACTGGGCTTCCTCGACGAACTGATCCGTCGGACGACCGAGCATGGCCTGAGCCGCCCAGACACACGGCTCGAAGCGCAATCCGTCGTCTGGGCGCTCAGGGACGTTCAGGACGAGGGAAGGGAAGCGGGGGAAAAGCCGCCACTATCGCGAACATGCTGGTTCGTCGGCGCCTTCTGGGACCCGGACGATCAGACGGATCGCTTCGTCGAGGAAGGAATCTGGCAGAACGGTTGGGAGGACAAGCACCTGGACCTCGTAAAGGCGATACGGCCCGGGGACCGGATCGCCCTGAAGGCCAGCACGGTCAGGAAACGCGGCCTCCCCTTCGACAACAGGGGCAGGGTCATCTCGACCATGCCGATCAAGGCCACGGGCGTCGTGACCGAGAACATGGGTGACGGACGCAATCTACGCGTGGACTGGACGCCGGTGGAGGAACCCCGTGAATGGTACTTCTACACCTATCGCGGAACGGTGTGGAAAGTCGATTGCGACTCGGGAACACTGCCGTGGGCCGCGAACGCCCTGATTGACTTCACGTTCAAGGGAGCGGAGCAGGACTACGACAGGTTCCTGCACCACTGGTACGCAGACCCGGGAAAGCCGCTCGGCGAAACCGACCTCTCGGAACTCGCACGCGACCTGCTCTACGACGACGCCGATCTCCGCACGATGGCCCGCCTGCTGGACGACAAGCGCCAGGTCATCTTCCAGGGGCCGCCGGGCGCCGGCAAGACCTGGGTCGCCCGCAAGTTGGCGGAGTTCCTCGCCGCGTCCGACGACGGCGTCACCCTGGTGCAGTTCCACCCGTCGTACGCCTACGAGGACTTCGTTCAGGGGTACCGGCCGACTCTGTCCGACGAGGGCCACGCTGGCTTCGCGCTGCGCGACGGGCCGCTGATCGACGCCGCCAGAAGGGCCCGCGACGACCCGGCCCAGCCGCACTTCCTGATCATCGACGAGATCAACCGAGGCGCCCTGGCCAAGGTGTTCGGTGAGCTGTATTTCCTGCTGGAGTACCGCGACGAGAGCATGAGGCTGCAGTACGCCTCGGCCGAAGACGAGCGGTTCAGCCTGCCAAGGAACCTCTACATCATCGGCACGATGAACACGGCCGACCGGTCGATCGCCCTGGTCGACCTGGCGCTGCGCCGACGGTTTCACTTCGTCGAGTTCCATCCCGACAAGCCGCCGGTCGAGGGACTGCTCAGGCGCTGGCTGGAGAAGAACTCGTCGCCCGGCATGGCCTGGGTGGCCGACGTCGTGGAGCGAACGAACAGCAAGCTGAACGACCGGCAGGCGGCCATCGGACCGAGCTACTTCATGAAGGAAGACCTCGACGAGGAGAACGTCCGGCTGACCTGGGAACACAGCGTCCTGCCGACCGTCGAGGAGAGCCTCCACGGCGGGACGAAACAGCTTGCCGAGTTCGATCTCGACCGGCTGCGCCGCGAATTGCGCCGCGAGTCCGGCAGCGTCGACGCCGACCACGCGGACGACAGCGGCCCGAACGTGACCGAAGCTGCCGGCGCCGAGCCGACAGCGGGCGACGAGCCGGCAGCGAACGCGGTCGACGAACCGAAGGTCGATGCATCCACCGGCGACAGCGGAAGAAGCGACGCGGCAGCGGACGAGGAGGACGGGTCGCCTGGCGATGCGGCGCCTTGACCTCCGCGAGTGGAACACAACCGAGCCGGTGGCGCTCTCGGTCGAGGAGCGCGACCGACTGAAGCCCTTTCTTGCGAAAGTCGAACCCGCGGCCGGGACGAACCACGCCTGGCGGCTCACCCCCGGTTCCACGATCGGCGCGCTCGAGATCGGCGATCTCTCCGTTTCCATCAGGCCCAAGCTGCCCATCGGCCGCGTGCTCTGGCTGGCCGCCTACGCGATGGGCGTCAACTTCCGGGAGGAGAGTTTCGACCACGCGAGGCAACCGACGCTGGTCGAGGCGCTCGTGCCGGCGCTGGCGTGGGCCGCGCGCCAGGCCTTCGCTCGCGGTCTCCTCCACGGCTACCGCACGGAGGAAGAAGCGCTGCATACGGTCCGCGGACGCATCCGCGTCGCCGACCAGATCCGCCGCAGGTTCGGCGCGCCGCTGCCGGTCGAGATCCGCTACGACGACTTCACCGACGACGTGCTCGCGAACCGACTGGTGAAGGCCGCGGCCGAGCGCTTGGGCAAGCTTCGACTCCGCTCGGCAAGGTCGCGCCTCGATCTCGCCTGGGTCGCCGCGACCCTGGACAACGTGAACCTGGTCGAGTTCCCGCCGAACGCCGTCCCCGAAGTGAGGTTCGATCGGCTGAACGAGCACTACCGGGAGGCGGTCGACCTGGCGCGGTTGATCCTTCGCCACGCATCCTTCGAAGCGCCGCGCGGCGGCCTGCGGGCGAACGGCTTCCTGATGAACATGAACGACGTCTTCCAGGACTTCGTGACGCGCGCGCTCAGAGACGAACTGAACCTCTCAGAGAACGCCTTTCCCTCCGACGGGCGAATTCCCCCACTGCACCTCGACGACAATCGGCGAGTGCGACTCAAGCCGGACCTCTCCTGGTGGGACGGCCAGGTCTGCAGCTTCGTCGGCGACGCGAAGTACAAGCGCGTCGAGCACGCCAACGCGCCCAACGCCGACCTCTACCAGCTCCTTGCCTACGCCACCGCCCTCGACCTGCCCGGCGGCCTTCTGATCTACGCCAAAGGCGAAGGCGCCGACATCGTGCATCGAGTTCGCCACGCCGGGAAGCAGCTCGAGATCGCCACGCTCGACCTGTCAGGCAGCATCGACAGCCTGATGGCCGAAATCGGTCGGCTGGCGGAACGAGTCCGTTCGCTTCAACGTCGCGCGCTTCAACTGCGCCAAGCCGCCTGACGCTGCTGGCGCGACGCGCGGTCCGGAGCCGGGGCCGCGGCTCGGAAACGGCGCGAGTGCCGTATCATCCCTTCTCCATCCATGCGTTTCCCCAGACTGCCGGATCGAAGCTACGACATCGTGTACGCGGACCCGCCGTGGGACTACAAGGGCCAGCTCCAGCACGCCGGTCCAGGCAGCGGCGACTCCGGCGGGGCCGTGCGGCACTACTCCACGGTCACGCTGCCGACGCTCAAGACCCTTCCGGTGCAGACCATCGCGGCCAGCGACAGTCTGCTGTTCCTGTGGGCCACCAACCCCCATCTTGACCAGGCGATCGAGCTCGGCAAGGCGTGGGGGTTCGCTTGGGCGACGGTCGCCTTTGTCTGGGACAAGGAGCGGGTCAATCCCGGCTTCTACACGATGAGCCAGTGCGAACTCTGCCTGGTGTTCAAGCGGGGCCGCATTCCCAGTCCCCGCGGCGCCAGAAACGTCCGGCAACTCGTCACAGAACGGCGCCGCGCGCACTCCCGCAAGCCGGAAGAAGTGCGCCGGCGAATCGACGCCATGTTCCCGGACCTGCGCAAGGTGGAGCTGTTCGCGCGGTCAGAGTCCAGCCTGTTCGACGATGGAGCGCGGAACGGCTGGGACGCTTGGGGGCTGGAGGCATGACCGCAGCCGCCAGACGACATCTGGAGAGCCGCGACAAGTGGCAAGACGAAGCGGCGCTACGCGGGATGACCGCCGAGAACCAATTCCACGAAGTCCTTTCCCGCCATATCGCGAAGCTGGAGGTCGGAGTCACCGTGTCCAAGCGACCGAAGGACCTGGAGGGCATCTACGGCCTCCATGCATCTGGAAGACCGCACGGAATTCGCCCGGATGCCGCGATTCACGGGCCGCACAAATCGATCTTCGTGGAGCTGAAGAGGCAAAGAGCCGCGGGAAACGCCCACGAACGAGCTTGCAAGTACTTCGCGCCGGGAATTCTCCGGTCGGGCCGCAAGATCGCCAAACAGCCGCAAGACGTGATCCCGTTCTGGTGGATCTTCACGAACGGCATCGCCGAAGATGAACGTTACGCGAGGGAGATCGCGCATTGGTTCCAAGGAGCTGAAGGTCATGTGCTCTTGTGGTGCCCACGATCACCCTCGCGACTCGTCTCTCACTTCGAGCGCCACATCTTGCCTCTGGTGACCTGATGGGAGCGCACGTTGCACCAGCCTTGAGCCGAACAAGTCCGTGAGTCGTGAGACAACGCGGCGCCTGCGCCCGCGGCCCCGTTCAGCCCAGCAGCGGATTGCGGGCCGGCAACCCGGGAAAGCGGCTGAAATCGCGGTCGGCAGTCCAGAACTCCGTGACGCCGTGCGCAACGCAGAGAGAAGCCACGCGTGCGTCGTGAACCATCGGTCCTCTGACCTGGCCCTGGCGGAGGAGGTCCTTCAGCAGTTCCCAGTGCGTGAACGTCTCCGTCAGAAGGTCGGCCACCGGCGACTCGAGCCAGGCGTCGACCTGCTCGACCGCAGCCTCCAGTGTCGAAGGCGGAAGGTAGATGCCCGGCCGCGTCACCGTGGCCAGAAACTCGTGAACGCACGGCCATGGCAGGCCCCATGCCACGCGCCCTTCGGCAAGGGTCGAGACGCACGCTCTCGCCCGTTCGTGCCACTCGGAGTCGGCGCGGTGGGCGTAGACGAGGATGTTCGTGTCCGTGGCGATCAACCTCCGCGGCCCTCGTAGATGGCTTCTCGCATGCGAGCCCAATCGGCGCCCTGGAACTCCGGCGTCAGACCTTCACCGTCAACGCTCGCATCTCTCAGCGTGAAGCCGGCGGCCTTCCGGTCAACTCTGATCGCCATCCGCAATCCCCGCTCGAACAGCTCCCGCAGCGTGATGTTCTCCCTCGCCGCGTGGTTCTTCGCTTCCCTCGCCAAGTCGTCCGAGATCTCGATCGTGGTCTTCGCCATGGGCTCCCATATCTTCCGATACGGCTTGTCACCCTAGTAGGCACGGATACCGGAGTCAAGAGCATGCGGTGGCTCATTCAGATCTGTCCCAACGTCCCGTGCGCTCAAGCGCCTGGGCGTACCGGGCTGAGCGCGAGCGCTGCTCCTCAGCCGTCTTCCTCGACCGTCAGCCGGTACTTCGCCGCGGCGAGGTACCGGGCCTCCTGGCGCAGGTCGGCTCTGGTCAAGGGCGACTTCTCCAGCCAGGCCGCGGGCAGCGCGAGCCGCAGGTCGCGGCCGTCGACGTCGAGCTTGACCGCCAGCGGTTCGTCCCGCCGGCTGCGGTGGAGCACGGCCGCGAGCCGCAGGAGAACGGCGCCGCGCCGCGCCGGGCGTCTCCACCCGGAGGGGAGACGATCGAAGATCTCGCGCCGAAACTTGCGGCGGTGGCTGCGCACGAGGGACGCCAGCAGCAGGTGTTCCTGGAGCGAGAACCCGTGCATCTCCGCGTTCTCGACGATGTACGCGCCATGCTTGTGGAAACCGGCGTGGTTGATGTCCAGGCCGACCTCGTGCAACTGGGCCCCCCAGGAGAGCATCAGCCGCGGCAGTTGTCCCGTCAGGTTCCATGCCTCGGCGCACTGATCGAGAAGCTGCAGCGCCGTTTCCCGCACCCGCTCGGCCTGCTCCGGTTGCACGTGGTAGCGCCTGGCCATCGACTCGACCGCCGCGTGCCGGGTGTCTTCGTGGCGCAGACGGCCGAGCAGGTCGTACAGGGCGCCTTCCCGCAGGGCGCCGCCGGCAACCCGCATCCGCTCGATGCCCAGCGCCTCGAAGACCGCCAGCAGCACGGCGACCCCGCCGGCGAACACCGGCGCCCGTCCCTCGCTGAGGCCCTTGATGCCGCCCCGCATCGTGGTTCTCCGTTCGAGCAGGAACTCGCGAAGGCGCCGCAGGGCTTCGATCGTGACGCCCTCCTCGCACCAACCCGCCGCCTGCACGACGGAGGCCACCGCGCGCACCGTACCCGAAGAGCCGACCGCCGTGCTCCAGCCGGCGCCCGCCCGGAAGCGGCGCTCGACCGGGGCCAGTTCCCGCAGAGCAGCGGTCTCCGCGCGGCGCCAGCGTTTCTCGTTCAGGCATCCGTTCGGGAAGTGGCCGAGGCTCGCGCTCACGCAACCCATGTACAGGCTCTCGAGGTCCAGAGGCCGCGAGCCCTCGCCGACAATCAGCTCGGTGGAGCCGCCGCCGATGTCGACGACCAGGCGCCGCTCGTCGCCGGCAAGGCTCTTCGACACGCCGAGGTAGACCAGTCGCGCCTCCTCCAGACCCGAAACGATCTCCACCGGGTGGCCGAGCGACCGCTGAGCCGCCTCCAGAAGGTCACGCGCGTTGCGGGCCCGCCGCATCGTGTTCGTGCCGACGACGCGGACGGTTCCGGGAGGAAAGGACCGCACCCGCTCGCCGAAGCGGTCGAGACAGGCGAGTGCCCGCGCCGACGCTTCCGGCGTCAACCGCTTCCGCTCGTCGAGTCCGGCCGCCAGACGCACGAACTCGCGTCGTCGGTCGACGAACACGAGTTGACCGCCGCGGATCTCGGCCGCAACCATGTGGAAACTGTTCGAGCCGAGGTCGACGGCGGCGAGGGCCTCTCCCTCGGACAACGGGATCGGCCGCTGAAGCGGCGAGACGTTCATCGGGCGGCAAGTATGATCGCTCGCCATGCCGGTGGAACTCCGTTCCGACACGATGACCCGGCCGTCTCCGGCCATGCGCCGGGCGATGGCCGCCGCCGAAGTCGGAGACGACGTCTTCCACGAAGACCCGACGGTCAACCGCCTGCAGGAACGGGTGGCGGACATGCTCGGCCGGGAGGCGGCGCTCTTCGTCCCTTCCGGCACCCAGGGCAATCTCTCGTCCCTGCTCGGGCACGAACTGCCCCGCGGCAGCGAAGTGCTGCTGGAATCGAACGCGCACATCATCAACCACGAGAACAACGGGATCACCGGCGTCGCCGGTCTCCTGCCCCGCGCGGTCAAGGCGAAGGCAGACGGCGCACTGACGCCTGAAGACGTCGAAGCGGCCATACAGCCCGACGATCCGACCCTGGCCCCGACCCGCCTCCTCTGCCTGGAGAACAGTTGCAACCAGGCCGGCGGAACCGTGTACGAACCGGAGCGGACACGGGCGCTCTGCGACCTGGCGCACCGCCGCGGCCTGCGCGTCCACCTGGACGGCGCCCGTCTCTTCAACGCCGCGACGGCTCTCGGCTGCACGCCGGCCGAGGCCGCGGGGCCGGTCGATTCGCTGTCCTTCTGCTTCTCGAAGGGCCTGGGCGCGCCCGTCGGCTCCATCGTCGTCGGCTCGCGGGACTTCATCCGCAACGTCCGCCGCTACCGCCAGATGTGCGGCGGCCAGATGCGGCAGGTCGGCGTGCTCGCCGCCGCCGCCGAGGTCGCCCTTGACGAGGGCCCGCCTCTGCTGGCGCGGGATCACGAGAACGCCCGTCTGCTCGCGGACACCCTGCTCGACCTTCCCGGCGTCGCGCTGATCGCCGAACAGCGGACCAACATCCTCATCTTCTCGGTCGAAGGCACGGGCCGCGGCGCCCCGGCATGCGTCGAGGCGCTCCGGAAGGAGAACGTTCTGTGCCTCGACGTGAGTCCCGTGCACATCCGTCTCGTGACTCACCGCGACGTGAGCCCCGTACAGACGGCCCAGGCGGCGGAAGCTCTCGTTCGAGTGTTCGGTGATTGAAGAACGCGGCCTGGTCCCGGCCCGACCGTTCGACGAGCTGCGGGTCGGCGAGACCTTCCCGCTGCCCGGCCGCACGGTGACCGAGGCCCACTTCGCCGCGTTCCAGGCGATTTCGGGCGACCACCACCCTCTCCACTACGACGTCGAGTACTGCAAGTCCCAGGGCCACCCTGGTCTGCTCGCCCACGGCCTTCAGGTGCTCTGCTACAGCGCGGCCGGCGCCGGCGCCTTCGCCGACGCGATCGGCCGCGCCATGATCGGCTTCATCGAGCAGTCCTGCCGGTTCCTGAAGCCGGTGGTTCCGGGCGACACCCTGTACACGACGCTGCGCATCGCGGAACTGAAGCGCCAACGAACCACGGGGGTCGTCGTGCTGAAGAGCGAGATCGACAACCAGCGCGGCGAACGGGTGCTGGAGGGCCGGCAGAGCTACCTGGTGCGCCTGACGAACTGAAGCGCGCCTTCATCGGTGCAGCGGTTCGAAGTCGAACACCGGGGCCGCGGCGCCGGACAGGGGAGCGGCGAGGACCCGGAACACGCGGCGCAGCAGGTCCGGATCGAGGACGTCCGCGGGCGGGCCCTCGGCGACCAGCACGCCCGCGTCGAGCACGGCCACGCGATCGGCGAAGCGCGCCGCGGCGTTCAGGTCGTGGAGGACCAGGACCACGGAGCGACCCTCACGGGCGAGGTTGCGCACCAGCCCCAGGAGGTCGAGACCGTGGGCGAGATCGAGGTTCGAGGTCGGTTCGTCAAGCAGCAGAACCTCCGCCTCGGTGGCCAGACAACGCGCCATCAGCACGCGCTGCAGTTCGCCCGCCGACAGCGTCGTCACCCGTCGTTCGGCGAGCGCCAGCACGTCCGTGTCGTCCAGGCAGCGTTCGATCCATCCGCGGTCGGCGGCGCGGGCGCCGAACAGGCGGTTCTCGTGCGGGTAGCGGCCGAGCGTCACGAACTCCCGCACCGTGAACTCGAAGGTCGGGCGCACGGTCTGCGGCACATGGGCCACCCGTCTGGCCGCCTGACGCCGCGGCAGGGCGGCCAGGTCGGCGCCTCCCAGCAGAGCCCGGCCCTCGGTCAACCGCCACGCGCCGCAAAGCAGGCGCAGCAGGGTCGACTTGCCGGCGCCGTTCGGGCCCACGACCGCAAGCAGCATGGCCGGCTCGATGACGAGATCGACGCCGCGCAGAAGCCACCTTCCCCTTCTCTCGACGCCGGCGCCCACGAGTTCAAGCCGCGGGGCGCCGGTCGCGGCCGACGCGGCCGTCATCGGGACGCCGCCACTTCGCCTTCGTGGCGCACGAGCAGGAACAGGAAGAACGGAGCGCCGACGAACGCCGTCACGACGCCCAGGAAGACCTCCCGGGGGGCCGCCAGAGTGCGGGCCAGGAGATCGGCGCCGACGAGGAACCAGGCGCCGGTCAGGAACGCGGCCGGCAGCAGCCGTCGATGGACGGGGCCGAGCAGGAGGCGCACGAGATGCGGCACGACGAGCCCGACGAAGCCGACGACCCCGCTCACCGCGACCGCGCTGCCGGTGAGGATCGCCGCGCTCCAGAGCACCGCCCGTTTCGCCCGCTCGACGTCGACGCCAAAGGAAGCGGCTACCTCCTCGCCCTCGAGCAGCAGATCCAGGTCGCGCGCGAACCAGACCGCCATTGCGCAACCGATGACCATTCCCGGCGCCAGCATCCCGGCGTGGACCCAGCCGCGGTCGGTGACGCCGCCCATCATCCAGTAGGCGATCCTGCGCGCCGCCTCGTACTGTTCCCACGAGCGGGCGATGAGCCAGGAGTTGACGGCGCCGAGCAGGGCGTTCAGCGCAACGCCGGCAAGGAGCAGCGTGGTGACCGGCGTGTAGCCGTCGCGCGTGGCGATCCGGGTCAGGACCAGAAGAGACAGGATGGCGCCGGCCACCGCGAACAGCGGGGCGGCGAGCACGAAGTTGCCGAGCAGTCCGAAGGTCAGCGCGAAGACGGCGCCGGTCGCGGCGCCGGCGCTGACGCCGACGATCCCCGGCGACGCGAGCGGGTTGCGGAACAGACCCTGCATCTGGGCGCCGGCCAGGGCCAGGCAACCGCCGACCATGGCCGCCACGACGACCCGCGGCGCTCGGAGCGACCAGACGATCGTGTCCACTCCCGGATCGGCCGGGCCCCGCCGACCGGGCAGCAGATGCCGCGCCAGCGCCGCCAGTACGTCGCTTCCATCCAGAGGCACGGCCCCCCGGAACAGACCGATCCCGGCGAACGCGGCCAGCAGCGCGAAGCCGGCGGCCATGGTCCACCAGAAGCCGCCCCGGCGGCCGCCGAACGCGGCCCTCATTTCCTCGCCGTCGCCGCGTTCCGCCGGCCCGCGTCCGCGATCCGTTCGGCGGCGCGCACAAGCGCATCGGCGAGGCGTTCCACCATGCCCGCAACGTGGTGCGAGATGGCCGCCATGTCTCGGCCGTCGAGCGACTCCATGTTGCCGAGCGTGGCCGCCCGCGTGCCCTCCAGGGCGGCCGCCGCGACGTCGCCGACCGCGGAGGAACCGGTGAAGATGACGTCGGGATCCCAGATCACGACCTGCTCGGCGCTGATCCGCGGCCAGCCTTCCAGACCGTGCTCCGCCGCCAGGTTCACGGCGCCCAGGTAGCGGAGGGCGTCGTCGAAGACCGTTCGGCCGCCCAACGCCACGCCGCCGCTCCAGTGGACGACGCGGAGGCCCTCGACCCGCGAACCGACACGCGCCCGCGCCGTCTCCAACCGCAGTCGCATCGACTCGACGAGGCGTTCCGCGTTTCGCTCCCGGCCGATCGCGAAACCGACCGTTCGGATGTTCCGCTCGACAGCCGCAAGACTCTCGTGATCGAGCAGGACGACGACCGGCACACCGGCCGCCTCCAACCGAGCCAGCGTTTCCCGCGTGTTGAATCCCGCCGCGAACACCAGGTCGGCCGCGGCCGCGAGGATCTCCTCGGCGCCGAAGCCGCCGACGCGTCCCAGGCGCTTCGCCTTGTCGGCGCTGGCGCTGTAGCGCGGATCGTCGGCGAAGGGAGACAACAGCGCGATCCGCTCCGGTTCGGCGATCTCCAGCAGGATCTCGTCGGTCGCCAGCGTTCGCGACACGATCCGCTGCGGCGGCGCCGCCAACCGGATCGTCCCGCCGGCGCCCCTGATCTCGCGCCAGGCGCCGTCACCGCCGGGTTCGACGTGTTCCAGCCGGGCGCCGTCAACGCTCCGGAGATAGCGCCGATGGCCGCCGTCCAGGTCGAGCGGCGCGCCGTCGGCCGCCTCGACGCCGCCGTCGGGCACGCGGCCGCAGGCAAGGACCGTGATCGCCGCGACGATCGCCAGGCTGAGCGGCGCTCGGGCAGCGATCGTCAGGTACGGCCCGAGCATCGCCGCCAAAGCTATACTGCCGCCCCCTCGGGACCAAGAACGCCAGAACGCCCACTCGCCAGGAGCAGACTTCGATGAGCATCAAGACCGGGGACGCGATTCCCGAAGCCAGTTTCAAGCAGATGACCGAGAACGGCATCGTCGACATTTCGACCCGCGAGCTGTTCGAAGGCAGGAAGGTCGTCCTCTTCGCCGTACCCGGCGCGATGAGCCCGACCTGCTCGGAAGTCCACATGCCGGGCTTCATCGAGAACCTCGAAACCATCAAGTCGCGCGGCGTGGACACCGTGGCCTGCCTCGCCGTCAACGACGTCTTCGTCATCAACGAGTGGCGCAAGGCGCGGAAGATCCCCGACGACATCGTCCTGCTGTCCGACGGCAACGGCGAGTTCACGTCAAGGATCGGGCTGGAACTCGACGCTTCGCGTTTCGGCATGGGCACCAGGTCGCGACGCTATGCCGCGATCGTCGACGACGGCGTGTTGACCTACCTCGGCGTCGAGCCGGCGGGCGACGTCGGCGTCAGCGGCGCCAAGGCGGTCCTCGAACAGCTCGGCTGAGCCGCCCGGCAGTCTTGGGGGTCTCCCGACCAACCCAGTGGCCTCCGTCCTCACCGATTCGATCTACGTCTCCTTCGACGAGAAGGCGTGGGGACGCCTGCGGGCCGAGACGCCCCTGCCGCTCTCCGAGAAGGAGCTCGAACGCCTGCGCGGCATCAACGAACAGGTCTCGCTCGATGAGGTCGCGCAGATCTACCTGCCGATGTCGAGGCTGCTCAATCTCTATGTCGGCGCCACCCAGGATCTCTACCGGGCCAGCAGCACGTTCCTCGGAGGCCTGACGGCCAAGGTTCCCTACATCATCGGCATCGGCGGCAGCGTCGCGGTGGGCAAGAGCACGACCGGCCGGATCCTCCGCGAGTTGCTGGCCCGCTGGCCGAACCACCCCCAGGTCGACCTGGTGACGACCGACGGCTTTCTCCATCCCAACGCGGTCCTGGAAGAACGCGACCTGATGGAGCGCAAGGGCTTCCCGGAGAGCTTCGACCTGCGCGCGCTGGTGAACTTCGTGCTCCAGGTCAAGTCGGGCGAACGGAAGGTCGAGCATCCCGTGTACTCGCACCACGTGTACGACATCCTGCCCGGCGTCACCGAGGTCGTCGACCAGCCCGACATCGTGATTCTCGAGGGCCTGAACGTGCTGCAGGCGCACTCGCAGGCGCCCTCGCGGAACAGTCGTCTCATGCTCTCCGACCTGTTCGACTTCTCGATCTACGTCGACGCCGAAACGGAGGTCATCGAGCGCTGGTACGTCGAGCGGTTCCTGACCTTCCGCGACACCGCGTTCCGGGATCCGGACGCCTACTTCCACCGCTATGCCAGCCTGAGCGAGACGGACGCGACCGACACCGCCCGGGGCATCTGGAAGAGGATCAACGAACCGAACCTGGTCGAGAACATCATGCCGACCCGCGAGCGCGCGGATCTGATCCTCGAGAAAGCGTCGGACCACGCCGTGCGACGGATCCGCCTGCGCAAGCTGTAGCAGCGCATCTCGCCGAATCTCCGCCGCGGTCGCGGACGAGCGGGAGAGATCGAGGCCGGCCGGGGCCGACAGCCGCCCGCGGAGACGTCCGGGGCAAAAAACACTCTTGCATTCCTCTATCCGCGACGTAACGACTCCATTATTCCGTTCATGGGACGGAAACACGCCCAAAAGTCCATTCTTCTGGACGTCGACCTTCAACGTGATGGACCGGCCTTCCGACGCCGGCCTGACGAGCGCAGCGGGCCGGAAGCCCGTTCACCGCCTCGTCGGCCCTTCCGGAACCAGCGGGGACGCGGCCCCGCGACGCTTCGCCGTCGTTCGTCAGGACCTGACCACCTGGCGTGGCATTCCGCTTGCAGACGTGGCGGCCCGCCCCGCAGGAACGTCAGGAGGGTCCCCGTGTTCTTCCGTCCCGCAACGTCCCGCAACCCGGACCGCAATCCGGACCAGGCCAGGCCTCGAACCGGCCATTCGATTCAACGCCTGTCGGCAGCCTGGACTCTGGCCGCGCTGGCGGTCGCGCCAGCGACCGCTCAGGTCACCGGTCAACTGACCGGCCAGGTCGTCGATGCGGACGGCGCGCCGCTACCCGGAGCGTCCGTCTCCGTCGGTTCCCCTCGCCTGATGGGGTTGCGCACGGACTTCGCCGACGACGACGGCGCCTTCCGCTTCCCCAGCCTGCCGCCGGGGGTCTACACCGTCGAGGCCGAACTGGACGGCTTCCTTCCCCTGGGACGGAACGAGGTCCAGGTCCGCGTCGGCCGCGTGACGCGGCTCCGGCTGGAGCTGGCCGTCGGCGAGTTCGCGGAGGACGTACTCGTACTGGCCGAAACGCCCGTGGTCGACCCCGAACAGGCGTCCACTTCCCAGACGTTCACTGCCGAGTGGCTCAAGAAGGCGGCCGTGGGTTCTTCGAACCGGGGCTACCAGGACGTTCTCTCGAGCGCCGCGGGAGTCGCCGGCGGCAGCAACCCCAACGTGTTCGGCTCGACCTCGAGCGAGAACGCCTGGCTGATCGACGGGACCGACACGACGGACCCGGTCACCGGCACGTACAACATCAATCTGGACTTCGACGCGATCCTGGAGATCAACTTCGAGACCGGCGGCTTCGAAGCCCGCCACGGCCGCGCGACCGGCGGCGTCATCAACGTGGTCACGAAGTCGGGAGGCAACGAGTTCTCCGGCTCGGTCGACATCCGCTACCGCAACAACAGCTTCAACACGAACGGCGAGCACTTCGACAAGAACAGGAACATCACCGAGAAGAGGGAGACCTCCGTCAACCTCGGCGGCCCGTTCAAGCGCGACCGGCTCTGGTTCTACGCCGCGATCAACCCCGTGCAGTCGAAATCGACTCCCACGCGATCTCCCACCACGAGGAAGTACGACGGCACGTACTCGATGGGCAAGCTGACCTGGCAGGCACACGAAGACTGGCAGTTCGTCGGCCGCTACCTGCGTGAGGACACGACGATCGCCAACAGCAACGCGGACCGGGACGTGGCGCCGGAAGCCGCCAGCCGCCAGGAGCAGCCGAACGGAATCCTCAATCTGGAGGCGCTCGCGATGCCGGTCTCGAACCTGCAGTGGCACGTCAAGGCCTCCGCCCTCCGCAGCTCGCTCGACGTGACGCCCCAGAGCGGCGACCTCAAGACGATCGCGCGCATCGACGCGTACGGAGACGACACGCTCTCGGTGAACTACCCGAACCAGCAGTACTCGGACCGCGACCGCGACGAGGTCAACACCAGCCTCGCGTGGTTCGTCGACCGCGGGATCGGCGACCACGAGTTCCGAGTCGGCGCCGACTGGTCGGACACGTTCTTTCGCAGGCAGAACAACGCGACCGGGGGCGGCCACGTGTTCCTTGACCGCTTCGGGCAGCCGTTCCGGCTCACCTTCCAGCCCGTGGACAAGCCGGCGGAGCACGGCGGCGAGCTCCTGACGGCGTACGTGCAGGACACCTGGCGCGTCAGCCCCAGGCTGACTCTCAAGCTCGGCGTGCGGAACGATCAGGTCGCGTTCACGAACGACGTCGGCGCGGAAATCGCCGATCTGTCTCGACTGCAACCGAGGCTGGCGCTCGCCTGGGACGTCAAGGGCGACGCGCGGACGGTGGTGCGGGCGAACTGGGGCGCCTTCATGCACCCGAACGCACTCTCGCTGCCGAGCTTCTCGAGAGTGAACTCCGTGCCGACCGTTCGCTGGTCTTCCTGCTCGGCCTTCCGCCCCGAGCTTGGCGCGAACTGCCGCAACCGGTATCCGGGCGACCGGAAGATCGGCGGCCTGACCTTCTCGAACTGGATCGAGGACCCGGTCGGCCGGGACCCCAACGGATGGTTCTACGACAGGGCCTTCTTCGCCGAACCGGGCGTCGTGACGCCCGATCTGAAGCCGATGTACAGCGACACGACCATCGTGGGCATCGAACGGGAGCTGGCGAACCGCACGTCGCTTGCGCTGACCTGGATCGACAAGAAGACGCGCGACATCTTCGAAGACACCTGCAACGGCAACCTGCCAACGCCCTCGGCGGACGCCGACTGCGACTACTTCGTCATGGCGAACCTGCCCATGCTGGCCCGCGACTATCGCGGCGTGACCCTGGACTTCGAGACCCGGCTGACCGACTGGATGTGGATCATGGCTTCCTGGACGCGCTCGGAGTCCAAGGGCAACATCGGGAACACGAGAAACGCGGGCACGGACTTCGACATCTATCCCGACCACTTCGTCAATCGATACGGCTACCTGAACGATCACCGCAAGCACCGAGTCAAGGTCAACGGCTTCGTCGACCTTCCGCTCGACTTCACGCTCGGCTTCGATGCGTACTGGTCGTCGCCCAGCGTCTACACGCCGCTGCGCGATGCGGACAGCTACGGCGACCTCTTCGTGGAACCGCGCGGCAGCCGCGAGTTCGTGGAACGCTACGATCTCGACATCCAGTTGACGAAGGGCTTCGACTTCGCCGGGGGCCGGCGGTTCGAGCTGATCGCGGCGATGAACAACCTCTTCGACGACGAACAGGGGCGCAGCGTCTGCGAGGACGTCGAGGGCTGCTCGGGCGGCCTGAAGCTGGGCGACCCCGGGAACTACCACCAGCCGAGGTGGTACGAAGCGGGAGTTCGCTTCGAGTTCTGACGCGCGAGATGGAGGGCGGCGGGTCGGCGTCTTCGTCGGTTCGTCGTCATCGCGTTCCCCTTCGTCCCGGTTCCCTGGGCGAGTCTGCCCCTAAACCGAACTCGGCCAGTTCCTCGGGATCGTGGTTCCAGCGCCGGTAGTTCCACATCCACTGCTCCGGTTGCGCCCGCACTCGCCGTTCGATCGCCGAGGCGATCCGCTGCGACAACTCCACGGGATCCCGCGAGCCGCCGGGCCGACGCAACATTTCGCTCTCCAACCGGTAGCTGAAGGGGCCCTCGCGGATGCAGAACGCGGCGATCAGCGGGCAGTCGCGGCTGGCCGTCAGCGCCGCGGGACCGCCGACGAACTCCGTGCGGCGGCCCAGGAAGTCGACCTCCGGACCGCGCCGCCGGTCCGGTCTCTGGTCGACGACCATGATCAGGGTTTCCCGCCGCTTGAGACAGCTCAGCATGTCCCGCAGGAGGGAGGTTCGTCCGCTCCAGATCACCCGGACCCCGGCCCGCGCGCGCATCCGCTCCACGAACGTGGACGCGGCCCTGACGCGGGATGGCTTGGCCACGGCGCAGACCGCCGACGAGGAAGCCTGAACGGCGCTCTGGGCCAGCAGTTCCCAGACGCCGAGGTGGCCGGTGACCAGCACCTGACCGCGGCCCTGCTCCTCGGCCTCGGCCATCAGGCGCCGCAGGTCGTCGAACCCGGCCATCCCCGCGACGTCGAGCCGCTTCCGGTCGAAGCTGATCCTCACCGTTTCGAGCGCCGCCACGATCTGGTGGCGCGCGCAGCGCCGCTCCAGGTCGCGCGCCTCCGGCGACCCCGGCGCCAGTCCCAGCACGACCGCCAGGTTCCGCCGCATCAACCGGGCGTCCCGCCGCGCCGCGCCGCGCAGGTGCGCGAGGAATCGGGAAACGGGGCCGAACAACGCCGCCGGCAGCGAGCGGATCAGCCAGGAAACGGCATGGAGAAAGGCCTCGGCGGCGCGGTCGGTCACAGCGGTCGGTTCAGGAGTGCAGGCTGCGACGGTGTACCATGTCGCCTCTTGAGCGAACAACCCGACCCTTCGGCCTACTGGCGGGCAAACCTGCGGTTGATGGCAATCCTGCTCTCCATCTGGTTCGTCTGCTCCTGCGTCCTCGGCATCTTCCTGGTCGAGCCCCTGAACGGCGTCCGGGTCGGCGGCTTTCCGCTCGGGTTCTGGTTCGCGCACCAGGGATCGATCTACGTCTTCATCGTACTGATCCTCGTCTACGCGGCGACGATGGATCGACTCGACCGCCGCCACGGCGTCGACTGAGCCGGTCGAGCCCCCCGATCTCCGGCTGCCGCCGACCTTCTCGATGAACGTCCAGGCCTGGACCTACCTGATCGTCACCGCGACGTTCGCGCTCTACGTCGGCATCGCCTGGTGGAGCCGCGTCAGGACGACCTCGGGCTTCTACGTCGCCGGCCGCGGCGTGCCGGCCGTGGCCAACGGCATGGCCACGGGCGCCGACTGGATGAGCGCGGCCTCGTTCATCTCGATGGCGGGGCTCATCTCCTTCATGGGCTACACCGGCGCCATCTACTTGATGGGCTGGACCGGCGGCTACGTCCTGCTGGCGCTCCTGCTGGCCCCGTACCTCCGCAAGTACGGCAAGTTCACGACGTCCGAGTTCGTCGGCGACCGCTACTACTCCGACGCCGCCCGGCTGGTGGCGGCCGCCTGCACGATCTTCGTCTCCTTCACCTACATCGCCGGCCAGATGCGCGGCGTCGGTGTCGTCTTCTCGCGCTTCCTGGAAGTCGAGATCCGCTGGGGCGTGATCATCGGCGTGGTCATCGTCTTCTTCTACGCCGTCCTCGGCGGCATGCGAGGCATCACCTACACGCAGGTCGCCCAGTACTGCGTTCTCATCGTCGCCTTTCTCATTCCGGCCGCGGCCATCTCCTGGAAGATCACCGGGAATCCGATCCCGCAGTTCGGGTTCGGCGGCACGGTGCGGGAAGGCCAGCAGGCCGGCGTCTTCCTGCTCGAGGCGCTGGACGCGCTGCACCGGGAACTCCGGCTGCCGGAGTACACCGCCGCCTTCGTGCCGGGAAAGAAGAGCATGATCGACGTCACCGCGATCACGCTGGCGCTGATGGTCGGCACCGCCGGCCTCCCCCACGTGCTGGTCCGGTTCTACACCGTGCGCAGCGCCCGCGCGGCGCGCTGGAGCGCCCTCTGGGCGCTGGTCTTCATCGGCCTGCTCTACACGACGGCGCCCGCGGTCGCCGCCTTCGCCCGCGTCAACCTGATTTCCACCCTCCACGACACGAGCTACAGCGAAGCGCCGGAGTGGTTCAGGAGTTGGGAGACGACGGGCCTGATCTCGTTCGACGACCGGAACGGCGACGGGTTGATCGACATGTCCGCCGGGGCCGACGAGCTGACCGTCGACCGGGACATCATGGTCCTCGCCAACCCGGAAATCGCCGAGCTGCCGGCCTGGGTCGTCGCCCTGGTCGCCGCCGGCGGCCTCGCCGCGGCGTTGTCCACCGCCGCCGGCCTGCTGCTCGTCATCGCCTCGGCGATCTCCCACGACGTCGGCAAGTCCATCCTGTGGAAGGACATGAGCTCGCGCCGGGAGCTCCTGCTCGCGCGCGCGACGGCTTCCGTCGCGGTGATCGTGGCCGCCTGGTTCGGCATCTCGCCGCCCGGCTTCGTCGCCCAGGTGGTCGCGTTCGCCTTCGGCCTCGCCGCGTCCAGTTTCTTCCCGATCCTGGTGCTCGGCATCTTCACCCGCGGCACGACGAAGGAGGGAGCGATCACCGGCATGAGCAGCGGCATCCTGTTCACCGGCGCATACATCGTCTACTTCCGCCTGATCCGGGAGGACGCAACCGCCGAGGACTGGCTGTTCGGCATCAGCCCCGAGGGCATCGGCGCCGTCGGCATGCTGATCAACTTCGCGCTGGCCTTGATCGTCAGCCGGTTCACCAGACCGCCCCCGGACGACGTGCAGCGGCTGGTGAGCGAGATCCGGCTGCCGCGAGCCTTGTCCGATGAGAGATGAACCTGGGGGGCCCGCGTCGGGACCCACTGGGTACCACGTTGGCTGCTCCAGGCGCCCCCTCCAGCGCGGGACAGACTGGGCGCCCCGGGCGTCCCCGTCGGCATCCGGCGCAAAGCGCCGGGTTCCGGAGGCGCTACGGGCCGCAGGCCTCCGGGAACGCCGACACGTCGGCGAGGGCCAAGGCGGGCGTCCCGGCGGCGTGGGTGTACTGCTTGACCTGTCCGGTCACGGTGTCCCGCACGGTCAGCACGAAGCCCACGTCCGTCGCCGACGCGGCGAACACCCAGTGGCGGCGATTCGTGGAGCAGCCGTTCAGCACCTTCACCAGAAGCTCCCAGTTCGTCGGGGAGAAGAACCAGAACAGCCCCGAATCGTCCGTCCGGGGACGGGCCACGCTGCCCCTGCCCGTAGCCCCGTCCACGCTGGACCAGTCCACCGACACCGCGTACCGATCGCGCAGCAGACACAACGTGCCCGCATCCCCCGTGCAGGCGCCGCCTGCCGCCTCGACCACCGGCGGAGCGACAACCGGAGCCGCGACAGCCAGCCGAACCGCCGGCCTCAGATCGCCCGGAAACGTCGAGTCGCTCGGGAACGCCGAATCGCCCGCGGCCGAGGGCGCAAGCGACGCCGCCGCGCCAGCGCCGGAGCAGGCGCCCGGGAACGCCGTGTTGTCGGTGATCGCGGCGCTCAGCGAGCCGGGCTCGTTCCGGTACTCCTTCATCGCGCCGGTCACCGTGTCCGTCACCCGGATGCTGTAGCCCAAGGTCGTCGCCGACGCGCCGAACACCCAGACGTGACCGTTCACCGAGCAACCGTCGAGCACCTTCAGCAGCAACTCCCAGTTCGTCGGAGAGAAGAAACGGAACAGGGCCGAATCGTCCGTCCCCACGCGAACCACCTTGCCCGCCCGGCGCGCCTCGCCGTCCGCCGTCCACCAGTCCACGGCAAGCGAGAACCGCGACTGCTGGAGACAGCGCGTGTCGCTGTCCGCCGCGCAGGAACCCGCCGGATCCGCCGCCTCGACCAGCACCGTGCGCGATGCCGTGTCCGACCTCCCGCCGCCGCTGACCGTCAGCGACACCGTGTAGAACCCGGGAACCGCCCAGACATGCCGCGGCGCGCGACTGCGCGACGCCTTGCCGTCGCCGAAGCTCCAGGTCCGCGACGACACCGTTCCCGCGCTGGTGTCCTCGAAGGAAACCGAACCGCCCGTGCGGGCGCGGCAGAGGCCGTCGACGCAACGCGCGTCCAGCCTGAACGACGCCTTCAGGGAGCCGTCGCCCGAATCGCCGCCGCCGTCCGAACCGCCGCCGTCGCCCGAACCGCCGCCGCCATCCGAACCGCCGCCGCCGTCCGAACCGCCGCCGCCGTCCGAACCGCCGCCGTCGCCCGAACCGCCGCCGCCATCCGAATCGCCGCCGCCGCCCGAACCGCCGCCGCCGCCCGAATCGCCGCCGCCGCCCGAATCGCCGCCGCCGCCCGAATCGCCGCCGCCGCCCGAACCGCCGCCGCCTGAGGCCCCGTCGTCGTCCTTGATCGTGATGGTCACCCTGCCGGAGGTCCAGCCAGAACTGGAAGCCACCAGCTTGATCGTCTCGTCGCTCTCGTCCCGGGTGTCGCCGACGACCTGAATCGTCTCAGTATCCACGGTCTGCCCTTCGTCCCATTGCAACCAGTCTGCATTCGGCCAGCAGAAGTCCGCTTCCTCATTGCCGACCTCCGAGTTGTCGCATGTATCTGCCGCACCCTGACTGCCCGCAGTTGCGCTGCTGGAGGAGTCGACAACGACCCGAACGTCCATCCCGCCCACCGGTGCAGGCTCGCCAAGCGTGCCGGTGACGACCACGTCCTTCGTGCCCGAATTCCCCTCGGTGACGCTGGCGCTGCTGGTGGACAGCGTGATCGTCTTGGCGCCGCCGTTGCCCGAATCGCCGTCGTCGTCCGTGATCGTGATGGTCACGCTGCCGGAGGTCCAGCCAGGACTGGAACCCACGAGCTTGATCGTCTCGTCGCCCTCGTCCCGCCTGTCACCGAGGACCTGAAGCGTCGTTGTGTTCACGGACTCCCCCACATCCCATCGCACCCAGTTTCCACTCGGCCAGCAGAAGTCGGCTTCCTCGTTGCCGGTCTCCGAGTTGTCGCATGGGGAGCTCGCAGTATCGCTACCTTCAGTTGCGCTGCTGGAGGGGTCAACAAGGAGCTGGAAGCCGACTCCACCCGCCGGCGCGGGCTGGCCAGCCGTGGCGGTGACGACCACGTTCTTCCTGCCCGAATCCCCCTCGGTGACGTCGCTGGCGGACAGCGTGATCGTCTTGTCGGGGTCGGTGACCGTGAACGTCTGCGAGGTTTCTCCCTTGGGCGCCGTGCCGCCGGGGCCGTTCCAGGCCCAGGTGACGGTGTGCGCGCCCACCCCCACGGTGGCGCAGGGATCGAAGTTGATGTTGCCGACGCCGACGACCAGGCTGCTGATGACGTCGGGCGCCTCCGTGATCGCCACGCCGTTGGTGGTGTCCCTCAGTACCGACTGGGCCTGTACGGGAGTCTTGCCCGGGCGTTTTTCCAGATAGGTCGTGCCGTCGTACGAGACCGAGAGCAGGTTGTAGCACACCAGCACCGTTCCCCCGGACAACACCGGGACCGTCTTGTCCGGGTCGGAAACGAGAACCGGAACAGCCCGTGGCGTGACGGCGACCGAGTTGCTGTCCGGCGTGCTGATTTCGTCGTTGGAATCGTACCCGTACACCAGAAATGTGTACGCGGTGCCGTTGGCGAGACCGGTTACCGTGTACGTCCTGGTGGAAGCGGTGGCGCCCGGAATCTGGCCAGTGTGCAAGTTAAGTGACCAAGCCTGTCTGTAATCCCACCCTACGATCTCGGCTGACCCGCTGTAGGTCCAGTTCAGCGTCACCTGCCTGTCGCCCGCCGTCGCGCTGAGGACGGGAGCGGGGGCCTGCGCCCGCGCGGCCCGCGGCGCCAAGGCGGCGGCGAGCGTCAGCAGCAGACAGGCGGCGGCGAGCGGCGCGCTCAGGCGGCGGGAAAGCCGCCGTGGAACGCTCCGGGATTCAGATACTTCCGGGGGGGGGGGGGGTACTTCTTGCATGTGCAACCGCACTCATCGCGTCAGTCTCCAGACGGTTCCAGAAGTTCCCGGTGACACTCGGGCTCGGATGCGGAGAGAAATTGCCGGAAGCATAGCAGCCCGACGTCGGCGCACAGGTACGCCGACGTTGCCGGCACGACGCGCGGTCCGGATCCCGGCGCTTCGCGCCGGATGCCGGCGAGGGCGCCCAGTGCGTCCCGCTGGACGGGGTGCATGGAGCAGCCAACGGCGCGCCCAGTGTGGGCCGCCCGCGGGTTGCATGGAGCGAACAGCCTCGCACTGGGCGCCCGGGCGCCCTCGCCGGCTTTCCGGTTTGTGGTCCCCGCGCGACAGCGCAGCCGAACGGGCTAGCAGCCGGCCAGCGTCGACAGGCGTTCCCGCAGGGTCGAGCAGCGCCGCAGGTCGGAGGCTTCCTCGACGGCTTTCTGGAGCGCCCACTTCTGGCCGACGATGACGACGAGCTGCCTGCCGCGCGTGATCGCCGTGTAGAGCAGGTTGCGTCGCAGCATGACGTAGTGGTGGGTGGAGATTGGCACGACGACCGCCGGATACTCGGAGCCCTGCGACTTGTGAACGGTGACGGCGTAGGCGAGCATCAGCCGATCCAGATCGCTGAAGCGGTACTGCACGGGGCGGCCGTCGAAGGCGATCGTCATCTGCTCGGCCCCGGGGTCGAGCGCGAGGATGCGGCCCAGGTCGCCGTTGAACACGTCCTTGTCGTAGTCGTTCTCCGTCTGCATGACCTTGTCGCCTGTCCGATACGTCCAACCGAAGCGCTCGACCTCGACGGCGGCCGACTCCGGCGCCGGGTTCAGCACCGCCTGCAAGGTGACGTTCAGGGTGCGCACGCCGAGCGGACCCCGGTTCATCGGCGACAGGACCTGGACGTCGCTGATCGGGTCGAGACCGAAGCGGCGGCCGATCCGCCCGGCGACGATCTCGACTACCTTGCGCAGACCGTCCTCGGCATCCTCGGCCGGCACGAAGTAGAAGTCGCTCGGTTGGTCCTTCGCGGACTGAAGCTCCGGCAGGAAGCCCTGGTTCACCCGGTGGGCGTTGCGAACGATCCGGCTGTTGTCGGCCTGCCGGAAGATCTCTCGAAGGCGCGCCACCGGGATGGCGCCGGAGTCGATCAGGTCCCGCAGGATCTGACCGGGGCCAACCGAAGGCAACTGGTCCGCATCGCCGATGAGGAGCAGCGATCCCTCCGCCGGCAGCGCCTGGAGCAAGGCCGCCATCAGCTCGACGTCGACCATGGAGGACTCGTCGACGACCAGCAGCCCGCAATCGAGCGGTCGCCGACGGTCGCGCCGGAAGGCGCCGCTCGACGGATCGATCTCGAGCAGGCGGTGGATCGTCTTCGCGGCATGGCCGGTGCTCTCGGCCAGCCGCTTCGCCGCGCGGCCGGTTGGAGCGCAAAGCGCGCACTTCACGTTGCGGGCCTTCAGGATCCGCAGCAGGGCGTTGACCAGGGTGGTCTTTCCGACTCCCGGGCCGCCGGTGATGACGGCGACCCGCGAGCGCAGGCTCGTCTCGACCGCGGCTCGCTGGGTCGGCGCGAGCGTCACGTCCAGCCGCTTCTCCACCCACGCCAGCGCCTTGGCGGCATCGACGTTGGCCCAGGACGGCGGGTCGGCCCGCAACAACTCGGCCAGCCGGCGGGCGATGGCGCGTTCGGCCGACAGAAGCGGGGGCAAGAAGACCGCCTCCTTGCCGTTCAGGCGCGTGGCGGCCAGCCGTCCCGTCCGCACTTCGTCGGACAGCGCGTCGACGAGGATCTCCGCCGGGATCTTCAACAGCTCCACCGCCTGTTCGAGGAGTTCGTCTCGGGGCAGACCGCAATGACCGGCGCCTCGCGCCTGCTCCAGCGTGAAGCCGAGGCCGGCGCGCGCCCGCGGCAGGCCCTCCCGGTCCTTGCCCAGGCTGGCGCCGATGCTGTCCGCGATCCTGAAACCGATCCCCCGGATGTCCCGCGCCAGGCGATACGGATCTTCGGTCAGCAAGGTGGCGGCGTCGGCGCCGTAGGTCCGGTAGATGCGGGCGGCGCGCGAGCCGCCGAGGCCGTGAGTCTGCAGAAAGACCATGATCTCCCGTACGGCCTTCTGGTCCTTGAAGCCCTCACTCAAGCGTCTCGCGCGCTTCGGGCCGATGCCCGGAACCTCCTTCAGGCGCTCCGGCTCGTTCTCGATGACATCGAAGACGTCTTCGCCAAACGCCTTCACCAGCCGCTTCGCCATCTTGGGCCCGACGCCGCGCACCCTTCCCGATCCGAGGTAGCGGCGAATCCCGGCGAGCGAACTCGGCGGCGACACGGCGAGCCGGTCGGCCTGGAACTGGACGCCGTGGTTGGGGTCGTTCTTCCAGACGCCGGAGGCCTGGATCGTCTCGCCCGACGACACGAGCGCCAGTCGTCCTACCACCGTCGCCGGCTGAAGACCGCCCCCGACCCGCACGCGAAGCACTGCGAATCCGTTCTCCGGATTGTGAAAGACGATCCGCTCGACGATACCGGACAGCGCCTCGCGATTCCCGGTCGCCTTCGTCATGGCGCGCCGCCGCCCCGCATCCTTCTCACGGAGTACAGCTTACGCCCGATCCGTCGGGACCGTCGCGGGGCCGTCGATCGGTGACACAATCGCCGTCCTTCCCTCTATCCGCCGACGTCCCAGCCCGAGGAACCTCCACCCATGAGCGAACCCTGCCGATTCGACTGCCTGGCGCTGAACGCCTCCGATCCCGCTGCCGCCGCCGACTGGTATGCGCGGCACTTCGACGGCAAACGAACGCAAGGCGCCGACGCCGCCGCCCGCTTCCAGGCCGGCGCCGGCACGGCGGACCTCCAATGGCGCCGCGCGGCGGCCCCCGGCCCCAGCATCGGCACCGGACTCGACCACTCGGGCTGGTCCGTCCACAACCTGGACGAACTGCACGCCGCGATGCTCGCCGACGGCGCCGCCGAGTTCCTGGAACCCAGGCACTTCGGACCGGCGAAGCTCTACATCTCCTTCGTGACGGACCCGTGGGGCGCGAAGATCGAACTCGTCGAAGACGCGAACCACCCCGGCTTCCACCACGTTCACATCCTGGGACCGCACTGCGAACAGGATCGCTCGTGGCTGCTGGAACGCGTCCCCGGCAAGGCCGAGACCTTCAAGGACATCCTCCTCGCCGTCAACTACGGCACGATGCGGGTGCTGTTCCGGCAGACCGACGACGAGCTGGAACCCACCGCGGGCCGGGCAATCGACCATCTCGCCTGGACCTCGGCCGGCGGCGACGGACGCCACACCAGCCCGACCGGCGTCGACATCCGGGTGCGGGGGGCCTGAGCCGCCGGCCCGTGAGTCCGTGGCCGCCGCCGCGACGGGTCGAGCTCCTTGACGCCGCCGATCCCCTGGTCCTGCCGTCGGACGCGCCCGTCGCGCTCCGCGTCACCGCGGCGGGGACCGAACCGCGGGCGACGTCGGAGGAACTGTCGTTCGCCGTCAAGGGCCTGCGGCATGCACTGGCCGCCTCGGGGCGGCCCGTCCCGGTCGAGCGCGCCGGAAACGGCGCCGGCGTCGTCTGCCGGGTCGCGGTCGACTCGCCCGGCGCGGAGCGAGTCGACCGGGTCGACGTTCCGACGGACGAGAGCTATCGCCTGATCGCAGGCCGGGACGGCATCGCCATCCGGGCCGCGACGCCCACGGGCGCGTTCCGGGCCGCCTCCACCCTGAAGCAGTGGCTTCTCTCGCGCGGCCGCGCGACGGTTGCCGGCCTCGAGGCGCCGGCCGTCGAGATCGAGGACCGCCCGGATTTCCCCATCCGCGGCGCGATGCTCGATGTCAGCCGGAACCGGGCGCCGCGGATGGAGTGCCTGAAGCGCCTCGTCGACCGGCTCGCCGAATGGAAGATCAACCATCTCCAGCTCTACTTCGAACACACGTTCGCCTACGCGGACCACGCGGAGGTCTGGCGCGACGCCTCGCCCTTCACCGGCGAGGAGATCCGGGAACTCGACGCCTGGTGCCGGGAGCGGTTCATCGAATTGACGCCGAATCAGAACAGCTTCGGCCACTTCCACCGCTGGCTGATCCACGATCGGTACCGGCCGCTGGCCGAAGTGCCCGAGGGCTTCCGGCACCCCTTCTCCATCGACCCGGAACCGTTCAGCCTGTGCGCCACCGACCCGCGGGTCCTCGACCTGCTCGCCGGTCTCTACGACGAACTGCTGCCCCGGTTCGGCAGCCGACGCTTCCACGTCGGCCTGGACGAGACGTTCGACCTGGGCCGCGGCCGTTCCGCCGAGGCGTGCGAGAAGCGGAGCAAACCGGCCGTGTACCTCGACTTCCTGCGCCGTGTCCAACGTCTCGTCGCGGAGCGCGGGCGACAGATGCTGTTCTGGGGCGACATCATCCTGAAATACCCCGAACTGGTCGACCAGGTTCCCGAAGACGCGGTCGCGCTCTGCTGGGGCTACGAGGCGAGACACCCGTTCGGGGAAGAGTGCGCCCGGCTCGCGGCATCGGGGCGGGAGTTCTGGGTGTGCCCGGGGACCAGCAGCTGGCAGAGCTTCGGCGGCCGGCTGCAGAACGCCGTCGACAACCTCGGCCGCGCCGCCGCCGCGGGTTCGGAGGCCGGCGCTCAGGGCTTCCTCATCACCGACTGGGGCGACCACGGACACCTGCAGCCGCCCGCGATCGCCGAGCTGCCGCTCTCCATCGGCGCCGGTTTCGCCTGGTCGGTCGACGCGGCGCGGGAAGCGGCCAGCGGTCCGACGCGGAACGAACCGGCCTGGCTAGACCACGCCGTCCGCCTGGTCTACGACGGCGACGAAACGCTGGCGCGCACCGTCATCGACCTCGGCGCCATCGACCTGGACTGCGGCGGACCGGTGATCAACGGGACCGCCCTGTTCTACCTGCTCCGGTTCATCGACGACGACCTCAGCCACCGGCGCTTCCGGCGACTCACCATCGCCAAGCTGCAGCGGACGGTCGTCCGGCTGGCCGCCATCCGGGACCGGCTGAACCGGGTCGAGAGCGATCCGCGCCACGCCGCGCTGGACTGGACCGGCCGGATGATGGCCTGGTGCTGCCAGTTGGGCGTCGCGCGCCTTGCCGGCGGTCGCGGCTTGCGGGCCGACCAGCTCCCGCTGAAGGTGCGCGCCGCGCTCGGCGCCGATCTCCGCGACATCGCCGGCGACCTCGCCGACGTCTGGCTTGCCGAGAGCCGCGAGGGCGGCCTGCGAGACTCGCGGAGCCTTCTGCTGCGAGCGGCGGCCATCCTCGACGACTCCGCGGCGGTTCAGAAAGACGCGAGACGGGGCGGGTGAAGGTCGCCGACCTCGTCGCCGGATTCCGGCGCCGCTTCGGCGCCGAGCCCGACGTCGTCGCCCGCGCGCCAGGCAGGGTCAACCTGCTGGGCGCCCACGTCGACTACAGTGAGGGCTGGGTGCTGCCGGCGGCGATCGACCGCGCCGTGTGGGTCGCGGCGCGACGGGCGCGCGGCGCGGAAACCCGGTTGGCGGCGCTCGACCTCGGCGAGGAAGCGTCGTTCGGCGTCGTCGAGCCGGCGCCGCCGGTCGCGGAACGAGGCGCGCCGTCGTCCTGGGTCGACTATCCGCGGGGACTGGCCTGGACGCTCGGCCGGCGCGGGATCGAGGCGCCGCCGATCGAAGCCGTCTTCGGCGGGGACCTGCCGATCGGCGCCGGCGTCAGTTCCTCCGCGGCCGTCGAGATGGCGTTCCTTCTCGCCTGGGAGCAGCTTGCCGGCTTCGAGCTGGACGGCATCAAGCGCGCGGCCATCGGCCGGCAGGTCGAGAACGAGTACGTCGGCGTCCAATCCGGGATCATGGACCAGTTCGCCTCCGTGCACGGCCTCGAAGGGCACGTCCTGCTGCTCGACTGCCGATCGCTCCAGCATGAGCTGATCCCGATCCCCGAAGACCTCGTCTTCCTGGTCGCGGACAGCGGCGTCCGCCGCGCTCTCGCCGCCGGCGCCGGCTTCAACGACCGAAAGGCCGAGTGCTTCCGCGCCGCCGACCTGCTGCGCCCCTATCTGCCGGGCCTCCGGACGCTCCGCGACCTGGAAGCGGCCGACCTGGACCGGCTGCGACACCTGCTCGAACCGCCGCTCGACCGCCGCGCCCGCCACGTCGTCACCGAGTGCCTCCGCGTCCTGGAAGGCGCCGAAGCGCTGCGGCAAGGCGACCTGTACGCGCTCGGCGACCTGATGTGCCAGTCCCACCGCAGCTCCCGCAACGACTACGACGTCAGCATCGAAGAACTCGACGTGCTCCAGGCAGCCGCCGCCGACGCGGAAGGCTGTTACGGCGCCCGCCTGACCGGCGCCGGCTTCGGCGGTTGCGTGACCGCGATCGCCAGCGAAGCCGCCGCCGCCCATGTACGCGAGCGGACGGCGACGGCTTTCGAGCGCCGATTCGGCCGCCGGCCGGAGATCCACGCCTGCCGGGTCGGCGCCGGCGCCGCCGCGGTCCGAGCCAGCGGCGGCCGCCGGCGTCAGGGCCCAGGGCGTGACGTCCATGCGCTCGTCCCGAAGTGACGAACGGCTTCCAGCAGGTCTTCGGCGGGCCGGCCCAGAAAAGCCGCGCGCCAGCCCACGAGGTCGGGCCGCGGCCCGAACAGGACGATCGTGTCTCCGGAACGCTCCTCGCCCGGCGCCAGTCTGCCGGCGTCGACTCTCAGGCCCCGCGCCATGCCCGGTTCGAACGCGGCGGATCGCACCCGCAGCCCCGTGGCGCCGGCCGCTCGCAGACGGCGCGCCTCCCGGCGACAAGCCTCCCAGGTTTCGCGACCTCCCGTCAGGAGGTCCGTCGGCAACCGCGGCGCAGCAAGTTCTTCGTCTCCGATGTCGATGGCCCACAGCGTCCGCCGCGCACACGCGAGGTCCGCCCCATCGCGGATTTCCTCGGCGCGAAGAAAACTCCGCCCAGGCGCCGTCCGGCGTATCGCTCAGGTACTGCACCGGGCCCTCGCCCTCCGCGTGCCAACGGGCATCAGGCTGCGAGCGTTCCGTCCAGAGAAACGGCTGGAGCGGAGGGGCATGCCGAAACGCGATCACGTCGCAGGCGACGAACCGAGCCAACGGGCGAGTTCCCGAACCCTGCGCGGCCCCGGATCGTCGGGCTGCCAGTCGCCGGAAAGAAGCTCCGCGGCCGTGGCGCCGTCGAACTGATGGCGCGGTCGGTCGAACCAGAGCCGAACGCCCTCGTCGGTGAAACCCGCCGGCAACGTGGAAGGTCACGAACGCCAGGCAGTGCAGCCGCGAGGCGACACGGTCCGGCATCTTGCGAGCGCCAGACAGGTAGCGACGCAGACTGACGACCGACGTGTCGAGCAGCCTGGCGAGCAGCTCGCGGCCCAGCATGGCGTCGAGCTTCGGGCATTCCGTCGCCGGTACCGGAGATTCATCGAGCGCTGCGCTCAGCTGTTCGAGCCGACGGACGAAGTGCTCGTGGTCGTGCCCTCCCTCCGGCGCCTCCCATCTCAGGCGCTTCCCGATCCCTGCCTGGCGGATCCGTTCCAACGCGTTCTCCCAGACCGCGCTGTCGAGACGAAGGGCGGCGCCTCCCCCCAGGATCCCCATCGCCTCCGCCTTGGTCAGGATCTCGAAACCGAGCAGACTGGACTCCCGATCGGCGAACGGACCGTCATCGGAGCGCATACGGTTCCCGTGCATGGTCCGAAACGTATCCGCATCGTGCCGGCACGTCAAGGCCCGAGGCGCTCGCGGACGTTCATGAAGAAGCGGCCGCCGCGCTTCGGGCAGCGACCTCGGTCCGCCCGTGGATCGCCAACTGGGAACGGCAGTCGTTCAGGATGGCGTAGAGAGACGGCACGAGCAACAGCGTGATCGCGGTTGCGAACAGGACCCCGAAAGCGAGCGACACCGCCATGGGGACCAGGAACTGGGCCTGGAAGCTCCGTTCCAGGAGCAGGGGCAGCAGGCCCACGAACGTGGTCAGCGACGTCAGGACGATCGGCCGGAAACGGGCGACGCCGGCATCGTGGATCGCCTGGTGGACCGGCATGCCGAGCTGAAGCCGCCGGTTGATGAAGTCGACCATGACCAGGGAGTCGTTGACCACCACTCCGGTCAGCGCGATCAGTCCCAGCAGCGACAGCATCGTCAGATTGATGCCGACCATCGGTGGCCGATCACCGCGCCGATCAGGCCGAAGGGGATTGCGCTCATCACGATCAGCGGCTGCAGGTAGGAGCGGAACGGAATCGCGAGCAGCGCGTAGATCACGATCAGCGCCAGGCCCAACGCCTCGGAGAGGTCCAGGAAGAGCCGACGCTGTTCCTCCTGCTCGCCCGCGAAGGAGAAGTCGACGCCGGGGTAGCCCGCCAGGATCGAGGGCAACACGTTGGCCTCGAGGTCGCCGACGACCTCGTTCGCCGTCGCCACCGCCGCATCGACATCCGCGGTGATGTTCAGGACCCGTTTCCGGTCGATTCGCTGGATCGTCGCGAAGCCGCGGCCGAACTCGGCGCGGCCCGCGAACGAAAACGGGACCTCGGCCCCGGTCGGCGTCCGGATCCGCATGGTCTCGAGCGACGCCAGCGTCTCCCGTTCGTCGGCCGGATAGCGCACCATGACCCGGATGTCGTCGCGTCCACGCTGGATCCGCTGCGCCTCGGCGCCGTAGAAACCTTGCCGCACCTGGCGGCCCAGATCCTCGAGGCTGAGGCCCAGCGCTTCGGCCCGCCGGTCGAGCTCGAGTCGGATCTCCCGCTTGCCGGCGCGGAACGAACCCGAAATGTCGAACACGCCGGGATAGTCGGCGAGACGCTCCTTGATCTCCTCGCCGGCCGCCCGCAGATGGTCGAGATTCCGGCCGGTGAGTTGAACGTCCACCGGCGAGCCGAAGCTGACCAGGCTGGCCGTGTAGTCGACGCTGACCGCGTCGGGCAACGGTCCCGCCTTCTCGCGCCAGCGACGGACCACCTCCGTGGCCCGAATCGTCCGCTCTCTTGACGACCCGAGTTCGATGTTCACTTCCCCCTGGTGCGGCGCCGCGACCTCCACCTGGAAGCTGGCGATCGGTCCACTCGCCTGCAGATACGCCACGTAGGGCTGCGACCCGACCGTCGCCATCACGTGGCGAAACACGCCGGCGTGACCCTCGGCCTCCAGTTCGGTCTCCAGTTCGAACGCGGCTGCTTCGAGACGGCGCACGGCGGCCAGAGTGGTCGAGGCCGGCGTTCCCCGCGGCATCGTCAGCAGAACGACCGCGTTGTCGGCCTCGACGTCCGGGAAGAACTCGAACTGCATCCGACCCGAGAACACGTAGCCCGCGGTGACGCACAGAACCGCGAGACCGATCGCAAGAGTGGAGTAGCGCCACTCGATCGCACGTTCGATCAGCGGCAGGTACACGCGCTCGATCGCCCACTTCATCCGCTTCGCGAAGACGCCCTGAAGCCGGTCCCAGCCGTCCCGGAGCAACCGTCCGCCCTTCCCCTCTTCACGCCGGCGGGTCAGGTGGGACAGGTGGTTGGGCAGCACCAGCATGGACTCGACCAGCGAGAAGGCCAGGCAGCCGATGGCGACGAAGGGGATCGTCCTCGCGACCGCTCCCGGCGGGCCCTCGACCGAGCCGATGAGGGGAGCGAACGCGGCCAGCGTGGTGAGAATCGAGAAGGTAACGGGATTCGCCACCTGGCGGGCGCCGTCGACGGCGGCCCGCGGGCCCGACTTCCCCATCTCGAAGTGGCGGTGGATGTTCTCGCCGACCACGATCGCGTCGTCGACGACGATGCCGAGCACGAGGATGAACGCGAACAGGGACATCAGGTTGATCGACACGTCGACCAGGGGCAGCACGCCGAGAGCTCCGATGAAGGACACCGCGATGCCCACGGACACCCAGAGCGCCAGCCTGAACCTGAGGAACAGCGCCAGCACCAGGAAGACGAGCAGCAGACCGAGACGACCGCTCTCGATCAACACGCGCAACCGGTCCTGGAGCCGGACCGTGTCGTCGAGCCAGGTGGTCATCGACAGGCCGGGCGGCAACGCCGCCTGCCGCTCCGCGACGAAGGCCCTGACCTGGCGCGCCAGCCGCAGCGCGCTCTGGTCGCCGACGCGGTAGACCTGCACCACGGCGACCGGCTGGCCGTCGAACCGGGACGTCACGTCCGTCTCGGCAAAGCCGTCCCTGACGTCCGCGATGTCGCCGACAACCAGGCGGCTGCCGTCGGGCCGAGCCCTCAGCACGATGTCGCCGAACTCGGCGCCGCGGACCGCCTGACCCATCGTGCGCAGGAGGATTTCGCCGCCCCGCGCTCTCACCGCGCCCCCCGGCAGGTCGATCGACGAACGCCGCACGGCCTGCACGACCTCGTCGAAGGTGAGGCCGTACCGCCGCAGGGTGTCCTCGGAAACCTCGATCGAGATCTCGTAGGGCCTGACCGCGTCAAGTTCGACCTGGGTGACGTCCGGCAGATCGGCGAGTCCATCCCGGACCTCCTCCGCAACCGCCTTGAGCGCTCTCTCTTCCACGTCGCCGTAGATGGCGACCGAGATCACCCGCAGTCGGATGAGCGCCTCCTGAACGACGGGTTTCTCGATCTCCGCCGGGAAGGTCGTGATCGCGTCGATCCGCGACTTGACCTGGTCCAGCACGTCGTTCGCATCCGCGCCCGCCGCCAGCTCGATGAGCACCGTGCCGGAACCTTCGGCGGCTGTGGACCGGATCGTGTCGACTCCCTCGAGGTCCTGGACCGCCTCCTCGATCCGGAGGCACACGCCCTGTTCGACTTCCTCCGGCGCCGCGCCGAGGTACGGGACGTTCACCGTGATGCTCCGGGTCTCCATGCTCGGAAGGACCTCGACCGGGATGCCGTTCAGGGCAAGGACGCCCCAGGCCACGATCAGGACCATCAGCAGGTTCGCCGCCACGCCGTTGCGGGCGAACCAGGCGATCAACCCGTTCACCGGTCGCCTCCGCCGCCAGGGAAGTCATCAGGCGCCGGCCGCGGCGTCACTCGCATCCCGTCCACGGCGCTCTCGAGAATCGTGAGGCTGATCCGGTCGCCGGCGGACAGGCCGTCCGAAACGATGACGACCTCCGGATCCGCGCGCAGGATCCCGACGCGACGCAGGACCAGCCTGCCCTCCTCCACCAGCCACAACCGGTCCGCTCCCACCAGTGCGCCGCGCGGCGCCTGGAACACGGCTTCCACCGATCGACCGACCACCTCCGCGTCCACGAAGAGACCGACCGAAAGTGGCGGCCGGCCCCCGGACACCCGGTACGGATCGTCCACCCGCGCGATGAGACGCACCATCCGCGTCGCCGGGTCGATCTCGCCGCCGACGCGCACGATCCGTCCCTCCCACTCGTGACGGGCGCCGGCGAACCGCGCTCGCAGCAGCACCCGAGGCCCGGAGTCGCCCAGTTCGCCGCCAAGCGGCAGGTCGAGGAAGGCCAGTTCCGAGTCGGGCACCGGCAGGACGACGTCAGCGGCGTCCACCGCGTAGATCGTGGCCAGCGGCACGCCCCGGTTCACGAACTCGCCGCGGCCGACCCTCCTGGCGCGCAGCCTGCCGGCAAAGGGCGCGCGGATCTCGGTCCGCTCGAGGTCCAGTTCGGCGCGTCTGCTGCTGGCGTGCGCCGCCTCCACCCGCGCCCTCGCCTCCGCCAACTGGGGCTGGCGCAGCGCCAGGGGACCCGGCTCGAGGTCGCCGCCCAGATCCTCCCACTCTTCGCGCGCGAGATCGGCCTCGGCCTGCTCCCGAGCCAGCGCCGTTTCCGCCCGCGCGAGCGCGGCCCGGGCGCTTGCCAGCGCCAGTTCGTAGTCGCGCCGGTCAAGGCGCAGCAGGACCTCGCCGGCATCGAGAAAGGCGCCGACCTCGAAGCTCTCCGCCGTCCAGACGATCGTGCCGGCGACTTCGGACACCAGGTCCGCTTCGGTTGCCGGAACGACCGACCCTTGCGAACGAACGTTCAGGTCGACTTCGGTCGGCGCAACCGTCAGGACGCGGACCGGCGGCGGCACGATCTCCCTGGGCGCGGTTTCGACCACCGGCCTCGACCGCAGCAATCCAAAGACGACCAGAACGGCCACCGCCAGAATCGCGGTCGGAAGGGCCCACTTCATCACGATCCAGGTCCCCCGCTCGCGGCCGGCTCGGCCGCTTCCGCGTAGACGCCGCCGCCCAGCGCGAGGATCAGGTCCGTGCGCGACTCGAGCCGCCGACGACGGGCCGCCAGCAGCCGGCTCTCGGCCTGAAGCGCGGTCCGCTGGCTGTCGAGCACCTGCAGGTAGCCGACGAGTCCCTTTCGGTAGCGGCCTTCCGCCAGACGTTCCGCTTTCCGGCTCTCCGCCGCGGCGCGTTCGAGCGCCGCCGTTCGTTCCGTCAGCATCCGCTCGGCGGCAAGACCCGACTCGACTTCCGCGAAGGCCAGGAGCGCGGTCCGCAGCCAGTTCGCTTCCGCCGCCCCCAGTCCGGCTTCGACCAGGTCTCGACCGGCGCGGAGACGCCCCCCGGCCAGCAGCGGCTGGAGGAGGCCGGCGGCGAGACTCCAGACCGAGAAGTCGCCGTCCAGCAAGTCCCGGAGTTCGCCGCTCGACGCGCCCGCCGACCCGTTCAGCCGGAAGCTCGGATACAAGGCCCTGTGGGCGGCGCGGAGCCGCTCCGAGGCGGCGACCGCCCGGTACTCCGCCGCCCGCAGGTCGGGGCGGCGCCCCAGCAGGGCCGCCGGAACGCCGGTCTCGGGCAGAGGCGGAAGCTCGGGCAGCCCCGCGGCCGCCTCGATCTCACCGGAGGGATAGCGGCCGAGCAGGACCTCCATCTGCCGGCGCAGCCCGTCGAGGGTCCGCCGCCGCGACGCCAGCGAGCTTCGACCCGATCGCTCGTCCGCTCGCGACTGGCCAGGGTCCGCTCCGCCAGGTCCACCTGCCGCGCCGCCTCGACGGCGCCGAAGTACACCTTCGCGAGCTGACCGGCGACCGAGAGGCGGGCGCCGTCGAGGTCGGCGCCGGCGGCGGCCGCATCGGCCAGCGAGGCGGCGGTCAGCGCGCCGAGCCGGCCCCACAGGTCGACCTCCCAGCGCACGTTGAGCGCCAGACCCCACGAGGTCCAGGAGAAACTCCGCACGCTGCCGGGCTCGAAGCCGGGAACGGAAATCGGGATCGCTTCGGCGAGTCCGCTCTGCGCCGTGTTCTGCCTGCGCCGGCCGGGATCGAAGGCCGCGTCCACCTCGGGATGGCGCGCCGAGCCGTCCAGGCGGGCCCGGGCCAGCGCGGCGTCGACGTTCATGGCGGCCGCGCGGAGGCTGGAGTTGCGCGTCAGCGCCTCGACGATCAGACTGGACAGCAGAGGATCGCCGAAGGCCGTCCACCACGCCGCATCGAGACGTCCCGCCTCGCCCGCTGGCGCCGAAGCGTGCGCGCCGTCTCCATGGTCGGCCGGCGTCGGCGCCTCGAGTTGCGGCGTCCGAGCCCCGCTGCAACCCAGCAGCGCAAGGACGCCGGCCGCGAGAACGGCGCTGGCGCCGGCCCTCCCGACGCGGCCCCGGCCGGGCGCGGGCCTGGAGACCTGGAGAACGCTCATTCGGACAACACCAGGTCGCGAGATTACTTGAAGCGTTTGCCGAGGACCGATCATGTAGCGTGGTTGCATGTCCGCGGAGGCTCTGTGACACCCGGCAGGCGGCGCGCCGGCCGGCCGCCAGGGGCCGGACCCGCTGGGCGGGCCCTCAAGCGCGGCCTGATCGAAGCCGCCGTTCGCGACAACGAGGCCCTCGGCCGCCGGGCGTTCGGCGCGCGCGACGAGGCGGCCGCCGGGCGGATCCGTCGGCCGCGCGGACTCTCGCCATGGAGCCTCCTGCTGCTGCTTCCGGCGGCGGCCGCCGCGGCCCTCGGCTACCTGGAACTGAACCGCCCCAGGCCGGACGCTCCGTCCCGGACGGAAGCGGATGGAGGCCTCCGCCCGCCCGGGCTCCGCTTCACGGCTCCTCCGGAGGCCGTCGACGTGAGCGCGTTCCCGCTTCCCGTCCAACGCATCGTGCTCGACCCAGGCCACGGCGGTTCCTCGCCCGGCGCAACTGCCGGCGGTCTGACCGAGAAGGCCCTGGCCCTCGACATCGCCTACCGGTTGCGCAACCTGCTCGACGACCGGTTCCGGGTCGCGATGACCCGGGAAGCCGACATGAACGTCGCCCTCGACCGCCGCACCCTGATCGCGAACCGCGCGGGCGCCGACGTGTTCGTTTCGATTCACGTGAACTGGCTGCCGACGAACCGGGCCTGCGGCGTCGAGACCTACTACCTCGGACCCACCGACGATCCCGATCTGTCCGCGCTTGCCGAGCGTGAGAACTCGGAGGCCCAGGGCTACTCCCTCGGCGACCTGCGCCGGTTTCTCGACGGCGTGTACGCCCAGGCCAGGCAGGACGAGAGTCGGGCGTTGGCGACCGCGATCCAGAAGTCGCTCTTCGGCCGCTTGCGGGCCGAGAACGCCGACCTGCGGGACCGCGGCGTCAAGTCCGCGCCCTTCGTGGTCCTCATCGGGGCCGGGATGCCGGCGATCCTGACCGAGGTCTCCTGCCTCTCCGACTCCAGGGAGATCGAGCGGCTGCGGGACGAGAGCTACCTTCAGTCGATCGCCGAAGCCCTGGACGCCGGCATCCGGAGCTATGCCGATCTCTGCTGCCCACGGCCGGGCTCGCCGGCGCCTGAGGCGGAAGGATGACCGCGGAGGTCGACGCCATGCCCGATCCGCCGGCGCTCAAGGTGGGCATCGACCTGGGGACGTCGCGCAGTTCCATCTCCGCCGCGAACGGCGAGCGCCACATGGTGCAAAGCTACGTCGGCTGGCCGCGGGACATGGTTGCCCGAAAGGTCCTCCGGCGCGACGTGCTCGTGGGTGTCGAGGCCCTCGAGAAGCGACCGATGCTCGATCTGCGTCGGCCGCTCGAGCGGGGCCTGATCAGGCAAGGGTCCGCCCGCGACGAACAGGCGGTGCGCGAGATCGTCCGCCGACTGCTCGACCTGGCCGTCGCCGACGGGCGGAGTCCGAAGCCGGCGATCCATGCCGTGGTCGGCGTGCCGGCCGAAACGCTCCGGGTCAACCGCCGGAACCTGCGGCGCATTCTCCACGACCAGGTCGCCGGCACGATGATCGTCTCGGAACCGTTCGCCGTCGCCTACGGTCTCGACGCCCTGGTCCACACGATGGTGGTCGACGTCGGCGCGGGCACGACGGACCTGTGCGTCCTGATGGGCCGCTTCCCGACCGAGGGAGACCAGCGCACCCTGACCGTCGCGGGCGACGCCGTCGACCAGCGCCTGCACGCAAGCATTCGGGAGCGTTTCCCCGACGCGTCCGTGTCGATCCACATGGCGCGCGCCTGGAAGGAAACGCACTCCTTCGTGGGCGGAGGCGGTCCGGTCGTGGTCGACGCGCCGACGAGCGGCAGACCGACCCGGATCGACATCACCGAGCCGATGCGCACAGCCTGCGAGAGCCTCCTGGAACCGCTGCGCGAGACGATGCTCGACCTGATCGCAAGGGTCGAACCCGAGTATCAGGCCCAGGTCCGCAACAACGTCATCCTGACCGGGGGCTCCGGACTGATCCGGGGCCTCGGCGCGGCGCTGCAGGACGCCCTCGGCGAACTGGGCGGCGGCCGCGTGCGCGTGGTCAAGGACCCGGTCTTCGTTGGCGCCGACGGCGGCCTGGCCTTGGCCAACGACGTCCGCGACGAGGACTGGTTGCGTCTCGCCGGACCCCTGGACGATCGGTAGCGCGCCACCCGCGGACTACCCAACCGCCCTCGTTCGCCGCCGGCGCGCGCCGACGGCGCCTCCCAGAGCTTCCAGCCGCCGTCCCTTCCGCGGCGCCGGCGAACCGCCGGGCGCTTCACGCACGCGCCGGCGGCCCCGGCAACAGCGACGCCAGTTCGTCCAGATCGGCCACTTTCGGGCAGTCCAGAGCCGGCCAGTCGGCCCAGGGGTCGAGCAGGACGGCGTGCACGCCGGCGGCCCGCGCGCCGACCACGTCGGCGGCGTACAGGTCGCCCACGTGCACCGTCCGTTCCGGACGCGCGCCGACCAGATCGAGCGCCGCCTCGAAGATGCGCGGGTCGGGCTTCTCGAAGCCCACGACCGTCGAGTCCACCAGACCGTCGAACAGATGGTCCATGCCGATCCGGGCGAGGGTCCGCGCCATGCTGCCGTCCGAGTTGCTGACCACGGCCATGCGATAGCCGAGCGCGCGGATGCGCTCCAGCGATTCCCGCCGGCCCGGCAGCCCGCGGTTCCAGAGCCGGTCGTTCCGGCCAGGCGAAAACAGCCGCTCCGCCAGCGCGGAGACCACGGCCTCGAGCTCGACGCCGTCCCGACTGGACGGCGGCAGCCGCTCGAGAGTCGCCCCCAGGTAGAAGCGGAACGCGTCGCCTCCCTCGGTCGTCCGCCGCTCGGCCAGGGCCGCGGAGAGCGCCGGTCGCGCCGCGGCCTCCGCGCGCTCCAGCCCCGGTCCCGAACACTCGACGCCGAGGCTGGCCGCGGCGGCGGCGACCCGATCGAAGTCCATCGACAGGAAGGTGTTGCCGGCGTCGAAGAAGATCGTGTCGAGCGCCGCCCAGGGAACCGTTCGAGACGTCGCCATGGCGGCTTAGTGTGCCACCGAAGGGATCGTCTATCCTTCCCGTGACGGAGGACGACAATGAAGCGAAGCAGCGTGATCGGTCCGGCGACGGTCGCCATGGTTGCCGGTCTCTCGTTGGGCGCCGCGGCCAGCGCCCAGGAGGCGGAAACCCGGGAGTCGGAAGCTTCCCGGCCACGGGCTCTGCAACGCCTCGGCGCCGACCTGTTCGCCGAACTCCTGTTCAACAATCAGGGCACCGGCTTCGCTATCGCCTGCTCCGTGTGCCACGCCGTCGGCGAGTCGGTGCCCGGCAAGCCCGAGCGGCACTACGCCGACCACACGCCGACCAGCCTGACCGCGAACCGCGAGACGACCGAGCGGAACGCGCAGACCCTGGCCGACGCTTCCCGCGCCGAGGTGTTCGGCTGGGACGGCGCCTGGGACTCGATGGAGGACATGATCCTCGACAAGCTGGTCGGCAAGCAGTACGGCTGGAACGACGAGGACCGTGACGAAGGAATGGACAACGCGGCCTACGTGCTGCTGAACGAGGGCCACAACGCGATCTCGGGCGTGCCCTATCTCGACCAGTTCCAGGAAGTCTACGGCCTGGACCTGGAGTCCCTGCCGCGGCCCGAAGTGGCCGCCGCCGCCGCTCGCGCCCTGGCCGACTACACCCGCACGATGAACTACACGATGACGGCGCGCTGGGACGCCTTCGCCGAGCAGAACCGGTTCCGCCAGGAGCCGAACGACGGCGAGGACATGCTGAACTACGCGGCGAGCATCGAGAGCCGGATCTTCAACCAGGAAGGGCGGAACCTGATCCGGCGCCCGGAGGGGTTCACCGAGACGGCCTACGAGGGCTTCAAGACGTTCTTCCGCGTCTTCGACGTCGAATCCGTCGGCGCCTGCGTCCGCTGCCACGTGCCGCCGACCTTCAGCGACTACGCGCTCCACGGCGCCGGCGCGGGCGAGATCAAGACGCCGCCGCTCCGTAACCTGTCCGGCACCGACCCGTACCTGCACGACGGCAGCGCCGCCACGCTGGAAGAGGCGGTCCGGGCCCACATGGCGCTGGCCGAAGCGGCCGACGACGACCGCGAAGGCGTCGACCCGCTGTTCGGGGAGATCGACATTTCGGACGCGGACATCGAGCCGCTCGTGCAGTTCCTGCGGATGCTGGACGAAGTCGGCCCCGAGAACTTCCGTCACTACCTGATCAACTTCGAGTGAGGAGCGCCGGTCTCCCGCTCGTTGGGCCGCTGCTCGCCGCGCTGCTGTTCGCCGCGCCGCTTGTCGCCGATCCTTCGCTCGAGCGCACGGACGCGTTGCCCGCGGGCCTTCCCGACTGGCTCGCGCAACTGCTCGATCCGGCCGGCTACCGGGTGATCCGGGACGAAGGTCAGCCGATCGAGTTCTGGTTCCCGGCCGCGCTGCCGATGCGGGATCCATCGGCCGAGCTTGGCGTCGAGTACCCGACGCTGCCTCCCGGCGGTCTCGTCGGCCTGATGCGCACGACGGACGACTGGAGCACCTACAAGAAGCAGATCGTGCCGGCCGGCGCCTACACCCTCCGCTACGCGGTGCAGCCGGCCGACGGCGACCACACGGGGCAGACATGGTTCCGGGACTTCCTCATCCTCATCCCGGTGGCCCTCGACGCCTTCGATCCAACCGGCTTCCCGGACCAGGCGCCGCTCGTCGAGGCCAGCGTCACGATCATCGAGGGCGCCACCCACCCGATGACGATGGCCCTGTTCCGGAACTACGACGGCACGGAGCGCGCCGCCATGTTCCGGAACGACCTCGACCAGCCCACGCTGGCCGTCCCGCTCGGCGACGTGACCCTCGGGATCGTCATCGAAGGTCAGGGCGAGGAAGTGCCGCTGTAGCCGGTCGCCGGCCGCGCTCGCCGCCGCTGCCGCGTCGAGACGACGCGAGGGAGAAGGCCCCGCCACGGCGAGCGGATCCGCGGCCGCGGCGGGAGTCGGTGGACTTCCGGTTGGCGTTAGCGACTCCGCGTCAGCGGCACGAAGCGCACCGGGATCACCCGGATCCGCTCCACGGACCCGTCGGCCTGCTTCTCCAGCACCTGCAGCTCCTGGCGACCGCCTTCCGGCCCCACCGGCAGCACCAGCCGGCCGCCGACCGCCAACTGGTCGACGAGCGGCCGCGGCACGTGGTCCGGCGCGGCGGTGACGACGATCGCGTCGAACGGCGCCTGCTCCGGCCAGCCCAGGTAGCCGTCGCCGATCCGGATCGTCACGTTTCCGTATCCGGCCTGGTCGAGCGCCGCCGCCGCCCGCAGCCCGAGGGGCTCCACGATCTCGATCGTATAGACGTGATCGACGATCTCCGCCAGCACGGCGGCCTGGTAGCCCGAACCGGCGCCGATCTCGAGCACCCTGTCCTGCGGGTCGGGCTCGGCGAGCTCGGTCATCAGCGCCACGATGTACGGCTGGGAGATCGTCTGCCGCCAGCCGATCCCGAGCGGCGAGTCGCGGTAGGCGAGGTCGCGGATCTCCTCGGGCACGAACAGGTGGCGCTCCACCTTCTTCATCGCGTCGATCACGAGAACGTCGAGCACCGGCGGCCGGCCGTCGCGAGGTTCGGAGATCGTGTCGCGCACCATCTGCCGGCGGAGCGACGCGTAGTCGACCGCCTCCTGGGCCGCCGCCGGACAACTCGCGGCGGCCGCGACCAGCGCCGTGGCAGCGACAGGGCCCCACGGATGTCGAGACCTGCTTCGAGTCGACGACGGGGGGTTCACCGCGACCAGCTCCGTCGCGGCGACAGGGCCCCACGAGCATGGCAGCCCCGCCCGTCGTCGAAGGGCTGCGTGTAGCCTTCGCCATCCCGTCCAGCCGCCGCCAACCGAGGTTGTCGTCATCGCTCGCCCCCCACCTCCGCGCAACCGCACACTGGATGCGCCGACGCGCAATCACGCACCGGGTGCGCCGACGCACTCGTCGGCTTTCCGTCTCCGGAACCGACCGGGCCTGCAAGCGTACATGGGAACACTGGCCTGCTCGAGTTCCGGCCTGGCCATGGTCCAGCTCCTTCTGCCCTGGCTGCTGATCAGCGCGCTCTCCCTGCCCGCCGGCCAGGTCGGCCCGTTGCAGGCGGCCGTCGGTCTTCCCGGCGTGATCATCATGCTCTGGGGCGGCGCGAGAGCCGACCGAGCGGACGCCCGGGCCACGCTGACCAGGGTATTCGGCTCAGCGGCCGTCGTGCCCCTCGGACTGATTCTGGCGCTCGAACTCGGAAGCCTCAGCGTCTGGACCGTTACCGCGTGGGGTCTCGGCATCAGTGCCGCCCTGTCGTTCTCCGGACCGACCCAGCAGTCCGTGCTGAGCCGTATCGCGGGCCGGGATCTGCAGCGGGCGGTGACCGCGTCCACCGCCATCACGATGTTCACCATGATGATCGGGATCGGCGCGGCCGGCCAGATCGACCGCATCGGTCTGCGACAGGTCCTGCTGGTTCAGTGCCTGTGTCTGGCCGCCGCGGCGCTCTGGATCCGCGGAATCGGCGCGCACGAAGCAACCAACGACGGCCCAACGGCGCCCGCCTGGCGCCAGATCCGCGATGGTTTCCGCGCCTCCTGGCGCCAGCGCCCGGTCTTCGACGCGATGACGGTCAACTTCGTCTCCAGCATCTTCAACGCGGGCGGTTTCCTGACCGTCTTTCCCTTCATCGTCCGGGAGGTCTACGACGGCGACGCGGAGCTGCTCTCCTGGCTGATGATCGTCTTCTTTGCCGGCGCGGTCGCGTCGAACCTGATCATGCTCCGGTTCATGCCGTTCCGGATGCCCGGCCGCTGGTTCATCCTGTTCCAGCTCTCCCGCGTCGTCGTTCTCTTCCTCATCTGGGTCGAACCCGCCTGGTGGCTGACCGTCGCCGCGGTCCTGGCCTGGGGCCTCAACATGGGCGTCACCACCACCCTGGCCCGCGCCATCGTCCAGGAGGCCGCCGAACCGTCTTCCCGGGGCCGGGTCATGTCCGTCTTCGGCATCGGCCTGCTCGGCGCCCCGCTGATCGGCGCCGTCATCCTGGGCTGGATCGTCGAACAGTACGGCGCTCTGGCCGGCCTGGTCCCCGGGATGGCGGCGTCGGTTCTGCTCTTCGTCCACAGCATGGCCGCGACCGGACTGTGGCGGTACCGGAGCCGCGCGTAGCGGGCCCGCCGGGACGTCACCTGGAAGCCGCGTTGATTGTTCATTGTCGAGCCAGATCGAACGTGCCATGTTGATCGACGGAGCAGCGGACGGCATTCCAGCGGCCACGAGCCCGCTTCGAGTCGAACGTGCCCGCGGCAATCACTTCACAAAGGTCACCTCGTGAAGGCGTCCCCCGTACGGAAAACGAGTTTCCTGACACTTCTCCCACGACGCTGGCCGACAGGGCTCCGAAGCCCGGATACTCGTACACCAAGCTACCGACGATTCTCTTGCCAATCTGGGTTACAGAAAGTGACAACGTTCCGGTACCCAGAAGGTTGTTCGTCACCGCTCCAGACCAGGAGCCCGAGAAGGTGACCGGTGGTTCCGGGTCATCGCCTCCATCGTCGTCGTCGCCTCCGCCGCTGCCGCCGTTTCCTCCATCACCGTCGTCGTTGCCGTCGTCGTCATCGCCGCCGTCGCCCCCGTCATTTCCTCCATCATCGCCGTCGTCGTTGTCGTCGCCTCCGCCTCCGTCACTGCCGTCATCCCCTCCATCACCGCCGTCGCCTCCGCCGCTGCCGCCGCCCCCTCCATCGCCATCGTCGTCGTCGCCTCCATCGCTGCCGCCATTTCCTCCATCACCGCCGTCGTCGTCGTTACCGTCGCCTCCGTCACTGCCGTCGTTCCCCCCATCACCGTCATCGGAATCGTCGGAATCGGCACCGCTTCCTTCATCGCCGTCATTCGGATCCCCTCCGGCGGGAGGCTGCCTGCCGTCATGCACGAAGGCGAAGTTGTCGGTAATCGCGAGCGGCTTGTCGCCAGGAGCGTTGTGATACTCGTTGGTCCATCCCATTGCTGTCCCGTTGACCGAGTTGAGAAACGGGCCTGAATCCGTCTCTTGCTGTATCATTGGTTGTCGTCGGAAACCCCAATGACTACAAGGAGGATTCAGGCCCATGGCGTATCGTAGCACGGTGTTCGGACAGCTGCTCAGGATGGTGTCGAGACATGAGTTCGAGAGAGACGCACGGACACTTGACACGGGGAGAAAGCTCCGATCCATGAGCCGGTGGAGTCAGTTCGCGGCGATGGCGATGGTTCAGTTGTCGGGGCGGTGCAGTTTGCGGGACGTGGTGTCGAATCTGGATGCCCAGAGACGCAAGCTCTACCATCTCGGAATCGGACGAGTCGCTCGAAGCTCGCTTGCCCGCGTCAACCAGAACCGGTCTCCCAAGCTCTTCGAGTTGCAGTTCGAGCGCCTTCTGGGTCGCTGCCGCGGCATGGCGCCCGGCCACAGGTTTCGCTTCAGGAACCGGCTCGTGTCTCTGGACGCGACGCACATCGACCTGTGCCTCGGGCTGTTCTCGTGGGCCAAGTTCAGCAAGAGCAAGGGGGCGATCAAGGTCCACGTCGGTCTCGACCATGCCGGCCATCTGCCGTCGTTCGTGAGGGTGACGGACGGGAAGGGGAAGGGGAAGACGTCGGACATTGCGATCGCCCGGACTCTGCGGCTGCAGCCGGGGAGCATCGTCGCCGCAGACCGGTTGTACCAGAACTTCAGCTGGCTGAAATCCCTTGATGCACAAGGGGTTTTTCTGGTCACCCGGCTCAAGCGGAGGGTGAAGTACGCGGTCCGTGAGCGTCGTGCGTACGCTTCCGGTCGCGGCGTGACTTCGGACCAGACGATTGAACTGACGACCAGGAAGGGCCAGAAGGACTGTCCGATTCCCCTGCGGCGGGTCGGCTACCGGGACGCCGAGACCGGCAAACACTACGTGTTCCTCACCAACAACTTTCAGCTCGCGCCAAGGACCATCGCGGACATCTACAAGGCGCGTTGGGAGGTCGAGCTCTTCTTCAAGTGGATCAAGCAGAACCTGCGCATCAAGAGCTTTCTCGGCACGTCCCGCAACGCCGTGCTGACGCAGATCTGGATCGCCATGTGCGTTCACCTGATGCTTGCCTACCTGAAGTTCGCCAATCGTCTCAAGTGGAGCCTCAGCGAGATCCTGCGCTTGCTTCACCTCAATCTGTTTGAACGACGGACACTCAATGACCTGTTACAGCCCCAACGAGAACCGCCGGGACCAGAAAACGCTCAACTTCAACTCGCCATACCACGAAGTTAGTGGGACAGCAATGGGTCCATCCCGTTCGCGTGTCTCTCACCTTCAGCTGGAATCCCAGGTCCGTCGCCGCGGCCGCGAAGACCCAGAAACGGTTGTTCAGAGACTGCCCGTCCAGAACCTTGACGAGCATCTCGAGGTTGGTGGCGGAAAAGAAGTGAACCAGCACGGATTCGTGACCGACATCCACGGGCGAGTATCCCGCGTCCTTCCACGTCGCCGTTCTCGGGTCATGGAACCGGACGCCTACTTCGAACCAATCGTGCTGCAGGCAGGCGGCGTTCGGCGAGCACGGACCCGTGAAGGAACGATACCTGGAGTCAGGCTGCGCCAGTGCGGAGGGGGCTGCCGACGCCAGAAGGAAGAACGACGCGGCAAGTAGGGCGTTCCTGGCACGCCTGCTGATGCTCATGGCTATATCACTCCCATGTATGCGCGACTCCCGCATTGGAGTCGGGCCGGTGATATAGCCACACGCGACGAGCGCGAAAAGGTACCGCCTATTCGTCCCAAGCCCGGGGAGCTACCCCAAGCCGGTTGGTCGGGACTGTTGTATTCAGCGGCGACCCGACCCGACACGGGGTTCGCCGCATGCGGCTAATCGACGACGGAGCGTAGCACGAAGCGGGTCGAGTCGAACCCATTGCTGTCCCACTAACTTCGTGGTATGGCGAGTTGAAGTTGAGCGTTTTCTGGTCCCGGCGGTTCTCGTTGGGGCTGTAACAGGTCATTGAGTGTCCGTCGTTCAAACAGATTGAGGTGAAGCAGGCGCAGGATCTCGCTGAGGCTCCACTTGAGACGATTGGCGAACTTCAGGTAGGCAAGCATCAGGTGAACGCACATGGCGATCCAGATCTGCGTCAGCACGGCGTTGCGGGACGTGCCGAGAAAGCTCTTGATGCGCAGGTTCTGCTTGATCCACTTGAAGAAGAGCTCGACCTCCCAACGCGCCTTGTAGATGTCCGCGATGGTCCTTGGCGCGAGCTGAAAGTTGTTGGTGAGGAACACGTAGTGTTTGCCGGTCTCGGCGTCCCGGTAGCCGACCCGCCGCAGGGGAATCGGACAGTCCTTCTGGCCCTTCCTGGTCGTCAGTTCAATCGTCTGGTCCGAAGTCACGCCGCGACCGGAAGCGTACGCACGACGCTCACGGACCGCGTACTTCACCCTCCGCTTGAGCCGGGTGACCAGAAAAACCCCTTGTGCATCAAGGGATTTCAGCCAGCTGAAGTTCTGGTACAACCGGTCTGCGGCGACGATGCTCCCCGGCTGCAGCCGCAGAGTCCGGGCGATCGCAATGTCCGACGTCTTCCCCTTCCCCTTCCCGTCCGTCACCCTCACGAACGACGGCAGATGGCCGGCATGGTCGAGACCGACGTGGACCTTGATCGCCCCCTTGCTCTTGCTGAACTTGGCCCACGAGAACAGCCCGAGGCACAGGTCGATGTGCGTCGCGTCCAGAGACACGAGCCGGTTCCTGAAGCGAAACCTGTGGCCGGGCGCCATGCCGCGGCAGCGACCCAGAAGGCGCTCGAACTGCAACTCGAAGAGCTTGGGAGACCGGTTTTGGTTGACGCGGGCAAGCGAGCTTCGAGCGACTCGTCCGATTCCGAGATGGTAGAGCTTGCGTCTCTGGGCATCCAGATTCGACACCACGTCCCGCAAACTGCACCGCCCCGACAACTGAACCATCGCCATCGCCGCGAACTGACTCCACCGGCTCATGGATCGGAGCTTTCTCCCCGTGTCAAGTGTCCGTGCGTCTCTCTCGAACTCATGTCTCGACACCATCCTGAGCAGCTGTCCGAACACCGTGCTACGATACGCCATGGGCCTGAATCCTCCTTGTAGTCATTGGGGTTTCCGACGACAACCAATGATACAGCAAGAGACGGATTCAGGCCCGTTTCTCAACTCGGTCAACGGGACAGCAATGAGTCGAACCCGTACATTTCGGAACGCCCGGCCAGAGATCTCGGAGTCAGGTCGTTGACATCCCGGAGCCAAGGAGGCGGTCCGGGCTACAATGCCAGACCGATGATCGAACGACGGCGCTACCTCGATCGCATCGCCGCCGCCACCGGGCGGGCGCCCGTGACCTCGCTCCTCGGCCCTCGTCAGTGCGGCAAGACGACCCTGGCGCGAGACTTCGCGTCCACTCGAGAGTCAACCCGGTTCGATCTGGGATCCGAAGCGGACGCGCGCCAGCTCGCCAACCCGGAGCTCATTCTGGGCGAACTGCGGGGGCTCGTCGTCCTGGACGAGATTCAGATTCTGCCGAGGCGCCCTTCATCTCGACCACCTGTTCGTCGTCTGCCCGACCAGACAGGCCTACCCGGCGGCGACCGACATCACCGTCCTGTCCGCGACCGCGATTCCGTCGCTGCCGGAGCGCATCGAGGAGCTGCAGCCCCGGCCTCGACGCTGACATCGCGCTTCCGAAAGGGTTGACGGCGGCAGCCGACGCCCGCGCTTCGGGAAGCGGCGGCCGCGGCGCACGGCGGGCCGTCGTCGGTCACTTGCGGCGGCTGACGCCCGCCAGAGCGCACTCTTGCATCAGTCTGGCGACCCGCTTGCGGCTCACTGGAAATCCCTCGTCCGCCAGCTCAGCCCGGATTCTCGGCGCGCCATAGGTCCCTCCGCTCCGCTCGTGGATCGCCCGCACCCGTTCCGCGAGAACCCGGTCCGCCTTCTCTCTCGCCGACTCTGGTCGATTCAACCAGGCGTAGTAGCCGCTCGTGGAGACGCCGAGCACCCGCGCCATGGTCGTTACGCGGAACTCGGCCCGGTACGCTCTCATGAACCGGAAGACCCCTTCCGGTCCGTCTCCCGAGCGAACCAGGCCGTGACCTTTTGCCAGGATTGCCCGCTCCTCGCGCAGTCGCCGAACCTCCCGCCGCAGCCTACGCAACTCCAAGCGCTCCGCCGCCGTGTCGCCGCGGCGTCCCTCGTCGAGGTCCGCCTGCCTGACCCAGTTGCGGATCGACTGCGCTGAAGCCTCGAACTCGCTGGCCAAGCGGTCCGGGCTGCGCCCGGACCGGACCAGATCCACCATCTGGCGCCGGTACTCTGCCGGGTACCGGGGTCTTGATCCTGGCATCGTGGGCGCCTCTTCCTACAAGGATGAACTGTCCACGAAACCGGGGCAATTCCAGTACCGAGGCCAGACGCAGACGACCCGACTCAAGCCGCCGTCGATTCCTTGCTGAATTCGAATCGAGCCTTCAGCCCGTTCATCCGACCAAAGTCCATTAGCCGTTCATGCTGCAACCGTCCGACCACGATGCCGGGATGGACGCCGACGCGCTGAGCGAAAGCCCGGACCGATCGTTGATCGCCAAGTTGCCGCAATTCAGCGGCGTGGGACGACGGGATCAATTGGTTCGCTGCCCATCGGTCCGCCTCTGCTTCTGCCTCGTCCCCATCTGCACGGCCACCGACATCATCCAGCCACACCGACTTCCGATCGTCTGCATGCAAGAGGACGTGAGCTGCTTCGTGGAAGAACGAGAACCAGAACCGGTCGTTCGTCTTTCCGAAGAGCGAAAGCTGAATCAGGGGATTCCCGTTCAACCACCGGGCAACTCCGCTCACGCCAGCCTTGGGGACCGCCGGAACGAGGACGAAGGCAACGCCGGCAGCCTGCAGCAGATCGCGCATGCGCGGCTCGAACACATCAGGCGTCGCGACAGTCAGCTCCCTGATCTCTCTCAAGGCCTGGATGAAGTGGTCGCGATCATAGGCCGGCAAACGAAGCCGTTCGGCTCGCAGTTCACCCAGGCGCAACCAGACCGCGGTTGACGCCCGATCGCAGTCCTTCGCAGTCCCCTTCCTGAAGGCGCCCTGCGCTGCCGCACACCGCGCTCTCCACCGCTCCGGCGAAGCGACTCCGAAGAAGGCCAGACTCTCGCCGACGATCTGGGCCTTCGCGGAGGCGACCATGCGTCGCCTGGTGATCGCGCCAGCCTTCATCATGGCCGATACGGGCAACGCGTCCAACCAGTCTACCCACTCATCGTAGAGTTCAGCCTCTCGGCCCGTCGCCAGTCGTTCCCGGTAGCGCGCCTCGCGAGTCAACCAGAAGCCGACGCTGCCGCCCAGCACACGGTGCAGGCGCAGTGCGGCGTCCTCGGACAGCGCGGCCTTGCCCCTGACGAGCTGATTCACGTGTTTCCGGCTGTATCCCAACCGATCCGCCAGGTCGGCCTGGTTCCAACCGCGTTCCTCGACCAGATCGAGGATCGTGTCGCCAGGCGGCGACACCCAGTCCGGCGCAAAGCCCTTCGTTTCTGCTCTAGTCATGGTAGTCCCCAATGAACTCGATGCACACGCGCGTAACCTGGTCCCGTTGGACCGCCCCGTCGGCGCCGACAGGCACTGGTTCGTGATCCGGGCTGAATGCCAAGCGCCTGCCTCCAGACAGATCCAGGGCGAACTGCCCCAGCCGATCTCCGACCAGCGGATGAGGACGCCCCGCAAACAGCTCCGCGACCGACGCGGCCGCTTCGAGATCGCTCAACCGTGCCCACAGCTTCTTCGCGCTTGCCTCCCCAAGAACCCGCTGAGCCTGTGCCCTGCACTCACAGAGCCGCTTGATCTTCCTCGTGCGGAAGGCGACCTCCATGAGCAACGCACGGTATACGAGTGTACCCGATAGGTAAACTCTTGGTCCGGCCGGCCTCCCCGCGCCAAAGCGCAACGACCAGAGGTCGGCGCCGATCTCGGCCCGCACATCGAGCGCGAAGATCCCGACATCGGACGCATGAAGGGCGTAACGGCGGCAGCAAACGGGCGGCCAACGCCTCTGACCGGCCCTCAAGCCGCAGCTTCAGGTCAGCAGGCTGCGGCAGCGGAGGCTGTCGTCGTCGCCCTTGATCGGCGCGACCGGCTCATGGCGGCCTGCCGCCAGCCGGAGGGCCCTCGAGCCTTCACCGAGCAGGCGCTATACTCCGCAATTTCTCCGATTCGGCGAAGACACGCGCAGCGCGTGTCAAACGCCCAGGACACCAAGGGAGACACCATGACCGAGTACGCCCTGTACTTCGAGACCGGCGGGCCGGTCTTCGGCGAGGGCTACACGACTCTGGCACGCATGCGGGGTCGGATGCTCGCGGTCAGGACCCCAACCGGATTCGACCTCTACGGCGTCAACCCCGGCGGCGCGGCCGTCTTCGGTTCGACGCTTAACGAGGCCTACGCGAAGTTCATCGAGGAGCTGCGCCTCGTGCTCGTCGACATCGCCGCCGAAGGCGGCGCCTTCGACGACTTTCGGCACGAAGCGCGCACCATGTTCGGCGCCACCGGCGCCAGGACGGAAGCCAGGTGGGAAGCCGCCCGCGCCAAGGCAAGACGAGGGGAAATCGACACCGAACTCGGCCTGCGCATCGAACGCGACGATCCCGCCGTCGGCATCGACATCGAACTTCTGGAGGAAGTCACGGCGGCAGCCAACGCCGCGCCTCAGGAAGCGGCGCCCGCGGCCCTTGCGGCCTGACCAACTGGTGGTTTCGGGCTGAGCACCAAGGGAACCGTTCGCGTCTCCCGCGTCTGGAAAATGCTGGACCGTTGCGCTCCGGGCCACGAGCGAACGCTCCGAACCCACCACTGGCGAGTGACGTTCAAGGGCAGGGCCTTCCCCTGGCTTCCGAAGGGCCCCGGACGCCACCAGCCGTTCGAGGTCTGGACAGGGCACGTGGAGCAACTCGTCGACGTGCTGGCAATCGACGCGGAACGCGCCCGGAAGTACATCCCGCAGCTTCCGCGCGAGAAGAACGAGAAGAAGTCGTAGCGCCACCTCGACCCGCGCCGACCCGCTCCGGCGCACGAATCTCTGGCTCTCATGGCCACCTCGGCTGGCTACAATGGCGGCGAGGCTTCGCGTCTTGGCTCTTCAGGGTTTGGTGTGGAACGCGAGTGAATCGGGGTAGAGGTTGAGGCCGCCGAGATGGAAATAGATGGCTGTCCGGTACCGGTCTCGATTTTGATAGCCGCGTGCGGTCTTCTTGATCGACTGGATGACGGAGTTGATGCCTTCGAGTCTGGCGTTGGTGACTCCTCGCTCGATGGCGTTCAGCACTCCCTCGAGGTGAGTCTTCACCATCCGCGCCACGCGTTTCATCGGCTCGAGGCGGCTGCGGATCGCCCACGAGTACCAGCCGTTGAAGATCGCGCGCGCCTCTTCCCGGTTCCTGGTCTCCCACATCATCATCGCCACTTCCTTGAGGTGCCAGCAGCGAGCCGTCTTCGACGTGCCGGAGATCAACTCCTCGAAGCGGAGCCGGAGGTGCTTCGGCACGTGATCCGGGTGGTACAGCCACAGGTAGCGACTCGAAACCAGGCTGTCGTCGCTCGCCGCTTGCAGCAGCCGGTGCTCCTGCCGGCGTACCTTGTCCACGGCGCTGCCGAGGTGCGCCGCCACGTGGAACTTGTCGAACGCGATCTTCCGGCGGCCATCCGGGAGGCCCGAAGCCGTTGCCGAGATGTACGCCGGCCACATGTCCATCGCCACCGTCTCGATCCGCGACCGCGCGGACCACGACAACGACGAGTAATACGAAGCCAGCGCCTCCTTGCCCCGACCGTCCGCCACGTGGTGCACCCGAGGAGCCTCGCCTTCGATGTCCGCCACCACCGTCAAGTACTCGTGGCGCTTCTGAAACGACGTCTCGTCCACGCCGAGAACCCGAGACGCCGGAACCGCACCGCGACGAGCAAGACCACGCTGCACCGCACGCTCCCGCACGCCCGACACCTGGTCCCAGCTCAGGTCCAGCAACCTCGCCACGGCCGAGATCGACGCCTCCTTCAACCAGTCGATCACCAGTGCCTCGAACAACGCCGTGAAACGAGAACCACGATCCGACCACGGCACCGAGATTGTCCGCACTCCGTGCTCCGGGCAGCGCACCCGAGGAACGTCCGCCGTCAGGATCGTCCGGTACTGACACGTCGGAAGGTGACGCCAGCGGCGACGACGAGTGTCATGACGGCTCGCCGCATGCCCGCACTCAGGACAGCACAGCGACTCCCCGCCGCCAAGAACCGCGAGCACCTCCACCTCGCCTGCGTCGAGCCGAAGCTGAACGTCCGTCACCTCCCAAGGAGAGCTGATTCCGAGAATCTGACCGTACAAGTCTGTGTCACGCATGGCACCAGACTACCCCGAAATCCACCATCAACCCTGAAGAGCCCGCGTCTTTCGTAGCTTTCGCGAGGCACGGAAGGCCCGGCTGCCCGCTGACGCTGTCGCCCGCTCCGGCGGGTTCTCAGCTTCCGAGCCGGGCCTTCAGGTCCGCCAGTTCGCGCTCGAGCGCCTCCGCGCGTTCAAACGCCTCCTCGCAGGTCGGCAGGCGCCGGTCGCGGGTTGGGTCGAAGAAGCGGAGTTCCCCGCCTTCGAGCCGCGGATCCAGGCCCAGCAGGCTGCGGTAGTGGAGGGTGCCGTCGACGCCCTTGATCGGCTCGTAGCGGCCCGCCGTCAGCCGGGCGCCCTTGAGCAGCGGGTCCAGGTAGTCCCCCGTCGGATCGAACTGCCAGTACTCCTCCACGCCGAGGCGCCCGTACAGGCGCCGCTTTCTTCCCTCGTCCGCCCGGCGCGTCTTCTTCGACGTCACTTCCAGGACGAAGTCGGGGGTCCTGCCGCCTTCCTCCCACACCAGCCACATGTCCCGCCGCGGCAGCTTCGGGGCGCCGAACACGACGAAGACGTCCGGCGCGACCGACTGCTTCGGGGCGCCCTCCACCCAGTAGAGCAGCATGTCGATCCCGACGTAGACGTCCGGCCGCTCCCGGAAGAAGTGGCCCAGGGCCTGCCGGGCGTCCATTGTCACGACCGCGTGGCGTTCCGTCTCCCCCATCGGAATGCCGTCCGAACTCGGATACTCGATCGGGACGGCGGCGACCTGACTCTTCATCCAAACCATCGACAAAAACCTCCCTGGCTGACCAGCGGCGACGGGCGCCGCGGCGCCCCGGTGTCCACGAAACCGGGGCAACTCCAAAGGTGGAACACCGAGTTTTCGGCGGCTCGCGGCCTGAGAGCGAGCCCTGGAGCGTCAGGGTTCAGCCCTCGACGAGCTCCGCGATTCGACGCCGCAGCTCGGCGATCTCGGGGCAAAGCTGGAAGAACAGACGCCGCTGAGCCACCGACTTCTCGGTCATGGCGCCTCTGCCGCCACCCGGCCGCCGGGGGTCGCCACACGCCTGCAGCAGCGGCTTGAACACAGTCTCCTTGAACCGCGGCTCTGAACGTGCTTCGTCCCAGGATTCGGTGAATTGTTCTCGGTAGGCCACACAGGCGTAGACTTCGACTTCGGGTCTGGCGGGACAGCAGAACAGCGTGACGCCGTCGTCCTCCAGGCTTCGTTCGAGGCTGCGCATCGCCTCGTCGCTGGCCCTGTCCGCATCGGGAAAGAACAACCACAGATCCATGAAGCGATATCGGTTGGAGAGTCCGCTCCGGATGACCCTCACCGCTTCGTCGTAGCCGCGAACTCGAGGGTTCGACAGCACCGTCACCTTGGCGGCCGGTCTGCCGGCTTCCGCAAGGACCATCTCTGTCAGCGGTTTCAGAATGTAGCCGTTCAGCGTGGGATCTTCCGGGATGACCAGAACCCGGAAGCTCACCAGGCAGCCTCCAGCCAGCCTTCCGTGAGCAGGTCGCCGAGCGAATGGGACTTTGCAGTTTCTGAGAAACCCGGTACGTCGAGGAGCCGCGCGATCGTCGCTTCACCCGTATCCTGATCACGCCGACAGACGTGGGTCGTGGCGTACTCCGACTGTTCCAGCCACGCGAGTACGGCCGGCGAATGAGTCGTCGCCAGGATCTGTGTCGAACCGGTCTCGGCGTGGGCGCGCAGGAGTTCCAGCGCCAGGCGCGTTCGGCTCGCGTGAATGCCGTTCTCGATCTCCTCGATCGTCATGATCCGCGGCATGTCGGGCTGAAAGAAGGCTGCGGCGATTGCCGCGAACCGAAGCGTCCCGTCGCTCAACACGGGCGCGGGAAACTCCCGTGCTCCCTCGCGCAACATGAAGAGCGGCTCGCCCATCGCTCCCGGCAGGGTCGCCACGCCGTCCACCTCCGCCGGCCGCAATTCGCGCAGCCAGTCGAGGTATCCGGCCTCGGCATCCGGGTCGGCGCAGATGCCCTTGACCAAGGCTCCGAAGTTCTCGCCGTGTTCCCCCATCCGGGTGACCTGACGAGCCCGCGAGTAGCTTCTCAAGACGGTCGGGACCGGATCGATCCTCTGCATGTCGGCCAACCAGTCCGCCACGCGCGCGGTCTCTTCCCGATGCCGCGGCTCGACCCGGTTCGCCCCTTCGAACTGCCGCAGAACGGGACGCGATCGCTCGAATGGAAGGTGCGGCGGCCGACCGCGTCCCCCACGCTGATACTCGACCTTGAGAACCGGGCTCCCCGCGCCGTCCTTGTCGGCGAACCGGGAGTCGTAGACGGGATGGCCTGCGTACGACAGATGCTCCTCCGCCACATGGCCGCGGCCCGGCGAGAGGGTCACCGAGTACTGCCACCTTCTGGTCGTCTTGCCGACCGGCAGTCGGCCGGCGGCGGTGATCGCGAAGGCGTCAGGCTGCTCGGGCCCCTCGAAGCATGCCTTCGCGCTCCCGCCCCGAATCCCCTCCCAGACCTCGCTGGTCGCGCTCCTCGGCTTGCCGTCAAGGATCTCGCTGACCGTGAAGCCGTTGCCGATGCCCTGCAGCACCCGGAGAGCGTCCAGGAAGTTCGACTTGCCGCTGGCATTCGTGCCGACGAACAGGTTCAATCCGCCCAGGCGGACCGTCACGTCGCGGAAGCCCTTGAAGCCCTTGACGGTGAGCCGGTCGATCATGAGCTTGTCGCGGGTTCCGCCCGCCAGGCTCCAGGCAGTTGGTCGCCGATCAGATCAAGTCCTTCTCGTCCCGGCCGGGACGATGACGTACGGCCAGTCCTCCTCGTCAGGCGCATGACCGCATAACGACTCGATCCGGTAGTTGGCGGCCCCGGCCAGCGCAGCGTGATGCCAGTACGTGTACCGCGACGCCTGCTCCCGCGCCATCAGCCGGTCGACCTCCGCCACCGATTCCGCCCGGCGGATCAATGCTGGAGTCGTCAGGCCGACTGACAGCTGGGCGCGACGCGGCCGAGAGCGATTTCCCATCGTCCGGTAGTATGCCCCAAGCTGAAGGCCGGCATCTCCCTTCACGGTCCAGACCGCCGTCAGGCGGTGTCGGGCATTCGCGTTTGCCGTTTGGCTCAAGCGGCTCCTTTCGCGTGTCCCTCGAAGAAGAGGAGATCCCCGCCTTTGAGCCGCAGCTCCAAGCCCAGCAGGCTGCGGCAGCGGAGGCTGCCGTCGACGCAATTGATCGGGGCGAGCGGCTCGCAGCGGCTTGCCGCCGGCCTGACGCCCTTGAGCAGCGGGTCCAGGCAGTCCCCCGTTGGATCGAACCGCCAGTGCTCCTCTACGCCGAGGCGTTCGTAGAGGCGTCGCTTCCCTCCCTCGTCCGCCCGCCGCGTCTTTCTTCGACTGGCTGACGAGCGGCGGCGGGAGCTGCGGGGCTCCGGCCGCCGCGCCCTTCACGGCCGTTCCTCGCTCTGCGGACAAGAACCGGCCGCGCTCGCTCTGCTTCGGTCGACCAGGAGTCGAAGGACCCTCACGTCAACTCGCGAGCCGCGCCGCGCCGCCGCAGCCACTCCACGGCGCTCAGCGCCAGCAGCGCGAAGACGATGAGGAAGGTGGCGACGGCCAGGATCGTGGGGCTGATCTCCTCGCGGATGCCGGACCACATCTGGCGGGGCAGCGTGCGTTGCTCCAGCCCGCCCATGAACAGGACGATGACGAGCTCGTCGAAGGACGCGGCAAAGGCGAACAGCGAGCCCGAGATGACGCCGGGCAGGATGAGCGGCAGTTGCACCCGGCGGAAGGCGACCAGCGGGTTCGCGCCGAGACTTGCCGCGGCGCGCATGACGGTCGGGTCGAAGCCGGCCAGCGTTGCGCTCACCGTGATGACGACGAAGGGGGCGCCGAAGACGGCGTGCGCGAGAACGATCCCGAGGTGGGTCTGCGCCAGGCCGAGGTTCGAGTAGAAGAAGAACATGCCGACGCCGGCGATGATGACCGGCGTGATCATCGGCGAGATGAGCAGCGCCGTGACGATCTTGCGGCCCGGCATCGCCGGGTGGGCCAGGCCCAGCGCCGCGGCGGCCCCGAGCACGGTGGCGACGACGGTGGCCGAGACGCCGATGATCAGGCTGTTCAGGATCGGCCGCGTCCACTCGTCGCCGTCGAAAACGTCGCGGTACCAGCGGAGCGAGTACGCCTCCGGGTCGAACCGCAGCATGCCCTCCGTGAAGGTGAAGTACGGCTCCGCGTTGAAGCTGAGCGGCACGAGCACCAGGATCGGCGCGATCAGGAAGACGAACGCGGCGACGCAGAACGCCAGATAGCCCCAGCGGGCGACGCGGTAGCCGGGGCTGAGCGCCGTGTCGGCCATCAGCCGAGACCGATCCGGTCGATGCCGACCAGGCGGTCGTACACGACGTAGAGCAGGGTCACGCCGCCCAGCAGCAGCGCCGCCAGCGCCGCCGCCAGCCCCCAGTTGAGTGAGGTCTGGACGTGGTAGGCGATCATGTTCGAGATCAACTGACCGCTCTGGCCGCCGACCAGGGCCGGCGTGATGTAGTAGCCGATCGCCAGGATGAACGTGAGCAGGCAGCCGGCGCCGACGCCGGGCAGCGTCTGGGGCCAGTAGACCCGACGCAGCGCCTGGAACGGCGTCGCGCCAAGCGACGCCGCCGCGTTCATGTAGGCGGGAGGGATGGCCCGCATCACCGAGAAGAGCGGCAGCACCAGGAACGGGAGCAGCACGTGGGTCATCGCCACGAAGGTGCCCGTCATGTTGTAGATCATCGCGATGCGGCCTTCGTCGTCGATCAGTCCGACCGCCGCCAGGACGTCGTTCACGATGCCCTGGTTCTGGAGCAGGACGATCCAGGACGTGGTGCGCACCAGCAGCGACGTCCAGAACGGCAGCAGAACGAGCAGCAGCAGGAAGTTGGCGCGCTTCGGCGGCGAGTTGGCGATCATGTGCGCCACCGGATAGCCGATCGCGAGGCACAGCAGGGTGACGCCCAGGCTGACCAGAAACGTCCGCGAAAACAGCGGCACGTAGATGCGCCACGCCTCCGGCGCCCGGACGTAGCCGCCGTCGGGACCGCGTTCGAAGTCGAGAGCCTTGAGGTAGTGGCGGGCGGTGAACCGCTGGCCGGCGGCCTGAAGCGCCCGCCACGGCGCCGGGCCGCCCCAGCGGGAATCGATGGCGATCATCGTCCGGCGCCAGAAGGCGCCGTCCGTCGCCGCGCCGACCGCTTCGGCGGCGGCCCGGGCCTCGACCATCTCCCGCGAACTGCCCATGATCACGCTGCGCATGCCGCTCTCGACCCGGTTCACGCGGTTCGCCGTTCGTCCGAGAGTGCGCGTTTCGCGCGCGGCGACGAACTCGGCGGCGACGGCCGCGAACGCCTCGTCGGGCGGCGTGCCTCGACCGTCCCAGCCGCGCAGCGCGGCCATCGTTCCGGGCAGCGCGTCGGCGACTTCGGGATCGTGGAAGCTCTTCGTCAAGAGGCTGAGCATCGGGCCGAGGAACGTCACGGCAACGAACGCGACCAGCGGCAGGGCGAGTCCCGCCGCCCGCAGCCGGGGCCCGAGGGCCCGGCGCCGATGCGGCCGGGAAACGCCCCGGGCGACGCCTGGGGATGTCCGGGACGTCACGGCTCGGCCCCCGATCCTCAGCGCGCCAGCCAGGCGGCGAAGCGCTCCTCCATCTCGTCCCTGTGGTCCGCCCACCACTCCCAGTCGCTCATCAGGAAGTTCGTCATGTTCGCGGGGTTGGTCGGCATGTGCGGCCACATGTCCGTGCCCGTCTCGGCGTGACGGTCGATCAGCGCCTGACCGGACCGGCGCGCCGGGCTGTAGGCGATGTACTTGCCGACGCCGGCCATCGACTCGGCGCGGGCAGCGTGCCGCATGAAGCGCAAGGCATTCTCGAGACGGGGGGCGCCGGCCACGACCACGAGTTGGCCCCGGTCCATGACCTGGCCGTCCCAGACGATGACGAAGGGCTGATTCTCCAGCACCTGGGCGTTGAAGATCCGTCCGTTCCAGGCCGTGCTCATGATGACCTCGCCGTCGGCGAGAAGCTGGGGCGGCTGCGCGCCCGCCTCCCACCACACCACGTCCGCCTTGATCGCGTCGAGCTTCCGGAACGCGCGGTCGAGCCCCTCCGCCGTGCCGAGCAACTCGTAGATCCGTTCCTTCGGCACGCCGTCGGCCATCAGAGCGAACTCCAGGTTCGCCTCCGGCTTCCGCTGCATGCCCCGGCGTCCGGGGAAGCGCTCGAGGTCGAAGAAGTCGGCGAGCGTCGTCGGCGCGGGACCCGGAAGGGTCTTCGGGTTGTAGGCGTAGATCGTGGAGTAGAGCAGCGTGCCCACGCCGCACTCCGTGTTCGTCTCGGGCAGGAAGTCGTCGGCGGCCGCCTCGCCGTTCGGACCGGGCGGCAGCAGATCGGGGTCGATCAGTTCCAGGATGCCCTCGTCGCAACCGGTGACGGCATCGGCAACCCCCAAGTCCACTACATCCCAGTGGACGGCGCCGGCCTCGACCTGAGCGCGGATCTGCGCGAGGCCGCCGTTGTAGTCCTCCAGGTTGACCTGGATGCCGGTTTCGGCGGTGAAGGACTCGTGGTAGCCCAGAACGCAGGCGCGGGCGTACGAGCCGCCGAAGGAAACGACCGTGATCGCCCCTTCGTTCGCCCGCGGACCCGGAGAACCGGGCGCCGGGCCGTCTCCCGCCCGAGGCGCGCAGCCGGCCAGCATCGCGGCGACCGCGACGGCGACCGCTCTCACCACTCTTCTTCGCCTTCCGCCAGCGTCTCGGGCGCCAGAGCCCGGCAGTCGAGCGCCGCCCAGCCGATGCGCACCGTGTCGCCCGGCAGCACGGCGCCGTGACCCGCGACGTTCGGGATCTTGGCGATGAAGTCGGAGGCGCCGCCGACCGTCATGTGCAGGCGGAGATGGTCGCCGAGGAAGATCATGTCGTCGATCCGCGTCTCCACTTCGTTCCGGTAGCGGCCGTCCGGCGGCGCCACCGCGACCCGCTCGGGCCGGATGACGACCGTGGTGCGGGCCCCCGGCGGGCACAGACCGAGGCTCATCGCCCGGATCGACTGGCCGCCGACGTCCACTTCGCAGACGCCGTCCCGCTCGCTGACCACGACGCCGTCGAGCCGGTTGTTCTCGCCGATGAAGCGGGCGACGAAGGCGCGTTCCGGCTCCTCGTACAGGACTTCCGGCGACGCCGCCTGCTCGATGACGCCGTTGTGGAACACCGCCACCCGGTCGGAGAGGGTCATCGCCTCCTGCTGGTCATGCGTCACGTAGACGACCGTCACCCCCAGGGTCGAATGGATGCGCCGGATCTCGTACTGCATCTCTTCCCGGAGCCGACGGTCGAGAGCGCCCAGCGGTTCGTCCATCAGAACGATCTCCGGTTCGAACACCAGCGCGCGGGCGATCGCCACCCGCTGCTGCTGGCCGCCCGAGAGCTGCGCCGGCCTCCGGTCCTCGAGGCCCTCCAGTTGCACCAGGCTGAGCGCCCGCCTGACCCGTTCCCGGCGCTGGGCCGCCTCGACGCCGCGGACCTCGAGCGGGAACGCCAGGTTGCCGCCCACCGTCATGTGGGGGAACAGGGCGTAGTTCTGGAAGACCATGCCGATCCCGCGCCGGTGCGGCGGCCGATCCTGGATCGGCCGGCCTGCTATCCGGATCGTTCCCGCGGTCGGCGCCTCGAAGCCCGCGAGCATCATCAGGCAGGTCGTCTTGCCGGAGCCTGACGGCCCGAGCAGGGTCAGGAACTCGCCCCGCTCCACCGCGAGATCGAGCCCCCGCACGACCAGGTTCCGGCCGTCGTAGCTCTTGTCGACGCCCAGGAACTCCACGTGCGGGCTCCCGCTCTCGCCGCGATCGTCAGAGACCGGAGCGCTCACGAGACGAGACTATAGCTCGCGAGTCGGCGATGGTCGGCGACTCGGACGTCGGTCCAGCAGCCGTGGTGGAAGTGCGCGTCGCGCCGAGAGCGGCCAGGCGCCCCTCCGGCAAGGCGCGACGACGGAGCAGTTCGGGCCAACTTCGACCGAGGAGCAACGATGCCGGGCGGGATGGTTGGCCGCTCGAATGCGGCACGACTTCCACGACGGGCTGCCAGGCTTGACCAGCGGGCGACAGCGCTACAGGATGCAGAGTTCGCCCGACTGACGCGCAGCCCCTTCACTCGCGGCGCGCATCGGCCACGGTTCGTCCCAAGGCTCATGGAGGACTCGACGATGAAGGAGTATCCGCTGTTCTTCGAGAGTAGCGGGCCGATCTTCGGCGACGGCTACGTCGTTTCGGTGCTCGTCCGCGGCCGCGTCCTGGCGACCCGGGCCGAGGACGATGGCGAGTTCGTGCTGAGCGGGGTGAATCCGGGGAGCCTCCTCGGCTTCGGCGCCACCTTGAACGAGGCCTACCAGTGAATGGTCGAGTCGCTGCGCTGCGTGCTGATCGATATCGCGACCGACGCCGCAACGGTCGAGGAGTTCCGCCGGGAGGCGGACAACTTCTTCGAGACGGACGCTCCCCAGTGCAGGGCGAAGTGGGAGACCGCGCGCGAGCGGGTCCGCCAGGGCGAGATGAGGAACGACCTCGAACTCCGTGCCGAGACGTCGAACCCCGACTTTGGAGTTTTCGTCGAGCAGGTCGAGAGGCCGTCCGTCCACGCGAACGCACCCGCACAGCGTCTGGCGCCGACCGCCATCGCCGCCTGACCCGCGGGCCGCGACCGCATCGAAACGGCAACCAAGGGGTTCGTCCGCCTGAAGGCGATCTGGCGGATGCTGAACCGTTGCGCGCCGGGACACGAGCGGGTCCTCAAGGAACACCGGTGGTGGGTGACCTGGAACGGGCGCAAGTTTCGGAATCTGCCCAAGGGACCGGGCCGGAACGAGGATGCGGATGTCCGATTCGCCTACGTCGACAAAATGGTGGACGTACTCCTGATCGACCCGGATTGCGCCGCGCAGTTCTTCCGGCAGATGCGCTGACCGGACGGAGAGACCCGGATCACGGTTCGAGCGTCGGAAGGCCCTCAACGATCCGGACCGTCTCGACGCTCACGTGGACGATCCGGCGGATCGCGGCGATCAGGTCCCGCGGCTCCTCGAACCAGCCGTTCGGGTCGTTCACGATGCCGCTGCGCCTGTCGCGCGTGACCTTGTAGCGGTCGATGAACCAGCCGAGAGGCGTCCGGCCGTTCACTTCGTACCGGTGCGCCTTGGCGGGAATGCCCACGAGACGGACGTGCTCGTTGACGCGCAGAGCGGCGCCGCCGTCTTCCAGCTTCATCGCCCTGGTTCCGAGCCGGAAGTGCTCGGAACGCGGCTCGCCCTCTCCGGCGAAGCGCAGTTCCAGCGGATACTGCTGGCAGGTCTCGTAGCCCAGGTGAAGCGCCGTCAGTTCGCGGCCGGCGCCGGCAAAGGACCGGAAGTCGGCCGCGAAGGGTATGCGCGGCAGGTCCTTCCGCAGATCGTTGCGAAACCGCTCCCGCCAGGCCGGCGCATGAAGAACGCCGTAGACGTAATCGAAGATTCCGTCCTTCGTCACCTCGTCGTCCGGGTATTGCCGGCGAAACCGGTCGAGCGCTTCGTCGGTGATGTTGTCGACCGGCTCGAGCTCCGTGCGGAACAGCTCGCCCTCGTGGAAGACGGCTCCGCGGCGCCGGGAAGACCCAACGCGGGAAGCACTGGCCGAACTCGAGGAAGTGGAGGTCCGGCATGCGGTCCGCAACGAGGACGGAGAAGGGCTTGCCGGCGCCTCGTCCCGGGACGCAGATGACGCGATTCTCCGCTCGTAGCGCCAGCGGGGAAAGCACTGACCCTTCGAGACGAGTTCCAGATCCGGCATGCGGTCCGTGACGAGGACGCTGAACGGCTTCGTCGCGCCGCGGCCGGGCACAAGGACCGCCAAATTCGACTGAAGAAGCGGGCGGATCAAGAACCGTGCCAGCGTCGACTTCGTCATGTTGAGGTTCGTCATGTTGAGGACCTCTACCTCTAACGCTAACCGAAACTGGCCTGTCACGCGGCCGGTGACTGAGGGAGGACGATCCAGGGAAGATCCTGTCTTGCTGGTACTTTTGTTGAATGAAGACGTAGTCGACGTAGCAGTGCTGCTTGACGAAGGGCCGATACTGAACAGGCCGGATCTTCGACGAGTCGAAGAACGCTGGCTTCTTTCGTCGAAGATTGCCCCGCAATTCCCGATCCCAATGGAGGTTTGCGGAGTGCTTCCGCACCGCCTCGTCGATCCCGATCCCGGGGTCCCTGTCGCGAAGGACGGACGCGTCCACGTAGTCCTCGACCATTCCGCTAGCGTTCTTCGTGCAGGCATCCCGAGAGAAGTTGTAGATCCAGGCGTCGCGGGCCGTCTTGAAACCGTTGCTGAACAGCCGGAACACGGCGGTGCCCGGCTTCCCCGCCTTCACATCCTTCGACCCGACCGGGAAGAGCCTCCGGAATGCCGGGTCGCGCTGACCGACCCAGTCGTGATGCCGGTCCGGAGCGACTTCCCGCCAGTCCTCGACTCCGTCGACCGAGACCCACCGGCGCAGAGCGGCCAGCTTGTCCTCCCGGGTCAGACCGTCCCCGATGTCCCGGTAGAGGATCCGGCAGCCGTCGTGCCCGGCGTTCGGATTCCGCGCGAGGATGGTGATCGCGACCGGCGCGCGGGAGCCCTGGCCGAAGACGTTGTCGCCCTCGGCGCGTCGAAGATCGCCGGAAGTCCGGGCGTTTCCCCGCAAGTTCAGGACGTGAACCGAGGAGAACTCCTCCGCCAGACAAGCCCTTACGCCCGAGTCCACGTTGCCGTCGATCCAGGAGCCGTTCGTCACGAGCGCGATGACGCCCTGCTCTCCGATCCGGTCCGACGCCCAGCGGATCGCCATCTTGTAGGTGTCGTAGAGGCTGTTCTTGTTTGTCGCCGTCGAACGAGCGGCGTAGGTATCGGCGATCCGCTTCTCCAGTTCCGGGTAATCGACGTTCGGGTTGTCGTCGGCGGCGCTGCTCTGGCCGGCGGACCAAGGCGGATTGCCGACAACGACCTGAATCGGCGCGTTCTGCTGGCGCTCCACGCGCTCGCTGTTATCAGGCAGCCAGGAGCGCGGAAAACCGCTTGTCCTGTCGGTCCGCAGGTTGAACGTATCCGTGAGCACGATGCCGGCGAACGGTTCGTACTCTCTCTCTCTCTCTCTCTCTCTCTCTCTCTCTCTCTCTCTTCAGGAGCCGTGCCAGCGGGAGCATCTCGCGAGACGTCAGCCCGCTCAGCCCGCCGCCCGTGGAACGCCTCCTCGATGTGCACCGCGGCGATGTAGTACGCCAGCAGCACGATCTCGTTCGCGTGCAGCTCCTTCCGGTACTTCCGGGCGAGATCGGCGTCCCGGACAAGCTCGGGCGACTGCAGCAGCCGCGCGAGAAAGATCCCCGTGCCCGTGAACGGGTCGAGCACGTGAACGCCCTCGTCCGACAGGCCGCGGCCGAACTCCTCGCGCAGAACGCAATCCGCGCTGTCGAGGATGAAGTCGACGACTTCCGTCGGCGTGTAGACGATGCCGAGGCGGTCGGCGTCTTTCTTGAGCGCGACCGCGAAGAACTTCTCGTAGAGCTCCATCAGGACCCGCTGGCGGGCTTCGCTGTTGTCGAGGCCCTGAGCGCGCAGGCGGACGCTGCGGTAGAACGGCTCGAGATCGCGGGCTTCGCCTTCCAGGCCGAACTCGCCCAGATCCTTGCGGAGAGAATCCAGCGCCCTGGCGACTGGGTTCCTTCCCGCGAAGTCGTAGTGCTCGAACAACGCTTCGAACACGGGACGGGTCAGAAGGTGCTGCGCCATCATCTCGACCGCCGTCCCGCGGTCGATCGTTTCGTTGATCGAAACCTGGAGTTCGTCGACGAACAGGTCGAACCATTCGCGGAGCGTCCCGTGGCGCGGGTCGCCGAGCAGCTCGTCCAGACGGAAGACCAGCCGCCGGAAGATGTCGGCCACGTCCGCCGCCCAGGTCTCCCAGTACTTGCGGTCGCCGCACTTCTCCACGATCCTGGCGTAGATCGCTCCCGGCGGCAGATCGAGCGGAGGGAACGGGAGGTCGCGCGCGGACTCGCTCCGCTCGAAGTCGCCGCTGAAGATGATCCGGTCCGTCGGCCGGTCGTTCAGGTCGATCTTGTTGATCTCGGCGTCGAACCGGTCGTCGTGAGACCTGAGAGCCCTGAGCACGCTCCACACCGCCGCGAAGCGCTCGTTGTCGTCGAGAGCGTTCGCGGGATCAACGCCCGCCGGAACGGCGACCGGCAGCACGATGTAGCCGTAGGTCTTGCCGGCCGCCTTGCGCATGGCCCGGCCCACGGCCTGCACGATGTCGACATGGGAGTTCCGCGGACTCATGAACAGCACCGCGTCCAGCGCGGGCACGTCGATCCCTTCGGACAGACAACGCGCGTTCGAGAGGATGCGGGCGGCGCCGTCGGCGTCTCCCTTCAGCCACTCGATCCTGGCCTTCCGATTCAGGGCGTTGTGCTGACCGTCCACGTGGCGGGTCTCGCAGCGGAGCGCCTCGTCCCGTTCTTCTTCCGGCAACAGGGACGTCGCGTGCTCGACGATCTCCGCCCAGTGCCCGGCCAGTCTCTTCGACACGCGAATCGTGTTGGTGAAGGCGATGGCCCGCGTGAGGGGTCGTACCGGCCCGTCGTCGGGCGAGACGTTTTCCGGATTCGAGAGAGCCCGCCAGCAACCGACGATCTTCGCCGCGTCGGTCACGTTGATCTCGCCGCCCGAGGACGCGAGCGCCGCCTGCAAGGCCGGCGTGACGTTCTCCTCGGACACCGCGAGCACGACGACCTTGTAGTCCGAGAGCAAGCCCTGGTCCACCGCACGCGAGAACGGAAGCCGGTGAAACTCGGGGCCGTAGAGTTCCGGGTCGTCCATCGAGAAGACCTCGACCTCGTGGTTCGCGGCCTTACGCTTGGCGCCCTCCGTGTAGAGCCGCGGCGTGGCCGTCATGTAGAGGCGCTTCGCCGCCTGGATCCGCTCCCCGTCATGCACCAGGACGAAGGGAGAGGTCGTGTCTTCCGGCCGTTCGATGCCCGTCGTGCGATGCGCTTCATCGCAGAGAATCAGGTCGAACGGCGCGGCGCCGGCGGACTGGGCCCGCTCGACCAGCGGCAGGGAGTGGTAGGTGCAGAACACGACGGTCATCGCGTCCGGGCGCCGGCGCCGCAGCGCGCTCGCGATCGCTTCGACGTCGGTCGTCACCGGGATCTCGAGCTCGTGAAGCGATGCGTCCTCATCCGTTCTCCCGGCCCGCGTGTCCGAACAGATCCCCAAGTAGCGATGCGGGACGGCCTTCTGCTCCGCCCATTCCCGCATCGCCTGCTGGAGCAGCGAGATCGACGGAACGAGGTAGAGCGCCCGGCCGCCCCCGGCCGCGATCTCCGCGGCGATCCTCAACGCCGTGAACGTCTTTCCCGTGCCGCAAGCCATGACCAGCTTGCCGCGGTCATGCTCGGCGAAACCGGCGAGCACGTCGTCGAACGCCGCCCGCTGATGCGGCCGCAACTGGAACGGCTCTCTCCGCGGCGCCAGATCTTCCGGCTGTTCCCGGACCAGGTTCGGCCAGTCGAACGGCCTGCTCGCCAGGTCTCCGAACCGCAGCACGGCGCAGGGCGGCTTGAGATCCTTGATCGCGCTGACCGCGTTCCGTCCCCACTCGTCTCCCGTGTCGACGACGATCCGGGCCGTGAACGGATTTCGAGCCGAGGCGGCGATGAAGGAGTCGATCGCGGCCTTCGAGATCGTCGTGCCCGGGGCGTGGCACTTGCATTGGATGGCGCACCAGCCGCCGTCGCGCTCCTCGGCCACCAGGTCGATGCCGATGTCCGCGCCGTCGAATTCGGCGCGGGAGGACGCCCACTCCGACCACATCCAGACGCCCGCGAACCGATCGCCGTAGAGCGGATCCTCCAGGAAGTACACCTTCATCAGCCGCTCGAACAGCCGACCCTTGTGCGCCTCGGATTCGGAAACGGACCGGATGTGATGCAGGACCTGCCGGAAGCCGGTGACGGTCATCGCGGGAATGGTACAGGCGCCGGGTCCCGCGCTGCAGTGGCGCAAGCGGCCGAGGCCGCGCCGGATGGCCCGGGCGCCAACCGTGACCTCCGAGTTCCCGCACGGGCCGGCATGCGTGTGAAACGATCCTTGGCCCATGAAGGTCGGCGTCCTCCAGTTCTTCTCCTGGCCCGACCGGCGGATTCCGCTGGATCAGGTCTACCAGCGCGCGTTCCAGCGCATCGAGATGATGGAGCGGAACGGCTACGACGCCGTCTGGCTGGCGGAGCATCACTTCAGCTCGTTCAGCATCTGCCCGTCGATCCACCTGATGGGCGCCCACGTAGCCGCCAGGACGAAGAACCTGCGCATCGGCACGGGCGTGACGCTCGCGCCCTTCTACAATCCGCTGCGGCTGGCGGAGGAGGTCGCGCTGCTCGACGTGCTCTCCGGCGGTCGGGTGAACTGGGGCGTCGGCCGCGGCTACCAGGAGGGCGAGTTCCGGGCCTTCGGCGTCGACCCGCAGGAGAGCTACCGCGTCTTCCGCGATCACGTCCAGGTCGTCATCCGCGCCTGGACCGAAGAGCGCCTGACCCACGAAGGCGAGCACTTTCGGTGCGAGGACGTCGAGGTGCTGCCGAAGCCGACGCAGAAGCCGCATCCGCCGGTGTGGCTGGCCGCCTCTTCGCCGGAGGCGATGAGCTGGGCCGCGGAGAACGGGTTCTCGATCATGCTCGACCCGCACGCGGAACACGGCCGGATTGCCGAGAAGCGGGAACTCTACCGGCGGGTCCTGGAGCGACACGGCCATTCCATCGAAGGCCGCGAGATCCCGATGGCCCGCCTCGTCGCCTGCGCGCCGACCAGGGCCGAAGCGGAGCGGATCGCGCGCCAGGGGGCCGAATGGACGGTCGGCTCCCACCGCAAGGCGGGCACGAGGCCGGCATGGGTCCAGAGCAGGCTGAACCGCGAGCTCAGCGATCTGGCGCAGGACGACATCTTCGTCGACTCGGCGGAACAGTCGGCGATCGAACGCTACCTGAACGGCGTCATCATCCACGGCACGCCGGACGAAGTCGTCGACGAGATCGCGCGGCTGAAGGAGGAAATGTTCCTCGACTACCTGTTGCTGGCGCCGCTCAGTCACGGCTCCTTCGTGCTGTTCACGGACCACGTGCTGCCCCGCGTCGCCTGAGCGCGGCCCGGCGTCGGCGCCGTCGGCTGCCGGGCCTCCGCCGCCGCAATCTCTCCGGTAAGGTGCTCCTCATGAGTTCCGGGGACGTCAACGTCAACGGCGGCGTCGAGGTCGTCAATCCGTGGGAAGAACGGAAGGACCGCGGCAGGGTGTCCGCCCTGCTCTCCACGCTGGCGCTGCTGGCCGCCTCTCCGCGCGAGTTCTTCGAAGCAACCCGAGTCGAGGCGGGTTGGCGGGGGCCGCTTCTCTTCGCCGGACTGGTCGTTACGCTGGGCGTCCTTCTGGAGGGGCTGGTCCTGGTCGTCCTCGCGTTGACGCTGCCCGACCCGACATGGGCACTGATCAACCGATTGGAGCTGTTCGACGACCCGGCAACCGTCTCCGGCCTGGAGGGGATTCCCTTTCTCGAGCAGATTCTCCCGTTTCTCGGCCTGCAACTCCTGCTGCTGTCCCTTCCATTCGTCTTCGTCTTCAGCCCGCTCGTACCGCTCGTCTGCGGCGGATTCCTGCACCTGCTTCTGATCGTCACCCGCTCGCCAAGACCACGAGGCTTTCGCGGCACCTGGGTGGCCGCCTCCTACGCGGCAAGCGCCTTTCTGCTCAGCGCGGTGCCCGTTGCCGGCGACATCCTGGTCATCTTCGGAAGCGCGGGTCTGTTCGCGGTGGGTCTGAACGCACTCCAGGGGATCAAGGCATCGAAGGCGGTCCTGCTCGCGGGGATTCTCCCCTTGCTGCTGGTCGTCGGCGCGCTCATCGAGATCCTGTGGTCCGCGCCCGGCGCCTGACCGGAGCGACGCGCTTCCCTCGGGCAACCCGGAAGGCCGACGAGGGCGCCGGCGCGCCCAGTGCGGCATTGTTGGTCCGATGAAAGGCTATGCCGTCGTGCTCGCGAGCTCGTACTCCCGGACGAGCGCGTCGGTCGGCAACTGCCATTCGCGAGACAGGGCGCGGATCATCCGCAGCGTCAGCGGACAGCGACGGTTGAGAACATCCGAGGCGCGGGGCTGCGAGCCGATCACTGCGGCCAGATCATTCTGACGATAACCGCGAGCTTCCATCACATGCTCGATCAGCGAAACCGGATCCGGCGCCTCCACCGGCCAGTGCCTGGTTTCGTAGGCCTCGACAAGCGTAACGAGGACCTCGAGTGTGTCCCCCTCCATTGCTGTCCCGTTGACCGAGTTGAGAAACGGGCTTGAATCCGTCTCTTGCTGTATCATTGGTTGTCGTCGAAACCCCAATGACTACAAGGAGGATTCAAGCCCATGTCGCATCGTAGCACGGTGTTGGGACAGCTGCTCAGGATGGTGTCGAGACATGAGTTCGAGAGAGACGCGCGGACGCTTGACACGGGGAGAAAGCTCCGATCCATGAGCCGGTGGAGTCAGTTCGCGGCGATGGCGATGGTGCAGTTGTCGGGGCGGTGCAGCTTGCGGGACGTGGTGTCGAATCTGGATGCCCAGAGACGCAAGCTCTACCATCTCGGAATCGGACGAGTCGCTCGAAGCTCGCTTGCCCGCGTCAACCAGGACCGTTCTCCCAAGCTCTTCGAGTTGCAGTTCGAGCGCCTTCTGGGCCGCTGTCGCGGCATGGCGCCCGGCCACAGGTTTCGCTTCAGGAACCGGCTCGTCTCTCTGGACGCGACGCACATCGACCTGTGCCTCGGGCTGTTCTCGTGGGCCAGGTACAGCAAGAGCAAGGGGGCGATCAAGGTCCACGTCGGTCTTGACCATGCCGGCCATCTGCCGACGTTCGTGAGGGTGACGGACGGGAAGGGGAAGGGGAAGGCGTCGGACATTGCGATCGCCCGGACTCTGCGGCTGCAGCCGGGGAGCATCGTCGCCGCAGACCGGTTGTACCAGAACTTCAGCTGGCTGAAATCCCTTGATGGGATTGTCCCGTTTTCTGTTGAACTTCGGATGGCGGCTCGTGTGTGTTGAAGAATGTTAAGCGGCCTTGGTTTGGTGGTCAACGTGACGTGCTCGTCGTTCGAGAGCACGGATGAGTTCTGGCATGTCTCGGTAGCCTCTGACGCGGTGGAAGCGTGATTGCGCATCGACGAGGGCTGCGGCGACCCAGCGCTGGATCATGGCGCCGCCCCGCCAGCGCTTGACGTTGCGGGTGTAGCGCCCGACGGAGCTGTTGAGGCTCTCGATCGGATTGGTGCTGCGCATGGTCTTCTGGAGAGCTCCGGCGAGGCCGAGTTCGAGCACGGTGACGGTCTCCTCCATGCCTTCCCGTAGGGAGGCCGCTGCGCCGGGGTGCTCCCGCTCGAGATGACTGGCGAGCTGCCGCAGACGCCTCAAGGCCGTCTTGGCGGATTTGCTGTCCCAGGCCTTGCGGAGCGCCCGGCGAATCGAGGCTCGCTTCTCTTCGGGCAGGTGTTCCTCGACGTTCCGGGCCTTGTGGACCTGGCAGCGCTGCACCGTCGCGGCGTCGCCGAAGACCTCCCTGATCGCGCGGCGCAGGGCCTTGCTGCCGTCGATGACGAACAGCAACGGCTTCGCCGTCGAAAGGCCCCGCTCCACCAGGTCGGCGAGAAGAGCGCGGACCACCGCCGTGTTCTCCGTCGAACCCTCGCGAAGGCCAAGAACCCGCTTGTGACCGGACGACGAAACGCCCAAGGCGATCAGAATGCAGTGGCCACCGATGTACTTCGCGTCCACGCACAACACGCGGATGTCCTCGTCTTCCAGCGACGACGACAGGAACTTCTCCATCTGCCGCATCGACAGCGCCTTGAAGCGACGAGACACCGAACTCCTGGAAGCCGAACGACGGTCCGAACCCGCTGCCGCCGTGTCCAGCGACCGCCGGTAGTTCCGCGTCGACACGCCCGAAGCGATCGCTTCCATCGTGTGACGGTCCATCGCGTCGCGAGACGACGCCCACTCGAACGACTCGAGACGCACCTCGCCCTCCGGACCCCGTATCCGCAGACGCTGAATCTCCATCCGGGCGCCGCCCAGCGTCACCTGACTCGGAGCGCTGCCCGCGCGCCACACCGAACGAGCATCCTGGTGACGACCCTTCGCCCCGCACCGCAACTCCCGCTCCTTCTCCATCAACTGCGCCAAGGCAGAACGGCCTGTCTCAACGCACAGATCCTGAAAGCTCGACAGACCGTCGAACAACGAGGACGATGCCTCCAACAGACCAAGCCCCGACCCCGACGACGAGCTGCTCCTTCTCTCTTGCCGATTCCCTTCCCGACTGCCATGATTCGCCATGGGTGGCGTCTCCTTTCTTTCGCTGGAACCGGCCCGCTCACCGGGCCGGGTGAGCCGCCACCCTACTCCCAAAGTTCAACAGCCGGCGGGACATCCCCCCCTTGATGCACAAGGGGTTTATCTAGTCACCCGGCTCAAGCGGAGGGTGAAGTACGCGGTCCGTGAGCGTCGCACGTACGCTTCCGGTCGCGGCGTGACTTCGGACCAGACGATTGAACTGACGACCAGGAAGGGACAGAAGGACTGTCCGATTCCCCTCCGGCGGGTCGGCTACCGGGACGCCGAGACCGGCAAACACTACGTGTTCCTCACCAACAACTTTCAGCTCGCGCCAAGGACCATAGCGGACATCTACAAGGCGCGTTGGGAGGTCGAGCTCTTCTTCAAGTGGATCAAGCAGAACCTGCGCATCAAGAGCTTTCTCGGCACGTCCCGCAACGCCGTGCTGACGCAGATCTGGATCGCCATGTGCGTCCACCTGATGCTTGCCTACCTGAAGTTCGCCAATCGTCTCAAGTGGAGCCTCAGAGAGATCCTGCGCCTGCTTCACCTCAATCTGTTTGAACGGCGGACACTCAATGACCTGTTACAGCCCCAACGAGAACCGCCGGGCTCAGAAAACGTTCAACTTCAACTCGCCATACCCCGAGGTTAGTGGGACAGCAATGCCCTGGAGAAGACCCTTGTCCGAGGGGCTCTTCAGGGTTGATGGTGGATTTCGGGGTAGTCTGGTGCCATGCGTGACACAGACTTGTACGGTCAGATTCTCGGAATCAGCTCTCCTTGGGAGGTGACGGACGTTCAGCTTCGGCTCGACGCAGGCGAGGTGGAGGTGCTCGCGGTTCTTGGCGGCGGGGAGTCGCTGTGCTGTCCTGAGTGCGGGCATGCGGCGAGCCGTCATGACACTCGTCGTCGCCGCTGGCGTCACCTTCCGACGTGTCAGTACCGGACGATCCTGACGGCGGACGTTCCTCGGGTGCGCTGCCCGGAGCACGGAGTGCGGACAATCTCGGTGCCGTGGTCGGATCGTGGTTCTCGTTTCACGGCGTTGTTCGAGGCACTGGTGATCGACTGGTTGAAGGAGGCGTCGATCTCGGCCGTGGCGAGGTTGCTGGACCTGAGCTGGGACCAGGTGTCGGGCGTGCGGGAGCGTGCGGTGCAGCGTGGTCTTGCTCGTCGCGGTGCGGTTCCGGCGTCTCGGGTTCTCGGCGTGGACGAGACGTCGTTTCAGAAGCGCCACGAGTACTTGACGGTGGTGGCGGACATCGAAGGCGAGGCTCCTCGGGTGCACCACGTGGCGGACGGTCGGGGCAAGGAGGCGCTGGCTTCGTATTACTCGTCGTTGTCGTGGTCCGCGCGGTCGCGGATCGAGACGGTGGCGATGGACATGTGGCCGGCGTACATCTCGGCAACGGCTTCGGGCCTCCCGGATGGCCGCCGGAAGATCGCGTTCGACAAGTTCCACGTGGCGGCGCACCTCGGCAGCGCCGTGGACAAGGTACGCCGGCAGGAGCACCGGCTGCTGCAAGCGGCGAGCGACGACAGCCTGGTTTCGAGTCGCTACCTGTGGCTGTACCACCCGGATCACGTGCCGAAGCACCTCCGGCTCCGCTTCGAGGAGTTGATCTCCGGCACGTCGAAGACGGCTCGCTGCTGGCACCTCAAGGAAGTGGCGATGATGATGTGGGAGACCAGGAACCGGGAAGAGGCGCGCGCGATCTTCAACGGCTGGTACTCGTGGGCGATCCGCAGCCGCCTCGAGCCGATGAAACGCGTGGCGCGGATGGTGAAGACTCACCTCGAGGGAGTGCTGAACGCCATCGAGCGAGGAGTCACCAACGCCAGACTCGAAGGCATCAACTCCGTCATCCAGTCGATCAAGAAGACCGCACGCGGCTATCGAAATCGAGACCGGTACCGGACAGCCATCTATTTCCATCTCGGCGGCCTCAACCTCTACCCCGATTCACTCGCGTTCCACACCAAACCCTGAAGAGCCGTCCGAGGCTACCGGAAGGAAGTCCGGGTCCGGTTGAAAGACACATACCCACAGGGCGGCAAGGCGCTCACGGATGCGGTCAATGCGGAAGCCGAGAAACTGGCGGGCCGCCAGAGGCGTCGCTTCGAACGCGAGCTGGAGCGGACCGCGCAGTCTGCGGGATGAAGGCAGAGGACTGAACGGCCACTCGTCGAGAGTGGCGGCAAGGAGGGCGCTGGAACATGCAGATCTACCCCGGGTTGCGGGCTCGAATGGGCAAGTGGAACTACTACCTCGTGCGGATGACGATGAAGGAGGTGGCCCAGGAGGTCCGGCTGGCAAGCGATCTGTGGAAGGACAAGGACAAGACGCTGGGCCAGGCCATCCAGCGCGTCGTCGACGAGTCCCGCGTGAAGCAGCAGATCGTGCAGTATCTGTCGAGCCAGGAGCATCGCTTCTTCTCGTCCCTGGTCGTGGCGGCGATCGGCGGCAATCCGACCTGGACGCCCGAGGTCCTTTCGACGTCCGTCCATTCCCGCGCGTTTCAGGGCACGTTCGGCACGCTGAGCTTCGTCGAGAATCCCCGGTACTACGCGCTGGACGGCCAGCACCGACTGAAGGCGATCCAGGAGCTCCTGGCGGATCCGGCCGGGGCGCCGCCGGGGTTCGCGCAGGAACAGGTGTCCGTTCTTGTCGTCCTCCGGGAGGACCAGGAGATGGCGGAAGACGTCTGGCTGCGGAACTATCGACGCCTGTTCTCGAGTCTCAACCGGTACGCGAAGCCCACGGACCGCGACACGAACATCATCATGGACGAGGACGACATCTTCGCCATCGTGACGCGGCGGCTGATCACGGATCATCCCTTCTTCCAGGCGCCGGGACCGGAGAAGGCGTCGTTCCGCGTGCAGACGAAGGGCAAGAACCTGAAGGAGGGGGCGCCCCATTTCATCAGCCTGCAGACCCTCTACGACGTGAACCGGACGTTCCTGATGACGCCGGCGCGTCGGCAGGATCCGGTGAAGAAGGCCAAGGCGTTTCTGCAGGTCAGACCGGACGAGGCGTGGATCGACCGCTGGTACGAGGAGCTCGCCGCCCTCTGGGACGCCGTGCTCGAGGCGGTTCCTGACCTCCGCGCGGAACCCATCCGAATGCGCTGCCACGGCCTTCGGCAACTGTCCCTCAAGGCGGCCGACGAGAACGCCGTGGTGCACCGGGATCATCTGCTGTTCTGGCCGATCGGCCAACAGCTGTTCGCCGACCTGGTGCGCGTCCTGCTCGATGCGGCCGGCCTCGACAACACGGCGCAGAGGCCGGATCTCGCGGCGGCGCTGCGGCCGCTGGCGTCCATGCCCTGGGACCTTCACGAGGCGCCCTGGCGCTACCTCCTGCTTGTCGCCAACGATGCCGACGAAACGAACTGGCGAATGCGCAACGAGGACCGCAAGCTGGCGCTGGAGGTTGCCGCTCGCCTGCTGCGGTGGATGGCCTGCCTCGACGCGCTGGCGGCGGCCGACGTCGACATGTTGCGCCGCGACTGGCTGGACTTGCTGATTGTCCACCCGGAGCGTAGGGCGGATGCCCACGAGCTGTCCGAGCTTTGGGCGGCGGTCATGGGGGCGCGGGAGCGGATCCTTGCCGCCGAAGGACTCTGACTCCGGCGCTGCCGGCGGCGGCGATCGCGCGGCAAATCGACACGAGCGGGAGCCGCGGGTGGCAATGGCGGCCGAAGATCTCCCACTCCACGCGAGGTTGGGTAGGCAGGAGGAGCGCGGTCCGTCGCCTGGGCTTCGGTGTCGGGCCGAGGGAGCGGAGCGGCCGGAAGCCGACACCGGACGCACGCCGCGTCTCGCTGTCCGCCTCGATCCGGCCGATCAGACCGGACAGCGGTTCCTGCGGATTCGGTTCGCGGACACTGACGAGAGACTCCAGCGCGTCGCCAGATGAGCACTCGATCTGGACGCACAGCTGGCAAGCATCGTTCGCGCCGGAAGGGAAGTGGCGATTCGGGCGCCGTCGGCCCCCTACAGCGGCAGTTCCCGAGTGTCCCACGAGAGTCCCGCCGGCTATCGCGCCTTGAGGTTCGATGCGGGACAGCTGGTGCGGCCGTGGCTTCTCGACCCGCCGTGCCTCGATGACCTGTACCCGTTCCAGCGCGCCGGCGTCGAGTGGTTGACGGAGCGTCAGGAGAGCGGCGCCATCCTCGCCGACGACATGGGCCTCGGCAAGACCGTGCAGGCGGTCTTCGCGATCCGCCTTTTGTTCGCCCGAGCCGAGATCCGAAGCGTTCTCGTGGCGTGCCCGAAGAGCCTGCTCGGTGTCTGGGAGACGGAATTGGCGCGTTGGGCGCCCGAGCTCGGCGCGGCGGTCATCTGCCCGCCGGCCGGAATCCGCGGCGAGGCGTGGGCGGCCGTGGTCGGACGTCGGCACGTCATCGTCACGAACTACGAGCAGTTGCGAGAACCGCCGGCGCCGCTGCTGGAGAGTCCGGTCGATGTCCTGGTCGCCGACGAGGCGCATCGCTTGCGGAACTTCGGTGCGCGGGTGACCTCCGGGTTCGATCGTCTGCCGCGCCGTTGTCTCTGGGCGCTGACCGGAACGCCCGTCGAGCGCGACCTGGAAGACCTGGCGACGCTGCTCTCGCTGGTCGCTCCCGGCCGCTTCGCCCCCGACGACTCTCGCCTGCACCCGTCCTCGCTGCGGACTCAGGCGAAACCCTGGATCCTGCGTCGCCTCAAGCAGGATGTGTTGGGCGAGCTGCCGAACGTGGTCGACAGGACGGAGTGCGTCGACCTGAATGCCGATCAGGCAGAGCGATACGATGCGGCGGTCGCTCACTTTCGAAAGGAGCGACAGGCCGGGGCCGAGCTCGCTCTCCTGACCAGGCTTCGGGCTCTCTGCGACATCGCGGAGACGAGCGGTTCGAGCAGCAAGCTCGACCGGATCATGGAACGGCTTGCCGGCATCCGGCAGAAGGGAGAGAAGGCGGTCGTGTTCGCGTACCAGCTGGCGCCGCTCCACGAGCTTGTCCGGCGAATCTCCGAGCGGTGGGGAGAGAACGCGGTTCGCCGGCTTGTCGGCTCGATGGGGCGGATGGACCGGGAAAGCGCGGTTCACGAGTTCCGAACCGACCCGGCCGTGCTCGTTCTGGCGGCGTCGAGTCGAGTGGGAGGCGAAGGGTTGACCCTGGTCGAAGCGAACCATGTGTTTCTCGTTGATCAGTGGTGGAACCCATCGGCCAACGATCAGGCACGCGATCGAGTCGTGCGCATCGGTCAGAAGCGAGACGTCCATGTCTACCGTTTCTGTTGCCGAGGCACGATCGAGGAACGCTTGCAGGAGATCCTGAAGTCCAAGCGTGAGCTGTTCGAGGACGCGGTCGGTCGGGTCGATGTCGGCGCCGCCTGGAGGGCCGCCCTGCGGGAGGGAAGCGTTGACCGTCGTGTGGCCGAACCCTCCGACTGAAGTCGACGTCGCCGGGCTGTCGAGAGACGGCCGATCATGCATGCCGACCGACGGCGGTCTTCCTGACTGGACGATCGACCGCTCGGTCAGGCGAACGATCTGGGCTCGAAGTCCTCGGCGTTGACGATGCTGGCGCTGCTGCCGGTGGCCCGAATGACGAACAGGCCCTGGCGTTCGGCGTAGGTCGTCACGGCGCTGTCGCTCTTCAGGTAGGCCACTGCGCCGAGGATGCGCCTGCCTCGGTACTCGCGGGCCCAGTCGGTGAACTTCGACAGCTTGGAGAGAAAGTGCTTGACGTCCTCGGACCGCAAGGTCGTCTTGACCTCGACCACCACGACGTCCCGCCGGTTCACGGCGAGGATGTCGAACTCGAAGTGTTCGCCGTTTCGTCGTCCCTCGCGCCGCTGGTGGGTGCTCTCGACGGCGATCCCCCGGCCGTTGAGCAAGGGAACGAGGTCGCCTTCGACCAGGCTCTCCATCAGCTTCCCCCACTGGGACGTGAAGAAGCTCTCGGTCCTGTCCAACCGGCGGTCGGTCTCCTGCATCTGGCGATCTGTTTCTCGCATCTGGCGGGCCGTCTCCTCGACTGTCTCTCTGAGTGCCGCTGCGTCTTTCCTGGCCTTGGCCTCGTACCTCTTCGCCCTGGCCCGTGCTCGCTCCTCGTTCCTCCGTACTCGCTCCTCGTTCCTTTGTACTCGCTCCTCGTTCCTTTGTACTCGCTCCTCGTTCTTCCGCGCTCGCTCCTCGTTCTCGGCCATCATGGAAGCGATTTTCTGGTACTTCCTGCCTGCGTCCGCCATGATTTCCCGAATCTCGGCGAAGGTCGGCGGGTCGGCGCGCTCGCTTGTCTCTTGTCTTTCGTCCATCGTCATGTCTGCATGTCTCCTTGTCCGTGCATGAGCGGGAGGCGCTCCGAGGTGCGCGAGCGACTGCGCCGCCGTCGGATCGCGACGGCGCCGAATCGACAAGGGGCGCGGAGCATACATGGAACGGACAACGCCGTCCCGGCCGCCGTGGACGTCGCTGGCGCGAACACACGGTCCGGAACCCGGCGCTTCGCGCCGGATGCCGACGCCCTCGTCGGCCTTCCGGGGTGTATTCCCTGCGCGACCGCGCAGCGCCAAGGCTGCGCACCCTTGCATCCGAAAGGAGGCGCCGCCTTGACCCGTCCCGTTACGCTGCCTCGATCACCTCGCCGGCGGCCCGTCCGCGTTCGACCCGCGAGTCTTCGTCGGCGGCCACGGTTCGGCCGGCAAGCCAGAAGAACATCATGGCGATGACGTAGGCGCCGAGTCCGAACAGAATGCCCGTTCGCAGCGCGTGGCCCGAGTCGGCGCCTCCGGCTTCCAGGATGCCGCTGATCCAGCCCATCAGGAAGGGGCCGAGCGCGAGGCCGACGAAGGTCACGGTCAGGATGTAGAAGGCGGACGCGGTGCCGCGCATCCTGGGCAGCACGAGGTCGTTCGCCAGGGCGACGGCCGACCCGATCCAGGATGCCGACAGCACGGTGAAGAAGAAGTTGAGAACGTAGGCGGCGGTCGCGTTTTCGGTCAGAAGAAAGGCGGCGCCAAGCGGGATCGCGCCGAGGCAGCCGATCGTTCCGGTCAGCGTTCGGGCCGCGGGGTTCCGCTGCTTCAGCCAGTCGGAGAAGGCGCCGCCCGCCGTGACGCCGAGCCAGCCGGCGACGGCGGACGTGGCGCCGAGCACGACGCCGGCTTCCGTGGCGCTGACATCGTGCACCCGTCGGAAGAAGGTCGGCGCCCAGAAGCCGGCGCCGTAGCCGACGAAGCCGACCCAGCCGAAGCCGATCATTCCGTAGACCATGGAGCGTGCGCCGTAGATCAGCTCGAACGTCGGCCGGTCGCGGAGTCGAAGCCCTTGCACCCAGGACAGGAAGGCGTAGATGCCGATGCCGAGCGCGATCCACTGCACGGGGTTGCCGAAGACCTGAATCAGCAGGAAGGCGCCGACCGCGCAGCCGGCGCCGACGAGCAGGTTGCGTGCCACGGCGCTGCCGCCGCCGGCGCGGGCCAGGGAGAGCACGGTCAACGGCGGCAGGACGGCGGCCGTCTCCTTTCCGAGTTCCCTGAAGGGTTCGGGGTGGTCGGCGGTGACGATGCCTTCCTGCTGGCCGCGAACCGGCTCGCGCAGGGTCCAGACCCAGACCGCCATCAGCAGGCCGGGCAGGCCGACGGCGAAGAACGCGACCTGCCAGCCGACCAGGCCGAACGGCGCGGCGCCTTCGCTCCAGGCGGCGTTCCACCGATCGACGATGACGCCGCCGATCGCGATGCCGATGCCGGAACCGATGTAGACGCCGCTCGAATAGAGCGCGGTCACCGTGGCCCTCAGCCTCGGCGGAAAGTAGTCTCCGAGCATCGAGAACGCGGCCGGACTGGCGCTCGATTCGCCGATGCCGACGCCGATCCGGTAGGCGGCCAGGGAGGCGAAACCGCGGGCGGTCCCGGACAGCGCGGTCATCAGGCTCCAGGCCGCGAGACCGACGGATATCAGACTCTTGCGGGTCCACATGTCGGCCAGGCGACCGAGCGGGATCCCGAAGATGGCGTAGAAGACGGCGAAGGCGGTGCCGTAGAGGAAGCCGAGTTGAGCGTCGCCGATGCCGAGGTCGTTGCGGATGTCCTCGGCGAGGATCGAGAGGATCTGCCTGTCGATGAAGTTGAAGACGTAGACCAGGACGAGGACGCCCAGGACGTAGTTGGAGTAGCCGCGGCGCGGCGCCCGCGGGGCTGGGTTCTGGCGAACCGGGTCCGTTGACTTCATTCGACTCCCGCGGTCATTCGTCTCCGTCCGCTCCCGGTTCCGCCATCGCGCCGGGAACCGTGCCCTTCGCCAGTTCCTGATCGATCATCAGCATGCCGACGCCGTCGCCGCCCACGAGCTTCAGCCTTCCCAGCAGGGCGCGGGCGACGTTCTCCTCCTCGACCTGCTCGTTGATGAACCACTGGAGCATGATCGAGGCGGCGCGATCGTGGACCTTCTCGGAGAGATCGTAGAGATCCTCGATCGCCTTCGTCACGTGCCGCTCGCTTTCCAGGATCGCCGCGACCGCGGCCTCGGGCGACTCCCACTCCGTGGGCTGCGCCGGGATCTCGGGAATCTTCACGAGAAGATCGCGGTCGGCGAGATGATCGATGATGCGGTGGGCGTGGCCGAGTTCGTCCGCGGACTGGCCGCGCAGCCAGGCGCCGAAGCCGGGGAGGTCGATGCGCTCGAGCCAGAGCGCCATGGAGAGGTAGCGGTGCGCGGCCTCGAACTCGAGTCCAAGGTGCGCGTTCAAACGGTCGTGAAGAGTCTTGTCCATCCTGTTCTCCGTGTCGGGCGAGGTGGGGGCGAAGGGGAGCGGGCGACGCCAGCATAGCGCCGCCCGCTGGGGAGCCAGTGAAATGGGGCCGGTGAGCGCTTACGGCAGGAGTTCTTCGACGCCTGCGCGCTCCTCGAACAGCTCGTCCAGCGTCGCCTGCATCCGTCCTCCGGTGAACTCGTCGATGTCGAGGCCCTGAACGATCTCGACGTCGCCGTCGCCGCAGGTAACCGGGAACGAGTACATGACGCCTTCGCGAGCGCCGTAGCTGCCGTCGGCCGGGATCGCCATGCTGACCCAGTCGCCGTCGGCCGTGCCCTGGACCCAGGTGCGGACGTGGTCGATCGCGGCGGCGGCCGCCGAAGCCGCCGACGAGGCGCCGCGGGCCTTGATGATCGCCGCGCCGCGCTGCTGCACCGTCGGAATGAACTCCTCGCGGGTCCAGACCTGGTCGACCAGTTCCGGCGCCGGCCTCCCGCCGACGAGCGCGTGGGCAAGGTCCGGGACCTGGGTTGCCGAGTGGTTGCCCCAGATCGTCATGCGGCGGATGTCGGTGGTGTGGGCGCCGGTCCGTGCCGCGAGCTGGCTGATCGCCCGGTTGTGGTCGAGCCGGGTCATTGCGGTGAACTGCCGCCGGTCGAGGCCGGGCGCGTTGCTGGCCGCGATCAGTGCGTTCGTGTTCGCCGGGTTGCCAACCACGACCACGCGTACGTCGCGGTTGGCGTGGGCGTCGAGCGCCTTGCCCTGAGCGGAGAAGATCGCGGCGTTCGCCTTCAGCAAGTCCTTGCGCTCCATTCCGGGTCCGCGCGGCCGCGCGCCGACCAGCAGCGCGATGTCGACGCCGTCGAAGGCCTCGTCCGCGTCCGAACTCGTCACGATGTCGTGGAGCAGCGGATAGGCCGAGTCGCGGAGCTCCATCACCACTCCCGCGAGCGCACTCATCGCCGGCGGAATCTCCAACAGGTGCAGGTTGACTGGCTGGTCCGGCCCCAGCATCTCGCCGGCGGCGATGCGGAAGATCAGGGAATACCCGATCTGACCGGCGGCTCCGGTGACGGCGACTCGTACGGGTGTCTGCATGACCTGGCTCCCTCTCGGCTCCGGCGCGCGATCGTAGCACCGGCCAATAGACTCCACCGCATGGCGGAGCGGGTTCTGGTCACCGGCGGCGCCGGCTTCATCGGCAGTCACGCCTGCGTCGAACTGCTGGCCGCCGGCTGGGACGTGACGGTCGTCGACGACCTCTCGAACAGTTCGACCGGGGCGCTTCGCCGCGTCCAGGAACTGGCGGGCCGAAGCCTGCGCTTCGTTCAGGGGGACCTGCTCGACGAGACCGTGCTCGCGCGAGCGTTCGGCGCCGGCGGCTGTGCGGCGGTCGTTCACTTCGCCGCGAAGAAGTCGGTGAGCGAGTCCTGCGTCGACCCGATCGGCTACTACCGGACGAACGTGGCCGGCACGATCAACCTGCTGCGGGCGATGCGCCGCCACGGTGTGCGCCGGCTCGTCTTCTCGTCGTCCGCGACGGTCTACGGCGATCCGGCGCCGGGCGCCTGCCCGCTGGCGGAGAACGCGCCGTGCCGGCCGTCCAACCCCTATGGCCGGACGAAGCTCTGCGTCGAGCGCATGCTGCGCGATCTGGCCGCCTCGGAGGAGGGTTGGCGGATCCTCTCGCTGCGCTACTTCAATCCCGCCGGCGCCCACCCGAGCGGTCGGATCGGCGAAGATCCGCGGGGCCGACCGGAGAACCTGCTGCCCAGCGCCATGCAGGCGGCAGTGGGCGCGCCGGCGCCGCTTCGGGTCTTCGGGACGGACTATCCGACGCGGGACGGCACGGCGATCCGGGACTATCTTCACGTCGTCGACGTGGCGACGGGACACCTGCGGGCCCTGGATCGCCTGGCGGCGGTCAACGGCTGCTCCGAAGTCAACCTCGGCGCTGGCCGCGGGGTCACGGTGTTCGAGGTGATCGAGGCCGTGAGACGGGCCAGCGGCCGGGACATCCCGACCGTGCTCGAGGGGCGCCGGCAGGGCGACGCGACGGAGGTGTGGGCGGACCCGGCGCTCGCCGGCCGCGACCTCGGCTGGACGGCGGAGCGTGACCTCGACGACATCTGCGTCGACGCCTGGCGTTGGCGGAGGGCGAATCCCGAGGGCTACGGACGTTGAGCGGAGACGGCGGACCGGGCCCCGGCGACACGCCGCTCGAAGTGTTCGTCTACTACGACTTCGCCTCCAGCCTGAGCTACGTGGCGCACCGGGTGCTGGCGCGCATCGAGGAGCCGCTCGCGGCCGAGCGCGTCGACTTGCGCTGGAAGGCGATCGACCTGACCGGGGTGGGGAACTTCCAGCGCGGCCGCCGCCTCGACCCGACGCGACGCCAGAGCCTGCTGAGGGTGGCGGAGGCCTTGGACGTGGAACTCGACCCACCCGAGCGCTGGCCGGACTCGCGGCTTGCCGGCGAGGTCGCGGTGGTCCTGGACGAGCGAATCGACGGCGGGCTCGACCCCGCGGTCGAACGGGAGTGGCGGGAGGCCGCGTTCGCGGCCTGTTACGAGCAACGGAGCGACGTCGAGATCGAAGATCTGCTTCCGGGCTTCGAGCGCCGCGTCCCCGACCCGCTCGGTTCCGCCGACGATCTGGCCGCCGGCCGCCGGCTGGCCGAGGTCACCCGCGGCGCGGTGGCGGCCGGAGTCGAGGGCGTGCCGACCCTGATGCTCGACGTCTTCCCGCTTTGCGGCATCCACGACGAGGAGACGATGCTGGGAATGATCCGGCGCTACGCCCGCCGGCGCCGTCGGCTGGAGGCCGGTGTCGCCGCCGGGGTCAACTGATGCGTCCGGCCCTGGCCACGGCCGTGCTCGCGATCCTCGGCTGCGCGTCGGACGAAGGCGCTTCGCCGCCAGTGTCGTCCGCGCCGGACGGAGCGGACGCGGCGGCCGCGTTCGGCGCGCGATTCGTCGACGTCACGGCCGAGACCGGCCTCGACTTCGTCCACGCCACCGGCTCGGCGGGGACGTTTCCGATGCCGGCGATCATGGGCGGCGGCGTCGCCGCGTTCGATGCGGACGGCGACGGGCTTCTTGACCTCTACTTCCCGAACGCGGGCAGCGACGTCGCCGGCGAGGCCGGTCGCAACCGCTTCTATCTGCAACGACCGCGGGGTCGTTTCGTCGACGCGACCGTGGGTTCCGGGCTCGACAACCCGGGCTACGGGATGGGCGCGGCGGTCGGCGACATCGACAACGACGGCGACCTGGACCTCTACGTGACGAACCTGGGCGCCGATGTGCTCTACCGGAACGAGGGCGGCGGCCGCTTCGCCGACGCGTCGGCCTCGTTCGGCGTTGCGACGCCCGGCTGGTCGACTTCGGCGGTGTTCTTCGACGCGGACCTGGACGGCTGGCTCGACCTTTACGTCGCCCGCTACGTCCAGTGGCACGAGGCGCGCGCATGCCAGGTTCAGGGCGGGCGGGTCGACTACTGCGGTCCACAGCAGTTCGAGGGCGAGTCGGATGCCTTCTACCGGAACGAGGGCGGACGGCGCTTCGTCGACCGCAGCCGGGACGCCGGCGTTTCACTGATCGAGGACGCTGGCCTGGGCGTCGTTGCCGCCGACCTGGACGAGGACGGGTTGCCTGACGTCTACGTCGCCAACGACGCCGACCCGAACCAGCTATGGGTCAACCGGGGCGCCGGGATGTTCGAGGACGACGCCGTGCTGCTCGGTGCGGCCTACAATCGGTTCGGCGTAGGCGAGGCAGGAATGGGCATAGCGCTGGGCGACATGGACGGCGACCGGGACCTCGATCTGTTCCTGAGTCACCTGATCGAGGAAACGAACACGTTGTACGTGAACCTGGGGGGAACGCCGGGGACTTCCGACGGCTTCGAGGATCGTGCCGCCGAAGCCGGCCTGGCGTCTCCCAGCACGCCGTACACGGGGTTCGGCGCCGCCTTCTTCGACGCCGACAACGACGGCGACCCGGATCTTGCCGTGGTCAACGGCGCGGTCAAGCGGCGCCCGGAGCTGCTCTCGCAACGTCACGAGTGGTTCTGGCGCGGCTACGCCGAACCCAACCTGCTGATGCTGAACGACGGCGCCGGCGTCTTCGCCGACGCCAGCGCGGCTTCGGGCGACTTCGGGTCGGCGCTCGACGTGAGCCGCGGCCTGGTTCCTTTCGACCTGGAGGGAGACGGCGATCTGGATCTCCTGGTCAGCAACCTGGAAGGGCCGGCCCGGATCTACCGCAACGAGACGATCGTGGACTTGGCGCCCGAGACCGGAACCGGCGTCGGCTGGGTGCGGCTGCGCGTGATCGACCCGGAACTGCGCCGCACGGCCCTCGGCGCGTCGGTCGTCGCGTGGGTCGACGGCCGCCCGCTCCGGCGCCTCGTGCTGCCGCTCGGCGGTTACCTGACCGGCGGCGAGGCCCCGGTCCATATCGGCCTCGGCGCCGCCATCGCCGTGGAGCGCTTCGAGGTGACCTGGCTCGGCGGCGCGGTCGAGGAGTTCGACGGCGCCCCGAGCGGCAGCGAAGCGATCCTCCGCCGCGGAGACGGCCGATGAACGGCGCGGATCGTCCGAGCCGCGTCCGCAGGACCGCCTTCGCTGCTGGCCTCCTCCTTTCCGCCGTCACCCAGGCCGCGGAACTCCCGACCCCCGACCTCGCCGCCGTCGAACCCCGCGTCCGCGCCGCCCTCGAGAAGGAACTCGCCGCCGCGGCACTTGAACCCGACTCGCCTTCCGCCTGGGGCCGACTCGCCATGACCCTTCACGCCCACCAGTTCAACGAGGAAGCCGCGGCCGCCTACGTCGAGGCCTCGCGGCTGGCGCCCGGCGACTTCCGCTGGTCCTACCTGCGAGCGACCGTCGAAGAGGCGAGCGATCCGTCCGCGGCGGCGGCGCTCTACCGCCGGGCCATCGAGATCGACCCCGACTATGCGCCGGCCCGGATTCGGCTCGGCGCCGCGCTGGAAAAGACCGGCCTCGCAGTCGACGCGGACGCCCAGTACCGGCAGGCCGCCCGCCTGGAACCCGACAACGCCGTGGCGCATCTCGGCCTCGGCCGGCTCGCCCTCGCGCGCGGCGACGTGGACGGGGCGACTCGACATCTCGAACAGGCCCACGAGTTGAGCCCCGAGACGCAAGCCGTCGTCGCCATGTTGTCGCGCGCCCGGCGCCGAGCCGGCGACCGGACGGCGGCGAGGCGTCTCGCCCGGGCGGCGCGGGAGCTGCCGCCACTGCTCCACCAGCGCGACCCGCGCCGGGCCCAGGTCGATCTGCTGGCCGTGGACTCCGAGAGTTACCTGCGCCGGAGCAAGACCTACCGGGAGACGGGGCAGCTGCCGGCTTCGCTCGGCGAACTCCGGCGGCTGATCGAACTGGAACCCGCCAACGCCCGGGCGCACTTCGCGGCGGCCGGCGTCCATGACCGGATGAACCGCCCGCGGGAGGCGGCCGCCGCCGCGCGACGCGCCCTCGAGCTCGACGCGGATCTGCCGGGCGGACGAGCCGTCCTGGCGGGCGCCCTGTTCAAGCTCGGACGGTTCGGGGAGGCCGCCGCCGAGGCCGAGCGGGTCCTTGCCGAAGACCCGGCCGACATCCACATGCTGCTCGTGACGACCATGCTGGCGATGCGGGAGAACGACGTGGCGCGAGCTCTCGAGCGGCTGGACCGGGCGGCCGCGGTCGGCGTGACCGAACCCGGGATGCGGGACCTGATGGTTCGGCTCCAGCTTGAGCTGGCCGAGGCCCTGGCGGGCGCCGGCCTTCACGACGACGCGGCCCGCCGGATCGAGCAGGCGGTCGAGACGCTCGAGCGGGCCGGCGCGGACGACAGCGAACTGCATCCCTACCGTCGCCGGCTGTCCCGGTATCGCGAAAGGGCAGGAGAATGAGCCCGGCCAGGCCGGAGCCCGCGATGCCGATGCCGGTGCGGGTGCGCGTGGCGCCGTCGCCGACCGGCGACCCCCACGTCGGCACCGCGTACCAGGCGTTGGTCAACCTGGCCTTCGCGCGCAGCCGCGGCGGCGCCTTCGTGCTGCGCATCGAGGACACGGACCGCGCCCGCTCGAGCCGCGAGTCGGAGGCGGCGATCCTCGACGCCCTGCGCTGGCTCGGCCTGGACTGGGACGAGGGCCCGTGCCGCCAGAGCGAGCGGTTGGACCTGTACCGTTCGGAGGTCGACCGCCTTCTCGCCGCGGGCAGCGCCTACCGCTGCTTCTGCACCCGGGAGCGGCTCGACGAGATGCGTCGCGAACACCGCGCCCGGCGGCGTTTCCCGGGTTACGACCGCCGCTGCCGGGACCTGCCGGTCGCCGAGTCCGAGCGCCGGGCGGCCGCGGGCGATCCCCACACGGTTCGGTTGGCCATGCCGACCGAGGGCGAATGCGTCATGCAGGACCTCCTGCGCGGCGAGATCCGCCGCGAGTGGGAGCTGATCGACGACCAGGTGCTCCTCAAGGACGACGGCTATCCGACCTACCACCTGGCATGCCCCGTCGACGATCACGCGATGGGGATCAGCCACGTGATCCGGGGCGAGGAGTGGATCAACTCGCTGCCGAAGCACCTTCGTCTGCTCGAGGCGCTGGACGTCGAGCCGCCGGTCTTCTGTCACCTGCCGCTGCTGCGGAACAACGATGCGAACCGATCGAAGCTGTCGAAGCGCCGCAACCCGACCTCGATCACCTGGTTCCGGGACGCCGGCTTCCTTCCCGAAGCGCTGCTCAATTTTCTGGGACTCATGGTGTCGAGCCGCGCCGAGGGCGAGGAGAAATTCGGCTTCGACCAGCTCGTGGACGGTTTCCGCCTCGAGGACATCTCGCTCGGCGGTCCGGTCTTCGACCTTGAGAAGCTGCGCTGGCTGAACGCCCGCTACCTGCGCGAGGATGTCGACGCCGCCGGTCTTGCCGACCTGGTTCGCGAGTGGTCGATGGGGAAGGAGCGGCTGACGTCGATTGCGGTCCTCGCACAGCCGCGGCTGGAGACCCTGGGCGATTGGGGCCGCCTGACGAACTTTCTCTTCGTCGACGCGCCGCGGTTGGACCGGGAGAAGCTCGCGGTCAAGGGCATGGAGGAAGACCGGATCGTCGAGGCGCTTCAGCTCATGCTCTGGACGCTCGAAGGCGAGCGGCAGTTCACCGCCGAGGTCCTGCAGGGCCACTTCCGAAGCCTGTCGGCGGCGTTGGACGTCAGCCTGCGCAACCTGACCCGGCCCTTCTACGTCGCCATGTCGGGCGAGACGTCCTCGCTGCCGCTGTTCCAGTCGATGGAGATCCTCGGCCCCGACCTCGTCCGTTCCCGCATCCGCCGCGCCATCGAGGCCCTCGGCGGGCTCTCCGGGAAGCGAATGAAGAAACTGCGGAAGCGGTTCGAGAACCTCGGCAGGTAACGCCTGACAACCCGCGGCTTCGCCGTAGCAGGACCTTCTCCCTCTCGTCTCCTCGACGTCGTCAGCCGTCGAATCGGTACCCCAGCCGGTGCAGCGTGACGACGAACTCCGGCTTGCCATCCCTGAACCGTTCGATCCGAATCGCCCGCATCATCCTTCTCGGCCTGCCGCTCGCGGCGTCGGCCGCTTTCGCGGCAACGCCGGCGCTTTGCTTGGCAGGCGGCGTCGCGGGAGGCGTCAGCCTCGCTGCGCCTTCTCTGCCCTCTCGATCTTCGCCCAGGTGTCGCGCAGCGTCACTGTCCGGTTGAACACCGGCGCGCCGGGCGCGCTGTCCGGATCGACGCAGAAGTAGCCCAGGCGCTCGAACTGGAACCGTTCGCCCGGCGCGGCGTCGGCAAGACCGGGCTCGAGCCGGCAGTCCTCGAGGACCTCCAGCGAACCCGGATTCAGGTGATCCTCGAGCTCGCCGGGCGCGCCGCCTGGGTTCGGGTGATTGAAGAGCCGGTCGTAGAGCCGGACCTCGGCAGGGATCGCGTGGGCCGCCGACACCCAGTGCAGAGTCGCCTTGACCTTGCGGCGGTCCGGCGCGTCACCGCCGCGCGTCGCCGGATCGTAGGTGCAGCGGAGTTCGACGACGTTGCCTTCCTTGTCCTCCACGACGTCCCTGCAGGTGATGAAGTAGGCGTAGCGGAGCCGCACTTCCCGTCCCGGCGCGAGCCGGAAGAACCTCCGCGGCGGTTCGCGTCGGAAGTCGTCACGCTCGATGTAGAGGACCCTGGAGAAGGGCGTCTTGCGGGCGCCGGCCGAAGGGTCCTCCGGGTTGTTGATCGCGTCGAGTTCCTCCACGAGGTCCTCCGGATAGTTCTCGATCACCACCTTGAGCGGCCGCAGAACCGCCATCGCCCGCGGCGCGCTCCGGTTCAGTTCGTTCCGGATCGCGAACTCGAGCTGGCCTAGGTCGACGACCGAGTCGTTCTTCGTCAGGCCGACGCGCGCGCAGAGGTCCCGGATCGCCTCGGGCGGGCAGCCTCGGCGGCGGAGCGCGGTCAGGGTGGGCATGCGGGGATCGTCCCAGCCGTCGACCAGGCCTCGGTCGATCAGCCGCCTCAGCTTGCGCTTCGAGGTCAGGGTGCAGGTCAGGTTGAGGCGGGCGAACTCGATCTGCACCGGTCGGTGGATGCCGTCGATGTGATCGAGGAACCAGTCGTAGAGCGGTCGGTGGTCCTCGAACTCGAGGGTGCACAACGAGTGGGTCACGCCTTCGATCGCGTCGGACTGGCCGTGGGCCCAGTCGTACATGGGGTAGACGCACCACTTCGAGCCCGTGCGGTGGTGTTCCGCGTGCAGGATCCGGTAGAGCACCGGATCGCGCAGGTTCATGTTCGACGAGGACATGTCGATCTTCGCGCGCAGCGTATGCGTCCCGTTCGCGAACTCGCCGTTCTTCATCCGTTCGAAGAGATCGAGATTCTCCTCCACGGAGCGGTTGCGGTAGGGGCTTTCGCGGCCCGGCTCGTTCCAACGCCCGCGGCAGGCGCGCGCCTCCTCCGGACTCAGGCTGCAGACGTAGGCCTTGCCCTTTCGAATCAGTTCGACCGCCCACTCGTAGAGCTGGTTGAAGTAGTCCGAGGCATAGCGGGTCTCGCCGCCCCAGTCGAAGCCGAGCCAGCGCACGTCCCGCTTGATGGCCTCGACGTACTCGGCGTCCTCGGCGGCGGGGTTCGTGTCGTCGAACCGGAGGTTGCAGTGGCCGCCGTACTCCTCGGCGACACCGAAGTCGAGGCAGATCGCCTTCGCGTGACCGATGTGCAGGTAGCCGTTCGGCTCTGGCGGGAACCGGGTGACGACCCTGCCGCCGTGCTTGCCGGCGGCGACGTCGGCCCGCACCCGCTCGCGGATGAAGTCGAAGGGCCGGATGCACTCGCCATCGGGCTGCTTGGGTCCGGTCACCTGTACGTCCCGGCCTGCCCGCCCGGAACGTACCAGATCGGCGAGGACCAAGCGCGTTCCTGGATCGTCGACGGCAGTTCCGGATTCGGCTCGACGCCGGCGCGGATCGCATCCCAGGTGGACCAGCGGCAGGTCGGGTTCTCCAGCACGCGGACGTAGTAGACGGCGTGTTTCGCGGCGTCGAAGCCCGGGTCGGTCCACAGGACCGAGAGTTCGGCGGCGCCGAGATCCCGGGAGTGGCTGCAGTCGGACAGGTCGACGCTGGCGCCGTTGTCCGGGCAGCGAAGCGGGTCGCCGGATGGAATCCCGCCGTCGGCGCAGGCGATGTCGACGACCTGTTCGCGGGCTTCGCCGGCCTCGACCCAGCCCTTGACCATCTGCAGGCGCTGGAGCGGGGCGCTGTCCGCGTCCCGGGCGGCCCAGACCAGGAAGCGGGGGATCCGGCCCTCGTCCGCCAACAGGTCGCCGCCCATCGGTACGCCGCCGTCGTAGGCGTCGGCGATCATCTCCGGGTCGGACGTCAGGTCGTCGGTGTAGCGGTAGCCGGCGAAGAAGCGAATCCGCATCCGCGGGCCGCTGGTGGCGAAGGTCTCCTTGCGGCGGAAGGCGTCGTAGATCGCTTCGCGGGTGTTCTCCTCGGCCCAGACGCCGGCCAGGCCCGAGCCGCCCCAGTACCTGAACGCGTTCCGGATGTACGCCTCGCCGTCGTCGGTCGGCTCGTCGAGCGGCACGGCGCCGCGCCGCTGGCCGTCGCCGTCGGCGACGCCGACCTTGCCGTGGAAGTTGTCCTCCTCCGGCGTGCCGCCGGAGTTGTGGGTATCGGTGGCGCCGATCATGCCGAAGCGGAACGGGTTGAAGCCTCGGGTTTCCTGCAGGACAAGACCGTTCACGTAGGCCTCGCGGACATAGCTGCCTTTCGGTTCGCTGTAGAGCGTTGTGGCGATCCGGTAGGGGAAGATCTCGAACTCGGCCCACTCGTCGTTCGGCGACAGCAGAGGGTGAGTCTCCGAGGCGCCCTTCACCTGCGTCATCTCCACCAGCGGCTCGTTGCGCATTCTCAGGTCGGCGTACGCGGCGTCGAGCGGTTCGCCGGCCAGAGTCTCCAGCCGGAACATGTGGCCGTTGCTGCCGTTCGAGTTGTGCGGAATCGCAAGTCCCTCGATGCCCTCGACGCGGAGGCCGTCGAGCCAGCGCCAGAGATCCTCGGGATTGCGCGAATCGGTCGTTGCGAACGGCTTCGGGGGCACGTTGCCGTCCCTGAAGATGACGTTGCGGTGGAGGTTGCCGCGGTCGTCCGAAGATGTCGTGTATTCGTAGCCGACGAACGTCGTGAAGGCGCCCGGATCGTTGTGGGCCTCGGCGGCTTCGATGATCGCTTGCCACGCCGTGCGGACGGCGCGGTCCACCGCGTCCACGGGCAGTTCGGCGAACTCGCCCCCGCGCAGCGCCTGAATGGCGCGGGCGAAGCCGCCTCCGCCTCGGAGGTCGGCGCCGAGAGGCGTGTCGTGGAGGGCGCTGCCTGCGTTGTCCATCTCCGCCAGGACGCCCAGGTACATTCCGTGATCGGTCACGGCCTGGAAGTCGAGCGCCCCGCTGCGGAGCTGGATCCGGTGGCCGCTCGGGTGGTCGATCGCCTCGCCCTTGGCGAAGCGGTAGGCGTCGTCCGGATCTGTCCGGGTCTCGAACAGGTAGGCGTCGAACGAGAAACGCGTGTGAACGTGCAGGTCGCCGAAGTAGGCGTCCCGGAACGGGTTCGGCGCGCCGGGCTCGCCGGCCGCCGGACCGACGCCGGCGTCCTCGCCGCCAGTGGCGCAGCCGGAGAGGCCGAGCGAGAGGCCGGCGATGGCCGCGGGGACGGAAACGGGCTTGCGCATGACGATGCTCCTCCAGAGGGATGGCCGACAAGGTTAGCGCGGATGAAGCGTCCAGGAAGGGCGGGAGTTCGGACCGGCCTGTCAGGCGCTGGCCAAGGATGGCTGGTCGATTCGCGACGCTGGCGTACACCAGGCAACCGGCGCCGGAATCCGTCCATGTCCTTGAGGGCAGGCGATTGGCCGCGCTCGGTGGGCCCGGTGCCGAGGCCCGTAGTATGATCCTCCTGCCGTCACGGCCGCCCGGCGCGGGACAAGCGAGCAAGGTGGAAACGTACGATGACGGGACCGGAGAGTTCGGGAACCGAGGAAGCGTGGACGAGCGGACAGGCGGCTGCCCGTCGCAAGGCACTGACCAACGCGGGGATGGCGCGTCCGCTGGCGGAGACGCTTGTCGACCTGCTGGATGAATGGGCGGCGCCCATGATGACGAGAGCGGAAGCGGACGCCAGGTTCGCGGCGATGCTGGATCGTCACGATGCGCGGCGCGCCCAGGACCGGGCGGAAATCAACGCTCGTTTCGCTGAGTTCACGGGCGAGATGAACGCCCGCTTTGCCCAGGTGGATGCTCGTTTCGCTGATCTCACGGGCGAGATGAACGCTCGGTTCGGCGAGGCGGAGGCCCGGTTTGGTTCGGTCGGGGGTGAAGTCTCCGGGCTGGCGGGTCAGGTGTCCGGGCTGGCGGGGCAAGTCGCCGGTCTGGCGGGGCAAGTTGGCACTCTGAAGTGGACCTTCGGCAGCATCATGGCGTTCAACACGCTGCTTCTCGGCGTTCTGACGTACACGTTGGCCTTCTGACGGGCCGAGCGGCAAGGAGCGACCAGGCCGAGGAACTGGAGCTGACGCGTGAGGGCTCGGCGCGGCGGTGTCAGACGCTTCGACGGCGGCGCGCGGGCCGCGTAGCCGAGGTTCGCGGGGAAGCCGCTGCCCGTCACGGCGCCATGGGCAGTTCGAGGGCAACGCCGCGGAGCAGGATCGCGAACACGCGATGGCGCTCGGAGAAGGTCGCCGGGTCGGGCGCGTCGGGGACCCGGTTCCGAAAGCCCGTGCGCAGCAGTCGCTTGTCCGCGTAGTGTTCGGCGACGTCGGGTCTCTCCCGGTTGGCGCCGCTCGCGGTCAGATAGTCGCCGTCACGGAAGATGACGATCTGTCGCGGCCGTTCCCCTCGCCGGACGTCGGCGGCCCAGCCTTCGACCAGCGTGTGCCTTCCGGGTCTGGCGACGAGATCGACGGAACCGTCGAATCCGTCTCCAGGAGCCCGTACGGGCAGCCGCCTGCCATCGCTGACGACGAGAACCTCCGCGCCGTCGGCCGTGCGTTCGAGAGGTCGGTAGGCGAAGGGCAGGCGGGCGGCGACCCGGCGTCCAGAGATCGCGTAGACGGCGACGCCCTCGCGTTCGATTGCGGCCAGTTCGTCGACAGTCGGACCCAAGGGCCGGGGTCGCCCGGGCCTGACGAGACGGTTGTCCGGGAGGCGAAAACCGCTGTAGACGTGTCCCGCCAGTTCGGCGGCGTCTTCGCGTCTGCCGCCCGTTTCGCCAACCCACATCTCCCGCCCGCGCAGGAAGGCCGTCAGTTCCAGATCGTCTCCCGGGCGTTCGAGATCCGCGGCCCATCCGAAGACGCCTGCCCCTTCGGACGTCCGGCCGTCGACGTAGCCGATGACCTTGGCGTTCCGGCGCTCGACCGGGATGGGTTCAGGTTCCGCCTCGGGTGCGTTCGCGGGCCGGCGCAACAGCAGGTCGGGTCCCCGGACGCCGCGGACCAGTTCGTGTGTCCACTGCGGCCGAGGGTACAACTGCTGCACGTGATCGCCATGCCTCGCCAGCAGGGAGAGCGAGTTCCCGTCGAGGAAAGCGGTCGGGAGCGAGAGCCGGAACGTGACCTCTTCGCTCTGGTCGTTCCGCTGCCGCTTGCGCCGCCGGGACCGATCGTCCTGGCCTCGGTAGAGAAGCTCCGAGCCGTCGAAGACGAGGAACTCATCCACTGGGAGAACCGGTTCGCCCGGCCTGGAGGTCATCTCGACCCGGAAGCCGCCGGCGAGGATCTCCACGCGCGGTCGATAGAGATGGTCATCTCTTTCCAGGAAACCGTCTTCGGCGAGATCCACGCCGCGGACCCAGCCGTCCTCAGCGGCGAGTCGCGGCGGCCGGGCGTCGCTCCGCAGGGCGGTCAGGATCGCGCGGTCGCGCGCGTCGAGAGCGGGGCCGCCGCCGATCTGGTACACGCCGATCCGGCGGTTTCCGGCCGGCAGCCACCGCTCCTCGATCAGGGCCGAGAAGCGGCTTGTGCGGCGCGCGGCGAAGGTCAGGGTCGTTGCCCGCACCGTCCCGTCCACGGAGATGGCCAGCGGCGTCCCGTCCGCGACGCTCGGCTCGATTCGACCGGTCACCAGGCTGGGGACGAAGCCGGTTGCCGGCTGCACGTCCCGGAAGGCGGCCGGCGTGCTGAGCACGGCCCTCGCGCCGGGGTCCCCTTCGTTCGCGTTGCGCATGGCCAGGTCGGCGACTTGACGTCCGAGGAGATCGGGTCGCGGGCCGGCCGCGAAGACGCCCCGCCAGGGGTCTTCGGGAGGCGCCGCTTCTCCGCCGGCGCCGAAGAGCCGATCCAGACGATCGAGAGTCTGCTGGCGGCGAACGGCGTCGGTGTCAAGACGCCGGGTGTCGGCGCCTTCTTGCTCGCTGTAGCAGCACACGCTGATGTTGCGTGGAGAGAGGTCGCTCAGGGGTCTGCCGTCGACAGGCCAGGGCAGGCGAGCGCCGACGGCCTCCGCGATGGTCGGCGCGATATCGATCGTCTGGACGACGTGACGCAGAGCGGCGCCCGTGGTCTGTCCGGGGCGCTTGATGAACAGCGGCACTTCCAGCACGTCTTCCGCGTTCGCCTCGGTGGCGGCGCGCTGACGCTGTCCGGGGCGAAAGCTGTGACCGTGGTCGGCAACGACGACGACCAGCGCGCGGTCGTGGAGTTCGGTTTCCTTCAGCCGGTCGAGAACCTGTCCCAGGACCCGGTCGGCGTAGCCGACCTGGAGAAGGTGGCGCTGCAGACCCTGAGTCGTCAGCCACTCGTTGTCGGGCAGCCTCGACCCACCGAAGCCGGCGGGACTGATCGGAGCGCCGGCCGACGCGTACTCGCGGCCGGACGGCAGGTGCTTCCACGGCCGATGCGGCAGATTCAAGTGGAGATAGTAGAACGAGGGTTGGCGGCTTCTCTCCCCGATCCGCGGCAGGAAGTCGTCGAGCAGTCCTGGAACGTTCTGGTACAGACCGTCGATGCCGTCGTTTCGCGGTCGGTCGCCGTCGAGTTCGCGGTTCGAGCGGTCCGTGCGAAAACCGGTCCATGCGTGGTCCACGGAGGGCAGGCCCGCCCGGAGACGGGGGGGCAGGAGCAGGTGGCCGTAGACGACCGCGAGGTCGTCGGCTGCGCTCGCCAGTCGGGCCCAGGGGCTCGCGATCGGTTGCGCGCAGACAGCCGGAGGACAGAGTCGGGTCACGGACTCGAGTGCCACGACCCGGTAATCGCCTCTGTTTGCCAGCCAGGAAAACAGATTCGATGTGTGCTCCCGGTAGTGAGCGATGGCATCGCGGCGCGGCATCCTGCCGGTAAGGAGCGCCGGAATCGCCATGGTTGTCTGCATGCCCGCCGTGGCCGCGCGCACATACCAGTCGGAGGTCTCGGCCAGGGCGGCGAACGAGGGAAACCGCCGACTGTCGATCGAGCCGTCGCGAAGCTGAAGCGAACTCGTCGGCAGTTCGTCGAAGACCACCATCACGATCGGCATGTCGCTCTTCACCGCGGGCGCCGCGGCGATCAGGGGGTCGGGTTCGAAGGCAGTCGCCGAGACCGGCGGGAGCAACTCCCGGACACCGGGCCGAAGCAGGAAGACGACTGGCGCGATGATCGCGGCGGCGGCGCCGATGGCGACTGCATGCGAGAGGACGCGGTACCGGTGCAGGCAGACGACCAGGGCCGTGCCGCCGGCGACCGAGAGAACCACGCCGGCGACGGCGGGCAGCCAGTGCAGCAACTGGAGAACGAAGGCGCCGGCGAGCAACGTGCGCACGCCGTCGAGTCCCAGGCGTGTCCCGCGGCTGCCGCGGACGCCGGGCACGACGAGCGGCGCCGCCAGCAACGCGGGGATCCCGAGGGTGGCGCCGAAGGCCAGCGCGGCAAGAAGCGGTGCGCCGGTCAGACGTTGCGCCACCAAGAAGTCCGGCTGTGCGCCGATCAGGTCGAGGATCGGCTGAGCTACGGCGAACGTCCACAGTGCAAACATGTGCGCCGCAGCGACCCAACCTCCCGAGACAGCGCGTTGACGCTGCCGGCCCCGTGCGCCTGCCGAAGCGCCGTTCTTCATGCGCCGGCCTTCAAGGTTCTGGCGGCGGCCGCCGCGCGGACCGGCAGTTCCACGGCGGAACCGCTCAACATGAGAGCGAAGACCCGGTGGCGTTCGGCGAACGTTGCCGGTTCGGGAGCGCCCGGCACGGCGCCGCGAAACCCGGTGTGCAGCAGCCGGGGAGCATCGTGGCGCCTGACGACATCGGGTCGCTCGCGGTTTGCGCCCAGGCTCTTCAGGAACTTGCCGTCGCGGTAGATGACGATCTGGCGGGGTCGTTCGCCTCGTTCGACATCGGCGGCCCAACCCTCGATCAGCGTGCGCTTTCCCGACTTGACGATCAGGTCGATCGCGCCTTCGAGGTTGCTGTCGGTTTGCCGCACGGGGAGTCGGCGGCCGTCGGTGACCCGCAGGATCTCGACTCCGTTCTGGTCGGACTCGAGTGGCGCGTAGAAGAACCGCAGTCGAGAAGCGATGCCCCGGAAGGAAACCGCGTAGGCGACGATGCCCTCGCGACGAATCGCGTCCAGGACGTCGGCGGGAGCTTCGGAATCGAACCCGGCGCCAGTCCTGGTTCTCTGCGTGAAGCCGGACAGGATGTGTTCCGGGCCGCGGGTGTTCGCAACGTCGGGCCTCTGGTACAGGGGCGAACCGATCCAGTGCTGCCGTCCGGCGAGAAACGCGACGACGTCCTGGATGCCTCCGGGATCGGTGTGGTCGGCCGCCCAACCGTGGACGTTCGGGTTCTCCCGGTGGCCGATGTCGAGGTAACCGATCAGGCCGGGGTCGTCTCGGACCACGGGAATCCGTTCCACATCGTCGTCCAGGGCGCTCCGCGACCCACGCAGCAGCACGTCTCCTTCGCCGGGTTCGCCCCATGACAGGGAGTAGACGAAGCCCGGCGGGCGTTCCACGCGCTCGAGTTCGAAGACGCCGGCCCGTTCCGAGACGAGGAACACGTCCAGTTGATTCAGCCCCGCCCGGAACTGGCGTTCCGGCAGGAGGGCCGCGATGCGGATGGCGCCGCCGCTCTTTCGGTGGGGACGAACGGAGGCTGCGACGACGCCGTTCAGGGCTACGGCGACGGTGCGCGCCAGCAGGGACTCCGGCCCCTTGAGAGTCCCCTGAACGAGCGCCGGCAGTGACGTGCCGGCGGGATCGACGCGATCCCAGAGAGCCGGGACGTCCATCTCGACGCCGACCCCCGCGGCGTGGAGCGGCAGATCGGAGATCCTCAGGCCGTGAAGATCGGGTGCGGCGCCGATGGCCGTCGGGTCGTTCGTCTCGCCGAGCAGGGCCGCCTGCTCCGCGAGCCGTTCCCGTCGCCAGGGCTCCCGGTCGACGGGCAGGACCACGCGAGCGGCGTACTTGCCGACCAGGGAAGGCGTTCCGGCGTCCTCGACCCGAGGAATCGGAGTTGTCCCGGCGCCCGCGAGTTCGAGGATCCTCCGCGTCAGGCCGACCAGCGGAGTGACGGCGTAGTCGATCTCGGCCTGACGCTGCCGCGGCGCCTTGACGATGAGGGGAACCGCGGCGAGGTCGAGCGGTTGATGACCGGAAGCGTCGTCGGTCTCGAGCAGGCGCCGCGATCTTCCCGGATTGAAGGCCACGCCGTGATCCGCCGTGATCACGAGTACGCTCTCGTCGAACAGGCCGACGGATTCGAGCTTCTCGATCAGCTCGCCGATCAGACGATCGACGAACTCCACCTGCAGCAGATAGCGCTTCCGGTAGTGGCGGACCGGCCAGGGATCCGTCGTCCACACCTCTCGCTCGAGTCCATGGACGCGGTTTCGGGAGGAACGATAGGAGCGGCCGGACGGCAGGTACTCCCAGGGAATGTGAGGCAGCAGGGTATGCAGGAAGTAGAAGCCCGGCCGCCCGGCCCGCGGCCCGATCGAGTCGACCAGGCGACGGAACTCGGCCGCGCGGTCGACCTCCCGAAGGTGACGCAGGGCCCGCCTGATCGGCTTGTCGGCGGGCGGAACTTCCCGTTCGGAGGCAGGGGCCCCTCCGAAGGCGCTCCAGGTCCGGGTCACGTCGGGCAAGCGCTCGGTCCAGACCGCGGGCAGGGTCAGGTTGAGCCAGACGATCGTGAGATCGGAGGCCAGGAGTCCGAGGCGCTTCCGGAAGGCGGGAGGCGGTTCGGTCAGGAGGTTCAGTTCGGGCGGACAGAGCGAAGTGACGGGCTCGATCGCGGAGATGTCGTGACTTGGCGCCAGGACGGTGAACAGATTGACCGGGTTCTCGGCGGCGGTGGGGAGCCGGCCGCGCATGGCTTCCCGACCGGTCAACATCGCCGGCACCGCGAGTTCCGACGCGTCTGCGGCAGCCGTCGCGTTCGGATACCAGGTCGCCTGGTCGGCCAGACGCGCCAGGTTGGGAAGCCGCTCGCGGTCGATCGATCCTTCGGCGTCGAGGATCGACGTCAGCGACCACTCATCGAAGATCACCAGGACGACCGGCGCGCGGGCGCCAGTGTCGCCAGTGACGGCCTGGATCGCGTCGGCCGGCCTGGCCGCGCTTCGACGAACCCGACCGTCGAGCACGAGGAGCGCCGGCGCCAGAATCGCGGCGGCCGACAGCAGCAAGGCGAACGAGCGGACGGCCCGGAATCGGCGCCAGGACCAGGCGCCGACTGCTCCGACCGTCAGCGCGATCGCCGCGGCGGCCGGCGCGGGCAGACCGCGCACGGTCTGCAGGCCGATGGCGGCCGACAGCAGACCGACCGGGAGCGCCAGCGCGGGTCGCGTCCAGCAGGGGCGCGACAGTCGCGCCGCGATGGCCGGGATCGAGAGCGCCAGCGTCGGCGCCGCGGCGACCAGGACGATCAGAGCGAGAAGATCGCCCATGTAGAGGTTGCGGATGGCAAAGAACTCGGGCGCCCGTCTCAGCGCGTCGTAGACCGGCTGCGCCAGGGCCAGGCTGCTCAGACCGGCAATGGACAGGATGCCGGCGACTAGGCCCTGATCCGACTCGCCTCGCGCCGAGCCGGATGCCGTGTCCGACGACGAGGGGCTGTTCGGTTCCTCGGACCGGTCTGGTCCCGGGACGGCCGGGTCCTGCCCCGACATGGGCGGCGATGCCAACCGTCAGACCTGGAGGCGCGCCATGTACACGGCGAAGACGCAGGCGATCGGCGGCGTTTTCGCACGTCCCTGTTTCGTCATCCGGCCGTCCAGTTCGAGATCGGCCGCTATGCCCTGCATCGCCGCCAGCACGTTGCCGGCGTGGCGCCAGAGATCGAGCCCGCCATCGAAACACTCGCGGCTGAAGTCGGCGGTGACCTCTTCAACGTGCTCCCGGTCGACGCCGGCGGCGAAGGCGCGCTGCTTCCAGCGCTTGCGGACGGACTTGAGCGGCACGTCGCGCACGTCCCTGCTCGGGCGGATGAGCGCCGCCGCGATGATCAGGCCGGTGATCTCGTCGCAGGCCAGCAGCGCGTAGTCGCGCGAGGTCTCCCGCTCTACGCCCGTGCCTTTCGTGTTGTGAGAGAGGATCGTGCGGATGATGTCCTCGTCGAGGCCGCGTTCGCGCAGGATCGCCGCGCCGTCGGCCGGGTGTTGCTCGAGGGTGGGGTGAATCTCCCAGTCGAAGTCGTGGAGCAGGCCGGCGAGCCCCCAGGATTCCGGGTTGCCGCCAAGCTCTTCGGCGTACCGGCGCATTGCCGCTTCGACTGCCAGCATGTGTCTTCGCAGTCCCGGCGCCTTCACGTACTCCCTTACCGTCTGCCAGGCTGCTTCCCGGTTCATCGTGCTCTCCCTTGCCGCGGCGATCTGCCGATCGCGGCCAATGATAGCTACGGTCCTGGACGCGCGGTCCGAAAGCGATTCCAGATCGAGCCTTGTCTGGTCTCAGGCAAGTGACTATATTGGCCGTCATGACAACGGTCTCGATTTCCGAGTTGAAGGCAAGTCTCTCTCACTGCCTGCGCGAGGTTCGCCGAGGCGGGGAGGTTCAGGTGCTGGATCATCTGGGTGTGGACGCGCGCCGAGATCGTCAGTGCGCTTGAGCGGCGCTGCCGTGAGCTGACCTTGTCGCGCTCGGAACGTCGACGGGTGTCCGACTTCCTCCATGCTCTCGCCGACGGTTGGGATGAGGTGTCGGACGTGCTCGCGGTGCGATCTCGGGCAGAGTTCCTGTTGGCGCGGCATCCTCTCCGGGCCGCCGACGCCGGCCGACTCGGGGCGGCCCTGCTCGTCCGGGACCAGTTCGGCGGCGCGTTTCCGTTCGTGTGTCTCGATGAACGCCTTGCGGCCGCGGCAGAACTGGAAGGTCTCCGGGTCGTTCCTTGAGAAGGCCGCGTCCACGATGACGATGGGTGGAGGACCCTACGCGCGCAGGATGAGTTTCGGGGGACTCTCGGGCCCGCACGCGCGCGATCTTCTGCTGCTGGTCGGCGTGCTGTTCGCCACCTTCTCGATGCAGTTCCTGCCGGGGCTGGCCTTCGTGCCGGGACTGATGCGGTTGTCGAGTTCCGTCTGGCTGCAGGGGATGGTCTGGCAGCTCGTGACCTATCCGGCAGCCGGTTGGGGCGGACCGTCGATCTGGTTCCTGGTCGGCCTCCTGATCTTCTACCTGTTCGCGAACGACGTTCGCTGGGCGCTGGGCAGGCGCCGGTTCTGGAACCTGCTCTGGATGTCGGCGGGGGTCGCGGCGGTGGCGGCTTGTCTGGTTCAGGTGCTGGCGGGCGGCGCCGCTCCAAACGCCTTCGTCCTCATGCAGGGCCAGCAAACGCTGCTGGCGATCGCGATCACGGGCTTCGCGGTGATCCGGCGTGACGCCACCATCATGTTGTTCTTCGTGCTTCCGATCCGGGCGCGGTGGTTCATCTGGATCGAGATCGCGTTCGCCTGGGTCGGCTTCCTGCGTTCCGAGGATCTCGCGGGCTTCGTCGGCATCTGCACGGCGGTCGGCGCCGTCTTCGCGCTGCTCCGACCCGGGCGCACCCGCGGTCTGCTGCGCGAGACGCGGCTGCGGTTCGAACGCTGGGCCATTCGCCGGAAGCTGAGCCGCGGCCGCCGCCGTTTCCGTGTCGTCCCGGGCGGCGGGACCCCGAACGACGACGACCGCGTGCGCCGCGGCCCTTGGGTCAACTGAAGGCCGCCGTCTTCCGCGGGGGAAGCGACCTCGGGTTCAGGTGCGTCGCGCGACGTCCCAGGCCAGGCCGGCCGTCCGCGGCACCGATTCGCCGATCTCCCTCGCGTGGGCGCTGGCGGCGGTGCCGTCGCGGACCCGGCCGGCGATGCCCTGGGCGATGCCGGCGCTGCGGAACAGGTTGTAGGCGAGGTAGAAGTTCCAGTGCGGAATGCCGTCGCGTCCCGTGCGCCGGCAGTAGGCGTCGCGGTACTGATCGAGGGTTGGTATGCCGACCGCTTCGAGATCGCGGCCCTTGAATCCGCCCTTGTCCTGCGGGATTTCCCACTGCATCGCGTGGTAGCTGAAGTCGGCGAGCGGATGACCGAGCGTGCCGAGTTCCCAGTCGAGGATCGCGATCACTTCGGCCCGCTCCGGGTGCAGGATCATGTTGTCGAGCCGGAAGTCGCCGTGGACGATCGTCGTTTCGTCGTCCTCCGGGATGTTCGCCGGCAGCCACTCGATCAGCGCGTTCATCGCCGGGATGTCCCGCGTCTCCGAGGCCAGGTACTGCTTCGTCCAGCGGTGGATCTGGCGCGCGAGGTAATTCCCGGGCTTGCCGTAAGTTGTCAGCCCGACCGCCTCGTGGTCGACCTGGTGCAGTCTGGCCAGAGTCCCGTTCATCGCGTCGTAGATCGCGAACCGCTCGGCTGGTTCCATGCCCGGCAGCAGCGCCTCCCAGAGGATTCGACCCCTGACGTACTCCATGACGAAGAACATCGTGCCGATGACCGACTCGTCGGTGCACAGGCAGAACGTGCGTGGCACGGGCACGTTCGTCTCCGCCAGAGCCGTCATCACCCGGTACTCCCGGTCCACGGCGTGCGCCGACGGCAGCAGTTTGCCCGGCGGCTTGCGGCGGAGCACGTAGCTCCGACCGCCGGTTTCGAGCAGGTAGGTGGGGCAGGACTGGCCCCCCTTGAACTGCCGCACAGTGAGCTCGCCGGAGAACCCCTCGACGTGCTCCTGAAGGTAGCTCTGCAGCAGCTCGGTGTCGAAGCTCAGGCGTTCGGCGACTTCTCTGGTGCCCGAGAACTTCTCCTGGCGGTTCTGCGTCATCCGCGGCGCAGTGTAACTTGTCGCCTGCCTACCTGACCGGCAGATACACTTCGCCGCCCGCCTTGCGGAACTCCCCGGCCTTCTCCCTGAGTCCCGCTTCCAGGGCGTCCGCGTCGTCGAGACCCTTCTCCGCCGCATAGTCGCGGATCTGCCGGGTGATCTCCATCGAGCAGAACCTGGGGCCGCACATGGAGCAGAAATGGGCGACTTTGGCGCCCTCCTGGGGCAGGGTCTCGTCGTGGAAGGCCCGGGCGCGCTCCGGGTCCAGCGAGAGGTTGAACTGGTCCTCCCAGCGGAACTCGAAGCGGGCCTTCGAGACGGCGTCGTCGCGGGCCTGGGCGCCGGGGTGACCCTTGGCCAGGTCGGCGGCGTGGGCGGCGATCCGGTACGTGATCACGCCTTCGCGGACATCGTCGCGGGTGGGCAGGCCAAGGTGTTCCTTCGGCGTCACGTAGCAGAGCATCGCCGTGCCGAACCAGCCGATCATCGCGGCGCCGATGCCGGACGTGATGTGGTCGTAGCCGGGAGCGATGTCGGTGGTGAGCGGGCCCAGGGTGTAGAAGGGCGCCTCGTGGCACCACTCGAGCTGCTTGTCCATGTTCTCCTTGATCATGTGCATCGGCACGTGACCGGGACCCTCGTTCATTACCTGGACGTCGAACTCCCAGGCGCGGCGAGTCAGCTCGCCCTGGGTCCTGAGTTCGGCGAACTGGGCCTCGTCGTTGGCGTCTTCGATCGAGCCGGGGCGGAGCCCGTCGCCGATCGAGAAGGAGACGTCGTAGGCGGCCATGATCTCGCAGATCTCGTCCCATCGGGTGTACAGGAAGCTCTCTTCGTGGTGGGAAAGGCACCACTTGGCCATGATCGAGCCGCCGCGGCTGACGATCCCGGTACGTCGCTTCGCCGTCAGCGGTACGTAGCGGAGCAGCACGCCGGCGTGGATCGTGAAGTAGTCGACGCCCTGTTCCGCCTGCTCGATCAGGGTGTCGCGGAACGTCTCCCAGGTCAGTTCCTCGGGCCGCCCGTCGACCTTCTCCAGGGCCTGGTAGATCGGTACCGTGCCGATGGGCGCCGGCGAATTGCGCAGGATCCACTCCCGGGTCTCGTGGATGTTGCGGCCGGTGGAGAGATCCATGACCGTGTCGGCGCCCCAGCGGATCGCCCACACCATCTTCTCGACCTCCTCTTCGATCGACGAGGTGACCGCCGAATTGCCGATGTTCGCGTTCACCTTGACCAGGAAGTTGCGGCCGATCGCCATCGGTTCGAGTTCCGGGTGGTTGATGTTGGCCGGGATGATCGCGCGTCCGCGCGCGACCTCGGAACGCACGAACTCGGGCGTGATCGTCCGCGGGATCGCGGCGCCGAAGCTCTCGCCGGCATGCTGGGCCGCGATCTCGTCGACGATCCGCTCGCGGCGCTGGTTCTCGCGGATGGCGATGAACTCCATCTCCGGCGTGATCTCGCCGCGCCTTGCGTAGTGCATCTGGGTGACGCGGCTGCCGGCTCGAGCTCGGAGAGGGGGGCGTCCGGCGCCGAAGCGCACGCGGTCGAGCCGGGCGTTCGCGGCGCGCTCGCGTCCGTAGCGCGACGAGACTCGCTCCAGCTCCTCCACATCGCCCCGCGTCTCGATCCAGGGCAGCCGCAGGGGTTCCAGACCGCGGCGGACGTCGATCTCGACCGCCGGGTCCGTGTACGGCCCTGATGTGTCGTAGACGACGACCGGCGGATTGTGCTCCTTCGGACCTGGCGCGGCCAGGCCGCTCGCGGAGGACGGGACGGCGCCGGCGGTCGTCGGCGACTGGTCGATCTCGCGCATCGGCACGCGGATCGACGGATGCGATCCTTCGACGTAGACCTTGCGGGAGTTGGGGAAGGGCTCGCGGCTCAGCGGCGGCGCGGCGGTCCGCGGAATTCGGTCGGCGATCGTCATGGCTGCATTCCCCGCGGCGGCGTCAACCCTTTCGGGTTCGAAGGCGCCCGTGCACAGGCTCTCGGCCAGCACGATCTCAGGCTGTCGTTTCAGCAGCGCCCGGCGTTCGGGCCACGATAACAGCAGCCGCGCTGATCCGGCGCCCCGCAGGAATCGCGCGCCGGCGGCCGGTCCGATCGGGCGAATAGAATCCGGCCGCTTCGGTTCGCGCCGCGCATGGACACGGACATGGATTCCACGAACAGCCTCAGGTCCCACCAGGCTCGCCGGGATGTCGATCCGGCCGAGACGGCCGAGTGGCTCGAGGCCCTGGACGCCGTGATGGAACGAGAGGGACCCGAGCGGGCGCACTTTCTGCTCGAGACCCTGGTGGACAAGGCGCGGAGGTCGGGCGCCTACCTGCCCTACAAGGCGACCACCGCCTACCTGAACACGATTCCGGTGCAGGCGCAGGAACCGCTGCCAGGCGACGCGGACATCGAATGGCGGATCCGCAGCATGGTCCGCTGGAACGCGATGGCGATGGTGGTCCGCGCGAACCAGGACCACGAGGGGCTGGGCGGGCACATCGCGTCCTTCGCCTCCGCCGCCACCCTCTACGACGTCGGCTTCAATCACTTCTTCCACGCCCCGTCGGAGCGGCACGGCGGCGACCTGGTCCTGATCCAGGGGCACTCCTCGCCGGGCATCTACGCCCGCGCCTTCCTGGAGGGTCGGTTGAGCGAGGAAGACCTGCTCCGCTTCCGGCGAGAGGCGGGGCCGGGAGGCCTGTCGTCCTATCCGCACCCCTGGCTCATGCCGGGCTTCTGGCAGTACCCGACCGTGTCCATGGGGCTTGGCCCGTTGATGGCGATCTTCCAGGCCCGCTTCATGAAGTACCTGCACAACCGCGGTCTGGTCGATACGGAGGGCCGCAAGGTGTGGGCCTTCATGGGCGACGGCGAGATGGACGAGCCGGAGTCTCTGGGATCGATCTCCCTCGCCTCGCGCGAGAACCTCGACAACCTGATCTTCGTCGTGAACTGCAATCTCCAGCGGCTGGACGGTCCGGTGCGCGGCAACGGGAAGATCATCCAGGAACTCGAGGCGGTGTTCCGGGGCGCCGGTTGGAACGTGATCAAGCTGATCTGGGGCTCCTACTGGGATCCGCTGCTTGCCCGCGACCGTCACGGGCTCCTGCGTCGGCGCATGGAGGAGGCAGTCGACGGCGAGTACCAGGCGTACAAGGCCAGCCAGGACGGCGGCTTCGTGCGCGAGCACTTCTTCGGCAAGTACCCGGAGCTCAAGGCCATGGTCGCTCACCTGACCGACGAGGACATCTGGCGGCTGAACCGCGGCGGCCACGACCCGCACAAGATCCATGCCGCCTACGCGGCGGCGGTGAAGCACGTCGGCCAGCCCACCGTCATTCTGGCCAAGACGGTCAAGGGTTACGGCATGGGCGAAGCGGGCGAAGGGATGAACGTCACCCACCAGCAGAAGAAAATGGGACTTCGGGCGCTGACGGGATTCCGCGATCGCCTCGATATCCCCGTCTCCGACGAGGAACTCGAGAAGACGCCCTTCTACCGGCCGCCCGATGACAGTCCGGAGGTCCGCTATCTGAAGGAACGCCGCGAGGCCCTGGGCGGCTGCCTGCCGGTCCGGAACGTCGAGGCCGCGCCGCTCGAGACGCCCGACCTCTCCGCCTTCGACGCCCTCCTGCGGCCCAGCCGCGGCCGCGAGTTCTCGACCACGATGGCGTTCGTGCGGCTGCTCGCCCTGCTCACCAAGGACCCGGCGATCCGCGACCGGCTGGCCCCGATCGTCGCCGATGAGGCGCGCACCTTCGGCATGGAGGGGATGTTCCGACAGCTCGGCATCTACGCCCCCGGCGGCCAGCTCTACGAGCCGGTCGACGCCCACAAGATCGCGCCGTACAGGGAAGCCCGCGACGGCCAGATTCTTCAGGAGGGGATCAACGAGGCGGGAGCGCTTTGCTCCTGGATGGCGGCGGGTACGTCGGCCGCGAACCACGGGTTCCACATGATCCCGTTCTTCATCTTCTACTCGATGTTCGGGTTCCAGCGGGTTGGCGACCTGATCTGGGCCGCCGCCGACATGCAGGCGCGGGGCTTCCTGATCGGCGGCACCTCCGGGCGGACGACGCTCAACGGCGAAGGTCTGCAGCACCAGGACGGCCACAGTCATCTGGCCGCATCGACGGTGCCGAACTGCGTCTCGTACGACCCGACCTACGCGTACGAGCTTGCCGTGATCCTTCAGGACGGGTTGCGTCGGATGTACGCGGACGGCGAACCGGTCTTCTACTACGTGACCACGATGAACGAGAACTACGAGCACCCCGGGATGCCCGAGGGCGTGGAGGAGGGGATCCGGCGCGGGCTCTACCGGATTCGAGCCGGTTCGCGGCACAGGAAGCGCGCCGCGCTGCTCGGCTCAGGCGCGATTCTGCGCGAGGCGGAGGCCGCCGCCGAGATGCTGGAGGAAGACTGGAAGGTGTCCGCCGAGGTCTGGTCGGCGACCAGCTTCAACAGGCTGCGGCGCGATGGGCTGGAGGTGGAGCGCTGGAACCGCCTTCATCCGGGCGAGGAAAAGAGGATGTCCTGGGTCCGGCAGTGTCTTTCGGGGCGCGGTGGTGTGACCGTCGCGGCAAGCGACTACATGAAGGTCTGCACGGATCAGATCCGCGCCTTCGTCCCGGGCCCCTACCGGACGCTCGGAACCGACGGCTTCGGCCGCAGCGACACCCGTGAGCAGTTGCGGGCCTTCTTCGAGGTCGACCGCCGGCACATCGTGGTCGCGGCGCTCGCCTCGCTGGCCGACAACGGCGAGATCGAGTCCGGGACGGCGGCGAAGGCGATCGCCGCCTACGGCATCGACCCGAACGCACCGGACCCGGCCCACGCGTGAGCGACGCCGTTCCTGTCGTCGTTCCCGACATCGGCGACTTCGACCAGGTCGACGTGGTCGAAGTCCTGGTCGCCGTGGGCGACGAGGTCGCGGTCGATCAGTCCCTGATCACGCTGGAGAGCGACAAGGCTTCGATGGAGGTGCCGTCGCCCGCCGCCGGCCGGGTGGTCGAGATTGCGGTCGAACTCGGCCGCCAGGTGGGCTCGGGCGACCTGATCCTGACGATCGAAGCGGCGGATCCGCCGGCGGGGGAACGGGAAGATGCGGCCGGACCGGCCTGCGAGCCGCCGGCTGCCGACGCCGAGGAAGCGGCGGCCGCTCCGGCGCCGCGGCCGTCGGCGCTCCGTCGGCCGCCGCCCGCCGGCGCGGGCCCCGGCGCTTCGACCAGTCCGCCGCACGCCAGCCCCGCGGTCCGGAGGTTCGCCCGCCTGCTTGGCGTCGATCTCGCGGGAGTGTCCGGCAGCGGCGCCAAGGGCCGGATCCTGCGCGAGGACGTCGAGGCCTTCGTCAAGGAAGCGATGACGGGCCGGGGCCTGGCCGCGACCGCGGGCATTCCGCCGGTCCCGGAGATCGACTTCTCGACGTTCGGCCCGGTCGAGTCGAAGCCGCTCGGCCGCATCCGCAGGCTCTCGGCGGCCAGCCTCCACCGGAGCTGGCTCAACGTTCCGCACGTGACGCAGCACGACGAGGCCGACATCACGGACCTGGAGGCGTTCCGCCGCGCTCACCTGGACGAGGCGCGCGAGCGCGGCGTCCGGCTCACGCTGCTGGCTTTCCTGATGAAGGCTGTTTCCGTGTCGCTGGCGGAGTTTCCCGAGATGAACTCGTCCCTCGCGGCCGACGGCGAGTCGCTGATCCTGAAGCGCTACGTCCACCTGGGGGTGGCGGTCGACACGCCGGACGGCCTCGTCGTGCCGGCGGTCCGCGACGTCGACCGAAAGGGCGTCTACGACCTCGCGGCCGAGCTGGGCGAGGTCAGCGCCCGGGCGCGAGAGCGCAAGCTGCGGCCAGCCGACATCCAGGGCGCCACCTTCACGATCTCGAGCCTGGGCGGCATTGGCGGCACGGCCTTCACGCCGATCGTCAACGCGCCCGAGGTCGGCATTCTGGGCGTCTCGCGCGCCGTGCGGCGGCCGGTCTACGTCGGCGCCGGGCTGGCGCCGCGGCTCCTGCTGCCGGTCTCGCTGTCGTACGACCACCGGGCGATCGACGGCGCCTACGCGGTGCGCTTCACGTCCCACCTGTGCTCGGTGCTGGCCGACATCCGTCGGGTCGTGCTTTGACCGAACCGATCCGCATCGTCGTTCCGGACATCGGCGACTTCGAGTCCGTCGATGTGGTCGAAGTGCTCGTTTCGCCGGGCGAGCACGTCGACGTCGAGACCGGGCTGATCACGATCGAGAGCGACAAGGCGTCGATGGAGGTGCCGTCGACGCACGGCGGCGTCGTCCTGGACGTCGCCGTATCGCTTGGAGACAAGGTCTCGGAGGGAGATCTGGTCGTCGTCCTCGGCCCCGGCGACGAGTCGCGCCCCGATCAGCGGGCGGAGCGGCCGCGGCATCCCCATGCGCCCGCGCCCGCCGGCGCCGGGCCGGAAGAAGCGAGGTCGTCGCGGCCGCCGGTTGCGTCCGGGGCGGCGTCGGCGCACCGTTCGGCGGGTGTCGCGGCATCGGCCGAAGCGTCGGCCGCGGCCCAGGCGCCCGCTCCGCCAACGGCCGCCCCCCGGCGCGTCGACGCCGATGTACTCGTGCTCGGCGCCGGTCCGGGCGGCTACACCGCCGCCTTCCGGGCCGCCGACCTTGGCCTCCGCGTCGTCCTGGTCGAGCCCCACGCGAACCTTGGCGGAGTCTGCCTGAACGTCGGCTGCATTCCGTCCAAGGCCCTGCTCCACGCCGCCCGAGTGGTCGACGAAGCCTCCGGGTTCGCGCCTCACGGCATCGACTTCGGCGCGGCCGACATCGATCGGAACAGGCTGAGTCGCTGGAAGGACGGCGTCGTCGGCCGTCTGACGGGCGGGCTGGCGCGGCTTGCCGAGCGCCGCAATGTGGAGGTGGTGCGCGGCCGCGGCCGGTTCACCGGTCCTCACGAGGTCGACGTCGCGAGCGGCGATGGCGGCTGCCGCACGCTGAGCTTCGGACAGGCGATCGTCGCGGTCGGCTCGCGGCCGGCGATGATCCCCGGTCTGCCGGAGGGAGATCCGCGGGTCTGGGACTCGACCGGCGCCCTCGAACTCGACCCGGAGTTCGAACCGGGCGGACGGTTGCTGGTGATCGGCGGCGGCATCATCGGCCTGGAGATGGCGACGGTCTACGCCGCTCTGGGCTACCGGGTGACTGTCGTCGAGCTGCTGCCGGAACTGCTCGCGGGTGTCGACCGGGACCTCGTGCGGCCGTTGCAGCGGCGGCTCGGGGCGCGTCTGGAGAACCTCCATCTGGCGACGCGGGTCGGAGGCGTCAAGGCCCGGAAGAACGGTCTGATGGTCTCGATGGAGGGCGAGAACGCTCCGGCCGCCGGCCTGTTCGGGCGCGTCCTGGTCGCGGTCGGCCGCCGTCCGAACAGTGACCGCTTCGGCGCCGAGGCGGCCGGCGTTCACGTCGACGAGCGGGGGTTCGTGCCCGTGGACGACCAGCAGCGCACGAACGTGCCGCACATCTTCGCCATCGGCGACCTGGCGCCCGGACCGATGCTCGCGCACAAGGCGACCCACGAGGGCAAGGTGGCGGCCGAGGCGGCGGCGGGGCAAAGGAGCGGCTTTGTCGCGCGCGTCATCCCGTCCGTGGCCTACACCGACCCGGAGGTGGCGTGGGTCGGCCTGACCGAGACCGAGGCGCGCCGCGACGGCGTCGCCTATGAGAAGGGGAGCTTCCCGTGGTCCGCCTCAGGCCGCGCGCTGACGCTGGGCAGGGCCGAAGGTCTGACCAAGCTCCTGTTCGATCCCGACGACGGCCGGGTGATCGGCGCCGGCATCGTCGGCGTCAACGCCGGCGACCTGATCGCCGAGGCGGGGCTGGCGATCGAGATGAACGCCGAAGCCGTCGACCTGGCGCTGACCGTCCACCCGCACCCGACCCTCTCCGAGACGGTCGCCTTCGCCGCCGAGGCGTACGAAGGGACGATCACCGATCTCTACCTGCCGCGGCGCGAAAGATGACGTCACGGAGGTGAGTGGCGGTTTCGATCGGACCCTGAGACAGGTGCGCGATGCGCGAACGGAGGACGACGTTCGGAGCGCCCTCCAGGCCGCGTTCGTCGCCGCGAGCGGGGGCGTCCGGCATCTCGAGGTGTCGTCGAGCGACGGCGCCGTCGACATGGTGTCAAGGACCTCTCGCATCCTGGTCGAGACCAAGGCGCCGGGCCGGGCGCATCCGAGCAGGCCGGGGGCGAAGGCCGGCGAGTCGCAGCGGGAGCAGGTCGAGCGGTACCTCCGCGCTCTGGCGCCGGACCGTGCCCGCCCCGGCGATCCCGACTGGCGCGGCTTCCTGACGGACGGGCGGACCTGGTGGGGCTGGGAGTGGTCCGCCAGGCATCGGGCGTTGCGGCCGATCCCGGAAGTCCAGGAACGGCGGATGCCCGAGACGCGGTCACAGTTCGACCGTCTCGTGAGCTGCATGCTGGGAAGGGAAAGCAGGCGGCAGCCCGAGCCACCGCCGGAGAATCTGGCCGATGCCCTCTTCGATCCGTTCCTGGCGCGTGTGGCTGACCTGCAGGGCCGCATCGAGAGCGAAGCGGTCTACGGAACCCGTCTCGGGCTGTGGACAGGCCTGCTGGAAGGTTCGGGAATCGCGCCTGCGGGGGCGACGCCCCTGGCCCAGGCGCGGACGTTCGCCAGACACAGTCTCCTGGTGGCGACCGCCCGGATCCTGATCGGTTGCCTGGACGATCCCGCGGCGTCCGCCGACTCGCTGGTCGACCGAGCTTCAGGAGGGTTCCAGGGCTGGCTTGCCGAGACAGCGCGCGGGCGAGAACTGCTCGGGGAAATGGTCGAGCAGATCCGCGGCTATGACTGGCGGGGATCGACGAAGGACGTGTTGAAGGATGCCTACCATGGCCTGATCGACCCCGCGGACAGGAAGGTCTTCGGCGAGTTCTACACGCCGGACGACCTGGCCGGACTGGTCGTCGAAGAGGTGCTTGATGACGACTGGTGCGACGCGGCGATCGCCGGAGCGGACCGGCTGTTGCGGAGCGCCCGGTCGGCGGCCAGGCCGTCGCACCTCGGCGTCCTGGATCCGTCCTGCGGTTCCGGCACGTTTCTTTTTCATGCCGCTCGACGGCTGGGCGGGCGGATCCGTCTGGCTCACAAGCCGCTCCTGGAGAGAACGGCGGAGATCGTGGCCTTGCTCGTCCATGGCATCGACCTGCATCCGGTAGCAACGGAGATGGCGCGGGCCACGCTTTCCATGGCGTTGCCGCAGTCCGTGTCCGGGCGATTGCCTCACCTGCGGGTCGTGCTGGGCGACGCCATGCGCACCCACGAGATGCGGATAGACCGGGGGCTCGGCGTTCGGGTCGCGACGCCGGGAGGCAGACGTCTGTGGATCCCGAGTTCCGTGGCCCTCCATCCGAGGCGACGGGAGTTGATCCAGCGGGCCGTCGAAGGCGCCTGTTCCGGCCGGTCGGATGACGAGACGGGCCACGGCGTTCTGGACGCTCTCGACGTAGATGAACGTACGGCGGCCGACGCCAAGCGACTCCAGGCCTCCCTGGCCTCCGTCGTCGAGGCGGAGGGAGATCACGTCTGGGCCTGGCACTTGCTGAACAACGCGGACCTTTTTCAGCTCGGTCAACAGGGCGTCGGACGGCTGATCGGCAACCCTCCGTGGCTGGTATCGCCCTACACGCCGGAGGGGCCGCGCAAGGATGCGATCGAAGCGATGCGGATCGAGGAAGGCGTTCAGCCGGCGAGACGCACGAGCGCCAGGGGGGACCTGGCCTCGGTGTTCACGGCCCGGACCACGAGGATCTACCTGTCCGACCGGGAGGGGCTGGACCGGTACGGGTGGGTGCTGCCCGGAAGTGCGCTGATCAACGATGTCTGGGCGCCGTGGCGCGGCGGGCGATGGTCGGGGACGGCTGTTCGCCACACGGAAGCCTGGAATCTCGACGACGTGGTCCCGCCCGTCTTTCCCCACGCGCCGAATGGAACCTGCGTGGTTCTGGGCCGACGGACGGCGCCGCGAGCGGATGGCGTCGAGAAGGTCCTCACGTGGCGGGGACCGCTGGAGACTGCCGACGTCAGGGAACTGGCCAGGCGACCCTCCAGGCCGTCCCTCTACGAGCTGGAGTTTCGAATCGGCGCGCTGTCGAAGCCGCAGCCTCTGCTGCTCGCGGTCGCTGTCGCCGAAGTCGCGGAGGGCGCCGGAGAGATCGTGGAGGTGCGGACGAAACTCGGCACGAAGAAACCGTGGAAGGGAATCGAACTCACCGGCGTCATCGAGAAGCGGGCCCTCCTGCCGGTGGTGCGCTCGCAGGAACTCGAGGCCTTCCACGTTGCTCCGGTCCGCGCCTGCCTCATCGCACCTCGCGAGGGCGACAGGATTCTGAATCTGACGATCGACGAAGAGGCCCGGGCCTGCTTTCCTTTCGCGTTCCGGTTCTGGGAACGGGCGGAGGCGATCTACCAGGAGAGGCGGTCCGCGAAGGCGGGCGCGACGCTCGCGGACAATCTGGACTTCAAGCGGACTCTGTCGGCTCAGCTCCGCGGGACGGGCCCCGAGCGCCGCAAGGTGCTCTACAATGCTTCGGGCACGAAGCTGCGGGCGGCTCGCGTGCCCGCGGCCCAGGCGGGGAACGAGAAGACGTACTGGGCGACGGCGGCTTCGGACGAGGAGGCCCTCTACCTCTGCGGCGTGCTGAACGCGCGTTGCCTGCAGGATGCCTGGCACGAGGGCAAGACCTCGAAGATGGACTTCCACAAGTCGCTCTGGCGTCACGTTCCCGTGCCGAAGCACGACCCGGACTCGGAAGTCCATCGGGAGGTCGCGGAGTCGGCGCGGAAGCTCGAGCGGGGCGCTTCCGAAGCCGGTTGGGCGGCGCTGGACCGGTGCGTGACGGCCTTGCTGCCGGACTACGCGACGGACTGATGGCCGTTTGCCGAGTGCATCGTCCCGTGTCGACGAGGTCGGGAACCGCTGGCGCCGCTCGGAGAGCGAGCCAGACCTCGCTTGGGAAGTGAGTCGTCTCGACAAGTGGCTGCAGGTGTCGCGGATGTTCCGGACCCGCTCCGGGGCGACGGCGGCCTGCGCCGCCGGCCGGGTCGCGGTCAACGGCCAGCAGGCGAAGGCGCACCGCCAGCTGAAGGTCGGCGACCGGGTCGAGTTCAGGATCCGCGACTGGAAGCGGGTCCTCGTCGTCAGGGAACTGCGCGACCGGCCGCTGCCGAAGGCCGAGGCGCCTCGGCTCTACGAGGACCTGAGCCCGCCGAAACCGGCACCCCCGCCGGACGCTCTCATGGCGGCGCCGCCGGCCCGCCGGCGTCGCGGGGCCGGCCGTCCGACCAAACGGGACCGGCGACGGATCGACCGGCTGCGGTAGGTCAAGGGCGCTCGGACGGAGTCAGGGCGCAGAGGCCGCCTTCGTCACGCCGCAGCGTTCGGCAATCGTCTCGGCGAGTTGTTCGAGGTCCCGGTATCCCAGCGGCCCCAGGCAGATAGAGTCCGGGAGTGCGTTCACGGACGATGTCTGCAAGGGCTGCTTCGAAGGCGGCTCTGTCGTCGGTCCTGGCGGTGTCCTGTACCAGTCCGCTGCCGGAGCGCTCGGTGGGCCGCACGGGCCCGGCCTACGACCCGGCGACCGACCCGCTGGTCAACCCGCCGACGCTGACGGAGCCGTATCCGTTCGACCGGCCGGAGGTCGTTGCCCGCGACGACACTCTGGTCCGCTACATGCTCGGCGATCCGCGTACGTTGAACCCGATCTTTGCGATCTTCTGGGAGGACTACTACCTCGCGGCCGCGCTGTTCCAGGCGTTGACGACGCGCAACGCCGACATGACCACGGTGTGGAACCGGACCGTGGTCGAGGAAGCCGCGATGGCGGATGACTGGATGAGCGCCCGCGTGCGGATTCGGCCGGGTCTGACCTGGCACGACGGCCAGCCGTGGACGGTGCATGACCTGAAGTTCACCTACGACATGGTGGCTTCGGACGACGTGCCGGCGGCCATGTACAAGCACGACGTGGACCGGGTAGAGCGCATTGACGTCACGTCCGATCTGACGGTGGAGTTCCACTTCAAGGACGCTCTGGTCACGAACATGCTGGCGATGCGGGTCCCGCCGATTCCGCGCCACATCTGGGACAACCCGGAAGAACTGGCGAAGGACCCGACGATGCGGAGCAGCGAGTACTTCAACCGTTACGCCCGCGAGGAGGTCGTCGGCTCCGGTCCGTACCGCTTCGTCTCGTGGACGCCGACCGACCGGATCGTCGTCGAGCGTTGGAACGAGTTCCCGGACGCGGCCCGGATCGCCCCCTTCAGGCGGGTGATCTATCGCCCCCAGAGCGACCGCAACCTCGGTCTGCTCCTGTTCAAGAAGGGCGAGCTCGACGAGTACTGGTTCACGCCGCAGCAGTTCGCCACCCAGAGCAACGACGAGGAGTTCCAGCGGGTCGGCGTCAAGGGCTGGGCGCCGGCGCGGCGGATCTCCAGGATCGGCTGGAACCAGGACGGCAGCAACCCGTTCTTCGCCGACGCGCGGGTTCGCCGGGCGATGACCCACGCCTACGACCAGAAGCGCGTGATCCGCGACGTGACCTACGGGGTCTACCTCGAGACGGATCAGCTCTGGGACAAGGACCACATGGGCTACAACCCGGACGTGCCGAAGTACCCGTTCGACCTCGAGCGCGCCGGCGAACTGCTCGACGAGGCGGGCTGGCTGTCGGACCCGGACGACGGCTGGCGTTACAAGGAGGTCGACGGCGAACGGGTCAGGTTCTCGTTCGAACTGGAGATCGCGCAGACATTTGCCGACGCGGTGAAGATGGCGGACATCTACCGCGAGGATCTGCGCGGCATCGGCGTCGAGTTGACGCTTCGGGTGTTCGAGAACGCGACCCACGAGCAGCACCTGCTGGAGCACGAGTTCCAGGCGCACGCCGACGCCGACGAGGTGACGACCGACCCGGACCAGTGGACGATTCGGCTCCATTCGACGAGTCATGACAACGCCCGCAACTACGTCGGCTACAGGAGCGATCGGGTCGACGATCTGCTGGAGCGCGGCCGGCGCGAGTTCGACCCCGAGGCCCGCGCCGCGATCTACCGCGAACTGGCCTGGGTCGTCGCCGAGGATCAGCCGTTCACGATGATGTGGAACTACACCGAGATCCGCGCCTTCAGCAAGCGCCTCCGAGGCGTCGAGTTCGCGCCCTCCGGCGTCTTCCTGTTCCAGCCGACTCCGCCCTCCGGCAGCGACTGGTGGACCAGCCCCGGCTGGTGGACCCACCGCGACGACGTCGTCTCGCGCGCCTCCGGCGGCTAGCGGCCCGTGGCGCCGCCCTCAACCCGATCGGGTGTACGCTCCGCCGCCCATGCCGCAGCCGCTCACTCTCGTCATCGGCAACAGGAACTACTCGTCCTGGTCGCTCCGGCCCTGGGCCCTGATGACCGAACTCGGCATCCCGTTCGCTGAACGGATGCTGAAGTTCGACTCCGAGGACTGGGAGGCGAACGTCGATCGCCTGTGTCCCGAGCGCCTCGTGCCGGTGCTCTGGGAGGGTGAACCGGGCAGCGGCTTCGTCACGTTCGACACATCGGCGATCGTCGAACGGATCAACGACCTGTATCCCGCCCGAGGCGTCTGGCCGGCCGACGACCGGGCGCGGGCCCGGGCGCGCTCCCTGGTCGCGACGTTCCACTCGGGCTACTCGGCGCTGCGTTCGGCGATGCCGATGAACATCCGCTCGCACCATCCGGGCAAGGGCCAGGCGCCGGAGGTCATGGCCGAGGTCGAACGGCTGACTCGCCTGTGGCGAGATGCCCGCGGAGAGTTCGGGACGAGCAGCCCGTACCTGTTCGGCGCCTTCTCGGCCGCCGACGCCTGTTTCCTTCCGGTCGCCTCGCGGTTCGCGACGTACGAACCGCCGCTGGACGAGGAAGCCCTGGACTACTGCCGCTCCCTCCTCGATACGAGGGCGATGCGCGAGTGGAGCAGGGCGGCCCGGTCGGAGACGGAGTTCGTGCCCGAAGACGAGCCTTACGCCGATCCTTCCTGAGTGGAGGAAGACAGGACCGGGCGTGTCCGAGCGGACCGGCCGGACTCGGGTTCCGAGGCCGGGAGAGCTGTCGCGACGTCCGTCCTGGCGCTTCGGCGATCGCGGTCACTCGCCGCCTTCGGCGCTGTTCCGGGCCGCCGCCGCGGCTTCCTCGGCGTTTCGGGCGCGCTCCTCGGCGCCGGGGTGGCTGGAGGACCAGACCGGCATGCCGGAAACGCCCGAGCTTTCCTCCAGGCGCTGCAGGATCTCGCCGAGACGGGTCGGCGAGATGCCCGCTCGTCTCAGACGGTCGAAAGCGAAGCGATCGGCGTCGCGCTCGAAGTTGCGGGAGTAGCTCTGGGCGATTAGCCGGTCGGGCGCGAGGATCGACAGCCCCGCGACCGACACGTCGCCCGTGAACGCGGTCCAGACGACCAGCATCGAAGACGTCTGAGCGAGGCCTCGCATCACGTGGCGGCCTTCCACGTGTCCCAGTTCATGGGCGAGAACCGCGATGATCTCCTCGTCGTTCTCCGCCAGCTCGACCAGTTCGTCCGTGACGACGACCGTTCCTCCCGGCATAGCGATGGCATTCGCTCCGAGGCCTCCTCCGGAGTGGAACCGGAGTTCCGCATCCGTGACGCCGGCGTCTTCCTTCATCTCGGTGAACGCCTCCAGGAGCCTGTTTCGCCGGTTCTGGTCGAGTTCGGAGGGCCCGATGATGTCGAGCTGGTCGAACAGGGTCAGCACGTTGGCGCCGATGACGGCCTCCACTTCGGGGGGCGTCGCCGCCACGACGATGCCGGCCACGAGCGGCGCCCCCCACTGGGTGAACGAATACAGGATCGCCGCACTGACCGCCAGCGCGGCGGCGGCGCCGGACCAGGTGCTGTCGAGCCGGTGGACCAGGCCCTCGAAGCGCCGGCCGGCCGGAAGATGGCCGCGTTCGGCGCGGGCCCGCAGCGCGTCCAGGGCGTCGTTGTCGCGCACTTCGCAGACGGCGCCGTCGGGCAGCAACAGGTGGCGAGGCGTGTCGGCGACGCGATTGGGAATCCGGACGTCCGAGAGGTCGTGAATCCGTCGCGACTCCATGCCGTCGATGGCGACGACGATCCACCGTCCGGACGCGATCGTCAAGGTGGCTTCATGGTGCGCCGACGTCCGCCCGTCGCGGAAGCGGCAGGGAACGTCGGTCATATGCCGATCTCCAGGCCGAACTCTCCGGCGGCCTCGGCGCCCGTGGCGCCCAGGCGTTGCGGTTCGCCGGCCTCCACGGTGATCTCGCCGACAGCTTGCATGACCAGGAACCGATTCGCGACGTAGCGCAGCACGCGAATCCGCGCGAAGGGCGTGAACAGGCCGAACGTGCCCGCGATCGCGACGGCGTTGCTCAGGTAGAGCCAGAACATGGTTCGGAACGAGAGGTTGAGGATGAAGCCGCTGTCTCCGAGTTGCGTGTTGTTCCAGCGATAGGCAAGCAGGCGCGTGCGGATGTAGACCACGGACAACAGGCTCGCCAGGAAAACGAACGCCAGCGGCAGGTACAACGCCGCCGGCGAAGGCCCGGCGGGCTCGGTGCTCGACGTGCTGACGACGGAGATGCAGGTCAGAACGAACAGGAACAGGCCCACGACCCAGACCGTCGCGTAGACGGCGTAGTAGGGCCCGGGTTGGCCGTTGAACCGGAAGGGCTTGTCGCCGAGGCGGGACTCGCCGATCAGGTAGCGGTCGCGGCCGAAGATCCTGAACGGCCAGGCCAGCCCGAAGGTCACGACCGAGGCGACCCAGGTCAAGGGGTACCACACGGCGGCGTCCCGGTAACTGCCCTGAAAGTCGAAGGCGATGCCGCGGTATCTGGAGTTGCGCAGTTGGAAGGTCCGCGCCTTGACCACGACCCAGGGCACGAGCGGCATCAGGGCCGCGAGCGCGGCGTAGTAGTGCCAGAAGGAGAACAGGTTGGCGAACCACAGGATCGTCGCCGCCGCGGCGACAAGGATCCGGCCTCTCAGGACGGCCAACGGGCTTGCGGTGTAGTCGAAGGACGTGTCGCCGAGCCAGATGTGGCCATAGAGATAGCGCCGCGTCCGCACCGTCGCCCAGGCCGAGTAGATGCCGAACGTCGCCAGCGTCAGGGCGACGTTGACGATCCAGATGCGGAAGTACTCCCGGCCGGTGGCGGTGAAGCGCAACCTCCGCGCCTGCGTACCGTCGTCGACGTCCTGCCGCGCGGCGTTGCCGTCGACCTGTCCGCCCCGATCGAACAGAGTGCCCGGCGCCGGCGTGACGGCGTTGCCCCCGGCGCTGTCGGAGCTCTCGACGCTGTCGTGGACATCGTCGTCTCCTGGTTGGTTCGTCATCCTCGCTCCCAGGCGCCGGCAGGCGAGGCGACCACGATACCAAGTCGTGGCCGGAGCGTGTCTCGCTGCTGTCTCCGGTCCTGGACGTAGTCAGATGGAGGGCGCAACTCCCTTGTTCTCAACGGTTGCGCCGATCAGTCGGGCGCGCGGGCGCTGCCCGCGCCGTTCTCCGGCGACGCCGTTCGAGTATCATGCCGGCACAGTCCCGGGGCAACGAGCGGCCCTGGCGGCCACCGGCGGGACTGGCGGCGGACGGCCAGCGGAGGATGAGATGAAGGGATCTGCACTGATCGGCCCGGCGGCTCGTGTCCGTAGGGGTCGCGACTCGCGCACGGCCTCCCGGCGAGCGAGGCGGCTGGGCCAGATCGTGGCCGTCCTGGCCCTCTCGTTGGCGGCGCCGCCGGTCTGGGCGCAGGAGCAGGCCGTGATCGATCCGGAAGTCGACCCGGACGCCTCCCACGTCATGCCTGGCCAGATCGCCGACGCGGCGCTCGGCCTGGACGACGTGCTGGCGCGCTACGGAAGCGCTCGCGGCGGCTCGGCCGCCGAAGTGCAGGCCTTGAGCGCGGTCGGCGCCGCGGTCATGCTCGGCTTCGAGGTGCCGATGACGATGGCGTTCGCCCGCCCGAGTTCGTTCCGGATCGACATCGACCTGCAGGGACTTCCGATGATTCTGGCCTACGACGGCGAGACGGCGTGGAGCCTGTCGCCGATGCAGGGCGTCGTCGAGCCCGCGCCGCTTCCTCGAGAGACGGTCGGAGCGGCGAAGCTGCTCGGCGAGTTTCCGTGGGGACTGCTCGCGAGCAGGGAGGACCGCGGTCTGAACGTGTCGTTCGGGGGGATCGGGAAGGTTGCGCGGGACGAGACGTACCGGCTCGACATCGTGACCGCGGCGGGCGAGGAGCGCACGCTCCACCTGGGCGGCGAGGACTTTCTGGAGCGCCGCGTCGTCTTCGACGGGTCGCTCCTGGGTTCCGCCGGCGAGATCGACGTGACGCTTGGCGATTACGTGGACGCCGGCGGGCTGATGGCGCCGGGTACGATCCGCATCGCCGTCGAGGGACAGGTTGTCGCCGAGTTGAGAATTCGGGAGGCGGTCGCCAACGCGGACGTCGACCTCGCATCGTTTGCCATGCCCGCTCCCGTCGAACCGGAGACGCCAGGTCCGGCTGCCCAGGAGGCTGGTGCATGTCGAATCTGAGCGCCGCCTCGATCGCGCGTACATCGGCGGGCCCTGTTCGCGGTCGCTTCCCCCGCGCCTCCGCGCTCGCCCTGGCGCTGACCGCTTCCGCGGCCCTTGCCGCGCCGGGCGCCGATGACGGCGACGCCGCGGCCCCGGTCGAGAACGTCGCTCTTGCCGAGACGATCGTCGTCACCGCCTCCAGGGCGGAACAGGAACTCGGCCAGGTGACGTCCAGCGTGTCCTTGCTCTCGGGCGACGAACTCCGGGCCAGCGCCTCTCTCGCGCTCGACGATTCGCTGCGTCGGGTTCCGGGCTTCAGCCTGTTCCGCCGCAACAGCTCGATGGTCGCTCATCCGACCAGTCAGGGCGTATCGCTTCGCGGCATCGGACCGAGCGGCGTCAGTCGTACCCTGGTGCTGCTCGACGGCCTTCCGCTCAACGATCCGTTCGGCGGCTGGATCTACTGGGGACGAGTCGGCCGCGAGAGCCTGGACCGGATCGAGGTCGTGCGCGGCGGCGGTTCCAGTCTCTGGGGCAACTCCGCGCTCGGCGGCGTGATTCACCTGGTGACGGCGACTCCGCCGGCGTCCGGACCCCATTTGAGCCTTTCGGCGCTCGCCGGCGACCGCGGCGTCCTGTCCGCCGACGTCTGGTTCGGGCAGGGATTCGAGAGCGCGTCGTTGACCCTGTCGGCACGGAGGTTCGACATGGACGGCTATCCGGTCGTGCGCGCCGATCAGCGCGGCGCGATCGATGTCGACGCGTTCTCCGAGCAGACCGGCGTCGGCGGCCGGCTGACGCTTTCTCCCGGCGAGTCGGTGCAGATAGCCATCGGCGGCGACGACTTCTCGGAGGAACGCGGCAACGGCACGCCGCTCACCGGCAACGACACCGACCTGACCGCTTTCCGTTTCAGTGCGGATGTCGTCAGTGGCCGGGGGGATTCCTGGACGGTCCGCGGCTTCGTCCACGAGCAGGAGTTCGGGAGCGTCTTCAGCGCCCAGGCGGCCGACCGATCGTCGGAGCGTCCGGCCCTCGACCAGTTCCTCGTCGACTCCGAGGCTTCGGGCGGCGGCCTCCAGTGGGAGGGCGAGGTGGGCGCCGGCCTCTGGATTGCCGGCGCCGAGTCGCGCGGCGTCGACGGCGCGACGAACGAGGACTTCTTCTTCAGCGGCGGTCAGTTCAACCGGCGCCGCATGGCGGGCGGCGCCCAGGCGACGACGGGCGCCTACGTCCAGCGCCGGGCCGACTTCGGGGACCGCCTGACCCTGGAACTCGGCGCCCGCATCGACCGCTGGGACGCCGACTCCGGCAGTCGCCTGGAGACGAACAAGGCGGACAACTCGGTCCGCCGCGGCGACACGTTCGAGGACCGTCGGGAGACGGCGGCATCGCCGCGGCTCGGCTTCCTGTATGACCTCGATCTGGGCTGGCGCCTGCGCGGCTCGGTGTACGGGTCGTTCCGCGCGCCAACCGTCAACGAGCTCTACCGGCCTTTCCGGGTCGGCGCCGACATCACGGAAGCGAACGAGGCTCTGGATCCTGAACGGCTCTCCGGCATCGAATTCGGCGCTGTCCGTTACCAGGGCGGTTCCCGGCTGTCGCTCAACGCGTTCATCAACCGGATCGAGAACCCGATCGCCAACGTGACCTTGGCGTCGACGTCGAGCGGTCGGTTCCTCGCGCCGTGCGGCTTCGTGCCGGGAGGCGGATCGTGCCGGCAGCGGCGCAACCTGGACCGCGCCCGCATCCAGGGCCTGGAGGCGGAATTCCGGCAGCGGCTCGGCGACGACTGGCGACTCGATCTCTCCTGCCTCTACAGCGATGCCGAGGTCGACGGCGCGGACGACTTCCCGGAACTCGAAGGGAAGCGGCTGGCGCAGACCCCACGGCAGTCGGCGAGCCTCGGCCTCGAGTACTCGAATCCGGAGATACTCCAGGCGCGCCTGGGATTGCGCTTCGTCGGTTCGCAGTACGAGGACGACCTGAACGCGCGGCCGCTGTCCAGCTTCGCGGTGGTGGATCTGAGCGCCGCCCGCGCCATCTCCGGACGCTGGCAGGTCTTCGCCGGCATCGAGAACCTCCTTGGCGAGGAGGTGCAGATCGGTCTCTCCGGGGCAGGCCTGCTCACGATCGGCGCGCCCCGCATGGTGCACGTGGGAGTGCGCCACGCACTGAGTCCCTGAGTCGAAGGGGCAACGTTGGCGAAGCGAGTCACGGCCGAGACCCTCTCCCGCCGCCAGCGGGAGATCTCGGTTTCGGAGTTCTTCGCCAAGAACCGCCACCTGCTCGGCTTCGACTCGCTCCGCAAGGCGCTCCTGACAACCGTCAAGGAGGCGGTCGACAACTCGCTTGACGCCTGCGAGGAAGCCGGCATCCTGCCCGAGATCCGGGTCGACATCGAGGCCGCCGAAGGAGACAGCCGATACGTCGTGCGGGTGACGGACAACGGCCCGGGAGTCGTCGAAGCGCAGGCGCCGCGGATCTTCGGGCAACTGCTCTACGGTTCGAAGTTCCACAGTCTGAAGCAGAGCCGCGGTCAACAGGGGATCGGGATTTCGGCGGCGGCGATGTACGGCCAGTTGACGACCGGCAAGCCGGTGTCCGTCGTGTCGCGCACCGGCCCCCGCTCGCCCGCCTATGCGATGCAGGTCGTCATCGACACGAACACGAACAAGCCGAAGGCGGTCGGGAAGAGACGGCTCGACGACTGGTTCTTCGACCACGGCACGCAAGTCGAACTGGAGATCGAGGCTCAATACCTGAAGGGCCGCCAGTCGGTGGAGGAGTTCCTGCACCAGGTGGCGGTGGCGAACCCGCACGCGACGTTGCGCTACAGGGATCCGCGCGGCGAAGAAACGGAGTACGTCCGGAGCGTCCAGTCCAACCCGGTTGCGCCTCGCGAGATCAAGCCGCACCCGCATGGCGTCGAGCTCGGCGTGCTGATGAAGATGCTGCAGTCGACCGAGCACGCGACGATCGGCCGGTGCCTGTCCCGGGACTTCAGCCGGGTGTCGCCGCAGATGGCGGCGGGGCTCGCCAAACGGGCCGGCATCGATCCGAGGGCGCGTCCGAACACGGTCGTGCGCAAGGCCGCCGACCAGCTCTACCAGGCGCTGAACGACTCCGCGACCCGCATCCGGCCGCCGTCGACCGACTGTCTTTCGCCCATCGGCGTGCAGGAGCTTCTGGCCGGTCTGACCCGGGGCGTGCGGGCGGAGTTCTACGGGGTCGAGACCCGGCGGCCGGCGGTCTATCGCGGCAATCCGTTTCAGGTCGAGGTTGGCGTGGCCTGGGGCGGCGACTTGCCCGCCGACGATCTGGCCAAGGTGCTGCGGTTCGCGAACCGCGTACCGCTTCAGTACTTGGCCGGCTCGTGCTGCATCACCAAGGCGGTGATGGACGTCTCCTGGCGCAACTACGGCCTGACCCAGTCCAGGGGCGCACTGCCGTCGGGCCCGCTGATCGTGCTCGTGCATCTGGCCTCGGTGTGGGTGCCCTTCAGCTCCGAGAGCAAGGTCGCGGTCGCGGACTACGACGAGATCCGCAAGGAGATCAAGCTCGCTGTCCAGACTTGCGGTCGTCGGCTCGGGCAGTACGTCAAGCGCAAGGCGCGGGCCAGGAGCGAGGCCCGCCGCCGGGAGGTGTTCAATCTCTACATCGAGGAAGTCGTCTCTTCCGTGGAGGCGATCACCGGCAAGGAACAGAAGCTGTTCCGCGATCGCCTGCTCGCGATCAGCCGCAGGAAGACGGAGCTGGCGGGAATGCTCGAGGAGCGGAGCGCCCCCGCGGACGATCTGAGCGCCTGCGCGAACGTCCTCGTTGTCGATCCGGACGCCGAACCGCCGGTCCGGGAAGGGGCCGCCTCGACGGCCGTCGACGCCGAGGACGCGGCCCCGGAGCAAGCCGAGCCGGTCGTCGAGGACGCGGACTCGTCGCGGCGCCGGACGCCTCCGCCGCTTGCCGATTCCGACCGTCTGCCCGGTGCGCAGCTGGAACTCGTCTGACGCCGGGAGCAAGGTGACGTGGCGACCGGCGACAGGGGCGCGCGAGCGAAGGGAGAGACAGTTGCGCCCGCCGCTTCGGCGGCGCCGGAGCGGCTGAAGATCCCGGCCGGCCTCGATGCCAGGGCCCGGATCGAGCACCTGGCGAAGAAGACGATCGCGATGGCGCGACGCGAAGTCGACCCCTACGTCGACATCCCGTCGCGCACGCTCTCGAACGTCACCTTTTCGAAGCGCAGGAAGATCATCGAAATGGGCGACGCGACCCAGCGCCGGTCGCTCTTCAACCTGAACCAGGCGCGCAAGTACATGCAGACGCTTCTGGTCGCCCGCGGCTGCTCGCAGCTCCTGGACGAACGGAAGACGACCAGCATCCGCGACCTCTACTACATGAGCAAGCGCACGCTGGCCGACGGCAAGGAGAACACGTTCGACGGCCAGGAGGAATCGGATCCGATCATCGAGGATCTGGAGGTGACTCTGGGCGCCCTGCGCGAGGAGCTCCACCTGTTCGCGGCCAAGCGCGGGTCCGTCGTCGGCCCGCTCACGGTGGTCGATGCCGGCGACGTGATCGACCTGTCCCGGATGGGCTCGGGAGGCTGGTCGGTTCCCGGCATCGTCGAGCCGGAGACGATCCGCTTCGTCGGCCATGGCGCGAAGTTCATCCTCCTCGTGGAGAAGGAAGCGGTTTGGGCGCGGCTCAACGAAGACAAGTTCTGGAAGCGCCACGACTGCATCCTGGCGACCGGCCAGGGACAGCCGCCGCGCGGCGTCCGGAGGCTTCTGTACCGGATGGTCCATGAGCTGAAGCTGCCGCTCTACGTCTTTGTCGACAACGATCCCTGGGGTTACTACATCCACTCGGTCGTCAAACAGGGTTCCATCGGCCTTGCCTTCGAGTCGAAACGCATGGCGGTGCCCGGGGCCCGCTTCATCGGCCTCTCCAGCTTCGACCCTCGCAACTACGACCTCTCGGAGGACGTCAGCATCCGCCTGAACGACCAGGACCGCTCCCGCGCCAGGGAAATCCTGAACTACGAGTGGTTCAAGGCCAGGCCCTGGCAGCGAGAGATCAGGAACATGCTCGGCGCCGGCGTCAAGTGGGAACTCGAGGCCCTATCCAGCAAGGGTCTCTCCTTCGTCACCGAGGAGTACCTCCCGAAGAAGATCGCCGACCGCGACTGGATCTCCTAGCCCGCATGTTTCACCCGAACCAACGCGAGGGAGAAGGTCCCGCTGCGGCGAGCGGATCCGTAGCCGCAGCAGGAGAGTCGGTGAACCATGCGGGCTCGCGGTCCGTGGGGAAAGTCGCGCCGCATTCGAGCGGTCATGCATGTCCCCGACGGGCATGCATGGAACAGACAGCACGGCACTGCGTACGCCGACGCCTCGCACTGGGTGCGCCGACGCCCTCGTCGGCTCTCCGGGGGAGTTCCCCGCGCGACAGCGCAGCCCGACGGCGCCGAGCCCTTGCATGAGCCTGCATGAAGGAATCGAGGCAGGCGTCCGCACTGGTTGATCACGCCTCGCCGGGAGGCCGGATCGTCGACGGCGGGCGCGGCCAGTCGCGAGCGCCCAGCCAGTACAGGTTCCGCCGGCCCCCGGGTCCGTCCGAACGGTAGCGGGCGACTTCGGCGAGCGGGAGGCCGGGGACGAGACGTTCGAGTTCCGACGCGGCCGCGTGGTGGCAGTAGCGGCGAGCGTGAGAGCCGTGCGGCCCCCAGCGCAGCAGGTGATCTCCGGGCTCGAGATCCGCCGGTTCGATGCCTGATTCCAGGTCCCAGTCGAGACGGCGATCCTCGAACCCGGGGGCGTCGGCGAACTGCCAGCAAGCGAGGGCCAGGAGGCCGCCGGGCGCCACGGACGACGCGGCGCGCTCGAGGACCTGGCGGCGCGCGTCGAAGCCGGGCAGATGGTGGAGGACGCCGAAGAGGGTGACGAGGTCGCAGGTCGCTTCTTCGAGGACACAGGTCTCGATGTCGTTGACCTCGAAGCGGATGTGGTCGCGGCCCGCGCAGGCTGAGGCGGCAGCTTCGACGAGTTCCCGGCTCTGGTCGATGCCGACGTACGACAGTGGCCGCCCGTGACGAAGTCCGGGATTCCGTTCCAGGAAGCGGGCGAAGCGGCCGTTGCCGCAGCCGAGGTCGAGGATACGCAGTGGGCGGTTCGTGGGCCGGAACGCGGTCCGGACGACGCGCCGCCAGCCCGGCCAGCCGCCGGGGCGCCGCGTACGGTCGAAATCAGCCGCGCACTGGCTGTAGAAGCGGCGGTTGATCTGACGGAGGGCGGCTTGCGTGGTCGGGTCCATGGGAAGGGGAGTATGGCTGCATCGCCTCGCCGCTTACAGCGTCGGGCCGGATGCCGGCGGGACGCCGGGGCGCCCGGTGGGCTACCCGGAACCGAGGCTGAGCCCGCCGTCCACGGCGAGCAGCGCTCCGGTGATCCAGTCGTTCGCCGGGTCGCAGAGAAACACGACGGCCCGGGCGACGTCGTCCGGCTTGCCGATACGTCCCAGCGGCGCCTGGTCGCCAAAGCCGTCGAGGAACGCGGCGGCCTCGTCCGGCGGCATGACCGTTTCGAAGATCGGCGTGCGCACGACGCCGGGAAGCACGGCGTTGACGCGAATCCGGTCGCCGGCGAGTTCGGCCGCGAGGCTGCGAGTCAAGGCGTCGACGCCGGCTTTCGCGGCGGTGTAGATGGAGGAGTTGGCGAGCGGCGATCGAGTGAGCGACGACGAGATGTTGACGATCGAGGCGCCGCGGCGGCCGGCGCGGAGATGGGGGATCGCGGCCCGGGTCGCGAACAGCACGCCCTTCAGGTCGATGTCGACGACCAGGTCGACCGGGTCGGGTTCCGTCTTGGCGCACTCGGCCGCGAGCGGACCGGCGCGATAGACGCCGGCGCAGTTGATCAGGAGGTCCAGCCCGCCGAGTTCGCGAGCCGCCTCGTCCACCATCCGCCGGGCGCCGGCGGCACTCGACACGTCGCCGGCCAGGGCGACGGCGCGCAGGCCGAGCGCGCACAGGCCGGCTGCCTCTGTTTCGACTGCTTTCCGGCGGCGGCCGCCGAGGGCGACGCTGCACCCGCCCCGCGCGAGGGCGCGGGCCGTGGCCAGGCCGATGCCGCTGCCGCCGCCGGTGACCAGGGCGGTCCGTCCATCGAACGGCGGCGCGGCGGTCTTGCCGACGGCGGTCGTCATCGCTCCGGCGCCCGCGGGCGCCCGGCGCCGCCGTAGTAGGTTCCCGTCATGGAGGCGACAATAGCCCCGAAGCGGTTCTCGTTCGAGCCCGAAGAGCACGCGGCGGAGCTCGACGCGATCATCGACGCCGTCGAGAGGGCGCCTGCCTTCGGGGAGCGCGACCTCGAGGATCTGCTGCGCCGCCACCCGAAGCGCGGCAGGGGCTTCTTCTCGAAGAGCGAGCTGATCCGCGGCTATCGCGCGCTTCGGTCCGGTTCGCCGGGCGAGCGGAGGTTTATCGACCGGGTGCGGATGAAGCCGGTCCGAACGCGAAGCGGCGTGGCGCCGGTCACCGTGCTGACGAGGCCGTTCCCGTGCCCCGGCCGGTGCATCTTCTGTCCCAGCGACGCGCGGATGCCGAAGAGTTACCTGTCGTCCGAACCCGGCGCGCAGCGGGCCGCGGAGCATCAGTTCGACCCCTGGCGGCAGACCCTTTCGCGCCTCCGCTCCTTCCATCACACTGGGCACCCGGTTGACAAGGTGGAGCTGATCGTCCTCGGCGGCACCTGGTCCAGCTACCCGGGGGGCTACCAGATCTGGTTCATCCTGCGCTGTCTCCAGGCGATGAACGAGTTCTTCGACGTGTCGTCCGAGCCGACGGCGGATCCGCTGCCGACGTTCGCTCCCGCGGTGGACTACCGACAGCTCGAGGAGACGGTGCGGGGCGCCGAGATCGACTCGTCGGACGCCTCGGCCGGACGCAGCTACAACCAGGTCGTCTCCGACTGGACCGCGGCGCATCCGGGAGCGGCGGCCGCGGCGCTGGAGCAGGCCGCCGGCTGGCCCGAGTTGGTCGCGGCGCAACGGGAGAACGAAACCTCGCCGGTCCGTTGCGTCGGATTGTCGCTGGAGACCCGTCCTGACCGGCTTGACGCGGCGGAGGCGCTGCGCATGCGGCGGCTCGGGGCGACCAAGGTCCAGATCGGCATCCAGAGCATGGACGACGACGTCCTGGCGCTCAACGGTCGCGGCCACGACACGGCTCGGTCACGACGCGCCCTGCGCCTTCTGCGCCAGGCCGGCTTCAAGATCCAGGCGCACTGGATGCCGAACCTCCACGGTTCCACGCCGGCGAAGGACCGGGAGGACTTCGACCGGCTGTTCGCGGATCCCGACGCGCGCCCGGACGAACTCAAGGTTTACCCCTGCTCGCTGATCGAGAGCGCCGAACTGATGGCGGTCTACCGTCGCGGCGAATGGCGTCCCTACGAGGCGGACGAGTTGCTCGACGTGCTGGTCCACGTCCTGGGCGGCGCACCTCGCTACTGCCGCCTGACCCGGGTGATCCGCGACATTCCCGGCACGGACATCGTGATCGGCAACCGGACGACGAACCTGCGTCAGGCGGCGGAGACCGAGGCCTCGGCGCGCGGGGTCCGCTGCCGGGACATCCGCGCCCGCGAGGTCGGCGGCCGTTCGGTCGATCCGCGTCGTCTCCGCCTGCGGCGCACGGAGTACGAGGCGTCGGGCGGTCGGGAGGTCTTCCTCGAGTTCGTGACCGCCGAGGACCGGATCGCGGGATTCCTCAGGCTTCGCCTGCCGGCGCCGGCCGGCGCGGATGCGCTCCGGCTCCCGGAGCTGGCCGGCAAGGCGATCATCCGCGAGGTTCACGTCTACGGAGCGGTCGTCGGCCTGGGCGAGCGGCGGAACGGACGGTCGCAGCACGTCGGCCTCGGCCGGCGTCTGATCGCCGAGGCCCTGGACATCGCGGCCGACGCCGGGTTCCGTCGGGTGGCCGTCATCTCGTCGGTCGGCGTCCGCGAATACTACCGTCGGCTCGGCTTCGTGGACGGCGATCTGTACCAGCACCGGTGCGCTCGCCCGCCGCTGGAGGCGCCGTCGTGAGCGCTCTGACGACCGACCTCTACCAGTTGACGATGGCCCAGGGGTACTGGCGGCACGGCCGCCACCTGGACCGGGCCAGCTTCTATCTGTCGATTCGCCGCACGCCGTTCGACGGCGGCTTCGCGGTCGCGGCCGGCCTGGAACAGGTCGTCGACTACCTCGGCGGCCTCCGGTTCGAACCCGAGGACATCGACTACCTCGGCCGCCTTGCCGGCGGCGACGGCAAGCCGCTGTTCGCCCGCGACTTCCTGGACGCGTTGCCGACGCTCGACCTTTCCGTCTCGCTGGCGGCCGTCCCGGAAGGCACGGTCGTCTTCGCGCGGGAACCGCTGCTGCGGATCGAGGCGCCGCTGCTGGTCGGCCAGCTGATCGAGACGCCCGTCCTCAACATCTTCAACTTCCAGACGCTGGTGGCGACGAAGGCCGCCCGGATCTGCCATGTCGCGGCGCCGGGCCAACCCGTGCTGGAGTTCGGTCTGCGAAGGGCACAGGGCTTCGATGGGGGCTTGAGCGCCAGCCGCGCGGCTTATGTCGGCGGCTGCGTCGCGACCTCGAACGTCGAGGCGGGCCAGCGTTTCGGCATTCCGGTCAGGGGCACGCACGCCCACAGTTGGGTCCAGGCTTTCGACTCGGAGCTCGAAGCGTTCGCCGCGTTCGCGGAGACGATGCCGAACAACTGCGTCCTCCTGGTCGACACGTACGACGTGAAACAGGGGATCGAGAACGCCGTCGCCGCCGCGCGGGCGCTGGAGCGGCGCGGCCAGCGGCTGCTCGGCATTCGCCTCGATTCGGGCGACCTGCTGTTGCAGAGCCGCGCGGCGCGGCGGCGCCTCGACGAGGAGGGACTCGAGGACGTCGCCATCGTCGTCAGCGACAATCTGGACGAAAAGAAGATCCTGGCGTTGCGGCGGGCGGGCGCGGCGATCGACACCTGGGGCGTCGGCACGGCGCTGGTCACGGCGGCGGGCGCGGGCGCGCTGGGAGGCGTGTACAAGCTGTCGGCGATCCGGCGGAGCTGCGAGGAGCGTTGGCGGCCGGTGTTCAAATTCGGCGCCGGAGTCGGCAAGGCTTCCCTGCCGGGGCGGCTGCAGGTACGGCGTTACCGCGATGACGCCGGCGGCCTGAAGCGGGACGTGATCCACGCGCTCGACGAGAGCGGGGAGGCCTCGGGCCTGGACGATCCGGGGGGCCTCGATCTGCTCGTGCCGGTGCTCGAGGACGGTCGGCTGATCGAGACCCTGCCGACGCTGGAGACCGTTCGCGAGACCGCGGGGCGCGAAGTGGCGTCACTGCCGGCGGCCCTGCTGGATCTCGAGGCTCGCCGACCGGCGCCGGTCGAGGTCACGGCCAGCCTGCTTCGGCACTGCGACCGGCTGGCGGCCTCGCACGCGCCGCCGGCCCGCTCGGCCCGAGTCGCCGGCGCTTCGGCGACTGGTCGTTCATAATCCCGCATGGCCGCAAGGTTGGACGGGTCGGCGGTTTCCCGTTTCGACGACCTCTATGAACACGGCTTCGCTCGGGTCGCGGCGTGTCTGCCGCGGGTGGAGATCGCCGATCCGACGACGAACCTGGACCGTACTCTCGACCTGGCCCGGAGGGCGGACCGGGACGGCGCCGTCGCCGCGGTTTTCCCCGAGCTCAACCTGAGCGGCTATTCCCTGGACGACCTGTTCCACCAGTCCGCGGTGCTCGATGGCTCAAGCGCGGCGCTGCTGGCTCTGGCGGAGGCCTCCCGGGACCTGCGTCCGGCGCTGATCGTCGGCTTGCCGCTTCGGGCCGACGGCGCCGTGTTCAACGTCGCGGCGGTCGTGCATGGCGGCCGGATCGCCGGCGTCGTGCCCAAGGTCCATCTGCCGAACTACCGCGAGTACTACGAGAAGCGCTACTTCGCGGCCGCCGAGTCGCGGCGGTCGGACGTCGTCTCCCTCGGCGACGAGGACGTCCCCTTCGGCGAGGATCTGCTGTTCGAGGCCGGCCCGGTGCCGGGATTCCGCTTCCACGTCGAGATCTGCGAGGACCTGTGGGCGCCGCTGCCGCCGAGCACCCGGGGCGCCCTGGCGGGAGCGACCGTGCTCTTCAACCTGTCGGCGAGCAACGCGACGATCGGCAAGGCGGACTACCGGCGGCTGCTGTGCGCGTCGCAGTCGGGCCGGGCGATCGCCGCCTGCGTCTACGCCGGAGCGGGCGCTGGAGAGTCGACGACCGACCTGGCCTGGGACAGCCACGGCCTGATCTACGAGAACGGGGAGCGCCTGGCCGAGTCGGAGCGCTTCAGACAGGAGCCCCAGATGGTCGTCGCCGACATCGACCTCGAGCGGCTCTCGCAGGAGCGTTGGCGCGTGTCGACGTTCCGGGACGCGGTGCGCCGGGAATCCGTCGCCGGCGAGTTCCGGCGGGTGGCGGTGACGGTGGAGCGGTCGGCGGCTGCGGTTGCGCTCCGGCGGGATATTCCGCGCTTTCCCTACGTGCCGGCGGACAGCGCGGAGCGGGACGAGCGCTGTGCCGAGGCCTTCGACATCCAGGTGGCCGGACTGGTTCAGCGTCTGCGCGCCACCGGTTTCGAGAAGGTCGTGATCGGCGTCTCCGGCGGACTCGATTCGACCCATGCGTTGATCGTCTGCGTGCGGGCGTTCGCGCGGCTCGGGCTTCCGCCGTCGAACATCCTCGCCTGTACGCTGCCCGGCTTCGGCACGTCGACCCGCACCTACGACAACGCGAACCGGCTGATGGAGGCGCTCGGCGTCACTGCGTCCGAGATCGACATCCGACCGCCGAGCGAGGAGATGCTGAAGGCGATCGACCACCCGTACGGCCGGGGCGAACGCGGCGCCCACGTCTACGACGCCACGTTCGAGAATGTCCAGGCCGGCGAGCGCACGGCCCACCTGTTTCGGCTCGCCAACCTGCACCGGGCGCTGGTCATCGGCACCGGCGACCTGTCGGAGCTGGCGTTGGGCTGGTGCACCTATGGCGTCGGCGACCAGATGGCTCACTACAGCGTGAACTCGTCCGTGCCGAAGACCCTGATCCGGCGCCTGATCCGCTGGGAAGTCGAACGCGGCGAGTTCGGGGCGTCCGCCAGCGAGACGCTGCAGTCGATCGTCGACACGGAGATCTCGCCGGAGCTGGTGCCGCCGGCGGAGCGCGGAGAGGGCGGCGTCGGCGAGCCGGCGCAGTCGACCGAGGATGCGATCGGGCCGTTCGAACTGCAGGACTTCCATCTCTACTACCTGAGCCGGTACGGCTACCGGCCGAGCCGGGTCGCGTGGCTGGCCCATCGGGCCTGGGGCGACCGGCGTCGCGGCGCCTGGCTGGACGGGATGCCCGAGGCCGAGCGCCGCGAGTACTCGCTGGCCGAGATCAAGCACTGGCTGGAGATCTTCCTGGTCCGTTTCTTCGGCGCCAGCCAGTTCAAGCGCTCGGCGCTGCCGAATGGCCCCAAGGTGGGGTCGGGCGGATCGCTTTCGCCGCGCGGCGACTGGCGGGCGCCGTCGGACTGCGGCCCCGCGGTCTGGGTGGAGGAGTTGCGGCGCAACGTGCCGTGAGCGCCGCCGCAGCTTCCGGATCCATCTGGACCCGTTCCCCGGGAAGGGCCCGAACGGCCGTCCTGCGGACTCAGCCCCAGTCCGAGACGTCGTCCTCGGAGCTCGCGATGTGGACGCCCGCCTCCCGCCAGCGCTTCATCGACGCCTCGACCTCGGCCGTGAAGTCCGCCAGGAACTCCCCGGCGTTCGCCGGGTCTGGGACCGCGACCGCGGACGTGCAGTCGGCGAGGAGGTGGAGTCGGGCCGCGGGGATGTCCCGGGAAGCCATCTCGGTCAGCAGGTCGTCGACCGTGCTGCGCACGCAGTGGCTGGCGGCCTGTCCGGCGACGATCAGGGCGTCGGCTTCGAGCAGCCAGTCGATCAGTTTCTCGTTGCGCTGGTCGAGTTCCACGCCGTCGTGTCGGATCAGCACTTCCGGCGCGAGGACGGAGTAGTACTCGGTCAGCGCGTTCGTCCCCTTGATCAGGACCGGCGTCTCGGCGTTTCGCGCATAGCTGAAGAACAGCCTGGCTTCCTGCACGGCGCCGACCAGGGCGTGGCCCTCGCTGCCGAGGAAGCAGTGCGGCGGCCACAGGTAGAGGCGGTACTTCCCGGTCTCCTCGAGCCGGCGGCAGTAGTCCAGGGCCTGGCGCCTGAGCCAGTCGCGGCCGCCGTCTCCGAACCAGCCGGCGAGGGAGGGGTTGGGAACCGCCTTGCCCGCTTCGACCTCGGCGGCCAGCACTTCGCGGTGGCTGTCGAGCTGCCGGCCGTGGGCGTCCACCCAGAACGAGGAAAAGAAGATCTGTTGCGGCGAATGGCTGTCGAGACTGGAGGCGATTTCCGTCAGGGCGCCGAGGTTCCGGTAGATGAAGCGAACCAGCCGGTCCGTGTCCTCGATTGCGCCGCGGCCCGAGCGGCCTCCCACGTAGAGCGCGCCTTCGGGCAGGCAGAAGTCCCGCTGCTCGTCGACCAGCAGCAGGACGCGGCGGACCCTGTCCGCGGTGGCGGGGGCCAGGCCATGCCGCCGACGCCATGCCGCGGCCGCCGCCGCGACCCGGTCGGGCGCCGGGTCGTATGACCAGTCGCCGCTCCGGTATGGGTCGGCCGTTGGTCCGGAACCTTCGGGCAGAGGCAGCAGAGCCATGCTGGAGGAACCGTAGCAGGCGGATGCGCACGCCTGCTACAGAGCCGTGGCCCTTGACCCGGTGAGTGTTGACGACCTGATGCGCTCACCGTGCAGCAATCCAGGAGGTGCTGCGATGGTTTCGGCGCGCCCCCTCCGCCGGGCCAGTTGACGATCCGCGTGCCGTCGTCCGAGCCGGACAACCGGCGCGCCGACGCAGGTGAACCGCGGGACCGCCAGGTCGAGATCGTCGCCGCCCCCGCCGCCATGTGGCGGGATGCGCCGATCAGCCTGCTGCCGACGTGGACGGCCGTTTTCGGTCTGCTCGTCCTGCCGCGCGGACGTTTCGGCCCGGCGAGACGATTCGACGCCTGCCGGCGGGCGGCTACGCGATCAACTGGGGATCCCGGTCGCGGGTCGTGCACACCGAACGGGGACGCAGCGTGGAGGTAGAGATCGACCCGTAGCCGGCCGGACCCGCCCGGGGCCAAGTGGGGTCAGGCGGATCGCTGTCGCCGCGGGGATGTCCCGGGAAACCATCTCGCGCCTGCTATATTGACCAAGCCCCTTGACCTGGTGAGTGTGACGACTTGATCCGCTCACCGTGCAGCAATCCAGGAGGTTCTGCGATGGTGAAGGCAGGTTGGACTTGCATGGAACAAACTTCGGGACGAGGGCATGCCGCCCGCATCCGGGGCCTGTTCCCTGTGCGACAGCGCAGCCCCAAGGCGGCGGACCCTACTAGTCCGAAGTTCCAGAGTCCAAGTCGAGAGATCCCATTGTTTTCCGGTGGTTTGTTCGATTTCGGCGGTGTCTTCTACTGGGTACGTTCGTTCAGGGTCGGACTCCGAGCAGGCTGAAGACTCGTTGTTGCAGGGGCGTGGGCGTAGCGAGGATGTCTGCGGTGGCGTTCCGGTCTCTTCGGGTTCTGACGCGGTTTCTGGTGAGCGTGGCGAGGTCGTCGAGCAGTGTCCGGAAGCTCTGCACGGGGAGTCCGTCGGGGGTTCTCTGGCTGCTGGCCTTGTTGCGTGCGGCGCGTGAGCGTTGGGCCGGCTTCACCGGCGAGTCGCTCTCGTGATGTCGTTGCTGGTCGTCGAAGAGGAGGGGGGCGAGCCTCCGTCGCATGTGCCATTCGACGTAGTAGGCGAGCATGCACAGGAAGACGTGCGCTCGGACGCGCTCGGCGAGTCGGTGGTGGACGGGTCTGACCTTGAGGTCGACGCTCTTGAAGCAGCGGAAGGCGCGTTCGACGTGGCTGAGGCTCTTGTATGAGCGGACCGCTTCCTGGGATGTCAGGTCGTCTCGGTCGGCGTTGGTGCGGATGACGTAGAAGCCGTCCAGGGCGGCTTCGTCGTCGATGCGCTGCTGGTTTCGGGAGTAGCGGAAGCCGTGTTCTTCGACCTCGAGGTCGAAGTGCTTGCCGACCTTGCCGGCGCGCAGCGCCCGGTCGACGCGCACGGCGATCTTGTGCTTGCCCTTCAGGGGGCGGTTCTTGCGCGTCGTGGCGGCGACGACGGCGTCGAGACGGCGTTCGGTGGCGTCGAGCAGTTCGAGACGCTTGCGCCTCCTCTCGGCCGCCAGCATCGGGTTGTGGCAGACGATCAGCCGCTCGCCGGGATACAGGTCGGGAGCGCTGATCTCGGCCATGTCCTTCCGGTCGAAGAGGGACAGTTGCAGGTGGCCCTGCTGCACCAGTTGGCGGACCTGGGGCGCACGCAGGGAGGTGATCCACGACAGCCCCGAGGGTTCGAGGTCCTCGCGGATGCGGGCGCTGGTGAGCAGCCCCCGGTCGCCCACCAGAATCACCCGTTCAAGCGAGAAGCGCTCCTTGAGCTTGTGCACCTGGGCGCTCAGGGTCGAGGGATCGGCCGTGTTGCCCGGAAAGACCTCGACCGCTATCGGGCAGCCGTCGCGGCTGCAGAGCAGACCGAAGACGAGTTGGGGCTTGTCCCGCTTGCCGTCCTTGGAGTGCCCGTGTTGGGCCAACGGACACGTCGAGCCTTCGAAGTAGACCGAGGTCACGTCGCACAGGACCAGCGAGCCCTCCTGGAGGTGCTTCTCGGCGAGACGGCGCTCGATGCGCGGCTGCCGCCTGAGCAGCCAGTCCATCGCGGCGTAGAGCTCGTTGGCGTCCGCATCCTCGATGTCCAGTTCCTCGCCGAGGGTATGCCTGGTGGTCTCGCCCGCGAGTCCGCGAGCGGTGGCGAGCTTGGAGCGGGGTTCCAGGATGCGCGCCACGATCATGGCGACAGCCAGCGCCCGGTCGCGGGAGGGTTGGCGGTCGAGAAGTCGTTCCAGTCCGAGTCCGCGCAAGGCGCCGAGTGCGGCGGCGACATGTCCGTGGGGCCTGGAGCGGAGGATCTCGAAGGCGGCGTCGAGGCTTTCGAGGGCGACGCCTCCCTTGAGGAGGATGCGCAGTCCCTCGACGAGGTGTTCGGGCCACTTGGAGAGGTTGGCGAGTGTGCGTTTGCGGACCTTGCCGTTCTGGCGGTAGGACTCTCGGAGCAGGACGGCAGGCGGCGAGTTGCGGTTGGGCACGCGATCGATGTACATGGCTTCTGATTGTAGGCCATGACTCAATCATTGTCAAACCATCAACGTGTCATTACATGGGTACAACATACGCCAGAAAACAGCCGCCCCAACCCCACCAAACTCAATACTCGACGCCGAACGTCTGCGATGTCGAGAGCCCGACAACGATCTCCGAGCCTCCCGACCCCCGGAAACCGCTGGAACTTCGGCCTAGGACCTCGGCGCGATCAGCTTTGCGGAAGTCGAGGAATTCTGCCGTGACGTGCGTCGCCGCCAGGTGCTCGCCATGGGCGAGGTTTCCGTACGGGAGATCGTCGCGGAGCGGCTCACCGCTTGGCGGAGTCGGGCCAACGCGTAGGCCCGCGAAGGTTCAGGCGTGGCCGAGTATCCGCTGCTGCCGCTGCCCGCGCCTGTCCGACGGAAGGTCAAGGGCAGCGGGTGGAGCGGCGAACAGATTCGTTTACCTGACCGGGAACGACAGACTGAGCGGTTAGGGCCAGTCTTCGAGCGTCTGCGCCTGGCGCTGGATCCCGCCGATCCGCTGAAACTCGACGAAGATCCTGGAGGCATCGCGCCGGAGCGGGCGCTCGTGTTCGAGATTGCTGGATCGGTGACCGGTTTCGCAAGGCCATCGCCAAGGTTGACGGTCTGGAGTTCTTGGTCGATGAAGACAAGGAGTCGCCCGCAGACGAGGACTTCGCTGTTGTCGACACGCGGCAGGGCTTGGATGGGGAGATTCGTCCGGACAAGCTGGTAGGCGGTCGCCTCTACATCGCGATGCCGGACGTGCAGGCGCTCGGGCAGCTCCTGTCGCTCTGGGAGCGCTATCGGCCAGGAGAGTCGGCGACGAGAGGGTTTTCTCCATGGTGGCGGGTCTTCGAGCGATTGCGAAGCCTCCGCGCCTGGGGGCCAGAGGATCGAATTCCGGACGACGCGGTCGAGTTCCTCCAGCGGAGGCTGAAGGAGTCGCCAGATTCTGCGCATCTCACCGCGCCGTCCGTCTTCCTGGTGAACCTGTCGCTGGGCGACGAACGTCGTCCCTTCACGGGACCGATCAGTGCCTGGGCGCGGCTTCTGGATCATCTGGCCGCGAAGTACGGCATCCTGTTCCTTGTCAGCGCCGGGAACGTGGCCGCTCCACCCTGGACTTGTTGCGTGCGGCGCGTGAGCGTTGGGCCGGCTTCACCGGCGAGTCGCTCTCGTGATGTCGTTGCTGGTCGTCGAGCAGTTCATGAGGAACGAGGGAGATGTCGAGCTTCAGCCCGACGCTCGCACCAAGGCCTCGTCCATCGCCGCCAGCGCGAAGTCGACATCGGCGTCCGTCAACGCCAGAGGCGGCTTGATCCGGAGCACGTTGCCGTAGAGCCCGCCCTTGCCGACCAGGGCGCCGAGGTCCTTGAGCTCGTCGAGCATGCGGCCGGCGAGAGCCGTGGCGGGTGTCTTCGAACGCCGGTCCTCGACCAGTTCAACGCCGATCATGAGGCCCTGGCCGCGGACGTCGCCGATGCCCTCGTGGCGTTCGGCCAGGGTCCGAAGACCGTCGAGCAGCCGGTTGCCCTGGACCTGGGCGTTCTGCTGAAGCCCTTCCTCCTCGATGATCTCGAGCACCGCCAAGCCGGCCGCCGACACGAGCGGGTTGCCCCCGAACGTGTTGATATGCAGTCTCCGCGCCAGAGTGGCTGCGATCTCGGAGGTCGTGGCGACGGCAGCCAATGGCAGGCCGTTGCCGATGCCCTTGGCCATCGTGACGATTTCCGGGAGGACGGCCGAGCGCTCGAAGCCCCAGAAACTGTCGCCGGTGCGGCCGAAGCCGGTCTGCACCTCGTCGGCGATGCAGACGCCGCCGTGGGCTCGCACGATCTCGTAGACCTCGGGGAGGTGGTTCGGCGCTCCCATCGTCACGCCGCCGGCGCCCTGGATCGGCTCGGAGATGAAGGCGGCGACCTGGCCCGGCGTCGAGTAGCGGATGAGCTCGGCCACGTCCTCCGCGGAGCGGCTGGCGATCTGTTCGGCCGTGCCCGGGAAGGGACTGCGATAGGGGTCCGGGTTGAGCGCGTGGTGCACCGGGCCGCCGCGCTGCGCGCCGGACTTCCACGTGTGAATGCCGGTCAGCGCCCCGGTCGGCGCGCTGCCGCCGTGGTAGGCGTTGCGGATGCCGATGACGTCGGCGGCGCCGGTGTGGAGCCGGGCCATCTGGATTGCCAGATCGTTCGCCTCGCTGCCGCTGTTCACGAAGTAGATCCGGTCCAGATGCGGCGGCAGCCTGGACAGCAGAGCCTCGGCGAAGCGGGGCATGTTCGGGTGGAGGAAGGCGGTTGAACCGTGCGCCAGCAACGCCATCTGCTTCTGGACGGCGGCGACGATCTTCGGGTGGGAATGGCCGCAGGCGACGGTGCAGATGCCGGCGAACAGATCGAGATAGCGACGGCCGGTTTCGTCCCACACGTACTGCCGCTGACCCTCGACCAGCATCACGGGTTCGCTGTAGAGGGTGAACAGGGCCGGGTTCACGTGCCGCCGGCGCAGTTCCAGGATCTTCTCGCGGCCTGGTCCCCGATAGATCGCCGGCTGGTGGCTGCACGGCGGCAGCTCCAGGACGCGTGATCGGGAAGAGGTCGCGACGTCAAGTGCCAGGGTCATGGTTTCTGGTCCTCGCGGCCCGCCGTCGGGGGCCGTTCAAGTGGTTCGCTGCGGCTGCCGCGCGGCGCGCGGCGGGGACGTGACCCTAACAGTCCGTGGCGGAAGCCGCGCTGGGTTCGAGCGGCCAACCATCCCGCCCGGCATCGTTGCTCCTCGGTCGAAGTTGGCCCGAACTGCTCCCTCGGCGCGCCTTGCCGGGCGGGCGCCTGACCGCTCTCGGCGCCACGCGCACTTCCGACACGGGCTGCTGGCAGCGTCCGCAGCCCTCGGGCCGCGCTGTCGTGCGGGGAACTCACACGGAAGGCCGACGAAGGCGTCGGCGCCCCCAGCGCGACGTTGTCTGCTCCCCATGCGGCGCGACGTCCGCCGCGGACGGTCAGCTCAGGAGATCGACGATCGTGAGGGCCATCACCTGAGTCGATCGGGTGATGTCCGAAAGCAGGCAGCGTTCGTCGGGCTGGTGTGCCTGTTCCAGTTCGCCCGGCCCGTAGGCGACGCACTGCCCGATGCCGCCGATGCGCTGGAAGTGCTTGTGATCGTAGGTGCCGGGGCTCGCCACCAGGTCGGCGTCGTCGCCGGTCGTCGTCTCGATGGCGCGGGCGAGCGACTCGACCAGGACGCAGTCGTTCGGCGTATGGGTCGGCAGGACGCTCAGCAGCTCCTCGACCTCGAAGCGGATCCCGGGTCGGCGGGCTTCCACGGCGTCGAGGACTCCCCGCACCTCGGCGCGCACGGCGTCCGGCCCCTCCTCGAGCAGGTAGCGCCGGTCGACGACGAGTTCGCACCGGTCGGCGACGCAGGGGGACGGCAGGCCCTGGCCGTGACCGTCCAGACAGGTCCAGGGGTCGAGCCCCTCGATGATCTGGCCGCCGACGATCGAGCTCATGTTGATCGTCGGTCGACAGGCTTCTTCCGGCACGACGGGCAGTTCGGTGACCAGGTCGCCGATCGCGTCCTTGAGCCCGGCGACCGCTTCGGCCGCCGCGTCGATCGCCGAAGCGCCGAGGAATGGCATCGAGCCGTGGGCGATGCGGCCGCGCGCCGTGATCCGGAACCAGAGGACGCCCCGATGGCCGATGCAGATCCGGGTGGGGCTGAAGGGCTCGGGGATGATCACGTAGTCGGTCGTCCGGCTCGTGATCCGACCGGTTGCGGCGAGGTGAGCGACGCCCGCCAGCCCGCCGCTCTCCTCGTCGACCGTACCGCTGATCTCGATCGTGCCGCGCAGTCCGATGCCGGCGCGTCGCACCGCTTCGGCGGCGAACAGGGCCGCGGCCAGGCCGGCCTTCATGTCGGCGGCGCCGCGGCCGTACAGATAGCCGTCGCGGATCTCGCCGCCGAACGGGTCAACGGTCCAGCCCTCGCCGGGCGGCACGACGTCGAGGTGACCGTTCAGATGGAGCGCCGGCCTCGCCTCGCGGCCGTGCAACCGGCCCACGACGTTGATCTTCGGACGCCGCGGGTCGCCGCCGGGGCCCCGGATGTACTCGGTCTCGAAGCCGTCCGCCTCGAGACGGACGCCGAGCAGTTCGGCGCATTCCCGGTAGGCGTCACCGGGGGGATTGACGGTCGGAATGCGGATCAGTTCGGCCGCGAACCTGGCCGCTTCCTCGCCGCAGACCGCGGCCTCGGAAAGGACGCGGTCGGCGAGGCCCGATGCCATGCGGGCGGAACAGCTCTGGTCGGACGTCATGGGACGATGCCTTTCGCCGGTGGCTGGGTTCTGCGCCGGGGCTGCGTTCTACGGATTGGTAGTACTCTTGACACACTACTATGTTCACGCGATGTGGATGGCGGACTGCGGCTCTCGGCGTGCTGGCACTCGGCGCGTGGAGTCCTGGCGTGGCTGAAGAGGCCGCGGGCGACCCCGGCCTGACGGCGGTCGCGGGCCTGCGGGTCGGCCAGTTCACCTACGAGGAACGGCCCACGGGCTGTACTGTCGTGCTCGCGCTCGATGGCGCGGTCGGCGCGGTCGATGTCAGGGGGGGCGCCCCGGCGACCCGCGAGACCGCCCTGCTGAGCCCCCACAACATGATCCAGGAACTCCACGCGGTGGTTCTCACCGGCGGCAGCGCCTACGGTCTCGACGCGTCGGGGGGAGTGATGCGCTACCTCGAGGAGCAGGACACGGGCTACCGCGTCGGGGCCGGCGTGGTGCCGATCGTGGTCGCCGCGTCGCTCATGGATCTCGGCGTGGGCGGCGGCAAGCCGCGGCCGGACGCCGACTGCGGCTACCGGGCCGCGGCGGCCGCCGGCACGGGGCCGGTGGCCCAGGGCAACGTGGGCGCTGGCGCCGGCGCCACGGTGGGCAAGATGGGCGGTCGCGAATCGCGGATGAAGGGCGGCCTTGGCAGCGCGTCGATCAAGCTGGAGCAGGGTCCTTCAGCGGGCCTCGTGGTCGCGGCGCTGGTCGCGGTCAACGCGGTTGGCGACGTGATCGATCCGGCCACCGGTCAGGTGGTGGCCGGCGTGCGCGGCCCGAACGACGAACTGCTCGATGCCCGCCAGCTGCTGCGGAGCGGCCTTGGCCGCGACCGTCGCGCCAGCGTTCGGGAAGCTGAGAACCGGGAGAACACGACGATCGCCGTCGTCGCGACGAACGCGGCCCTGAACCAGGCCGAGGCGACGCGCGTAGCCCAGATGGCCCATGACGGTCTTGCCCGTTCGATCGTCCCTTCCCACACGCCGGCCGACGGCGACACGGTGTTCGCGATCGCCACCGGCGTCCTCGAAGGGCCGGCGGATGTCAGCCGCATCGGCGCCCTCGCAGCCGAAGCGCTCGCCGACGCCGTGCTCAACGGCGTGCGAAACGCGCAGTCGCTCCCCGGCATCCCCGCCGTCCGCGACCTTCCCTGAGGGGCTTGCAGTCGTGTCGCGGAACCCGTTTCGTCTTGACGGCCGGACCGTTGCCGTAATCGGCGCCGGCTCGGGGATCGGCGAGGGAGCGGCCGAAGCCTGCGCCCGCCAGGGCGCGCGGGTCGCCTGCTTCGACGTCGACCCGACCGCCGCGCGGGCGACCGCCGACCGGATCGTGGCGGAGGGCGGCCAGGCCGATGCGGCTGCGCTCGACATCCTCGATGCGGAGGCGATGACCTCGGCGCTGGGCGCTCTGGAGGACCTTCAGAGCGTCGTCGCGACGCCCGGCGTCAACGTCCGCAAGCGCCTGCTCGACTACCATCTCGACGAGTTCGAGCGGGTCGTGACGCTCAACCTCCGGGGCGCGATGTGCGTGCTCCAGGCGGCGGGAGGGCTGCTCAGCGTGGCCGGCGGCGGCAGCATCGTGCTGCTGTCGTCGATTCGTTCCCAGGTGGTCGAACCGGGACAGGGCGTCTACGCCGCCACCAAGGCCGGCATCGTCCAGCTCGCCCGCGCGGCCGCGGCCGAACTCGGGGGCGCCGGCGTGCGGGTCAATGCGCTGGCGCCGGGGGTGGTCGACACGCCCCTGACCAGACCGATTCAGCGGAACGAGGCCTGGAACCGGGCCTATGTCGGCAAGACGGCTCTCGGCCGGTGGGGCAGAGCGGACGAGATCGGCGCCGTCGCGGCGTTTCTCGCCTCCGACGCGTCCAGCTACATCACCGGCGCCGTGCTCTTCGTCGACGGCGGCTGGACCGCGATCGACGGCCGCTTCGATCCGCCCGCCTGAGCCGCGCGTCCGCCAGCGGCAGCGATGACTCTCGAGATCGCTTTTCTGCTGGTGGTCCTGGCGGCCATGGTCGTCCTGTTTCTGACCGAGAGGCTGCCCATCGATCTGACCGCCTTCCTCGGCCTGACGCTGCTCGTCTTCACCAGGTACATCGACTACGACGAGGCGTTCACGGGCTTCGCGTCGTCGGCCGTGATCACCATGCTGTCGATCTTCATCGTCAGCGCCGGCTTGATGCAGACCGGCGTCGCTGATGTGGTGGGCGGCGCCATTCATCGCTTCGTGGGCGGCCGCGAGGCGCCGCTGATCGTCGCGGTCATGTTGGTCGCGGGCGTCCTCTCGATGTTCATGAACAACATCGCGGCGACCGCCGTGCTTCTGCCAGCGGTGGCGAGTCTGGCGCGCCGCTCGCGCCTGCCTCCTTCGCGGCTGTTCATGCCGCTTGCGTTCGGCGCCATTCTGGGGGGTACCGCGACGCTGGTGGGGACGCCGCCGAACATCCTGGCGGCGGCGATGCTGCGGGACCGCGGACTCGAGCCGTTCGGGCTGTTCGACTTCACGCCCCTGGGCGCGGCGCTGCTCCTGGGCGGGGTCGTCTTCATGCTCACCCTGGGGCGCCGTCTTCTTCCGGGGCGCCGGGCCGCTTCTCCCGGCCGCGCCGAATCGGAGCTGGCCGACCTCTACGGCCTGCACGAGGGGCTGTTCTCGATCCGCATTCCCTCGGGTTCCGAACTCGACGGCGCGACGCTGCGCGAAACGCGGCTCGGCACGACGCTAGGGGTGCAACTCCTCGGCGTGGCGCGCGGCGAGGAGTGGCAGCTTGCGCCCGGCCGCGACATGCGGCTTCTGGCCGGGGACGAACTCGTCGTGCAGGGAGACGCGGACCACGTGGAGCAGATGCTGCGCCTCCAGGGCGTCGATCTGGGCGCCGCGACGACGCTCGGCACGGCCACGACCGGCGAGATCGGCGCGCCGGACGCGGGCGTGACCGCGCTCAGGGCGCGAGTGTCCGCCGGTTCGATTCTGATTGGGCACACGCTGGCGGAGACGCGCTTCCGTGAACAGTGGCGTGTCTTCGTCATCGCGGTGGAGCGCGACGGCGAAGTGCACGTCGACGGGCTGGGCGGTCTGCCGATCGAGCAAGGGGACGTGCTCTACGGATTGACCGGCGACGCCGCGCCCGATCTCGAGCCGGATGTGCTCGAGATCGATGAGACCGGCCCCGCGGCGCTTGCCCGACTCGAGGATCAGCCGCTGCTGGTCATCCGCGTGCCGGAGAACTCGACGCTGGTCGCAAGCGGCGCCGGCGTCGAGTGGATGGGCCGGTTGATGGGACTGACGGTCGTTGCGGTGGAACGGAAAGGCCAGGTGATCTGGGGACCCGGGCCGGAGGTTCCGTTCGAGGCCGGAGATCGGCTCTTCGTCAAGGGCAAGGAGCGGCGGCTGCGGGCCCTGTTGAGGATGGGCGGCTTCGAACTGACCTCGGGGGTGTCCGCGCCGGCGTTCGAGTCGGAAGAGGTCGGCATGGCGGAGGCGACGCTGGCGCCGCGCTCCGGCCTCGCGGGACGAACCCTCGCCGACATCGAGTTCCGCGACCGCTACGCCGTGCAGGTGCTCGCCATCTGGCGCGAAGGGCGGCCGATTCGCAGTGGACTGGCTCGACTCGCCCTGCGGGTCGGAGACGCGCTGCTGCTTCAGGGGCGCCGGGGCCGGCTGGGTCTGCTTGCCCGTGATCCCGACCTGCTTGTTCTCTCGGAGGTCGCCGACGAGCCGCGCCGCGTGCACAAGGCCCCGTTCGCCGTCGGCTGCCTTGCCTTGATGGTGGTTCTTGTGGTGACGGGGTTTGCGCCGATTCAGGTCGCCGCGTTCGCCGCGGCGAGCCTGATCGTGCTGTGCGGCGCGCTGACGATGGAAGAGGCCTACCGCGCGGTCGAATGGCGGGCTATCTTCCTGGTCGCGGCGATCCTGCCGGTGGGGTCGGCGATGGAGAGCAGCGGCGCGGCCGCTCTCCTGGCGAGCAGCGTGATGGACCTGGCGGGCCCGGTCGGTCCATACGCCGTGCTGGCTTCACTGGTCCTGCTGTCGAGCCTGCTCAGTCAGTGTCTCGACGGTGCGCCGGCTGTCGTGCTGCTGACGCCGGTGGTCCTCGAGGCGGCCTCGGGTCTCGGTCTGTCGCCCTACCCGCTGATGATGGGCGTCGCCCTGGCGGCATCGGCGGCGTTCATGACGCCGTTCAGCCACAAGGCGAACCTTCTCGTCATGGGCGCCGGCGGTTACCGCAGCATGGACTACCTGCGTGTCGGCACGCCGCTGACCATCGTGCTGCTGGCGGCCATCGTCTGGATGACGCCGCTCGTCTTCCCGTTCTGACGGAGGAGTCGTTCAGGAGGAGCGCCACGCGGCTGCGAGGGCACGGTTGCAATCGCACTGTAGCGGTGTGCCCATGCCCGGTCGATGGCGTCCGTGGAATCAGCCGGGCGGCAGACGACCGGCTGGACGGAAGGGATCGGGCAGCGGTTAGTATCCGGGTCTGACTTGAGACAGAACGGGCTGCATCACCCCGAAAGGAGCTTCGCGATGCGGGAGTGGCAAGGATGGACAACCCGAGCGGCCGTTGCGTGCTGGCCCCTTTTCCTCGTCTTCGCGGCTTCCGCCGGCGCCCAGACCACTGGCGATATCCGCGGCCAGGTCCGCGACGCGAACGGCGATCCTCTTCCCGGGGTCACCGTCACGGCGACGATCGAGGACCGCGGCGTATCGCGGACGACGATCACCGGCGTCGGCGGGAGCTTCGTCATGTCGTCGCTTCAGGTCGACGACTACATCGTGACCGCGGCTCTCGACGGCTTCCGGGAGCGCCGGGTGGAGGGCGTGCGGGTCGGCATCAGCGCCACGGTCCGGCTGGACATCGAACTCGCCTTGGAGGCCGTGGAGGAACAGGTAACGGTGACTGCCTCGCCGATCCTCGACGTGACGAGTTCCAGCGTGGGCGTCAGCTACTCCGCGGACTTCATCGACGACCTGCCGACCGACCGCAACTTCTGGGATCTGATCGCGGTGTCGCCCGGCATCAGCGCGGGTTCCGAGGGCAGCACGAATCTGTCGGCCTTCGGTTCCAGCATCGCCTCGAACTCGTGGCGCATCGATGGCCTGGACACGACCTCGTCGGACACCGGGAACTCCTACTGGTGGTTGAACTCGGCGATCATCGAGGAGGTTCAGGTGCTGGGGCTCGGGGCGCCGGCGGAGTACGGCAGCATGTCGGGCGCGGCCTTCAACGTCGTGACGAAGTCCGGCTCCAACGAGTTCAGCGGCACGATCGACTGGTACCACCAGAACGACAGCCTCACCGAGGAGAACGCCGAGATCGACGGCCTTCCCTTCCATCGCGACGAGTACACCGACCTGACGGGAACCCTCGGCGGTCCGATGGTCCGGGACAAGGCCTGGTTCTTCGGCTCGGTCCAGTACGCGCGCGACGCGTACAGCGAGGCTGGCGTCGCCCCGGACTTCCCCACGTCGTACCCGTCCGATCGCTACGACGTCAAGTTCAATGCCGCGATCAACGACAGCAACCTGCTTGAAGCGAAGTACCACTACGAAGACTTCAGTTTCGTCTACGCCGCGGCGAACACGACGCCCGACGCTGTCGGGAATCAGTTCGGCACGAATCCGGCCTGGGGCCTGCAGTTCCAGTCGGTCCTGACGCCGGACGACTATCTGGAGATCCTGTACGCCGGTTACAGCGGCAAGGACAGTCTGCTGTCGGCGACCGGCAGTCAGGCGGCGCCCTATGCGGACTACTCACCGGCGGACGGCGGCCCGACGCAGTACAGCGGAAGCCCCGGCTACCAGTATCGGTGGACCCTTGGCCGCGACCAGCTGGACGTCAAGTTCTCGCACCACGCGGACGACCTGTTGGCGGGCGACCACGACTTCAAGTTCGGCGTCTCTTACGGGTCCGGAACCGGCGATACGCGCACCGGTGGCGGCCCGAACGGCGTCTATTTCTATCGCTACGAGTACTACGCGGGCTATCCCTCCTACTACCGGGTTTCGGCGCGACCGTTCCACTATGGCGCCGATACGACGGCTGCGTCGGCATTCGCGGACGACTCCTGGCAGGTTCATCCCGGACTGACGCTCAATGTCGGCGTGCGTTACGACAGGCACAAGGGCGAGATTCCCGACTTCCCGAAGCTGAACCAGAACTGGAGCGCGACATCGGACATCATTCCGGGCGTCGCGGACGTTGTCGACTGGTCGCTGATTTCGCCGCGCATCGGCGTGGCCTGGCAGATCGGGGAGACCCAGGTCGTTCGCGCCTTTGTCGGCAGGTTCTTCGATGCCGACGTGACCGGCAACTGGTACGCCCCTCCCCCCAACCCCCCGGTCTACGTCTACGAGACCGGTCCTTCGCTGGACGGTCCGTGGACGTACTCGCACAGCTTCGAGTTCCACGGCAACTTGTTTCATCCCGATCTGAAGGCGCCGGAGACCGACCAGTACACGATCGGCTGGCAGCGGCGGTTGGGCCAGAACTCCACGTTCGGCGTCCAGGGCGTGTACAAGGAGACGAAGAACCTGATCGGCTGGGAGATTCTCGACGACGGCGTGACCGAGAACGTGCCGTGGACCAATCCGTTCACGGGCGAAACGGAGCAACTGATCAGCATCCTCGAGCAACCCACGACACGGAAGGGCAACCGGCCGGGACCGGGCTCGGCGGCGCCGGCGGGAGTCGGCTACCACCAGGAGTACGAGGGCGTCGTGCTCTCGTTCCAGCGGCGCTACGTCGACGGCTGGAGCGTCAGCTCGTCGTACACCTGGTCGGACTCGACCGGCTTCATTCCGCGGCCGCTGTCGCAGTCCCAGGGGGATCCGTTCTACACGGCAACGGAGGGGCGCGATCCGAACAACTGGATCAACGCCGATCAGGCGCTCCAGAACGACCGCGAACACATCCTTCAGTTCCAGGGCAGCTTCGAGTTGCCGTGGAATCTCGTTGGATCCGCAACCTGGAACTACATGACGGGCGCACCTTACAGTCGCCAGGTGACCGTCGGCTTGAAGAACTCGGCTTCGCCTCTTGCCCAGGGCGCCCAGACGGTCATCGCCGTTCCCGCCAGCGACGACACGCGCCTGCCGGACCAGAACAACCTCGACCTCTCGCTGGGGCGGCGCTTCGACGTCGGCAAGACCCGGCTCAAGTTCGATGTCCAGGTCCTCAACGTCTTCAACGAGGACTCGCACGACGGATGGCAGGAACTGACCGTCGCGCCGGACGAAGAGTTCGTGCCCAGCGACTACCTCTACCCACGGCGAGTCATTCTGCGCTTCGGGCTTGAGTTCTAGCAGCCCGTGGTGAAAGTCGCGCTGCATTCGAGCGGCCAACCATCCCGCCCGGCATTGTTGCTCCTCGGTCGAAGTTGGCCCGAACTGCTCCCTCGTTGCGCCTTGCCGGACGGGCGCCTGACCGCTCTCGGCGCGACGCGCACTTCCACCACGGGCTGATAGAGGACCGGCCGCCCGCTGTCGTAGTTGGCCGGGACTGCGCACTCCGCTCTCAGATCGCCGTTCTTTCCGAATACGTCGGATGCGGGAATCCAGGCTCTCATCTCTCCCGAGTACGTCACCCCCTGTCCATGCACGGGCACGCCCAGGATCGCCATTGCCAGAGCCACTCTGCATACCTTCATCGGCCATCCTCACGAGGAACGGAAGGGCCGTGTCCCTACCGTTCCAAGGGGGATAGCAGAAGAGTGATGTGGTGCGACGAACACACGTCGGAGAGCGACATCGTGACCGGGACCTGATCGGCGGCGACCGTGGCGAGCATCCGAGTGGGCGTTGCGTCGCTGACCGGACTCATCCGCGCCGCTGCCGGCAGTGGTAGAGGGTCGCGTCCTCGCTGTGCAGTCCCCTGGGATCGTCGCGCTTCGACTCGTAGAGGCGGCCCTCGGCGTCGACCAGGTCGTCCCTGAAGATCGCTTCGTCGATGGCGACGTCGGAGGGGCATGAGATCTCGATCAGGTTGCCCGCCGGGTCGCGGATGAACATCTGCATCGCGCCGTCGGGCAGCCGGCGCACCTTGCCCCAGGGTGAGGTGTCGATCGCGCCGAGTTCGCGCATGCGACGGAACATCGAGTCGAAGTCGTCGACCCGCAGGCAGAGGTGGCCCCGGAACGAGGTTCGGTCCTCCCATTCCGTGACGTGAAGCTGCTGCTCTTCGTTGATCCTGAAGAACTGGGCCGGGAAGTCGAGGTCGAAGGTCGGCAGCGGTTCGAGTCCGAGTTCGCGCTCGTAGAAGGCGCAGGCCTTCTCGAGGTCATCGACGATGACGGTCGCATGCTGGATCTGGAGTACGTTGGCCATTGGGGCCGAGGCTATCGAACCCGGCCGGGTGGATCAGCGCGCCCGTGACGGCGAAGGCATGGCGAAAGCGACCGTGTGTGGCGCCGCAGCAGTGCTGTGACATGCTCTGGTGACGATGTCCACGGTGAACGCTCCTGTCAGCGTCCGATTCGGGGCACAGGGCCGCCTGGTCGTGCCCGCGCCGCTGCGCGAGGCCTTGGGTTTCAAGCCTGGCGACCCGCTGGTCGTCCGGGTGCAGGACGGTCGGCTGGTGGTGGAGAGCAGGGAGTCGTGCCTGTCTCGCCTTGGCGCTCGTGAGGAGTGATCCCGTGTTGACAGCCGACCGAGTCTGGCGGCGGTTGAGTCTTGACTTGGAGATCGAAGTCATCCGCTGACGCCTCCTTCGGGCAGTTCCACTTGCCCGATCCAGCGCGGCTTGGGAACGTCTCAGCGGATGAGCGGCAGCAACTCCTCCGCCGAGCGGCGGGTGAGCATGGTGTAGAACTCGTCGCTCAGCAGGTTGCTGCCGTGATCCTCGATGAACTGCTTCTGCTCCGGCGTGATGTCGGTCGGCTCGGTTTCCACCGCGTTCGGATGCCGGTTGACCGGCGTGCGGTCGATCGAGGCCACGAACTCGACGGTCAACGCACCGTCGTAGTCCACTTCGCGCAACGTCCGCACGATGGCGGCCCAGTCGAGGGCGCCCATGCCGGCCGCCATCCGGTTGCTGTCGGCGACGTGGAAGTCGACGAGGCGGCTGCCGGCCCGGCGGATCGAATCGAGCGGGTCACGGTCCTCCATGTTCATGTGGAAGGCGTCCAGGCAGACGCCGCAGTCCGGCCCGGTCGCTTCGGCCAGCGCCAGCGCCTGGGCGCCGCGGTTGATGAAGTAGGTCTCGAAGCGGTTGATCGGTTCGATCGCGAGAAGAACGCCCGCCGCCTGACCGTGCTCGTAGATCTCCCGCATGCTCTCGACCGCCCAGTTCCACTCGTTCTCCGGCGTCGAATCGGGGTCGACCTTGCCGACCGTTCCCGGCACGATCGAGATCTCGTGGCCGTCGAGTTCCTTGACCATCGTGATGCAGTCCTTGACGTAGCGGACAGAGCTTGCACGCTCGGCCTCGTCCTTCGCGATCAGGCTGCGGCCCTCCATCATCAGGGTCACGGCGCCCCAGCAGCGAATGCCGTAGCGCCGAAGCAGCTCGCGCACCTCGGTCGTGTCGTGGAGCTCCGGTTCGCCGCTGATCTCCAGGGACTCGTAACCGAATTCCCTGAGCCGCGCGAGCGTTCTCTCCAGCGGCTCGGCGCGCATCCAGTTGTGCATCGACAGGTGCATCGTCATCGACCTCCAGATTGCCCGGGGAAGATAACAGGCAAGTCGGCGCCAAGGATCGACCGATCTCGTGCGTCATGCGCATGAGCATGGATGGCGGATGGGTTGCAGCTAGCCGTTGAGGACGGGTGGGCTTCCGCCGGCGCTGATGTGACGAGCGTGCCCAGGAGAGAGGGGCGATCTGGTCCGGCCGAGCCGCCGGTCGCCGCCGGGAAGCGGGGCGGGATCCCCCGGAACTCGGGTTCCTTCGGCTGCGCGACAAGGCGCCTGGCCAGGAAACGAGCGAGCTCGTCGAACTGCCGATCACTCGGGACATCGGCGAGGGCGGCGCCGACCAGCGCTTCGCGGCCGCGATGGCCGGGTTCGGCCAGCTCTTGCGGGACGGCGTCTACACCGGCGATTGGACCTGGGAGGACGCCGGCGCGCTGGCCGAGGCGAACACCGGTGACGACCGGTTCGGCTACCGCCGCGAGGCGGTGACCCTGATGCGTCTCGCGGAGAGCCTGAGCGAAGCCGAGTAGGTCACCCGGCGCCCAGGAAGCCCCGGAGGCAGCGAGTGACGGCGCCAGGCGCCTCGGCCATCAGCATGTGGCCGGCGTCCGCCACGGTCACGAAGCCGGCGCCGTCGTCGCTGCCGCGGATACGGGCCGCGAGCGCACGGCCCGCCGCGGGCGGCGTCATCCTGTCCTTCGCGCCGGCGACGATCAGCGTGGGGCAGACAACTGCCGGCGCGCTCTCGCTTCCCTCCCAGGCGTTGCAGGCGGCAAAGTCGCGGTGAAGCACTTCCGGCGGGCAGCGGTCAAGCAGCGCCATCGTCGATCCGAGCATCCACAGACCGGGGGTCTCGGCGCCGCCGAAGTGGGCGCCGGCGCCGTGCCCGAAGGCGGCGATGAACCGGCGGGCGTCGAGCGGGCGTTTCAGGGTGTCCGCGAGCAACCCGGGGTTGACCCGGAGCGTTTCGCCGGCGCCGAGCAGGGCCAACCGGCTCGGGCTGGCGTTCAGCCGGGACGCCGCGTCGACCGCGATGCAGGCGCCCATCGAGTGGCCGACGAGGGCGACGTCCCGGCTTCCCGCCCGCGCCGCCGCCGCGGTCGCGAAGTCGACGGTCCAGGCGGCGTAGTCGGCGATCGTCGCGATGGCGTCCACGTCCTCGGACGCGCCGTGACCCGGCAGGTCGGGGGCGGCGACGTTCCAACCGTGTTGAGCCAGCGACCGGGCCTGCAGCGCCCATACCGTGTGGTCGCTGCCGGCGCCGTGAAGCAGCAGCGCCAGAGGCGCCCCCTCCCGCCAGACGCCGCCGCCGGCGCCGACATGGGTCTTGCGGCCGCGAATCTCGAGTTCGGTCATGGGCGGCGGGTCACGAGGCCAACGCCCGCGCCCGCGGCGCCCGGCGCTGCGAGCGCTTCAGCGCCCGGTCGAGATCGGCCGCGAGGTCCCCGGGATCCTCGAGCCCGACCGAGAGTCGCACCATGTCCTGGGTGACGCCCGACGCGGCGAGTTCCTCGGCGGTCATCTGCTGGTGCGTCGTGCTGGCCGGGTGAATGACCAGGCTCTTCGCGTCGCCGACGTTGGCGAGGTGCGACCAGAGCTGCAGACCCTCGATGAAGGCGATCCCGGCCTCGAGTCCGCCGCGAATCCCGAAGGTCAGCAGGGCGCCGCTGCCCTTGGGCAGCAGTCGGCGAGCGAGATCGTGCTGCGGGTGGCTGGGCAGGTCGGGGTAGCTCACCCACTCGACCGCCGCGTGCTGTTCGAGAAACTCGGCGACCGCACGCGCGTTTTCGACGTGGCGGGCGACCCGGAGCGGCAGGGTCTCGAGACCCTGAAGCAGGTAGAACGCGGCCTGCGGGTTGAGGCAGGCGCCGAAGTCGCGCAGTCCTTCGAGGCGTGCCTTGAGGATGAAGGCCGGCGGGCCGTAGTGCTCGGCGAAGGCGATGCCGTGGTAGCCCGGGCAGGGCTCGGTCATGATCGGGAAGCGTCCGGAGGCGGTCCAGTCGAACTTGCCGCCGTCGACCAGGACGCCGCCCAGCGTGACGCCGTGGCCGCCGATGAACTTGGTCGCCGAGTGCATCACGATGTCCGCGCCGAGATCGATCGGCCGCGACAGGAACGGCGTGCCGAACGTGTTGTCGATCAGGAGCGGCACGCCGATATCGTGGGCGATCGCCGCGACGGCGGGGATGTCCAGCACGTCGATCCTCGGATTGCCGATCGTCTCGCCGAAGAACAGCTTCGTGTTCGGACGGGCGGCGCGGCGGAAGTTCGTCGGCTCGGTCGGTTCGACGAAGGTCGTCTCGATGCCGAACCGACGCAAGGTGTGGTTCAGCAGGTTGTGCGTGCCGCCGTAGATGGCCGCCGAGGATACGACGTGGTCGCCGGCGGAGAGGATCGTCGCCGCCGCCAGGTGGAACGCCGACTGCCCGGAAGCGGTGGCCGCCGCGCCAACCCCTCCTTCGAGCGCCGCGATCCGTTCCTCGAAGACCGCCACGGTCGGGTTGGAGATGCGCGAGTAGATGTGCCCTGCCTCTTCCAGGTTGAACAGGCCGGCGGCGTGGTCCGTGTCCCGGAAGACGTAGGACGTCGAGTTGTAGACCGGCACGGCGCGCGCTCCGGTGGTCGGGTCGGGTCGTTGGCCGGCGTGCAGGGACAGCGTGTCGAACTTGTAGAACCAGTCGCTGCTCATCGCGCGAGTGTAGCCGCGGATGTGGCAGAGTGGCGCCTTGAGGAAACCGGATGGGAATCGTCGACGAGTGGCACGAGCGCCTGGATCGGGGAGAAATTCTCCTGCTCGATGGAGGCACGGGAACGGAACTGGAGCGGCGGGGAGTGCCGATGGACTCGGCGGCGTGGTGCGGCACGGCGGCGCTTGAGCACCAGGACGCGATCCGGGACGTCCATGAGGACTACATCCGGGCCGGGGCCGACGCGATCGTCACGAACACGTTCGCGACCCACCGGCCGTTGCTCGAGGCCGCGGGCCTGGGCGACAAGGTCGGGCTGATCGTCCGCCGCGCGGTGGAGGCGGCGCTCGAGGCGCGCGAACGGGCTGGATGCCCGGGCGTGCTCGTGGCGGGATCGGTGTCGACGATGTCGGCGAACAACGTCCCGGGCGGCTACCCGCCGGCCGACGAGCAGATGGCGGCCTACCGGGAGCAGTGCGGTCTCCTCGCCGAGGCCGGAGTCGACCTGATCGCGCTCGAGATGATGCAGTTCCGCGAGCGTGCCCTGCTCGCCTTCGAAGCGGCGAACGAGACCGGGCTGCCGACGTGGCTGGGCGTCAGCGCCCGAAAGGACCCGGGGACGGGAGCGATCGTTCCGTTCAACTGGCCCGGCGAGTCCTTCGAGAAGTTGCTCGACGCACTGATTCCGCCCGGGCCGCGGGCAGTGCACGTGATGCACTCCGAGATCGCGGCTGTTCCCGAAGCCGTGGCGATGGTCCGGGAGCGTTGGGACGGACCGATCGGCGTGTACCCGGAATCCGGCTACTTCACGATGCCGAACTGGAACTTCGTCGACGTGATCGATCCGGCGGACCTGCTGGAGGAGGCGCGCGGATGGGTGGCCGCGGGCGTTCGGATCGTCGGCGGCTGCTGCGGTCTGGGGCCCGAGCACATCCGGGCCCTGGGAGCGCTTCGCGGATCCGGCTGAGGCGGCCGACACGACCGTGGCGGCGGCCGGCAAACCGGATCGGGAGGACCATGCGGAGCGCGTCCGCCGCTGACCGCGGCGCGGCGGCCCTCGTGCCGGCGAGCCTGCTGGCGCTGGTCCTTGCCGGCTGCGGGGCCGGGCCGGAGGGCCCCGCGCCATCCGCGGTTCGGGCGGACGTGGAACGCCTGCTGGGCGGGGCAGCGGCCCGGCGGCCCCCGGTCATCCTGATCACGATCGACACGCTGCGGGCCGACCGGCTGTCGAGCTACGGCTCGGACCGGGTCGCGACGCCGCACATGGATCGTCTGGCGGCGGAGGGCATCCGCTTCGCCAACGCGTCGACGACGGCGCCCTTCACCCTGCCAGCCCACAGCTCGATCATGACCGGGCTCTATCCGCCCTCCCACGGAGTGCGGGAGAACGTCGGCTACGTGCTGGCGCCGGAGCTCGCGACCATCGCCGAGCGGTTCCGGGATGGCGGCTACGTGACGGGCGGTTTCGTCAGCGCCTTCGTGCTGGACGCTCGTTGGGGGATCGCTCGCGGTTTCGACACGTACATCGACGACTTCGACCTCGACGCCATGACCGGCGCGAACCTGGGCTCGGTCCAGCGACCCGGCCCGGAGACGATCGGGCACGCGCTCGCCTGGCTCGACGGCGGTGGAGGCGAGGGACCGTTCTTTCTGTGGCTCCACCTGTTCGACCCTCACGATCCGTACGACCCGCCGGAACCGTTCCGGTCCGCGTACCCGGGGCGGCCCTACGACGGCGAGGTCGCCTGGGCCGACTGGCTGATCGGCGAGTTCCGCGCCGCCCTCGAGGAGCGCGGACTGTTCAACGAATCGGTCGTCGTGCTGACGGCCGATCACGGCGAAGGTCTGGGCGATCACGGCGAGAGCTACCACGGGTTCTTCGTCTACGACTCCACGGTTCATGTGCCGCTCATCGTTCGGCTGCCCGGCGGCGTCGAGGCGGGCCGCGTCGTCGGCGCCGCCGTGAGCCACGTGGACATCGCGCCGACCCTGATCGAGCTTCTGGAACTCGACGGCGCCGGCGCCGCCCAGGGCCGCAGTCTGCTTCCGGACGTGCAAGGGCTGCCGAGTCCTCATGCCGAACGCGGCGTCTACGCCGAGTCCTTCTACGCGCTCGACCACTACGGCTGGGCGCCGCTCCGCTCGCTGCGCACGGCGGAGCACAAGTACATCGAGGCGCCCGAACCCGAACTCTACGCCCTGCTCGAGGACCCGGGAGAGCTCGCGAACGTTCTCCGCGAGGAGCGCGATCTGTCGCGCCGCCTGCGGGCGGAGACTCTTGACCTCGCGGCGGAACTCGATCGGGCGGCGCCGAGTTCGAGCGCGGAACCGGATCTGGACGAAGACACGCTGGTCCGGTTGCGCGCGCTCGGCTACCTCGCCGGCCGCGGCGCCGCCGGCCGGACGGATGCCGGGCGGCCGCGCGCCGACCCGAAGGACAAGGCGCACCTGCACCGGGCCATCATGCGGGCGCAGAGCGCGTTCGGCGCCGGCGACCAGGAGGCGGCAGCGGCCGAACTGCGGGCGGCGTTGGACGAAGACGAAGGGCTGCTCGACGCGCACCAGCTTCTGGGCACGATGACCCTCCTTGCCGGCGACCCCGAGCCGGCGATCGGCCACTTCCGGAGCGCGCTTGCCCTCGATCCCGAGCACCGCCAGTCGCTGCTCGGCCTCGCCCATGCCTACCGTGAACTGGGACGCATCGACGAGGCGGCGGTCGGTTACCGCCGGCTGCTCGAGGTAGCCGGGCAGGACGCGAAGGCGACGATGGCGCTGGCGCGGATCCACGTCGACCGCGGCGAGCTGGACGAGGCGGAGCGGGTGCTGACCGCGGCCGGCGAAGGGCGCGAACCGCCCGCGGTCGTCACGAACAAGCTGGGCGAAGTGATGACGCTCCTGGGCCGCGGCCGCGACGCGGAGGCGAAGTTCCGCCAGGCCGTCGCGTCGAACCCGGAACTGGGCGAGGCCCACTTCAACCTGGCCGTTCTGCTGGACGAATCAGGGCGCGCCGAGGCCGCGACCGACGCCTACCGGCGAGCGGCGGAACTCCGGCCCCGTGATCACCGCCCCCGCTTCAATCTGGGCCGGCTCCACGGCCGACAGGGTCGCGCGGATCTCCAGATCGAGGCCTACCGCGAGGCGGTCGAGGCGGCGCCGGACTTCGCCATCGGCCATTTCCACCTGGCGAAGGCGCTGATGGACGACGGGCGCGATCTGGAAGAGGCGGAAGCGCTGGCGCGCCGCGGTCTGGAGAGCGGTCCGCCGGGCCGGGACGGCGCGTTTGGCTACTTCGTGCTCGCCGACATCCTGAACCGGCTGGGCCGGCCGGTCGAAGAGCGGCAGGCGCTGGCTCGCGGACGGGAGTTGCTGGCTGACGGTTGACGGGAGCCAGCGGCGTCTGTGCGTGCCCGGCACGGTGCTCGACTTCCGCCACGCGGTCCGGGATGTCCTCGACCGCGCCGCGCCGGCCAGACCTTGAACGGCCGGCCGCGGACGGACGACCGTCGCGCAAACAGACCGCTCTTCTTCACGCCGGTGGCGCCTGGTTTCGGCCTCATCTTCCACTGGACACACGGGACGAATCGCTGCTTGACAGCCCGCGCCCTCCGGTGCAGTATCCGCGGTTCCTGGAGCCGTTCCGACCCGTTCCACCCGCACCGCGCCATGAACTCACCGGACAGCCTGTTCGCGCTCGTCGCCGCTTCCGTCGCTCCGGCGACCGGAGTGGTCGCCACGTCCTGGTGGGCTCACGGTCACGGCAAGGGCTGAACCCGGGCCAGGTCCCGGTACGCGCGGTCCGGGACGAGGGTGAGCGAGAAGACCTCCTTTCGGATCGAAGGTGGTCTTTCCGTGTTGAACCCGATAGCCGACGCACCGCGAACCGCCACCCTGGTGGCGTCGTTGACCGAGGCGCCCAGCGCGTCCGGCGACGACGTGCGCGCGCTCTCGGAACTGGCGGACTGCCTCGAGGTGCGGGCGGACCTGATCGGAGACGTCGGCGTCGAGTGGCTGCGGGAACGCTTCGCCGGCGAACTGCTCTACACGCTGCGGAGCGAGGCGGAAGGCGGCCGGGGCGCCGTGGCGGCGGAGCGCCGTGCGGCGCTGCTGTCCGCGGCGCGGGGCTACGACCTCGTTGACCTCGAGGCGGACCGCGATCTCGGCGAGGCCGTTCTCGAAGCCGTCGAGCCCCGGCGCCGCGTCGTGTCGTGGCATGGCCGGGCGCGGAACCTGAAGGTCCTGCGGGGCCGCCTGAGGCAGGTTTCCACGGTCGAGGCGCGGCTCCGCAAGCTGGTCGTCGTCGCCGAAAGCTCCGGCGACGAGCTGGCGCCGCTCGAGCTGCTGCTTGGCGCGGACCGGGACGATCTCGTCGCCTTCTCCCTGGGCGCCGTCGGCGCGTGGACCCGGTTGGTGGCGCCTCGTCTTGGCGCGCCGTGGATCTTCGGCGCCGCGGGGCCGCTGGCCGCGGCGCCCGGTCAGCCGTCCGTGGAACGGTTGCGGCTCGACTACGGCCTGCCGCGTCTCCACCCCGCCTCGCGGCTGTTCGGCGTGGTCGGCCACCCGGCGGCGCACAGTCTGTCGCCCAGGCTGCACAACGCCGGCTACCGCGACCGCGGCGAGGAGGCCCTTTACGTTGCGTTCGACGCGCCGGACTTCGAGACCTTCTGGCGCGAAGTCGCGCCTTCCGACGTCTTCGACCGGGCCGGCATGCCGCTCGGCGGACTGAGCGTGACCGCGCCCCACAAGGCGGCGGCCCTTGCGGCGGCCTGCGAGGCGGGGGACCTGGCGCGCGGGGCGCGGGGCGCGAACACCCTGCTGCCGGCCCGGAACGGCGCCGCGACCGGGCGGTGGAGGGCGGAGAGCACGGATCCCGAGGGGGTCGTCGGCCCGCTCCGACGGCGCGGCATCGATCCGGCGGGCCGCGAGGCGGCGGTCCTCGGCGCCGGCGGCGCCGGTCGGGCGGCCGCGCTCGGCCTGTCCGCGGCCGGCGCCCGGGTGGCGCTGGCCAACCGGTCGGAGTCGACCGGACGGGCGGCCGCCGAGTCGCTCGGCCTGGACTTCGTGCCGCTGGACAACCTGGAACCCGGCGCCTTCGACATCGTGGTCCATGCGACGTCCCTCGGTCACCGGGCCGCCGACCCGCTGCCTTGCGACCCGGCGGCGCTTCGAGGCACGGCGGTCGCGGTCGAACTGGTCTACGGCGGCGGTCCCACGCGTTGGAGCCGCGCGCTGGCGGCCAGGGGCCTGACGGTCATCGACGGCCGGGAGGCGCTCCTGCACCAGGGACTCTCCCAGTTCGAGGCGATGACCGGAACGGCCCTGCCCTTCGAGGTCGGCGCCGCGGCCCTGGGGCTGGCGCCGGACGGACGCCAGGACCCCGCCGGCGCTTCCCGCGACCGTGCACTTCCATCGCGGGCCGTTGGACGATGAAGATCTCGGCCGGTTTGCCGACCGGAGTGTCGGCCGCTCTGTTCGACAGCGCCCGGAGGCGCCGTCGGCTGGAGGCGCGGCTCTCCGCACTGCTGGAGGCGCGGGGTTTCGCCGAGGTCCTGCTGCCCATTCTCGACTACTTCGAGCCCTACCGGCCGCTGCTGACGGGTCGGCGGCTGGAGCAGCTCTACCGCTTCGTCGACCGGGACGGTCAACTGCTCGTCCTGCGGGGCGACTTCACGCCGATGCTGGCGCGGCTGCTCGCGCCTCACCTCGACGAGCTGGACCTGCCGTTGCGCCTCTACTACCGCGGCGACGTCGTGCGTCACCAGCCGCTGCGGCCGGGCCGGATGCGCGAGTACTCCCAGTTGGGCGCGGAGCTCCTCGGCGGCGACCGGGCCCAGGCGGACGAGCGGATGCTCACCCTGTTCTTCGATCTGCTGCTGGAGGCCCGCGGGGAGGCCCCCGCGCCGGACGACGGGCGGGAGCGCGCGCTGCGGGTCGTGCTCGGCGCGGCGGGGGCGCTCGACGAGGCCCTGCTGGCCGCCGCCGGCGAAATGGAAGCCTCCGACCTTGCGTTGCGCATCGCCCGCCGCGACCGGACGGCGGCGCGTCTGGCCGGATTGTCCGATGTCGTCGAGCGCGGCTACCCGAAGGACCTCTCGGCGTTGCGCGGCGCCGGAGAGGCGGTGTCCGAACTGCTCGTCCTGCGCGACCGGTTGTCCTCCACCTATCGCGACGCGGGCCTGGAGATCGAGGTCGACCTCGCGGAGTTCGCCGCCGCCGCGCTCGACCCGCGCATCGGTGTCGGCGCGGGCCCGCGCGGCTACTACGATGGCCTGATGTTCGCCGCCTACGCGCCCGGGACCGCGCTGGCCCTCGGCGTCGGCGGCCGCTACGACAGGGTGTTCAGGTCGCTCAGCGGCGACTGCTCCGCGGTCGGCTTCTCGTGCGGTCTCGACCTGCTGCTGGACCTCGGCGGAGGGGAGGCGCCGTGACGATCACGTTCGGCTTGCCCAAGGGGCGGAACCTGGGCCCGGCGCGCGCGTCCCTGGCGGCGGCCGGGCTGAACCTCGACGGTCTCGACTCCTCGCGGCTGCGCCAGCGTTTCCCCGACCGGAACGTGCTGGAGACTCCGGTCGAGGTCCTGCTGCTCAAGGACTGGGACCTGCCGCTCTACGTCGAGCACGGGATCGTCGACTGCGCGATCGTCGGCTCGGACGTGCTCGAGGAAACGCGGCCCGATGTCTTCCGACCGCTCCGCCTGCGGGACGGCGGGAGCCGCCTCTCCCTCATCGCCGAGACTCCCGAGCTGCCGAACCGGAGCGGCCAACTGCGGGCGGCGACCCGCTATCCGACCTGGGCGGCGCGGCTGCTGGCCGCCCGGAACCTTCATGTCGAGGTGATTCATCTCACCAGTTCGATCGAGCTTGGACCGCTGCTCGATCTGACCGACGTGGCGGTGGACATCGTTCAGACCGGCGGAACCCTCAGGGCTCACGACCTGCACGAGATCGAGACGCTGGCGGCGGTTGCGCCGACCTTCGTCGTCAACCGGGCGTCGTTCCACGCTCACCGCGTGCGGCTGAGCGGGTTGCTCGGCGCGCTGGAAGAGACGGAGACCTGCCGTGACTGAGGGCGGCGGCAGCGCGCTTCGCGTCCTCGCCGCCGGAAGTTCCGCCGGACGGGAACATCTGGACCTCCTCGATCGGCGGGGCCGCGGCGGCATCGCGGCGGAGATCCGCCAGGCGGCCGCGGAGATCGTGGAGCGGGTGCGGGCCGGCGGCGACGCCGCGCTGCTGGAGGCGGTTCGCCGCTTCGACGGCCATGACGCGCCCTCGGTCGCCGCGTTGCGTTTCGCGTCCGTCCGTTCGCGGCCGGCAGCCGTCGACGAGGTCGAGCCGGCCGTGCTCGCCGCCGTCGAACGCGCCCGGAGCGCGATCGAGGCCTGGCATCGCGCCCTGCCGCGCCGCCCCGGCGTCGACTGCGTCGACCGGGACGGCGTCCGGATCGAGGAACGGCGCATCGCCGTGCGCCGGGTCGGCCTCTACGTGCCGGGCGGCCGCTTCCCCTATCCATCGACCGTGCTGATGACCGCGGTTCCGGCCCGTCTCGCCGGCGTCGAGGAGATCGTCGTCGCCACGCCCCCCCAGGCCTACCGGGACAGCCCGTTGCTGCGGCACGTTCTGGACCTCGTCGGGGTGGAGGAAGTGTGGGGCATGGGCGGTGCCCACGCGGTCGCGGCGCTCGCCTACGGCGCCGAGTCCATCCGGCCGGTCGACCTGATCGCGGGGCCGGGCAACGCATGGGTGGCGGCGGCCAAGCAGTGCGTCGCCCCGGATGTCGGCGTCGACCGGGACGCGGGTCCGTCCGAGGTCGTCATCGTCGCCGCCGCCGGCGCCCCGGTCGAATGCGTCGCGGCCGACCTGCTGGCGCAGGCGGAGCACGATCCGATGGCGCTCGCGGTCCTGGTCACCGACTCCGCCGAACTCGCGGAGAGCGTCCGCGGCGAAGTCGACGCGCGGCTGGCGGAGTTGCCCACCGCCGGGACCGCCGCGGCGGCCCTGGATCGGTACGGCGCGGCCTTCGTTGCCGTCGACCTGGACCAGGCGGTCGCGCTGGCCGAGCGGATTGCCCCGGAGCACCTGCAGCTGATGGGAGAGGCGGCCGAGGGGCGGGCCGGCGAGGTCCGCAACGCCGGCGCGGTGTTCGTCGGGGCGTCGTCGCCGGTCGTCTTCGGGGACTACGTCGCCGGTCCCAGCCACGTTCTGCCCACGGGCGGCAGCGCCCGCTTCGCCTCCGGCCTGGGTACGGAGGACTTCCTGCGACGCAGCCACGCCGTTCGGTTCTCCGCCGCGGCCGCGGCGGCCTGGGCCGGCGCCGCGGAGACGCTGGCGACCGCGGAAGGACTGGCCGCGCATGCCGCGGCGGCCAGGCTCCGCCAAGGGGGCCGGCTATCGGGAAATCGGGCGAGGACCGGCCGCGCCGAGCGAGCGGCGGCCCTCGTCCGGCCCGAGGTGCGCGACCTGTCGCTCTACTCGCACCACCGGGTCGAGGCCCGCTACAAGCTCGACCAGAACGAGGCGCCCTGGGATCTGCCGCGGTCGCTCAAGCGGGAGGCGCTGGCCCGGCTGGCTGATCGACGCTGGTCGGAGTACCCGGACTTTCACGCCGACCGGCTGCGTCGGCTGATCGGCGACCTGCACGGATGGCCGATGGAGGGCGTGCTGGTCGGCGCCGGCTCCGGAGAACTCCTCGCGACGGTGCTCGAGGGGGTCGTTCGTCCCGGCCAGGAGGTGCTGATCTGCGACCCGAGCTTCAGTCCCTACGGGATGTTCGTCGTGCGCGCCGCCGGCGTGCCGCGGCATCTGGAACCGGCGCCCGACCTGGGCCTGCAGACGGACGCGCTTCAGGCCGAAGTCGAGCGCGACCCGCGGCGGCCGGTGCTCCTGTGCACCCCGAACAACCCGACCGGCGCGGCGGCGGAACCCGAAGCCGTGGAGCGTCTGGCTCGCTCGCTCGACGCGGCCCTGCTGCTCGACAACGCCTACGGCGAGTTCTGCCGCCACGACTACCGCCCGCTGCTGCCGGCGAACCCCAACATCGTTCTGTTCCGCACCCTGTCCAAGGCATGGTCGCTGGGCGGCATCCGGCTCGGTTACCTGCTCGCCGCGCCGGACCTCGTCGCGCAGTTGATCAAGGTGAAGCTGGTGTACAACGTCGGCCACGCGGCGGCGACCATCGGCGAGGTGGCGCTGGAACGCGCCGACCGGTTCCCGCGCCGGGTCGCGGTCGTGCGGGCGCGTCGGGAGCAGTGGGCGGCGATGCTTCGGGAGTTCGGCTTCGAGGTCTTCGACTCGGAGGCGAACTTCCTGCTCGCTCGCCACTCCCGCTGGACCGAGATCCGCGACGGTCTCGCGGCGGCCGGCGTGCTGGTCCGGGACGTTAGCCGTTACCCGGGGCTCGCCAACTGCATGCGGATCGGAATTGGCGCCGGGCCGGCCCTGCGCGCGACCCGGCGCGCCCTGGACGCGATGGCGCCGTCAACTACAGGAGGCAGGGCATGAGAACAGCCTCGATCGACCGGAAGACGTCCGAGACCCGGATCCGAGCCGACCTGTCGCTCGATGGAGGCGACCGCCGGATCGCGGTTCCGAACGGGTTCTTCGGCCACATGCTGGACGCGCTGACGCGCCACGGCGGTCTGGGACTCGACCTCGCGGTGCGCGGCGATGTCGAGATCGACCTCCACCACACGGTGGAGGACACCGGAATCGTGCTCGGCGACGCGCTTCGGGAGGCCTTGGGGGATCGCGCCGGCGTGCGCCGCTTCGCCCATGCCTTCGCCCCGCTCGACGAGGCGCTGGCGCGCGCCGTGGTCGACCTCTCGGGCCGCGGCTCGTTCCACTTCCAGCTGCCGCGGGAGCTCGAGCAGGCCTGGGTGACGACCGAGTTCCCGCTCACCCTGGTCGGAGATTTCTTCGGCGCTCTGGCCGACCGCGGCCGGCTGACCCTGCACCTGGACTTGCTTCGAGGCCGCAACCCGCACCACGCGGCGGAGGCCGCCTTCAAGGCGGTGGCGCTGGCACTGCGCGACGCGGTATCGCTCCGGGCCGGGGCGACGGCCAACGAGGCGCCGAGCACGAAGGGGAGTCTCACCGCATGACTGCCGGGCGGGCGACCGTGATCGACGCCGGGGTCGGCAACATCGGCAACCTGGCGCGGGCGCTCCGGCACGTGGGCGCCGAGGTCGAGATCACCCGCGACCCGGCGACGATTCGCGCCTCGCGCTGCCTGGTGCTGCCGGGCGTCGGCGCCTTCCGGCCGCCGCGGGAGGCCCTGCGCGGCGCGGCCGAGGAGGCCATGCACGCCGCGCTTGGCGATGGCGCCACCCTGCTCGGCATCTGCGTCGGCTATCAGCTCCTGTTCGACGGCAGCGAGGAGTTCGGGACGACGGACGGTCTCGCCCTGCTCCCCGGCCAGGTCGCCGCGCTGCCCGGCGGCGTGCCGCTGCCCCACATCGGCTGGAACCGCGTCTTCGCGCTCAGGGACCACCCTCTGCTCGCGGGCGCCACGAACGACGACCACTACTACTTCGTCCACTCGTTCGCGCCCCGGGACGTGCCGGAGGAGTGGGTGCTCGGGCGTTGCCGGCACGGCCGCAGTTTCCCGGCGATCGCCGGTCGCGGGCGGATTGCCGGCGCCCAGTTCCACCCCGAGAAGAGCGGCGCCGCGGGCCTGCGGTTGCTGAGGAACTACCTGGCCTGGTCCGGCGCTCCGGCTGCCGGCCCGGATGGAGGAGACGGTGCGTCTGTTGCCGGCCATTGATCTGCGAGACGGCCGGGTCGTGCGCCTCGAGCGCGGCGACGACCGGCGGCGGACGGTCTACGACGCCGACCCGCGCCGCGCCTTTCACCGCTACCGGGAGGCTGGAGTCGCCCGTGTCCACGTTGTCGACCTGGACGCGGCCTTTGGCGGCCCGCCGCAGCGGGTCGTCGTTCGGGAACTGGCGCGGCAGGCACGGGATGCTGCGAACGGCCGCGACGGCATTCAGCTGGGCGGCGGCCTGCGCGACCGCGAGGCGGTCGAGTGGGCCTTTGCGGCCGGCTGCCAGCGGGCCGTCGTGACCTCGCTCCTCGTCCGCGACTTCGACGTGTTCGCCGATCTCTGCCGCCGGTATCCGGACCGCATGGTGGCGGCGCTCGACATCGACGACGGCGCCGTTCGCCTCGCCGGCTGGACCGAGTCGGCCGATCGTTCGCCGGCCGCGCTCTGCGCCCAGCTCGCGGTTCTTCCGGTGGCCGCCGTCCTGGTGACCGACATCTCGCGCGACGGGATGATGCGGGGGCCGAACATCGACCTCGCCTGCCGGATCGGCGATCTGGCCGGCGCGCCGGCGATCCTCTCGGGCGGCGTGCGCTCGGCGGCGGATCTGGAAGCCGCGGCGCTGCGGCCGGAGATCGAAGCCGCGATCGTCGGTCGAGCGCTCTACGACGGTTCGCTCGGCCTGGCCGAGGCGCTGGCCGCCTGCGGGAGCGCTTCGTGAGAGCCGCGATGGAACCGACCGGCCTGACGCGCCGGATCATCCCGTGTCTGGACGTGGCGGCCGGCCGGGTGGTCAAGGGCGTCCAGTTCAGGAACCTGACGGTCCAGGGCGACCCGGCCGAGGCGGCGTCGCGCTACGCGGCCGAGGGCGCCGACGAGATCGTCTTCCTCGACATCGCCGCGGCGCCCGAACGCCGCGACACGGACCTCGACTGGGTGCGCCGGACCGCCGAGCGGGTGTTCATTCCGCTGAGCGTCGGCGGCGGCGTGCGCAGTGTCGACGACGGCCGCGAGCTGCTCCTTGCCGGCGCCGACAAGTTGGGGGTCAACACGGCCGCGGTCGCCGAGCCGGAACTGCTTGCCCGCCTCGCCGAGCGGTTCGGCAGCCAGTGCGTCGTGCTCTCCGTCGACGCGAAGCGACGGGCGCCGGCCGGGGCCGAGGATCCAGGCTGGGAGGTCGTCACCCACGGCGGTCGCGCACCGACGGGACTCGACGCGCTGGAGTGGATCGAGGAGGGGATCGAGCGCGGCGCGGGGGAGATCCTGCTGACCAGCATCGACAGCGACGGCATGAAGAAGGGTTACGACCTGGAGTTGCTGCGCCGGGCGTGCGCGTTGTCGCCCGTGCCGGTGATCGCATCGGGCGGCGCGGGCGCCCCGGAGCATCTCGCCGCGGCCCTGGAGACGGGCGCGGCGGCGGTGCTCGCCGCGTCGATCTTCCACCAGGAGACGTACTCGGTAGGCGCGGTCAAGGAGTACCTGGGCCAGCGCTATCCGATCCGCGTTCACACGGGAGCAGACAGGTGACGAACACGACGATCGACCCGGCCGCGCTCGCCTACGACGACCGGGGGCTGCTGCCGGTCGTGGTCCAGGACGTGCTTTCGGGCGCGGTGCTCATGCTCGCCTGGGCCAACCGCGAGGCGGTCGAGAAGACGCTCGAGACCGGTCAGGCCCACTTCCACAGCCGATCCCGCCAGGAACTCTGGCGCAAGGGCGCCACTTCCGGCAACACGCTGGCGGTGGTCGAGGTGCTCCAGGACTGCGACCGGGACGCGCTGCTGGTGCGGGCGCTGCCGGCCGGTCCGGCCTGCCACGATCTCACGCGCAGCTGCTTCGAGCCGAACGCGGCCGAGTGCGAACTCGGCTGGCTGCGGCGCGTGCTCGCCGAGCGGGCGTCGGCGTCGTCGGAGGAGAGCTACACCGCGCGTCTGCTGGAGCAGGGCGTGGACCGGATCGCCCGCAAGGTGGCGGAGGAGGCGGGGGAAACCGTGATCGCCGGGATCCGCGCGGACGCCGAACCGGAGTCCGCCGAGCGCCGCGCCGACCTCGCCGCCGAGGCGGCCGACCTCGCCTACCATCTGCTGGTCCTGCTGCAGGCGACCGGCGTCGAGCTCGCGGACGTGGCTGCCGAACTCGGTCGTCGCCGCCAGGACGCCGGGAGGACCCCGTGATGAGCGGCCCCGCCGCGGCCATCGCCCACACCAGGGAGTTCCTCGCGGACACCTCGACTCCGCTCGGCGTCTACCGCAAGCTGGCGGCGCACGAGGACGGCGACGCCTCCGCCCGGCGTTTCCTGCTCGAGAGCGTCACCGGCGGAGAGCACGTCTCGCGCTACAGCTTTCTCGGCGCACGCCCGTCCCAGGTGTGCCGGGTGTATCTGGACCGGCTCGAGATCGAGACGCCGCGGAGCTGCGGCGTTCGGGTCGAGACGGGCGACCCATTGCCGCGGCTGCGGCGTCTGCTCGACGGCGTGGCCGGCGATCCGGCGCCGCCGCTGCCTTTCGCCGGCGGCTGGCTCGGCGCCTTCGGGTTCGACGCGATCCGCCTGGTCGAGCCGCGCCTCATCCATCACGCGGCCGGACGTCCGCGGGACCCGTTCGGTCTGCCGGTCGCCCTTCTCGCCCGCTACGAGGACATCCTCGTGTTCGACCACGCCCGCCAGCGGATCGTCGCGGTGGCGAACGAGATCGAGGGCGAGAGCACGGCCGCCGACGCGGAGGCCCGGCTCGACGGGCTGCAGTCGGTGCTCGAGAGCCGGGGCGAGGCGGTGGCGGCGCGGGTCGTGGACAGGGGGCTCAAGGCGGAGACCGCGGATCCCACCCTGAGCGACGAGGAGTACTTCGCGATCGTCAATGCGGCCAAGGAGTACATCGCCGCGGGCGACATCTTCCAGGTCGTGCTCGCGCGTCGCTGGGCGCTCGATCTCGACGTGCCGTTGACGACCGTCTACCGGGCGCTGCGCCTGGTCAACCCGTCGCCCTACATGGTGCTGTTCGAGTCGCCCGAGGTGTCGTTGATCGGCGCGTCGCCCGAGATGCTCGTGCGCCGGACGGGACGGCGGCTGGAGATGCGGCCGATCGCCGGCACCAGGCCGCGTGGCCGGACCCCCGCGGAGGACCGGGCGCTGGCCGAGGAGCTGATGGCGGATCCGAAGGAGCGCGCCGAACACGTCATGCTCGTCGACCTCGGTCGCAACGATCTGGGCCGGGTGGCGTCTCCGGGCGGGGTTTCGGTCGAGGAGTTCATGGCGGTCGAGCGCTACAGCGACGTGATGCACATCGTCAGTTCGGTCGAGGCGGAGCAGGCGCGGGGCGCCGGCGTGGGCGCCGGTTCGGCGCTCGACGCCCTGCTCGCCTGCGTTCCGGCCGGCACCCTCTCGGGAGCGCCGAAGATCCGCGCGGTCGAGATCATCGACGAACTGGAACCGGAGGCGCGCGGCATGTACGGCGGATCGGTCGGCTACTTTTCGTTCGGCGGCGACATGGACACCTGCATCACGATCCGCACTCTGGCGCTCGTCGACGGCGAGGCCTCGATCACGGCCGGGGGCGGCATCGTCGCCGACTCGGACCCCGTGCGCGAGGCGCAGGAGACGCGCGACAAGGCCGCGGCGCTGCTGCGGGCGGTGGCGCTGGCGCGCGAACTGGAGGGCAGGGCGTGATTCTCGTCGTCGATAACTACGACTCGTTCACGTACAACCTGGTCCAGATGCTGGGCGGTCTCGGCGCAGATCTCGACGTGGTGCGCAACGATGTCGAGACCGCGCGGGACCTGCTCGCGCGCGACGCCGAGGGGATCGTCCTGTCGCCTGGTCCCGGCCGCCCCGAGGAGGCCGGCGTCTGCATCGAGCTGCTGCGGGCCCGGTCCAGGACGCCCCTGCTCGGCGTCTGCCTCGGACACCAGGCGCTCGGCTCGGCGTTCGGCGCCACGGTCAGCCGCGCGAAGGCGTTGATGCACGGCAAGACGTCCGAGATCGAGCACCGGGGCGTGGGCCTGCTGGACGGCCTGCCGTCGCCCTTCGTGGCCACCCGCTACCACTCTCTCGCCGTGGAGGAAGGCAGCCTGCCGCCGTCGCTGGAACCCCTGGCCTGGAGCGAGGACGCGACGCTGATGGCGATGCGCCACCGGGAACTGCCCTACTGGGGGGTTCAGTTCCACCCCGAGTCCGTGCTGACCGACACCGGGCCGCGGCTGCTCCGGAACTTTCTCGACTACTGCGAGGCGGCGCATGAGTGATCTCGACCTGTCGGCCCTGCTGAGAACGACCATCGCCGGCGAGGACCTGGTCGAGGCGACCGTCGAGGAACTGTTCGGCCGCCTGATGGACGGCGAACTCTCGGAGGTCTGGAAGTGCGCGTTCCTGGTGGCGCTGGCGGCGAAGGGCGAGTCCGTCGGCGAGATGGCCGGCGCCGCCCGGGCGATGCGGGCGCGGGCCGCCCGGGTGAAGCACTCGAGTTCGGCCGTGATCGACACCTGCGGCACCGGCGGCGACGGCCGGGGCACGTTCAACATCTCGACCGCGGCCGCGCTGGTTGCCGCGGCCGGCGGCGCGCGGGTCGCCAAGCACGGCAACCGCGCCGTCTCGAGCCGGTCCGGTTCGGCGGATGTGCTGGATGCTCTCGGCGTGCGGCTTTCGGGTGACACGGAGGCTCTCGGCCGGTGCCTGGACGAGGTCGGTGTCGCCTTCCTGTTCGCGCCGATGCTCCACCCGGCGATGGCGCAGGTCATGCCGGTGCGGCGCGAGCTCGGGGTGCGCACGCTGTTCAACGTGCTCGGGCCACTGACCAATCCAGCGGGCGCGAAGCGGCAGTTGATCGGCGTCTTCGCGGCGGGACTCGTCGAACCGATCGCGCGCGTGCTGCTTGAACTCGGCAGCGAGCACGCGATGGTCGTCCACGGCGACGGCCTGGACGAGATGACGACGACGGGGCCGACCGCGGTCGCCGAGGTCCGGGGCGGCGAGGTCGAGTCGTACGAAGTCCGACCGGGCGACTTCGGTCTGGTCGACGCGTCGCCGGAGGAGTTGCTCGGCGGCGACCAGGAGCGGAACGTCGAGCTGATGCGGGGCGTGCTCGACGGCGGGGGCGGGGCGCTGGCGGACATCGCCTGCCTGAACGCCGGGGCGGCGCTCTACGTCGCGGGCAGGGCGGACAGCCTCGAGGCGGGCGTGGCCGCGGCGTCCGAGGTCCAGGCTTCGGGCGCGGCCGCCGCGAAGCTCGCCGAACTCGTGGGCTGGGCCGGCTGGGGCGATGGCGGCGGCGGCGGGGACGGAAACCGTGCCTGACGTTCCCGACATCCTGCGCCGCATCTGCGAGCGGCGGCGTCGGCGCGTGGCCGCCGGCGACGCGGCCGTTTCCCGGGCGCGGCGTCTGCCCGCCGGGGCGCCGGGCCGGCGTTTCCTCGACGCGATTTCCGCGCGCCGCGGCGCCGCCGTGATCGCCGAGATCAAGATGGGCTCGCCCAGGCTCGGCGACCTGCGCGGCCGATTCGATCCGGTCGCCCGCGCCGTGACCTACGCGGAGGCCGGGGCGGCCTGCCTGTCCGTCGTCGTCGAGCCGGATCACTTCTTCGGCGGCTACGACCTGCTGGCCGAGTGCGCGGCCGCGTCCGGGCTGCCCGCGCTGGCGAAGGACTTCGTCGTTTCCGATGTCCAGCTCGCGTGGGCCCGGGACGCGGGCGCCTCTGCGGTGCTGCTGATCGCAGCCCTCCACGAGGCGGCGGAACTGCGTCGCCTGGCCGGGCTCGCGCGCGGTCTCGGCCTCGTGCCGCTGATCGAGACCCACGATTGCGCCGACTTCGGGAAGCTCCGTCCGATGGCGCATGACGGCGACGAGGAGGATGACGCCGACTGGGAACTGGTCGGGATCAACCACCGCGACCTGCGCACCTTCGAGGTCGACCTGGAACGCGGCGCCGACCGCGTCGGCCGCCTGCCGGCCTCCGCCCTCAAGGTCGCCGAGTCGGGCATCCGCGCCGGCGCCGACGTGGCGAAGCTGCGGCGGGCCGGTTTCGACGCGTTCCTGATCGGCGAACGACTCGTGCTGTCGGGCGATCCGGCCGCGGCTCTGGCGGAACTGCTCGGCGGACCCGCGCCGCGGGAGGCGACCTCGTGAAGGTGAAGATCTGCGGCGTCACCACGCCCGCCGACGCTTGCCTCGCGGTCGATCTGGGCGCGGACTTCATCGGCCTCAACTTCCATCGGCCGAGTCCGCGGTGGATCGACGTCGACGAGGCGGCACGCATCCGCCGCCGCCTCGGGGACCGGGCGCGCGCCGTCGGCATCTTCGTCGACGCCACGCGCGAGGAGATCGTGGCGGTCGACCGGAAGGTCGGCCTCGACTGCATCCAGTTCAGCGGCGACGAGAGCCGGGAGCTGGTCGCCGAGTTCAGCGAGCGCGCCATCCGCGTCCACCGGGTCGGCGGCGCCGCGGTCCCGGTCGCGATTCCCGAGGAGGATTGCTGGGCGATCCTGATCGACCGCGCTCACGATCGCCTCTACGGCGGTTCCGGCGAAAGCTGGGACTACGCCGCCGCGGCCGACGTCGTCCGGCCGCCGGCCGGCGCCGGCGAGCCGCGCCGCCTGTTCGTCGCCGGCGGCGTCCGCCCCGGCAATGTCGCCGAAGTGGCGTCGGCGCTGCCGGACGCCTACGCCGTCGATACCTGTTCGGGCGTCGAGTCCGCGCCCGGTCGGAAGGACCGCGGCAAGCTGGAGCGCCTGTTCGCCAACCTCGGAGCGGGAGCGGCACGATGAGAGCGAGTGGGCGCCGCGCGATGAGAGCACCGGGTTCGCCGGCGTCGGCGCCGAACCGATGACCCCGCCACGCAACGTACGCAGTCCGCTGCCTTCGGCGGCGATGGCGCCGGACGAGGGCGGACGCTACGGCGTCTACGGCGGGCGCTACGCCCCGGAAACGCTGATGGCGCCGCTCGATGAGTTGGGCCGCGCCTTCGACCGGCTGCGCCGGAAGCGGACCTTCCAGCGCCGCCTCAAGCACCTGCTGGAGCACTACGTGGGCCGCCCGACGCCGCTCTACTTCGCGGAACGGCTGACCGAGCGGCTGGGCGGTGCGCGCATCTACCTGAAGCGCGAGGACCTGCTGCACACCGGGGCGCACAAGATCAACAACGCCCTGGGCCAGGTTCTGCTGGCGAAGGAGATGGGCAAGACGCGGATCATCGCCGAGACCGGCGCCGGTCAGCACGGCGTCGCCACCGCGACGGCTGCCGCGCTCCTCGGGCTGGACTGCGTTGTCTACATGGGCGAGGAGGACATGCGGCGGCAACGCCTGAACGTCTACCGGATGCAGCTCCTCGGCGCCGACGTGACGCCGGTCGCCGCCGGCAGCCGCACGCTCAAGGACGCGATCAACGAGGCGTTCCGCGACTGGGTGGCCAGCTTCGCCGACACGCATTACGTGCTCGGCACGGTGACCGGGCCGGATCCCTATCCGCGCATGGTTCGCCAGTTCCACAGCGTGATCGGCGCCGAGGCGCGGCGGCAGTTGCGGCGCCTGGCCGGCACGCCGGACCCGGACGCGGCGATCGCCTGCGTTGGCGGCGGCAGCAACGCGATGGGCCTGTTTTCCGCCTTCCTCGACCGTCCGGGCGTTCTGCTGGTCGGCGTCGAAGCCGGCGGTCGCGGTCCCGAACCGGGCGATCACGCGGCCCGGTTCTCGGGCGGCACGCTCGGCGTGCTGCACGGCGCCCGGACGCTGGTGCTTCAGGACGAGGAAGGCCAGATCGTCGGCACGCACTCCGTGTCGGCCGGGCTGGACTACCCGGCGGTCGGTCCCGAGCACGTGTTCCTGCACGAGCAGGGGCAGATCGAGTTCACGTCCGCGACCGACCAGGAGGCGATCGAAGGGTTCCACCTTCTGTCGGCGACGGAAGGCATCCTGCCGGCGCTGGAATCGGCTCACGCGATCGCCGAGGTCACGCGTCGGGCGGCCGAGATGACGCCGGACCAGATCGTCCTCGTCAACCTCTCCGGGCGCGGCGACAAGGACGTCGAGGCCGTGCTCGAGTACGACGCCGCGTCAGGTTCTCGCATGTCGGCGCGCCGGCCGTCTGGCCGGACCGCCGGATCCGCGCGCGATGGCGGAGACCGCGAATGATCCCTCCGACGCCAGCGCCGCTCGCGCGGCGCGCTCGCCGCCGCGTTCGCCCTCCGTTCCCGGCGCAGGCGCGCCGCCTTCATCCCGTTCCTGGTCGCCGGCGACCCGTCGCTCGAGGCGACGCCCGACCTCCTGCGGGCCTTGGTCGCCGGCGGCGCCGACGCGATCGAACTCGGCGTCGCCTTCAGCGACCCGATCGCCGACGGCCCGACCATCCAGCGCGCCTCGCACCGCGCGCTTGCCGCGGGCGCCTCGCTCAGCGCCGTGCTCGGCATCGTCGAACGTCACCGCGAGGAACTCGGCGTCCCGATCGTCCTCTTCACGTACTGCAACCCGGTTCACGCCCGGGGCGCCGAAGCGTTCGCCGCCCAGGGCCGCCGACAGCGGCGTCGACGGCGTCCTCTGCGTCGACCTGCCGCCGGACGAGGGTTTGCGCGAACTTCAGCCGGCGCTCGAGAAGCGGGGCGTCGACTCGATCTACCTGATCGCCGCCACCAGCACCCGGGAGCGGATCGACCGGGCCGCCGCGGCGTCGAGCGGATTCGTCTACTACACCGCCCGCTCGGACGTGACCGGCGAGCGCGAGGACCTGATCCCCACCCTGGCCGGCGAAGTCAGGCGCGTCCGCCGGCGGGTTCGCCTGCCGGTCGCCGTCGGCTTCGGCATCTCGACCCCCGGCAGGTCGAGGAGGTGGCGAAGGTCGCCCACGGCGTCGTCGTCGGCAGCGCCCTCGTCCGGCTGGTCGAGGAGAACGCGGCCGAGCCCGACCTGGCGTCCCGACTCGAACGGCGCGTCGGCGAGCTGACCGCGCCGCTTCAGGGCTGACGCGATCGCGGCCCCACCGCGCGGCCAGGCGGTCGCGGCGGCGGTCGATCCACCGGTCTGGTCCCCGCGCATGGCGAGACACGACCGGCGCCGGGGCGATCCCGGACTCCGAGAAGCCCGGCGCAATGGTTGGGAACGGTGCGGATCGGGTCCGGATCTGGCCGTTTTGGACGGATTCGTCCGATACTTGCCAACGAGTGTCCGGTTTGATTTCTGTCGAACGAGTAGTCTCTTCAGTGAACAAACTGCCCAAGGGGGCAAAGGAGGATTCATGAGGCGATCTTGGTTGATCGCGCTCGGAGTTGAGACGTTCGTCTTTGTCGGCTTGTGGCTTGTCATCCTCTCATTGAGCGGATCTTGACCGTCGGTAGCCAACGACTCTCCTTGCTGACCCCGCTGCTTGGCGTCTGCCTGGCGGCGGGGATCGGCGCGCAGTCGACGGAGACGTTCGTCGATGCCGTCGACGTGAACGTGGTGGAGGTCGACGTCGTCGTGACGGACCGGAAGGGCCGGCCGGTGGTCGATCTCGGGCCCGAGGACTTCGAGATCCGGGTCGATGGACAGCCGGTCGAGATCTCGAACTTCCACGAGTCGAGAGTGTTCCGGGAGCCTCAGGCGTCCGGAGGCGAGGACCGAAGCGGAACGGCCGAACCGCCCGAGACGCCGAGCGACACGGACGACACGGCCCTCACGGTCGTCTTCTACCTGGACGACGCGAATGTCCGTCCGGCCCATCGGACGCGGCTGCTGAGGCGCCTGGAGGAGGCGCTCGAACCCTGGCGCGGAGCGAACGCGAACTTCATGCTCGCGAGGTTCGAGAATCGTCTCGAAGTGCTCGTGCCGCCGACCGCCGACCTCGATGCGATCATCCAGCAAGTGGCCGAACGTCCCAAGGGGACGGCCCGCGCCGTGCAGGAGGGGGAGGCGGCCTGGCGGTACGTGATCAGGAGCCTGATCGACAGCCACGAGGCCTGTGAGAGGATGCCGCACTGCCGGCCCTGCCACGACAACTGGGGAGAACTCATGTCTCTGGCGCGGCAGTACGGCGACAACCAGGCGACGAACGCGGCCGTTGCCGTCGACGGCTTGGGCGATCTGGTGACGACCCTTGCGGGAGTGCTCGGCAAGAAGGCCGTCGTTTACGTGACGGACGGCCTCCGCAACGGCCCGGCATCTCGGTCTTCGACTACGTCGGCAACCGACTCTGCGGTGATCGCAGAGCCAGCGCGCGTTCTGAGGCGTTCATGGAGATGGTGCAAGTCGACGGAAGCAGTCGATTCAACCGCCTCGCCGCCCATGCCAACGCGAACAGGGTCACGCTCTACGGTCTGGACGCGGCTGGTCTCAGGACCGTCGGAGCCGACATCACTCTGGACGATTTCTCGCTCGCGCCCGGCGCCGCGAACGTCAGCCTGCGCGCGGCGAACGCGCAGAGCGGGCTGCACGTCCTGGCTTCGGAAACGGGTGGCAAGGCGCTCGTCAACGCAAACGACCTACGGATTCTCCTTGACGACGTCAGGAAACAGCTCTCGGCCTCCTACTCCCTCGGCTTCGTGGCGTCCGATCGCAAGCCTGGCGAGATCCGGCAGTTGCGTGTCGCTCTCGCGCCACACGCCGCCAAGGGCAGAAGAATCGAGTACCGGCGAGCCTACCGAGACAAGTCGCTCGACGAGCGGCTTGCGGAGCGGTTGCTGTCCGTCGCCTACCTTGGAGGGGCGGAGAACCCGCTCGATGCGGGCATCGAGTTCCGCGGCACGCGGGCTCTGGCGAAAGAGACCCACGAACTCTCCGGTGGTCGTTACGGTCCCGGTCGAGAAGATCCTGGCGCTTCCGGTTCGAGGCGAGGAGACGGGCCGCCTGCGGTTGTGGATGGTGGCGGTCGAACAGGACAGGGGCGCTCGCACGACGGTGCGTCAGAAGGAACTCCTGCTGCGCGGCGGCGGCGGAGGCGGCGTCGCGGCGGACGGCGCCTACCGCTTCGACGTGGCGATCAGGCTGCCCGAAGGCGAGTACCGGGTTGCGGTCGGTGTCCGAGACGAAACCACCGGCGTCACTGCGCTCCTCAGCGAGTCGGTTGCCGTGCCCATCGGGCCGTTCTGACCGACGGCCGCCGCGGACGCTGAGGCGGCGGCGAATGCGAGCTGGTAGCATGCCGCGCATCCGTGGTCAGGCAGTCGTTTCCGTGGAACGCCAGGCCCGTCTGGCTGTGCTGGTCGGGCGGAAAGGCCTCGGCGTGGGCACTCCGGGAGCTGCGAGCCGACCCGTCCTTCGAGGTCCAGGGGCTGATCAGCCTGGTGAACGAGAAGAACGGCCGGGCGATGCTGCACGGCGTGCGGCATACCCTGCTGCAGCGGCAGGGCGCGGCGGTCGGGCTGCCGCTGCGGTTCATTCCGCTTGACTGGACATCGTCGAGAGTCGAGCGGAGCGCCGCTCTGGCCCGCGGCTTCGGAGCGGTGCGGGCGGCCGGGGCGTCCTGTGTCGCGTTTGGGGACCTGTCTTCGCTGGAGGACCGCGACCGGCCGTCTGCTGGTGACCGCCGACTCGGGTCTGGAGGTCGTCTTCCCACTCTGTAGTCGGGACACGAGGGTCCACGCGAACGAGATGCTGACGTCCGGTCTGTCGGCCTGGGTGTGCTCCGTCAATACCGGCTGCCTGCCGGCGCACCTCGCGGGACGCCGGTTCGATTCGGATTTCGTGGACGGACTGCCCGAGGGCATCGACCCCTGCGGCGGGAACGACGAGTTCCACACGTTCGTGGAATGGGCGCCTGGCTGGGAATGCCGCGTGGAGGTCGAGCCGACTCGGGCGATCGAGGTCTACGACTTTGCGTTCGCGGAGATCGAAGGGGCGCCGGAGCGCGAAGTCGCCGCGGAAGAAGCAGGCGCCGGCGTCGATGCGGTCGGCGCGACGGACGGCGCCGCGCCGCCAGGAACCGATCCGTTCGGCCGATTCGCCAGACTGGACCGCGTGCGGCGTCACGTGGACCGCTGCCTTGCCGAGGATCTGAACCTCGACGCGGTCGCCGGGGTCGCCGCGATGTCGCCCACGGGATTCTCCCGGTACTTCCGGGAACACGTCGGGATGACGTTCGCCGGTTGGCTGGTGCATCGCCGGATCGAACGCGCGTGCCAGCTTCTGCGTGAAAACAACGAGGCGGTGAGCCGGATCGCGGAAGCGGTCGGCTTCCACAGCGAGAGGACGTTTCGCCGGGCCTTCCACGACCGAATGGGCCGCAGCCCTTCGGAGTACCGGAGGAAAGCCCTCGACGAAGAGCAGGCGCCGTCGGCCGGAGCGGATTGACGATGGTCGGCGACCTCCCCGCCGCGCTCGGCATCGTCGAGTGCGACCGCGAGGAACTCGGTGTCTCCATCGCGCCGCTTCAAGGCTGGGATGATCGCGGTCTGGACCCGCGCGCAGCGCCGGCCGAGCCTCTCGCATGGCGAAGCGCGACCGTCGTCGGAGTGATCCCGGTGCGCCCAGAGGCCAGAAATGGTACGGATCGTGTCCGAATCTGGCCGAGATTGGACGGATTTGGCCGATATCGGCTGTCTGATGTCCGTTCTTCTTCCTCCGATTCAACTACTCTCTTGAGAGAACAAACCGCCCAGGAGGGGCAAGGAGGAGACATGAGGAACGACGGCGGAGGCCCCTGCGACGGTGACGGCGTCGGAAACAATGGGCAGATCTGCGGCTGGCCTTATTGAACGTCCGCGTGACCGGTGGCGTCCGGTTTCTGTTGCTTCTTGGGCTGTGCGCACTCGTCGTGATTCCTCAAGCAGTCTTCGCAATAGATGTCCGTGTGTGATCGGAACGGGGCTGGAAGTGGCGCTGGGCCTGGCGCTGTTCGTCGTTGCGGCTGGGGTCGCGGCCAGCGAGACGGCGGAGGTCGAGGTTCTTCTCGACATTCGTGGCCAGCGCCAAGGGGCGCTGCCCGAAGAGGTCGTCGTGTACGCAGCGGATCCCGCGACTCGCGAGCCGTTGACTTCCCATGCCGTGGCCCCGGTGTCGGGGGGGCGTCGCGTTCTCCTCGCGTTGCCCGCCCGGCGGGAGGGCTGGCTGCTCTGGGCGCGGACGGCCGGCTGGTGGGGGCCAGTGCGCCATGTCGAGGCGGAGCGGTCAGCCGCGTCGCTCGTTCTCGTGCCGCGGGGTGTCGTTCGCTTCGCCCTCCATGGCGTCGACCGAGCGGTGGACAGGTTCCGACCGGGCGACGTGTGGATCGTCGGTCGGGTCGATGGAGGTGACTCCGGACTGAAGCAGGGCGTCTACGGCGGGCCTTGCGCCGTGGACCGCGAGCCGAGTCGGCGCGAGGTGCTCATCGTCTGTCCGTTCGCGGTCGGCGCGCGAGCCGACGTCAGGGTGGGTCTGGGGCCCTTCCTGCCCGTGTTGCGGTCCGATGTCACGGTCGCCGTCGACACGGATCTTGGTCCGGTCGAGCCGGTGCGGGGCGCCGCGGTGACCGGTCATCTGGCTTCGGTCGATGGGTCGAGTCGGGTCTTCAGGCTGCGGCAGCGGCGCGCTCCGCGGGCCTTCTCGTGGTCGGCCTGGACCGACTCTTCGGGCGTCTTCCGGTTCGAGGGACTGTCGCCCGGAACGTACGAACTGCGGTTGAGCGGTGCGGCCGAGAGTTGGCCGGTCCGCCTCGAGTCGCTGTCCGAGTCGCTCGACCTGGGCCGGCTGTCGTCGGCGACGGGGAATGTCCTTGCCATGACTTTCATGGCGCCGCTCGGGATCGAGGTAGATCGTCTCCGTCCCGTCGTCCAGCGGGTGCAGCCGGGGATCGGCGACGAAGTCGAGTCACGCGGTGGACGCCACGAGCCGGACGCGCGGAGCGCTGACGGCGCCTTCGTGTGGCGCGGTCTGCCCGCGGGTGACTACCGAGTCGACGTGTTCGACGACCGGGGCGGCCGTTGGCGGCGCGAGGCGCTTCGTTTCCACGGCGGTCGGGATCACCACTACGTCGAACTCGATGCCGTGGCGCTGGAGGGCCGCATCGAACGCGGAGGGGCGCCGCTTGAGGGCGTGATGGTCTGGTTCGGCGGCTTGCGGGGCGCGGAGCGTGTTTCCTTCCGCAGCGGCGAGCAGGGGCGCTTCGGTGGTCTCCTGCCGCGCGAGGGGCACTGGCCGGTCGAAGTGACGCCTCTGCCGGTCTGCGACCCCTGCGAGGGGGGTTGGGACACGGACGGTTTGGAGGGCTTCGACGGCCAAGCTGTGGATGACGCCGGTTCGGTCGAGGTCCTGGCGGATGTCGATGGCGTCGCCAGGGTCTCGATCGATCTTCCCGACGGCAGCGTGTCCGGTCGCGTTTCGTGGCGGCGCGCCGACACGGGCGTCGTCGAACCGGTGGAAGGAGCGTCTGTCTCGGTTCTCTCCGTGTCGCCCTTTCTCGGCGACGATGACGACCTTCTGCCGCCGATTCAATGGCGGCGGGTTACGGACGCGATGGGCCGGTTCGAGATCGGCGGTCTGCCTGACGGCGACTACGTCGTCTGGGCCGATGCGTGGCTGGAGGAGCGACGGGTCCGGTCCCGCGAGGACCGGTTCCGGTTGGCGAGCGGGGATTCGATCGACCGTCTCGAGATCCGGCTGGAGCACGGGACGCGCCTGACGGTTGCGGTTCGCTCAGGCGGCGCTCCGGTGGCCGGCGCCCAGACCTTCGTTCGCGTTCCGGGGAACGATCGGAACTGGCACTCCGAGGTCGCACGGACGGCACGGGGACGGCGGAGCACTGGTTGCGGGAAGCGACCGAGGCGATCGACGTGGTGGTTCGCGCAGAGGGCTTCGGCATGGTCGGGCGGCGGTTCGACGTGCGTGACGGAGCGCCGGCGATGATCGAGTTGCTGCCCGACCGCGGAGCGCTCCGGGTTCCGAACAGGTGGCAGGCCTCCCTGGTCACCCCCGGCGGCGTCGCGATTCCAGTCTTCATCCTGGAAGGAATCAACGACTACGGCCAGGTTCTTGCGGAGGACGAGGAGCTCGTGATCCGCGATCTTGCGGCCGGAACCTGGATGTGGTGCCCGTCTCCCGGCGTGTGCAGCGCCGCCGACGTGCTGCCCTGGGCCGAAACCAGCGTCTTGCGGTAGCCCGCGTATCCCTTGGCCGATCCCCCGTCGCCGAGTGCCCGCTCCACGAGGCCGCGCGCTCTTGCCTGCTTTTCGGGCGCCCGGTGATCGAAGGTGTACACGAAGATATTCGTGTCGAGGAAGAACTCAACGGCCGTTCATCTCCTCTCGCGAGAACCGACGGCCGCTCGAACCCGCCGCCATCGCATCCATGAGTCGGCGGTACTCCCTGATCCGACGCTCGCGCTGCTGGCTTCGGGCGTACTTTCCGAGCCAGGCACGGAACTCGGCGTTCAGAGTGGTCTTTCTCCGCCGGGCTTCTTCGCGGGCCGCGTCGATCAGCTTCTCGTCAGCGCTCAGGGTGATGTTTCTCACGCCGCTCTCTCACCATGTCCGTGTACACGGAGAGGCAGCGTACACGATCCAGTGCGAGTCGCTGCGTTCCGCGTCTCTGCCAGGCACACGCCGAGCAGCGGGGCCAGCAGCCCGCCGCGGCGGAGCATGTTGTGCCACCCCTTCACTGGTTCATTCACTGTTCACCGTGCCACGGTATTGCGTCGGATGGACCCGGCGGCTTCCGGGGCCGCTACCGGACGGTACGGCGGCAGCTCGGCTGATCAGGGATAGGACTCCCGTCGCCTCGTCCCGGACGCCGACAACGACCTGATGGTCGCTTGCGGGCAGGCTCACCGACACTTCGAACTGGAACTGCCCTTCCGAGGCCTGGATATCGCCGGCGGGTCCCACCGGAACCGTCATCTGGCGCATCGGGCTGCGGCCGCGCCTGTTCTGGTCGACCGTCATGAGGAGGATGCGCAGCATGCCGGCCTGCGCGCCGCCGCCGCTGGCGTTCAAGTCGTCTCAACATGCTGCCTCTCGCGCTCCGTACGGAGCTGTCTGCTGGATTCTGAGATGAAGACAAGCAATCTCCGTGCCGGAGACTGGGCCCGGTCGCCTGCACGGGACGGCGCTCGGCTGACTGCCAACCGATTCCTGCCGGGTAGCATGTGTCCTGCTGGGTAGCATACGGGTTTGCTGCCGTTGAGTCGTTCTCGATGACGATCCGTTCCGCCGCAGCGCTTCAGGCGATTGTCGCGGGCATTCTGTTCTCGACCGGCGGCGCCGCGGTCAAGGCAACGGAGATCGACGCCTGGCAGGTCGCGGGCGCGCGTTCCCTGATCGCGGCCGTCGTACTGCTGGTCGCGATTCCCGGGGCGCGGAGCTGGGCCGGTGCGGCGGGCCGGTCGAGTTCAGCCGGCACGGGTTTTGGTGGCGCGCCCCGGCGCGGCGCCGGGCCCTTCTGCTGACCGTGGGGACCGGCTGCGCCTACTGCCTGACCCTCGTCCTGTTCGTCCACGCGGCCAGGCGGACGACCGCGGCCGAGACGATCTTCCTGCAGTCGACGGCGCCGCTGTTCGTGTTGCTGCTTGCGCCTGTCCTGCTCCGGGAGCGGCTGGCGGCACGGCAGCTTCCGTTCGTGCCGCTGTTCGGCGCGGGCCTGGCGATGGCCTTCTTCGGCGGCGCCGAGGCGGCCGCCTCAGCGCCCGATCCTCGGTCCGGCAACGTGCTGGCCCTGTTCTGTGGTCTGGCGTACGGCCTGACGCTGATTGGTCTGCGCGCCGCCGACCGACCCCGAGCGGCCGGCGTCTCCGGCGGAACGTCCTCTCCGCGCGACGGTCTCGTCACCCGGCCGCCCGCCATCGCGGCCGCCGCCTGCGGCAACGTGATCGTCTGCCTCGCGTGCCTGCCGGCGATGGCGCCGCTCGGTTCCGCCGCTTCCGGCGACCTGGCGATCGTGGCGGGTCTCGGGCTGTTCCAGGTCGCTCTCCCGTACGTCCTCGTCACCCGCGCCGCCCGCGGCCTGCAGGCCCCCGTGCTTGCGCTCCTGCTGCTGCTGGAACCCGCGCTCGCGCCGTTCTGGGCGATGTGGCTCCACGGCGAACAGCCGCGCCTGCTCACCTGGCTGGGCGGCGCGATCGTGGCCCTGGCGACGGTGCTGCTGGCGGCGGCGGTTGGCCGCGAGCGTCCGCCGGACAAGGGAGCGGGCCGCGCTCCCTTGCTAACCGATCGTCCCTGGCGGCGTCTTCACCATTGAACCCACCCGGGGCGCCGGCGGCGAGCCGGCGCCCCGGGATCCCAAGGAGACGCCGATTTGACGACCGCAAGCGTGTGGATGACCAAGGGGCCGCCCGCGGCGCCTGCCGCCACGGCGGACGCCGCCGCGGAGAGGCTGCGGGGACTCTTCGAGAAGCACCATCGGCTGATCTTCCACACGGCCTGCCGCGTCACGGGCAGCGCGGCCGACGCGGAGGACGTGCTGCAGACGATCTTCCTGCGGCTGCTGAATCGGCCGCCCGAGTCGCTCGACGCCGTGAAGGCCGGCGGCTACCTGCGGCGGGCGGCGATCAACGCCTCGCTCGACCTGATCCGGTCGCGCCGGCGCTCGCGGCTCGTGGCGCTGGACCAGCAGGTCGTCGAGGAAGCGGAACCGTCTTCAGCCGTGGAGAGCGACCCGGCGCGGCGCTTCGCCTCGCGGGAACTCCGCCGCCGGCTGCGGCGCGAGCTGGCCAAAGTGAACCCTCGCGCGGCCGAGATGTTCGTGCTGCGCTACTTCGAGGGGTACCGGAACTCGGAGATCGGTCCGATGATGGGTACGTCTCGCATGACCGTGGCGGTGACGCTGCATCGGCTGCGCAAGCGCCTGAGCGCGGCGCTCATGGAAGAGGACGCCGCGGCAGCCGGGCGGGCGGCGCCGGACGGAAGGGAAGGCCGGAAGGAACAGAAAGACCAGGACGACCAGAAAGACCAGAAAGACACGCGGAGGGCGCCGCAATGAGCAACCGCAACCAGATGAACCGGACTCTGATGGAAACCGCGCGGGCGATCGCCGCGGAGCGGCCGGACGCCGAAGTCCAGGCCGCCGCGGTCGCGCGCGTGCGGCGGGCCCTGGCCGCGGCGACCGCCGGAACCGACAGGTCCGTCGCCGCCGGCGACGAGAACCCGACGTTGACCTCCTGCGCCGACTACCAGGCGCGGATGCCGGCTCTGGTCGCGGGTACGCTGCCGGAGGCGCGGTGCCTTCTGGTGGAGGACCACACGCGCGAGTGCATCCCCTGCCGCAAGCGTCTGCAGGCGGTGCGGTCCGGCCGCGCCGTGTCGGACGGCGCCGGGCCCGCGGCGCCGGCGCGGGTCGGCCGCTACTACGCGGCTGCCGCGGCGATGGTCGGCGTCGCCGCCGCGGGCGTCTGGCTTGGCCAGCGGGCGCTGCTGCCGCCCCAGGACGGCATCGTGCAGGTTCAGAGCGTGGAGGGCCGAATGTTCGCGGCGGGCGACGGCCGCGGCGCGGACTTCGTCCCGCTCGCCCCCGGCGACGCGGTCGATGGCGGCGACCGCATCCGTACCGGCGCCGGCAGCCGCGCGGTACTCGAGCTCGCGGACGGTTCCCGGGTCGAGGCCGCCGGACTCACCACGTTCCGCGTCGACGCCCGGCGCGGCGGCCATCGCGTCCGGGTCGACCGCGGCAGCGTCATCGTCCAGGCCGCACAGCGGGAGAACGGTTCGCTGATCGTGTCGACCGAAGAGATGCTGGTGGCGGTCAAGGGCACGATCTTCGCCGTCACGCACGGCGTCAAGGGGTCGCGGGTGTCGGTGATCGAGGGCGAGGTCGAGGTCGAGAAGGGGCGCGAGCGCCATAGCCTGCTGGCCGGCGATCAGTTCCGCAGCCGCCCGACCCTGGTGGCGATGACGCTGCGGGAGGAAGTCGGCTGGAGTCAGGACGCGGACCGCTATCTCGCCCTGCTCGAGGAGTTCAGGTCGCTGCGCAGCGAGCTGAACCAGTTGATGGCGGCGCCGGCGCGCTATTCGACCCGGCTGCTCGACCTGATGCCGGTCGACACGAAGTTCTATGCGGCGATGCCGAACGCCCCGGCGACCTTGAGCGATCTGTTCGCGCTCGTGCGGTCGCACGCCGGCACGAGCGACCTGTTCGCCGAGTGGTGGGCGGAGTTCGAGGCCTCCGGCGGGGTCGGAAAGATCGACGAAGCGATCGCGCTGCTTGGCGAACTCGGCGACGCGATGGGCGAGGAGACGGTCGTCGCATTCGTCGGCGGCATCGCCGACAACACGGCCCGTCCGCTGATCGTAACGGACGTGTCGGATGCCGCGGCCCTGCGCGAGGCGGTCGAGGAGCAGCTGCGGGAACTCGGCGATGCGATGGGCGAGGAGGGCACGCCGGTCATCGTCCAGGATCTCGATGCGGCGGCCGCGTCGCACGGCGCGCTTCTGATCTGGATCGCCGACGACCTGGCCGCTGCCTCGCCTTCCCTCGCCGTCCTTCGCACCGTGGCGGCCAACCGGGACGGCGCCGCCAACCCGTTCGTCGGCTCGCGGCTGCACGGCCGGCTCGCCGCGCGCTACGCCGCTGGCGCGGAGCTGCTGGCCGCCGTCGAACTGGCGACGGTCGTGGCCGAACTGGAGGACGGCGATGACGCGGACGCCAGGGGCTTCGCGTTCAGCGGCCTCGACCGGGTCGAGGACCTGGTCGCTTCGCGGACCCAGGACGGCGACCGGGCCAACATCACGGCGACCCTGAGCTTCGACGGCCAGCGGTCGGGGATGGTCTCCTGGCTTTCGGAGCCGGGAACCAACGGCGCCCTCGACTTCTTCTCTCCCGACGCCTCCTTCGTCGCCGCCGCGGTCATCGAGGATCCGCTGACGATCCACGACGAGTTCCTGGAGTTTCTCGCCGGGCTGGGCGGGGCGATGGACGCGCCGGCGGCGGAGATCGAGAGCGAACTGGGCATGTCGATTCGAGGCGACTTTCTCGTGCACCTCGGCGGGGAGTACGCCGCCGGCATCGACGGCCCCGTCCTGCCGTCCCCGACGTGGAAGGCGGTGGCGTCCGTCTACCATGCGGAGGGTCTGCAGAGATCGATCGAGACTCTGATCGAGAAGGCGAACGAGCGGGCGACGTCCGAGGGCCTGGACGTGGCGATCGCGCTGGACGAGCAGGAATCGGGCGGCCGCACAGTCTACCGTCTGTCGGTCGAGATCGGCGACGCGGACGGCGATGGCGGGGCGCCGGACGGAGGCGATGACGAGGATGACGACTCCCTGGCGGGCGTGCTCGAGAGCCTGCTGGAAACTCCCGAGATCTTCTACACGTACTTTGACGGGTACATGGTGAGTGCTTCCAGCGTGGCGACGATCGACACGGCGATCCGGTATCGCGGCAGCGACGCTTCGCTGACGTCGAGCCGGAAGTTCCTGGATCTCCTGCCCGAGAACGGCTACGCCGACTTCTCCGCGATGGTCTACAACCGGTTTGCCGAAACGGCGAGCGAGTTGCTCGGTCTGCTGCCGACCGAGGCGACGACCGGCGACCGGCAGGCTGTCGTGCAGGCGTTGGAGGAATCCCTCGGGAGCGGCGGTCCGTCTCTCTACACGGTGTATGCGGGCAGAGGAGAGATCGTCGTCACGTCCAGCGGCCCGAGCCTGCTGGCCTTCGCCGGTCTGGGCCAGGCGCTTGGGCTGGGCGCCCTGCTGCGGGGCCTGGAGTCGATGGGGGAGACCGCCGAGCCCGAGGTGGAGGCGGAGCCGGCGCCCGACGGGGCCGCCCGGCTTGCCGAGAGGCTGGCGCCGAACGACCACTTGAGGCCCGCGGCCTGATGGGCGAGGCCGCGCCGGTCATCGACCTCGACGGTCTCGGGGTTCGGTTCGGCCGGCGCCAGGTGCTGGACGATCTCCGCGGCGCCTTCTCGGGCCGCGCGATCGGTCTCCTGGGACCCAACGGCGCCGGCAAGACGACGCTGTTGAACACCCTGCTCGGCTTCTACCGACCGACTGCCGGCACGGCGCGTCTGTTCGGCATGGACATCACGGCCCAGGGCCGGGAACTGCGTCGCCGGGTCGGCTACATGCCGGAGCGGGACGCCTTCATCGCCGGCCTCTCCGGCGTTCGCTTCGTGCGGCTGATGGCCGAGGTTGCCGGCCTGCCGCCCGAGGCGGCCCTCGAGCGCGCCCACGAGGTGTTCTTCTACGTGGGCCTGGGCGAGGCGCGCTACCGCAACGTGGAGACCTACTCGCTGGGCATGAAGCAGCTGCTCAAGCTGGCCCAGGCGATCGCCCACGGGCCGAGCCTTCTCTTTCTCGACGAACCGACGAACGGTCTCGACCCGCCGGCCCGCCTGCGCATGCTGCGGCTGATCCGGGAGATCAGGGACTCCGGCAAGGCGCGGATCGTCGTTTCGTCGCATCTGCTCCGGGACGTGGAGGAGTGCTGCGAGGAAGTGCTGGTCCTGAACCGGGGCAGGATCGCCTCCTGGTGCAACCTCGCCGAGGAGCGTCGCGCCAACCGCCGATTCCTCGAGCTTGACCTCGCCGCGGAACGCGAGGGAGCGGACGCCGACTTCCGGGAGGCGATCGAGGGGCTCGGCTGCGAGGTCGCCGTGGTCAACCGTCGCCGGATCAAGGCCGTCCTGCCGCCGGGCGTCGAGGCGCGGCACATCTACGCCTCGGCGATCGACCAGGACGTGACGATTCGCCGCCTGGACTACAAGCGGACGTCGCTCGAGGACATCTTCCTCCAGGCGATGGAGAGCGACGATGGCCGTCCGTGACCATGGCTACAAGGGCTACGACGGCCCGCTGCTGCCGGCGCGCGGCCGGTTCCTCGTCATCAGCCGCTACGGCCTGCGCGACGTCTTCGCGTCGCGGCTGTTCCTTGCGTTCTTCGCCGTCTGCTTCGCCTGGCCGCTGGTGCTGCTCGGGGCCATGTACCTGCGCTACAACGCGGAAGCGCTGACCCTGATCGACCTCGACTCGACCGACCTGCTCGAGGTCCTGCAGGTCAACGCCTGGTTCTTCGAGAACCTCTTCCTGCGCGTCCAGTTGTACCTGGCGTTCGTCGTCGTGCTCGTGGTCGGACCGTCGCTGGTGTCGGCGGACCTGCGCAACCGGGCGATGCCGCTTTATCTCTCGCGTCCGCTGACCCGCACCGACTACATCCTCGGCAAGCTCGTCGCGCTCGGGGTTCTGGTCTCGGCGATCACCTGGGCGCCGGGGCTGGCCCTGTTCGCCGTCCAGGCGTCGCTCGGCGGACGCGAATGGCTGCTGGAGCACTGGCGGGTCGCGCCGTCGATGGTGGTCGTTTCGGTCGTGTGGCTTGTCTGCATGTCGCTGCCGATGCTCGCGATCGCCGCCTGGGTGAAGTGGAAGCCCTGGGCGCGGATCGTGTTCCTGGGCGCGATCCTGACGGGCGCCGCCTTCGGCCAGTTCTACAAGGAGTTCTACGACTCCTGGCTCGGCAGCATGGTCGTGGCGTTCGACGTGACGGACGCGCTCTCCGCCTCCGTGTTCGGATCGGAAGGAACCGCGCGGATGCCGGATGCGGCGGCCTGGCTCGCCGCGGCCGCGTTGGCCTCTCTGTCGGCGGCCCTGCTCTATCGCCGCGTGCGCGCCTTCGAGGTCGTCAAGTGAGCGACGACCGCAACATCGTGATCCGCGACGTCTCGAAGTTCTACGGCGACGTGCTGGGCGTCAACCGAGTCGATCTGGACATCGAACCCGGCGTCACCAGCCTGGTCGGCCCGAACGGGTCCGGCAAGAGCACGCTGATGAACCTGCTTGCGGGCCTGTTGCGGCCGACGAGGGGCGAGATTCGCATTCTCGGCCTTCCGGTCGCCAGGCCGCGGGATCTGTTCCGCCGCTTCGGCTACTGCACCCAGTACGACTCCTTCCCGCGCGGCGTCACCGGCTGGCAGTTCGTCTTCTCCTACCTTCTGCTGCATGGCCTCGGCCGCGACGAGGCGGAACGCCTGACCTCCCGGGCGCTGGAACGGGTCGGCCTCGTCGATTCGGCGCACCGGCGCATCGCGGGCTACAGCAAGGGCATGCGGCAGCGGATCAAGCTGGCGCAGGCGATCGCGCACCGGCCGCAGGTCATGGTGCTCGACGAGCCGCTCAACGGCCTCGATCCCATGGTGCGCGCCGAGACGATCGAACTCTTCCGTCAACTGGCCAACGAGGGTCAGCACGTGCTCATGTCGAGCCACATTCTCCACGAGGTCGACCTGCTCTCGGACCGGGTGATCCTGATCTCGAACGGCTACATCGTCGCGGAGGGCGAGACGCCAGGCATTCGAGCGGAAGTCGAGGCGGTCCGCGAGCAGCCGCTGCAGGTGTTCGTGCGCTGCAACCGTCCGCAATGGCTGGCTGGCCGGGCGTTCGAGCTGGACCACGTCACCGAAGTTCAGCTTCACGACGACGGCGGGGGGCTCCACCTGCGCACCCGCGACGCGGACCGGTTCCTGCGTCTGGTCGCTGAGCTCGTCGCCGGGGGCGGCGTGGAGGTCGAGGCGGTCGGCCCCGCGGACAGCGACCTCCAGGCCGTCTACCGCTACCTGGTCAACGAAGAGGGGGATCCCTCGTGACCGCGGCCCGGACGCGCATCGACCGGGCGCTGCTCGTTCGGCAGGTCGGCGGACTCGCGCGACTGGAGCTGCGTCGGTTGCTGCTGACCCGCAGAGCGCTGATCCTGGGGCTCGCCTCGGCCGTTCCGGTGGCGATCGTCCTGCTGGTCGGTTCGATCCCGATCGACGGCCAGACGGTGCTGGAGCGGTTCGGCGCCCGGACGGTCTACGAGACGATCTTCGAGACGGTGTTCCTGGGCGCGATCCTGTTCTTCGGCTGCCTGTACGCCTTCTTCAACCTGTTCCGCGGCGAGATCCTGGAGCGCAGCCTCCACTACCTGCTGCTCACGCCGCTTCGCCGCGAACTGGTCGTGGTCGGCAAGTACGCGGCGGCGCTAGCCGCCGTTGCGGCGCTGTTCATGGCGAGCACCGTGGTCAGCTACCTGCTGATCTACCTGCCCGTCGGCTTCTCGGGAGCGATCGAGGACCTGACCGCCGGCCCGGGCGGGCGGCATCTCGCGGCCTACCTGGGCGTGACCCTGCTCGCCTGCATCGGCTACGGTTCGCTGTTCACGCTGGTCGGCATGGTGTTCCGGAACCCCATCATCCCGGCCGGCGCCCTCTACCTGTGGGAGATGCTGCACTTCCTGCTGCCGCCCGCGCTCAAGAAGCTCAGCGTGATTCACTACCTGAAGGGCATGCTGCCGGTGCCGCTCGCGGACGGACCGTTCGCGGTAGTCGTCGAACCGCCGCCGGCGGCCGTTTCCGTCCTCGGTCTGCTCGCCTTCGCCGGCGTCGTGCTTGCGGCCACCGCCCTGATCTTCCGGCGCCTGGAGATCCGGTACACCGAGGAGTAGATGGCGGCTCGCGGCGGCGAGGAAACCGCGAGGCGCGACAAGTGCGTGAGCGGCTTCGAGCCGTCCCCCCTCAACGCAGCCGGTCCAGCAGTCCGGTGGAGCGGGACGTCGTCCGCAGGACGGCCGCGCGAACGGCGTCCTCTCCGGCCATCACGGTGACGGTTTTTCGCGCCCTGGTGACCGCCGTGTAGAACAGCTCGCGCGTGTTGACCCGCGACTCCGCGGGGCCGGGGACGATGACGAGGTCGTCGACCTCCGAACCCTGGGCGCGATGGACGGTGAGCGCGAAGAAGCTCTCGTGCTGCGGTAGACGGGCGAGCGGGACGAGCCGCCGTTCACCGTCGCGGTCGAGATCCGGGAACCAGACCTGGGGACGCCCCGAGCCGCCGGGCACGACGACGCCGGTGTCGCCGTTCATGAGGTTCGTCTGCCGGTCGTTGCGATTGACGATGATCGGACGTCCGACGTAGAGCTCGTGGCGAGGGGACCGGCGGCCCATGCGGGCCAGGCGCCGCTCGACCAGGCGGTTGAAGCGCTGCGTTCCGAAGGGACCGCGCCGGTGGCTGCAGAGCACCCGCCGCGCGGGGAACGGAGCGGCGGCTTCCGGTTCCGCCTCGAGCCTTGCCATGTGATCGGCCCAGGTCTCCGCGTACTCGTCGGCGAAGCGGTCGAAGGCGTCCTCGTCCGCGAGCGGCGCCAGACGCGCCTCCCGCCTGGACCCGTCCTGGAGGACGGAGGCCGCGCCGGCGGCGTCGCCGGCGACGACGGCCCGCGCCAACTGGCCGATGGCGGAGTGTTCCTCGAAGCGGTAGTTCTTCCGCAGCGTCGTGACGGAACCGGCCAGCGGCCCCGCGTCGCCCGCCCGGCACAGGTCGCTGAAGACCGAACCCGGCTCCACCGAAGCCAACTGGTTCGCGTCGCCCAGCAGGATCAGCCTGCACCGCGGCGGCAGCGCGGCCGCGAGACGGTCCATCAGCTTGAGGTCGGCCATCGAGCATTCGTCGACCACCAGCGCCTCGAGTCGGTTCAGGCGGCTGGTTCGGCTCGCCAGCAGCCGATGGATCGTCCGCGCCTCGGCCGGGAACTCGCGGATGCCCGGCTGGTCGTCGAGCGGCGGCTGGCTCAACTTCCCGCGCACCGACTCCTGGATGCGGGAGGCCGCCTTGCCCGTCGGCGCCGCCAGGCCGATGCGGCGCCGGTCGGCGAGGCCTTCCGCCGCCAGGATGGCGATCAGCTTGGCCGCCAGGGTCGTCTTGCCGGTGCCAGGCCCTCCGGTGACGATGCACAGCCGCCGTTCGAGCGCGGTGCGGAGCGCGGCGACGGCCTCCGCGGTCCGGTCTTCCGCCTCGTCGAACATTCGGGCGATCGCCTGTTCCATGCAGGGGATCGGCTCGGTGTCCGTCGCCATGTCGACCAGGCGCTCGGCGAGCCGGCACTCGGCGTCGAACAGGCGACGCAGGTAGAGGCGTTCGCGGTCCAGGACAAGAGGTCGTTCGGCCTCGGGACTCTCTCCAGCAGCGACCACCCGGCTCTCCGACAGCGTGTCGAGCAGCGCCTCGCGCCGAGGCAGCGCGATCGCCAGCAGCTCCGGGTCCAGTGCGTTGCCCGCCAGGGCGCCGTCGGGTCGCTCCACCAGCTCCGCGATCGGACGGCTCGCTTTCCGCAGGTCGAGACAGGTGTGTCCGCTCCGGTGCATGGCGCTGGCGACGGCGGCAGCCAGGGCCGCGTCCCCGTCGGCGCCCAGGTCCATCAGGAGCAGGGCGAAGCAGCGGTCGATCTCGGCCAGGACGCCGGCATCGGTCAGCGCCTGGATCCGCCCGTGTCGCCTCACGGCGCGCTCGCTTCGCCGCCGCTCAGGCAGGCATCGAGCGCCTCGATGCAGTCGCGCGTCGGTCGGTCCCGGAACACGCCGCCGCCGGGAGCGTTCGGCGTCATGCCGCGCAGGAAGAGGTAGAACGCGCCCCCGACGTGCCGGTCGTAGTCGTAGTCCGGCAGCCGCAGGCGCAGCAGACGGTGCAGGGCGGTCAGGTACAGCAGATACTGGAGGTGGTAGCCGTGCTCCCGCATCGCCTCGGCGAGCGCCCGCTCGGAGTACGCCGACGGATCGAGGCCCAGCCGGTTCGACTTGTAGTCGATGACGTACCAGCGCCCTTCGTGGCATGCCACGAGATCGATGTAGCCGTGCAGGAAGCCCTCGATCTTCGCGTCGTCCTCCGCGAGCGGATGCTCGTAGCCGTACGCCCTCAGGCGCCGACCGAGCTCCGTCCGCCCGAAGGCCGACAGCGGCAGGTGGAACTCCATCTCGGCGATAGGCGTCTTCAGGTCGGAGAGACGGAAGACGCCGCCCGCCTCGCCGGGACGCATCAGCGGCGTGTCGAGAGCGTTGTCGACCAGCTCCCGCGTGACCGGAAGCCACACCTCCCGAGCGAAGCCGTAACGGGAGAGCGCCTCCCTGCACGCGTCGTCCCTGCACGCGGCGTCCGTTTCCGGCGGTGCGGGGTCGCCGAACAGGCGCTCGAAGATCTCGTGCAGGCACCTGCCGGTGCGGCCGCCGGCCGGGAGCGAGAAGATCGACGGACCCGGCTCTTCCCGCGTTCGGTCCGTCTCCGGCGCCTCCGCGACGGTCGCCTCGCCGGGCGGCGAGAGATCGACCTCGTCGCGGTCGCGGACGGGCATGGGCGGTTTCGCGGCGGCGGCGGTTGCCGGTCGCTCCATGCCGACGGCAGCGCCGCCGTCCGACGCCGGGCCGCGGTCGCCGCCTTCCTCGGCGGCCGGGCCGGTTGCGGTCGACAGGGCCGAGTAGCTCGTCCGCTGCCGGATGAGCCGCGGTTGGCGGCCGAGCTCGCGGACCGCCAGTTTCTCGGGGGCGTCTGGCCTGGCGTCCGCGGACGACGTCGCCGGTCCGATCTCGCGGGCGCACAGCGCGTCCGGGTCCCCGCCGACGAACTCCTCGATCTCCCGGCGCCATGCGTTCGGGTCCAGGCCCTTCACGTACTCCGCATGGTTGGCCAGCGCCTTCGCCGGATCGCTCGGCAGCGCGCGGCCGCGTCCGTGAAGCAGCCAGGCCAGCGGCGTGTGCTCGGCCCCTCCGTCCGGCGCCCAGGTCACGACGGTGCGCTGCCTGGCGCGCGTCAGCGCGACGTAGAGCAGCCGCAGTTCGTCGGCATGCTCTTCGGCCCGCTCGCGGCCGTAAGCCGCTTCGTCCGGGTTCAGGTCGAGCACGGGCTTCGCGGGTTTGCTGGCGTCGTCGTAGTAGTTGGCGGTCGGCTCTCTCTGCCTTCCCGTTTTCGGCCGGCGGCCGTCCCACGCGAAGGGGTAGAAGACGATCGGAAACTCGAGTCCCTTGGCGCGGTGAACGGTGACGATCTTCACCAGATTCTCGTCGCTTTCCAGACGAAGCTGCGCCGTCTCGTCGCCCTGGCGGGATTCGTTTCTCGACTGGCGGAACCACTCCGCCAGACCGTGGCGCGAGGGACGCCGCCGGGTCTCCGCCTCGTGCAGCAGGTCGCTCAGGTGGAGGTAGTTCGTCAACCGGCGCGGGCCGTCCGGGTAGCGGAGAAGGTTGGCGGAACAGTCCTGCGCGCCGCCGAACAGGATGCGCCGCATGAGCGTGGCGATTCCTTGCCGCCGCCAGACGTCGGCCCACTCGCGCGTGAGCGTCCGCCAGCCGTCCCAGGCGTCGTCGTCGTCCTGGAGTTCGGCCAGTTCGTGCATGTCCAGACCGAACAGGTCGGCGGCCAGCGCCCCCCGCAGCAACGGCGTGGCGTTGGCCTCCGTTCCGTCCAGGCACAGGGCGCGCAGAAGGCGGTGGAGCGCGTCGGCTTCCGCCGAAACGAAGATGTTGTCCGTGCCGAGTTCGACGCTGTCGATCTTGCGTTCCCGGAGCGCCTCCGCGATGGCCTTGCCCTGGGCGCCGGTGCGGACGAGCACGGCGATGTGACCGGCAGTCAGCGGCTCTCGACCGCCCCCGGCGTCGGAGACCAGCGCCGCGCCGCCTTCGGCGCCCAGAGCGATCAGCCGGGCGATCTCGTTGGCTGCCTGTCGGGCCGCCAGCCCCTCCAGTTCCGGCTTCCTGCGCTGTTCGTTCGGGCGCTTCCCCATCAGGACGAACTGGAACGGCGGAGAATCGGGCTCTCCGTCGACGACCAGTTCGGCGCGGTCGCGATCGGCCGGCCGGGAAGGGTCGAACGTGAACGCCTCGAGCACGAACGGCCGCGGCCGCGAGAACAGCTCGCCGACGGCGCGGATCAGCCCGGGCGTCGAGCGGTAGTTGAGGTCCAGCCGGAGGGGATCCCGCGCCCTGGCGAGCTGGTCCTGGGCCTCCAGGTAGGCGAACACGTCGGCGCCGCGGAAGCGGTAGATCGACTGCTTCGGGTCGCCGACGACGAATCGCCGCCCGGTCGCGGGGTTGGCCGGGTTCGTGTCGGTCCCGTTTGCTTCGGCCTCGCTCGGGCCGCGGTCGGCCGAGTAGATCCTCCTGAAGATCTCGGCCTGCAGGCGGTCCGTGTCCTGGAATTCGTCGATCAGGCTGACCGGGTAGCGAGCGCGAATCCGCCGCGCGAGTTCCGGCCCGCGCGCTCCCTCGAGAACGCGGTGAAGCTCCACCAGCAGGGCGTCGAAGCCCAGGCGGCGGTCCGCCCAGGCGCGATGATGCAGGGTCTTCCCGACGTCTTCCAGAAGCTGACGCCGTCGTCCGGCCAGCCAGGTCCGACCCAGGTCTTCGCCCTTCTCGCCAACCATCTCGAGAGCGCCGAACAGCGGAACGTCGTCCGGGGGCGGGTTGGCCTTCTGCAGCAGCGAGGCCAGCTTCTCGCGGCCGAACTGGCCGGCGAAATCCGGCGCCAGGTTCTCCGCGCCGCCGGAGTCCATCGCGGCGACGAGCGTTTCGATGTCCTGGTCGGGCCGCTTGCCGCTGTACCACTTGTACCGGTGGGCCACGTTCAGGAACTCGGCCCGCCCGTCGTCCGCCCAGGCCTGTTCCGCGGCGCGGAGCGCTTCCCTCCACTCTTCCTCCTTCGCTCCCAGGTCTTTCTCCGGGTTCGGAGAGGCGCCCCGGATCTCCTGCGGCCTGGCGTGTTGACGCATGACCCAGTTTGCCGTGTCCTCGCCGGGAACGAACCCCTTCGACCTGGCGTACTCGAGCAGGGAGATCGGCTCGTCGACCATCCGCCGCCGCCAGAAGTCGCGCACGGCGTCGCTCACGGCCAGCGCGTCGTCGCCGTTGACCTCGAAGGAGAACGGAATGCCGGCCGGGAGCGCGAACTCGTTCAGCGCCTGCTGGCAGAAGCCGTGGATCGTGGTGATCGTCGCCCGGTCGATGTCGTGAAGGGCCCGCGCGAGCCGCCCGCGCGCCTGCTCGTCCGCTTCCTGCTCGAGGCGTTCGCGCGGCGCCTGGTCCGCCGCCTGCCGGTCCGCGATCCGGGCTTGGCGCCACGATCTCCGGAGCCGCGCCGCCTGGTCGTCGCCTCCGTTTCGCGCCTCGGATCCGGAAGCGGCGCGGAGCGACTCGTGCAGCGTGCGCCGGATCCGCGCTCGCAACTCGCCGGCGGCCGCCACGGTGAAGGTGACGACGAGAAGTTCGTCGATGCGGCGGGCCTCCTCGACGATCAGGCGCGCGACCAGCGTGGTCAGGGCGTAGGTCTTGCCCGTCCCGGCGCTGGCCTCGATCAGCAGGTCGGGCTGCAGAGGCGCATGGAACGCGTCGACCCGCGCGGCGACGTCGTTCACGAACTGGCCTTCCTGAGCGGTCCCAGCAAACGGTGGGCGAGGGCGCGGAACTGCTCGCCCTCGCTGCCGTCGCCGGAGAGGAGCTCGGCGCTCTTCTCCACGTTGCCGAATACGAGCTGGTGGGAGGCCTCCGCGCCTTCGCTGTAGCTCTGTCCTGACCACACGCGCCTGACGCTCTCGGTCCACTTGTTCTTGGCGAGCCATTCCCAGGACGTCGCGGGGAAGAAGGGCAGGGGGCGGCGTCGGCCCTCCCGCCAGGTCGACGTCCAGTGGCCGAGCAACTTCCGCGCGACGTCTGGATCCGGGCCGGCGACGACGACCTCTTCGATCTCCTTGCCGCAGCCCAGCAGGTGCGCGCTGGCCGTCTCGTTCCGGCTGCCGATGAGCGCGAGCAGTCGCAGCCAGGTCGCGATCCGGTCCTTCGGCCGCACTCTTCCGATACGCCAGAAGAGGAGTTCGTTCCTCTCCCGCTCGAACTGGTCGACGGCGCCGATCAGCCGGACGCGTTCGAGGTCGACCTCGACGCCCTCGACCGGCGCCTGCCGGTGGGCATCGAAACGCTGGAGCTCGGCATCGAGCATCGCCACCTGCGTTGCCGACTTCCGGTACTCGATGCAGCCCAGGTTCCCCGCGGGGAGCAAACCTCGGGCCGCGGCGAGACGGTGCGCCGTTTCGTCGTCCAGGGCGTCCTTGCCGCTCAGTTCGCTCTTCAGCTGCCAGACCTCGAGCGCGTTCAGGTCGAGCGGCTCGTCGTCCTCCACGTCGTCCTCGCGGGCGCCGAGCGCCATGCCGAGCCGGTTCCGCAGGAAGTCTCTGGAGGGGCTCTCGGAGAAGCGGATCAGGTCCTCCAGTTCGATTTCCGCCGCTTCGCCTTCGTCCGGGTCGGCGGGCAGTTCGCCCTGGAAGCGACGGGGCGTTTCGCCGCGCGAGCGCAGCGCCCTGGCGGCCTGGAGCATCGGCCGCGAGTAGCTGAACAGCTCCGGTTCTTCCGACGAGGCCGCGGCCCGCGCGCCGCGCTCGCTCTCGCCGTCGACCGTGAAGTACCTGCGGCTGAAGGGCTGAAGCGGATGCTCCGTTCGCCAGCGCTCGCGCGGATCCGCGACCGCGTCCGCGCGTTCGTTCGGTTCGCGCGCCGGGACGGAGAACCGCTTCGCCAGGTAGTCCAGGAGTTCGCTGACCAGGACCGACGGCGGAATCGGCTTGTCCTCCTGCAGGTCCTTGCCGGTGCAGGTGACGACGAAGCAGTTCCGGGCGGCGAGCAGGGCCTCCAGGAAGGCGAAGCGGTCGTCTCCGCGGCGGTCCGGATCGCCCGGCCTAGGCTTCTCGCGGTCGAACAGTCCGGCCTTGAAGTCGAAGACCTCGGGCGGTTGGCGGTGCGGGAAGGCGCGATCGTTCATGCCGACGGCGCACACCGCCTTCGCCGGAAAGATCTGCCCGGAGGCGAGCGACGCGACGGCAATGCCGTCCGCCAGCCGGGGCGGCGACCGGACGGATTTCACGGCAAGGTCGTTCAGCGTCTCGCGCAGCACCGGGAACGGAATGCGGCCCTTGGCGCCGGCCTGCCGGCACTCGTCGTCGAACTCCTCGATCAGCCGGGACACCGTGCGGACTTCCCGGGCGGCCTCTGATCCGGCGTGGAGGTCGGCGTCGAAGAACCTGTCCAGGACGTCGCGGCGCAGCCGGTTCGTCCAGCCGGATGCCTCCAGTTCGACCGTCCGCCAGTCGCCGAGTTCGAACGCGAGCTCGCAGTAGCGGTGGAATCGTCCGAGAAGCTCGTAGTCAGCCGCGCCGTCGTGGAAGCCCCGGCCGTCGAGAGCGCAGGGCTTGATGCCGTCGGCCAGGACATCGCCTTCGTGGAGCGCGTAGCCGAGCGTCAGCCGGTCGAGGCCCCGGCGCCAGTTGTGGTCGGCCGACGCGGGAACGTCGAGCTCGGTCCGGTGGTCGGCGGCCTTGCCCCAGCGCACCCGCGCGCGGGCTACGGCGCCGCGGAGCGTCGCGAGATCCGTGTCGGCGATGTCGAAGCGGCGGCGCACGGCGCCGGCGAGCAACGGCGCCAGGAGTTCGCTCGCCGTGAAGCGGGCGCCGGGAAGCGCCAGCAGGTCGAGGAAGGCGGTCAGGGCGGCGCCTTCCTTCAGCCGCCGCGCGCCGACGCTGAAGCCGATGCGGTCGGCGGCGCCGAACACGGCCTCGATCAGCGGCGCGTAGGTGTCGATGTCCGGCGTGAGCACCAGAACGTCGGCGGGCTGGATGTCCTCGTGGCGGTCGAAGACGCCAAGCAGGCGGTCGTGCAGGATCTCGACTTCGCGGGTTGGCGAATGACAGACGTGGACCTGAAGCGAGTCGTCCCGGTCGTCAGGTTCGAAGTGGTTGTCGAGAGCGTTCGGAGCCGCCTCGAAGATGTCGCGCTGCACCGCGGCCAGACAGCTGACGGCGCGCGGTGCGTCGCTTTCCCGCGGACGGTCCGCGACGACGGCGACGTTCGGTTCGGCGAAGAGCTGGCGCGGCAGGGCCCGCGCCGAACCGCTCCAGGCGTCCAGCAGTTCGTTCGTCTCCCTGGCCTCTTCGCCGCGTTCGGCAAGAGCCGCGGGTGGCTGGCCAGCCTGAACCGTGAGATCGTTCGTCTTTCCGGTCTCCCCGGTGCGTTCGGCCGGGTCGGTCCAGAAACGGCGGCTCGGGCTCAGGACGTAGAGGTGGACGTCCATCGCCGTCGCGGCGAGATGCAGCGCCTCGACGTAGGTGGGAGACATCTTCGCGACGTGGAAGAAGTTCACCCGTTTCTTCCTTGTCGCCGCCGCGCGTCCATCGAGCGCCTCCCGATACGTGTCGATCGCGTCGACCCAGTGGCGCGGTTCGGAGTCCGTCGCGGCGAGCTCGGCCCAGAGCCGCGCGTGCCAGCCCGCCGGCGATCCCCGCTGCCAGTCGCGGATGGTCTCCGGCCGGTACACGCGGCAGCGGTCGTAGGCGGCGGCCAGCCGGTCGGCCAGTTCAAAGCGCTTGCGCGGGTCGCCGTCCTCCAGGTAGCTGTCGATCGCCTCGTCGCCCGTCCCGCGCGCGAGCCGCTCGAAGATTCTCCAGCGCAGGTAGCGCGGGCCGTACACGGACTCTTCGGTCAACGTCTTCGCCTCCTCCCGCATGGCCTTCCAGGCGAACTCCGCCGGCTCTTCGACCCGCAGGTGGGCGGCGACGCCCAGGCGCGCGGCCAGTTCGAGTCGAAGCCACTGACCGAGCAGCTGGTCCGGCACGACGATGCGCTCTGGTTCGAGCGGCGCCGCGGGCGTCCGCCTCATGGCGTCGGCCAGCCGGTCGGCGAGCGTCTCCAACCGGTTCGAGGCGTGGATGCGAAACGCGGCGTCGGGCTGGTCCATCAGCAGGGACAGTTGCTCGCCCGTCGCGTTCGGCATCGCGCGATTGTAGGCCGTGCGCCGCGGGCTGCTAGTCTGGCGCTTCGCCGTCCGATTCTTCAACGGGAAGAGGATCGCCGCAGCAAGAGTCTGAGCACACATCAAGGCGCAGGCAGTTCAAGGGAAGGGAGTGAGACTCTCCCGCCGCCCCGCGACTGTGAACCGGACGAAGCCGGCGACAACCACTGTCCCGCCCGCGGGATGGGAAGGGCCGGCCAACAGGACGAAGGAAGCCAGGAGACCTGGCTGCCTGCCGAGGCACACAACGCTCCGCCGGCCCCGGAAAGGCCGTCCGGAGAGGAATCCCGAGGGGGAGGAAGGCCCGAATGAACGACAAGAGACGTCCCGACGCACTGCGTCCCCGGGGCGGCGCGCGCCGCCGCCCGTACCTGCCGTGGCTGGCCGCGGCGGCGGCCGTCCTGCTGGCGGCGCCGGCGGCCGCCAGCCAGAACGACGACCCCGCGGACGAGCCGCCGACCGTCGCGGAGGAGATCGTCGTCAGCGCCAACCGCTACGACACGCCGGCGTCGGACGTCGGCAGCGCGGTCACGGTGATCCAGGCCGAAGAGGTCGAACGGCGCAATCCGGTGGCGGTTATGGACCTGCTGCGCACGGTTCCCGGCACGGAAGTGACCCATGCCGGAGGGCCCGGCAAGGCCGCGACCGTCCGACTGCGCGGCGGCGCCGGGGCGCAGGTCCTGGTGCTGGTGGACGGCGTGCGGGTCAACTCGGTTGCCGGCGGCACGGTCGACTTCGCGCACCTGCTGGCGGCCAACATCGAGCGCATCGAAGTGCTGCGAGGTCCGCAGGCGACCTACGGTTCGGAGGCGATGACCGGAGTCGTCAGCATCATGACCGGCCGCGGCCTGGAGGGACTGCGGCTGAGCGGGACCGGCGAGGCCGGGAGCCGTGACCACCGCCGGTTCGAGCTGGGTCTCCTGGGCGCGACGGACCGCTGGGACGTCAGCGTTTCGGCGGCCGACCTGAGCACCGACGGGGTGTCCCATCGCGCGATCCAGGGCGGCGCGGTGGAGGACGATCCGTACGAGAACCGGACAGTGAGCGCCCGTCTCGGCGCCGCCTTCGCGGGCGACGGCCGGATCGATCTGAGGGCTCGCTCTTGGCGCGGGGACACCGCGGTGGACGGATTCGGCCCCGAGGACCTGAACGCGATGGCGGCACAGGACGAAGACACGGTGTCTCTGAGAGTGGAGAAGGAGCTGACTTCGTTCTGGCGACAGACCGTGCGCCTTGGCCGGACCGACGCGACGCTTGCCGGAACCGATCCGGACACGATCTGGAACAACTACGAGATCCGTTCCGGGATCCGGCAGATCGACCTGCAGTCCGACATCAGGCTGGGCGCGGACAACGTGCTGAACCTGGGGCTCGGGACGGAGAATCGGCGGGGGACGAGCGTCGGCGCGTTCGACGAAGAGGCCGACCTGGAGTCCTGGTTCGTGCAGGACCAGTGGGAGGTGACGGACGACGTGCACGTGACCGCCGCGCTGCGCGGCGACGAGCATTCGGCGTTCGGGTCGAAGACCAGCCACCGCGTCACCTTCTCGAGTTCGTGGGCCGAGGGAAGGGGCCGCATCCGCGGCAGCTACGGCAGTGCGTTCCGCGCGCCGACCTTCAACGAGCTCTACTATCCGGGATCGGGCAATCTGGACCTTCGGCCCGAGACCACGGAGGGCCTTGATCTCGGCGTCGAGCAGCGCTTCGGCGAATCGGGCGTGACGCTCGATCTGACCTGGTTCGACCTCGACTTCGAGCAACTGATCGAGTACGACCTCGCGAACCGCAGCTTTGGCAACGTCGCCCGGGCGAGTTCGGAAGGCGCCGAGTTGGCGCTGCGATATCGACCGAATGCCGACTACAGCCTGGAGTTGTCCCACACGTACAACGACACCGAAGACCAGTCGACAGGCGATCCGCTGGCCCGGCGGCCGAAGAACCGCACGGCCCTGGTCGCTCGGCTGCGGCCGACGGAACGGCTCTCGGCGTCGGTCATGGCCGCGGCCGTGTCGGACCGTGTCGACTCGGACGGCGCGGTGATGGACGACTACGTCAAGGTGGACCTTTACCTCAGTTACGCCCGGTCCCCGTGGCAGCCCTTCGTCCGCATCGAGAACGCCCTCGACGAGGACTACTTCGAGGTTCCCGGCTTCGTCACGCCGGGCCGCGCGATCGTCGTCGGCTTGCGGTTCTCGGGCTAGCCGTCGGGCTGCGCTGTCGCGCGGGGAACACACCCGGAAAGCCGGCGAGGGCGCCGGCGCGCTCAGTGCGAGGCTGCTCGCTCCTTGCAACCTCCGTCAGGGCTTGACGAGGTCTTCGTACGCCTCGGGCCGCCGGTCGCGGTAGAACTGCCACACCGAGCGCACTTCGTCGATCATCCCGAGGTCCAGGTCGGCCACCAGGAGTTCGTCCCGGTCCCTTGACGCCTGGGCGACGATCCGCCCCTTGGGGTTCACGAAGTAGCTGCTGCCGTAGAACGAACCGAGGTCCCACTGTTTCTCGGCGCCGACGCGGTTGATGCAGCCCATGAAGTAGCCGTTCGCCACCGCGTGGGCCGGTTGTTCGATCGTCCACAGGTGGTCGGAGAGGCCGGCGACGGTGGCCGACGGGTTGTAGACGATCTCCGCGCCGGCGAGACCCAGGGCCCGCGCGCCCTCCGGGAAGTGGCGGTCGTAGCAGATGTAGACGCCGATCCGGCCGTAGGCGGTGTCGAACACCGGATATCCCAGGTTGCCCGGGCGGAAGAAGTACTTCTCCCAGAAGCCGGCCACTTGCGGAATGTGCGTCTTGCGGTACTTGCCGAGGTAGCTGCCGTCGGCGTCGATCACGGCGGCCGTGTTGTAGAGGATGCCCGCGTTCTCCCGCTCGAAGAGCGGCACGACGATGACCATCGCGTGGCGGCGCGCGTACGCCGCCATCCGCTCGGTGGTCGGGCCGGGAACCGGCTCCGCGGCGGCGAACCAGCTCGAATCCTGGCCCGGGCAGAAGTACGGCGTGTTGAACACCTCCTGCAGGCAGAGAACCTGGACGCCGCGCCGGCCCGCGTCGTCGATGTACGGGATGTGCTTGGCCGTCATCGCCTCGACCGTCGCGGCGATCTCGTCGGCGGACGCGCCGTCTCCGCAGGCGCCGTCCGGCAACGACATCTGGATCAGGCCCGACTTCAACGTTCTGCTCATACTGGCTTCTCCCATGCCTGCTGGAACGGGCCGCCGAACAATCCTCGCTTGATGAAGTTCCCGCCGCCGGAACGCCCGTGCCAGATGTTGTCCTCGACGACCACCCGGCCGCGGCTGATCACGATCTCCGAGACTCCCTGAACCTCCGTGCCCTCGTACGCGTTGTAGTCCACGCGCATGTGGTGCGTGTGCGGATTGTCGATGCTGATCGTCTCTCGCCGGTCCGGGTTGAACACGACGATGTCGGCGTCGCTGCCCACGGCGATCGTTCCTTTCTTCGGGAACAGTCCGAACAGCCTGGAGGCCGCTGTCGAGGTCAGTTCGACGAACTTGTTGACCGACAGCCGGCCGCCCGCGACGCCGCCGTTGTAGACCAGGCTCATCCGGTTCTCGACTCCCGGGCCGCCGTTCGGGATCTTGCTGAAGTCGTCGATCCCGAGGACCTTCTGGTCCTTGAAGCAGAAGGGACAGTGGTCGGTCGAGATGCTCTGCAGGTCGCCGAAGCGGAGTCCCCGCCAGAGGTGTTCCTGGTTCCACTTTTCGCGCAGCGGCGGCGTCATGACGTACTTCGCGCCCTCGAAGTCCTCGTGGTCGTAGTTGCTGAGATCCAGGAACAGGTACTGGGGGCAGGTCTCCGCGAACACCTGGGCGCCGCGGTCCCGCGCCAGGGTCACCTGCTCGAGCGCGTCCGCGCAGCTCAGATGGACAATGTAGACCGGAACCCCGGCGACCTCGGCGATCGCGATCGACCGGTGGACGCCCTCCGCCTCCATCCGCGTGGGCCGGGTCAGCGCGTGGTGCATCGGCGCCGTCTTGCCCTCGGCGAGCGCGATCTTCACGATCTCGTCGATCACGATTCCGTTCTCGGCGTGCATGCAGACCAGGGTTCCGTCCTCTCCGGCCTTGCGCATGGCCCGGAACAGCGTGCCGTCGTCCACGTAGAGCACGCCCGGGTAGGCCATGAACATCTTGTAGGAGGTCACGCCCTCGTCCGCAAGACGCCGCAGCTCCCACAAACGGTCGTCTTCCATGTCGGTGACGATCATGTGGAAGCCGTAGTCGATGCCCGCCTTGCCGGCGGCCTTCTCGTGCCAGGTCTCGAGCCCCTCGAGGGTCGAGTGGCCCTTGGTCTGGATTGCGAAGTCGACGATCGTCGTCGTGCCGCCGAAAGCGGCCGCCCGGGTGCCGGTCTCGAAGTCGTCCGCGCTCGTCGTTCCGCCGAAGGGCATGTCCATGTGGGTATGGGGGTCGACGCCGCCCGGGATGACCAGCCGTCCCGCCGCGTCGATCTCGCGGTCCGCCTCCACGTCGAGGCCGCGGCCGATCAGCGAAACCGTCTCGTCCTCGACGAAGATGTCGGCGCGGTAGTCGTCCACCGCCGTCACGATGCGACCGTTTCGAATCAACAGGGACATCTCGCTCCTTCTCTCCGCCGGCGGGCCCCGCGGAGGCGCACACGCTAGCAGGGTCCGCCGCCTTGTGGCTGCGCTGTCGCGCAGAGAACAGTGGGCGAGTCTCCGTGGCGCCGTCGTTCCATGGAGTCAGGTCGCGCTGGGCAGCGAGGCCATTCAAGCACTGGTGTTTCGCACCCGACTAGCAGCGTTCGCGGCGGCGCGACGGCGAACGCCGCTGGCGCCGGTCGGGCTATCGTCGGCGTCCGATGGTCAGGACACTGAAAGCGATCTACCGCCGGTTGCACGCGGCCCTGTTCGCCGCGTTGCGCAAGCTGGGGTGGAACGTGGCGCGGACCGCGGACTTCTACTCGCCCTTGCCGGTGCTGGCGGAAGTGGCGGAGACGCGCGGGCTGTGGGACCGGCCGAGCGAGCTGTTGGGAGTCGACTACGACCTGGAGGCGATGAAGTCGCTCCTCTCGGCGTTGGTGAAGACCCGTGGCGGCGAGTTCGCCGCGTTGCCGTCGCACCGTGAGGTCAGGGCATCGGGCTACGGCCCGGGGTTTCCGGCGGTCGATGCCCTGACGACGTACCTCATGGTCCGGGATCTGCGGCCGGCGCGCTACGTCGAGGTCGGTTCGGGCCTGTCGACCTGGTACGCGTGGCGGGCCGCGGCGACGAACGGACGCGACGGTCGCCCGTGCGAGATGACCTGCGTCGATCCGTTCCCGACGGGCCGGCTGCGCGACCTGGCGGATCCCGCCGTCAGGACCGTCGTGTCCAGGGTCGAGGCGACGGACCTCGGACTCTTCGAGGCCCTGGGCGCCGGCGACGTGCTGTTCATCGACTCGACCCACGTGCTGAAGCTCGGCGGAGACGTGGCGTTCCTGTTCCTTGACGTGCTGCCGCGGCTGCGCCCTGGCGTGGTGGTCCACGTCCACGACGTGCACTTCCCGTACAACACGCCCTACCCGGCGGAGCAGTACGTCTTCCGGGCCAAGTGGCCGCTCTACCGCACGGAGGCGATGGTCCTGCAGGCGTTCCTGAGCTTCAACCGGGAGTTCGATGTGCTGCTCTCCGCCCCGATGATCCGTCACTTCGACGAACCGTTCCTGGAACGGACGATTCCCGGCTACCGCCCGGTCGAGGTGGAGGACTACGACACCCACTTCGGATCGATCTGGCTTCGGCGCCGGCCCGCGGCTAACTGACTCGGCACGGCGCGAAGACGTCCTTCGTACCGGCGCGGTTGTCCTGGCCGAGGCGCGCAACGGGGGGGCGGTTCCCGTGCCTTCCTTACCAGTCGTCTCCAGGCATCATTCGCTTCATGAAATTGTCGAAGGAAGGCACGGTGAAGGCCGTGTCTCCATGGTTCGGACTCCAGACCATGCCCTTGCCGATCAACTTCGAGCGCACGGGCCCGAGCGACGTGACCTTGCGCTCCAGGGACGAGGCGATCTCACCCGATCGGTGCGGTCCCGGCCCCAGGGCGGCCATTGCCCGCATGTAGCGCTTCTCTGCCGGGGTCAAGCGGTCGTAGCGCACGCGGAAGAAGCCCTGATCGAGGGATGCGGTTACGTGCTCCTCGGCGGAGCGAACGTCCGCCATCCGGATCGGGGAGTGGGGTGCGACGTTCCACGCGTGCTGACCCCACTCCTGCAGGAAGTAGGGATAACCTTCCGTGCGCCTGACGATCTCCTTGAGGGCCCGAGGCTCGATGTCTACGGAGCGTCTCGTGAGTGGTCGCTGGATTGCCGCGCTGGCGGCATCTTCGGACAGGGGCCCCAGTTCCTTGAACTCGAAGAGCCTCTCGGCGTAAGTCCGGACCTTGCCGAGGCGTCCTCTGAGCTGGGGCAGGCCCGCGCCGGCCAGCATCACTGGCCAGCCCCGTTGTGAGGCTCGGTGGAACGCTGCAACCAGCGCTCCCAACTCGCTGTCTCGGGCGTACTGCATTTCGTCCACCACGAGCATCAATGCGGTCTCGGATTGCCGCGCGGCTTCGGCCACCGCCTCGAGGAGGGCGGTCAGATCGAACTCGAGGTCGCCGCTGTCGGCCAGCCCCAACTCGGGAGCGATGTCCAGACCGAACTCCACGTCTTCGTACCGGACCTTCAAGGCCGAGACGAGGCCCGCGAGCGCCTTCATTGCGCGCCGTGAGGCGGCGCGACGCCGTTCGTTGCCGGAGAGACCGAGAAGGACTCTGCGAAGTTCGGGCGCCAGCAGAGACGGCAAGGATCGCGCCTCTGACGCTTCGACCATCGCGAAGAGCACATCGTGCTCTTCGACGTGGTTGCGCACTCCACCGAGGACCACGGTCTTTCCGACGCCGTGGAGCCCCAGGAGCGCCATGCAGCGCGCGGGACCGCCCCGCTGACACCTCAAAGCAGCCAGCTTCAGGGAGTCGAGGACTTCTTCTCTACCGGCGAGTTCGGGCGGGGGGGTGCCGGCTCCCGGGGCGAAGGGATTGTCGAGGCGATCCATGGCGACGCGATGATATATCGATCTTAGGCGATTTATCCGCACAAGATAAACTGCTTAAACTCCGTATAATCGGACGGTGCCGTCGGTAAAGCGGCGGTCGTTCACTCGGCGTCGAGAGGCTCGATGGCGAGGCCGTCGAGTGCGGGCCGAAGGCGCTCCAGGCGTTCGTTGTCGATGGAGACGATCAGGCGGTACGGCGCGCAGGGCGGCTGCTGGTTCACGAACCAGGCGGAGTAGTCGCGGGCGAAGCGGCCGTCCGTGGCGCGGTCGATCTTCTCGGGGGTCACCACCGATCCCTCATGCAGCACGAGGACCGCGGGACGGACCTGGTGGAGGTGGTCGTAGTCCGTCTTGCCCCAGTTCAGGTGGTACTCGCCGTGGCGGGCGTGGTGGGCGGAGGTCAGGCCGAGGGGATCGTGGATCGTCGTCTCGTCGAGGATCCAGCCGAACAGACCGACGGCTTCGGCGGCGGCGATGTCGTCGGGCGCCAGATGGGGCTTGAGACGGGTCGCCATGAACTGGTAGCAGCTCGTGATCGGGTGGACCGTGAAGCGCGGGCCGGGCGTGGTGCGCCAGGGGCTGCGGCTGAGCATGAAGACGGCGCTCACGGTCAGCGCGGCGAGCATCCAGATCGAGCGCCGTCTCGCGGCGCGGCGCGCATCCCGGTCGTCAAGTGCATTCGACAGGCCGCCGCCGCCGGGCCGCGGCGGCCCGGGTCCTGATCGCGGCGCGCCCCAGGTTTCGAACGCACTCGACAGGCAAAGGGCGAGGGGCGCGGCAAGCACCGGTACGAAGACCATGAGGAGGCGGTAGTGGGGCATCCAGTCGCCGCCGTTGACCAGGACGGCGGGCAATTCCGCCGCAACGACCAGCAGGCAGAACCACAGGGCCCGGTTCGCGGGCGCCAGGATCAAGGCGACCGCGGCGCCGAGGATCAGGGGCGCGTGCGCGAGTTCGAAACGGACGACGTACGCGAGGCCCGCGCCGAGGTTGGCGAGCCACGCCTCCGGGCCCGCCGAGAGCACGGACTTGGCCGTTACCGAGTTCGGCGCCGGAGCGCCGAAGTACGCGAGTCGCCAGATGGTGACCGCTCCGACAACGGTCAGCGCCGCCGCCGCGGTCATGCCTGCCCGCCAGAAGCCGCGGGCTCTCTCGTCCGCCCAAGGGCGCCCGCGGCGGTCGCCAGCCTCCCCCGCCTGCCGGCTCGCCAGCGGCCGCGGACTCTCCGCCCGCCGCCGTCGCTCCGCGAGCGCCTGGTAGCCGAGGACGACGGGCAGTATGAGCAGGCTCTCGGGTCGGGTGATGAACAGCAGGCCGAGGAGAACGCCGATCCACGCGGGATCGGCCCGATCGACGGTCTTGCGCGCGACGAGGGCGACCAGAAACGCGAACAGCCCTCCCTCCAGCCCGTTGCCTACGACCAGCCAGAAACGGCCATGAACCGCCACCAGCGCGACCGCGGCGAGGCAGGCGCCGGCCGAGGCGCCGAGGCCGCGGCCGAGGAGATACGCCTCGCGCAGCGCCAGCAGCGCGAAGGTCACGCCGAGCGCGAACGCAGCCGGTTCGAGCGGCAGACGCAGCGCTTGCACGGCCGCGAGCAGCAGCGTCCACGACAGGCTCGTGACCCCTTCGACCCGTTCGCCGACGTTGAAGACGAGGCCATCGCCCTGGGCCAGGTTGCGGGCGTAGCGGAACGTGATGAAGGCGTCGTCGATCGTGCGGACCGGAAGGAACAGCAGGGTCAGCAACGGCAGCGCGGCCACCGACGCGCCGAGAGCCTGAAGCGTCCGACGATCCGTCACGAAGTCGTTCCGATGTCCGCGGCGGACGTCTCCGCCCGGCGGAAGAATCGCCGGACGTCCGGCAGGAAGCGCAGCGCGAGCGCGCCTCCGCCGAGCCCGGCCGCGGCCACGCTGGCGCCGAACCTAGACCAGGTGTCCGCCGGCAGCAGCGCCGCCGCGGCGAGGAAGAAGGGCAGCGGCAACAGGTAGACCTGCAGCAGATCGCCGACGAGCCGGCCGCGTCTTTCGGCAAACAGGCCGAGGATCGCCGCGAGCATCAGCAGGCTGCCGAGGCGCGGGTAGTTCGCCCACGCCGTGCCCTTCGGCCCCCACCAGTGCGTGAAGAGAAGGCCGAAGCCGACCAGGGCGCTCATGTTCAGTGCAACCGTGCCGAGCCAGAGCCGGTCCCGGTTCCGGACCTTGAGCGCTTCGCCGCCGGTGGTCGTGAACACGTCCACCAGTGGCGCCAGGCAGAGAATGCGCAGGAGCCGTTCGGCCCCCTCCCAGTTCGAGCCCAGCAGGATCGCCACCGTCTTCTCGACGTTGAAGAACAGGAAGTAGGCCGAGAGCACGATGCCGGAGAGGAACACGATCGTGCCCAGTCGCAAGGTCTCGGCGAACTGCTCCGCGTCGTCCCGGAACTCGACGAGCGCGGGCAGCAGGGGCCGCGGAGTCAGGGTCAACGGCACGAGGAAGGCGATCATGTACGCGCGGACGTAGTAGCCCACCTCGGTCGTCGTCGCGAACGCTTCGACGATGAAGACGTCGATGTAGGTGAAGACCTGGAAGGCTGCCCAGACCATGAACAGGGTGCGGCTCGCCCGCAGCAGACCGGGCAGGCGCTTCCAGTCGACGGCCAGCGGCATCCGGCCGCGAGCCCGCCGCAGCAGCAGCAGGGCGAAGACGGCGGAGGCTGCGAGTTCGCCGCCGACGAAGGCCCAGACGTCGCCGCCCGCCAGTGCGAAGACGATGGCCAGCAGACCGAACAGGAGGCCGCGCAGGATCTCGAAGCCGGCGATCTCGCGGATGCGGAGCCTGCGCTCGAAGAAAGTCCGGTAGACCATGATGACGGCGTCGATGACGATCCAGACGGCCAGCGCCCGCAGCACGTCCGGCAGGTCGGGATGCAGCGCGGCGAAGAGGTCGGCGGCCGCGGCCAGGGCAAGCGACAGCGCGGCGCCGACGCCGCAGCTCCAGGCGAGGATCGTGCCCCAGGACTCGCGCGGGTCCCGCATCAGGTGGTGGGTCATTCCGAGGTCGCGCACCGCGGACAAGAGCACGACGACGCGGAGCGCCAGTTCGAACAGCCCGTGGCCCTCCGGCAGGATGAGCCGCGCGAGAACGATCCTCGTCCCGAAGGCGATCAGGAGCCGCGCCAGCAGGGAGGCGTAGGCGCTGACCGTCGAGTGCAGCAGTCGCCGCTTCGCCTCGGTCTCGTCGGCGTCCGTCACGACCCGTCGCGGACGTCCCGCGGCGCTTCGGTCACGTCCCCTCGATCTCGTGGCGTGCCGCGCTCGCCAGGAACGCCGACCGAGACGCAGCCGGGGAAGTCGGGGAAGCTCACGCCGTATCCGGCGCCGTCCCGGTGGATGAAGGACACGTGACGCATCTGTTGTCTCCGCTGCTAGAACGCGACCGTACGGTAGCTCAGGCAGCCCCGGAGCCGTCCCAGCCGCCAGCCGGCGAGCCAGACGAAGCGGCCGCGGGTGGACCGCGACAGCAACCGCGGGCTGCGAAGCAGCAGGGATCCGAGGCGCAGAAGGCCCGGAAGGGCGGCCGCCCGCGGCATGCCGCGCGAGCGGTATCGCGTGTAGATGTAGACGTTGTATCGCCCGTATCGCGCCGCCTGGCGAAAGGCGGCCGCGAGGGTGGCCGGATACCGCACGTGGACGACCGCCTCGGACGCGAAGACGAGTCGGTGGCCCGCGAGTTGAAGGCGCCAGCACAGATCGGTGTCCTCCAGGGCGCCGTACTCCTCGTCGAATCCCCCGAGGGCCTCGAAGACGCGGCGCCGGACGCCGAGGCCGCAGCCGCCTGCATGATCCAGAAAGGGCGGGTTCGTGTACGCGGACAACCCGTACTGCTGCGCCGGGTCGCCGTGCAGCCGCCTCGCCCGCTCGCCGTTCAGACGCTCGATCTCGTGACGGCTCGCCGCCGCCTCGTGACGCTCCAGCTCGGGCACGAGACCGTCGATCCAGCCCTCGGCGACTTCGTCGTCCGCGTCGCAGAAGAGGAGCGCGTCGCCGGTGGCGGCGGCCGCGGCGACGTTCCTGGCATGCGCCGGTCCCTTGCGGTCGGCCGCGTGCAGGACGCGCAGGCCGGGCAGCCGGTCCCGCCAGGCCGCGGCGAGGTCCATCGAACCGTCGGTCGACCCGTTGTCCGCGATCAGCACCTCCATGTCGCCTCGCCAGGTCTGCCGGCTGAGCGCGTCGAGCTGTGCGCCCAGGGTGTCGGCGGCGTTCAGGCAGGGAATGACGACGCTGACCCGCGCGATGGGGAACGGCGGCGTCCCCGGCTCGTCCTCCGTCACTCCAGGTAGCCCATCGCTTCGAGCGCCTTGCGCGCGGCCTCGGTGTGGGGCGTGACGTTCGTCGGCGAATCGCGGATCCACCTGCTGAGTTGGCGTCCCAGCCGATCCTTGACCTCCGGGAACTCGGACGTCACGTCCTTCAGCTGCAGCGGGTCGGACGGCAGGTGGTACAGCTCGATCACGGGCTTCTCGCGGTCCCGGTTCGGCGGACGCAGCACGAGTTGCCACTCGCCGTCCTGAATGCTCCGCAGGTGGCGTTGGTAGGCCCCGGCATCGGCGAAGGCGACCGGATCCGCATGATCCGCCTCATCCGGTTCGGCGCCGGCTTCGAGGGCGTCGGTCTGGCGCCGCCCCCGCAGCAGCGGCGCCCAGCTCCGGCCCTCGAAGCCCTCGGGCATCGGTTCTCCCAGCAGGTCGACCAGCGTGGGGAAGAGGCCGATCAGCTCGACCGGCCGCTCCACGCGCCGGCCGGCGTCGGCCCAGGGCTCGCCGACCACGACCAGCGGCACGTGGACGCTGCTGTTGTAGGGAACCGGCCCGTGCTCGAAGAAGACGCCATGCTCGGCCAGTTCCTCGCCGTGGTCGGAGGTCAGGACGAACAGGCTCTCGTCCTCCATGCCGAGGGCGGCTATCTCGTCCAGGACGGCGCCGATCGCCCGGTCGGTCACCCGGACGTTCGCGTCGTACTGGGCCACGTAGTAGCGGAGTTCCCGCTGGTCGCCGAGCGCCCGGCCCTCGGCGCCGGCAAGGTCGACGATCTCGTCGCCGGTGTAGTGCTCGTCGTCGAGAAACGGGTTCTCCGTCCCCGGCTGGAGCAGGTAGGGGGCGTGCGGATCGGTGTAGTGCAGCCAGACGAACAGCCGCTCCTCGGAGGCCAGCGACGCGAGCAGGGGCCGCGCGAGTTCGTTCACCCGGTCGGCCCACACGTGACGCCGGAACGCCATCGGCCGCTGTTCGACCGGGAGTGCGTCGACGGCGTCGAGAGTCGCCTGGTCGACCCAGGTCTGCTCGTAGCGGTCGAAGCCGCGGCCCCAGCCGAGTTCCCGGCTGAGCACGGGATTGGAGATCACGGCCGCGGTCGTGAAGCCCCGTTCCCGGAACCAGGTCGGCAGCGCGAGGTAGTCCTCGGGAATCGTCTGCGCCGCCGTGTTGATCAGCCCGGTCGTATGCGGGTAGAGGCTCGTGAACATCGAGGCGAAGGACGGGCCCGTCTTCGGCCACTGGACGATCGCCCGCTGGAAGACGGCTCCTCGTTCGACCCACTCGTCGAGGCGCGGACTCGTGTCCCGGGGATAGCCGTGCCAGCCGAGGCGGTCGGCCCGCAGCGTGTCGACGGTGATCAGGAACACCCGCCGCGGCGGCTCCGGTTCGGGCGCCGCAGCGGTTCCGCAGCTCCAGGCAAGCGCCAGGACCGGCAGGAAGGCGAGCGCTCGCGGACCACGGCATCGCATGGGCGGTCGCCGAGGCTAGCAGCCCGTGGTGGAAGTACGTGTCGAGCCGAGAACGGTCAGGCGCCCGTCCGGCATCGTTGCTCCTCGGTCGAGGTTGGCCCGATATGCTCCCTCGACCCGAACCGGCGGCCGAAGCCGTGATGACGACGGCCGACTATCGCCGACTGCTTCACTCGATCTGTCTCAGATCTGTCTGAGCCACTACACAACGGCACCCAAGGAAGTACCGATGACCACGGATTGGCGCGGCGAGGAACGAGAGGCGAACCGCCGACCACTGCTTGCGAGCGCGACGCGATGGCTTGGAGCGTCGCTGGTCGCCTGTTGGCCCGCACTCGCGGTCGCTCAGTACACCGATCCGGCTACGCCCGCCGATTCGCCTCTGTGGTGGCCGATTCTGGACGGCATCACGTCCGAAGAACTGAGGCTCCGACACCAGCGTGACGCGGTTGCGACCGCGTATCGCCTGTCCGTGGAGGCGGGACAAGCTCCCGACTGCGGCCCGGATTACGTCCCTCGCCGGTTCGCCGACAGCGGGATGAATCCCGAGTTGGCGCCCGTATGGTTCGTGTTGCAAGATCGCTTCGTACGGGCGACAACCCCGAACCGCGATGTCGTGGCCGAGCACGAGCGTGAACTTCGGCGTTACGGCATGTCGCGAAGCGGCCTCGACGCGCTGAGTCGGTTCGTCTCTCGGGCGAGCGCCGATCAGAAACGGCGTCAGAACGAGCTGGAAGACGCTTCGGCGCCAATGGGAGAGATCGTGCTTCGGTTCATGGCTGAGAATCCTCCGCCGACCGAAGCGGCGTTGCGGTCGTATGCTTCCGCCGTCGCGGACGGCGAGTTGGACGCCATCGACCGGCAGATGTTCGAACGGGGGAAAGCCATCGACGATCTGGTGGCGGGCGCCGGCGATCCGCTCGCTCTATCGGCCCTTGTGGGCGGCACTCACGCCGAATGGGTCGAGTGGATCGAACTGTCCAGGGCCGATCCTGAGCAGGACTCGATGGAGCTGCACCTTCCTGTACTGCGCAAGGAGCTGTCGGATGCCGATTGGACGGCGCTTCGGACGTATCTCGCGACCGTGATCGGGAACCAGCAGTTGGGCGTCTGGTCGCTTGTCGATTGCCCGCAGGCACATTTCTTTGTCGGTCAGCCCGCATTGCTGTCCCGTTGACCGAGTTGAGAAACAGGCTTGAATCCGTCTCTTGCTGCATCATTGGTTGGCGTCGAAACCCCAATGACTGCAAGGAGGATTCAAGCCCATGGCGCATCGTAGCACGGTGTTGGGACAGCGGGGATGTCCCGTCGGTTGTTGAACTTTGGGAGTAGGGTGGCGGCTCTCCGGCCCGATGAGCGGGCCGGTCTCAGCGAAAGAAAGGAGACGCCACCCATGGCCAATCATCGCAGTCGGGAAGGGAATCGGCAAGAGAGAAGGAGCACTCCGAGCAGTCCGTCGTCGGGATCGGGGCTTGGTCTGTTGGAGTCATTGCCCTCGTTGGTCAACGGTCTGTCGAGCTTTCAGGAGCTGTGCGTCGAGACAGGCCGGTCTACGTTGGCCCGGTTGATGGAGGAGGAGCGGGAGTCGCGGTGCGGCGCGAAGGGTCGTCACCAGGATGCTCGTTCGGTGTGGCGTGCGGGCAGTGCTCCGAGCCAAGTGACGCTGGGCGGGGCCCGGATCGAGATTCAGCGTCTGCGGGTACGGGGTCCGGAGGGCGAGGTGCGTCTCGAGTCGTTCGAGTGGGCGGCGTCTCGCGACGCGATGGACCGTCACACGATGGAAGCGATTGCGTCGGGCGTGTCGACGCGGAACTACCTGCGGTCGCTGGACACGGCGGCCGCGGGTTCGGACCGTCGTTCGGCATCGCGGAGTTCGGTGTCTCGGCGCTTCAAGGCGCTGTCGGCGCGGCAGATGGAGAAGTTCCTGTCGTCGTCGCTGGAAGACGAGGACATCCGCGTGGTGTGCGTGGACGCGAAGTACATCGGTGGCCACTGCATTCTGATCGCCTTGGGCGTTTCGTCGTCCGGTCACAAGCGGGTTCTTGGCCTTCGCGAGGGTTCGACGGAGAACACGGCGGTGGTCCGCGCTCTTCTCGCCGACCTGGTGGAGCGGGGCCTCTCGACGGCGAAGCCGTTGCTGTTCGTCATCGACGGCAGCAAGGCCCTGCGCCGCGCAATCAAGGAGGTCTTCGGCGACGCCGCGACGGTGCAGCGCTGCCAGGTCCACAAGGCCCGGAACGTCGAAGAGCATCTGCCCGAAGAGAGGCGAGCCTCGATTCGCCGGGCGCTCCGCAAGGCCTGGGACAGCAAATCCGCCAAGACGGCCTTGAGGGGGGATGTCCCGCCGGCTGTTGAACTTTGGGAGTAGGGTGGCGGCTCACCCGGCCCGGTGAGCGGGCCGGTTCCAGCGAAAGAAAGGAGACGCCACCCATGGCGAATCATGGCAGTCGGGAAGGGAATCGGCAAGAGAGAAGGAGCAGCTCGTCGTCGGGGTCGGGGCTTGGTCTGTTGGAGGCATCGTCCTCGTTGTTCGACGGTCTGTCGAGCTTTCAGGATCTGTGCGTTGAGACAGGCCGTTCTGCCTTGGCGCAGTTGATGGAGAAGGAGCGGGAGTTGCGGTGCGGGGCGAAGGGTCGTCACCAGGATGCTCGTTCGGTGTGGCGCGCGGGCAGCGCTCCGAGTCAGGTGACGCTGGGCGGCGCCCGGATGGAGATTCAGCGTCTGCGGATACGGGGTCCGGAGGGCGAGGTGCGTCTCGAGTCGTTCGAGTGGGCGTCGTCTCGCGACGCGATGGACCGTCACACGATGGAAGCGATCGCGTCGGGCGTGTCGACGCGGAACTACCTGCGGTCGCTGGACACGGCGGCCGCGGGTTCGGACCGTCGTTCGGCTTCCAGGAGTTCGGTGTCTCGTCGCTTCAAGGCGCTGTCGATGCGGCAGATGGAGAAGTTCCTGTCGTCGTCGCTGGAAGACGAGGACATCCGCGTGTTGTGCGTGGACGCGAAGTACATCGGTGGCCACTGCATTCTGATCGCCTTGGGCGTTTCGTCGTCCGGTCACAAGCGGGTTCTTGGCCTTCGCGAGGGTTCGACGGAGAACACGGCGGTGGTCCGCGCTCTTCTCGCCGACCTGGTGGAGCGGGGCCTTTCGACGGCGAAGCCGTTGCTGTTCGTCATCGACGGCAGCAAGGCCCTGCGCCGCGCGATCAGGGAGGTCTTCGGCGACGCCGCGACGGTGCAGCGCTGCCAGGTCCACAAGGCCCGGAACGTCGAGGAACACCTGCCCGAAGAGAAGCGAGCCTCGATTCGCCGGGCGCTCCGCAAGGCCTGGGACAGCAAATCCGCCAAGACGGCCTTGAGGCGTCTGCGGCAGCTCGCCAGTCATCTCGAGCGGGAGCACCCCGGCGCAGCGGCCTCCCTACGGGAAGGCATGGAGGAGACCGTCACCGTGCTCGAACTCGGCCTCGCCGGAGCTCTCCAGAAGACCATGCGCAGCACCAATCCGATCGAGAGCCTCAACAGCTCCGTCGGGCGCTACACCCGCAACGTCAAGCGCTGGCGGGGCGGCGCCATGATCCAGCGCTGGGTCGCCGCAGCCCTCGTCGATGCGCAATCACGCTTCCACCGCGTCAGAGGCTACCGAGACATGCCAGAACTCATCCGTGCTCTCGAACGACGAGCACGTCACGTTGACCACCAAACCAAGGCCGCTTAACATTCTTCAACACACACGAGCCGCCATCCGAAGTTCAACAGAAAACGGGACAATCCCCCTTGAGGCGTCTGCGGCAGATCGCCAGTCATCTGGAGCGGGAGCACCCCGGCGCAGCGGCCTCCCTCCGGGAAGGCATGGAGGAGACCGTCACCGTGCTCGAACTCGGCCTCGCCGGAGCTCTCCAGAAGACCATGCGCAGCACCAATCCGATCGAGAGCCTCAACAGCTCCGTCGGGCGCTACACCCGCAACGTCAAGCGCTGGCGGGGCGGCTCCATGATCCAGCGCTGGGTCGCTGCCGCTCTCATCGATGCTCAATCACGCTTCCACCGCGTCAGAGGCTACCGAGACATGCCCAAACTCATCCGCGCCCTCGAACGACGAGCAGGGCACGTTGACCACCAAACCAAGGCCGCTTAACATTCATCAACACACACGAGCCGCCATCCGAAGTTCAACAGAAAACGGGACAATCCCTGGGACAGCTGCTCAGGATGGTGTCGAGACATGAGTTCGAGAGAGACGCGCGGACGCTTGACACGGGGAGTTCTGCAAATGACGGCTGGAAATGCACCCAGCGCTTGACGCCGTGGAGCGGAAGTTCAGGCGCCGACTGTCCGTGGGTCGCGGTCGGCTGTCTGGGGGCAGAGAACGGGACAGTCCCCCGCGAGCGCCGGTACTCCATCAAGGAATCCGGTCATAGCTCTGCAAGTGGCCATCGAGCGCCCAGATGCGGACGCGGCGGCTCCTGTGCCGACTGCACTCGGTCTCCCAAGCCTTGATGATCGACAGATCGCTCAGGTCCGGGCCTCTCTTGGCGTGATCCGGAAAGTCGTCAAGCCATTCTTCGAGTTGTCGTTCGTCCGGGAACCGAATCGGCACCCAAGGGGCCTCTCCCTTCAGAGCCTCACGAATGCTGTTGCGAAACACCTCGGCATACCGTCGCCGGAGCCCGCCGCTCCGGAGATCGGCGATGTGATCGCCAGTTTCAAAGATCGCTGCCAGTGGCAGAAGAAGGCTGGCACGAGCATCAAGCAATGCGCCGAACTCCGCAAGGACCTTTTCGCGGTCCTGATTGAACGATGGAACGTCGAGCACGTTGAGCAGAACGCTCGTGTCCACGATAACGACCGCCGACATCGCCGACTAGTCCGCCTGCGTCCTGATCTTGTTCAGCCAGGCGTGGGCGCGTCGGCGGCGTTCTTCCGGCGTCGGCCGGAGCTTCACGATTCGATCAAGAATTCCCTGCGTCAGGAGATGGCCGACGGCGCCTTGGGCGATGAGTTCGGGATAGTCCGGGAGGTCGGCAAGACGCTGGAGGCAACTGGCGCCGGTCGTCGGGTCCCGGTAGCAGAACACGACGTTCGGCACTGCGTCGTTCGGCAATGCGTCGAGCAGGGCGGGGTTGTGGCTGCTGATGAGCACTCGGAGGTTGCGCCGTTGGGCAACCGTGGAGAGTCGGTCCAGCATCAACTCCGCGCGGCTTGGGTGCACGCCGTTGTCGATCTCCTCGATCACGACGATGCTGCCCTCGGGCGCGGACAGTACCGCGGCGGCGATGCCGAGAACGCGGAGAGTTCCATCGGACAGCAAGGCTGCGTCGTACTCCGTCCGCCTCCCGCCAAAGGTCTCGGTCAGCTTGACCATGGCCTCGTTGCGCGGAGTCTCGATGAAGCCGATGTTCGTGATGTCCTGCTCCGGCAGGGCCTTGACGAAGTGGAGCAGCTCGGCCTCGGTATGGGTCTCCTGACAGAGGTTGAACAACACGCCGGAGAGATTCGTTCCGTGGCCGCTCAGCGTCCGCTCGGTCTTGAAGCTGTAGGCTCGCATGGCTGACGGTTGCGGGTCGAGGAACACGATGTTCGACAGCCAGCTCTGATACCGGGTTGTCACTTCGGGGATCACCCGTTGCGCCAGTTTCTGGCGTTGCGCGAATGGCGCCGAACTCTGGAGCTGGAGCAGCACGGCCATCTGGTCGGTGCATGTGACCTGAGGCTTCATGCCGCCGCGCGCGAAGTTGTTGTACGCGACGCGAATGTCTCCGCCAGACTCTTGTGAAGATACGACCTCGAAGAGCGGGACGCGTTCGGACGGACCGTCAAGTCGTTCTTCCGTGATGTGGAGATCCTCGTCGGCTCGTCGCTCGAGCGTCACGGAGTATCGATTCCATTTCGGTTCCGTCGTCATGCACGACAGCGAGAACCCCTGGCGGCCTCCGTGGCCGAGATCGTTCACCGTTCCCCGGATGGCGTGAGCGCCGTCCTGAAGCGCGTATCGAATGGAACCGAGCTTGTTGCCCTGGGCGAGCCAGGAGAGGAAACGGAGAGCCTCGACGGCGTTGCTCTTGCCGGAGGCGTTCGCTCCGACCAGAACCGTCAGCGGCCCGAGCTTCAGCGTCGCTTCCTCGTAGCTCTTGAAGTCCTTTATCGTGAAGCTGGACAGCATCTTCCGCCTCCTCCCGGACCCTCGACGGGTGTGGCCAAGCCTACCGACGAACCGGCACGCCTGGCCAGGGGTACGGCGTCAGGCTCGCGGAGCTCGGTCCGGGGTCAGCCGGGTCACACTCGGAACACCTTCATGACTTCGTCGCCCAGGTGATTGATCACCTTGACCGCGATGCGCCCGGAGACGGGCTTCGGGAAGGGGCGGGAGGTGTCGCTGTGCAGCGTGGCCCATGCGTCGGCGTCGATCTCGGCCTTCAAGGTGGTCCTGAGCGACTTGTAGGGGTCGCCGGCGCCGAGGAAGTAGGCCTGGCGGACGAAGAAGCTTTCTTCGTTGTAGTCGGTGTCCACGAACCAGCAGGCGATGCCTTCGGGTCCGTCGCTGCGGACTTCGCCGGAGGATGGGTCGAAGACGTCGACGCCCTTGATCCTGACCCGGCGCCAGTCCGGCTCGCCGTCGGGACCGGTTGCGGTCTCGATGTCGATGTCGGGCTCGCCGAAGATGACGAACAGGTTGGCGGCGTTCGTCTTCCTGAAGTCGTCGGCCATGTGCAGGTCGGCGTTCATCCGCGCCTTGAGGATGGGGACGCGGCCGAGCTTCGTGAACTCGGACACGTGGACGTCGAAGTTGAAGGCGCAGGCGATCAGGACGTCGAATCCGGCGTCGGCCGCCTCGCGCGCGGCGCTGACCAGGTCCGGCCGGGAGACGGTTCCGAACTCCGGACCGATGAAGACGCCGGCGCGCTGTTCCTTGCCCTCGCCGTCGACGTAGCGGCCCTCGGCGCAGACCAGCTCGCCGGGCCGCGGTTCCAGCGACGAAAACGCGATCCGGCCGGCCTTGCTCGCCTGCTGAACGCCGGCGGTGCGCAGGTTCTCGAGAATCACGTGGCCGAACTCGCTGCGGCACACGTCGGCGCCCCCGTCGTCACTCGCCCGCGGCTCGGCCACCAGAAGTTCGTCCCGCTCGTCCAAGGCGGCCGGGCGATGCGGCGAAACGCTCTCGACGGTAAAGGGTCCGGCGACGCGGACTTTCCGGTTGTCCTGGAAGGGCTTGTCGTGGAGGTGTTCGTAGTCGGCCTTCGCGGCGATGCAGGCGTCGATCTCGCTCTGGCGGGCGATCCGGGCCTGCCAGAAGCGCTCGTGCGCCTCGCGCGCGGCCCGGTTCCAGTCGTCTTCCGGCTCTCGGGGGACTTCCCACTCCAGGAAGCCGTTTGCGGGCGCCGGTTCGCCGGAGGGCAGGTCGACCGTGCTTCCCGCCGGCGCCTCGAAATCGATCTGCTGGCCCTTGCGTCCGCCGGCCTGGACGACGAACGGCGCGGCGTGACCCCGCAGGGCGCGGTTGAGGTCCGACAGGGCGTTCTCGACCGCCGGCTGCAGGCGCTCGTGGATCACGTCGATCTCGGCGTTGTTGGCGATGGACTTGAGCGTGACGTGGGGGACGCGCTCGACCACGAAGCCGTGCCGGATGTCGTTGTACGTGGGCGCCTCCGACGGCGCCTTGCGGGCGAGCGCGGCCTCCTTGAGCTGGCCCTCGCGGCTGTCGGCGAGCAGGTACCAGGGGTAGCGGGCGCCCATGATGCGGGCCCGGGCCAGGGCGAGCGCCACCCGGGACGTGTCGATCGTGATCCAGCGGCGGCCCCATTGCTCGGCGACGTAGGCCGTCGTGCCGGAACCGCAGGTCGGGTCGAGCACCAGGTCGCCGGGGTCCGTCGTCATGAGGATGCAGCGCTGGATTACCTTGGGGAGAGTCTGTACAACGTAGGTCTTGTTCGCCGCATAGCCGGCTGTGCCGGTGTCGTTCCACTGGTTCGTGATCCGAACCACGGGGAAGTCATCCAGGAATCGAAGATACGCAGGTGTATTCCCCTGATAGCCCAAACGTGCCGCCTTGCTCAAACGCTCTATTCCGTCGGCGGTCGTCTTCCAGTGCATTCCCGGTTTGATGGAAAATATCCTTCCCATGAGTGCAACCGAGTGGGTTTTGGCCGCAGCGCCTTGCGAGGTCAGATCAGCTGACCTCGCAAGGCGCTGCGGCCAAAATCGCGGGAAATTGCCACTCAGATTGTGTAGCTCCCGATACGACGTCGCCCCTTGTAGACCGGCCTCTTTCTTGTTCGTCAACAGCCGGTACTTCAAGGCAGAGGACTTCCCGTACCAGAGCAGATAGTCGGACACGTTAGCCAGGCGCATGGCAGCGAAGCCAGACGTCTTGGAGAACGACACTTGAGAGACAAAGTTCGCCTCTCCAAACACCTCGTCCATCAACGCCCGCACGCGGTGCACGTTCTCGTCGCCGATCTGCACGAACACGGATCCGCTCTCGGTCAGCAGGTCCCGCGCCGCGGTCAGTCGGTCGCGCAGATAGGTCAGGTAGGAGTGAATGCCGTCCCGCCAGGTGTCCCGGAAGGCCTTGACCTGCTCCGGTTCCCGGGTGACGTGGTCCGCCTTGCCGTCCTTCACGTCCCGGCTGGTCGTGGACCACTGGAAGTTCGAGTTGAACCGGATGCCGTAGGGCGGGTCGATGTAGATGGTCTGCACCTTGCCGCGCAGGCCCTCGCGTTCGGCCAGCGACGCCATGACCTGCAGGGAATCGCCCAGCACCATGCGGTTCGACCAGTTCGCGTCGTGCCGGTAGAACTCCGTTCTGGCGTCGTCGTCCGGCAGGCCGTTGAAGTCGGCGAAGAGGTCGGGCTGGACGGCCCGGTCTCCGGCCTTCCGTTCGCGGGCCCGGCGGCTGGTCCGCTCCAGATCGTCGATCAGCACCTTGGGGTGCACCTTCTCCTGGATGAAAAGGGGCGGCGTCGGCACGACGAGGTCGGACCAGTCCTCCATGTCCTTGCCGCGCCAGATCAGCTGCGGGTCGAGGTCCGGGTTGCGCCGCTCGTACGCGACCCGGATCGGGTCCCGGTCGTACGCGTGCATCACCGGCTCGTACTCGGCGGTGGGAATGTTGCGCCGCGTCGCTTCGCGGTGGATCAGCGTCTCGACCTTCCGGGCTTTCTTCGCCATGTCGCTAGCGGTCCTCCGCGTCGGGGATGTGAGCGATGCCGAGCTCCTCGGCGAGCGCACGGAGTTTCCGGTCCGCCGTCCACAGTGTCGCGTTTCCGTCCGCCAGAACCGCGCCGAGGAGGTTGGCGTCCATGTAGCCGATGCCGCGTCCCATCCAGGAGTGTCGTTCGATCAGAGCGAGGAGGTCGTCGCCAGAGAGTGTCGCGAGTCGCGGGAAACCCCTCATTCGCTCGAGGAAGCCATCGCGCTCGGGCAGGTGGCCACATGCCAGTTCGCCGATGACCATGGCATGGGATAGCACCTCCCGGGCCTCCACGCGGTCCCGCAACTCCCGGCTGGGGGCACGCACGTTGTCAATCCAGATCGACGTGTCCACCAGGATCATCCCGCTTCCGCGCTCCGGCGTCGCGGAATGTACTTGGCGTCGGGCATCGAGCCGCCGATGGCGCCAAGGAACCGCGCGACCTCGCTCGCCCGCTCTTCGCTGGCGAGTTCGTCCAGGGCGGTCGCGATCCCGGCGTCTAGGTCGTGTTCCATTTCAGACGGCTCCCGCAGTTCAAGGTACGCCCAACGACCATGGCGGCCGACCGCGTTGACCGCGGGAATCCAGCAGGTTTCCATGGCTTCCGCCTTCGCCCGGGATTCTTCTCCTCGCATGCCCTTGACCTCCACCACGACGTGCAGGGGTTCCTCCTTGCCGAGGCCGTGGTCGAGGTCGACGATGAAGTCGGGGGCGTAGCGGCGGGGGGCGCCGCCGAACCGGTACGGCACGTCGAAGCCGAGGTTCCGGTTCTTCACCCAGGCCAGCACGCGCGGGTGCGCGTCGAGAACGCGGCAGAACTCGCCTTCCCACGTGCTGTCGAGAATCGCCCAGTTCAGATGGCAGCGACGGCCGGTCCGGTAGCGCTGCGTGCGCGACGTCGTGAAGTGCACGCTGCGGGTCGTGCCGACCGGGTTCCAGGGATCGAGCAAGGCCCTGACCGGCTGCTTGGCCGACCGGCGCCGCAGTTCGGCGCGGGTGACGGCGGCCGCAATCTTCTCGCAGGCGCGGTCGGCGAGCTCCGCCATCATCAGCTGCGCCGGAACCGTGTTTCCCTTGCACGTCAGGCAGGCATCGAGCCATTCGCCGGCGATGCGCTTCAACTGGCCGAACAGGTGCAGGTCCGGATCTTCGTTCGCGTCGCGCCAGTGCTTGAACAGCAGCCGCTTCGTCAACTCGTAGAGCACGGTGGACCGGCGGACCCCGTTCAGCCGCTCGGGGCCGAGGTCGTGGCCTTCGCCGATGATGCCCTGATTGTGCGTGATCGTCGGTCCCACGAGTTCCGGCGTCAGCTCGAGCGCCGAGTCCTCCGTGAACGCGGCGGAGAGGCGGTCGTTCGGCAGATCGACGCGGTAGCCGGCCACCCGCGGGAAGCGGATCTCCGCGTCGTCCCGCTCCGGCGAGAGGGCCTGGACTTGCACCGTCTCGGCGGGCGGCTGCGGCGGCGCCGCGACGGGCCTGGCGGTGAAGTCGAAGGGCACGCCGAACACGTCCGCGTACTCGACGTCGAACAGGCCGCCGTCGTTCAGTTCGTAGGACTGCCGGCGCAGGGAGCGGCCGATCACCTGTTCGCAGAGCAGCTGCGTCCCGAAGGCCCGCAGGCCGAGGATGTGAGTGACATTGCTGGCGTCCCAGCCTTCGGTCAGCATGGCGACGGAGACGACGCAGCGGATGGCGCCGCCCAGCCGGCCGGCCTTGCCGACGGTGTTCATCGCTTCGCGCAGCAGGTCCTGGTCCGACAGGTTCTCGGCTTGCCGGCGATCTCCCGTCCGTTCGACGATCTCCCGGCGGAAACGCTCGATCTCGTCCGCGGCGGCGGCGCGGAAGCTCCGGTCGAGCGCGTCGCCGGATTCGAGCTGCCGGCTGTCGATGAGCAGCGTGCGGGGTCTGGGCAGTGGCGTGCCGTCCGCGTCGAAGTTGCGGAACAGCGGCAGGCGACCGTTGTGGAAGGTCCCCGCGCCGTTCCCGGACCCGCGTGGGAAGCCCGCGATGTAATCGTGGACCAGCTTCGACGCGGCGGTGTTGTTGCACACGACGATGAAGCAGGGCGGCGTCTCGATGCCGGCCTCCTCCCACAGGGTGAACGTCTTTTCGTAGTGTCCGTAGAGAGCCTCCAAGGCCGTCTGCAGCTCGGTCGGCAGCGACATCGGGTCGGCGGCCGCGCCGCTTGCGCCGCCGCCGCGGCCCTGCTTCGGCATCTTCCCGCCGATGCGCTCCCAGAGGTTCCGGAACATCGGCATCTCGGCGCCGGGGACGTTGTCCACCACCGGCACGCGCGGGACCTTGACGATGCCGCACTCGATCGCGTCCATCAGGGAGAAGTCGCTGACGGTCCACGGGAAGAGCGTGCCCTCCGCGTAGCCCGAGCCGCGCAGGAAGAACGGCGTGGCCGACAGGTCGATCACCCGCTTGATTCCCAGTCTGCGCGCGGTCGCCTCCAGACCGGAGATCCACACGTGCGCCGCCTCCCGGTTGCGCTTCGCCTCGTGGCGGTCGTCGCCGGTCAGCCGCCCTTCCTCGTCTTCGCCGGCCTTCTCGCGATAGCAGTGGTGCGCCTCGTCGTTCAGGACGAGGATGCCCCTCATCGCCATCAGTTCCGGCATCGCGCGGGCCAGCATCTCGCCTTCCGTTTCGCGGACTGCGAGGTCCGGGCCGCGGCCCTGGAGCAGGGCGCGGCTCCCCTTGGCCAGCTTCATCGTCTCGCGGCGCCCGAACGCGTGGTAGTTGACGATCACGATCCTCGCCCTGTCGATGTCGCGCAGCATGTCCGGGGGCGCGAGTTCGCGGCTGGCGTAGTAGCTGTCGGGGTCGTTCGGCTGGAGCACCCGCAGGCGGTCGCGGATGGTGATGCCCGGCGCGACGACGAGAAAGCCGCGAGTGAACCGCCGGCTCGCGGGGCGGCGAACGGCGTTCACCGTCTGCCAGGCGATGAGCATGGCCATGACGGTCGTCTTGCCGGCGCCGGTCGCGAGCTTGAGCGCTAGGCGCGAGAGGCCCGGGTTCGCCTGCTCGCTGGCCGCTTCGATCCGCTCCAGGAAGCCGCGGCCGCGCTTGCCCATGGCGGGCGCGACTTCGGTCAGCCAGATGGCGGTCTCGACGGCTTCGACCTGGCAGAAGAACGGGCGGATGCCGCTGAACCGATGGTGGCGCCAGTGCTTGAGCAGACGGGCTGTTTCGGGCGTCACGCGCCACTGCGACTCCGGCAGCGCGCGCCAGGCGGCGATCGCCCGGCGCAGGCCGCCGATCAGCTCGGTCAGCTCGTACTGCTGACCGCCTGGCGTCTCGAGCGCGTCGATGTCCGCGTCCAGGGTGAGTCGCCGCTGCGTCTTGCGGCCGGTCTTTCTCGCCCTGGGAATCGGCGAGACGAAGGAAGCCGGGCGACGCCCGGGGGCGATTCTCTCAGTCGGCTGGCGGTTCTCGTCCAGCACCCAGTGCCGGCCCGGCAGTTCGTAGGGCGAATTGAGGATAGGGGACCGGTGGAACGTCATGGCGTCTCGAGCAGAGGCCCGGAGCTTATTGGACGGCGGTTTCTGGTGCTGCCGGGGGGTGCCGGCGGTGAGAGCGCCGCATCCCTCGTCTCGGGTGTGCGTGGCGTGGTGGCGATCGGCGAGTTCGCGTCTCGCCTGACGCAGAGGCAGTTGTCCGCGGTGAGCGCGTTCTTCAGTCCGAGTCGGAAGCGGTACGTCGCGCCGTCTCGGACGTCGATCCACCGGATACTGACGGCGCTTGATCCAGAGGTTGTCGACCGGGCGGTTCGGGGTTTCGCCGCCCAGTCGCGGCGCCCCCGCGGCGCGTTGGCAGTTGACCGCAAGTCGGTCGACGGCGCGCACTGGCGCCATCTCCGCGGACCCGGTTCAAAAGCCGATCTCAGGGCCGCGCACGGGACGCCCCGCGAAGCGGTGGGCAAGCTCAGCCCGCGAGCGCCCCCGGGCGCGAACCTATACGAATTTCTGAAGCTTCCAACGGTTTAGCAGCCCGTGGCAAAAGTGGATTCGGCCCGGAGTGCCACTGCTGCTTCGAGGCTGAGTCTGGGCAGCGCTACGCGACGCAAAGTTGGAAGCCGAGGCGATGTGCGCGCCAAGAGGCGCAGATCGACTGCATCAGCCCGTCGAATCGGGCTGTGAACGCTGCAAGCAAGCCAGTCTGGGCGCCCAGAGTTGCCGTGACACGGCCCTGCAGCGATCGTGGCGTGCCGACTCCCGCGAGGCTCCTCATCAGGAGACCGAGATTGAAGCCGCAGGAATGAATGTAAAGGCGCTTGAGCGCGTTGTCGCGGCCGCGCAGATGCAAGCGCCGCATGCCGCCGGTCTCGAACTGGTGAGCGAAGGGACGTTCGACGCGCTCGCCGCGCCGGCGCTGCAGCCGCTTGCCCCGATTGCCGCGGACCCGCCGACGGTTCGCGTACACGATGGCTTGCAAGTCCTTCTTGCCTGTCCAACGACGACGACCACGGTCCGGCTCCGCGATGTAGCTGCGAAGCTCCAACTCGTCGATGGAGGCGAGAACGTCGTTGCTGTGGTAGCCCTTGTCCGCAATCACTTCCTCGATCACCGACGAATCGCCGACTGCCGACTCCACCTGCTCGAACGTCTCCTCCAACGTCTCGTGGACCGACTCCGTGTCTCCCTTGGCGCCGCCATGCAGCGTCACACCCAGAATGGCCCCGCTCTCCAGGTCCACCGCCTGCTCCGCCTTGTACGCGAGGTGCGTGCGGCCATCCTTCATCTTCGTGACCTCGGCATCCGGATCGTGAGGATTCTCCCACTCCTCGTTCGACAGCTTCTTCTTCCGCTTGCGGTCGAAACGAGCCAACTCCGCACGAGTCAGCGTCGCCAAGCCCGAAGCCTCTGCCAAGCCACGCACGAACTCCTCGTAGCCAGAACCCGTATCCCGACGAACGATGCTGCGCAGCGCAGCGTTCGCCTCCAGCGTCGTCGCGTCCACGCCCACTGTCTTCCCCGATACCAGACCCGACTCCGCCAAGCGCTCAAGAACCCAGCTGAACACCTTGCCGTGAGTCTCCAGATCGATCAGACGACGAGTGCGAGAAATCGTCGAATGATCCGGCGAACCCTCCGTCACGGGATTGTCCCGTTTTCTGTTGAACTTCGGATGGCGGCTCGTGTGTGTTGATGAATGTTAAGCGGCCTTGGTTTGGTGGTCAACGTGCCCTGCTCGTCGTTCGAGGGCGCGGATGAGTTTGGGCATGTCTCGGTAGCCTCTGACGCGGTGGAAGCGTGATTGAGCATCGATGAGAGCGGCAGCGACCCAGCGCTGGATCATGGAGCCGCCCCGCCAGCGCTTGACGTTGCGGGTGTAGCGCCCGACGGAGCTGTTGAGGCTCTCGATCGGATTGGTGCTGCGCATGGTCTTCTGGAGAGCTCCGGCGAGGCCGAGTTCGAGCACGGTGACGGTCTCCTCCATGCCTTCCCGGAGGGAGGCCGCTGCGCCGGGGTGCTCCCGCTCCAGATGACTGGCGATCTGCCGCAGACGCCTCAAGGCCGTCTTGGCGGATTTGCTGTCCCAGGCCTTGCGGAGCGCCCGGCGAATCGAGGCTCGCCTCTCTTCGGGCAGATGCTCTTCGACGTTCCGGGCCTTGTGGACCTGGCAGCGCTGCACCGTCGCGGCGTCGCCGAAGACCTCCTTGATTGCGCGGCGCAGGGCCTTGCTGCCGTCGATGACGAACAGCAACGGCTTCGCCGTCGAGAGGCCCCGCTCCACCAGGTCGGCGAGAAGAGCGCGGACCACCGCCGTGTTCTCCGTCGAACCCTCGCGAAGGCCAAGAACCCGCTTGTGACCGGACGACGAAACGCCCAAGGCGATCAGAATGCAGTGGCCACCGATGTACTTCGCGTCCACGCACACCACGCGGATGTCCTCGTCTTCCAGCGACGACGACAGGAACTTCTCCATCTGCCGCGCCGACAGCGCCTTGAAGCGCCGAGACACCGAACTCCGCGATGCCGAACGACGGTCCGAACCCGCGGCCGCCGTGTCCAGCGACCGCAGGTAGTTCCGCGTCGACACGCCCGACGCAATCGCTTCCATCGTGTGACGGTCCATCGCGTCGCGAGACGCCGCCCACTCGAACGACTCGAGACGCACCTCGCCCTCCGGACCCCGTACCCGCAGACGCTGAATCTCGATCCGGGCCCCGCCCAGCGTCACTTGGCTCGGAGCACTGCCCGCACGCCACACCGAACGAGCATCCTGGTGACGACCCTTCGCGCCGCACCGCGACTCCCGCTCCTCCTCCATCAACCGGGCCAACGTAGACCGGCCTGTCTCGACGCACAGCTCCTGAAAGCTCGACAGACCGTTGACCAACGAGGGCAATGACTCCAACAGACCAAGCCCCGATCCCGACGACGGACTGCTCGGAGTGCTCCTTCTCTCTTGCCGATTCCCTTCCCGACTGCGATGATTGGCCATGGGTGGCGTCTCCTTTCTTTCGCTGAGACCGGCCCGCTCATCGGGCCGGAGAGCCGCCACCCTACTCCCAAAGTTCAACAACCGACGGGACATCCCCCTCCGTCACACTCAAGCCCAGGAACCCACGAATGCTCAACGAGTCCTGAGCACGCCAGGCGATCTCCCGCTCCGAATCCAGACCCTCGAAGAAGCCCACCATCAACAACCGGAAGTACGTACCTGGAGGAAGACTCGGACGACCCATCCGCTCCGCGTAGAACCCCGCACACTCCGACTCGACGAACTCGTCGAAACCGCTCGACTCCAGCACACGGTCCAAACGCTCGTAGAACGGATGGCCGGAACTCCGCGGCAGAGCCGATCCAGACACCCAGAGAAGCTCCTGATTCTCACGACGCCTTTTGCCCATAGCCATGAACCCATCCTATCGCATAGCCGAAACGGCGGACAGCCCGACTTTCACCACGGGCTGTTAGTCCTGTTTTGAGAAGAAAAACACCAAAGGCTGCGCATTCGCGTGCTATGGTGCCTTCTCTGCCGAGCCTGCGGCGCTTCGCCGGCCGCTCGCCGGGGAGTCAGGGAAAGCAAGCAAGGAGAGACGAGATGACCAGGATCGACACGGGCATCGCCTCCATCGGACTCGATCTGCCTCCCCTGGCCATGCCGGTGGAAGAACTCGCGTTGCTCCGCGGCGTCGACCCTGACAAGTACCGCATCGGGCTGGGCTGCTCCGAGCTCTCCCTCTGTCCGCCGGAGTTCAGCATTGTCGACCTGGCCTCCGAGGCGGCTCGGCGCGCGAGAATGAGAGTGACGCACGAACCCGAAACGATGCAGTCAGCGGCGGTTGCTCGGAAGGAAATGTCCCGCGCCGCGCGCATGCGTCTCCCATACCCCCCCCCCCCCGAAATTCAGAATCCGGGTGCGGGGCTGATCCGGTGGGCCTCCTCGGGAGACCCACCCGCCGCCTGAGCGCGGCCCTCGCTGCCGTCTTCCTGCTGACCCTCGCCGCAGCGCTGGCCCCGCGGGCCGCGGAGGCGCAGGCGCCTGTGCTGACCACGGTCACTTCCACCTCCCTTGTCAGCGGTGCGAAGATCGACCTTACCTGGACCCATGCCGGGACGAGCGTTTCCGACTTCGTCAGCGGCGCCGCCATTTTCTACTATTGGGAACCCTCTTATCGCCTCAAGGGCGCCGCCGCCTGGACGAACTCGAGCAACCCTTCCCGGACCGGAGGCACTGCACGGCGCACAGCGTCCGTTGTCCTGGGCGACGCGTATCCGAACGGTGCGGTGGTGCAGGTGCGGGTTCGAGCGGTGGGAACCGCCAGCGGCGGCGGCAACGTCAACGGCCCCTGGTCGAACACCCGCGAGGTCACGTACAAGAACGACGATCTGGCCGCGCTGACGATCGTCGGCGCGCCGGTGACGGTGACGACGGGCTCGACGAAGACCTACACGGTGGCGCTCACCAAGGCGTTCGCGGGAACGCTCAGGATCACCAGCAGCGACACGACCAAGGCCACGGTGGAACCGGCCACGTTGACCTTCACCACGGAGAACTACAACACGGCGCAGACGGTTACGGTCACCGGCGTCGCTACCGGCGGCAGTCCCAAGATCAACCACGCCTTCCGGCTGACGGGCGCCAGCGCTGATGCGATACCGGACGCGGGCGCGGTGAGCGTGACCGTGGAGGCGCCCGCCGCGGCGCCTGTGCTGACCACGGTCACTTCCACCTCCCTTGTCAGCGGTGCGAAGATCGACCTTACCTGGACCCATGCCGGGACGAGCGTTTCCGACTTCGTCAGCGGCGCCGCCATTTTCTACTATTGGGAACCCTCTTATCGCCTCAAGGGCGCCGCCGCCTGGACGAACTCGAGCAACCCTTCCCAGACCGGAGGCACTGCACGGCGCACAGCGTCCGTTGTCCTGGGCGACGCGTATCCGAACGGTGCGGTGGTGCAGGTGCGGGTTCGAGCGGTGGGAACCGCCAGCGGCGGCGGCAACGTCAACGGCCCCTGGTCGAACACCCGCGAGGTCACGTACAAGAACGACGATCTGGCCGCGCTGACGATCGTCGGCGCGCCGGTGACGGTGACGACGGGCTCGACGAAGACCTACACGGTGGCGCTGACCAAGGCGTATGCTGGCACGCTCAGGATCACCAGCAGTGACACGACCAAGGCCACGGTGGAACCGGCGACCCTGACCTTCACCGCGGGCAACTACAACACGGCGCAGACGGTGACGGTCACCGGCGTTGCCGCGGGCGGCAGTCCCAAGATCAACCACGCCTTCCGCCTGACGGGCGCCAACGCCGACGCCATCCCCGACGCCGGCGACGTGAGCGTGACCGTGGAGGCGCCCGTCGCAGCGCCGGTGCTGATCTCCGACGCTGACAAGAGCGTCACGCTGCCGTCCGGCCAGAACACGGTGCAGGTTTGCTACAACCTGCTTTCGGTCTCCTATGACGGCACGACCTATCTGGAGACGCGCAGCAGCCAAACCGCCGTGACTGCGCACAGTTCCCTCAGCGATGCCACCAACGGCGTCGAGATCACGACCGCGCCGACGGGCATCAGCACCGGGCGCAACGTCAACCTCAATCCCTGCGTCAACCTCGGGGTCGGCCGGCACACCGTTACCTGGGAATGGAGCGGTCCCGACGGCGCCGCCTCGAAGGAGGGGACGACCTCGACCACGGTCACGGTTGTCAACGCGGATTCCCCTGTCCTCACCGCGACGGCCGGCGACGGGCAGGTGGTGCTGAACTGGACCTGGAGCGGGTCAGCATCCGGGCTTGCCGGATGAAGGTTCTCGAGACGCAGTGCATCCGAATTCAGCTCGCCACTGATTTCCGGTTCCGACGCTTCGACCAGGAGTCACACGGTAAGGGGCCTTGATAACGGCGCCGCCTACACATTCGGCGTTTGGGGAGTAGATGCTGACGGGGTCATTGTCGCGGGTACAAGCAGCAACCTTGTCACCGCCACCCCGGTGGCGACCGCCGGGGTGACGGTCTCGACCGCCAGGCTGACGGTGTCTGAAGGCGGCAGCGACACCTACACGATGCGGCTGAACACGGCGCCGTCGGACGCGGTGACGGTGACGGTGTCCGGCGCCTCGGGGGACGTGACGGTGGATCCGGAGAGCCTGACCTTCACGACCACCAACTACGCCGACCCGCAGACGGTGACGGTCAGTGCGGCGTCGGACGACGACGCGACTTCGGACGCGGCGGTGACGCTGACCCACGGCGCGACCGGCGGCGGCTACAACGGAGTGACGATCGATTCGGTGACGGTGACGATCACCGAGACGACGCCGGTGTTGCAGTTGTCGACGGATCCGTCGGCGGTAACGGAAGGCACGGCGATCAGCCTGGAAGTGACGTCGGACAAGGCGATGACGGGGACGCTGCCGGTGAGCCTGACTCTGGCGGACCGGGGATCCAGCGGTTTCGCCTCGGACGACGTCCCGGGCACGCTGGGTCCGCGGACCTTCGATGCGGTCTTCGGGCAGACGGCCAGCCTGACGGGGATGGTGACGATTCAAACGAGCGCGGATTCGACGGCGGAAGGCGCGGAGACCTACCGGATCACGCTGAACGACGCCGCGGGCTACGAGCTGGGCTCGGACACGACGGCGGACGGCACGCTGAACGACGGCACGACGCCGAGCGTGACCGTGGCGCCGACGAAGCTGACGGTGGCGGAGGGCGGCAGCGCCACGTACACGGTGAAGCTGAACGCCGCGCCGTCCGGGAACGTGACGGTGACGGTGTCCGGCGCTTCGGGCGACGTGACGGTGACGGGTTCGCCGCTGACGTTCACGGCGGAGAACTACGGCACGGCGCAGACGGTGACCGTGAGCGCGGCCCAGGACAACGACGCGGATACGGACCCGTCGGTGACGTTGACCCACGGCGCCTCCGGCGGCGCCTACAACGGGGTGACGATCGACTCGGTGGTGGTGACGATCACGGAGGACGATGCGGTGGCGCCGCCGCCCTCCGAGCCGCCGTCTGCCGGGGCGCCTGGTCAGCCTGTGCTCGCCGGCATCGAGGGCGGGGACGGTCAGGTGACGCTGCGCTGGAGAGATCCCGAGGATTCGAGCATCACGGGCTGGGAGTACCGTCGCAAGGAAGGCGCCGGGGAGTACGGCGGATGGCTGGCCGTTCCGGGCGCGACGTCGGGGACGACGAGCTTGACGTTGACCGGTCTGCCCAACGACGTGGTTCACGCTCTCCAGCTTCGCGCGGTGAACGCTTCGGGCGCCGGCCCGGCCTCGGTGGAGGCGTCGGCGCGTACGACGGGTTCGTCCGGCGGCGGCCCTTCCGATCCTGCGCAGCCGTCCGATCCTGGCGGCGGCGGAGCAGGCGTCGGCGGCGGGCCCGCCCCGGGCGTGGCGATCTCGGCCGCTTCGCTGGCGCTGGAAGAAGGTTCGAGCGGCGAGTACACGGTCTTGCTGGAGACGGAACCGTCGGGCGCCGTGACGGTGACGGTGTCGGGCGCATCGGGCGACGTGACGGTGGAACCGTCCAGCCTGACGTTCACGGCCGCGAACTGGAGCGAGGCTCGGACGGTGACCGTGTCGGCCGCCCACGACGCGGACGGGATCGTGGACCCCGAGGTGACGCTGACGCACTCGGCTTCGGGCGGCGACTACGACGGCGTGTCGATCGTTTCCGTCGCGGTGTCGGTGACGGAGGACGACACGCCGGGCGTGGCGATCTCGGCCGCTTCGCTGGCGCTGGAAGAAGGTTCGAGCGGCGAGTACACGGTCTTGCTGGAGACGGAACCGTCGGGCGCCGTGACGGTGACTGTGTCCGGCGCTTCCGGCGACGTAACGGTGGCGCCGTCGAGCCTGACGTTCACCGCCGCGGACTGGAACCAGGCGCGGACCGTGACGGTGTCGGCCGCCCACGACGCGGACGGGATCGTGGACCCCGAGGTGACGCTGACGCACTCGGCTTCGGGCGGCGACTACGACGGCGTGTCGATCGTTTCCGTCGCGGTGTCGGTGACGGAGGACGACACGCCGGGCGTGACGATCTCGGCCGCTTCGCTGATGCTGGAAGAAGGTTCGAGCGGCGAGTACACGGTCGTGCTGGAGACGGAACCGTCGGGCGCCGTGACGGTGACTGTGTCCGGCGCTTCCGGCGACGTGACGGCGGCGCCGTCGAGCCTGACGTTCACCGCCGCGGACTGGAACCAGGCGCGGACCGTGACGGTGTCGGCCGCCCACGACGCGGACGGGATCGTGGACCCCGAGGTGACGCTGACGCACTCGGCTTCGGGCGGCGACTACGACGGCGTGTCGATCGTTTCCGTCGCGGTGTCGGTGACGGAGGACGACACGCCGGGCGTGGCGATCTCGGCCGCTTCGCTGGCGCTGGAAGAAGGTTCGAGCGGCGAGTACACGGTCGTGCTGGAGACGGAACCGTCGGGCGCCGTGACGGTGACTGTGTCCGGCGCTTCGGGCGACGTGACGGCGGTGCCGTCGAGCCTGACGTTCACCGCCGCGGACTGGAACCAGGCGCGGACCGTGACGGTGTCGGCCGCCCACGACGCGGACGGGATTGTGGACCCCGAGGTGACGCTGACGCACTCGGCTTCGGGCGGCGACTACGACGGCGTGTCGATCGTTTCCGTCGCGGTGTCGGTGACGGAGGACGACACGCCGGGCGTGACGGTTTCGGCCTCGGCGCTGACGGTGACGGAAGGTTCCAGCGGCGAGTACACGCTCGTGCTGGACACGTCGCCGTCGTCGTCGGTGACGGTGTCGGTGTCCGGCGCTTCGGGCGACGTGACCGTGGAACCCTCCAGCCTGGCCTTCACGGCGGCGGACTGGGACGCGCCACGGACGGTGACGGTCGCGGTGGCCGAGGACGCGGACGCGTCGACGGAGCCGGCGGTGACGCTGAACCACGTCGCTTCGGGCGGCGGCTACGACGTGGTGTCGATCGCTTCGGTTGTGGTTACCCCGGTGGAGAACGACACGCCGGAGGAAGTGGAGTCGCGGAAGGCGGACAAGGTGAACGACGCCGTGCTGCCCCACGTGGTGGAGGCTCTGGTCGGGATGGTTCCGGTGAAGGAACGGATCGAGGCGTCGCTGTTCGGCGGCGGGCTGCCTGGTCCGTCGGGCATGGCGTCCAGACGGCCGGACCTGGGCCGCTGGCGGGATCCGCACCTGCCGCCGGACCAGGCGGACCGGCAGCTTCGCGGAACGCTGGGCGGGCCGGCGTTCTTCAGCCTGCCGTTGGGCGGCAGCGGTGGCGACGACAGCGGCGCCGGCGGCTCTGCTTCCACGGCGGCGATCTGGGGCGGCGCGGAGGACGTGTCGTTCTCCGGTTCGGAAGACGACGCGTCGTGGACGGGCCAGTTGTCTTCGGCCCACGTCGGCGCCGACTTCCGGCTCCGCCCGGACCTGCTGCTCGGCGCGGCGCTGTCGCACTCCTGGGGCAGCACGAAGGCGCGGGCCGCGGACGTCGACGGTCTCGGTATCGACAGCCTCTACCGGGTGGACATGATGACGGTTCATCCGTACGCGGCGTGGTTCCGGGAGGACGGTTCGAACCTGTGGGCGAGTCTGGGTCTGGGCCGGGGCGACATCCGCATCGAGCTGGACGGCGGCGCGTCGCGTTCGACCGACCTGTCGATGTCGAACGCGTCGGTCGGCGGTCGTCTGGTGGTGGCTGCGAGTCCGAAGTGGGTCGCCGGCGGCACGACGCGTTTCGCGGTCCGGGCCGAGGGCTCGTTGTCCGAGGCGAAGACCGACGCGAAGGAGGGTCTGGCGAAGCTCGCGGTGGACACGAACCGGCTGCGGCTTGCCCTGGAGGGTTCGTACGCGCGGACGCTCGAAGGCGGCGGTACGCTGACTCCGGCACTGGAGGCCGGCGTCCGCCACGACGGCGGCGACGTCGTCGCCGGCGCCGGCGTCGAGGTCGGCGCCAGCCTGATCTGGCAGAGCGGGAAACGCGGCCTGACGATGGAACTGCGCGGTCGGACGCTGGTGGCGCACGAGAAGGACCGGGACGAGACGGCGGTCAGCGCTGTGCTGCGCCTCGACCCCGCCGCCGACGGTCTAGGCGCGTACCTCAGCGTGGCGCCGTCCTGGGGGGATGGCGGAGACCGGCATCGCGGGATGTTCGACGAACGATCGACCGCGGTCTGGACACGCGGCGCCGCCGCCAGGCCCGAAGGCCGCATGGAGGCGGAGTTCGGCTACGGCTTCGCCGCCGTCTGGCTTGGCCCCCTGGGCGTGCTGACCCCCTACAGCCAGTTGTCGCTCGGCCAGCAGGGACAGGGAAATCTGCTGCTCGGCGCCCGCTACGCCCTCGACGCCGACACCACTCTCGCCCTCGGCATTCAGCGGCAACAGGGACAGGCCGCCTCGCCCGACGTCCGACTCGAACTCTCCGGAACCATCCGCTGGTAGCGAGCCTGACGGTTGCGGAGGACGAACGGCCTGGCGCCGCCTCGCGGCCGCACGCGGCATCCCGCCCGGCGTGTGCGGGGGCGGCTGCGACGCTCGGGTAGTGCTCGGTCGTTGGTAGTCTCGCCTGCGCGCGGCTTCGGCTTGCGCTTCGAGCGCCGACGAACGAGCCCACGATGCACTCCCGACCTACCCAGGCCGTGATCCTGGCCGGCGGCCGGGGCGGCCGCCTGGCGCCGCTGACGGATACCCTGCCCAAGGCGTTGATTCCGTTCCACGGCAAGCCGTTCCTGGGCTACGTCGTCGACATGCTGCGCGAGCAGGGCTTCGAGCGCGTCCTGCTGCTGCTGGGTTATCGCGCCGAGGCGATGATCGACCACTTCGGCGACGGCTCGGCCTACGGCATGGACATCAGCCATCGCGTGACCGCCCCGGACGATCTGACGGCGCACCGGGTCAGGGACGCGGCGGATGCCCTGGATGACCTGTTCCTGCTCCTCTACTGCGACAACTACTGGCCGATGCGGTTCGATCGGATGTGGCGCGCCTGGGTCGACTCCGGGGCGGCCGCCCAGATCACGGTCTACGCGAACCGCGACGGCTACACCCGGGACAGCGTGATCGTGGGCGACGACGGCTTCGTCACCGTCTTCGACCGGGGCCGGACGACTCCGGGGCTCAGCGGCGTCGAGATCAGCTACGCGATCCTCCGCAAGGCGGCGGTGCTGCCCCTCCTTCCCGAGCGTCAGGAGCTGTTCGAGGAGGCGGTCTACCCGGCGCTGGCGGCGCGCGGGCAGCTGCACGCCTACTGGAGCGAGCACCGCTACTACAGCGTTGGCGGCCACGAGCGGCTGCCGCTGACCGAGGCGTTCCTGGCCCGAACGCCGACGATCGTCCTCGACCGCGACGGCGTGCTGAACGTCCGTCCGCCGCGGGCGGAGTACGTCCGCCGGCCGGAGGACCTGCGCTGGCTGCCGGGCGCCCGCGAGGCGCTCGCCGCCTTCAACCGGGCCGGCTGGCGGGTGCTCGTCGCGTCGAACCAGCCGGGGGTCGCTCGCGGCCGGATGACGCTGGACGACCTGGAGGCGGTCCATCGCCGCCTGCGCGGCGACGCGGAGGCCGCGGGCGGACGGATCGACGGCATCTATTTCTGTCCCCACGGCTGGGACGAGGGCTGCGACTGCCGCAAGCCGGCGCCGGGGATGCTGTACCAGGCGCAGCGCGATCATCACCTCGATCTGACCCGCACGACGTTCCTCGGGGACGACGAGCGGGACGGCCGCGCGGCGGACGCGGCGGGTTGCCCGTTCGGCCTGGTGTCCGAGAGCGAGCCGCTGCTGGCGCACGCTGCGCGACTTCTCGGATCACCGTTCGTACGGCGGGCCGCGGACGACGAGTCCCGCGAGGCGGGTCCGGCCGCTTCGGCTGCCGCGGCGGGAGGCGCTTCACGGTGAGTTCACCCCGTCGTCCCGTCCTGATGACGGGACACCGCGGCTACCTCGGTTCGGTCATGGCGCCGTATCTGATGGAGCGCGGCTACGACGTCGTCGGGCTCGATACGGGCTACTTCGACGACTGCGCGATCGCGGCGGACTCTGCGCCGGTTCCGTCGATCCGCAAGGACATCCGTGACCTGAAACCGGCCGACCTGCGCGCGTTCTACGCCGTGATCCACCTCGCCGCCCTCTCGAACGACCCGATCGGCAACCTGGACGAGACCTGGACCGACGAGATCAACCACCGTGCGTCCGTCCGCCTGGCCGAGCTGGCCCGCGCGGCCGACGCGCGCCGCTTCCTGTTCTCGTCGTCGTGCATCATGTACGGCCAGTCCAGCGTGGAAACGGTGGACGAAACCTCGCCGCTCGACCCGCGCACCCTGTACGCGCGGTCCAAGGTCCGGAGCGAGGAGGCGATCCGGGAACTGGCGGTCGACGGCTTCTCGCCGACCTTCCTGCGCAACGGCACGGTGTACGGCTTGTCGCCGCGCATGCGCTTCGACACGGTGCTGAACGACCTGGCCGGCGCCGCATTCGCCAACCGGCGCGTCGTCGTCCACGGCGACGGCAGGCCGTGGCGGCCGGTCGTCCACATTGAGGACGTGGCGGAGGCGTTTGTCCGCGTGCTCGAAGCGCCGCTTTCCGCGGTCCACAACGAGGCCTTCAACACCGGCGCCGACCACCTGAACCACCGAGTGATCGAACTGGCCGAGATCGCGGCCGATCTCGTGCCTGGCTGCGAAGTCGAGGTGCGGGGCGAGCCCGGCGCCGACCGGCGCACCTACCGCGCCTCGTTCGAGAAGTTCGCCCGCGCGTTTCCGGACCTCGAGTTCCGGGACGCGGCCGGAGGCGCGAAGCGGTTGATCGAGGACTTTCGCCGCATCGGCCTCGACGCGGCGCTTCACGGCGACCCGCGCTTCGTTCGCCTGCGCTGGCTCGAGCGGCTGCTCGACTCGGGGCGGCTGGACGGATCGCTGCGCTGGTCCGCAGGCGCCGGCGAAGCAGACCCCGAGGACAAGGAACGATGATTCACGGCGTCAAGGTGGTTCCGCTTCGTCAGATCGTCGACGAGCGGGGCAAGATCATGCACATGCTGAAGGCCACGGACGAGCACTTTCTCGGCTTCGGCGAGATCTACTTCTCGACCGCCTGGCCGGGAACGATCAAGGCCTGGCACATCCACCGGTCGATGACCGTCAACAACGCGGTGATCAGCGGCCGGGCCAAGCTCGTGATGTACGACCTGCGCGAGGACTCCCCGACCCGCGGCGAGCTCCAGGAAGTCTTCTTCGGCGAGGACAACTACGTTCTGGTCCAGATCCCGCCGGGGATCGCCAACGGCTACAAGGCGTACGGCGACAGGCAGGCGATCATGGCGAACGCCGCCACCGAGCCGCACGATCCGGGCGAGATGGAGCGCCTCGATCCCTTCACCGACCGGATTCCGTACGACTGGGACCTCCGGCACGGCTGAGGCGACGGGAACCCTCGCTGACGTGGACGGTTCGCGCCTGATCGTCACCCGCACGCCGTTGCGGGTGTCCCTCGTGGGCGGCGGCACGGACCTGCCTGCCTTCTATCGACGCGAAGGCGGCGCCGTGCTCTCGACGACGATCGACCGCTACGTCTACGTCACGGTGAAGCGGCACAGCGAGCTGTTCTTCGAGCCGGTCCGCGTCAACTACTCCCGGAGCGAGCAGGTCGAGCGGATCGACGAACTGGAGAACAACATCGCGCGCGAGTGTCTTCGCTTCGTGGGCGTCGACCCGCCGGTCTACATCTCGACCGTGGGCGACGTGCCGGCGTCCACCGGCCTCGGCGGATCGAGCGCCTTTGCCGTCGGCCTGTTGAACGCGTTGCACTCCTACAAGGGCGAGCGCGCCTCGGCGGGTCAGTTGGCGGAGGAGGCCTGCCACATCGAGATCGACGCGCTGGGCGCGCGGATCGGCAAGCAGGACCAGTACGCGGCGGCCTACGGCGGGCTGAACCTGCTGTCGTTCAAGCCGGACGGCGGCGTGACCGTCGAGCACCTGCGGATTCCCGGCGACCGGCTGCGCGAACTGTTCCGTTCGGTGCTCATGTTCTGGACCGGACATCAACGGGACGCGAGCGTGGTCCTCTCGGAGCAGGACGACCGCACCGAGTCGAACCTGGAATCGCTGCGCAGGATGCGGGACCAGGCGAGGGACCTGCACCGGGAACTCGGCGCCGGCGCCGTCGACGTCGAGGGCATCGGCCGGCTCCTCGACGAGGGCTGGCGGTTGAAGCGGGAACTCGCGGCCGCCATCACGACGCATCTGATCGACGGTTGGTACGACGCGGCCATGGCGGCCGGCGCCTTGGGAGGCAAGCTCTGCGGCGCCGGCGGCGGCGGTTTCCTGCTGTTTGTCGTGCCGCCCGATCGCCAGGCCGCGGTCCGCGCCGCGCTGGCCGACCTGTACGAACTGCCCGTCGGCCACGAGTCTCACGGATCGCAGCTTGTCGCTCCGTTTCACCATGGCTGACGTTGCGGCCGGATCCGTGCGAGGGGTCAGGTGACTGCAGCTTGTCTCGTCTGTGCCGCGGCGAGCGTCGAGACCTTCCTCGACCTCGGCAGCACGGCGCTCGCCAACAAGTTCCCGAGCGCCGAGGATCTGAGTCGCCCCGAACCGCGCTTCCCGCTGCGGGTCGGCTTCTGCCGCGGCTGCGGCCACGTCCAGCTGGTGGAGCGCGTGCCGCCAGCCGCGATGTTCACGGACTACCTCTACGTGTCCTCCGCCTCCGACACCCTGCGGGCCCATTTCGACGACCTGGCGGCCACGCTGACTGCCCGACACGGCCTCGCCGACGGCGGCCTCGTCGTCGACATCGGCTGCAACGACGCGTCGCTCCTCCGCTGCTTCCGCGAGCGCGGCGCGAGGACCCTGGGCGTCGACCCCGCCGAGAACCTCGCCGAACTCGGCTGCGACACCGGGATCGCGCGCTACCGGGGCTTCTTCGGTGCGGACACGGCGGGCGAGATCGCGGATCGCCGGGGCTTGGCGAGACTCGTGACCGCGACGAACACGTTCCCGCACATACCGGATCTCTCGGGCTTCGTCGCCGGTCTCGACGCGGTCCTCGCGCCCGGCGGCGCCTTCGTGCTCGAGGCGCACTACCTGGTCGATCTGCTCGATCGGCTCGCGTTCGACACCGTGTACCACGAGCACGTTTCCTACTGGGCGCTGGGCCCGATGACGCGGCTTTTCCGGGACCACGGCATGGAGGTCGTGCGGGCGGAACGGCTGCCGATCCACCATGGCCAGCTCCGCGCCACCGTGATGCGCCGGGGCGAAGGCGAGGTGGACCGAAGCGTGGACGAGATCCTGGCCGTCGAACGGCGGCTCGGCATCGACCGGCTCGATGCCTGGAACGCGTTCGCCGGGCGCGTCGGCCGGTTGAAGGCGGAGGTCATGGACTGCCTCCACGGCCTCAAGGCGGCCGGCGGGCGTCTCGCTGGCTACGGCGCGCCGGCCAAGGGCAGCACGCTGCTCGAGTTCTTCGGCGTGGGCCCCGAACTGCTCGACTTCATCGCCGACCGCAGCCCGCTCAAGCAGGGCCGCTACACGCCGGGCTCCCACATACCGATCGTCGCGCCGGAGCGTCTTCTGGAGGTACCGTTCCCGGATCACGTGCTGCTCCTGGCTTGGAACTTCGAGGAGGAGATCCTCGCCCAGCAGGCCGAATTCCGCCGCGGCGGCGGCAGGTTCATTCTGCCGGCGCCGAACGTCCGCATTGTTTGAGCCCCCGGATGCGAGCTTGCGGCTCTCCTGTACGAGCGAAGGTGATGAACTCTTGCAGACTGGCGCGGGGGCAAGTTCGGTTCCGCTTTCGCGATTTCTCCTTGCGGGAAGGAGAAGACCCCTCCATAATCTCCCTCCTGGAAGGAGAATGTCGTGGAAACGGCGTCGACTCACGTACGACAGGTGCTTTCCGAGCTGCTCGCGGAGTCGCTGCGAAGCTCGCTTGCCCCTCGCACGCCACGGCGTGTGAGAGGACGTACGCGGTTCGCGGGGAAAGCAACCGCGGTGGTGGGGATGCGGAGGGCCGGCAAGACGACGTTTCTTCACCAACTCAGGAGGGAGCGGACGTCGGAAGGCGAAGCGCCGCGCCATGCGCCCTATCTGTCGTTCGAGGACGATCGCCTGACGGGCCTGGAGACGGGCCACCTGGACTTCCTCCTGGACGAGTACGACCGACTCACGCCCTCGGGACCGGACGGCGCGGGGGCGATGTGGTGCTTCGACGAAGTTCACCTCGTGCCGGGTTGGGAACGCTTCGTGCGGCGGTTGCTCGACACCCGGCAAGTGGAGGTGTTCGTTTCGGGATCGTCGGCGGCGTTGCTGTCCCGAGAGATCGCCACGGCGCTTCGCGGTCGCGCGTGGCAGGTACTGATCCATCCTTTCAGCTTCGAGGAGGCTCTTCTCCACCAGGGAATCGCCGTTCCGAGTGAACCGGAGAGGCTTGCTCGCGAAGAGCGGCTGCACCTGGAGCGAGCCTTTTCGGCCTGGCTCGGCGCCGGCGGATTCCCCGAGGCTCAAGGCCTCGACGCCGCCTCGAGGCAGCAGTTGCTCAGGGACTACGTGGACGTGGCCATTCTGCGCGATGTCGTGGAGCGCCACGGCGTCAGCAACGTCACCGGGTTGCGCTGGCTGGTCAGGCAGCTGCTCGGCAACGCCGGCAGTCTGTTCAGCGTCGAGAAGTTCCATGCCGCGGTCAAGTCCCAGGGACTCGCGATCGCGCGGGATACGGTGCATCGGTTTCTCGGCTACCTGGAGGACTGCTTTCTCGTCCGCGTCGTGTGGATGGAGTCGGGCTCGGAACGGCAGCGCATGGTCAACCCGCGCAAGACGTACCCCGTCGATACGGGTCTGATGCCGCTCTTCGATCGCGCTGGGCGGGCGAACGTGGGCCATGCCCTCGAAACGGCGGTTCTGGTCGAACTCGACCGCAGGCGGCTCGACGTGACCTACGTGCGAACTCCACAAGGATACGAGGTCGACTTCCTGGTTCGTTCCGCGGATGGGCGTCGCGAGCTCATTCAGGTCTGCGCCGACGCGTCGGATCCGGTGACTGCTGAACGGGAACTGCGGGCTCTCCAGGCGGCGGGCGAGGCGTTTCCCGATGCCCGCAAGCTTCTGCTCACGCTCCGTCGAGACGGCATTCCGCCGGAGTTGCCGGATCGCGTAACGGCGAAGCCGGCCTGGATCTGGGCGCTTGAGTAACGCCGACGGCATGTGTTTCTCGTGAGGTCAGCTCTCCCGGAAGCTGTTCCGCTTCGACGCCTGGCGCGGCCGGCGGCGACCGCCGCCGCTGCGTTACGCTGCCCCGCATGCGGGGCAGCGAGCGGGCGCCGACGGTCGCCGCCATCGTCTTGAACTACAACGGCCGCGACATCACGCTGCAGGCGTTGCGCAGCCTGGAGGCGATGACGTATCCCGCCTGCGAACTGATCCACGTCGACAACGGTTCCAGCGATGGTTCGTCCGAGGCGGTCGCCGCCGCGCATCCGGGCGTGATCAGCATCCGCGTCGACGAGAACCAGGGCGTCGTTCACGGCATGAACCGGGGGATCGAGCTTGCCGTCGAGCGCGGAGTGGACTACCTCCTGTTGCTCAACAACGACATCGAAGCGGCGCCGGACTTCCTCGACGAACTCGTCGCGGTGGCGGAGGCGGATCCCGGGATCGGCTGCGTGGGTCCGAAGATCCTCTACCACGGCGAGCGCGACCGGCTGTGGTCGGCCGGCGGCCGCATCCGCTTTCGCGAGTCGATGACCCGGGAGCGCGGCGAAGGTCAGGTCGACAGCGGCCAGTACGACCGCGACGAGGAAGTTCCCTACGTGAACGGCTGCGCGATGCTGGTGCGTCGGAGCGTCGTCGAGGAGATCGGTCTCTGGGATCCGCTGTTCCACCTCGCGCTGGACGACGCCGACTGGTGCATGCGGATGAAGGCGCGCGGTTACCGCTGCTACTACGCACACCGCGCCGTGCTGTACCACATGGTGGCGCGGACGGTCGGCGGCTATCGGGCCTCGCGTACGTTCTTCAACGGCCGCAGCGCCGCGCTGTTCGCGCGCCGCTACGGCGGGCCGTTGCAGTGGTGCTCGTTCCTCCTGTTTCTCTCGGCGGGTCTCTTCCTGGCCTTCTTTCGCGAACTTTTCCGCGGCAACCAGGGCGCCGTCATCGCCAAGCTCCGCGGCGTGATCGAGGGCCTCCGGGCGCCGATGGCGCCGCCGCCGGGGTGCGCCGGGGGCGCCCGGGCGTGCTGACCAACCTGCGCGAGGACACGCGACGGCTGCGCGCGATCAAGACCAAGCCGTTCCCCTTCTACGTGCTTGAGTCGCTGTTGTTCGAGAACGGCTACCAGGCGGTCGTGCTCCACCGCATCGCGCACTGGTTCAAGAGCCGCGGCGTGCCGGTCCTGGGGCCGTTTCTGGCCCGGCTGTCCCTGTTTCTGACCAGCGTCGACATCGCGCCGGGGGCCCGCATCGGACCGGGCCTGTTCATCAGCCACGGCGTCGGCCTGGTGATCGGCAACGGCGTGCGCATCGGCGGCAACGGGACACTGCTTCATCAGGTCACGATCGGCGCGCCGACCGGCCGTCGACTCGACGAGATGCCCGCCTTGGGCGACAACGTCTTCGTCGGCGCCGGCAGCCGCCTGATCGGCAGCATCGAGATCGGCGACGACGTCTTCATCGGCGTGAACTGCGTCGTGACGGAGGACATCCCGAGCGGCACGAAGGTCACGACGACGGCGGGCCTGCGACTCGAGCCTCGGTAGCGGAAGGCCGGATGGGGCCGAGCTTCACGGACTGGGGATCCTCAAGGACAAGGACCATCCCGAGCACGAGGAGACCTTGGACTGGATGGGTTTGGACCTTGACGCGGAGCAGTTCAGCGTCGAAGACGTCAACGGCGAGCTTCGTTCCATCGACTGGTAGACCGAGCCGCTGCTGGATTCGCGCGTCCCGTGCGGGTCTCGGCTGAGCACGCGGTTGTATTCTTGGCTTGCAGACGTTCGCGTCGCGCAACTCGTCCGATGGTCGCCGTGCAGAAGCAGGAAGCCGAACAGAAGCTGCGCGGGGCCTACTACACGCCGCCGGAGGCGGTGGCCGCGCTCGTCCGATGGGCTGTTCGGCGCCCGGACGAACACCTGCTCGACCCGTCCTGCGGCGACGGTCGGTTTCTCGCGCTGCACCCCCGCAGCACCGGTGTCGATTGCGACGCCACGGCAGTGTCCAGTGCGACCGAGGCGGCGCCTCGCGGAACCGTGGAGCGTGCCGACTTCTTCGACTGGGCCGCGTCGACGGCAAAGCGCTTCGACTGCGCGGCCGGTAACCCGCCCTTCATTCGCTACCAGCGGTTCAGTGGGGAGACGCGACGACAGGCTCGGAGACTCTGCGCCTCCCTGGGCGCCAAGCTATCGGGGCTCTCGTCGTCGTGGGCGCCGTATCTGATCGTGACGGCTTCTCTGCTTCGTCCCGGTGGTCGGATGGCGTTCGTGGTGCCTGCCGAGATCGGTCACGCGCCGTACGCGGCGCCGGTACTCGATTGGCTGGCCAGCCACTTCGACGAGGTGCGACTCGTCGCGGTCCGGCGGAAGTTGTTCGCGGACCTGTCCGAGGACGTCTGGCTGCTCTACGCCGAGGGTTTTGGGGGGAGGACGGGCCACTTCGACCTCGCGCTCCACGAGCGCTTCGTATTCCGGCCAGAACCGCCGATGGCTGACACTCAGGTGACGGTCCGGGAGTGGCGTCGCTGGGGCTCTCGGCTCCGGCCGATGCTTTTGCCGAACCGGATTCGCGACGCCTACGAAGGGTGCAGAAACTCCGTCCTGACGACCTCGCTCGGACGCGTGGCCGATGTAGGGATCGGCTATGTCTCCGGCGCCAACGACTTCTTTCACCTCCGCCCATCCGAAGCGGGAGAACTGGGAATCCCCAGGAAGCTGTTCCGCCCAACGGTGCGGAGCGGCCGGGAACTGCAGGCCGGTGCGATTACCGACGAAACGGTTGCCCGTTGGAGAACGGACGATCGGCCGAACTTCCTGCTCGCGCTTGACGCCGAGAAGCCGCTTCCCGATGCGGTCAGCCAGTACCTGGATTCGCCGCGCGGAATCGAAGTCAGGCAGCGCTACAAGTGTCGCGTCCGAACCCCCTGGTACAGGGTGTCCCATGTGTCCGTGCCCGACCTCTTCCTCTCGTACATGAGCGGAGAGGGACCCGCCCTGGTGGAGAACCAGGCCCTCTGCACCTGTACGAACGCGGTCCATGGCGTCCGGCTGAAGGTCAGAGGCGTTGCCGCTTCCCGTCTCCGCCGGCGATGGGAGACGACTCTCACCCGTCTCAGTTGCGAGGTGGAAGGCCACCCGTTGGGCGGTGGCGTGTTGAAGCTGGAACCGCGAGAAGCCCTCAACGTGCTGGTCAACCTGAATGGCGACCTGGAGGCCGATGACGAACGCAATCTTCGCGAGGGCGTCGAGATTCTGCGTCGATGGCGGCACCGTGGCTGAGCCCTGCAGGTGGATCAGCGGCGCCGATGCGCTTCGCGCCTTCGTTGCGGTTCCCGGGAAGTCCCAGAGCCAGGTTCACATCAGGCCCCTGCACTGGTACGTCGCATGCCGGCTCGTCGTGGAGGGCGGATTTCACCCCGACGACATCGTTCCACGACCGCCCTTTGCCGTGCGGGGGCGGACGGCCCGGGGCGGCGTCGCGACGCTGGTTCACGATCCCACCCGCGGCGGGGGCGGGGAGCTGACCGTTCTGGGTGGCCTGAAGACGAAGGACGTCGATGTCGTGGTCGCGAAAGACGGCATCGGTCCCTGCGTGGCGGTATCGATCAAGGGCACGTTGAACGCCTTCCGCAATCTGACGAACCGCATGGAAGAGGCGGTCGGCGACTGCACGAACCTGCACATCGCATACCCCAACCTCGTCTACGGCTTCCTGCACGTCATTCGCGCCAATCCGGAAGGACCCTTGGCGACCGAGGCCGCGCACTTCCTGAAGGCCGACGCCGCTGGACGCGTCGCGGCGAACGACATCGCCGTTCGGGCGGACGGTACCGTCTCGGAGTCCATCGTCCGCTACCACGACGTTCTTCTCGGTCTGACCGGCCGGGACGGCGTGCGGAACGACATCTCGCGCTACGAGGCGCTGGCCTTGGCGCTTGTCGACCCAGCGGCCCGGCAGGCTCGCGCGGACTGGCCGGAGACCGGCAGTCCGCTTCGCATCGAGAAGTTCATGGAGGCGATCTACCGAGCGTATGACCAGCGCTACGTCTACGCGGCGCCCAAGCTGGCGAAGCGGACCGCGAGGCTGACGTGGCGGGCGGATTCTCCGGCGTTCGAAGAGACCGTAGCGAGCGAGTTCGATCCTCGGCTGGCGGGTCTGTAGGGGGTCGAACCGCTGGGATATCTTCGGAGCAGGAGAGGGCCGACCAATCGGCCGCTCAACGGGACGGTAGCCGCCCTCCGTGCATGACGGCACGGGCTCTCAGTGCTCTTCGTCTTCGCGCCTCGCTTCGGCGATGATCTTCTCCTGGATCTGGCGAGGGACTTCTTCGTAGTGGGAGAAGGCCATCGTGAAGCTTGAGCGGCCCTGGGTCATCGAGCGGAGGGCGGGGGCGTAGGTCAGCATCTCGGCCATGGGGACGGTGGCCTTGACGATCTGGGCGGCGCCCTTGGCCTCCATGCCCTGGGGGCGGCCGCGGCGGGAAGAGAGGTCGCTCATGATGTCGCCCATGAAGTCCTCGGTCGTGTTGATCTCGACCTTCATGACCGGTTCGAGGAGAGTTGGCGCCGCCTTCGCCATCGCGTCCTTGAAGGCCAGCGAGCCGGCGACCTTGAAGGCCATCTCCGACGAGTCGACGTCGTGGTACTTGCCGTCCTGGAGGCGCACGCGGAAGTTGCCGACCGGGTAGCCGGCCAGGTAGCCGCGGCTGGCCGCTTCCAGCAGGCCCTTCTCGACCGCCGGGCGGTAGTTCTGGGGAATGGCGCCGCCGAAGATCTCGTCGACGAACTCGTACTCCTCCGGAGTGGCGACGGGTTCCATCGTGATCGTGCAGTCCGCGAACTGGCCGCGCCCGCCGCTCTGCTTCTTGTGCCGGCCGTGGCCGACGGCGGTCCTCTTGATCGCCTCCCGGTAGGGCACCTTCGGCGGGTGCAGGATGACTTCGACCTTCGACCGGGTCTTCAGCTTGGACACCGCGATCTCGACGTGGAGCTGGCCGGCGCCGGAGAGCAGGAACTCGCCGGTCTGGGGGTCGCGGCCGGCGCGGAGGCTGGGGTCTTCCTCGACCAGGCGAGACACGGCTTCGCCGATCTTCTCTTCGTCGCCCTTGGTCTTCGGCTCGATCGCGAACGAGATCGCGGCGACTGGCGGCGAAGGGAAATCGAGCTTGACCGGACGTTCCCGGCTTGTGATCGAGTCCCCGGTCGCGCTGAACTTCAGCTTGGCGACGCCGCCGATGTCGCCCTCGACGAGTCGGGAGACATCCTCGCCGGTCTTGCCCTGCATGTGCATCAGGTGGCCGAACCGTTCCGCTTCTTCGCGCCCCGCGTTCCAGTAGACCGTGTCGGAATCCATGGCGCCCGCGACGACGCGAAGAAGGGAGATGCGGCCGGTGAACGGATCGTTCATCGTCTTGAAGAGGATCGCGCTGACCGGCGCTCCGTCGCCCCGGTCGAGTTCCACGGGCTCGCCGCCGAGATCGGACGCCGGGATCGGCGGCGCTTCCGCCGGCGAGGGCAGCAGCTGGACCATCGCGTCGAGCAGAGCCGAGGCGCCGATGCCCTGGCCGCCGGACGACATGGTTGCCGGGAACAGGGCGCGGGACCTGATCGCGGCCTTGAGCCCCTGGATCAACTGTTCGTGGGTCAGATCGCCGTTCTCGAAGTAGGCCTCCATCAGCTCGTCGTCGCTCTCCGCTACCGCTTCGGTCAGCCTGTTGCGCCAGTCGTCGATCTGGTCCGCGAGTTCCGCCGGCGCCTCGGACGCCCGGCTCCGCCCGGCGCCGTTCCGCTCGATCGTGTGGGCCTTGCGGCTCAGCAGGTCGACGACGCCGGAGAAGTCCTTGCCGACGCCGATCGGGATCTGGACGGGCAGCACCATGCGGTCGAAGTTCTCCTGGAGTTCCGCGATGCAGCCGGCGAAGTCGATGTTCTCGCGGTCCATCTTCGTCAGATGGAACATCACCGGTTGCCCCATCTCGCCCGCGACGTCCCACGTCTTCTCGGCCATGACCTGGGTCGGCGAAGCCGCGTTCACGCACAGCAGGGCGGCGTCCGCCGCCCGCATGCCGGAACTGCTCTCGTGAACGAAGATCCCGGATCCGGGGCAGTCGATCAGATTGATCTTGTGGCGCGCGGACCCGACCGACCAGGGCGTGTAGCAGACGGCGAGGCCGATCGAGATGCCGCGCCGGACCTCTTCGTCGTCGAAGTCCGTCACCGTGTTGCCGTCTTCGACCCTGTTCTGACGGTTGAAGACGCCGCCGGTGCACAGCAGGCCGGCGAGCAGTGTCGTCTTGCCGGTGTCGTTGTGTCCGACGACGGCGACGTTGCGTATCTGGTCCGAGTTCTCGAGTTGCATCGACGCTCCCGTCGCAGGCGTTGCGAGTTCGTCCCGGCAGCCCGCGCGTTTCGCGATTCCCTGGACTCGGTCCGTTCTCCCCGGAGCGAGTCCCGAGTGTGGAAACAGCCGCGGAACATACCACGCACGCGGCGTTTCTCCGCTTCTCAGCCGGCCGTCCGCACCTCGGTCGCTCCGAGCTCTTCAAGCTGGGGCAGGAGCTCGTCCGCGGGACCGACCGCGACGATCGTCAGGGCTTCGGGCGCCAGGTGACGACGGCAGACCTCGAGGACGTCTTCGCCTGAAGTCGCGCGAACCCGTTCAGGCCAGCGGTCGATCTCGTCGCGCTCCAGGTTGAAGGCGGCGAGCGTCCGCAGGCGGGAGGAAAGGCCCTGGATCGTCTGCAGCGTGTAGGGAAAGACGCCGACCATGTAGTTGCGGGCGTCGTCGAGTTCGGCGGCGCCCGGCGGTTCGGCGCACATCCGCTCGACCTCGTCGATCGTTTTCCGGCAGGCGTCGCCCGCAACGGCGTTGGCCGCCGCGGTCGAGATGACGAAGGGGCCCGGGCCGCGACGGAAGTCGAAGGCGCTCCAGACGCCGTAGGTGTAGCCGTGCTTCTCCCTGAGAACGAGGTTCAGCCGGCTGATGAACTTGCCCCCGAGGATGGAGTTCGCCACCTGGAGCCGCACGCGGTCGGGATGACGGCGCGGGACGCCGGCGTGGCCGATTCTCAGTTCCGTCTGCGCGGCGCCGGGCCGGTCGACAACCACGACGCGGCGGGCCGGCGGCGAGGGAGGTTCGGGTTCGAGAGTTTCCACCGCGGCGTCGAAGCGGCCGGCGTGGCGCCGGAGCCGGGGTTCGACCGTCTTCTCGATCGCCCGTCGCGCACGGCCGCGACCGAGTTCGCCGACCGCGATCAGGTGGCAGGAGCCCGCGGCGAGGGCCCGCGCGTGGAACCCTGCGATGTCGTCCCGGGTGATCGCCTCGGTCGTTGTCCGGTCGCCGATCGCCGAGCGGGCGTAGGGCGTGGCGCCGTACACGGCGCGGGCAAAGGCGATTCCGGCTTGCGCCGACGGGTCGCTGCGTCGCCGCTCGATCTCGGCCAGGCGCCGTCGCCGGCGGCGCTCGACTTCTTCGCCAGGGAAAGCCGGTTCCGCCGCGGCTTCGCTGACCAGTTCCAGGCCGGCGGCGATGTCGTCCGCGCCGACCGTGGCGCCGACGGCCGCGTTCTCCCAGTCGCAGGAAGTGGAGATGGCGGTTCCGAGATCCTCCGCGGCGGCGGCGAACTGGAGCGCGTCGCGGTTCCTCGTGCCGGCGCCGCGCAGCCCCGCCGTGAACGAAGCGAGGCCGGCGCGCTCGGCCGTGTCGAGTTCGCTGCCGCCGGGCACGATCAGCAGGGCGGTGACCAGTCCGCAGCCCTCAACGTCGAGGGTCCAGAGCCGGGCGCCGGATGCGAGCTCCTCGACCTGGAAAGTCGGGAAGGAGCAGTTCCGGCCGGGGCCGGGAACCGGCGGTCGGCCGCGGTCCAGCGCCTGTCGTCCGTTCGCGGTCACGTCCTCGGCGTCACGATGACGGCGGCTCGACGGTCCGGACCGAGGGCGCGCCGCGCAAGGTCCCGGACCTGTTCAGCGTCGACCTGGAGCAGCCGCTCGGGTTCGGAGAAGATCCTGGACGGATCCCCGAAGTAGGTCGCCGCGCAGGACAGGCGGTCGGCGCGAAGGGCGAGACTCTGTCTGCTGTCGTGGTGCGCGAGGAGCAGGCGCCGCCGCGCCCGCTCGAGTTCCTCCGCGGTCGGACCGGTCGAGCGGATCGTCTCCACGTGCTCGAGCACGGCCTGTTCGAGGTTCTCGACGTTCGCCAAGGGGTCCGGCTCGCGGCTCTGGCAGGTGGCGACGATGGCGAAGGTCGCGCAGATCTCGGTGGGCAGGATGACCGTGGAGACGGACTGCGCGATCTGGCGCTCGTGGACGAGGTCGCGGTGGAGCCGACTCGTCTTCCCGGAGGCGAGGATCGTCGCCAGCAACTCGCCGGCGGTCCAGTCGTCGCTCCCGTAGCCTTCGAGGCACCAGGCGGACCAGGAGCGGGGCAGTTCAACCGAGTCCTCGTGGATCTCCCGCGCATCGCCGCGGGGACCGATCTCGCTCGCCGGCTCGACGGCGGGCGGCGGCGGCAAGGGGCCGGACGGTATCTCGCCGAAGTAGCGCCGGACCTGCTCGAGAGCGGCTTCGCGGTCGATGGCGCCCGCCACGGTAAGGACCGCGTTGTTCGGCCGGTACCAGGTACGGAAGAAGTCCTCGACGCTGTCGAGGGTGGCGTCTTCCAGATCGTCCATGTAGCCGATGACCGGCCAGGCGTACGGGTGACTGACGCCGTTCGGGCGTCGGTAGAGGATCTCGCTCAGACGTTCCCCGGCCAGGCCGTACGGCTGGTTGTCGACGCGCTGCAAGCGCTCGTTCATGACCACTGACCGCTGGTTCTCGAACTTCTCCTCGGTCAGCGCCTCGAGCAGGAAGCCCATGCGGTCGGACTCCAGCCAGAGGCCGAGTTCCAGGTGGTTCGCGGGCAGGGTCTCGTAGTAGTTCGTGCGGTCGTACCAGGTCGAGCCGTTGGCGACGCCGCCGACCCGCTGGACGTGCTCGAAGTGGCCGTTCTCGGACACGTTCGCCGATCCCTGGAACAGCATGTGCTCGAAGAGATGGGCCAGACCGGTGCGGCCGGTCTCTTCGTTCTTCGAACCGACGTGGTACCAGACGTTCACGGCCGCCAGCGGCAGCCTCGGCTCCTCGTGGAGAACGACCCGCATGCCGTTCTGGAGTTCGTGCTGCTCGAGGCGCTCCGACATCGGCGCGTAGTGTATGCGGCCAGCGGGCGGAGCAACGGTCGGCCAGGCGCCGGTTGTCCGCCATGTTCTCTTGCGCCGGGTTTGCGGCGCGGGACGCTTGCGCCGTAGAATGGCGGCGCATCGAGACGGTCGCCGCCAGCTTCTCTGGCGAGGCGGCGTCAGAGGCCGGACACGGCGCCTTCGACGCGGTTGGCGCCGCTGCCATGGACTGCCGATGGACGACTTCCTGACCGAGCGGCAGAAGCAGGTTCTCGACTTCGTGTGCGAGTTCCGCCAGATGCGGGGCATTGCGCCCACTCACCTGGAGATCCGCCGCCGTTTCGGCTACCGGTCCTACGGCACCGTCCACAAGCACCTGAAGATCCTGAGGCGGAAGGGCTATCTGCGTGGCGGCTGGAATCAGAAGCGCGGCCTGGAACTGACGGAGAAGACGCTGCGCGGCCGACGTCCGGAAGCGAATGCCGTTCCCTTTCATGGCCGGATCGCGGCCGGCCGGCCGATCGAGGCGGTGCCGGGCATCGACGACCTGGCGGTGCCGGAGCACCTGCTCGAGGGCGGTCCGTCCGGCCGGCGTTACGTCCTCGAAGTGGAGGGGGATTCGATGATCGACGACGGCATCTGCGACGGCGACCTGGTGGTGATCGCCGAGCGGGACGAGGCCCGGTCCGGGCAGGTGGTCGTCGCCCTGATCGACGGAGAGGCGACGCTCAAGCGGTACGTTCCGGAGGGCGATTTCGTCCGGCTGCAGCCGGCGAACCGGCAGATGGCGCCGCTCTACGTCGCCGCGGATCGACTCCGCATCCAAGGGGTCGTCGTCGGGCTGATGCGCCGCTATTGATCGTCGCGGCCGTGCCGGGGCGGCGCCCTCAACTGCCGGCGGTGACGCTGCGCTCGACCCCCGCGCCGGGCACGCCGTAGTAGGACAGGATGCCGTCCACGATCGCCTCGGCGACCCGTTGACGCCAGGCGCGGGTCTTGATCAGGCGGCGGTCCTGATCGTTGCTCAGGTTGCAGACCTCGAGGAGGACCTTGGCCGGTATCCGGTTGAAGCGGAGTTGCGCCGGCACGTAGACGCGGCGGCCGCGCCAGATCCGGTCGCGGATCGGGCTGTTGCGATGAACGCCCAGATCGGCGTTTCGGAAGCTGTCGAGCAGGTGCTCGGCGAGGTCGCGCGACAGGCCCTTGCTGGTTGTCCGCTCGGTTCGCGTGAAGGAGACGCGGGGCTCGGCCCGGACTTCGCGTCGGGAGTGGTACACGCTGCCCGACTTCCCGTAGTTGTTCGTGATGCCGACCAGACCTGGAATGTAGACCATGGCGCCGTTCAGCGACGGGTGCAGCGAGTCCGCGTGAATCGAGATGAAGATCACCTGACTTGGCTCGGCGCCGGTCGCCCGGCGCTGACGGTAGACCGAGTTCGACAGGTACCACCGGAAGTTCGTCGCCACCGCCGCGTTGTCGATGCGGTATGGGGGGTTCGTGAGCACTGCGTGTCCACGGGAATGCGGCAGCAGGTCGGCGTCCCGGATGCGGAACGCGTCGCCTTCCCGCGTGGTCGGCACGACAGTGGCGGCGGTGCGGCTCTCCAGCAACCTCCTGGTCCGCAGCATGATGTCGTATACGTACACGCTCTCCCACAGACCGCCGACCGGCGCCCCCGTGTCGCGGCCGCCGTGGCCGGCGTCGAGCACCACCGTGACCCCGTCCAGGTCAAGGGCCAGCAGATCGTTCTCGATCTGCTCGGACGCGGAGCGCTGCGCCTCCCACTCCTGGCGGCGCGGATGATCCGGCGGCAGCCAGCGGGCGGAGAGCAGGTCGAGCGGAATGTCGATCTCGTAGCCGACCGGCAGGTCGCGCACGTCGCGGATCTGGTTGCGCTCCCTGATCTCGTCGACGAGTTCCTTCACGTCGTCGGCGAGAAGCCGCCCGGTGAATCGCATGACGACGCTGGAGTAGAGGGCTTCGCCGGCCTTCAATCGGTAGGTGGCGTAACCGCCCTGATCGTCCGAGCCGTAGCGGACGAAGGGTCCATCGCCAATGAAGGAACCGGCCCCGGAGTCCGCCGCGGCTGCCGCCGCGGCGGCGGGCAGCATGCCGGACCAAGGCTCCGTGAGCATGTCGCGCGGGACCAGAATGAACTGACCGGGGCTGATGACGCTGCTGGTCAGGCTGTTTGCCTGCCGCAGCGCCGCGTGGTTCCGGCCCGAGCCGGTGAACCACGCGGCGATGCTCCACAGGCTCTCCGCCCTGGCGCCGCGGGCGGAGGGGGCGACACGGTGCCGCCAACCGTCGGCCGTGGCCCGATCCCTCGGCAGCAAGGCCCGAACGACGGCGCGCTGGCGTTCCGCGGGCAGCAGTTCGAAGGGTACCTTGTACCGGACGCCGCGGCGGAGCCGGCGGACGTCTCCGTTCGCCCGGCTCACGGCGGACGCGTGCCGGGCGTTGCCGCAGAGCCGCTCGGCGAACGCCAGCAGACCTTCGTTGCGCCGTGGCTTCGCCTCGATGTGGATCCGCCCGGAGGCCGTCATCACCGCAACCGGACTCGGCGATCCGATCTCCGGTACGGCCATGCGCCTGGTGGCCGCGTCGCTCGCCGCGGGCAGGAGCGCGGCAAGGACGACCGCGCCGGCGAGGGAGGCCGGCACGTTCATGGGACCGCCGCCGGCCGGCACGCGAAACCCGTTTCCCGCTCGAACGCCCGGGCCGCCCGCAGCGCCGCGGCGTCGGCGAACGGGCTCGCCAGGATCTGAAGCCCGAGGGGAAGGCCCCGGCTGTCGAGACCGCAGGGGACCGAGATGCCCGGCATGCCGGCCAGGCTGGTCGGCGTCGTGAACGCGTCCGAGAGGTACATCGCCAGCGGATCGTCGACCCGTTCGCCGAGTCCGAAGGCGCCGCCGGGGCTGGTCGGCGTCACCAGCAGTTCGGCTTGCTCGAAGGCTTCGGCGAACTGCTGGCGCAGAGCCCCGGCGATCCGCGCCGCGCGGCCGTAGTAGGCGTCGTGGTATCCCGAGGACAGGGCGAAGGTCCCGAGGATGATCCGGCGCTTGACCTCCGGGCCGAAGCCCTCGCTTCGACTGTCGGTGTACATCTCGGTGAGCGAGCGGGCGCCGGCGGCGCGGCGGCCGTAGCGGCAGCCGTCGAACCGGGCGAGATTCGCGCTGGCCTCGCTGTTGGCGAGCACGTAGTAGGTCGCGACTGCCGCTTCGATCAACGGGACGCTGACCTCGACGAGCTCGGCGCCGCACCGCGCGAGCGCCTCGAGCGCCCCTTCGAAGCCGCGTGCCGCGTCCGCCTCCAGCGCCGACGTCGCGACTTCGCGGATGACGCCGACCTTCAGCCCCTCGATGCCCTCTTCGATTCGTTCCAGGAAGTTGTCCACCGGCGCTTCGCTGCAGGTGGCGTCCCTTGGGTCGGATCCGGCGATGGCGCCGAGCGCAAGGGCCGCGTCGCGCACGTTCCGGGCGAGCGGTCCGATCTGGTCAAGCGAGGAGGCGAAGGCGACCAGACCGTAGCGTGAGACGCGGCCGTACGTCGGCTTGACGCCGACCACGCCACAGAAGGAGGCCGGTTGTCGGATCGAGCCGCCGGTGTCCGATCCCAATGCGAGCGGCGCCTCCGCTGCCGCGACCGCGGCCGCCGAACCGCCGCTCGAGCCGCCGGGCGCCATGGCCAGGTTCCAGGGGTTGCGCGTGGCGGCGAGGGCCGAGTTCTCGCACGACGAGCCCATGGCGAACTCGTCCATGTTCACGCGGCCGACGGGCACGGCGTCCGCCGCCAGCAGGCGCTCGACGGCGCCGGCCGTGCAGGGCGCGCGGTAGCCGGCCAGGATGCGCGAGCCGCAGTTCAGTTCGTGCCCCGCCAGGGACAGGTTGTCTTTCAGGGCCGTCGGCACGCCGGCGAGCGGACCGAGGGGCAGTCCTCCGTCCCGCCGACTGTCGATGTCGGCGGCCCGTTCCGTGGCTTCCTCCCTCCAGACTTCGAGAAAGGCGCCAACGGCGCCGTCGACCTCGTCGATGCGGGCCAACGCCGCTTCGACGGCGTCGACCGCGTTCAGTTCCCCGGAACGGATCGCGGCCGCCAGCCCCTCCGCGGTCGTCGGTTCCATTACTCGTCGCTGCTCGGAGTCGCCTTGACCCGCGGCACGAGCAGGAAGCGGTCGAGCGTTGCGGGCGCGTTGTCCAGGAACTGGTCGAGCAGCCCGCCGTCTGCCGCGTCCGCCGACCGGGGAAGGTCGTTGTCTGCATCGTCGCTGGCGGCTTCGGCGTCCTCGAAGGAAGCCGTGCCGTCGTCGAACTCCCGGAGTCGGTCGATGTAGTCCACGATCTCGGAGAGCTGGCTGGCGAACGCCTTTTCCTCGCGGGCCGAGATCCGCAGTCTCGCCAGTTCGGCGATTCGCCGCACCTCTTCGAGAGCTAGAGACACTTCGCCATAAGTGTAGCACTCACGGACACGTCGGGGCCCGCGAGCGGGCCGGGAAGCGGTGGCGAGGCGCCTGACCGCCGGGCGGAAGCGCTTCGATCGCGCGCAGCGTGAACGTCTCGCCGTCCAGTTCCACGCGCGCTCCCGGCGCCGCGCCGAGCAGACGGGCGGCGAGGTCCGACTCGTACGAGATGATGCCCCGTTCCGGCGCGCTTTCCCAGGGGCCGAGGATGGCCAGACTGCGCCGTTCGCCGTTGTCCGACTCCAGTGTCGCCCGGTTGCCGATGCGCAGGCGGTCGCAGGCCGCGCTCGCGACGTCGATCGGCGTCGAGCGCTGCAGGTCCTGCTGCAGCTGGGTCGCCAGGGCGGTCAGGACCTCGTGGCGTTGCCGCGCCGACTTGTACTCGAAGTTCTCGCGCAGGTCGCCCAGGGCGCGCGCCTCCTCGATTGCCTTGCGATTGGCTGGAATCTCCTTCTCGACAAGTTTCCGCAGCTTCTTGCGCTGCGCTTCGATCGAGGCAGGCAGGGCGTAGAGTTCCTGGCTGCCGCTGTCCGCGTCCGCCTGAAGGTCCGGGAACTTCAAGTGGAGAGCCGCCAGCAGCGGTTCCCGCCGGTAGTCCTCCAGCGCTGCATGACGAATCGCGACATCGGCCTGTCGGGCCTCGTCGAGGGTCAGTTCCGGAAGAAGCCTGGGCGCGGTGCCGCCGGAGTCGAACAGGGCCTTGATGCGGATCCGGAACGGTCCGAAGGCATCGTGCCGCAGCGCCTGGATCAGCAGGTTCAGGAGCCGGTTCTGCCGACCCTGTCGCAGCGACGGCTCGGAGGCGGCCCGTTCGACCAGCCAGGTAAAGGCTGCCGGAGTGCGGTGAGGCTGGATCTGGGCACGAGCGGCGCAGCGGCTCAGCGTCTCCTCGTCCAGTACCGCGGCGATCGCGTCGATCGCCTTCGTGTCGGACTCCAGCAGGAAGCGTCGTTCCAGCACCTCGAGCCAGTCGTCCCGGCAGGACGGGAGCAGGGCGTAGCCCTGTTCACGGGCGGCGCGCTGTTCGAGCGAGTCGAAGAACTCCAACGGATCGGACAGGCGCCGCAGCAGATCCTCGGCCGGCCAGGAGGGCTCCGCGCCGAAGCGCTCGAGGGCGTAGCGGACTTCAAAGGCGAGCGCGGGCTGAGCGTCCCCGAGGGCGCGGCTGAGGCGATCGAGCGCCTTCGCCATCCGTCCTCGGAGTTCCTGCGACTGGTTGGCCGCCCGCTGCAGGAGCCCGACCTTCTCGCGGTCCGGCGCGGCCTGGAACTCGCTCCACAGCGAATCCTCCGCGTCGCTCGCCTCGAGCCACCGGTAGGTCTGCCGGGAGCCGCCGGACGACAGCACCTGCGGCTGCTTCCGCGCGCTGGTCCACCAACTCGACCACCGGCGCTCCGGGACGATGCCGACAACGATGGCCTTGACTTCGGCGCCGGTCAGCGGCCGGTCGTAGCTCTTCAGGGTTCGTTCCAGCAGCTCGGTGGGCCCGAGCGCCTCGAGCTTCTCCGGTTCTTCCAGCTTCTGGCGGAGCACGTGCCCTTCGGGCAACAGCTTGAGCATCTTTCCGGCTGCCCGAAAGCCGACCGACACTCCCTTGGCCTTCTCCAGGTCCACCTTGAAGACGTGGAGCGGCATGTTGACCTCGGCGATTCGCCCGGCGCCTCGACCGTCCATCTCCACGATGTCGCCAGGCTGGAACGCCAGCAGGTTGCGGAGCCGGTCGACCTTGTCCCAGAGCTTGTTCGCGTGCCCCCGTCCCTGATCGAGGGCGAGTTCCCGGAGCAGACCGTTCAGGTCGGACTCGCGGTCGCGGTAGAGCTCGCGCAAGGTGTCCAGAACGGTGTCGTAGACCTGTCCGCCGCGCACGAAGTAGTGCGCGGCGCCGCGGACGAGATCCAGACGCGCGGCCCACATGTCGCGTTCTCGCAGCTGATCGTCCAGCAGTTCGAGGAGCGTTCCCACGCGATCCTCTTCACCCAGTCGGACCAGGCCCCTGGCGATGGTCAGGAACTGCTCGACCTCGATCTCGCCTTCGATCGCGGCCAGCCAGTCCGCCTCAACCGCGTCGATGTCGCCTCGCGCCAGGCTGTCTTGGGTGCTTCGGGGGATCCTCATTCCGTAGCGGCGCGGCCGCGGGCCCGCGGCAACGGTGCGTCAACGTGATCGCCCATGATATCAGCCGCGCCAGGCGTGCAGGGGGGGGGCGCCGCCGGGGAAGCCTCTTCACGGAGTACAATGCCGGAGAGCTATGCCACGTCAGGGCAGCGGCGGCGAGATGAGCGAGCACGGCCAGGAGGCGCCTGAGGAACGTCAGGCGTCAGGGTGGGATCAGGCGGCCGGGACTGGGCGCGAGCGGGAGTCCTTCGGCTCGTGGCTCCGCGGCCAACGCGAGGTCCGCCGCGTCGATCTGGAGACGATCGCGCAAACCAGCAAGATCAACATCCGCTATCTCGAGCTGCTGGAGGAGGACCGTCTCGACCTCCTGCCCGCTTCCGTTTTCGTCCGGGGTTTTCTGAGAGAGTACGCACGGATCGTCGGGCTCGATCCGGACGAAGTCCTCAACTTCTTCCTCTCTGCGTCGGCGGGCGGCGAGTGGGATCCTTCCAACGAAGCGGCCAACGGCGCCAGGACGACGTCGGGAATCGGCCGGGCGGCGGCGGTTCTCGTCGGTCTGGCGGCCGTCGCGGTCGCGATCGTCTGGTTTTCCTGCATGGACCGGGATCCCGGCGAGGATGTGGAGACCATGGCGCCCCCGGTGACCGAGACGGCGCCGGAGCTGCCGCTGACCGATCCGCTGTCGGAGCGTGCCTTGCGGGTCACGATGGAGTTCCAGGGGACGAGTCGGGTCGACGTCTACGTGGACGGAGAGCGGACGGTCAGCGAATTGCGCGTTCAGGGGGAGTCCCTGACCGTGGCGGCCGACGAGGAAGTGCGGCTCACGCTGAGCAACGTGGCCGTTGCGACGATCGAAGTGAACGGCGAGCCCTTCGAGCACGCGACGGCCGACGACGAGGAGATCGTGATCTCCGTCCCGTAGAGGGTCTTCCGTGTTGGTCGGCGGGTGGTGGGCCGCGGGCGCACGGCTTCGGTTTGTTTCTCTTGGGCGGCCTGTGGCAGTATGCCTCGTGTACGAGCGGGACGTGAGCGAGCACGGGCAGGTCGGGATGACTGGGTGGAGACGAGCGCAACCGTGCTCTGTCGCCAGGAGCGGTCTTTACCTCCCCCCCCCCCCCCCCCCGGAATTCCTGAAGCGTCTTCCGACGAAGCGGCAGTTCGGCGGATCTCCAGCCGGCGGCCGGGCTGCGTGCGGGCCGGTCTGCGGTCCCGCCCCTCGTTCCCTCTTTCTGCTTCCTTCGGGTCTGGCAGCGCGCGCAGGCGCGAGGCTGCATCGGCGCCCGGGGTACGGGTGCGCCGGTCTTCCCGCCGGCCTCCGCGGCAGGCGTGTGACGGCGGGTCGGACGCCAGGCGTCTTCTGACCCGCGGTAGGCGCGCGACGGTCCGAACCGGGTCCTGGCGCCCTGGCTCGAACCGGAAACAGCTCAATCTGAAGTGCCCCTGACTAACGGTGGCGGAAGCCCCCTCAAGGAAAGGACGGACAAATGAAGCTGATGAAGTACATCTCGATTGTTCTGGCGCTCTGCGCGATTCCCGCGACGGCGGTCGCGCAGGTGACGACCACCTGCACCGGCTGCACCCACGCGCTCTCGCACTACATGGGCTCCAGCGGATTCATCGCCACGTCGACCGAGGGCACGAAGAAGGTGACCTGGCTCAGCCAGTGCGGCGGCGTCGTCCGGACCGGTGAACTCACGCCGAACGCCGACGGCATGGTCAGCGCGTTGTTCAGCGAGAACAACGGCCTCGCCTGCATGGCGGAGAAGAGCTCCTTCGAGCTCGGCCCCGTCATGGACGGCGGCTGGTTCTGGATTACCGACGAGAAAAACTCGGCGGTCGGCCTTCTCGTCGACAAGGAGGTCCACAAGGCGCTCAAGGACGATGCGGTCAGGATCGCGAGCGCCGGCGACGGCGTGAAGACGACCGCCGGCATCGGGGCCGTCTACCTCAAGGAGACCGCGACCGGCCGCGTCGGCATCCTGCCGAACATCCTGCCGAAGAAGCCGCTCGCGCCGCTCCGCAAGTGCGGCTACACCACCGGTGGAACGGCCGCGGAGCCGACCTACAGCCGCCTGACCAGTTCGTGTCAGCTGGGCGACGGCGGAACGGTCCTCGTGGCGACGATTGTGAACCCGGTGACGGGGACCATGGTACGCCTCGAGAAAGGCGGCGCCGTCGTCCGGCCCGCCGGCACTGGCGTCCTCACCCTGACCATCGACCTGTGGGGGAACGGAAGCGGCCACTTCACGACGATCCCGTCGCCCATACGTACTACCGATGCAAGATTGGGCCACCAGGGAATCATAAGTAGCCGTCCGGCGGACAGGAGAGTTCTAAGCCTCAGGCGGGTATTCTACATTCCGGAAGTCGGCAACCCGCCGCGGACGAGCCTTCGATCCAAGGTCGGTCAGGGTTGGCAGACAGAGTACGGCATCAAGATAACCGCCGCCGGCCCGCTCACCTTCGAGATCCGGGCCAACGAAACCTGGTGCAGCAGTGCCAACAACCACTCCCTGCCAGTGAACATCGTGGCCACGATGAACCTCACCCATGTGACCCAGGCAACCCCGGCCATCAAGGGGCCGCCGTTTCCCACCAACTCGAAGTTCGTGATCCCCGACACCTTCGAGTTCACGATCGTGTGCCCTCCGGGCTCTGGCGCGGCCTCGTCCTGACAGGGCCAGGAGTTCGTGCCGAACAACCCGCTTTCCCGTCGGGGAGGCGCCGCCGCTCTCCCGGGCTGAACGGGTCTCGCCCGAGTTCTCGGGTTCAGGGAACGATTCCAGGACGGCCTCCGCGGCGGGTTCACGCCCGGTGCGGAGGTTCTTCGCCCTGCTGCGAGACGTTGTTCCAGAGCCACCGCGCTTCCTTCTCCAACGTCCGCGCGAAGC